>NZ_CP027712.1:2723274-4084912 GCF_003945765.1 Pseudomonas chlororaphis subsp. chlororaphis | reverse complement strand
GGCAAGCCGTGCAGGGCAATGGCGCTTTGCAGGAAGTAGTTGGCGATGCGCAGGTCTTTGCTGCGCGTGAACAGCTCGACGCAGAGGTCGCGGACCTGGCGCCATTCCGGCGGTGCGGCGGGTAACACGGCATCGCCCATCTGCCGTTCGGGTTGGCCTTGCGCCGCGCGCTCAAGCTCGAGAAAGGCGGCGTCGTACTCGAGGTCGCCGCCACAGGGGGAGTCGGGGGAAATGGTTTCCAACAAGCGCTGTACATCCACCACGGACGTGATCTCCATATCGGCCCGGCAATCGGCGCCCGGTCAGGGTGAGCGCACGACTAAATTCCTTTTCCTACGGATGAGTGTTCTATCCAGAGCCACTTTCTGGCGTCATTTCGAATTCAACAATTGACCTGAAGTTTTAGCCCAGTTCAATTGTTGTCAAGAAACTCTCCGACCAGTGGGGGAACACTGTGATGTTTGAAGATAGGCGGTCGGCGGTGGTTTTTTTAGTTTCTTTTGTTATAGGGCTTATTTGAAAAAAGCGAATATAAGCGCAGGAACTTTGAGGGCGCGGAAATCTTTTAGGGGGCTATACTCGCTTTGCACTCGCTGGCATGCCCGAGCTGTTGTTATTGAGCAATACCGTACAAGGAGTTCCAATGCCGCTGCGTTTGACAATCACCAGTTATCACAAGCTGACTCCCGGCCAACGCGCAGAGTTCGAGCTTGATCGCGGTGAGCTGAAAATCGGTCGCAACCCCGAGAACGACTGGGTACTTCCAGATCCGGAGCGCCTGGTGTCCGGCCAGCATTGCGTCATTCAACTGCGTGACGGCACCTACTACCTGACCGACACCAGCACCAATGGCGTACAGCTGGTGAATGCCGGCGTGCGCATGCACCGCGGCAACAGCGAACCCTTGCGCGACGGCGAACTGCTGCGCGTCGGCGAGTACGACATCCTGGTGCAGATCAACGGCGCCCCACAAATCGCCAACGGCGCGCCCGGGATGAGCGATCCCTTTACCGGCTTCGATGCGCTGATCAAGCGCCAGGTGCCCGGCGAGATGCCTGGCGCAGCGGCGGCGCCCCCCGCCAGGGTGCAGATCCATGCGGGCGGTTCGCCCCTGGACACCAAGCCCGACCTGTTCGATTTTCTCGCGTCCCCGGCCGTTCCCCCACCGGCCCTGGCCGACCACGTGCCACCCGAACGCCATGATTTTCGACCGCCTGAGCCACAACGCCCGAGTGCCCCTGCGGCCAGCGAAACCGGCGCGGCACCGGCGATTCCGGCGGATTGGGACCCCTTCACCGAACTGGGGGCGGGCCCGGCGCCGGTGACGCCGGCCACTGTGCAAGCCACCGCGCAGGCCCAGCCGCAACCATTGCCAGCGGCATCGGAGAATATTGCCGGCAGCGCCCCCGAACCGGCCGTGCAACGGGCTGCGGTTGCGCCTCCGGCGCCGGCAAGCGGGGGCGACAAGGAAGAGGTGCTGGAAGCCTTTCTCAGGGGCGCGGGGCTCGAGCCATTGCGTATCGACAGAGGCGAAACCCGCGCGCAAATGGAGGCCATCGGCCGCAGCTACCGGCATATGGTCGAGGGGCTGATCGAGGTGCTGCGCGCCCGTGCCAGCCTCAAGGGTGAGTTCCGCATGGCCCAGACCATGATCCGCCCGGTGGAGAACAACCCCCTCAAATTCGCCCCCAATGTCGATGAGGCGTTGCTGTTATTGCTGCGTTCCGGCAACCAGGCCTTCATGCCGGCCGACCAGGCGATCAAGGAAAGCTTCGACGACCTGAAAGCGCATCAACTGGCCGTCATGGCGGGCGTACAAGCCTCGATCAAACACCTGCTCAAGCGTTTTCAGCCCGCGGTATTGGAAGCGCGTTTAAGTCAACCTTCGGCTATTGGCGCTTTGCTGCCCGGTAGACGTCAAGCGCAATACTGGGAGTTGTTCACGGAACTCTACGCGAGCATTTCCAGGGAGGCCGAAGATGATTTCGAGGATTTGTTCGGGCGCGAATTCAGTCGTGCCTATGAAGAACAAAATACCAAGTTGCGAAAAGGCTGAGCGCCATCGGTTAGTTGGATAAAGGCCAGTGGCTATTAAATAGTGAGTTGATCTTGTTTGGCGATCGGTAGTTTCGATTTGGAATAATAAGCGTCATGGAGGACGACATGCCAAAGTTCTTGTTGTTCGCAACAGTACTACTGCTGACTGCCTGTGCTTCGAGCCCGCCGCCGCCCGCTGCGCCTACTGTCGTTGTCATGCATATCCAGGCTGCTGCCGATCTGAATCTTTCGGCGGGCGGCCAGGCGACGCCGGTGCGGGTGCGTTTGTATGAGTTGAAGAGCGGTGGAGCTTTCAGTCGCGCCGACTATTTCTCCCTGGTGAATGCCACCGGCGCGACCTTGTCCGCGGACCTGGTGGCACAGGACGAATTACTGATCCAGCCGGGTCAAAGGCTGACCCTGGAGCGCACGCTCGACGAGCAGAGCCGTTTGCTCGGCCTGGTGGTGTCCTACCGTGAACTGGACAGCGCCGTGTGGCGCCAGATGGTCAATATCCCGAGCCATGCAACCACGCCATTGACGGTTTCCCTGACAGCCAGGGCGATCAGCGCGGCAGCCACGAAACCTGCGAATTAGTCCTGTCGAGGAAGCCAGTCCATGTCCTGGAATAACCGTGTGGTGTGGTCCGAAGGAATGTTTCTGCGGCCGCAGCATCTCCAGCAGCATGATCGCTACATGGAAGCCCTGATCGATGGCCGTTGCCGCCCGTTGAGCGCCGGGGGCTGGGGGTTCTCCGAGCTGCGCATCGACGAGTCCCTGCTCGGCCAGGGCAAGGTGGCGATTGTCAGCGCGCGCGGGGTGCTACCCGATGGCACGCCTTTCGACATTCCCGGCGACGATCTGCCGCCGCCGCCATTGAACGTCAACGACAACCTGCGCGATGCGCAGGTCTTCCTGGGTTTGCCGCTCAAGCGTGCCGGCAGCCGCGACACCGTGGGGGAGGGCGAAGCACCTGGCGGTGCGCGCTATATCAGCCAGGTACGGGAAGTGCGCGATGACAACGCCGCCTTTGAGAGCCGGGCATCGCTGGCGATCGGCGGCAAAGCCCTGCGCCTGCTGACCGAGCGCGACGGCCTCGGCGAATATGCCTGCCTCGGTGTGATCCGGGTGCTGGAAAAACGTGCGGACAATGCCGTGCAACTGGACGAGGACTATATTGCGCCGCTGCTCGATGTGGCCGCCTCCAGCGTGCTGGCGGCCTTTCGCAGCGAGCTGCAAGGGTTGTTGCACCAGCGCGGCGAGGCCCTGGCCGGTCGGGTGGTGGCCTCGGGGGCCGGCGGCGCCTCGGAGATCGCCGACTTTCTGCTGCTGCAACTGGTCAATCGCGCCGAGCCCTTGCTCAGCCACCTGGCCCGGTTGAGTCCCTTGCACCCGCAGGACTTCTATCGCGAGGCGGTCTGCCTGGCGGGGGAGTTCGCCACCTTTTCAGCTGCCGGGCGTCGCCCCAGCGACTACCCGGCCTATGCCCACGACGACCTGGCGAGCAGCTTCGCCCCGGTGATGCATGACCTGCGGCAAGCCTTGTCGATGGTCATCGATACCCGCGCCACGCCGATTCCGATCGTCGAGAAATCCTACGGCGTGCATGTGGCGATGCTGGCCGACAAGAGCTTGCTGGAGATGGCCAGCTTCGTCCTGGTGGTGCGTGCCGAGGTGCCGGCCGAAACCCTGCGCACGCATTTCCCCCAGCAGGCCAAGATCGGCTCGGTGGAACACATCCGCGACCTGGTCAATCTGCAGTTGCCCGGCATCGCCTTGCTGTCCATGCCCGTGGCGCCGCGGCAGATTCCCTATCACGCCGGTTCAAGCTACTTCGAACTGGATCGTGGCAGCGAACACTGGAAACAGCTGGCCCACTCAGGGGGATTCGCCTTTCACATTGCCGGCCAGTTCCCGGGCCTGAACCTGGCCTTCTGGGCCATTCGAGGATAGTTCGTCATGCACCCGATCGATGATCCCTTCGGCAGCTCTGGCATAGGCGGCACTTCAGGCGGCGCCTCGCCGGGCGGCAACGACCATACCCTGATCATGCCGCGGCCCGGCGGGCGCTCCGTCGATGCCTCTGCCCCAAGGAAGGATGGCGCCAGCGCCGCCGATCCGCACATTGCGATGCCGGGCGCTCCGGTGGCGAGCAGCCTGGCCCAGGGCCTCAACCCGCTGGAGCGGGCGGCCGGCCCGATACTGGCGCTGCTGGCCCGCTTGCGCAGCACCCTCGCTCACCCGCAACCGGCCAGCCTGCGCGCCCAGTTGCTGGCCTACCTGCGCCAGTTCGAGGAGCAGGCGCGCGCCGCCGGCGTCGCCCAGGATGAGGTGATGCTCAGCCGTTATGTGCTCTGTACCGCACTGGACGAGGCAGTCCTCAGCACCCCCTGGGGCAGTACCAGCGACTGGGGCAAACAGAGCCTGCTGATCACCTTGCACAACGAAGCCTGGGGCGGCGAAAAAGTCTTCCAGCTGCTCGAACACTGTTTGCAGAACCCGCAGCAGCGCCTGCACATTCTCGAGTTGCTGTACCTCTGTATCTGCCTGGGCTTCGAGGGCCGTTACCGGGTCATGAATGACGGCCGCAGCCAGCTGGAGGCCTTGCGCGAACGCACCAGCGCGACCATTCGCAGCGTGCGCGGCGAATTCGAGCGCGAGCTGTCGCCGCATTGGCGGGGGCTCAGCGTGGTGCGCGATCGCTTGTCGCAGTTCCTGCCGCCCTGGGTTGGCGTGGCCATTTGCCTGGCCGTGCTGTTGCTGCTGCTGTTCGGTTTGCGCCTGAAGCTGGCGGCCGACGCCGAGCCGGTGTTTCGCAATATCCACGCCCTGGGCGAGATCCCGGTGCAAACCATCGACCGTCCACCGCAGCAGCCCAGGTTGATCGAACGCCCGCGCCTGGCGCGCTTCCTCGCCGAGGACATCAAGGCCCAGCGCGTTGCCGTGGAGGATGCGCTGGATCGCTCGGTGGTGACCATTCGTGGCGACGAGTTGTTCGCCTCGGGCAGCGCGAGCATTTCCGAACAGTTGCAGCCCTTGCTGCTGCGCGTCGCCGATGCCCTGCGCCAGATCAAGGGCACGGTGCAGGTCACCGGGCACAGCGATAACCGACCGATCGCCACCTTGCGCTACCCCTCGAACTGGAAGCTGTCGCAGGATCGCGCGCAGCAAGTGATGGAGATCCTCGCCGCCCGCAGCGGGCAACCCGAGCGCTTCACCGCCGAAGGGCGCAGCGACGCCGAACCTGTCGCCTCCAATGACAGCGCCGCCGGACGCGCCAGGAACAGGCGCGTGGAGATCACCGTGCTAGCGGAGGGCAACCAGTGAAGGCCTTTATCAATTTCCTGGTGCGCTGGGTGGTGCCGCTGCTCGGCCTGCTCGCCCTGAGCCTGGTGATCTGGTTCCTCGGTCCGCTGATCATCGTCGCCGCCTATGAACCCCTGGCCCCGGCGGCCGTACGCTGGGCGCTGATCGGCCTGTTGTTCCTGGCCTGGATCGGTGTGCGCGTATTGCGCATCGTCCAGGCCCGGCGCAACGCCGCCAAGGTCATGCAGGGCCTGGCGGCGGTGGCGCCGGATGCGGCCAGCGTCGCCACCGCCGAAGAGCTGGCAACCCTCAAGCAACGCATGGACGAAGCGCTGCAATTGCTCAAGCGCAGCAAGCTCGGCGGTAACGAGCGGCGCAACCTTTACGAGCTGCCCTGGTACGTGATCATCGGCCCGCCGGGCTCGGGCAAGACCACCGCGCTGGTCAATTCCGGGATGCACTTTCCGCTGGCCGAACAGATGGGCAGTGGGGCGATCCGCGGAGTCGGCGGTACGCGCAACTGCGACTGGTGGTTCACCGACGAAGCGGTGCTGCTGGACACCGCCGGGCGCTACACCACCCAGGACAGCCATGCGGCAGTGGACAAGGCGGCCTGGCTGGGCTTTCTCGACCTGTTGAAGAACCAGCGCAAGCGCCGGCCGATCGATGGCGTCTTCGTCGCCATCAGCCTGTCCGACCTGCTATTGGGCAGCGAAGCCGAGCGCAGCGCCCATGCCCGGGCCATCCGCACGCGGGTACAGGAGTTGTATAGCCAGCTCGGTGTGCGCTTCCCGATCTATGTGATGCTCACCAAGTTCGACCTGGTGCCGGGGTTCATGGAGTTCTTCGATGCGCTGAGCAAGGAAGAGCGCGCGCAGGTCTGGGGCGTCACCTTTGCCCTGGACGATGGCAAGAGTGCCCAAGGCCCGCTGGCCCGTTTCGACGAGGAATTCACCGCCCTCGAGGCACGTCTTACCGAGCGCTTGGTCGAGCGCCTGCAACAGGAGCGCGACCCCAACCGACGCGATCTGATCTACGGCTTCATCCAGCAGTTCGCGGCGTTGCGTCACAACCTGTCGTCCTTCCTCGAGGGGGTATTCAAGCCCAATCCCTATGAAGAGCGGGCGCTGTTGCGCGGGCTGTACTTCACCAGCGGCACCCAGGAAGGCAGCCCCATCGACCGTCTGATCGGCAGCATGGCGCAAAGCATGAACCTGGATCGCCAGCACCTGGCGCGCCAGACCGGCACAGGCCGCAGTTACTTCATCACCCGCCTGTTCCGCGATGTCGCCTTCGGCGAGCGCGGCCTGGTCGGCAGTAACCCCAAGGTCGAGCGCCGGCATCGCTGGATCAATCGTGGTGTACTCGCCGCCAGTGCCTTGGTCTTGCTGACGGTGACGGCCATCTGGGTCGCCAGCTACCGCGCCAACCAGGCCTATATCGCCGAGGTGGACGCGCGCCTGGCGCCGCTCAAGGGGCAGGTCGAATCCCTCAGCCCGGCGCAGCGCGAGGTATTGGCCGTGCTGCCGCTGCTCAACGCCGTTCGCCATGTCGCCGACAATTCGCTGTCCTGGGCCGAAGGCTATGGCCTGTTCCAGGGCGACATGCTCGGCGCCGAAGCCGCCAGCGTGTACCGCAAGCTGCTGATCGCGGTGCTGGCGCCGCGTCTGCTGACCCGCATCGAGGAACAGTTGCGCAGCGGCGGCAACACCGAGTTTCTCTACGAAGGCCTCAAGGTCTACCTGATGCTGGCCAGCGCCGAGCACTATGACGCCGATGCCATCAAGACCTGGATCAACCTCGACTGGGACCACAGCCTGCCGCGCGACCTGGCCCCGGAACAGCGCCTGGCCCTGGCCGAGCATCTCAATGCGCTGTTCGCCCACAAGCCACCGCCGGCGAGGCTGGATGAGGAACTGCTGGCCGACCTGCGTCGGCAGTTGCAACAGATGTCCGTGGCGCAGCGGGTCTACAGCCGGGTGAAACGCCAGAAGCTGCCCGAGGGCGTAGCGGATTTTCGCCTCAGCGAAGCGGCCGGGCGCGACGCCGCCCTGGTGTTCACGCGCAAGAGCGGCAAGCCGCTGAGCGATCCGTTATCCGGTTTCTATACCTACCGTGGCTACCGCCAGGCGTTCATGGTCGCCAGCCTCAGCCAGTCCGGCGCCCTGGCCGAGGAACAGTGGGTACTCGGCCGGCCATTGAACGACAACCAGGATGTCGCCAGCCTGGCCCTGGAGGTGCGTGCCCTGTACTTCCAGGATTTCCTCAACCAATGGGAAACACTGCTCGGCGATCTCGATTTCGTCACGATCAACGGCATCGCCCAGGCCGCCGATGTGCTGCGGGTGCTCTCCGGGCCAAACTCGCCACTGAAGAAACTGCTCGATGCGGTGGCCAGGGAAACCAACCTGCAACAAGAAGATCGCCTGCTGGCCGAGAAGCTCAAGGCCGCCGACGGCACCGTGGACAAACTCAAGCAGCAGCTCGGCTCGCTGGTCGGACAAGCGGCCCAGGAAGATTCGTCGGCAACCTCGCAGGTCGACCCCATCACCGCGCGCTTCGCCGAGCTCAATAGCCTGGTGACCAGCCATGGGGATGGGCCAGCGCCGATCGACGATCTGCTGGCCCAGCTCAATGAGCTTTATGTGCAGGTCAGCGCCATGAGCGGCGCCAGCGGCGAGGCCTTGCTGGGCGAGGCGAAGAACCAGGCGGTGGCCACGGCATCACGGGTCAAGCTCGGCGCCGAGCGTCAGCCGCCACTGGTGCAGAAGCTGGTCAACTCGGTGGTCAGCGCCACCACCAGCAGCATGATGGGCAGCATCCGCACCCAGCTCAACGCGGCCTGGATCAGTGAGGTGGTGAATGTCTACCGCCAGTCCCTGGCCGGCCGTTATCCCTTGGTCAACTCCAGTTCGCGGGAGGCCACCCTGGAGGACTTCGGCAACTTTTTCGGCGTGGGCGGGGTGATGGACAACTACTTTCGCAAGTACCTGCAACCCTACGTCAACACCTCGACCAGCAACTGGCGCTGGCAGCCGGGCGCCGCGGAAAAACTCGGCATCGGCCCGGGCGTGCTGCAAACCTTCCAACGCGCCGCGGCCATTCGCGATGCCTACTTCCGCGCTGGAGGCACCCAGCCGGCGGTACGCTTCGAGCTCAAGCCCGTGGCCATGGACGCCTCCATCAGTCAGTTCCTGCTCGATCTGGACGGCCAGCAGCTCAGCTACGACCATGGCCCCAGCCGGCCGATGGCGATGCAATGGCCCAGCCCCAACAGCCTGGGGGTGGTGCGCCTATCCGTCACGCCGCCCACCAGCGCCGGTCGTTCGGGACTGACCCTGGAGGGACCCTGGGCCTGGTTTCGCTTGCTGGAGCAGTCCGACCTGACCCAGGGCAATGCTCCGGACCGCTTTACCCTGCGCATGCGCGTCGACACTGCGAGCATCTCCTGCGAACTGCGCGCCAGCAGCGCGTTCAACCCGTTCAAGGGTCGGCTGGTGTCCGGCTTCAGCCTGCCGGAGCGCTTGTGAGCAGCCCGGGTTTCTACGGCAAGCTGGCCGGCCGCGGGGATTTCATCCACCGCGGCCTGTCGTCGACCTTTATCGAGCGCTGGGATGCCTGGCTCTCCGCCGGCATGGCCAGCAGCCAGGCGGCGCTGGGGGCGGCCTGGCTGGACGCCTACCTGGTCAGCCCGCTGTGGCGCTTTGCCGTGGCGCCGGGCCTGCTCGGCAGTGAGGCGGCGGTGGGGGTGATGATGCCCAGCGTCGACCGGGTCGGGCGCTACTTCCCGCTAACCATCGCGCTGCTGCTGGAGGCCGAGACCGATCTGGGCGCGCTGGTGGCCGGCCCGGATGACTGGTTCGAGGCCGCCGAGGTCCTGTTGCTCTCGACCCTGGAGCCCGAGGCCGCTGTCGAGGCCTTCGAGGCCGCGGTGCCGGCTCTCGGTAGCCCGGTCTGTAGCACCCAGGTGCCGGGCATGCAGGCGCTGCAGGGGCAGGTGCGCTTCGCCGCCACGACTGCGGCGGCGCGCGGGGCGGTGCTGATGCAGCACGCCTGCGAGGGCGCGAGCCTCTGGTGGGGCAAGGGCTCCGGACGGGTCGCCGCTGGCCTGCTGCGTTGCCAGGGGTTGCCGGCGGCGCAGGACTTCAGCGGTTTTCTGCTGGGCGAGGGCGGCTACGCGTCGCTTGCGCAAACCGCGCAGTTCGATTTCGGGAGCTGATTTTGGGAATTAGGAACATTTCGGGAGCCAGGGCATGTCGTCAGCCGTAACGCGTTACGAATCCGCCAGCCACAGCCATGTCGGCATGGTGCGTCAGGTCAACGAGGACGCCTGCCTGGATGCGGTGCAAGCCGGCCTCTGGGTGGTGGCCGACGGCATGGGCGGGTATACGGCGGGCGATTTCGTCAGCAGCCTGATCGTCGATACGCTGCGCGCCATCCCGCCCGAGCCCTCCTTGGCGGCCTATGTCCAGGCGTTGCGGGCGGGGCTGGAGCAGGCCAACGCGGCGGTTCGCCAGGAAACCGCGCAGCGCGGTGTCGGCATCATGGGCAGCACCCTGGTGCTGCTTGCCGCCCGAGCAGACAAGGCCACCTGCCTGTGGGCCGGCGACAGCCGCCTGTATCGCCTGCGCGAGGGCCAGCTGGAGGTCATCAGCCATGACCACAGTTATGTCCAGGAGTTGCTGGACAGCAGGCTGCTCAGCGAGGACGAGGCGCGGGAGCACCCCATGGCCAACATCGTCACCCGCGCCGTGGGCACCCAGGACCGGCTGGAACTCTCGGCCGTGGACCTGGAGGTGCGTCCCGGCGACAGCTTCCTGCTGTGCAGCGACGGGCTGACCAAGACCGTCGAGGACCATGAACTGCGCGAGGTGCTGGGCAACGCGAGCCCCTATGAGGTGGTCCGCAGCCTGGTGCACCTGGGGCTGACCCGGGGCGCTCCCGACAACATCACGGCGGTAGTCGTCAATGCCCACTGAAAACGCATCAGCCGAAGCACGCTCGAGCATGGACATGGACATTCCCGGCTATGGGATCGAGCGCGAGCTGGGCGAGGGCGCCATGGCCACGGTCTACCTGGCGACCCAGCGCTCGCTGGAGCGCAAGGTGGCGCTCAAGGTCATGGCCGCCGCGCTGGCCGCCGACCGCAGCTTCTGCGAGCGCTTCCTGCGCGAGGGCAAGACCCTGGCGCGGCTCTCCCACCCGCACACCGTGACCATTTACGACATCGGCAATGTCGGCCACTTCTATTACATGGCCATGGAGTACCTGCCGAACGGGACGCTGAAGGAACGGATCGCCGAGGGGCTCAGTCCGCAGCAGGGCCTGGTCTACCTGCGCCAGATCGCCCTGGCCCTGGGGTATGCCCATGCCCAGGGGTTGGTACACCGGGACGTCAAGCCGGCCAATATCCTGTTCCGCGCCAACGGTTCGGCGGTGCTATCGGACTTCGGCATCGCCAAGTCCCTGGAGGACAGCACCCAGTTCACCCAGGCCGGTTTCGCCGTGGGCACACCCAGCTACATGAGTCCCGAACAGGCCCGCGGCCAGCAGATCGACGGGCGCACCGACCTCTACGCCCTGGGGGTGGTGCTCTACGAGATACTCACCGGCAAGCTGCCCTATACCGGCAGCGACTCGCTGTCCACGGCCCTGGCCCACTTGACCGAGCCGCTACCCGAACTGCCCATGACCCACGGCCATTATCAGGAGATTCTGCGCAAGCTGCTGGCCAAGGACCCGGCCGAGCGTTTTGCCAATGCCGATGCCCTGATCGCCGCGCTGGACAACCTGCCGCCCGCCGGGCCGGCCGATGCCGAGGCGACGCAGATCCGCCCACTGCCGTTGCCCCCCGCCACGGTCGTCGGCCAATCCGCGACGACCGGCCTGGGCGGGCTGACGCCGGTTTCCCTGGACATGCCGCCGCTCGCTGCGCCAGAGCCCGAGCCTGCCGCCACGGCCAGATCCGAACAGGCCGCAAGCCTCGGCGCAGAGCCGCCCGGGTCGCGCCGGCCGTTGCTGGCGCTGCTCGGTGTGGCCGTGGCCGGCGCACTGGCCCTGGCTGGCGGGGGCTACTGGTGGCTGCGCTCGGCGCCGCCGGTGGAGCCGGAAAACGGTCAGGTCGAGGCCAAAAAAACGCCGGCTGGCGATGAGCAGGACTCGCCCGCCAAGACGGCCAGCGCAGCGCAACCGCCGCTGGCGACGAACGCCGACGGCGGCGACCGGCCGCTGCTGATGCCGGGCAAGAAAACCCTGTTCCAGCGCGTGCTGAGCAAGCCCGGCGCACAGGTGTCCGGCCAGCCCGGGGCGGCACCCAGCGGTGCCGCGCTGCCGGCGTTCTCGGTGCTATATGTCTATCAGCGCCAGGCGGTGGCGGGTGGCACCTGGCTGGAGGTCGGCGCCGCCAGCGATGGCCAGCGCGATGGCTGGTTGCCGGCCGAGCAGGCCAGCGACTGGAAGCAGAGCCTGGTGCTGAAGTTCACCGAGCGCTCCGGTCGTTCGCCGGTCATGTTCCTGCGCGAAGCAAGCACCCTCGAGCGGTTTCTGGCGGACACGGCGCAGGCCCGTAGCGCACTGCACAAGGCGCAGAACGAAGGCAGCGTGGACCCGCAGATCGTCGCGCTGGAGCCTGTGGCCAGCGCCATTCCCCAGGACCAGTTCTACCTGCTGCCGATTTTCGAGGCCCGCGAGAGTTTCGATGCCGACGGTCAGCCGGTGCAACTGCTCAATGTGGCCTCCATCGACCCCGGCAATACGCCCCTGGGCAAGGCCGGGGGGGCGGCCAAGGCCGCCAGCGATGCCTTCCGCACGGCGATAGTGCTGGTGGTCGACACCTCGGTGTCGATGCAGCCCTACATCGACCGGGTGCGCCAGGTGGTGCAGGCGTTGCATCGACAGATCGCCAGCCGTGGCGACCTGGACAGCGTCAGCTTCGGCCTGGTGGGGTTTCGCAGCAATGTCGAGAAAACCCCGGGCCTGGAATATGTGGCGCAAACCCTGGTGAGCCTGGAGCAGGGCCGCGATCCACAGCGCTTCCTCGAGCTGGCCGGCCAGGTCAAGGCCACCAAGGTATCCAGCCACGCCTTCAATGAGGATGCCTTCGCCGGTGTGATGGCGGCGGTCGAGGGCATGGACTGGAGTCCCTATGCCGGGCGGCTGATCCTGCTGGTCACCGACGCTGGCGCCCTGCGCAAGAACGATCCGCTGGGGCACACCCAGATGAACGAAGCCGAGGTGCGCGAAGCCGCCCTCAGTAAACGGATCAAGCTCTATGCGCTGCACTTGCGCACCGAGGCCGGTCGGAAAAATCATGACTTCGCCGAGCAGCAGTACCGCAGCCTGACGGCCGACGCCAACCCGCAGATCGGCGACCTGTACATTCCGGTGGCGGGCGGCGATGTCGGTCGCTTCGGCGATACGGTCGCCGAGATCGGCTCGGTATTCGCCGAACAGGTGCATCAGGCGCGCAACAACCAGCTGCCGAGCCTGCCGCCGTCACAGGGGGCACCGAGCGTCGCGAGCAAGGCCACGGCCATCGGCTACGCCATGCAAATGGACTTTCTCGGTCGCCAGTCGGCGGTCCGTGCACCGCAGCTGATCACCGCCTGGACCTCCGACCATGACCTGACCAACCCCTCGCTGCCGGCCTTCCAGGTCTGCGTGCTGCTGACCAAGCTGCAACTCAACGACCTGCAGCAGTCGCTGAAACTGATCGTCGACGCGGCCCGCCGTACCCAGACCTCGCCCAAGGATTTCTTCCAGGAAATCGCCAGCGCCAGCGCTCACATGAGCCGCGACCCGACGCGGTTGAAGCAGGGCGGCAACCTGGTCGAAGGCGGCATCCTCGGCGAGTACCTGGACGGCCTGCCGTATCGCAGTAAATCGCTGGCCATGACCCAGGACCTCTGGCTGTCCCTGAGCGTGGCCGAGCAGCAGGACTTCATCGACGAGCTGGAGTCGAAGATCCGCCTGTACGAGACCTTCCACAACGACAGCGCCAACTGGGTCCGCTTCGGCGAGGCCCAGCCGGGCGATGCGTTGTACCGCGTACCCCTGGCGACGCTGCCCTGATGCTCAAGCTCAGAGATATTCGCAAGACCCGCGGCGAGGGACCACAGCGCTACAGCCTGGTGGTGCCCCGGCTCGACCTGCGGCCGGGCCAGCGCCTGGCCCTGGTAGGTCCCAGCGGCAGCGGCAAGAGCACCCTGCTGGACCTGCTGGCCCTGGTGCTGTCCCCGGACCCGGGTGGTGTCTTCGAATGCCACGCCGACGACCGTACGCTGGATGTCGCCGGGCTCTGGCGCAGCGGCCGCCAGGATGTGCTGGCCGGGCTGCGCAGCCGGGTCATGGGCTATGTGCTGCAGACGGGCGGGTTGCTGGGTTTTCTCGACGTGCAGCGCAACATCGGCTTGTCACGGGCGCTGCTCGGCCTGCCGGCCGATGCCACGGTCTGGCGCCTGGCCGAACAGCTGGAAATTGCCGACCAGCTGCACAAGCTGCCAGCGGCACTGTCCGTGGGCCAGCGCCAGCGGGTCAGCATCGCCCGGGCCCTGGCCCATGGGCCGAGCATCGTGCTGGCGGACGAGCCCACCGCCTCGCTGGACCCGCTGAACGCCGAACGGGTCATGCAACTGCTGGTGGCCCAGGCCGAGGAACGCGGCGTGTGCATTCTGGTCGCCACCCATGACGAGGCGCTGGCCCGGCGCGTCGGGCTGCAGCTGCATCCCTTGCAGGTGCAGCGCGGCGCGGATGGCGGGGTCACCGCGACCCTGGCGGGAGGTGGCTGATGCGGCTTGCCCTGATGGCCCTGCTGGCCTGGCACGACTACCGCGCCGAGGTGCGCCTGTCGGCTTGCGCGGTCCTGGCCCTGGTCGCCGTGCTCGCGCCCTTGCTGGTGCTGTTCGGCCTCAAGTTCGGCCTGGTCACCACCCTGACCGAACGCCTGGAGCGCGACCCCGCCGTGCGGGAAGTGGTGCCCATGGGCGGCGGGCGCTTCAGCGCCCAGGCCATCGCCGAACTGGCCGCGCGTCCCGAGGTGGCCTTCGTCGTGCCGCGTACCCGACAGATCGCCGCGACCGCCGACCTCTACCCGGACTCGGCCGGCCAGGCGTTGACGGTCGAGATGATCCCCACCGCCGCGGGCGACCCGCTGGTGGCGCCCGCGCTGCTGCCCGATGCGCCGGACCAGATTCTGCTCAGCCAGCGGGCGGCGGAGAAACTCGGGGTCCAGGGCGGCGACGTGCTGAGCGCCGCGTTCGGCCGTCAGGTCGGCGGGCGCCAGGAATACCAGCGCACCCGCCTGCGGGTGCAGGGGGTCTTGCCACTCGCGGCCTTCCCGCGTGATGCGCTGTTCGCGCCCCTGGCCCTGCTGGAAGCCGCCGAAGACTACCGCGACGGTCAGGGCTGGCCTGGGTACGAGCCACAAGCGAACACGGCGCGGGTGTATCCGGGGTTCCGTCTCTACGCCGCGGACCTGGACGGCGTGGAGCGCCTGCGCCGGTATTTCGCCGAGCGCCAGCTGGAAGTCGCGACCCAGGCCGGCGTCATCGCCCAGGTGCGCTCCCTCAGCCACAACCTGACCCTGGTGTTCTGGGTCATCGCCAGCCTGGCCCTGGCCGGGGCCTTCGCGGCCATGACCGCCAGCGCCCTGGCCGCCGTCGAGCGCAAGCGCAGGGCCTTGTCGGTATTGCGCCTGCTGGGTTTTTCGACCGGCGCCCTGATCGCCTTCGTCGTACTGCAGGCGCTGTACACCGGGGTGTTCGGCCTGCTGCTGGCCTGGGGCTTGTACGGCATGGCCGAAACCGGGCTGAACCGGCTGTTCGCACCGGTGACGGGGGAGTTCGCCTGCCGGCTGCTGCCGGTCCACTACCTGCTGGCCCTGCTGCTGACGCTGCTCTGCTGCCTGCTGGCGGCGGCCTCCGGTGGCTGGCGCGCGGCGCGGATCGAAGCATCGGAAGGACTGCGCGATGTGTAACTGGCGGAGGGTTCTGGTCTGGCTGAGGGGCTTAGTCTGGCTGAAGGCTCTGGTCATGCTGGCGCTGGCCGGCGCGGCGCAGGCGCAGGACGCCCCGGCGGATAACCCGAAACCGCTGCCCGATGACCTCAGCCTGCCGCTGCCTTGCGAAGGCGAATTGGTGTTCCGCTACGTCTATGTCCTCGCCAAGGGCACCCTGGACGACCGTGAGGTCAATCTTGGCTATCCCTTCAGCGATGACGATCCGGGCTACCGGCAATCCTTCATCTCCGGTTATCGGCGCGACTACATCAACGGTCAGTTCGTCCTCGACGACCTACCGGCCGACTGGCAAGCCCGAATCGCCCCGACCCTGCCCAAGAGCGAGGCCGACAGCCTGCTCAAGCCGATGTTCTATTTTGTCGGCAAATACGAGGTCACCGAGCGCCAATACGCCCTGGTCATGGCCCAGGAGGCGGCATTGGCCGGGCAGGGCGAGGCACCGGCCTGTGCGCCCATGACCGACATGTCCGCGCGCTTGCCCAAGGTCAAGCTGTCGCGCCTCGAGGCCGAGCGCTTTGCCGCGGTGTACAGCGCCTGGTTGCTCAAGTACCACCGCGACCGGTTGCCGGTCAGCGGCCGCGGCAAAGCGGCCGAGGACGGCGGGATGGGCTTCGTCCGCCTGCCGACCGAAGTGGAGTGGGAGTTCGCCGCCCGCGGTGGCCATGCGGTCAGCCGCCAGGCGCTGGAGGCGCGCTTGTTTCCGCGCAAGGTGCAAGGCAGCGACAGCGATGGCCCGCTAGGGGACTGGGCGGTGTTCAGCCAGGTCGCCGGGGGCACGGGGCAGGGCGCGCGGCTGTTGCCGGTCGGGCTGAAAAAACCCAATCCACTGGGACTGTTCGACGTGATCGGCAATGCCGCGGAGATGGTCCAGGAGTCCTTCCAACTGGTCCACGCCGGCCGCCGCCAGGGCAGTTACGGCGGCTTTGTGGTCAAGGGCGGCAACTACCTGGAAGGCGAGCTGACGCTGTTCACCGGCATGCGCCGGGAATACCCGCTGTTCGCCGCCGACGGCAGCGAACAGCGCAACGCCACCACCGGTTTCCGGGTGGCCCTGGGCGCGTTGTCGGCACCGCGCTCACGCTACGAGGAACTGTTCGAGCAGTGGCAGAAGGAAGGCCGTCTGGCGGGCCTGACCGATGAAATCGAGGCTGCCGAAGACCCGACCCAATTACTCGATAGTCTCATCGCCAGCAGCACCGACCCGAACCTGCAGGCGCGCCTGGCGCGGGTGAACGAAGAGCTCAAGCGCAATGTGTCGCTGATCGCCCGGCAGCGCGAGGAGGCCGCAGGCAACCTGATCCAGTCGGCGGCCCTGGTGGCCGAGACGGTCAACAACTACAACATTCGCCTGACCAACCTGAAGAAGGATCGCGATCAGGCGCGGGCCGCCCAGGACGAAGCCACCGCCAAGCTCTATGAAACGGCCATCGCCAATGGGCGCAGTGCGCTCGAGGGTGCCCTGGCGATCTACATCGACAACCTGGCGACCGGAACGCGCTACACCGACGAGGTGATCCAGACGCAGTTCCAGCGGACCCGGGAAGAGCTCAATCACAAACCGGTGCTGGGAAAAAGCCTCATGGCCCGTGCCACGCTTTTCGTCAGGCATGTGGGGCAGTTTCGCCAGCAGCACCGAGCCGATCCGGAGACGATCCTGAAGGAGCTTCTTGGACCCTGAGCAGGGTGTTGGAACTGCCGTCGGTGGTGGCGAAGACCCGCTAGGCTGGATGTAGCGTCGGCAGGCTTCGCTCACGTGGGACAGCGCTCACTCTGCGCCGAAGCCGAAACGCAATTGATACGCACAAAAAGGAGAGACATGACCATGGATACTTCACTCAAGAACTGCGCTTCGACCCTTGCTCGTACCCTGCCGTTGCCTACCGCGGTCTGCTGCGCAGTGCTGCTGGGCGGTTGCGCGGGCTTCGGGGCTCCAAGCTCGAAGGTCGCGGCCCAAACCAAGGTCGAGTACTACCCGCAATGCTATGAGCCGGTCAGCCAGCTGCGCAGTTCCGATAAGTCGATGACCAAGTCGGTGGCCACCGGCGCCATTGCCGGTGGCCTGCTCGGCGGCCTGACCGGGGCCCTGGTCGGCAATAGCGGCGATGCCGGCCGCAATGCCCTGATAGGCGCCGCCGCCGGGGCCCTGGTCGGGGGCGCGACCGGCTACTACAGCGAACGCCAGAAGCAGATCAGCGACGACCGTGCGCGCATTGCTTCCTACGCCAGCGACATCGGCCAGAGTACCGGCGAAATCGACCGCAGCATCAGCTACACCCGTACCGCGCAGAACTGCTACCAGCGTGAGTTCACCTCACTGCTCAATGCGCGCAAGGCGAAGAAGATCAGCGACAGTGAAGGGCGCCTGCGCTTGGCCGAGATCGTCAGCGGCCTGAAGGAAACCAATGCGCTGATGGCCGCCGCGGACGGGCGTGCCGGCGAGAGCATCGATGTCTACACCCAGGCCTATGAGAAAGACCTGCAGACGGTCGGTGTGCAACGCCAGGACGTTGCTCAGGTGGCCGCCGTGAAGCCTCCGGCCGCCACCGATAAGAAGGCGGCCAGCAAGAAGACCAGCACCAAGACAGCGACGAAGACGAATGTGCCCAAGGAAGCCGTCACCACCGAGCGCACCTTGCAGCAAGCCACGGCCAAGCGTGAGGAAGGCCAGAAAATCGCTGCCCGTGGCCAGACCATGGTCAACGACGTGTGCAGCAACCCCGACATGGGGGACTGGGCACCGCCTGCCTGCTCGAAAGCCTGATGCGGGAAAGGGGGAGCGGGATCCTTGCTCAAGGAACTAGGCATTACTCTATAGGAGCATTGGCGACTCCTGACAACGGATAGAGAGGCTGGGCTAGTCGGATGCAGGTGAGTGCATCCGCCCCCCTCGGGCCCAGTCCCGGGGCTCAATCTCGGTAAAGATCACGTCCACGGATTCAACCGGGCACTTCAGGATTTCGGCGGCCAGCCGAGTCGCTTCGGTGGCGTACAAGGTTTTCTGTTCCTGTGTTCGGCCCGGTAAGAGCTCGACCCGGATGATGGGCATGACGGCATCCTCAATGAAACGATGGTGCAGGAGGGGGCCGGCCAACATGTGCTAGCCGGCACTGTTTTGCGTTCACTCGATGGGTTCGACCTTGAACGAGCGATGCATCTTGTACAGGGTTCCTGTGCCGAGCCACTTGTCGAAAATCGCCTGGCTTTCGCCGGACGCTTCCATGTCGCGCAAGGCGCCATTGACGGCCTGGAGCATGGTCTTTTGATCTTTTCGCACCCCCAGCCCCCAGATCTCGAGCCCGATTGCAGGCTGAACTGTGGCGTAGCTGGATGCATTGGCGCCGAGACGGCTGGCCAGTTTCTGGAAGGTCTCTTCGGATGTGCTGAAGCCCTCGACCTTGCCTTGCATCAGGGCGGTGAAAGCCGTCGATACATCCTCGAAACCGATGGTGGTAGCCGTGGGTATTTGCTCTTTGATGTAGCTCTCGCTGATGGAGCCCTTCACGAAACTGATTCGTTTGCCCGCTAAATCGCCGATAGAGGTGAAGCCACGGCTGGTCCGCGCCGCGACAATGTTCTGGCTGACGTAGTAGGCATCCGAGTAGTCGATTTGCCCGGCGCGCTGCGCAGAGTACGCCAGGCCGGCCGCAAGCAGGTCCATGTGGCCTTGTTGCAGTTGGGGGATTCTCGCCTCGATGGATACGGGCTTGATATCCGCCTTGACGCCGAGTCTCTTGGCGACTGCGTTGCAAATATCCACGTCATAACCTATGACGGCTCGACTGCCGGTATCCGTATAGCCAAACGGCTCGAAAATATCCAGCACCCCGCAAAGCAGCGTCCCTTTGGCCTTGATGTCAGCCAACTGCTCTGCACGCACCTGGGCCGTGGCCAGAAAAAAGCAACCTGCAACCACCGGAATCAGAACGTCCATTCGAAGCTTCATTGCTACATCCTCAGATTTCTTGTACTGGAATTTGCGTTGTCTGTTGAGCCAGAACCTGCCCATTCAGCTGAGTTTTCAGGGGGGCGCTCAGCGGACCAGGAAGCCGTTTTTCAGGGGGTCTCGATCATCGAGAATCCAGTTGCAGAAGCCGCAGATATAGGCGGACCCGGACACTTCTGGAATGACGGCGGGGAACTCACCGACACGGGTTTCGTCGATGACTCTGGCGCTGAAGACGGACCCGATGACGGACTCGTTGACGAGCACATCATCGCGGGTGATTTCACCTCGCAGATACAGCTGAGCCACTCGACCGCCCGTACCGGAGCCCGTCGGCGAGCGATCGACTTCCCTGTCCGCGAAGATGCAGCAGTTGGCCTGGGTCGATCCCGGATGGCGCGGTGCGCCGTCGATGATGGTTCCATAGATATGGTTGATGCCCGGAATGTCGGGATGAACGACCGGGCATGCCAGATTGGCGGCTGTCTTGACCTCTGCGCCGAACTGCTTCAAGGCTTCGATCGACGACTCGCGGATCTCCAGGCCATGGGGCTTCGCGCGGGTGTAGAAGTAGAAGGCGCCGCCGTAGGCGATGTCGCCGGTGACTGCGCCATAGGTAGGCGTCTCTACCGTCACTTCACGCTTGTAGACAAAGGACGGGACGTTGATGAAGCGCACGCCGTTGGCGTGGCAGCCGTCCCACTGCACAAAGGCCTCGATGAAACCGCAGGGCGCGTCGATGCCCACGCGGGTTTCGGGAGTCTGCCGCACTACCCAGCCCAGCTCTACCGCGGCCGTGGCGAGCGCAATGACGCCATGACCGCAGTGATCGCTGTACCCCTCGTTATGCACGAAAATGACACCGAAATCGGCATTCGGGGACACGGGCTCTGTCAGGTAGCCGCCATACATGTCGGCGTGACCGCGCGGCTCGAACATCAGCGCCTGGCGGATCTCATCGGCGTTTTCCAGCAGCCAGGTTCGGCGCTCGATGATGGTTTTCCCCGGCAGGCGCGGGAGGCCCGAGGTGACGATGCGAAACGGCTCGCCGCCGGTATGGACTTCGACGGTGCTAATGGTGCGAGTAACTTGCATGGAAAGAGTCCTTCTTGAGTGTGTACCAGCCCGCAAGAGTGCTGGCCGGTTCAGGGCCGCAGGCTTCTGAGCGGAGAGATCCGCCACCAGCGACCTCGTTCGATTACTCGCTCGCAGCGAGCGCCTGAAGTGCCACACGAGCGGCGGCCAGGTCCCAGGCTGCGGTGCCTACGCTCTTGAAAACAGCGGGGCGAGAGGTGTCGATTTCCTTGAGGAGCGCGTCGGCAAGCGAGCTCACGCGCGACCAGTCAATGCCGGCCTGCAGCAGATCGCCGGCCTCGTGCCTGGCGCCGGCCGGGTCGTCGGCGTAGAGATCGCTTCCGTCCAGGGTCACTTTCCCCAGCTCGGCCATTTCCGGTTTGAATGCGCCTACGCCTATGACAACCCGCCCCGCCCGGGCGGGTTCGTTGTAGACCGGCGCGGTGCTGGTGGTCACCGTGATGACCACCTCCACGGCAGCCGGAATGTCGGGGCCGCAGGGCTCCAGGTGCTCATGCAGTTGGCGATTGCCGGTACAGAACTGCGAGGCAGCTTGCGCATCCACCCCGCGTACCCACACGGTGCTTTGCGGGTAGATCGCATGGATTGCCTGCACGTGGTAGCGCGCCTGGGCGCCGGTACCGAAAAGCAGGATCTGCCGCGGCGCTCGTTTGAGCAGGGTGCGGATCGCCAGGAGCGTCACGGCGGCGGTACGGCGCCCGGTGAGTTCCGGCCCGTCCAGCAGGCAAATGACCTTGCCGGTGGCGGCGTCGCTCAGGGTGACGGTGCCATGGAGGGTGGGAAGCTGGCGCTGGGTATTGCCGGGATGGACGTTGACCAGCTTGTGAATGCCGATGTCCTGAGCCGTGGCGGGCATGCTCAGCAAGACTCCATCCTCGCCCAGCGGTACGACCATTCGCTCCGGGCTGTTGATCTGGCCGGCAGCCAACTCCGCCGCTGCCTGTGCGATGGCCTCGACAAGCCTGTCGAAGTCCAGAAGCTGCGCAGTCCTGGTCCGGTCACAGATGATGATCGGCGCGTCGTTGTGTGCGGTTGTAGCAGGGAACCGGGTACTCATGCAGATGCTCCAGGTGGAAAGTGAAATTCAGTGGCGGTGGATATCGGAAAGGAATTTCTCGGCACGGGGGTGCTTCGGGGCGCTGAAAAAGTCCTCCGGAGGGGCAACCTCCAGGAGTTCGCCCTGGTCCATGAACCACACGACGTCCGCCACCTCGCGCGCGAACTTCATCTCGTGGGTAACGCACACCATGGTCATTCCTTCACTGGCGAGCGCCTTCATGACGGCAAGCACCTCGCCGACCATCTCGGGGTCGAGGGCACTGGTCGGCTCGTCGAACAGCATCACGGGAGGTTTCATGGCCAGCGCCCGGGCAATCGCCACGCGCTGCTGCTGACCACCGGACAGTTGGTTGGGGTAGGCATCCGCCTTGTGGCCGAGCCCGACCTTGGCCAGGAGCTCCAGGGCAATCTCCCGGCTCGCTTGCCGATCGGCCTTGTTGACCCAGAGCGGCCCGCAGGTCACGTTCTCCAGCACCGATAGGTGGGGGAAGAGGTTGAACTGCTGGAAGACGAAGCCGATGTGGCTGCGCAGGGTATTGATGTCGACGCGCTTGCCCTGCACGTCTTGTCCGTTGACACGGATGGTGCCGGAGTTGATTTCCTCCAGGCGATTCAAGGTGCGAATCAGCGTGGACTTGCCGGAGCCGGAAGGACCACACAGGACCACGACCTGGCCTCGTTCGACCTCGGCGGTGAAGTTCGTCAGTACGCGATGTTCGCCGTACCACTTTTCGACGCCGCTCAATTGAATGATGAGGTTTTCCCGGGACACAGCGCCGGTATGGCAGGCGGTGGTTTTCATGGTTGTCATTGCGCTACAGGCTCACTGGAAGGACTGATGCGGGGAAGGGGGAACGTGTGGGAATTGTGGCGCTCGATACGCGCCTCCAGCACACGAACGGACTGTGTCAGGGTGAAGCAGATGACGAAGTAAACGAGCGACAGCACCAGGAAGACGCCGAAGGGCTGCGTCAGGACGCTGCTGTTCACTTGGTTGGCGGCGTAGGTCAGCTCATTCACCCCGATGACGTACCCCAGGGACGTGTCCTTGATGGTGGTAACGAACTGGCCAACCATGCTGGGCAGCATGTTCTTCAGCGCCTGGGGCAAGACGATCCTGCAGGTCCGTGTCCAGTAGCCCATGCCCAGGGCCGCAGCGGCTTCGGCCTGGCCGCGCGGCAATGCCTCGATGCCGGCTCGAACGATTTCGGCCAGGTAGGTGGCCTGGAAGATCACCAGGGTCACCGCCATGGTCGTGAACCCGGCGACAGGACGCCCCAGCAGCATCGGTACGATGAAGTAGGTGGCAAAAATCAGCATGACCAGCGGGATGCTGCGCAGTACGTATCGCACCACGCAAGCCGGGTAGCGCAGCGCCCTGTACTGGCTGAGCTGGGCCAGCGCGAGCAGCACGCTCAGGGGCAGGGCCAGGCCGATACCCGTGATCGACAGGAGCAGCGTGGCAACCACGCCACCCAGCGGGCCATTCGGATAAGCGCCGATCAGGAACAGAAGCCAGTACTCGTGGATGATATCGAGCATGATCAGCGCCCCTTGATCTGCAGGCACTGGCCCAGCCAGTGGCCAAGGAACAGCAGGCCGAGCGCGACCACGACGTACATCACAGTGCTGATTGCGTAGGTTTCGAAGATGCGGAAGGTGGCGCTGGAGATCTCCTTCGTCACGTACGTGAGTTCCATGACGCCGATCACCATGGCCAGGCTGGTGGTTTTCACCAGCATCACGGTGCCGCTGACCAGCGGAGCAATGGCGACGCGCAGAGCTTGTGGCAGGACGACCCGGCGCATGGCTGCGGCGTAGCTCAGGCCTAACGCCCGTGCGGCCTCTTGCTGACCTTGCGCAATGCTGCGCAGGCCGCTGCGGATGTCTTCGGCGAAGTAGGCGCCGTAGTAGAGAGCAATGGCCAGCGCGGCGAAAATGAACTCGCCATGGTTGGCATTGACCCAGTCCTGGAGCGCTTCAGGAAGCACGCTGCTGACCCCGAAATACCAAAGGAAGATATGCACCAGTGGCGGGACATTGCGCTGGTACTCGATGAAAGCCAGCACCAGAAGTTCCAGAGCCCGCACTTTTGTCATGCGCACCAGCGTGAGTGCCAGGGCGATCAGAAAGGCAGCGAGCCAGCTGGTCACGGAGAGCAGCAGGGTGAGTGCCAGACCGAGAAGGAGCGCAGCTCCGTATTCATTCAATAACGACATGTTCTGCCCTCATTGATGAGTGAATGGGCGATGCGCCCCTGGCTGGGAATGTGAAATCCCGAACGTAGAACCGACCACTCTCAGCTTCATGTTTTTGTTATTCATTGGCGCCTTCTACACAACAATGTTGTGGGAATTGGTTTTATGGAAACCGCATTAAGCTTTGGCTGTTTATTTCACTGGATAGAACCGCCGCATAGCGTGAATACCGGTCTGTTTTTCGATCCAGTTGTCGGCTAACCTACGTTCGGTTTTTACAGGTTGCAACGAAGGATGGGCTCGGAAAGTCCTGATTCGGTTTGAAAATCGACCTGTTCGCTGGGTAAAACCAAGAAATTGGTCGTGATACGCCCGATCTAGAGCGGTTTGTAAGGTAAGTCTGAAAAATTGGTAAGGTGACCTTGAAAAACAACCAAAGCGATATGCAAAGCGATTTCCGCCCCAAGCAAATCTACGAACAAGTTGCCGATGAAATTCGCGCGGGAATCATCAATGGCACCTACCTGCCCGGATCGCGCCTGCCTTCGGAGCGGGACCTGGCACAGCGTTTCATGGTGAGCCGGCCCGCTGTTCGTGAAGCGATAGGTGCATTGCAGAATGAGGGGATGGTGGTGACCCGCCTGGGCTCCGGCACCTACGTTGCCGAGCGGGTCATGGAGCAACCCTTGATGCAGCGGGGCTCCAGGTCAGAAGCTGACTTCAGTCCAAACAGCGTTCTTGAGGTACGGCTTCTGATTGAGCCCGCTATTGCGCGACTGGCAGCCAGGCGCGGCAAGCGCGATGCCCGGGCTGAGCACTATCTGGCTCAGATGGCCGGGGTGAAGGACGTCAATGACATAAGCCAGCAAGCATTGTGGAGCGAATCCGACCGCCTCTTTCACCGTCAGCTCGCGGTCATGACCGAGGATGCGCTGATCGTGAAGATCGCCGATGAAGTGGCCGCGAGCATGGCGCAGCCGTTGTGGAACCGCTTGCGCGACGATGGCATATACGATGCCAATCGCATCCAGCTCTACGTGGCGGAGCATCGCTTGATTTACGAAGCGATCGTTTCCGGCGACGAAGAGGCAGCGGCTTTCTACGTTGAAAACCATCTCAAGCGGGTGCAGCGCGATATCAACACCCGCGAGTGACAGGCGGATGATCGCAATCAGCCGCTTGCGCACGAAAGCACCCCCTCCCGCCTACCCGATATCCGCTACGAGCACACCGCTGGTCATCGCAAGGCCGGCCGGCCAATCCAGTAACTAGACTCATCGGGATACCCAGGCGCTGCGCGCATTGCAGCTGTCGCTACCGACAATCGGATTCTCCAGGGCGGAGCAGGTGTGCGGCGAACCTGTCGCGCGCCTGGAAAGCCTGTCCCGGCATTCCGCGGCGCCCCTGCAGCAGCCACCTTCCAGCCGCCCACTATGGCGCCAATAGCCCGTGCCAGAGCCCTCCGGTCTCCAAGCCGCGAGGCTCTTGCGCGTGCTCGCGCGCCGGGCCGTTGCCGGGGGCATGCCGGTTGTCCGAGGCGATCCGGCCAATGGCTGCGCGCAGCTGTCCGGCGTGATCTAAGCTCCACAAAGGCTGGCCTTTCGAGCAGAGGTTTCAATGCAAAGCACACCAGAAAACAGTCTGAAAAATGCGTTGAAGGTCTGTAGAGACAGCTTTGTTTTCGTCGGCTTTTTCAGTTTCTTCATCAATGCGCTGATGCTGGTCCCGACCTTCTACATGCTTCAGGTGTATGGACGGGTGATGACCAGCGGCAGCCTGACCACCCTGACCATGCTGACGTTGATCATGACCCTGCTGGTGATCACCCTCGGCTCCCTGGAATGGGTTCGTTCGCGCATCATGGTCCGGGTCAGTACCCGGCTGGATGTGCTGCTCAGTCGCCAGGTCTACAAGGCCAGTTTCAAACGGGCCCTGGACAGCGGCGGCATGGATGCCTCGGCCCAGTCGCTCAACGACCTGACGGGCTTGCGACAGTTTCTTTCCAGCAGCGGTCTGTTCGCCTTTTTCGACGCACCCTGGCTGCCGATCTATATCGCCGTGATGTTCCTGTTCCACCCTTGGTTCGGCTGGGTCGCGACGGGCAGCGCGCTGCTGTTGATAGTGCTCGCCTTCGTCAACGAGAAGCTCACGGGGCCGGTACTGGCCCAGGCCAACAGGGAGCATATCGGCGCGACCCTCCATACCACCAAGAACCTGCGCAACGCCGAAGTCATCGAGTCCATGGGCATGCTGGAAACCCTGATGGATCGCTGGGGGCGCCGGCAAAGAAACGTTCTGCTGCTGCAATCCCTGGCGAGCGACCGGGGGGGCATGGTCACCACGCTTTCGCGGACTTTCCGCCTGCTGGTGCAATCGCTGGTGCTGGGCCTGGGGGCCTACCTGGCGGTGGACCATCAGGTGGGGGCCGGCCTGGTGTTCGCCGGGGCCGTGCTGCTGGGGCGGGCACTGGCACCCATCGACCTGATGATCGGCAGCTGGAAGGGCTTTATCGCGGCCCGTTCGCAGTACAACCGCTTGAATGACATCCTTGGCAAGCAACAGGCGCAACCCGAGCGTCTGTCCTTGCCCGCGCCTGAGGGCCAGGTGCAGGTCGAGAACCTGATTGTCACGGCGCCTGGCTCGAGCACCCCGATCCTCAAGAACATCAGTTTCAGCGTACCGGCCGGTTGCGTGGTGGGCATCATCGGCCCGAGCGCCTCGGGCAAGTCGACCCTGGCCAGGGCGCTGATCGGCGTCTGGCCGCCGCAGCATGGGGTGGTCCGGCTGGATGGCGCGGACATCAGTACCTGGGACAAGCATGAGCTTGGCCCGTATATCGGTTACCTGCCCCAGGACATCGAATTGTTCGAGGGCAGCATCGGCGAGAACATCGCCCGCTTCGCCGAGATCGATTCGGCGAAGGTCATCCAGGCCGCCAGGACCGCTGGCGTCCACGAAATGATCCTGCTGTTGCCCGATGGCTACGACACCGTCATCGGCAGCGAGGGCTTCATGCTCTCGGCAGGGCAGCGCCAGCGCATCGGGCTGGCCCGCGCGCTGTACGGCAACCCGCGGCTGATCATTCTCGACGAACCCAATTCCAATCTCGACGAGGTCGGCGATCGTGCCCTGGCGGCCGCCATCGGGCAGATCAAGCACACCGGCGCGACCCTGTTCGTGATTACCCACCGCACCAACATCGTGTCGCAACTCGACCGGCTGCTGGTGATGAAAGCCGGGATGGTCGGCCTTTACGGGCCGCGCGAGGAAGTCCTGGCCGAACTCAGCGGGCAGCAACCGCCGGTACCCAAACATGCCGGGCCAGTACCGGTGGTGACCAACGTGGCGTCGATCGATGCCCGCAAGGACGATGGCGGTGAATCCTATGCCTAGTCGTCAAATCGAAAGCTTTTCCGACCTGCCGGTGTCCGATCGCAAGGCCCACCGCCTGGGCATGGGCATTGTCGGCGTGACCTTCGGCCTGTTCGGCACCTGGGCGGCACTCGCGCCCCTGGACGGTGCCGCCTACGCGCCGGGGGTGGTCACCGTGCAGACTTACCGCAAGACGGTCCAGCACCTGGAAGGCGGCATCGTCAAATCGGTGCTGGCCCATGATGGCGACATCGTCAAGCGTGACGATCCGCTGATCATCCTCGACGATGCCCAGCTGCGCTCCGAGTACGAGGCGACCCAAAGCCTGCTGATCGCGGCCAGGGCCATGGAGTCGAGGCTGATTGCCGAGCGCGATGGGTTGCTGGCGATCGACTTCGGGCCGATGAGCGATCCTGCCAGTGTGCGGGGAGAGGAGGCGCGCCAGGGCGAGACCCAGGTATTCAACGCGCGGCGGGGCTCGCGGCTGGGCCAGATCGCGGTGCTGCGCGAGCGCATTGGCCAATTGCACCAGCAGATCAAGGGCCTGGAGTCGATGATCGCGGTCAAGGTGCAACTCGAGAAATCCTACAGCGGTGAAATCGGCGAATTGTCCGAGCTGCTCAAGCAGGGCTTCGTCGACAAGCAACGTCTGCTCGAGCAGGACCGCAAGCTGGGGATGCTCAGGTCGGAGGTGGCCGATCACCGTTCCACCATCGACAGGATCCGTCTGCAGATCAACGAAACCCAGTTGCAGATCCTCCAGGTCGACAAGGATTTCGATTCCGACGTGGCCAAGCAGCTGGCCGAGGTGCAGACCAAGATCTACGACCTGCAAGAGAAGAACTCGGCCCTGGAAGACCGCCTCAGCCGTATCGTCATCCGCGCCCCCGACGCGGGCATGGTGATTGGCATGACGGTGCACACCATTGGCGGTGTCGTGCGTTCGGCGACGCCCTTGCTGGACATCGTGCCCTCGGTGTCCGAACTGGTCATCGAGGCCCAGGTGGCGCCGGTGGACATCGACCGTATCGCCATCGGCAAGCGCGCCGATATCCGTTTCGGCGCGTTCAAGAGCTCGACCACGCCGGTGATCGAAGGCGAGGTCAGCAGCGTCTCGGGCGACCGGTTGACCAACGAAAAGACCGGGACCGCCTATTACCTGGCGCGGGTCCGGGTCACCGAGCACGGCGTGCGTACCTTGGGGGAGCGCAAGCTGTTGCCGGGGATGCCGGCGGACGTGCTGATCGTCACCGGGCAACGCACGCTGTTGCAGTACCTGATGCAGCCGGCCCGGGATGTGATGTCTCAATCAATGATCGAGGAGTGACCCGTGGGAGCGTCGTCAGTTCTGCTAGGGAGTGCATTCATGCTTGCAGCGGGGGCCGCCATGGCGCAAACCGCTGCGGTAACGTCGACCGGGGTCAATGCCTCGACCTATTCCACCGACCTCATGCAGTTGTATCGCGAGGCACGGCTGGAAGACCCACAGGTCCTGGCCTCTTTTGCGCAAGCGCAGGCGGGCCAGGAGCATCAACGCGAGGCCCTGGGGGCGCTGTTGCCGCAACTGTCGCTGAATGCCGGGACGAACCGGATCCACCAGGAAAACGACCTGATACAGCAGCGCAGCTTCGATAGCGAAAGCTACAGCCTGGTGCTGCGCCAGTACCTCTACAACAAGGCCGCGTGGGAGAACTACCAGAAGTTCAAGAGCCTGGCCAAGCAGTCCGAGTCCGAAGCGCTGGACGCCCAGGCCGAGGCCGCGGTGGAGCTGGCGCGGCGTTACTTCACCGCGCTGGCGGCCGAGGATGAGCTGGAGCTGGTGAGGGCCGAGCGCCGGACCACGCAAAAGAGCCTGGACCGGGTCAACGCATTGTACGAAAAGCAGATGGCGATGATTACCGACCAGCTCGACCTCAAGGCCCGGGTGGACCTGCTCGCGGCCCAGGAACTGGATGCCCGCAACCAGGCCCGCATCAGTCGCGAGGCGCTGGCGGAGCTTGTCGGCCGTCCGGTCAAGGAGAAGCTCAACCGGATTCGCGATGGCGTGCAACTGCGGGTTTCGGCGCAGAGCCTGGAGTCCTGGGTGCGTGATGGCATGGAGCTGAACCCGACGCTCAAGGCCAGCGAAAGCGGCGCCGAAGCCGCGAACGCAGCGTTGCGCAGTGGCAAGGGCGGGCACTATCCGACGGTGAGCCTGAACCTCAGCGCGCAACAAACCAACGAGGGCTACAACAATACCCTGGCGCCCCGCACCGACAGCTATGTCGCCGGCATCGGCGTCCAGGTGCCGCTGTACAGCGGCGGCTCGACCTCGGCGCGGGTCCGTGGGCTCTACCAGGACCAACTGGTCGCCGAGCAGCAGTTGGAAGCGATCCGGCGCCGGGTGGTCAAGGAGATCACCAGTGCCTACCTGACCGCCAATTCGAACGGCGAGAAGATCGACGCCAGTCGTTCGGCCCTGGCCTCGGCCCAGTTGTCCAGGGTGGCGGCGGAGAAGGGGCTGAGCTACGGCATGGTCAACGCCGTCGATGTACTGACCAGCGTGCGCAACGAGTTCCGCGCCCGGCGCGACCTGCTCAAGACGCAATACGAGTTCCTCAGCAACGTCTTCACCCTCAATCGCTGGGCGGGAAAACCACCGGTCGAAAGTGTCGAGAATGTGAATGCCTGGCTGAGTCCCGGTAGTGCCGGCCAGGCCATGGGCGTTGGCATCGAGGACCAGGAGTAAGACACCGGGGCATTTCTGCCCCGGCTGAAGAATCGCTTGCGCAGAGGACCGGCGTTGAACCGATGATTTAATGGCGCTGCCGGCCCCGTCGATAAATTGACGCTCTCATTACCTACTGACTTATCTGCGCGCCATTCGTCTGTTACTTGACGAGCCTGGTTGGATCCGACTTTGCCCGCTGCTCGCTCGTGGCGAGCCTAAGAGCTTGATTTGCGGGGGATAGGGCGCCCCAGGGCAACCTCGGCCCAGCCACCCGCACCAGGCTTGGGTCGAAGACCGACGGATGGGTTGGCAGGCTGCGCAGTGGGCTGGCCTAGACTCAGTTGAGGGCTCGCGGATGCCCTGCGACACGTGCAAACTATTGATAGTTATTCTTATTTATGCCGTTTCAATAGCTTTGCCCGGCTGTGGGAAACCTGCGCAATTTCTGCCTGTACCCCGGGTCGCCAAGACCCGGGCGGGCACGTTTCAGAGCCTTTCGGCGCTCGCATCCGTCCTTCAAGAGCGAGTGGCCGATCAAGGAAGGCCAACGCGTATGAAGGTCATCGTTTTTCAAGGGGAGGCAGGAAGATCATGCCAGACCATACAAAAACGATACGCGTGATGCTGATCGATTGCCGCCCCCTCGTGCTTATGGGGCTCCATGATTTGATCAATGCGAGGAGGCCCCGGATGGAGGTGAGTGGCCAGGCCACCACCTACACCAATGCGCTGGACCTTGCCGATCAGCTGCGTCCCAATGTGATCTTTTTCAGTTTCTTTCCGGATGCGCTGAACCCCCTGGAGGTCGTCGCAGGGCTGACCCGCAGCCCGGAAATGAAATTGCTGGTGCTCAAGGGCCTGTACGAATCCGTTCCGGTTGCCCAGGCGATCGAGGCGGGCGCGCGCGGCATCGTGCTGGCGGAAGACCCGACGGAATCGATCGTCCGGGCCATCATCAAGGTCCACCATCACGACGCTGGACTGGACCGCGCCTGGTCCGGCGGGCTTTCCGGCTATGCCGCGACCCGGCATATACCCTTGCGATGCAACCTGGAGCAGGCGAAGCAGGCGCGGCTGACATTGCGCGAGCGGGAGCTGATTCGCGCCATCGTCGGCGACCCGTCCGCCAAATACATGAGCATCGCCGAGCGCCTGGGCATCAGTGAGCACACCGTGCACAACCACCTCAGCAACATTTATCAGAAGCTCAACCTGATCAACCGCATCGACTTGCTGATGTATGCGCTCAAGCACGGGCTCACCGACAACGAAGAACCGCCTGACTCCACGTGGGTGGAACTGAAATGAGCTGATCAAGGCAAGGCAGCCCTGTGGCTGTCCTTGTCGCTGTCCAGGTTGCCCGGATCGGGGGTGATGCCGTTCTTGTCGTTTCCTGCCCGATGAATGCGCAGGCATGTCGCCGTGCTCTGTGAGCCTTGGGCTGCCTGGGCGTTTGGCGTGGAGGTGAGTGAGAGCGTTTCGGACGGTAGGGGCAAAAAAAGCGAGGGTGGTTTCCAGGCCACCCTCGCTTTCATTCGCATGTGCGAGGTTTCAGACGCTGCCCATTACGATATCGGTATTGAGCAGATCGACTCCGACCAGGGTAATGGTCGTTATCTGTCCGCCCGTCTCGGCCACCGTCACGATGCTGTCGGCGCCGGCATTGTTGATCGACTGCACAACGGCCCCCGCGTCACCAATGAGCACCACCGCATCGCGCTGGCCGGCTCCGGCATCGAAGCCTGTGACCTGGTACTGGTTCTCGGCGACCGACAGGTCGATGTTGAAGGCATCCCGCTCACCCGTGGTGCCCACCAGCCTGAAGTCGAAGAGCACGTCGGTCGTGTCGTTGGCGAACAGGTTGGCGTCGAACGCGCTGGTGGCCGTATCGCCATCCTTGTCCGTCACCGTCGCGTTGAACGCCAGCTTGACGTCGCTGGCCAGGCTCTCGGTCTCGTGGGTGAACTCGATCGTCGGGATCTTGATCTCGCCCCGGGCCATCGTCAGCTGGACCGCATCGATCAACGATGTGGCCGATTGCTCGACGGTGAAGGACACCTGTCCACCGGCCTCTGGCGTCAGGGTGTTGACCTCGATCAGGTTGGAGAAGGTGCCATCTTCATAGAAGACCCTGTAGTACAGGTCCTCGGTGGCCGTGTTGTAACCGCCCACGGAGTTGTCGATAAACACCTTCATGCTCGTCAGCAGGCTTTCCGGGTTGACCACGAAGCTTTCATCGGCCGCGCCGATCGCCGCCTGGTTGTCTCCCTGGAGCAGGTTGTTGGCAACGCCGATGCCAGCCGTGCTGACGTTCAAGGCCGCCGAGCCGATGTAGGACGGCAGCGGGTTGGTCTGCAACTGCGCTTCGGTAGGGTCGGACGCTCCAAGCCCGATGCCGGTCTGAATGCTGTTCGCGCCGCTTGCCGGAGCCAGCGGGTTGGCACCGAAGAACACGATGTCCTCGCTACCGATGGTCAGCGTGCGCACCGGGTCCGGGCCACCGGCATCCAGCGAGCCGTCGGCACTGCTGAGGACGATGGTCGAGCGGAAGCCTTCCTCCAGATCCAGCGCATAAGTGCCGTTGGCGTAGGCGCTCAGGGTGTAGTGGACGGTGGTGTCCGCCGTTGCCGCGTTGTTGTCGAAGTCACCGGTCAAGGTGCCCGCGAACTGATACGCGCCATTGGCGTCCGGTGACGGCGACTGCTCGACCAGCGTACCGGTGCCGGTGGTGGTCGTATCGTCCGGCCGGACCAGGGTGAACTGGCCGTTCACCAGCGAGATGTCCAGCCCGGCCGCACCCAGTCCGTCGGCGCCGGCGGCCATGTCCCAATAGCCTTGTTGCGCCTGGTCGGTCCCCGTGCCGATCAGGTTGCCGAACGCCAGGGTCGGGGTGTCGTCATCGACGGTGATCACCAGTTTGTCGGCCGCGGCGGTCACCGTGTCGCCGTCCTTGTCGGTGGCTTGCAGCAGGCTGCCCAGGTTGATCGTCAGGTCGTTCTCGTCGTTGCCGGCCGCGTGATCCAGGGGCTGGAGCAGGCTGAAGGTGTAGGCACCCGCTATCGTCAGGCTGAGGGTGAACACGTCAGTCGCGCCGGCCTTGGCGGTCAGGGTGCTGCCCAGGACGCTGTAGGTCAGTGCCACTCCGCCGGAGCTCAGGGCTGGCAAGCCGCTGGTGTTGCTCGACAAGGAGTAGCTCAGCGGTACGTCGGCCCCGGACTGGAAGATGCCGCTGACGTTGCCGCTGACCGTGGTGACCTCGCCCGGTACGTCGCCGATACCCCCGGCGATGCCGTTGGCCAGGCCGTCCTCGTCGACGGTGCCGGCCTCGGCGCTGCCATTCGCCGTTGGCGTGTCGTCATCGACGGTAATCACCAGTTTCTCGGCGGCGGCCGTTACCGTGTCGCCGTCCTTGTCGGTGGCTTGCAGCAAGGTGCCCAGGTTGAGGGTGATGTCGTTTTCATCGTTGCCGGCTGGGTGATCCAGCGGCTGCAGCAGGGTGAAGCTGTAGTCACCGGCGGCGCTGAGGCTGAAGGTGAATACATCGGTTGCGCCAGCCTTGGCGGTCAGGGTATCGCCGGCGACGCTGTAGACCAGCGCCACTCCACCTGAACTCAGAGCTGGCAGACCGCTGGTATCGCTCGACAAGGCGTAAGTCAGCGGTACGTCGGCACCCGACTGGAAGATACCGCTGATGCTGCCGCTGGCCGTGGTGGCTTCGCCCGCTACGTCGCCGACGCCACCGGCAATACCATTGGCCAGGCCGTCCTCATCGACGGTTCCAGCCTCGGCGGTTCCGCTTGCGGTTGGCGTATCGTCATCGACGGTGATCACCAGTTTCTCGGCGGCGGCCGTTACCGTGTCGCCGTCCTTGTCGGTGGCTTGCAGCAAGGTGCCCAGGTTGAGGGTGATGTCGTTTTCGTCATTGCCCGCTGGATGATCCAGCGGTTGCAGCAGGGTGAAGCTGTAGGCACCCGCGGCGCTGAGGCTGAAGGTGAACACATCGACTGCGCCGGCCTTGGCGGTCAGGGTGTCACCGGCAACGCTGTAGACCAGTGCCACTCCGCCAGACGTCAGGGCTGGCAGACCGCTGGTATCGCTCGACAAGGCATAAGTCAGCGGTACGTCGGCACCCGACTGGAAGATACCGCTGACGCTGCCGCTGGTCGTGGTGGCTTCGCCAGGCACGTCACCGACCCCACCGGCAATGCCGTTGGCCAGGCCGTCCTCGTCGACAGTGCCGGCCGCGGCGGTGCCATTCGCCGTTGGCGTGTCGTCATCGACGGTGATCACCAGTTTTTCGGCCGCGGCCGTCACCGTGTCGCCATCCTTGTCCGTGGCTTGCAGCAGGGTTCCCAGGTTAAGGGTGATGTCGTTTTCATCGTTGCCGGCTGGATGATCCAGAGGCTGCAGCAGGGTGAAGCTGTAGTCACCTGCAGCACTGAGGCTGAAGGTGAACACATCGACCGCGCCAGCCTTGGCTGTCAGGGTATCGCCCACCACGCTGTACACCAGTGCCACTCCACCCGAACTCAGGGCCGGCAGGCCACTGGTATCGCTCGACAGGGCATAGCTCAATGGCACGTCGGCCCCGGACTGGAAGATACCCGTCACGCTGCCGCTGGCATTGGTGGCTTCACCAGCCACGTCGCCCACACCACCGGCGATGCCATTGGCCAGGCCGTCTTCGTCGACGGTGCCGGCCGCGGCAGTTCCGCTTGCGGTTGGCGTGTCGTCATCGACGGTAATTACCAGCTTGTCGGCGGTGGCCGTCACGATGTCGCCATCCTTGTCCGTGGCCTGGAGCATTGCGCCCAGGTTGATCGTGATGTCGTTTTCATCGTTGCCGGCTGGATGGTCCAGGGGCTGCAGCAGGGTAAAGCTGTAGTCACCGGCGGCACTGAGGCTGAAGGTGAATACATCGGTTGCGCCAGCCTTGGCGGTCAGGGTATCGCCGGCAACGCTGTAGACCAGCGCCACGCCGCCCGAGCTCAGCGCTGGCAAGCCGCTGGTGTCGCTCGACAGGGAGTAAGTCAGCGGCACATCGGCGCCGGACTGGAAGATACCGCTGACGCTGCCATTGGCCACGGTGGCCTCACCGGCCACGTCACCGACACCGCCGGCAATACCATTGGCCAGGCCGTCTTCGTCGACAGTGCCGGCCTCCGCGGTTCCGGCGGCTGTAGGTGTGTCGTCATCGACGGTGATCGCCAGTTTCTCGGCCGCAGCCGTCACGGTGTCGCCGTCCTTGTCCGTGGCTTGTAGCAGGGTGCCGAGGTTGAGAGTGATGTCGTTTTCATCGTTGCCGGCTGGATGATCCAGCGGTTGCAGCAGGGTAAAGCTGTAGTCACCGGCGGCACTGAGGCTGAAGGTGAATACATCGGTTGCGCCCGCCTTGGCCGTCAGGGTGTCGCCAGCGACGCTATAGACCAATGCCACTCCACCTGAACTCAGGGCTGGCAGACCGCTGGTATCGCTCGACAAGGCATAAGTCAGCGGTACGTCGGCACCCGACTGGAAGATTCCCGTGACGTTGCCGCTGGCCGTCGTGGCTTCGCCAGGCACGTCGCCCACACCACCGGCAATACCATTGGCCAGGCCATCCTCGTCGACGGTTCCAGCCTCGGCGGTTCCGCTTACGGTTGGGGTGTCGTCATCGACGGTAATCACCAGTTTCTCGGCGGCAGCCGTCACCGTGTCGCCATCCTTGTCGGTGGCTTGCAGCAAGGTGCCCAGGTTGAGACTGATATCGTTTTCATCGTTGCCCGCTGGATGATCCAGCGGTTGCAGCAGGGTAAAGCTATAGGCGCCTGCGGCACTGAGGCTGAAGGTGAATACCTCGGCCCCACCCACGCCCGCATTCGCGGTCAGGGTATCGCCCGCGACGCTGTACACCAGCGCCACTCCGCCGGAGGTCAGGGCTGGCAGACCGCTGGTATCGCTCGACAGGGAGTAAGTCAGCGGCACGTCGGCACCGGACTGGAAGATGCCCGTCACATTGCCGCTGGCATTGGTGGCTTCGCCCGCCACGTCGCCGACGCCACCGGCGATGCCGTTGGCCAGGCCGTCCTCATCGACAGTGCCCGCTTCGGCGGTGCCGGTGGCGGTTGGCGTGTCGTCATCGACAGTGATCACCAGTTTCTCGGCGGCAGCCGTCACCGTGTCGCCGTCCTTGTCGGTGGCTTGCAGCAAGGTGCCCAGGTTGAGGGTGATGTCGTTTTCATCGTTGCCCGCTGGGTGGTCCAGTGGCTGCAGCAGGGTGAAGCTGTAGGCGCCCGCTGCACTGAGGCTGAAGGTGAATACCTCGGCCCCACCCACGCCCGCATTGGCGGTCAGGGTGTCGCCCGCGACGCTGTACACCAGCGCCACTCCGCCGGAGGTCAGGGCTGGCAGACCGCTGGTATCGCTCGACAGGGAGTAAGTCAGCGGCACGTCGGCACCGGACTGGAAGATGCCCGTCACATTGCCGCTGGCATTGGTGGCCTCGCCAGCCACGTCGCCGACGCCACCAGCGATGCCATTGGCCAGGCCGTCTTCATCGACAGTGCCGGCCGCAGCGGTGCCATTCGCCGTTGGTGTGTCGTCATCGATGGTGATCACCAGTTTCTCGGCGGCAGCCGTTACCGTATCGCCGTCCTTGTCGGTCGCTTGCAACAGGGTTCCCAGGTTGAGGGTGATATCGTTTTCATCATTGCCCGCTGGGTGATCCAGCGGCTGCAACAGGGTAAAGCTGTAGGCACCTGCAGCACTGAAGCTGAAGGTGAATACCTCGGCCCCACCCACGCCTGCATTGGCGGTGAGGGTGTCACCGGCGACGCTGTACACCAGTGCCACTCCGCCGGACGTCAGGGCTGGCAGGCCACTGGTATCGCTCGACAGGGAGTAAGTCAGCGGCACGTCGGCACCGGACTGGAAGATGGCAGTCACATTGCCGCTGGCCGTGCTGGCTTCGCCAGGCACATCGCCGACACCACCGGCGATGCCATTGGCCAGGCCGTCTTCATCGACGGTTCCGGCCTCGGCGGTTCCGGTGGCGGTTGGGGTGTCGTCATCGACGGTAATCACCAGTTTTTCGGCGGCAGCCGTTACCGTATCGCCGTCCTTGTCCGTGGCTTGCAGCATTGCACCCAGGTTAAGGGTGATGTCGTTTTCATCGTTGCCGGCTGGATGATCCAGCGGCTGGAGCAGGCTGAAGCTGTAGTCACCGGCGGCGCTGAGGCTGAAGGTGAATACATCGGTTGCGCCAGCCTTGGCGGTCAGGGTATCGCCGGCGACGCTGTAGACCAGCACCACTCCACCTGAACTCAAGGCTGGCAGACCGCTGGTATCACTCGACAGGGAGTAAGTCAGCGGTACATCGGCTCCAGACTGGAAGATCGCCGTGACGCTGCCGCTGGCCGTTGTCGCTTCGCCAGGTACGTCGTCCACACCACCGGCAATACCGTTGGCCAGGCCATCTTCATCGACGGTGCCGGCTCCAGCGGTGCCATTTGCGGTGGGGGTGTCGTCATCGACGGTGATCACCAGTTTGTCGGCCGCGGCGGTTACCGTGTCGCCATCCTTGTCGGTGGCTTGCAACATCGCGCCCAGGTTGAGGGTGATGTCGTTTTCATCGTCGCCCGCCGGGTGATCCAGCGGCTGCAGCAGGGTAAAGCTGTAGGCGCCCGCCGCGCTGAGGCTGAAGGTGAATACATCGACCGCGCCGGCCTTGGCCGTCAGGGTGTCACCGGCGACGCTGTACACCAGGGCCACTCCGCCGGATGTCAGGGCTGGCAGGCCGCTGGTATCGCTCGACAGGGCATAGCTCAGCGGCACATCGGCCCCGGACTGGAAGATGCCCGTCACGTTGCCGCTGGCCGTCGTTGCTTCGCCCGCCACGTCACCCACACCACCGGCAATACCATTGGCCAGGCCGTCCTCATCGACGGTTCCAGCCTCGGCGGTTCCGGCGGCGGTTGGGGTGTCGTCATCGACGGTGATCACCAGTTTCTCGGCCGCGGCCGTTACCGTATCGCCATCCTTGTCGGTGGCTTGCAGCATTGCGCCCAGGTTGAGGGTGATGTCGTTTTCATCGTTACCGGCTGGATGGTCCAGCGGTTGCAGCAGGGTAAAGCTGTAGTCACCTGCAGCATTGAGGCTGAAGGTGAATACATCGGTTGCGCCGGCCTTGGCGGTGAGGGTGTCGCCGACCACGCTATACACCAGCGCCACTCCACCGGAGGTCAGGGCTGGCAGGCCGCTGGTGTCGCTCGAGAGGGCGTAAGTCAGCGGTACGTCGGCCCCGGACTGGAAGATGCCCGTGACGTTGCCACTGGCCGTGGTGACCTCGCCAGGCACATCGCCGACACCGCCGGGGATGCCATTGGCCAGGCCATCCTCGTCGACGGTGCCGGCCGCGGCGACGCCGGTCGCGGTGGGCGTATCGTCATCGACGGTGATCACCAGTTTCTCGGCCGCAGCCGTCACCGAATCGCCATCCTTGTCGGTGGCCTTCAGCAAGGTACCGAGGTTGAGGGTGATGTCGTTTTCGTCGTCACCCGCTGGGTGATCCAGCGGTTGCAGCAGGGTAAAGCTATAGGCACCGGCGGCGCTGAGGCTGAAGGTGAACACATCGACGGTGCCCGCCTTGGCGGTCAGGGTGTCGCCCACCACGCTGTACACCAGGGCCACTCCGCCGGAAGTCAGGGCCGGCAGGCCGCTGGTATCACTCGACAAGGAGTAAGTCAGCGGCACATCGACGCCGGACTGGAAGATGGCAGTCACGCTGCCGCTGACGCTGGTGACCTCGCCAGGCACGTCGCCGACACCGCCGGGGATGCCATTGGCCAGGCCGTCCTCATCGACGGTGCCGGCCGCCGCGGTGCCGGCCGCTGCCGGTCCATCGTCCTCGAAGATCATCTGCGAGCCGATTTCGGTGGTGATCGTGGAGGGGTGGCGCAGCGAGAAACCACCGATATCGAAGTCGGCGTGGTTATCGCCCCTGGCGTTGACGGCCGCCCCGTTCTCGATCAGCACGCGGTTGTGATCCGCGCTGGTGGTGTATTCGATCTGGTAGCCGGCCTTGACGCCGGTGATGGTGGCCACGCCGCCGGTAAAGCTGATGGCAATGTTCGGATCGTTCACCGAGCCGTCGGAGTTCTCGATCACCAGCCCGGTGCTTTTATCGAAGATGCGCACATTGGTGATGGCCACCGACGTATCGTCCGCATAGCCGTTGACGAAGTTCACGCCGGTTTCAACCGCAGTGCTGTAGGCACTGATCTTGACCATCGCGGTCTTGCCGCCTTGCAGTTGCACGACATCGAAACTGGCCGTCGTTGCATTAAACATCGCGGTGTAGTCGATGTTGGCTTCGACGTCGGCTTCGTTCTGGCTCAGGTTGGGAACAGTCACATCCAGCCGGGCGCCGGTGACGAAGGTCAGGCGGATGCCTTCCTGTTCCACGATCATCTGGTTGTTGGTACCGAGGGTGGTCGGGCCACCACCCTGGCTGGTATTGACGGTGTCACCGGTGTTGATGTTGGCGCCCGACGACTGGTCCGCAGGGTCTTTACCGGTGGCGATGATTGTCGGATCGCTGACCCGCAACACACCGCCGTCGTCGACCACCGTTGGGTTCGACCCCGTGAACATCAGGAACAGGTTCTGCCCGGAGGGTGCGTTGGTCAGGTCGAATCCGTCCTTGAGGGTGCTGACGAACACCTTGTCCAGCAGGCTGAGGGCATCGTCCGGGTTACTCGCGTCCGGGTGCTTGAGCGGTTGGTATTCCACGGTCCAGATCTTGCCGCCGCTGACCGGCGATCCGGTTTCCTCGATATAGGCGGCGAACACGATCGCGCCGTCAGGGCCTCCGGCCCGGCCCAGCAGGATGTTGTTGTTGGTGTCGGTATACAGCAGGATGCTGGTGCCATCGAGGGTATCCAGCCCGCTGTCCAGGCCGTTGAGCGCCGCGCCCAGGCTGTCGGTGAACTTGATATCGAGGACGTTGGTACCGGGCGTCAGGTTGAGGGTGAAGGCATTGCTGCCGGTGTCGCCCACGGCACCGGTATAGCCACTCAAGGCGGCGTCCATGGCGGTTCCGGCGCCAAGGGCGGTCAGGCGGGTGGCGAAGGTCGAGGGCAGGGCGGACAACAGGATGTCATTGTCGTCAGCGTCTCCTGCCGGGCTCGGCGTGGTGGTGGCATTCTGCAATTCGGTGGTTTCGTCCAGGGTCACTCTCGCACCGAGCACCACGGGCGCAGTGCCGTTCGCCTGGGCGGTGCTGAGGGTCAGCGTGTCGTCACTGGGGAAGACGGGGTAGAGAGTGGTACTGGTGTCAGCGGTCAGGTCGTTCGTGGGAGATGTGGTTGTTTTAGAAGTGATCATGACGTTCTCCTGTGCAATACCAGTCGTTGAGGCCGCAGCTGGGCCCTCTGTTGGCAGATGCAACCACTATGGGGATGCCACGCAGGTTGCGCATTGGCCGATACTCCCAGGCAGGATGGGAGTTTCAGCCTATTCAGGAAGGGACGCGGGATAAGGCGCAGCAGTGCTCGTAAACAGGACCTTGAGGGGGCTTCAGGGGTAGCCCGCGATAGCGGCCACAGGCCGTCGTCGAGCGGCTCGACGGGCTGCTCGAGCGCTCGCCGCGGTTCTCATATGGGCGCGCAAAAAAAGCGAGGGTGGTTTCCAGGCCACCCTCGCTTTCATTCGCCTGCGCGAGGTTTCAGACGCTGCCCATCACAATGTCGGTATTGAGCAGATCGACCCCGACCAGGGTAATGGTGGTGATCTGTCCGCCCGTTTCGGCCACCGTCACGATGCTGTCGGCGCCAGCATTGTCGACCGACTGCACAACGGCCCCCGCGTCACCAATGAGCACCAGCGCATCGCGCTGGCCGGCGCCCGCATCGAAGCCTGTGACCTGGTACTGGTTCTCGGCGGCCGACAGGTCGATGTTGAAGGCGTCCCGCTCACCCGTGGTGCCCACCAACCTGAAGTCGAAGAGCGCGTCGGTCGTATCGTTGGCGAACAGGTTGGCGTCGAACGCGCTGGTCGCCGTGTCGCCATCCTTGTCCGTCACCGTCGCGTTGAACGCCAGCTGGATATCGCTGGCCAGGCTCTGGACCTCGTGAATGAACTCGATGGTCGGCACCTTGATCGTGCCCTTGCCCATGGTGAGCTGGACCGCATCGATCAGGTGGGTGCCGTCCCACTCTACGGTGAAGGAGGTCTGGCCTCCGGCTTCCGCCTGCAGGTCGGCGGCCTGCACCTTGATGGGCGCGCCCGAGGTCGTGCCGTTGTCGTAGTAGATCGTGTAGTACAGCTCTTCGGTGGCCGGGTTGTAGCCCTGCACCGAGTTGTCGATATAGACCTTCATGGCCGTCAGCAGCGTCTCGGGGTTGACCACGAAACTCTCGTCACCGGCATTGATGCCCGCCGTGTTGTTGCCCTCCAGGTTGTTGTTGGCGATGCCGATACCCGAGGTGCTGACGTTCATGGCCGCCGAGCCGATGAACGACGGCAGGGGGTTGGTCTGCAACTGCGCTTCGGTAGGGTCGGGCGCTCCGAGCCCGATACCGGTGAGGATGCTGTTATCGCCGGTCTGCGGCGCCAGCGGATTCGCGCCGAAGAACACCACCTCTTCGGTCCCTATCGTCAGGGTGCGCACAGGGTCCGGGCCACCGGCATCCAGCGAGCCATCGGCACTGCTGAGGACCACGGTCGAGCGGAAGCCTTCTTCCAGGTCCAGGGCATAGGTGCCGTTGGCATAGGCGCTCAGAGTGTAGTGGATGGTGGTATCGGCGGTCGCCGCATTGTTGTCGAAGTCACCGGTCAGGGTGCCGGCGAACTGGTAGGCACCATTACCATCCGGCGAAGGCGACTGCTCGACCAGCGTACCGGTGCCGGTGGTGGTGGTGTTATCCGGCCGGACCAGGGTGAACTGGTCGTTCACCAGCGAGATGTCCAGGCCGTTGGCATCCAGCCCGTCGGCGCCAGACCCCATGTTCCAATAGCCTTGTTGCGCCAGCTGGGTACCGGTGCCGATCAGGTTGCCGAAGGCCAGGGTCGGGGTGTCGTCATCGACGGTGATCACCAGTTTGTCGGCCGCGGCGGTCACCGTGTCGCCGTCCTTGTCGGTGGCTTGCAGCAAGCTACCCAGATTAATGGTGATGTCGTTCTCGTCGTTGCCGGCCGCGTGATCCAGGGGCTGCAGCAGGGTGAAGGCATAGGCCCCCGCGGCATTGAGGCTGAAGGTGAACACATTGACCGCGCCGGCCTTGGCGGTGAGGGTATCGCCGGCAACGCTGTAGGTCAGCGCCACACCGCCCGAACTCAAGGCCGGCAGGCCGCTGGTGTCACTCGACAGGGCGTAAGTCAGCGGTACGTCGGCCCCGGACTGGAAGATGCCCGTGACGCTGCCGTTGGCTGTCGTCGCTTCGCCCGCCACATCCCCGACACCTCCGGCGATGCCATTGGCCAGGCCGTCCTCATCGACGGTGCCGGCCTCGGCGGTGCCATTGGCGGTGGGCGTGTCGTCATCGACGGTAATCACCAGTTTCTCGGGCGCGGCGGTCACTGTGTCGCCATCTTTATCCGTGGCTTGCAACAGCGTGCCGAGGTTGAGGGTGATGTCGTTTTCATCATTGCCGGCCGGATGATCCAGCGGTTGCAGGAGGGTGAAGCTATAGGCACCCGCCGCGCTGAGGCTGAAGGTGAACACATCGACGGCGCCGGCCTTGGCGGTCAGGGTATCGCCGGCGACGCTATAGACCAGCGCCACCCCGCCCGAACTGAGGGCCGGCAGGCCGCTGGTGTCACTCGACAAGGAGTAATTCAGCAGTCCATCGGCACCGGGCTGGAAGATCCCCGTCACGCTGCCGCTGGCGGTGGTGATCTCGCCAGGCACATCACCGACACCACCGGCAATACCATTGGCCAGGCCGTCTTCATCGACGGTTCCGGCCTCGGCGGTCCCGGTGGCGGTGGGCGTATCGTCATCGACGGTGATCACCAGTTTCTCGGCGGCGGCCGTTACCGTGTCGCCGTCCTTGTCCGTGGCTTGCAGCAAGGTGCCGAGGTTGATCGTGATGTCGTTCTCGTCGTTGCCCGCTGGATGATCCAGCGGTTGCAGCAAGGTAAAGCTGTAGGCACCCGCGGCGCTGAGGTTGAAGGTGAACACATCGACGGCGCCCGCCTTGGCGGTCAGGGTGTCGCCGACCACGCTGTACACCAGCGCCACCCCGCCGGAGCTCAGCGCCGGCAGGCCGCTGGTATCGCTCGACAGGGCATAGCTCAGCGGTACGTCGGCCCCGGACTGGAAGATCCCGGTCACGTTGCCGCTGGCGGTGGTGGATTCACCCGCCACGTCACCGACACCACCGGCAATACCATTGGCCAGGCCGTCCTCATCGACGGTTCCAGCCTCGGCGGTTCCGGCAGCGGTTGGGGTGTCGTCATCGACGGTGATCACCAGCTTCTCGGCGGCGGCCGTTACCGTGTCGCCGTCCTTGTCGGTGGCCTGCAGCAGGCTACCCAGATTGATCGTGATGTCGTTCTCATCGTTGCCGGCTGGATGATCCAGCGGTTGCAGCAGGGTGAAGCTGTAGGCACCCGCCGCGCTGAGGCTGAAGGTGAACACATCGACGGCGCCCGCCTTGGCGGTCAGGGTGTCGCCGACCACGCTGTACACCAGCGCCACGCCACCGGAAGTCAGCGCCGGCAGGCCGCTGGTGTCGGTGGACAAGGCATAGCTCAGCGGCACATCGACGCCGGACTGGAAGATGCCCGTCACGCTGCCGTTGGCATTGGTGGATTCGCCAGGTACGTCGCCGACGCCGCCGGCGATGCCATTGGCCAGGCCGTCTTCGTCGACGGTGCCGGCCTCAGCGGTTCCGGCCGCTGCCGGTCCATCGTCCTCGAAGATCATCTTCGAGCCGATTTCGGCGGTCGCGGTGGTGGCTTGGCGCAGGGTGAAGGCACCGATGTCGAAGTCGGCGTGGTCATTGCCCTTGGCGTCCAGGGCGGCGCCGTTCTCGACCAGTACGCGGTTGTGGTCCGCGCTGGTGGTGTATTCGATCTGGTAGCCGGCCTTGACGCCGGTGATGGTGGCCACGCCGCCATCGAAGCTGATGAGGATGCTCGTGTCATTCACCGAGCCGTCCGAGTTTTCGATCACTTGTCCCGTGGCGATGTTGATCACGCGAACATTGGTAATGGCCACCGATGTATCGTTCGCATAGCCGTTGACGAAGTCCGCTCCGGTTTCAACCGCAGTGCTGAAGGCACTGATCTTCACCACCGCACTCTTGCCGCTTTGCAACTGCACCACATCGAAACTGGCCGTCGTCGCATTAAACACCGCGGTGTAGTCGATATTGGCTTCTACGTCCGCTTCGTTCTGGTCCAGGTTGGGAACGGTCACGTCCTGCCGGGCGCCGGTGACGAAGGTAAAGCGGATGCCTTCCTGTTCCACGATCATCTGGTTGTTGGTGCCGAAGGTGGTCGGACCACCGGCCTGGCTGGTGTTGATGGTGTCACCGGTATTGATGTTGACCCCCGTCGACTGGTCGGCGGGGTCCTTGCCGGTGGCGATGATCGTCGGGTCGCTGATCCGCAATACACCGCCATCGTCGACCACCGTCGGGTTGGCCTTGGTGAACATCAGGAACAGGTTCTGCCCGGAGGGGGCATTGGCCAGGCTGAACGTCAGGTCCTGGCTGGCGCCGATGAATACTTTATTCAGCAGGTTGAGGGCATCGTCCGGGTTACTGCCGTCTGGATGCTTGAGCGGTTGGTATTCCACGGTCCAGATCTTGCCGCCCGACAGCGGCGACCCGGTTTCCTCGATATAGGCGGCGAACACGATCGCCCCGTCAGGGCCTCCGGCCCGGCCCAGCAGGATGTTGTTGTCGGTATCGGTATACAGAAGGATGTCGATGCCATCGAGGGTATCCAGCCCGCTGTCCAGGCCATTGAGCGCCGCGCCAAAGCTGTCGGTGAAGCTGATATCGACATTGATCGCGCCGGGCGCCAGGTTGAGGGTGAAGGCATTGCTTCCGGTGTCGCCCAGGGCACCGGTGTAGCCACTCAGGGCGGCGTCCGTCGCGGTACCCGCGCCAAGGGCGGTCAGCCGGGTGGCGAAGGCCGAGGGCAGGGCGGCCAGCAGGATGTCATTGTCGTCGGCGTCCCCCGTTGGGTCTGGCGTGGCCGTGGCGTTCTGCAACCCGCTGGTTTCATCCAGCGCAACGTTGGTTCCGGTCGCTACCACGAGCGGGTCGCTCGTGAGGGATAGGTTTTCTTGCAGGGTGGTCATGACATTCTCCTAGGCAGTTCCAGTCGTTGGGGCCGCACCCGGGCCCTCTGCTGGCAGATGTCACAACTATGGGGATGCACAGGAAGTTGCGCATTGGCCGATACTCCCAGGCGGCCTGGGAGTTTCAGCCTATCTGGGAGGGAAACGGGGGGAGGCGAAGGTGCCGGTCCATGACGAGCTCTTCAAACCTTGTGCCGCTTGAGCGTTCGGCGCGGCAAAAAAAGCGAGGGTGGTTTCCAGGCCACCCTCGCACGGGTTTGATGCGCCAGGTTTCAGACGCTGGCCATCACAATGTCGGTATTGAGCAGGTCGACCCCGAGCAGGGTGATGGTCGTCAGTTGTCCGCCGGTCTCGGCAATCGTCACGATGCTGTCGTTGCTGGCATTGTCGATCGACTGCACAGTGGCGCCCGCGTCACCAATGAGCACCACCGCATCGCGCTGGCCTGCGCCCGCATCGAAGCCTGTGACCTGATACTGGTTCTCGACCACCGACAGATCGATGTTGAAGGCATCCCGTTCACCGGCGGTGCCCACCAGCCTGAAATCGAAGGCCTGGTCGCTCGGGTCGTTGGCGAACAGGTTGGCGTCGAACGCGCTGGTTGCGGTATCCCCATCCTTGTCCGTCGTCGTGGCGTTGAACGACAGCTGGATATCGTTGGCCAGGCTCTGGGTCTCCTTGATGAACTGGATCACCGGGATCTTGACCGTGCCCAGTCCCATCGTCAGCTGGACGGCATCGATCAGATGGCTGCCGTCCCACTGGACGGTGAAGGATTTCTGGCCACCCGCCTCTGCGTGCAGGTCGGCGGCCTGCACCTTGATGGGCGCGCCCGAGGTCGTGCCGTTGTCGTAGTAGATCGTGTAGTACAGCTCTTCGGTGGCCGGGTTGTAGCCCTGCACCGAATTGTCGATAAAGATCTTCATGCTGGTCAACAAGGTCTCGGGGTTGACCACGAAACTCTCGTCGCCGGCATTGATGCCGGCGGTGGTGTTGCCCTCCAGGTTGTTGTTGGCGATGCCGATGCCCGAAGTGCTGACGTTCATGGCCGCCGAGCCGATGAACGACGGCAGGGGGTTGGTCTGCAACTGCGCTTCGGTAGGGTCGGGCGCGCCGAGCCCGATACCGGTCAGGATGCTGTTATCGCCGGTCTGCGGTGCCAGTGGATTGGCGGCGAAGAACACTACATCCTCGCTGCCTATCATCAGCGTGCGCACCGGGTCCGGACCGCCGGCAGCCAGCGAGCCGTCGGCACTGCTGAGGACGATGGTCGAACGGAAGCCTTCCTCCAGGTCCAGGGCATAGGTGCCGTTGGCGTAGGCGCTCAGGGTGTAATGGACAGTGGTATCGGCGGTTGCCGCGTTGTTGTCGAAGTCACCGGTCAGGGTGCCGGCGAACTGGTAGGCGCCATTGCCATCCGGCGAAGGCGACTGCTCGACCAGCGTACCGGTGCCGATGGTGGTGGTGTTGTCCGGCCGGACCAGGGTGAACTGGTCGTTCACCAGCGAGATGTCCAGGCCGTTGGCATCCAGCCCGTCGGCGCCGGCCGCCATGTTCCAGTAGCCTTGTTGCGGCAGTTGGGTACCGGTGCCGATCAGGTTGCCGAAGGCCAGGGTCGGTCCATCGTCCTCGAAGATCATCTGCGAGCCGATTTCGGCGGTCGTGGTGGAGGCCTGGCGCAGGGTGAAGCCACCGATATCGAAGTCGGCGTGGGTATTGCCCTTGGCGTCAAGCGCCGCGCCGTTCTCGATCAGTACGCGGTTGTGGTCCGCGGCCGTGGTGTATTCGATCTGGTAGCCGGCCTTGACGCCGGTGATGGTGGCCACGCCGCCATCGAAGCTGATGAGGATGCTCGTGTCATTCACCGAGCCGTCCGAGTTTTCGATCACTTGTCCCGTGGCGATGTTGATCACGCGAACATTGGTAATGGCCACCAACGTATCGTTCGCATAGCCATTGACGAAACTCGCACCACTTTCAACCGCGGTGTTGAAGGCACTGATCTTGACCACCGCACTCTTGCCGCTTTGCAGCTGCACGATATCGAAATTGGCCGCCTTGGCATTAAACATTGCGGTGAAGTCGATGTTGGCTTCGAGATCGGCTTCGTTCTGATCCAGGTTGGGAATGGTCATGTCCTGCCGGGCGCCGGTGACGAAGGTAAAACGAATGCCTTCCTGTTCCGTGATCATCTGGCTATTGGTGCCGAAGGTGGTCGGGCCACCGGCCTGGCTGGTGTTGATGGTGTCGCCGGTGCTGATGTTGACGCCCGATGACTGGTCGGCGGGGTCCTTGCCGGTGGCGATGATCGTCGGGTCGCTGATCCGCAATACGCCGCCGTCGTCGACCACCGTCGGGCTGGCCTTGGTGAACATCAGGAACAGGTTCTGCCCGGAAGGCGCATTGGCCAGGTTGAACGTCAGGTCCTGGCTGGCGCCGATAAACACCTTGTCCAGCAGATTGAGGGCATCGTCCGGGTTGTTGGCGTCTGTGTGCTTGAGCGGTTGGTATTCCACGGTCCAGATCTTGCCGCCCGACAGCGGCGAGCCGGTTTCCTCGATATAGGCGGCGAATACGATCGCCCCGTCAGGGCCTCCGGCCCGGCCCAGCAGGATGTTGTTGTCGGTATCGGTATACAGAAGGATGTCGATGCCATCGAGGGTATCCAGCCCGCTGTCCAGGCCATTGAGCGCCGCGCCAAAGCTGTCGGTGAAGCTGATATCGACATTGATCGCGCCGGGCGCCAGGTTGAGGGTGAAGGCATTGCTTCCGGTGTCGCCCAGGGCACCGGTGTAGCCACTCAGGGCGGCGTCCGTCGCGGTACCCGCGCCAAGGGCGGTCAGCCGGGTGGCGAAGGCCGAGGGCAGGGCGGCCAGCAGGATGTCATTGTCGTCGGCGTCCCCCGTTGGGTCTGGCGTGGCCGTGGCGTTCTGCAACCCGCTGGTTTCATCCAGCGCAACGTTGGTTCCGGTCGCTACCACGAGCGGAGCGCCATCCGCCAGGGCGGGGATGGTCAGTGTGTCGTTGCTGGGGAAGACGGGGTACAGATCGGAAGAGGTATCGGCGGTCAGGTCGTTCGTGGGGGATTGGGGTGTGGTCATGACAGGCTCCTAGGCAGTTCCAGTCGTTGGGGCCGCACCTGGGCCCCTCTGCTGGCAGATGTCACAACTATGGGGATGCGCAGGAGGTTGCGCATTGGCCGATACTCCCAGACGGCCTGGGAGTTTCAGCCTATGCGGCAGGAGAAACGCGAAAGCGCTGGCGCCTTACCTGTCCTCGGCGAATGCTTCCTCGATGAAGGCCTCCAGCTCCGCCTCTTCAAGCAGCTCGATGGAGAAATGCCCGAAGCGTTTCGGTAGCCAGAGGATGCGTGTGCCGCTGGGGGACTGGAGGTTGTCGCGCGACAGGGGGGTGCCGTTCTCGTCTTCCGGCTGGACCCCTGCGGCCAGCAACTCGTCGTAGGCGGCCTCGATGTCCGGAGTGCTATAGCAGTGACGGTAGATCGTGCCTTCGCCGTTGCTATCCATCAGCGCCTTGAGATTTCCGGCAAAGGGTTGCACCAGCATCAGCCGTTCCGTGCCAAACCTGACGATCGCATAACGCACATGCAGGCCGTCGCGCTGCCAATCCAGGGTCCTGGAAATCCTTGCGCCGAAGACCCGGGCGTAATACGCACACGCTTGCTCGAGGTCTTTGACGAGCACATCCACGTGGCTGAACTTTAATTTCAATGGCTTCTCCTGACGAACAAGGCAGCAGGGTGCTGCACCGATTATGAGAATCCTCTGATTCAACCCCGCCATTGTCGAGCCTAGACTGCCGCCCTCACGCTTATTTCCACCAAGGGAAGCTGCAACGCCACTCTGAACTCGTATCGAGGGGAAACATTTTTGAAAATGCTACGACAAGCGGGGCTGCTTGCTTTGGTTCTGGGGGGCATCATGGGAACTTCTGCCTACGCAGCGGATTATTGCGACAAGACTGAGTATGGCTCACCGAACAATCCTTCGATCATTGCCAGCCTTCCAACCATTACCACCTTGAAGTACGCCCCCATGGGCGGGGTAATGGCGTCCTACGACGTAACGGTCGGACGCCGTTCTGGAGGATGGTCATGGTGCAGTAAGTCTCAATGGGGATTGACCGAAGTGGTTACCAACCTTGTATCAAGAGGCAGTCCAGGGCTTTACGACTCTGGTGTGCCTGGGGTCGGCATTCGCATTGGGCACCTTTCCTCCATTAGCTGGTACACCCCCAGTTATCCACCTTTTGCCTATACCGGAATAAGAGATGGGATCATCCTCTATTTTTTCGATAGAGTGAGAATAGATTTTGTGCGTACAGGTATAGGTGTCGGAAAGGGAGATATGCCTTCCTTCAACTACAAGACCAGTTTTTTTATTGACACCAGCTATACCAATCCGATGCGAGCGGTTTATGCCATCGAAGGCACGGGCCTTAAAACCAAGTTCGAACATAATGCCTTCTTCACCACTTGCCATACCCCCAAGAGCAGTACCGAAATCAATATGGGGCGTCCCGCGATAGAGCAGCTGAAACGCGGGTCGGTTCTGGAGCAGCCCTTCGCTCTGGATGTCGTTTGCGAAGGCCTCAATCCCACGGTCAAGCCACCGGTGAAGGTTTATTTCGAGGGCAACTCCGTGCGGGATGGCGTGCTGAATCTGAACGGTGTCGGACAGCCTGGCATCGCCAAAGGCGTTGCCATCTCGCTGTCCAGCGACAAAAACGTGGCACTGCCATTCAGCAAAGCCAAGGCGGTGGCCCTGGATTGGCAAGCCAGCGGCCCTGGCAACGAGAGATACCGCTTTGCCGCCAAGGCACGCTACGTCACTACAGGCGCAGAAATCGTCGCCGGCAAAGCCGATGCAACGCTGACCTATGTACTGGAATACAACTGATCGCGTCTCCCACCCCGGGATGCACAAAAAAGCCACTCGATCAGTGGCTTTTTTTGTGCCTATCAGCCGCGTTGCCGCAGCGCATCGACTCAGAGTTTCGGCAACTGGCCGATGCGCCCGAACATCTCGGTGACGATCTGCAGGTCCAGCTGGAACTGCTCGACGGTCTTGAACTCGTTGTCGTTGTGGCCGGTGTACTTGACCTCGGGACGGGCCAGGCCGAATTGCACGCCGTTGGGCAGTTCATGCACCGAGGTGGCGCCGGCGGAGGTGCCGAACTCGTGCTTCATGCCAAGGTTTTCGCTGGCCACCGCCAGCAGTGCCTTGACCCATTCACCCTCGGGGTTGCGGTACATCGGCTCGGCGATCGAATAGTCGAAGTTCACCGCGACCTGGTTGTGCTTGCTCCAGGCGGCCAGCTTGTCGGCAATTTCCTTTTTCAACACCTCCGGGGTCTTGCCCTTGGGCACGCGCAGGTTGACCGCCAGCTTGAAGGCTTTTTCGTCCTGGCCGACATAGGTCAGGGAGGTGGTCAGCGGGCCCATGAAGTCATCGGCGAAACCCACTCCCAGCGTGTTGCCCAGGTAGTCCAGGCCCCAGTTGTCGGCGGCATAACGTGCCGCGTCGGTGATCGGGTTGTGCTTGAGCGCGACCTTGCCGTCGAGGCCGTTGATGAAGTCGAGCATGCGCGCCACCGGGTTGACCCCGGACTCGGGCTCGGAGGAGTGGGCGGACACGCCGGTGACCGTCAGCTTGACGTCCTTGCCTTCGACCTTGGCGGCCACGCTGAAGTCGCCGCCGTGGGCCTTGGCGTATTCGGCGCCGGCCTTCTGCAGGCTGGCGGCGAGTTCCGCGGGCTGGTCGGTCACCAGGGTGGCGACCGAGGCGCCGGGGATCTGGTTGGTGGCCAGGCCGCCGGTCATCGAGACGATTTCTGCGCCTTTGCCCTCGGCGGCACGCCGGGGGAAGCTGGCCATGACGGTGCCGTAGCCTTTCTCGGCGATCACCACCGGGTAGCCGCCGTCCAGCGCCAGGTTGTAGTTGGGCGTCGGGTTGCGTTCGAAGTAGTAGGGAATCGCGTCGCCGCTGGTTTCCTCGGTGGTGTCCACCAGCAGCTTGAAGTTGCGCGCCAGGGGCAGCTTCTCTTCCTTAATGATCTTCATGGCGTACAGGGCCACGACTATGCCGTTCTTGTCGTCCTCGGTGCCGCGGCCGTACATGCGGTCGCCGACCAGGGTGACCTTGAACGGGTCGAGCCTGGTGCCGTCCTGCAGCACCCAGTTCTCCGGCGTCACCGGCACCACGTCGGCATGGGCGTGGATGCCCACCACTTCTTTGCCGCTGCCTTCCAGGGAGATCTCGTAGACACGGTTATCGATGTTGCGAAAGTTCAGGTCGAAGGCCTTGGCCAGGCCCTTGATCTTGTCGGCGATCTTGAGGAACTCAGGGTTCTCGTGCTGCGGCACGCCATCGACGCGCACGGTGGGGATCGCCACCAGTTCGCGCAGGGTTTCGGTGGCGGCCTTGCCGTACTTCACCCGCGCATAGAGGCCCAGCAGGCGATGGATCTCGTTCTGCTGCTCGGCGGAAAGCGTCTTGTTGTCGAGGAAGGCATTGATGGCCGGGCCGAGGTTGGCTTCTTTGATCACCTCGCTCTTGGCCGCCTCATTTTTGCTCAAGGTGCCGAGAAACTGGCGGAAATCCGTGACCGAGGCATCGGCAAAGCGCTTGAGAATCGCCGCGTTCTGCTGTGGGGTGATGTTGGCGTGGGCGGCGGTGGTGAAGGCTGACAGGCTGGCCAGCACCAGGGTGGCCGCGGCCAGTTGCTTGAGGGAGAAATCCATTGCGGGAGGCGTTCCTTGCAGATTGTTAGGAAATATCTGACCTCCCAACCTAACACCACAAGGGAAGGGTACGGGAGCCCCCGAAGTGGGATCTGTCGCACAGAAATGCAAAAGCGGCGCAGAAACGAAAAAAAACGGCGCCGGGGCGCCTGGCAGATCGGCTGCTTTTTAGCCGGCACGCAAGGCTCAAACTCGAGGCTTGGCGGCCGTTTTTTTAAGGCCGCGCCCTGGACGATATTTTCTGCCCCTGTGGGCCTGCGGGGCAGTAGAATCCCGTCGCCCGGTAACGCCTGCGAGGTTGACACGGCAGGCCACGGCGGCGTTGTTGGCGCTGGCGTCCGGGCAGGTTTCTTGGTGTGGGCAGTGCCGGGTTTCTCCGGTGATTTACACTGAAACCGCATTGGGTCGGGTAAGACAGGCGAGGGCGTATGGCGGTTGAACGACGGGATTTCAGTGGCGGCATGAAGGGCAAGAACCTGCGTTACCTGGAAGAGGCGCGGGTGGCGCCCGCGGCGCATGCGCGGGCGGGCTTCCTGCTGCTCGAGCACTTCTCGTTGCCGGCCTTCACCCAGGCCCTGGATACCATCGTCACCGCCAACCTGCTGCGTCCCGCCTTGTTCTCCTCAACGACTTTTGGCTTGCAGGACGGCGAGGTCACCAGCGACCTCGGTCTGGTGATCCGCCCCGATGCGCGCCTGACCGCGGCGGCGCTCAAGGACCTCGATCTGCTGGTGATCTGCGGCGGCTATCGCACGGAGCTCAAGGCCGATCCCCAGTTGAGCAGTCTGCTGAAAACCGCCGCCGAGCAGGGCATCGCCTTGGCCGGGTTGTGGAACGGGGCCTGGTTCCTCGGCGTCGCGGGGCTGCTCGAAGGCTACCGCTGTGCGATCCACCCGGAGCATCGTCCGGCGCTGGCGGAGATTTCCAAGGTCACCCATGTCACCAGCGAGGCCTTTGTGGTGGACCGCGACCGGCTCACGGCGTCCAGTCCCGCCGGCGCCTTCCATATGGCCCTGGAGTGGATCAAGGGGCTGCACGGCAAGGCGCTGGTCGAGGGCATCGAGGACATCCTGTCGTTCGAGGAGTCCCGCTACCGGCGCATCAAGCCGACGATGCATGTGTCGTTGAGCGCGCCCTTGCGCGAGGTGGTCAACCTGATGGACGCCAACCTCGAGGAACCGCTGCAAATGGACCAGCTGGCGGAGTATGCCGGGCGTTCCCGGCGGCAGATCGAGCGCTTGTTCAAGGAGCAGTTGGGCACCACCCCGCAGCGCTACTACCTGGAATTGCGCATCACCGAAGCGCGTCGATTGCTGCAGCACACCGAACTGTCCCAGGTCGAGGTGCTGGTGGCCTGCGGCTTCGTCTCGCCGAGCCATTTCAGCAAGTGCTACAGCTCGTATTTCGGCTATCGGCCGTCGAAGGAAAAACGCCTGGTGAAATGATCGCGGGCGTCAGTATCTATCAGCTTTCGAGCCACCAATATAAAAGTGTTTCATCCTCGTCATCATCCAGGTTTTTATAGATGTTGGAGTAGTACCACTGAATCCCTGTTCTATCTCGGAACTTGTTAAAGAAGTCGTTGATCTTCTCCAGCCCATTGCGCGCCGGAACCGCGAATGACAGGTTCCCCTCAAATACACCGTCCAGGGTTCCACCCAGCTCGCAGGCCACGGCGTTTTCCAGCCAGGCTATTTCTTCTTGAGGAATAGCGTCCGCATAGATCTGGATGCAGAAGTTTCCACCTCGTTTCAGGACGACGGCAGGTGCTTCTCTGTCTTTGATTGAAACAATATCTCCTCGTGCCAGGTTCAGCGCGATACCAGGAGAGGAGAGCAACTCGTAAATATCCTGGTCAATCTTGCGAGCAGGCAGCTCTTCAAAAAACGGGCCGTCATCATCCGTTACATAAACTTGAATCAGAACAGGTGCTTCTTTAGTGTCCATGCACTGCTCCATGATTGTTCCACTCAGCCTGCTGTTTTGTAGGAGGGTAAATCAATATTGTTCATTGGCGATGTGCTCGTGAGAGGGCGACTGGCCGAGGATCATCGATTTTTTGAAATCACACTGTTCATGTATTGGTTTAAATCCCGCAGGTCCTTAATGCTCCAGGCGTGCGGTGGTATCTTTACGCCATTCTCTCGCAAGGTTCTTGGAATCAGGTCGCCATTTGGGCGAAGTATTATCGATGACACGATAACACCCGGATAATCATTGAGCCGTTTCTTGAAAACGGGGGTTGTAAGGTCAGGTGTTGGAGGGGTGCTTTTACTGGCCAGTGGTCCGGTTCCTTTGATATCGGCTCCGTGGCACACGGCACATCGCTGCGAATAGAGGTTTTTCCCATTGTTATCCGCGAAGGACAGTGATGTTTGAGTGAGCGATAGAACGCCTAGCGAAGCGATGAGCAATACCTTTACTTTCATTTTCCATACGTCCTTGTTGTGTCAATCAGCCTGAATCGAGGGCAAACGCTTTTCAGCCTTCCATCCAGACATCTTCGTAGCCTTGGTTATCGATGATGAACCTGGCGCCAGCGGGCAGACAGAGGTAATTCAGCACCTGTGGCAGCATTTCACCGAGATGCTCAGTGTGAACCGCTTGATAAAAATCATCAGCGCTCGAATGTTCTCCGCAGTGAATAAACCAACTGACATTCCCCCCTTCCGGCAGCGAAATGCGTGCGCCATAAATAGGTGACTTGCCCAGCGTGGCAATCGCGATGGCGACCATTTCGTCTGGAGGAAGTATGGGTAGTCCGTATTTTTTACAGATGTCTTTTTGCATATTAAGCAGCTCCTCAGGGTACTTCGATCCGGCGAACGGTACACCCATCCCCAAATCACCTTCCAGCCAGCGCGGCATGGCCCGGTCGACCCGGCTTAAAGCTTCTTGGCCTTGCGCCCGCGCGGCTTGGATTTTACCGGCACGCTGTCGCCATATTCGCTCCACCAGATGGCCAGCGCCTCCATCGTCGGCCCCAGCGCACGGGCCTTGGCGGTGATCTCGTATTCGACCCGTGGCGGCACTTCGGCGAATACCGTGCGCGACACCAGGCCGTCGCTTTCCAGCTCGCGAAGCTGCGCGGTCAGCATGTGCTGGGTGATGCCGCTAATGGCTTTTCGCAACTCGCCGAAGCGGTAGATCCGCTGATTGAGCAACCACATGATTTCCAGCTTCCACTTGCCTGAGAGCAGGGCGAATGCCCGGCGCATTTCCTCATGCATGTTGACTGCGGCGTTGTCATTAGTCTGCTTTTCCATACTAACCATCACTTTTTCATCCTACTTGTGGCTTTTCATGTTAGGCGACATCTTTGCCCCACGTCGACGCAACCACCCTCACCCAGGAAGAAAACTCATGATCGAACACGCTTCATATTGGCTCAGCACCACGCTGTTGTCGGTGCTCTATGTGACCTCCGCGACGCTGTACGTGGTCAAGCGGGACTGGGTTCGCCAGACCCTCGTCGACCTCGGTTATCCCACCTATCTGGTGGCGGGCCTGATCGTGGTGAAGGTGCTGGCGGTGCTGGCCATTGTCTCGCGCTTCAGCGTGGCGCTGAGCGACCTCGCGTATGCCGGGATGCTTTATCACCTGCTGCTGTCGGCGGTGGCGCACCTGGGGGTGCGCAAGCCTCGCGGCGCATTGCCGGCGGCGGTGTGCCTGGTGCTGCTGGGCGTTTCCTTCCTGACGCAGAACGCCGCTCGCGAACTGCCATCGCCCTATGGCCAGTTCCCGGCGGCACACCTGGCAACTCTCTGACCCATTGGAGAACAACATGGCTCGACTCAACGGAAAAATTGCCATCGTCACCGGCGCCAGCCGTGGCATCGGCCGCGCCACCGCGAAGCTGTTCGCGGCAGAAGGCGCCAGGGTGGCGGTGCTTTCGCGCACCGCCGAACATATCGATCGCGTGGTCGCCGATATCCAGGCCGCGGGCGGCACCGCGCTGGGCGTGGCCTGCGATATCGCCGATCCCGCCCAGATCGACGCTGCCGTGGAGCAGGTGGTGGCGGCCTATGGCGGCATCGACATCCTCGTCAACAACGCTTTCGATCCCATGGCGGTCTCGTCGTCGGTCCTCGAACTGTCGGTCGAGCAGTTGCAGCGCAATTTCGAGATGGGGCCGATCGCCTATCTGCGGACGATGCAAGCCTGCCATCCTTACCTCAAGGCGAGCGGGGCGGGCAGGGTGATCAACTTTGCCTCGCTGGCCGGGGTCCTCGGCATGGCCGGCTACGGCCCCTACAACATGGCCAAGGAAGCGGTGCGCGCCTTGACCCGCTCGGCGGCGCGCGAGTGGGGGGCGGACGGGATCACCGTGAACAACGTCCTGCCGGTGGCGGACACCTGGGGCGCGGCCGATGGGCCGCCCCCGAGCAACGCGCTGGCCCGCCATGGCTCGCCGGAGGAAGACATCGCCCCGGTGGTGCTGTTCCTCGCCAGCAAGGATGGGCAGTACCTCACCGGCTACAGCCTGACGCCTGACGGCGGCCAGATCATCGACAGCGCGCGCTGACACCCGGCCCTGTGCTGTCGGTTGGGTTAACGCCCATCACCGCTCACGCCGCCACGTTCGCTGCCACGAAAGGCTTGCGCATGGCGGCGCGGGCGGCCAGTACCGCCAGCACGGCGGCTACCACCAGCAGTGCCGCGCTCAGTTCGAAGGTCGCCCGATAACCGCTCAGGTCGAAGGCCAGGCCGCCCACCGTGGCGCCCGCGGCAATCGCCAGCTGGACGATCGCCACCATCAGTCCGCCGCCGGCTTCCGCATCGTCCGGCAGCGCCCGGGTCAGCCAGGTCCACCAGGCGACCGGAGCGGCGGTCGCCACCAGGCCCCAGAGGCCCAGCAAGACCGTGGTGACCGACACCGAGGCGCCAAACGCCACCAGGGCCATGGCGATCGCCGCCATCATCAGCGGGATGATGATCAGCGTGCGATACAGGGCGCTTTTCAGGAAGGTTTCGATCAGGAAGGTGCCCGCCAGGCCGGCCAGGCCGATCACCAGCAACATCAGCGACAGGGTGGTGACACTGACCTGGGTGACCGTCTCCAGGAAGGGCCGCAGGTAGGTGAACAGCATGAACTGGCCCATGAAAAACAGGCTGACCGCGAGCATGCCCAGGGCCACCGGCGTTCTTTTCATCAGGCTGAAGACATTGCCGGTGCCGGCGGCTGGCTGCGCTTTCAGGGAGGGCAGGCTGACCAGCAGCCAGACGGCGGCGAGGGCGGCCACCGGCACCACGCAGAAGAACGCCCCGCGCCAGCCGATCAGGGAACCCAGGAAGCTGCCCAGGGGCGCCGCGATCACGGTCGCCAGGGCATTGCCGCCATTGACGATGGCCAGGGCGCGCGGCACCTGATCTTCGGGTACCAGGCGCATGGCTGTGGCCGCCGACAACGACCAGAAACCGCCGATGGCCACGCCGATCAGCGCACGACCGGCCATGAAGGTCAAGTAGTCCGGGGCGAACGCCACCACGGTTCCGGAGACGATCATCAGCAGGGTCAGGGACAGCAGCAGCCGCTTGCGCTCGACCCGGGCCGCCACCGAGGCGATCGCCAGGCTGGTGAACAGGGCAAACAGCCCGGAGACGGAAATACCCTGGCCGGCTTGCCCCTCGCTGACCTGCAGATCGGCCGCGATCGGGGTCAGCAGGCTGACCGGCATGAACTCGGAGGCCACCAGGGCAAAGGCGGCGAGGGCCATGGCCAGCACGGCGCCCCAGGTGTGTCGGGGTTCGGGCGATTCGGCGTGAGAAGTAGCGGTCATGGCGACAGGTTTCCTGTGTGGCTGGAAGCATTCGAGCTGACCGCCGGGCGTTGCCGGCCGGGTCTTGCGGACGCTTCGATGCATAAATGGGTGCACGCCGCCGGTGGAAGACCGGGCAGGCGCGTGAATGGCGATCGGGGCCGGCCCGGTGCTGGAGCGGCTCCGGTCGCGGCAGAAGGAAAACGCGACACCGGATTCGGTGCCGCGAAGCGAAGGGGGCCCAAGCCGGGCACCCAACGGACTACCAGAGGTTGTTCTGCATGAGCGGGATCAGGCGCTTGCCGCGCTCAGCCCGCCAGGGTGGCGTTGTCGATGACGAAGCGGTACTTGACGTCGCCCTTGAGCATGCGTTCGTAGGACTCATTGATCTGGTCCGCGCGCACCAGCTCGATGTCGGCGACGATGCCGTGCTCGGCACAGAAATCGAGCATCTCCTGGGTCTCGGCAATGCCGCCGATCATCGAGCCGGCGAGGGTCCGGCGTTTCATGATCAGGTTGAACACATTGGGCGAGGCATGCGGGGTCGCCGGGGCGCCCACCAGGGTCATGCCGCCGTCGCGCTTGAGCAGCACCAGGAACGCGTCGAGATCGTGGGGCGCGGCCACGGTGTTGAGGATCAGGTCGAAGCTCTTGGCGTGGGCGACCATTTCCTCGGCGTTGCGCGACACCACCACTTCGTCGGCGCCCAGCTGGCGGGCGGCCTCGCGCTTGGAGTCGGAGGTGGTGAACGCCACCACATGCGCGCCCAGGGCATGGGCCAGCTTGATGCCCATGTGGCCCAGGCCACCGATGCCGACCACGCCGACTTTCTTGCCGGGCCCGACCTTCCAGTGGCGCAGCGGCGAATAGGTGGTGATGCCCGCGCACAGCAGCGGCGCGACGGCGGCCAGCTGTTCCTCGGGGTGGCGGATGCGCAGCACGTAGCGTTCGTGGACCACGATCTGTTGCGAATAGCCGCCCAGGGTCCAGCCCGGGGCGTCCGGCGTCGGGAAGTTATAGGTGCCGATCATGCCGTCGCAGTAGTTCTCCAGGCCATCCTCGCAGTCGGCGCAGTGCTTGCAGCTGTCGACGATGCAGCCGATGCCGACCAGGTCGCCCGGGCGGAAGCCGTGCACATGGGCGCCGACCGCCGCGACCCGGCCGACGATCTCGTGGCCGGGCACGCAGGGAAACTGCGTGCCATGCCACTCGGCGCGCACCTGGTGCAGGTCCGAGTGGCAAATGCCGCAGAAGGCGATATCGATCTGCACGTCATGGGCGCCGGGGGCACGACGGGTAATCTGCAGTGGTTCCAGAGGTTGGTCGCCCGCATGGGCGCCATAGGCGTTGACTAACATTGCACACTCCATCCTGCGTTACGTTGGATGGCCATTTTCCCGGGCAGGTGCAGGCGGCCAGTAGTGCATTTCGCTGGAATTCTTGCCTGATTCTCTGGTCTTTGGTTTTTTCGGTAGGAGCGGCACCGGGGCCGGGTTAACGTCTGGCAAGGAGGGTCCATACCGACATGACACGCCCACACGACACCCGCGCCCAGGCGCCCCAGGAAACCCTCGCGCGCCTCATTGGCGCCTGGATCAAACACTCGGGAGACTGCTCGACAGCGATCCCCGGTCTTGGCTTCTTTCGCCGCGAGATCCCTTCGCCGCCCTCCGTGTGCATGGTCGAGCCGAGCATCGTCCTCGTCGCCCAGGGAGCAAAACAACTGTGGGTCGGCGGCGAAGCCTACCCGTACGACCCTTCGCGCTTCCTCGTGACCTCACTGGACCTGCCGGCCAATTCGCAGGTGACGACGGCCAGCCTGGAGCAACCCTGCCTTGGGCTGGGCTTCAAGCTCGACCCGCGCATGCTGGCGGAGCTGGCCGCCCAGGGCGGGCTGCTGCAACCTCGCGATCGAGGCACAGGCAAGGGCGTGGGCATCGGCACCGCGACGCCGGCCATGCTGGCCTCGTTCGTGCGCCTGCTGGAGTTGCTGGACGAGCCCGAAGCCATCCCGGTGCTGGCGCCGCTGATCCAGCGCGAGATCCACTACCGCTTGCTGCTGAGCGACCAGTCGGCGCGGCTGCGGCAGATTGCCTCCGTCGACGGCCAGGGCCACCGCATCGCCAGGGCCATCGACTGGCTGAAACTGAATTACACCGCGCAACTGCGGGTCGACGAACTCGCCGCCCGGGTACAGATGAGCACGCCGACCTTTCACCACCACTTCCGCCAACTCACCGCCATGAGCCCCTTGCAATACCAGAAATGGCTACGCCTGACCGAAGCCAAACGCCTGATGATGAACGAACACCTGGACGTCTCCAGCGCCGCCTTCAAGGTCGGCTACGAAAGCCCCTCGCAGTTCAGTCGGGAGTACAGCCGGCTGTTTGGCGCAGCGCCCAGGCGGGATATTGCGCAGTTGCGGGGGGTGTAGGGGAGGGGGTGAGTGGGAGGTGCTGGGGCTTGCGGGATTTGATTACGCCCTCAATTGAATGTCCGCGGTTTCTAATAGGAGACCGCGAACACCCCAAAAGCGGTCATTCGTTCAGGCCGCTGCCCAGATCTCACTAGGTCTTGCCTTCATCGCTGAGCCTTACCGCTTCGGCGACTTTTCTGGCGTCGAAACCGATCCACTCGATAAGCCGGCGCATCAAGCCTGGGGCTTTCGCCACCAGCCCCAGGCTGCGTGGCACCGTCACCAGGTCATGCCGCTGCTCGATGCACTCCACCAGGGCGGCTACCACCTGCTCCAGCGCGACGAACTGCCAGATCCCCTGATGGTTGTTCCAGACCAGGGTAGAAGACGGCCCATCGATGACTGCCTCCATCATCGGCGTCTGGAAGAAGGTCGGGTGGAGCGAGCCAACGCCCACGCCGTGCTGACGAAGCTCCAGGCGCAAACTGTCACACAGTGCCCAGACTCCGGCCTTACTGGCGGTGTAGGCCGTGTTCAACGGCGAATGGACGAAAGCCGCCATGGACGAGATGGCCAGTAGATAGCCCTGGCGCGCCTTCACATGGGGTAGTGCAGCGCGGAAGGTGCGCGCCACGCCGTTGAGGTTGATATCGATGACCCGGTCAAACGTGGCGGGGTCGATGTACTCCAGGGCGACTACCGAGCTGACGCCAGCACCGGCGACCACCACATCAATTCCGCCGAAGTGTCGCGCGGCCTCCTTCAGCGCCGTTTCCAGACTCTCAATCGAGCGCACGTTGGCCACCCAGCCGGCAGCGACATCAGGCCCGCCCAGGGCAGCAGCCATGGCGTTCAGGCTATCCAGATCGAGATCCAGCAAGACCAGCTTCGCGCCTTTGTCGCGCAGAGCTTGCACGGCGGCCCTGCCGAGGCCACCGGTGGCACCGGTGATGGCGATGACGCGGTCGTTCAGCGAGTAGCTTTTCATGGGTGAACCTTAAGCAAGTAGTGGGCATCAACCTGGGGCTGGGTGCGAACGGTTTCTTCTTCCAACTGGTGGAGCAACCGTTGCAGGCGGGCATGGCGTGCCAGATGCCAGTCGGTGAAAACGTTGAACAGGCCGCGCATCAGGGAGATGGGCGCCCAGCGAGCCGGTACAACAATGCGCGGCTGGCGCTTTTGCAGCCCGCGCACCACGCCACGTGCCACCTTTTCCGGCGCAATCGCTCGGTGCAGGAAGGCCGGCAATAGGGTCTCGTTCATCTGGGTGGCGATGGCGTTGCCACCGAAGGCAACCTTGGCGATGGCGGTCGCCGTCCAGCCGGGATAGAGCACGCTGGCGCTGGCCCCGGTCGCACTCAGCTCGGCGCGCAGCGAGCGTGCCAGCGACTCCACCGCTGCTTTGCTCGCGGCATAGGGCGCGTTGGCCATGCCGTTCAAGTAGGCATAGGTAGACGACGTGACCAGCACCTGGCCCCGGTTGCGTACGACCTCCGGCAGTGCGGCGCGCATCGTGTGCCACACACCAAACAGATCCACCTCAATGATGCGGCGGAACTCCGCTTCGTCGCAGGTGCGTAGGGTCGCAGGTACGCCCCGCCAGGAGATGCCGGCATTGGCGAAGGCCACATCGAGACGGTCGAAGCGCTCGACTGCCTGGCGTACCACCGCCTTCGCCGCCTCGGCGTCGGTGACGTCGAACGCCAGCGGCAACACGCGTTGGCTGTTGAACTCCTGGGCCAGCTTGTCCACCGCGTCCTGCGAGGTATCGGTCAGCACCAGGCTGGCGCCCCGCGCATACAGTTCGCGTGCACTGGCGGCACCGATGCCGCCAGCCGCGCCGGTGATCAGAACCACTTTGCCTTGAAGGTCGTACATATTCTTATCTCTTCGTTGGGATGCTTGGCACGTTGCGCTTGAGAAAGTCGAGTTGATCACCCACCACCTGCTCGAAGGCTTCGCCCACATAAATATCGAAGTGCCCATGGGCATAGCGCTTGATCTCATGACGTGGCGCGCGCCGGGCATGACGCAGCGTCTGCTTCGCCGGTGCCACGCTGTCGGGATCGCACACGCAGAACAGCACGGGGGCCTGGATACGAGGTGTACTGCGCCCGGGGTAGTAGCGAATGATGTCCAGGGCAAAGCGCGCGGCGGCCTCTTTACGGATACGCGCACCTGACGGGATCAGCCCGTTATAGCCGCTCCAGGCATCCGGCGAAGTCATGAATGCCGTATCGCCAGGTCGACCGGCGAGCGGAACCAGAATGGGTTTGGCGCCGAACCACGAACCGATTCGGTCGGCCAGGGCCATTAAGGTGAGGCGAAGAGATACCAGGGGCTTGATGGCAAGACTAGAGCTCAGACCGTCGGTGAAGGGACATTGTGAGATGACAGCGGCCACACCGGCATCGCCGGCCGCGGTGGCCAGCACATGTCCGCCACCGAACGAGGTGCCCCAGATAACGATACGCTCCGGGTTCACATCCGCGAGTCGACGGGCGTGAGCTATCGCGGCTTTCCAGTCTTCGAGTTGGCGGTTGATATCCAGCAGTTGGCGTGGCTCACCCTCGCTGTCGCCGAAGTGGCGATAGTCGAACACCAGGCAGGCGTGGCCGGCGGCGGCGAAGCGTTCGGCAAAGGCAGGCAAACGCATCTTGCGCGTCCCGCCAAGTCCATGTGCCATCACTACCACCGGGAAAGGTCCGGCACCCAGTGGGCGGTAAAAATCGGCAACGCAACGCGAGCCGTTGGAGAAGAACTGGATTGTCGCTGGTGCCAGAAGATCGGTGATCGTGTTCATGAACGGCATCCGCTGGAATGGCTGGAGTGCCGTCATTCTCGGCAGCTGCCGGTAGGAAGGCTTGACGGTATCCGACGACTCGCTTGACACTTTGCGCCAAACAACAAAAGGCAAAGCCACCCAAGGAGGCCCGATGAGCCAGCCTTTGTATAGGCGCGTGGTGCCCGAGACCTACGTGCAACTGCTCTATGAATACCTGGAGGCGCTCGGTCACGAGCCCGAGTCGGTGCTTGGTCAGCCCTGGCCCACACCTGCCCAGGAGGGTGTCGGCGGCGTTGACGTGGAATGCTGGGATCGCCTGCTGGTGACAGCGACGCAAGTGCTAGGCGATCCGCTGTTGGGCCTGCACCTCGGTCAAACCATCAGCGCTCGGCATATCGGTGTGCTCGGATCGGTGCTGCTGGCCTGCGGTAATCTCGGTACGGCTCTGCAACGCCTGGAGCGCTACATTCGCTTGGTGTACGACGTCATTCCCATGACTCGCCGCGACGGCGACGGCTGGTTCGAACTGGTCTGGGATGTCAGCCAGTACCAGCCAGGCCCCTTGGTGAACGAAACCGGTATGGTTGCCATAGTGCAGTTCTGCCGTGCCCTGGTGCGCGGCACCGCCAACCCGTTGCGGATCGATTTCAATCATCCCGGTCCCCTCGACACCAGCCCGTATGAAGCCTTCTTCGGCTGCCCGGTACGCTTCGGTCAAGCCGAGGCGGTCCTGCGTTTCTCCGCGCAACTGCTCGAACTGCCCTTCAAGAGCCCCGACCCGGCGCTGGTCTCCCTGTTGGAACAACATGCGGATCGCCTGTTGGCCCAGTTGCCACAACAGGATGAATTCGTGGCACAGCTGCGCAAGGCCATCACCCATGCCTTGCGCGAAGGTGAGCCGAGCATCGAGCGGATTAGCCCTCAACTGGGCACCTCGTCACGCACGCTACAGCGCCGTCTGAAAGAGGCCGGCACCAGCTTTCGCGATGAGCTGAACCTGGTCCGCCACGAACTGGCGCTGTCGTACCTGCGCGATCCACGCCTGCAAATCGTGGATATCGCCATGCTGCTGGGCTATTCGGAGCACAGCGCCTTCACTCGCGCCTTCAAGGAGTGGAGCGGAAGGTCGCCCCATGAGACCAGGCAACTTAACTCGGAGAAATACTGAGCGAGAGTCGAGCGCCTCACCGGGCAGGAGCGACGCTGGATCATCGACTACTGCCGTTACCGGCTGGGCATCGACACCGCGTTGACTCGCCAGGAGGAGGTGGAAACCTGTGGGAAAAAATAGCCATGGATTGAACGCCCGGAATGCTCCGCCGGCCACCACCTAACCCCCACCATACCGATACACCGTCGCACTCCAATAGTGGCTGCCGCCATTAGGTGTCTGGCGAGTCCATCCCTGTGCCTTCAGTTGCCTGGCGATCAGTCGGTTCATGAAGCCATGGCCGAGCAGCAGAACCGGTCCAGTGCTGGTGAGGGCTTGAAGGCGTTGCGCGGCGGTGCTGGCGCGGGTCCTTGCGGTGGCGGCGGATTCGACGCTGGGCGAGTAACCGCACAACCACAGGACCCGAAGGATAAATGCCCAGGTAAACGGCGATAGCCGTGGCCGTTTCCAGCGTCCGTAAGGCAGTTGCGCTTCACTGAAAAACGCGTCGACCAGGGCGGGTTTCAGGCCCAGCGCCTGGACAGAGGTCAGCGCCCGCGGCGCGTTGCTGGAGACAATCATCCTGGCGGTGGCGGCGAGTTGCAGGCTGGCCTGCGGGACGGGTTGTTGGGTGATTTCGCAGCGGTTGTAGTGTTCGATCCAGCCCTTCATATCGAGCGCGGACAGTTTGTCGGTGGCGGCCAGCTTTGGCTGGCCGTGGCGCATCAGGATGATTTCCCTGTTCACAGTCTTTTACGTCCTTGAGGAGAGTGTGGAGAGGGTACGCGAAGCGCGTTCGCGGGCACTCGAAGTATCTCTCGGGTACAGGCGCGAAACCGCAGCAAGGCGAGGCGAGACCAGCGGCTTTGGGGCTCGAGGGTCACGCCATCGGCAACAAGTCAGTCTTCGGCCATGGCGCGGGTGTGTCTTGCACCCTGGGTTTCAAACCAGTCGCGGTCGCGGTACCACGCCACGGTGTCGGTGATCGTCAGCTCCAGCGCTCGAAAGTTCAGGCCCAGTTCTTGTGCGCTCTTGCGGTGGTTGAAACGGCTGCGATCCTTCTCCCGTACCAGCAGGCGCAGGGTGGCCATGCTCAGCAGGATGGGTTTGCCGGTCAGGCGCGCGTAGACCTCTTGCATCGCCGCCAGGGTGTAGAGAAGGGGCAGCGGCACGTAGCGAGCAGGGGTCTTGACCCCCGCGATACGCCCGAGTACAGGCATCAGCTCGGCCATGGTCATATGCCGGCCCGCCGCCAGATAGCGTTCACCGCTGCGCCCGTGCCTGGCCGCGGCAATCTGCGCCAAGGCCACATCGCGGGCATCGACGACGGAAAAGCTGCCGGGGATCAGCCCGGGCAACTTGCCGTGCAGGACATCGTTGACCAACTGCCCCGAGGAGGTCGGGCCCAGGTCGCCAGGGCCCCACATCCAGCCCGGCAGGACCATGCAGGCCTGCATCTTGGGATGGGCCTCGAGGAACGCCAGGACGGCACGGTCGGCGAGGATCTTGCTGCGGTAGTAGCCATCCGCGTTGGCGTCGGCGCGCAGGCAGGTCTCATCGATGGAGCTGCCAGGCGCGCCGTCGAGCACGGCAATCGAGGACGTATGGATGAACCGGCGGATACCGGCGCGGTAGGCCTGCTCGAGCAGTTCCCGGGTGCCGATGACATTGATCTTTTCCAGTTCCTGCCAGTGGCTGCCGCCCTTGTAGTTGTCGCGAAAGAACGCCGCGGTGTGAAACACCGTATCGCAGCCTCCCAGGGCCGCGGCGAAGGCCTCGACATCGCCCATGTCGCCAACGACCAGTTCCACGCCCGACAGGTTCTTGAACTGCTGTTCACCCTTGGCCCTCGAGCGCACCAGGGCCTTGACCGCGCAGCCACGCGCGAGCAATTCACGCACCAGGTTGTTGCCCAGCAAACCGGTGGCGCCAGTCACGAATGCACGACGCATGGTTCAACCCTCACTCGGTTCGGCTGACGGCATCAACACCGCGCTGTCGAAGAACACCTCTTGATGGATGGCCAACCCGTCCTTGAAGGTGAAGTGTGCGGCGTAGTGCACGGCAATAAAGCGTCCATGGGGCGCAAGCACCCGGTCCGGCAGCACCAGGGGCGCTGCAAAGGTGCCGCTCAGCATGGCCGTCAGCGCCAGACGATCGGCCCCGACGGCGAACGGGTTGAAGATCACGTGGGCATCGGGGAAGGCTTCGAACAACGCGGTTTCTCGTTGGCGCATGGCCTCGCGGCCCACTTGTATCCCCATGCCATCGAGGTAGGTGAAGTTTTCGCTCACCAGCGCCAGCAGCGCCTCCACATCGCGGCGGTTGAAGGCATTGGCGGCGTGTTGCGCATAGTCGTTGGGGCCAATCGGCATACAGTCCATTCCAGTCGTTTCCAGGGCCTGTAGATATACCGTCGAGCCCCCTCTCGAAAAACAGCGACTCCTGCATAATGGCTTTGCATATATGCAAACCAGGGAGCAGATGAAACATGGTGTCGGAAGCGAATTGGGACGATCTTCGCCTGTTGTTGGCCGTCTCGCGGCGTGGCAGTTTTCTGCAGGCGGGCCAGTTGCTGGGGATCGCGGCGTCTACCGTGTCCCGTCGGTTGACCCAGCTTGAGGAGGCCCTGGGCGAGCCGCTCGTCGAACGCGGTGTCGAAGGATGCCGGTTGACCTCGCGGGGCCAGTCCCTGGTGGAAGTCGCCCAGGCGGCGGAAGCGGGCTTGAGGCGGCAAACCGTGACTGGTATGTCCGCGCTGGACAGCGAGCTGTCGGGCAGTGTCCTGGTCAGTGCGGGGGAGGGTTTTGCGTCGTGCGTGCTGGAAGCTGCGAGTCGTTTCACCGCGCTTCACCCGCGTTGCACGGTGGAATTGCTGGTGGCCGCCGACTTTCACAAGATCGTGCGCGGCGTGGCCGACATCGCGGTGCGCACCGCGCACCTGGGCGAGCCGTCATTGATTTATCGACCCATGGGCCGGCTCGCCTACGGGGTCTTCGCCGCTGCGGATTATCTGCGGCGGTTTCCACAGGTGACGCCGGCCACGGCCGTCAATATCGGCCTGCTGCCGCCGCTGGACATGCTGCCGCAAGTGCGCGCGGCCAAGGCCGCCGGCCTGGAGCGCGCGCAGATCAGCGTGAACTCGTTCGCCCTGCAGCTGGACGCGGTGCGGCGTGGCCTGGGGGTGGCGGTACTGCCGCGTGTTCTGGCGCAGGACCTGGTCGGCTTGTTCCCGCAGCTCCAGCTTCCTGATATGGAGGTCTACCTGGTGACCCGGCCACAGGCCTTGAAGCAGGCTCATATCAGCTGTTTCTTTGCCATTCTGCAGCAGGTGCTGTTCGAAGCCCTGGCCCTGGAGAAGGTTGAAGGTGATGCCTTGGGGGGCGAGGCCTGAGGTGTGAAGCGATCCCGATTTTCCTGTGTGTCATGCATGATCGGCAGAGAGCGGTCAGAAGCAGGTACTCGGAAACTCAACCCTGCACCAGGTAGGCTCCGGACGGAACCCGATCGCGCAGCTTCTTGCATTTGCCGGGTTTGGGCTGATGCCCCGGCGGACGATCGGGAAACCAGATTCGACATTTACCTGGAGGCGGCCGATGGCCACGGGGAATTTCAATCTCCTCGTACCTGGGGGCTGGCTCGGCGGAAGTCATTCGCAGTTGCCCTTCGGGACTTGGCCTGTCACCCGTCGGCCAGTTCGCTGTGTTCTCCGCCGCTTCGCGAGTGAGGGGCTCAGGGCGGCGTTCAGTGTCCGGCGTGGGCTGCTCAGCCGCGACAGTTTCTGCTTCACGGCGCCTTTTAACCTCTTCTTCCAGGCCCTCCCGTACTGCAACCAGACGCTCGTCGGCGTTGGGTGGGGTATTCGACGCCAGGGCCTTCTGCGCTGCCTGGATCAATTGGAGGTTGCGATTGCGTAACGCGAGGTTGCGACCAACCCGCATGTTGGAGCGCGTCGCCAGCGCTTCAGCCTGCTGATACTGCCCTTGCTGAAGGCGCAACACACCGAGGTAGTGCAGCGTCGCGGGATTGTTCGGCTGGATATGCAGGGCACGCTCCAGCGTGGCAGCGGCCCGGTCCAACTGGCCATCTGCATACTGCTGCGAGGCGGATTCAATCAGGGTTGTTGAAGCGTTGTTGCTTTGCTGAGAGGCTTTGCGCTCGGCCGCAACCGAACAATGCGACGCGGCTGCGCAGAGCGCCAGGATCAGACCCGGCAGAAAACTCTTGGTTGGCATCAGGGGGCAGACTCGGTTGATCATCGACGGCACTGGCGTAAAGCAGGCCTTCAGCGCTGCTCGGCTGGGGTTTGTTCAGTGTCCCGTCATGACCGATGAAGGGGCTCCTATCGACCTGGCCCGTACCCTGAAGTTCCTGCAGGAACGGCCAACAGGTGGGCAAGTCCTTGCAGTTACCCATGAAAAAAAGCAGAGGTGTGTATGCCGCCATTCAAAATGCGCGAGCTAAGCCGTACCGATACGCAAGCGCTGCTGGCGTTCGAAACCCGGAACCGTGAGTGGTTCGAATCCCATATCGAGGCGCGCGCCCCGGCCTTTTATTCGTTGCAGGGCGTCGCCGAGCATATCGAGGGCTATCTGGCCGCTTTCGCGGCCGGCACCTGGCACCCCTGGGTGATCGAGGATTGCAGCGGAAACATCATCGGTCGCGCCAACCTGAAAAACATCGATACCGCGCAGCGCTCCGCCGAAGTCGGCTATCGGATTGCCCAAAGCGCCTGCGGCCAGGGGCTTGCGACACAGGCGCTGCGGCAACTGATCGAGCAAGCGCGGACGCGCTGGCAACTGACGCAGCTGGTGGCTTATGTCTACCCGGAAAATCTCGGCTCGACCAAGGTCGTGGAACGCTGCGGGTTCTTGCCGGAGCAGCCCGCAGAAGACGGCAAGGCGGGAGCCGAGCGCCGGTTCGTTCTCCCGATCTAGATAAGGGTTGTGGCCCTTTACCGCACTCGCGACTCTGACTGCAGGCCTGTAACCGCTACGTCGCGTCAGTCAGCCGGATAGCGCTTATCCGCGCCGCTCGGCCACCAACAGCAACGACTGTGGCACCGGGCTTTGTGGGTGCTGCGGTTCGTGCAGGCTGGCGAGCTGGAAGCCGGCCATGTCCAGGGCGTTGAGCCAGCTGGACAGGGTGCGGAAGTACCAGGGCATGGGTTGCCACTGGCCCTTGAGCCCGGCGAAGGTCTCTTCGCGCCAGCCATCCTGGTAGTCGCCGGCCGCGGCGCTCCAGGGGTGCAGGGTCTGGATCGCCAGCGCGCCGCCCGGGGCGAGCAGGGCGTGCATGGCGGCCAGCAGCGGGATGATGTCCTGGTGCAGCAGGGCGAAGTTGGCGCAGATCAGCTCGTAGTCGCGGCCGATGTCTACTTGCGCTTCCGCCAGCGCTGCATAGCTGGCCACATGCACCGTTGCCGAGCCCGCCGCCCGCGCCGCCTCCACCAGGGCCGCATCGCCATCCACCCCGACCGCCTCGATGCCCCGTTGCGCCAGGGCGCGCAACAGCCAGCCTTCGCCGCACCCCAGGTCGAGCACGCGCTCGGGCTGACGGCCCAGCACCGCCAGCAGGATCGCCTGGTCGGTGACCTCGACGCGGCTTTGAATGGCGCCGCCGCGGATGGCGTCGATCCAGGCCTGGGCGTTGTACTGCCAGCTGTGCAGCAGGGTGGATTCGGGAGTGGGCATGTCGGTGTCCAGCGTCAGTGGTGGAGGCTACGGGGTCGCTAGCGCTGACGTTAGCAGGCAGGGCGCCCGGGTCCAATACGTCGTTCGCCGCTCAGGCGCTTCTAGAGGATGCGCATCCGGTCCTCGTCAGGCGATTTGTTGCGACTGGTGATCAGGCTCAGCAGCACCGAAGCCAGAATGATTCCGCCGACAGTGGCCAGCGACCATTCCACCGGCATGTGCAGCCAGGGCATCAGCGTCATCTTGCTGCCGATGAACACCAGCACGATCGCCAGGCCGTACTTGAGCAGGTGGAAGCGCTCGGCCATGTCGGCCAGCAGGAAGTACAGGGCGCGCAGGCCCATGATCGCGAAAATGTTCGAGGTGAACACAATGAACGGGTCGGTGGTGATGGCGAAGATCGCCGGGATGCTGTCGACCGCGAACATCAGGTCACTGGCCTCGATCAGCACCAGCACCAGGAACATCGGCGTGGCCCAGCGCCGACCGTCCTGCTTGACGAAAAAATGCTCGTCATGAAAGCCGCTGGTGATCCGCAGATGGCCCTGTATCCAGCGCAACAGGGGGTTCCTGGCGAGGTCGGGCTGCCGATGGGCGAACAGCAGCATCTTGATCCCGGTGATGATCAGGAACACGCCGAACGCATACAGCAGCCACGCGAACTGCGACACCAGCCACACACCGGCGAAAATCATCGCTGCGCGCATCACGATCGCCCCGAGCACACCGTACAGCAACACCCGGCGCTGCAACTCCGGCGGCACGGCAAAGTAGCCGAAAATCATCACGAAGATGAACATATTGTCGATCGACAGCGACTGCTCGATCAGATAGCCGGTGAGGAATTCCAGGGTCTTGCGTTGGGCGATCTCAGGCCCGAACTCACCCTGCAGATACCACCAGAGCAATCCCGCGAAGGCCAGCGCCAGCGTGGACCAGGCAATCACCCAGCACGACGCTTCGCGTACCGATACACGATGGGCCTTGCGCCCGCCGAGGACAAACAGGTCCAAGGCCAGCATGGCCAGAACGAAGGCGATGAAGGCGAACCACATCCAGGGTTCGCCGATGTGCAGGGACTGCATGCCGTTCTCCCGGTCCGGGCGTGTGCTGGAGCCAACGGTTCATGCTAGTGGGGAGATCGCGGTGAAGAAAAATCGATTATTCCTCACCCATGGTTCGTTATTTACGAAGTGTCGCTGAAGGTTCTCCCGCGAGTTTCCTTCGGTTACCCCTAGTCAGCAAAAAAAGGTCACTCCAGCCCTACGTTGTGGTGACCGGAGGGGACACGGGAAAATCGGGCCCAGCTCGGAGGGCCTTTGCCTCAGTGAGCGCCAGCCGCCTTGTTCAAGTCGCTTTCGGCCCATTCGGTATAGACGCAGGCGTCGGCTGCCACCTGCTGCTGTCCAGCGCTCTTCAGAACAATCTGAATCTCCATTCCCTCATTTTTTGCGAGACCAAGATCGTGCATTGTGGCGGCTTGAATCGGCAGGGTCTTCAAGGGCGACAGGCTCGTTATCAGCGAGTCGCGCTCATGGACCGACATTGTCATCCGGCCGAAAAAGATAACCGACCGTAAAAGACCCAGTCATGGGGCTCTGACAAGAGCACCTGACAGCGGAGCCGATCATCGGCCGTATCGGGATGACTCCCCTGAATTGTTTTGCTAACGAACGATATGGCTCATGGCCATAACTCAAACACAAAAGTTTTTGGTACTGTCGTTTCGTTCTCTAAAACAACAAGAAAAATGGACTTGCTTATGATTAAAAAGACGTTGTTCGTACCACTCGCCAGCAGTCTTTTGTCCCTGGCCTGCGCTCAAGCGATCGCAACTCCCTCTCCCTCTCCCTATTCCAAGTTTATAGTCTTCGGCGATAGCCTCAGCAGTTCCGGGCAGGTTGCCGACCCTGGCGGTCCCGCGGGGTCTTCTTATCGTGCGACCAATCGCACGGGGCCGGTCTACCTGGACGGCAGTGGGGAAGAGTATGCCGCTGTCGCCCCGCAATTGCTGGGCGCCAGACTCGGGTTCTCGGCCGACCAGCTCGCCGGCTCGACCTCGGCCGCCCGCGCCAGAGAGGGCCTGCCTGACGGCGACAACTGGGCGGTCGGCGGCTACCGTACCGACCAGATTCTCGATTCGATCACCACCACTTCGACTGTCGGCGACCGTAGTCGCCCCGGTTATCTGCCGTCGAACAACTTTCGCGCCGACCCGAACGCCCTCTACTACCTGACCGGTGGCGCCAACGACTTCTACCAGGGTGGTGCCACCCGTCTCGACCAGGCCGACGCCGCGGCCGGCCGCCTGGTGGACAGCGTGCAAGCCCTGCAACAGGCTGGTGCCCGCTATATCATGGTCTGGCTGCTGCCGGATCTCGGCCTGACCCCATTGCTCAACGGCACTGCGCTGCAGGCATTCACCTCGCAGCTCAGCAACCGGTTCAACAGCGAGCTGGTTCGCCAGTTGCGTACGGTCGATGCCGAGGTCATTCCCCTCAACATCCCGGCGCTCTTGAAAGAGGGCTTCACCAATCCCGGACAGTTCGGCCTGGCCACCGATCAGAACCTGATGACCACCTGCTTCAGCGGTAAAGGCTGCACGGAAAACGCCCGCTATGGCATTCACAGCGCCACGCCGGACCCGAGCAAGCTGATCTACAACGACGCGGTCCACCCCACCGAAGCCGGCCAACGGCTGATCGCCGATTACGCTTACTCCTTGCTGGCGGCGCCCTGGGAAATAACCCTGCTCCCGGAAATGGCCCAGGGCACCCTGCGCGCGCATCAAGATGAGCTGCGTAATCAATGGCAGGCCGACTGGGAAAACTGGCAGGGCGTGGGTCAATGGCGGGCGATTGTCGCCGCGGGCGGCCAGCACCAGGACTTCGACAGCCAGCGCAGCGGCGCCAGTGCCGACGGCAACGGCTTCAACCTGAACATCGGCGGCAGCTACCGGCTCGACGAGGCCTGGCGAGTCGGCGTGCTGGCCGGCGCCTATCGGCAGAAGCTCGAAGCGGGCAGCAACGACTCGGACTACAAGCTCAACACCTACCTGGGCACCGCCTTCGTCCAGTACCAGCAAAACCGCTGGTGGGCCGACGCGGCAGCCACCGCCGGGCACCTGGACTACGACAACCTCAAGCGCAAATTCGACCTGGGGCCCAATGAGCGCGGGGAAAAAGGCGACACCAGCGGCGATGTCCTGGCCTTCAGCGCTCGCCTGGGCTACGACATCGCGCAGCAGGCCAGCAGCCCGTGGCACCTGTCGCCGTTCATCAGCGCCGACTATGCGCGGGTCAAGGTCGACGGCTACTCCGAGGACGGCAACGACTCCACCGCGCTGACCTTCGATGACCAGAAACGCACGTCGCGGCGCCTGGGCATCGGTCTGCAGGGCAAGTACCAGATCACCCGGCAAACCCAGGTGTTCGGCGAAATCGCCCACGAAAAGGAATACGAGGACGATACCCAGAAGCTGACCATGGCCCTCAACAGCCTGCCGGATAACCGCTACACCCTGGAAGGCTACACCCCGCAGACCAACCTCAACCGCCTGAACCTCGGGGTCAGCCACAAGCTCACCCAGGACCTGGCCTTGCGCGCCAGCTACAACATCCGCAAGGACGATGACTTCACCCAGCAAGGCATCAACGTCGGGCTCAGCCTCGACTTCTAAAATCCCACGCAGCTTCGGCAGCGGCTACAAGGTTTCCCACCTGTAGCCGCTGCCTGACCTGACGAGGCTGCGGCCGGCCGCGAATCAGGACTTGCCATGGCGCGTCATGACCGCATCGGCCAACTCGTCCGATGATCGGGTAAGGAAAGTTTTCCAGATCAATGGGCAGCCCTCTTGTAGGAGATCATAAGAATCTTTCTTCATTCTTCTGAGAAAAATTCTTATGAAAATTATGGAAAGTGGGAAGTTTTTTTGAGATTTATCCTATTTGAGACTGTTCAGTCTGCCACGTAGTATTTGTTCGTATTTTTTATTCTTTCAGGAGAGTCCCTTGTTCAGGAGTCGTGGGTTCAACCCATTGCTGGTACTTTTAATAGTGGCGGGCAGTTTTTTCTCTCCCTACTCAGTCGCTGCTATTAAAGATGTCTGCGTTCCTTTGTTTTCTGCTGTTGTCGATGTTCCTTTCTCCACCTCGCTGGTTGTTCAGAAGGACGCGCCAGTTGGCAGTGTACTGGCTTCTGCAGAGGTTAGAGCGCCTATGAGGTGTACTAATAGCTACTATCCTACCGGACGATATGCTAAGTACTTCAAATCGTCTTCCAATGCGGCGATTGGAACGAGTAACGGGGTGTTTAAAACGAGCCTCAGTGGGGTTGGATTACGATGGAGTATATCAGGGCCCTCTGGAAACTATTCATTTAGCAGTACCGCCCTTAACAGCAAGGAGCCTGCAATTGGTTTTAGCTTTCCCTATTTGGGAGGGGATAAGTATTACACTCTTGAACATAAGTTTGACTTGATCAAGCTGGGTGATGTTTCTGCGGGCAGTTTTCAGTTTTCGCAAGTCTCAATGATGACCGCTCCAGACTCCATGCTGGGTGGGCTCTATGACCAGCAGCTGAATACATTTACTTTTCCAATGATTAATATTAAGGCGTCTTCCTGCTTCCTGGCCCAGGATAACGTTAAGGTGAATATGGGAAGGGTGAATGCAAGCGATTTTCGCGGTCAGGGAAGTGTAATGCCATCGAGAGATTTTTCGATCGACGTATTATGCAATGGAAGTTCAGCGCTTGTCCTGGCACTTGATAGCAGCAACCAGGCCGCTGGTTACTCAGGCACTGTCAAGTTGTCCTCTTCGGGGCAGTCGGCGCAAGGGATAGGTATCCAGGTATTGAATGCTTCCACTGGGGACTACACGCCAATGGCACTGGGACAGCCTCAGCTGATGAGCTGGGCCAGCAGTGGCGTCAACTCGATCAAACTGGCAGCCAGGTATATTCAAACTGGAAGTAGCGTCTCAGGTGGCAAGGCTGATGGCACACTTACCTTCGTCCTTAATTATCTTTGAATGATGAGTTCTTTTTTTATCGAGAGTGTTCGGCGTTTGAGTTCATTGCCGGCCGGGCCATCGTGAATTAGCCGTTGCAAGGTTGCAGTCATTGAGGCATTTGCAGCGGCGGGGCTGTTCCAGGGCAGCACCGCGCCATAACGGCATAAGCCAGCACCTTTGATTATTGGACAGGCCAAGTTCGCCCGGTCGATGCTGCGGGGCCGCTTGACCCAGGAGCCGTCACAAGGAGCTTGCCATGCCTGCGCAACGCCAACTCAAGCTGGGCGCCTTCATGCGTCCGGTCAGCATCCATACCGGCGCCTGGCGCTACCCGGGCGCCTATCGCGATGCCAACTTCAACTTCGCCCACCTCAAGCATTTCGCCCAGACCCTGGAGCGGGCGCGCTTCGATGCGTTTTTCATGGCCGATCACCTGGCCTTGCTCAACATGCCCATCGACGCCTTGAAGCGCAGCCATACCGCCACCTCGTTCGAGCCCTTCACCCTGTTGTCCGCCCTTAGCCAGGCGACCGAACGCATCGGCCTGGTGGCGACGGCCTCGACCACCTACGACGAGCCGTTTCATATCGCCCGGCGCTTCGCCTCCCTCGATCATTTGAGCAACGGTCGCGCCGGCTGGAACATCGTCACCACCGCCAATCCCGATGCCGCGCTGAACTTCGGCCTGGAGCAGGCCTTTGCCCACGACCAGCGGTATGCCCGGGCGCGGGAGTTCTATGAGGTGGTCACCGGGCTTTGGGATAGTTGGGCGGACGACGCCTTCGTGCGCGATGCCGACAGCGGGGTGTATTTCGACCCGGACAAGCTGCACCGCCTAGACCATGCCGGCCGCCACCTGAACGTGCGCGGGCCGCTACACATCGCGCGCCCGGTGCAGGGCTGGCCGGTGATCGTGCAGGCCGGCGCGTCGGAGCCCGGGCGCCAGCTGGCCGCGGAAACGGCGGAGGTGATTTTTGTCGCCCCCGGCACGCTGGAGGAGGGCCGGGCGTTCTATGCCGATATCAAGCGGCGCATGCTCGCCGTCGGCCGCGACCCCGAGCACCTGAAGATCCTGCCCGGGGCCTTTGTGGTGGTCGGCGATACCCAGGAGGAAGCACGGCGGATCCGCGCGCACCTCGACAGCCTGGTGCACTACGAGAGCGCGATTGCCTCGCTGTCCATCGCCCTGGGCACGGACGCGACGCAGTTCGATCCGGACGCTTTCCTGCCGCCGATTCCCGAGACCAATGCCAGCCAGAGCGCCCGCGAGCGCGTATTGGCCCTGGCCGATCGCGAACAGCTGACGGTCCGTCAACTGGCCCAGCGCCTCGGTGGATACGCCGGCCTGTCGTTTGTCGGCACCGCCCGGAGCATCGCCGATGACATGCAGCAATGGCTGGAGACGCGCGGCAGCGACGGTTTCAACATCATGTTTTCCTGGCTGCCGGGCGGCCTCGACGACTTCGTCGCCAAGGTCGTTCCCGAATTGCAGGGGCGGGGGATTTTCCGCCGCGAATACGAGGGCGCAACCTTGCGCGAAAACCTTGGGCTGCCACGTCCGGCGAACCGGTTTTTTGCCCAGGCGAGCGATTGCACGGGTTAGCCGTCAGGGCGGTTCCGCGTCGCGATCAAGGACAGCCAGCCGCAAGGTCGAAGGGGAGGGTTGTCGCTCCAACGCGCCTGGAGCCGCGGCCACAGGTATTTGTTGCAAGCCGCGATGGCGTACATGACAATGCGATTCATTATCAGTCGCGAATTATTCCATCGTCATGCCCGCCAACGACTTGTCCTTACGCAGTGCTGTCAACGATCTGTATTGTGACCATCACGGTTGGCTCCAGGGCTGGCTGCGCAAGCGCCTGGGCAACGCCTTCGATGCCGCGGACCTGGCCCAGGACACCTTCGTCCGGGTGATCAAGGCCCGCTCCGCGCTGGACATCCGCGAGCCGCGCTCGTACCTGTCGATGATTGCCAAGGGCCTGCTGATCGACCTGTTTCGTCGGCGTTCGCTGGAGCAGGCCTACCTCGACGTGCTGGCCGCCATGCCCGAAGCCCTGCAGCCGTCGCCGGAGGAACAGGCGATCCTGTTCCAGGCGCTGATGGAGATCGACCGCCTGCTGCAAGGGCTGGGGCCGCGGGTCAAGCAGACCTTTATCCTGTCGCAGTTCAGTGGCCTGACCTACCCGCAAATCGCCGAGCAACTGGGCGTCAGCGTGCGCACGGTGAACAACCACATGGCCAAGGCCATGGAGCATTGCTGTCTGATGCAGATCCAGTTGCAGCTCCCATGAGCCTGCCCGCCGAAGAAATGAAAGCCATCGGCGTCGCCGCGCGCTGGTATGCCCGCCTGCATTCCGGCACCGCGACCGACGCCGACCGGGCCGCCTGGGACAGCTGGCTGGCGGCCGATCCACTGAATCGCCAGGCCTGGCAGAGAATGGCCGCCGTGGCCGAGCAGATGGCCAGCGTGCCGGGCGCCCTGGCGGCGCCGACCTTGAGCCAGGCCGGCAATAGTTCCCGACGCCAGGTGCTGCGCAGCGCCTTGCTGCTGACCTGCGCCGGTTCCCTGGGCTGGCTGGGCTGGCGCAGCCAGGCCGCGCAGAACCTGATGTGCGACTACCGCACCCGGGTGGGCGAGCGCCGCGAATTGCGCTTGGCGGACGGCAGCAGCCTGCTGCTCAACACCGACACCTCGGTCAATCTGCGTTTCGATGGGCGCCAGCGGGTGCTGGAGTTGCTGTGGGGCGAGATCCTGGTGAGCACCGCGCCTGATCCATTGCAGCGGCCCTTCAAGGTGGTCACCCGCCACGCCGAGGTGCTGGCGCTGGGCACGCGTTTTATCGTGCGCAGCCAGCCCGGGGGCGGCGAGGTGGCGGTGCTGGAAAAGGCGGTGGAGGTCAGCGTGCCGGGCAGCGGTTCGGCGATGCGCGTCGAGGCCGGCAAGCGGCTGGCGTTCGACGAGCGCAGCCTGGGCACGCCACGGGGCAACGATGTCTCGGTGGGCGCCTGGCAGCAGGGCAGCATCATTGCCATCGACCGGCCGTTGGCGGCGCTGCTCAACGACCTGTCGCGCTATCGCCCCGGCGTGCTGCGCTGGGACCCGGCCATCGGCGACCTGAAAGTCTCCGGGGTCTTTCCCATCGATGACACCGACCTCGCCCTGGCGGCGCTGGAGAGTGGGTTTGCCTTGCGCGTGACCCGCTACAGCCGTTTCTGGGTCCAGGTCGCCCGGGCCGATTCGCGCTGAATAGGCGCCTTGGATAAAAAATTCTGCGGTGCCTGCACTTTTCGAGCGCACCGTTCGGCTCATCCCTCAGTGAGTTGTTATTGACCGTTTTGGGGGAGGGAGCATGTCTCGGGTGAACGCGCCAGGTCGTCTGGCGAACGCAGTGAAAGTCGCTTTGCTGGCAACCACCATGGCCAGCGCCTGTTCGGCGAATGCCGACCCGGCCACAGGGGCCGCGGCGCAGCAGAGCCAGGTCCGCGCCTACGACATTGGCGCCGGCAGCCTGGTGGATGTGCTGACCCGTTTTTCCAGCGCCGCCGGGGCGGCGATTTCCTTTGATGCGCAGCAAACCCAGGGTCGGCAATCGCCCGGGCTCAAGGGCCAGTTCGGGGTCGACGAAGGTTTTGCGCGGATTCTGCGCGGCAGCGGCCTGCGCGCCGAGCCCCAGGCCAACGGCAGCTATGTGCTGCGCGCGGTGCCGGTGCTCGGCTCGGCGCTGGAACTGGGCGCCACCAACATCGATGGCCAATTGCTGGGGGCAACCACCGAGGGCAGCGGCTCCTACACCACCGGGGCGGTGACCATCGGCAAGGGCCAGCACTCGCTGCGCGAGACCCCGCAATCGGTGACGGTGATGACCCGCAAGATGCTCGACGACCAGAACCTGCACAGCATCGACCAGGTCATGGAAAAGACCCCGGGCATCACCGTCTACGACTCGACCATGGGCGGCAAGTATTTCTACTCCCGCGGCTTTCGCATGTCGGGCCAGTATCAGTACGACGGCGTGCCGCTGGACATGGGCAACCAGTATGTCCAGGCCGACAGCTTCAGCGGCGACATGGCCTATTACGACCGGGTGGAAATCCTCCGTGGCGCCGCCGGGATGATGAAAGGCGCGGGCGGCACCGCCGGCGGGGTGAACTTCGTGCGCAAGCGCGGCCAGGGCACGCCGCAGACCGAGGTCACGCTGTCCGGCGGCAGCTGGGACAACTACCGGGGCCAGGTCGACACCGGCGGCCCGCTCAACGAGTCCGGCACCCTGCGTGGCCGCGCGGTGGTGACTGAGCAGAGCCGGCGTTACTTCATCGACGACGCCAGTCGCAAGGACCAGGTGTATTACGGCGCGCTCGACTTCGACCTGAGCCCCGACACCACCCTCGGCCTGGGCATCGCCTATGAAGACGTCGACGCCAACCCGTGCTGGGGCGGCCTGCCGCGCTACAAGGACGGCAGCGACCTGAAACTCAGTCGCTCGACCTGCCTCGACCCGTCCTGGAACACCTGGCGCAGCAAGCGCACCACGGTGTTCGGCGACCTCAAGCACCAGCTCAACGACGACTGGGCGCTGAAGGTCGCCGGCGTCTATACCAAGAACACCCAGGACATCAAATACGCCTTCGCTTCCGGCGCGGTGACCCCCGGCATCGACACCACCGGCATGCTCGGCAGCCTGTACAACTACGACCAGGTCGATTACGGCCTCGATGCCTACCTGGACGGCAAATTCACCGCGTTCGGCCTGCAGCATGAGCTGGTGGTGGGGGTCAACGGCAGTCGCGCGGACAAGGACGATTTCTTCTCGGTGGCCTTCCTGCCGCAGCAGCAGAACGTGTTCAACCCGGACCGGCATATCCCGAAACCGGACGACAGTTACTTCATCGAGAACTCGAGCCGCGGTGGCCCGGTGAAGACCGTCACCGAACAGCGCGGCCTGTACTCGACCCTGCGGCTCAAGCTGGCGGAGCCCCTGACCTTCGTCGTCGGCGGCCGGGTCAGCTGGTACCGCTCGAAAAGCGATTCGGTGTTCCTCAACTCGGGCACTTCGGAGCACGCCAGAAGCACCGAGACCGGCCAGGTCACGCCCTTTGCCGGCCTGTTGCTGGACCTCAACGATAACCTGACCGCCTATGCCAGCTACGCGGAGATCTTCACGCCCCAGGGCAACTACCGCTCGGAAAGCGGCTCGGCGCTCAAGCCGCTGGTGGGGGAAAGTTACGAGCTGGGGATCAAGGGCGAATGGTTCGAAGGGCGCCTGAACAGCTCCTTCAACCTGTTCCAGACCGTGCAGAAGGACCAGGCGCAGACCGACTACAACTCCAGCTGTGCGTCATCGGATGGCTACTGCTACCTGAACTCCGGCAAGGTCCGCGCCCAGGGCTTCGAAGCCGAAATCAGCGGCGAGGTCATCGAGCGCCTGCAACTGCTGGCCGGCTACACCTATACCCAGACCAAGACCCTGGACGACATCGACAGCGGGCTCAATGGCGCCGCGTTCAACAGCTATGTGCCGCGCCATATGCTGCGCCTGTGGGGCGACTATGCCCTCGATGGCGCGTTCGAGCGCTTCAGCATCGGCGCCGGGGTCAACGCGCAAAGTGACAACTTCCGGGTCTCGCAGGTCACCGGCGAAAAAATCACCCAGGCCGGCTACGCGGTGTGGAACGGCCGTATCGGCTACCGCATCGACGACACCTGGTCGCTGGCGCTCAACGGCAACAACCTGTTCGACAAGCGCTACTACTCCACCATCGGCATCGAAAGCTTCGGCAACTACTACGGCGATCCGCGCAACTTCACCATGACCCTCAAGGCGCAGTTCTAAGTCGCTCAGCCAATAAAAAACGCCACTCCCGGGAGTGGCGTTTTTGTCTGCGGCCGACTCAGCCGATTTCCACCCATCCCTGGGTATCGCCAGCTGCCAGCAGATCGGCGACCGGCTTCACGGCAATCCGGCCATCCACGGTGCCCAGCGCCAGCTGCCCGGCGTGGGCGTCCATGGCGTGGATGAGGGTCGGCAAGCCGTCGATCCGCGCCTTGGCGTTCAGCCGTAGCTGCCCGCTGCGGGCATCGATCAGCATAAGCGTTCCGTCCAGGAAAGCCGCCGCCACCAGGCCTGCTTCGGGCAGGTGGACGATCGCGCTGGGCGAGGCCGGGGTGGAATGCCGCCACAGTTCCTGGCCGCGCTCCAGGTGCCGGCGGTAGATGAAGCCCTGGTACGCATCGCCGACCGAAGGGTTGTAGTGCTGGCCGGCGATGACCACGCTCGCGCCCAGGGCATCCGCCACATAACCGCCGCGGCATTCCATGGCGTGGCTGGCCCGGGTGCCGTCCTGCCTGAGCAGCGGCCAGAGTCTTTGCAGCGTGCCGTCGGGCTGGACGATGCACAGGTACTTGTGTTCGTGGGAACTGGCCGGCGTGCCCTGTAGTGCGAACAGATGGGGCGCGCCGCTGATGCCGATGTAATGGTTGAAGCAGTCGTAGTGGCCGACATCGACGGGCTGGGCACTGTCGCGAGTCGGGTCGAGCAGGACGTCGACGGCCTTCGAGCCGGGCCCTCTCAGGCGGTTGCGCCGCCCCAGCAGGCGGCCGTCGCTGGCGGCCGAAAAGGTGTATTCATCGTCGTATTCCTGTACCAGGACCAGGCCGTTGTCCGTCAGGGCATACAAGCGGGAATCGCGGCGATAGGCCTCGGGCCCGTCCTGCACCTGCACCCCGTGCACATGCACGCCGGCCCCGCGCAGGATCTCGGCGCCGTAGCCTGGACCCGTGTGGTGGGCGAGCCGGGTACCGTCCGTGCCGTAGATATCCAGCAGGCAGCCGTCGTGGGTGACGCCCAGGCGGTCAGGGCCGAGCCAGGCGATATCGCGGATCGCGCCCCGGCATGCCAGCTCGGGCAGACCCAGCCAATGGGCCAGGCGCATGGCTGGTGGGCGCTGGTCATCTGCGGCAAGGCCCGAGGCAGCGACGGTCGCGGCCGGGTCCAGTTCCAGCACTGGCGGCGTCCTGGTCGTCCAGGTCGCTTCGCTGTCATCGGCCTGCACCAGGAACAGGGTGTCGAGGATCACCGACCAGTCGCTGTCGTCCAGCCCGTCCCATTCTTCGTTCCATGGCCGCACCCAGGCTTCGATCCGCTCGCCGTTGGCGTCGTAGCGGCAGCGCACCACTTCGGGAATATCGGCAAAAGGGCGCCGGCTCTGGCCGGTCTGCCAGTCCCACACCGCCAGCTCGCCTTCGAACAGGTAGCCGCCGTCATAGCGGCCGGCGCCGATCACGATACGGGGCAGGGTGGGGTGGAAACCCACATCGTTGATCGGCAGGCACAGTTCGTCGAAGATGGCGAACGGCACCGGCTCGCCACGTCGGTACAGGCCGAGCCGATAACGCAAGCCGGTGCCGCCATAGGCCGCGCGCGCGGGCGGATTGACCAGCAACGCAAACTCCGAGACCACGGCGGCGATATCCCCCGCCGGGTTGAAGAACGCGCCGCTGATCCTGCCGGTTCCGCGCAAGGTGGGGTCCATGATGCTGGTCATTGCTGCTCCCTGAGTGGTGGTGTGCTGGCGTTGCCTGCGCATGCTACCCGCAGCCCGCGCGCACGGGAAATCATCACGCCAGTCCTGGCGGTTCGCTGTGGCAATGCCGGCTTTCTTGATTGACGTCAACCGCGCCAGCGGGGCGGGGCGGTAGTCTCGCGGCAACGTGCGAGGCCGGGGCGATTTCGCCTGGTCCGAGCCCATCGCATCCTTAGTCGAAACCACAAGGCTTCTTGTCCATGAACGACGCGGTACTGACCCACCTCGATTCCCTCGGCCGTGCGCGCATGGTCGATGTCACCGATAAACCTGTGAGCTTTCGCGAGGCGGTGGCCGAGGCCTGGGTGCATATGCGCGCCGAGACCGCGCGGCTGATCGTCGGCGGCGGGCACCCCAAGGGCGATGTGTTCGCGGTGGCGCGTATCGCCGGCATCCAGGCGGCCAAGCGCACCAGCGAGCTGATCCCGCTCTGTCATCCGTTGCTGCTGAGCAGCGTGGTGGTCGAGTTGAGCCTTGAGGATGAGCATCGCGTGCGCATCGTTTCGCGCTGCAAGCTGGCCGGGCAGACCGGGGTCGAGATGGAGGCGCTGACCGCCGCCAGCGTCGCCGCCCTGACGCTGTACGACATGTGCAAGGCGGTGGACCGCGGCATGCATATCGAATCGATCCGGCTGTTGCGCAAGTCCGGGGGCAAGAGCGGCGATTACCAGGCGCCGTCGGCATGAGGCTGCAGGTGCAGTATTTTTCCCGCTACCGGGAAACCCTGGGCTGCGCGAGCGAGGTGGTCGAAGGCGATTTCGCCTGCCTCGAGCACCTGCGCCGGCACCTGGCGAGCCGCTGCGGTATCTGGCGGGTGCTGGACGAACCGAGCCTGATGTGTGCCCGCAACCAGGACCTGTGCGGGCTCGACGAGGCGCTGGACGACGGCGACGAGGTGGCGTTTTTCCCGACGGTGACTGGAGGCTGAAGCGATGATCTATCCGCTGCTGCTCACCTTGCACCTGTTCGCCGCGCTGGTCTTCATCGGCACGGTGTTCTTCGAGGTGCTGTTCCTGGAACACATCCGCCAGCAACTGCCGGCCAAGCTTATGGTGCTGCTCGAACAGGGTATCGCCGGCCGTGCCCGCCAACTGATGCCCTGGGTGCTGCTGGTGCTGTTCGGTGCCGGGCTGGGCATGGTCTGGGTGCGTTACCTGCCGGTGCTGGCAGCGCCGCTGGCGTCGTCGTTCGGCACCTTGCTGCTGCTGAAGATCCTGCTGGCCGCCAGCGTGCTCGGGCATTTCCTGGTGGCCATGCTGCTGTTCCGGAGCGGGCGCATGAATGCCCGCTATTCGCGCTTCATCCATCACAGCCTGTTCGGCCATATGCTGCTGATCGTGCTGCTGGCCAAGGGCATGTTCTACCTGAACTGGTAGGTCGGCGCCGACCCCACGCTTGATGCAAGTCAAGGAGCCCCGGGCGTTAACGCCGGACACTGACCCTCCACCGCCAGCCATGGAGCCCAGTCATGCCCGATCTACTCCCGCACCGCAGCGAGCCGGTCGTTCGACGCGATCAAGGCGTGCTCGACCCCAACTGCCATGTCGACACCCGCCGCTTTCACGGCGGCATCGGCTCCCTGGACCTGCTGCGGGCATTGCGCAACAGCCGGCAGAAGCGCCGGCCGCTGTCCTTGAACGTGCAGTTCCCGCCGCGCCTGGCGGGCACGCCGGTGGACGCTGGCGCAAGCTACCTGCGGCGGCTGGAACGCGAGATCGACCTGGTGGGCTGCCACCTGGCGCCGGAGCAGCGTATCGAGCAGTTCCACCTGGGCGGCGGCACCCCGGAGGCGGCGCAGTTGCAACGCTTGATGCAGCACCTGCGCCAGCGCTTTCACTTCCTCGAACACGATTGCGGCGACTACAGCATCGACGTCGACCTGCACCACACCGGCTGGGCGACCATGGGCCTGCTGCGCGACCAGGGGTTCAATCAGGTCAATATCGGGGTGCCGGATATCGGCAGCGACAGCCAGTTGTCGGTGGCCTGCTACCAGAACCCGGCGCCCATCCATTCGCTGATCGATGCGGCGCGGACCTTTGGCTATCGCTCGGTGAATGTCGACCTGGGGTATGGCCATGCCTGGCAGACCCCTTCGAGCTTCGCCTTGAAGCTGGGCACCCTGATCGAGCTGGAGCCCGATCGCCTGCAGGTGTTCGACTATGCCCAGCCGCCGTTGCGCTACCGGCGCCAGAGCCAGGAGCGCCCCGCGGCAGCCTGCAGCCAGGAGGCCAAGGAGACGATGCGGCGCATCTGCTTCGAGCGCCTGCTGGCGGCGGGTTACCAGTACATCGGCCTGGGCCAGTTCGTGCGCCCCGACGACGACCTGATGATGGCCCAGGAACGCGGCCGGCTGCGCCGCAACTGCCAGGGGTTTACTTGCCACGGCTATTGCGACCATGTGGGCTTCGGCCTGGGCGCCATCAGCCAGTTCGACGAGCTGTATACGCAGAACAGCGAGCGGCTCGACGACTATCTGCAACAGCTGGACCTGGGCCAGTTGGCGACCCGTCGCGGCTGGCGCTGCGAGGCCGGCGACCAGGTCCGGCAGCTGGTCATGGAGCGCCTGGCGTGTGACCTGGAGCTGGACATCCTGGCCATCGAAAGCCGCTACGGGCTGATCTTCCGCCAGTACTTCGCGTCCGCCTGGCTGCGCCTGCAACAGCTGAGCTGGAACGGCCTGGTGGAGCTTTCGGAGCGCTTTATCAGCATCCTGCCCGCCGGCCGGCTGGAGGTGGACAGCATCTGCCAGCTGTTCCAGGAGGACCTGGACAGCCCGGGGCAAGCCTGCGGTTGCGAGTGCGTCGAGCCCGATTGCGAGCGTTGATTGCAGGCAGTGATTTCGAGGCCTGAGCGCAGCCCGGCGCTACGCGCTTGACGGCGATCAAGTTTGCCCGCCGGTTCGCTTGCCGCTCCCTTGCGTGGCGCCTTAGCGTGGTCCCCGAACCCCGCTGTGAATCAGGTAGCCCATGGATCTCGGAACGGCTTGCGAACCCTTCTATCAACCCTTGAACAATGAACAGGCGCTGTTCGAACAGGCCTGGCGGCATGGCATGCCGGTGCTGATCAAAGGCCCCACGGGCTGCGGCAAGACCCGCTTTGTCCAGCACATGGCACACCGCCTGAACCTGCCGCTGCACACCGTGGCCTGTCACGACGACCTCAGCGCCGCCGACCTGATCGGCCGCCATCTGATCGGCGCCCAGGGCACCTGGTGGCAGGACGGGCCGCTGACCCGGGCGGTGCGCGAGGGCGGCATCTGTTACCTCGACGAAGTGGTCGAGGCGCGCCAGGACACGGTGGTGGTCCTGCACCCCCTGGCCGACGACCGCCGCGAGCTGTTCCTTGAACGCACCGGCGAAGTGTTGCGGGCGCCGTCGTCCTTCATGCTGGTGGTGTCCTATAACCCCGGCTACCAGAACCTGCTCAAGGGCATGAAACCCAGCACCCGCCAGCGCTTCGTGGCGATGCGCTTCGACTATCCGCCGCCGGCCGAGGAGGAGCGCATTGTCCAGCGCGAGGCGCAAGTGGATGCTGCGCTGGCGCGGCAGATTGTCGGGCTGGGGCAGGCCCTGCGCCGCCTGGAGCAGCATGACCTGGAGGAGGTGGCGTCCACCCGGCTGTTGATTTTCACCGCGCGCATGATCGGCGCCGGCATGCCGCCGCGCGAAGCCTGCCTGGCGTGCCTGGCCGAACCCTTGAGCGACGACCCGGTGACGGTGGCGGCGCTAATGGACGTGGTCGATGTGCACTTCGGCTGACTCCGCCGTGGCAGCCACCGAGACCTCGCGGCGCCACCTGCCGGGGGACCTGGCGATGTGGTTGTTCATCCTCGCCGAACTGTCGGTGTTCGCCATCCTGATCCTCGCGTTCGCGGTGACCCAGCGGCTCAAGCCGCAGCTGTTCGCCGAAAGCCGCCAGCTGCTCGACAGCTCCACCGGCCTGGCCATGACCCTGAGCCTGCTCAGCGCCGGGCTGCTGGCGGCGCTGGCCCAGGAGCGGGTGCGTCGGGCGCGGCCACGCCAGGGCGCGGCGCTGCTGCTGGCGGCCTTGCTGGTGGCCACGGTCTACCTGCTGCTCAAGCTCGGCGAGTTCCGGCACCTGCTGGGCCTGGGCTTGGGGCTGGAGCACAACACCTTCTTTACCCTGTACTGGATCCTCAGCGGTTTTCATTTTCTCCATGTGCTGCCGGGCATGCTGATTTTCGCCTGGCTGGCGCAGCGCTGCCTGCGTGGTCGGTATGGCGCCGACAACTGCTCGGGTTTCGAATCCGGGGTGCTCTATTGGCACATGGTCGATCTGGTCTGGGTGCTGCTGTTTCCGCTGGTCTACGTTCTGGATTGACGAGGTGCGCATGTCCGCTGGCAGGTTCCTGTTGAGCTGTTGGGTCGCACTGGCCGGCCTCAGCGTCGGCACGGTGTGGCTGGGCAGTTGGCTGGGGCCGGGCGCGCCGCGCGGGTTGGCGCTGCTGATCCTGCTGCTGGCGGTGGCCAAGGCCTGGCTGATCGCCGACGGCTTCATGGAGCTGCGCCACGGGCCGCGCCTGTGGCGCTGGCTGCTGCTCGGCTGGCCGCTGGCGCTGGCCTTGCTGCTGGGGTTGATCCTCAGCCTGTAAAGGCAATACCCGAGTAAAACCATCGGCGTTTCTTGATTGCCATCAAGCGGGTTTATGCCCCGCGCTTCCTATCATGGCCGGGCCAAGCCAAGAGGAAGCGAGCATGTCGCAGAACTTCACCAAAGGCATGGCCAGGAACATCTATTTCGGGGGAAGCGTGTTCTTCTTCCTGATCTTCCTGGCCTTGACCTATCACACGGAGCAGACCTTTCCCGTACGCAGCAACGACGCGCTGTTGAGCGCGGCGGTGGTGCGCGGCAAGACGGTCTGGGAACAGAACAACTGCATCGGTTGCCACACGCTGCTGGGCGAGGGCGCCTACTTCGCGCCGGAGTTGGGCAACGTGTTCCAGCGTCGCGGCGGCGAGGAGGGCTTCAAGCCCTTCCTGCAAGCCTGGATGAAGATGCAACCCCTGGGCGTACCCGGACGCCGGGCCATGCCGCAATTCAACCTGAGCCAGCAGGAGGTCGACGACATCGCCGAATTCCTCAAGTGGAGTTCGAAGATCAATACCAATGGCTGGCCGCCAAACAAGGAGGGCTGAACGATGCGTCTTGCCAATCCACACCTGAAATTCGCCTCGCAAGCCGTGGCCAAACCCTACTTCGTGTTTGCCCTGATGCTGTTCCTCGGCCAGGTGCTGTTCGGTTTGATCATGGGTCTGCAATACGTGATCGGCGATTTCCTGTTCCCGATCATCCCCTTCAACGTGGCACGCATGGTCCACACCAACCTGCTGATCGTCTGGCTGCTGTTCGGCTTCATGGGCGCGGCCTACTACCTGATCCCGGAAGAGGCCGACCGCGAACTGCACAGCCCGAAACTGGCGCTGCTGCTGTTCTGGGTGTTCGCCGCCGCCGGCGTGCTGACCATCCTCGGCTACCTGCTGGTGCCCTACGCGGGCCTGGCCCGGCTGACCCACAACGAGCTGCTGCCGACCATGGGCCGCGAGTTCCTCGAGCAGCCGACCATCACCAAGATGGGCATAGTGCTGGTGTGCCTGGGCTTTCTCTACAACATCGGCATGACCCTGCTCAAGGGCCGCAAGACCACGGTCAGCATGGTGATGATGACCGGGCTGATCGGCCTTGCGGTGTTCTTTCTGTTCTCCTTCTACAACCCGGCCAACCTGGCCCGCGACAAGTTCTACTGGTGGTGGGTGGTGCACCTGTGGGTGGAAGGCGTGTGGGAGCTGATCATGGGCGCGATGCTGGCCTTCGTGCTGATCAAGATCACCGGCGTGGACCGCGAAGTGGTGGAGAAGTGGCTCTACGTGATCATCGCCATGGCGCTGATCAGCGGGATCATCGGCACCGGCCACCACTTCTTCTGGATCGGCGCGCCCCAGGTCTGGCTGTGGGTCGGCTCGATCTTCTCGGCCCTGGAGCCGCTGCCGTTCCTGGCCATGGTGATCTTCGCCTTCAGCCTGGTGAAGAACCGCCGCCGCCAACACCCCAACCGCGCCGCCACGCTGTGGGCCAAGGGCACCACGGTGACCGCGTTCTTCGGTGCCGGGGTCTGGGGGTTCCTGCATACCCTGGCGCCGGTCAACTACTACACCCATGGCACGCAACTGACCGCGGCCCACGGCCACCTGGCGTTCTACGGCGCCTACGCGATGATCGTCATGACCCTGATCAGCTACGCCATGCCGCGCCTGCGCGGGCTCGGCGAAGCGGCGGACGAACGCTCGCAGACCCTGGAAGTCTGGGGCTTCTGGCTGATGACCCTGTCGATGGTGATGATCACCCTGTTGCTCACCGCCGCCGGCGTGGTCCAGGTGCTGCTGCAACGCTGGGCCGAGGACGGCACGGCGATGCCGTTCATGGCCACGGTGGAGCATCTCAATGGGCTGTTCTGGGCACGCCTGATCAGCGGGCTGGGGTTCTTCGCCGGGCTGCTGTGTTACCTGCTGAGCTTCCGCCAGCGCGGCCGCGCCGCCTTGCGCGCACCGGCCCCGGTGGTGTCTTCATGAACGACCACTAGCCTGTAGCCGCTGCCGAGCGCAGCGAGGCTGCGATCGGTCTGGGCGGCATTCCGACGCAGCGGCCGCAAATCCGGCAACGCGGTCCTTCCGACAAACCGGGTGCGCAGGTTTTGCGAGGACTACGTCGGAATGCCGCCTACCTCGTTCGCAGCCTCGCGGGCTCGGCAGCGGCTACAGCAGGCCGTTTTCCTGCATTCGAAAAAGGAGGCTCCATGGCCTTTACCCTGGAACTGGAAGAGTGGGTCGGCAGTGTCTGGCATCGTTTCATCACCCGTCGCGCCAGCGTGGACTTTCCCGAGGCGCGAATCGAGCTGGCGCCGCGTCAACGTGCCCTGGCCCTGCTGTTGCGGGCCATGGGCGGCGTCGGCCGCGGCGTCGAGGCGGCCAGCGAGCGCGACCTGCTGTTGCGCCGCAGCCTGTTGCAGCAGATCGCCGGCACCTGCCGGCAAACGCCCCTGGCCTGGTGCGACGCCGACAACCTGCGCCTGCCGGCCAGCCTCGCGGTGTTCCCCGAGGCGGCGTTGAACGAGGAACTGTACCGCTGGCTGGCCCTGTTGGCGGCGCAGTCCGGGCCGATGCGCCATTGGGGCCGGGACAATCAGCGCTGGACCCGGCGCCTGCTGCAACGCTACCCGGCGCTGCGTGAGCGCTACCGGCGGCTGGTGGAGGCGCACCTGCAACTGCGCCCCGATCCAACCTCGTTGAGCCGTCCCGAGGCCGCGCTGGAGCGCGCCCTGTGCCAGGCCCTGCGCGAGCCCGGCAGTGTCGCCGAGTTTCCCCGCAGCGAACGCGCGGCCTGGCCCGTGCCGCTGTGGTTGTATCCGCCGCTGCACCTGGCCAGCCCGCTGGCCGCCGATCTGGAGGACTCGGCGGAGGACCTGGCCACCGCTGCCGGCGAGCAGGCGGGCGGGCGCAAGCGCGCCAGCCGGGTCGAGGACCACAGCCGCGACGGCGGCCTGTTGATCGTGCGCCTGGAGAACCTGTTCAGCTGGACCGAGCATGTGGACCTCGACCGCTGGGCCGACGACAGCCAAGACCCGGACGCCGCCCGGGTCGCCGCCGACCTGGATGAACTGACCCTGTCGCGCACCCGCCTGCGCAAGGGCGGCGGTCTCAAGCTGCACCTCGACCTGCCGCCGGCCGACGTCGACGACATTCCCCTGGGCGAGGGCATCCACCTGCCGGAATGGGACTACCGCAAGGGCCGCCTGCAAGAGCACTTCGTCAACCTGCAGATGCTGGTGCCGCGCGATTGCCAGGCGCAGCCGCTGCCGTTGCGCCTGAAACCGTCGGCACAGTTGTTGCGGCGGCAGTTCCAGCAGTTGCGCAACGAGCGCCAATGGTTGCGCCAGCAGCCCCAGGGCTCGGAACTGGACCTGCAGGCCTGGCTGGATTTTCACGTCGAGCGCGCCCATGGCGCCTGTGCCGAGCGTGGTCTGTTCATGGAACAGCGCCAGACCCGGCGCGACCTGGCGTGCCTGTTGCTGGCCGATGTCTCGATGTCCACCGACGCCCACCTCAACGACGAACACCGGGTGATCGAGGTGATCCGTGACAGCCTGCTGTTGTTCGGCGAAACCCTGGCCGGCCTCGGTGACGACTTTGCCCTGTACGGGTTTTCCTCGCTGCGCCGCCAGCAGGTGCGCATGCAGGAACTCAAGGCCTTCGACCAGCGTTACGACGACCACACCCGCGGGCGCATCCTGGGGCTCAAGCCGGGGTTCTACACGCGCATGGGCGCGGCGATTCGCCAGGCCACGCGCCTGCTCGGCAGCTGCAAGCGCCAGCGCAAGCTGTTGCTGTTATTGACCGACGGCAAGCCCAACGACCTGGACCTCTACGAAGGCCGTTATGGCGTCGAGGACACCCGCGAGGCGGTACTGGAAGCGCGACGCCAGGGGCTGACGCCGTTCTGCATCACCATCGACCGCGAGGCCGCGGCTTACCTGCCGTATCTGTTCGGCGCCAATGGCTACACCCTGATCCGCCAGCCCGAGCAGCTGCCGCTGCGTTTGCCGCAGTTGTATCGGCAGCTGACCCAGCCCTGAGGCGCCCGCCGCCTGAGACACCTTCGCCGCCCAGGACAGGCGAGGGGGAAGGGTTCAATATTCCAGGCAAACCAGATGTGCAGGCCTTACGAGGACTGCGTCGGAATGCCAATCAGGCAACGCGTTATTTCAGGTAAATCTCGCGCATAGGTTTTGCGAGGACTGCGTCCTCGATCGCAGCCTCGCAGGCTCGGCAGCGGCTACAGGACCGCGCACGACTCCAGACCTGTAGCCGCTGTCGAGCGTTAGCGAGGCTGCGATCGGTATGGGCGGCATTCCGACGTAGCGGCCGCAACGGTGTTTCAGGCAAAAGCATCTGCTAGGAGCGCGGCAGCCAGAAGAACATCGCCACGCAGAACAGCGTCAGGCCGATGCAGAACCCGCTGAAGCGCCGCAACCGCCGTTGTTCGGCGTGCGCCGCAGTAGCGGGAAGGGGCATGCCGCAATGGCGGCAGGAGGCTTGCCGAGGCGGGTTGAGGCCTTGGCAGTACAGGCAGACCGACCCGGCGCTCATTCGAATTGCTCCAGCCGCGGACGGTCGAGAATGACGATCTGGCGGCCGTCCTGGCTGATGATCTTTTCATCGATCAGGCGCCGGATGATCCGCGAGAACGTCTCCGGCTGGATCGCCAGGTGGCCGGCGATCAACTGCTTGGCCATCGGCAGCTCGAACCGGCGCTCCACCGGTTGCAGCTGCATCAGTTGCGTCAGCAGATAACGCACCACCCTGTGGGTGGCGTTCTTCAGCGACAGGGTTTCGATCTCGTTGACCCGCTGGTGCAGGCGCACGCAGAGCTTGCCCAGCAGGGCGAAGGTCAGGCGGCTGTTGCTTTGCAGCAGGCGCAGGTAGGTGTCGTTGGACAGGCGATAGAGCTGGGTCGGGCCGATGGCTTCGGCGCAAGCCACATAGTCTGGCGTATCCATCAGCATCATCGCCTCGGCGAAGGTCTGGCGCGGGCCGATGACCTCGAGCACTTTTTCCTGCCCATCCGGCGTCAGGCGGTAGACCTTCACCGCGCCGGCGATCACGAAATAGAAAGCCTCGGCCGGCTCCCCCTGGCGGAACAGCGGGTCGCCCTTGTCGAGGCTGAGCAACTGGCTGGCCGCCATCAGCTCGTCCAGCTGTTCCTCGTTCAAGGGCTCGAACAGGTGATGGCTGCGCAGGATCTGGTGATGCACGCGATGAAGCACCATGAATATTCATCCTTATGGCTGGGGGGAAAGGTGCTGCCGTGGTTCAGACGAGGCCCAGGGCGACGCGGCTGGCGAGGGCCAGGATCGCGCCCAGGACGAAAAACCACGTCAGTGGCTGGAGGGTCTTTTTCAGGGTGGCTGCGGCGGTATTCATGGTGGCTCCGGTCATTTGGCAGGGATGGGGTGCCCTCTGTTCAGCAAGAGCCGGGCCAGGCGCCAGGGTCCCTGTAGGCGGGGGATCTGTGGCTACGTGGTCAAAAAGACCTGGCGATTTCGGGTGTAAATGACTAGCGAATGGTCATTTTGACCCTCGCGCTGTAAGGCGAGCCCCGGCACCGCGCCGGCCGCAACCCCGGCCCGCCGGCTTATGGCCGTTCCTGGTGGTGATCGGGCCCCGGGGCACGGCCCTTGCACTGCCAGACAGGACGGTGGGCACAACAGCCCGCCGCATCCCGGGCAAGCTTGATTTGCGACAACGGCAAGGGCGCGCCAATGGCCGATGATGGCCGGGGATTTCATTCGCCGCGTGTCGACCGTCGCCGGGTCGCACGCTGGGTAAAGGAGTGGGCTTGATGCAAGTACTTGAGCGTCGTGCGGCAATGGCAATCGTGCCGCTGTTACGCCTGGCCTTCCGGCCGTTTTTCCTCGCCGGTTGTGTCCTGGCGCTGCTGGTGGTGCCGCTGTGGCTGGCGGCGCTGCAGGGCGCCCTGGGCGACTGGCAACCGGCGGGAGGCTGGCTGGGCTGGCACCGCCACGAACTGCTGTTCGGTTTCGGCCTGGCGATCATCGCCGGCTTCCTGCTGACCGCGGCGCAGACCTGGACCGGCCAGCCGGGCCTCTGCGGCAAGCCGCTGGCGGCCCTGGCCTTGCTCTGGCTGGCCGCGCGCCTGGCCTGGCTGGGCAGCGCGCCCTGGCCGCTGCTGGCGGTGCTGGAGCTGGGGTTTCCCCTGGCGCTGGCCGGGTTGATGGGCCGCATGCTGTGGAAGGTGCGCCAGCAGCGCAACTACCCGATTGTCCTGGTGCTGCTGTTGCTCGCCGCGGCGGACGGCCTGTCGGTGGCCGGCCTGCTGCAAGGCCACGAAGGCTGGCAGCGCCAGGGCGTGCTGAGCGGCCTGTGGCTGGTGGCGGCGATGATGAGCCTGATCGGCGGGCGGGTGATTCCGTTTTTCACCCAGCGCGGCCTGGGTCGGGTCGCGGCCGTGACGCCCTGGCCATGGCTCGATTATCTGCTGCTGGCGGGTTCGGCCCTGGTGGCGCTGCTGTATGCCGCCGGGCCGGCGCTCATCGCCAATACCTGGGTTGGCGCGCTGTTCCTGCTGCTGGCGGCCGCGCATCTGCTGCGGTTGTGGCGCTGGCAGGACCGCGGGCTGTGGCGCGTGCCGCTGCTGTGGTCGCTGCACCTGGCCTACGGCTGGCTGGCGCTGGCGTGCCTGGGCATGGCGCTGTGGCATTTCGGCGCGCCGCTGAACCCCAGCCTGGCCGTGCACGGCCTGACCATCGGCGCCATGGCCGGGCTGATCCTGGCGATGATCGCCCGGGTCAGCCTGGGCCATACCGGGCGGCCGCTGGAGCCGCCGGCGGGCATGACCCTGGCGTTCATCCTGCTCAATCTGGCCTGCCTCAGCCGGGTGCTGCTGGTGCTCTGGCTGCCGGTGGCGGCGTTGTGGCTGGCGGGCCTGTGCTGGGCCCTGGCCTTTGCCCTGTACGTCTGGCGCTACGGGCCGATGCTGCTGCGGGCGCGGGTCGACGGGCACCCGGGCTGAGCCCTGAATGCGGAGCAAGGAGAAGGGCAATGATTTATCCCTGGTTAGTGGTTATCCACCTGCTGGCGGCCATCGGTTTTATCGGCACGCTGTTCTTCGAGGTGTGCATCTGGCACACGGCGCGCCGGCAACTGGCGACGGACGCCCAGGTGGCGGCGGACCAGGCCATCGCGGTGCGTTCGCGCAAGGTCCTGCATGGCGTGGTGCTGCTGTTGTACGGCGCCGGTATCGGCCTGGCCTGGCAGCATCGCGGGGCCTTGAGCCAGCCCTTGAGCAGCAGTTTCGCCAGCCTGTTGAGCCTGAAGATCGTCCTGGCCCTGAGCATCATCGGCCATTACCTGCTGCTGGCGTACTGGTTGAAAACGTCACGGCTGAGCGCCGGCCGCGCCTGCTGGATCCGCCGCAGCGTGCTGGGGCACATGCTGCTGATCGTGGTCCTGGCCAAGGCGATGTTCTATTGGCATGGCTGAATGAACGTGCCAGCCACCGGGCTGGCACGCAGGGGCGGGGGTCAAGCGTTCAGGGCGTTGGCGAACAGCACGTTGTTTTCCAGATGGATGTGCTGCATCAGGTCGTCGCGAAATTCGCTCAACCCGCGGTACAGCGCGCGCCAGGTGTTGCAGGCGTCGGCGGGCGGGGTGATGTGGTCGGTCAGCACCAGCAGTTTTTCCAGGGCCTCGCCATGTTGCTCGTGCTCCAGGCGCAGCACATGGATCGGCGGCGCCGCCCGGCGGCCCAGGCCCTGTTGCAGCATCGGGAACAGCACCTGTTCTTCCTTGAGCATGTGGCCTTCGAGTTCCTGCAGCATGTCCCGCAGGTGATCGGCCAGGCCGTTGGGGCAGGTGTCGCGGGCGCCATGCACTTGCTCCACGCGGCAGGCCAGGCGGATCAGTTCCGGCAGCTGTTCGCGGTGGCGGGCGTGGTAGCGGGTGAGGATATGGGCGATCAGCGCCTCGCCCGGTTCATCGCGCCAGTCGTGCCGCCGGGCGTCGCTGTCTTGCAACAGGTGCAGGGCCTCGGCGATCTGCACGGGGTCGAGGCCTTTGCCGAGGGCGGCGTCGCGCAGGGTTTTCTGCCCGCCGCAGCAGAAGTCCAGGTTGAACTCATGAAACACCCGGCTGGCGCCGGGGATGTCGCAGGCCAGTTGGCCGAGGCTTTGTTCCAGGAGGTTGGGCTGCGAAGCGTCTTGTCGGGCAAGACCGGGTCGTTCCAGCAGTGTCGGGTTCATCAGGTTTTCCTTGTTGTGGCAACGGTTCCCCTGGGCCGTTGCATCCGCCATGCCAGCTGTAACTTATTGAAAGTAATGGACTGATTTTTTGTCGTGGTGCGGATGACCCTGAAATCTCGGGGTCGGAACCACCAGAAAGGGTGATGACTACCATGTTGCGTGAAAGTCTGGCGGCCGACCTGATTGTCGAGTTGCCCAATGCCGTGCGGTTGCAGCGTCTGGTGCAGACCCTGCGTGAGTACTTCAAGGCCGGGGCCGTGGGCCTGCTGCGCCTGGACGACGACAGCCTGCGGCCGCTGGCCACCGTCGGCCTGGTGCATGAAGCCCTCGGGCGGCGCTTCGTGATCGCCCAGCACCCGCGCCTGGCGGCGATCATGGCGTCCCGCGAGCCCACCTGGTTCGAGCCCGACAGCCGCCTGCCGGACCCTTATGACGGGCTGCTCGACCACCCGGACAGCGGGCCGCTGGCGGTGCACGACTGCATGGGCGTGAGCCTGTATGTGGAAGGGCGGGTCTGGGGCGCCATCACCCTCGACGCGCTGCGGCCCGGGACCTTCGACCGCCGGGCGCGGGATGAGCTCAAGCGCTGCAGCCTGCAGATCGAGGCGGCGCTGCGGGTCACCCGCCTGGAACAGGAAAACCGTAGCCTGCGCCTGTCGCGCAGCGAGCCGCAGGATGCGCGCGGGCCGGTGGAGGAGGGCGAGATCCTCGGCCAGAGCGAAGTCCTGCATCAGTTGCTCAACGAGCTGGACGTGCTCGCCGATTCCGAGCTGCCGGTGTTGCTGCTGGGCGAGACCGGGGTTGGCAAGGAGCTGTTCGCCCGGCGCCTGCATCGCTTGTCGCGGCGCGCCCACAAGCCGCTGGTGCAGGTCAACTGCGCGGCGCTGCCGGAATCCCTGGCCGAGAGCGAGTTGTTCGGTCACGTCAAGGGCGCCTTCTCCGGCGCCACCAGCGACCGCGCCGGGCGCTTCGACGCGGCCAACGGCGGCACGCTGTTTCTCGACGAGGTCGGCGAGCTGCCGTTGAGCGTGCAGGCCAAGTTGCTGCGCACCCTGCAGAATGGCGAGATCCAGCGCCTGGGGGCGGACAAGCCGCTGCATGTGGATGTGCGCATCATCGCCGCGACCAACCGCCACCTGCCGGACAGCATTCGCGACGGGCTGTTTCGCGCCGACCTGTACCACCGGCTTTCGGTGTACCCGGTGCCGATCCCACCGCTGCGCGAACGCGGTTCCGACGTGTTGCTGCTGGCCGGGCATTTCCTCGAACTCAACCGCAGCCGTCTTGGCCTGCGTGGCCTGCGCCTGTCGCCGGCGGCCGAACGGGCGCTGCTGGCGTACCCCTGGCCGGGCAATGTGCGCGAGCTGGAACACGTGATCAGCCGCGCCGCGCTCAAACAGCTCAGCCGTGGCGGCAGTCGCAACCTGATTTTGACCTTGGAGCCGGAAGTCCTCGATCTCGACAGCACGCTGAAGGGCGCGGAGCCGCTCGAACAGTCGCCGCCGGCGGCCGACGACGGGCCCTTCCAGCCCCTGAGCGAAGCCGTCGACGAGTACCAGCGGCAGAAGATTCACCAGGCCCTGAGCCGCTGCCGCAACAACTGGGCCCGCGCCGCCCGGCTGCTGGAGGTCGACCCGAGCAACCTGCACAAACTGGCCCGGCGCCTGCGGCTCAAATAGCAGGCCGGCCGACGTTCGATTGCTTGCGATGAACCTGCCTCTGCAGGAGCCGCCTCGCAGGCTTGGCAGCGGCTACGGAACATGGGGGTCTGGAGGGGGGGGGGGCGCAGTCGCTACAGAAGATAGGGATCTGCAGCTGCCGTTGATGGCGATCAAGGTCATGCCAGGCGGCTCCTCGCAGACTGCGGCAAACCCCAACGGAGATCACCCTCATGCCGCTTTCCCTGGCCCAGATGCGCCGTAACTATTGCCGCGATGGCCTGGCCGACGAGGCCGTGCCGGACGATCCGCTGCCGCTGTTCCGCCAGTGGCTGCAACAGGCCCGCGACACCGAGCAGGCGCCGGTGGAGGCCAACAGCATGTGCCTGGCCACGGTCGACGAACAGGGCCAGCCCCATTGCCGGGTGCTGTTGCTCAAGGGCCTGAGCGATGAAGGTTTCACCTTCTTCGGCCACTACCAGAGCGCCAAGGGCCTGGAGCTGGCGGCCAATCCCCGGGCCGCCATGACCTTCTTCTGGCCAGCCCTGGAGCGCCAGGTGCGCATCGAAGGATGGGTATCGCGTTTAGCACCGCGGCTGTCGGATGTGTATTTCGATTCGCGCTCCCTGGCCAGTCGCCTCGGTGCCTGGGCGTCGCCGCAAAGCCAGCCCTTGGCCAACCGGCTGCAACTGGAATCCCTGCTGGCCAGCACCACCAGCCGTTTCGACGGCCAGCCGCTGCCGCGCCCGGAACACTGGGGCGGCTACTGCCTGCGCCCGCAGCGCATGGAGTTCTGGCAAGGGCGCAGCGACCGCCTGCATGACCGCCTCGACTACCGGCTGCACGAGGGCGTGTGGCGCCACGGCCGGCTGGCGCCCTGAGGGTCGTCGTCCCGTCGAGGTACCTCCTTGGAGGAATAGGTTCGTCGGCGGATTCGGTTCAGGCTGGGGCCAATCTCATTCACGGGAAGGCTTGGATATGGCCCATCTGGCGCAACGCACGTTTCAACCCCTGAACATCGCCGTGCTGACCATCAGCGATACGCGCACCCTGGAAACCGACACCTCGGGCCAGACTCTCTGCGACCTGTTGCAGAGCGCCGGCCATGTGCTGGTCGATCGTGGCCTGGTGCCGGACGACATCTACCAGATCCGCGCCAGCGTCTCGCGCTGGATCGCCGACCCCCAGGTGCAGGTGGTGCTGATGACCGGCGGCACCGGCTTCACCGCGCGGGACAACACGCCCCAGGCGGTGCTGCCGCTGCTGGACAAGCATGTGGAAGGTTTCGGCGAGCTGTTCCGCCAGGTGTCGGTGGAAGAAATCGGCATGTCCAGCCTGCAGTCGCGGGCCCTGGCCGGGGTCAGCAACGGCGTGCTGGTGGTGTGCGTGCCGGGCTCGCCGGGGGCCTGCCGCACCGCCTGGAACATGATCCTGCGCCCACAGCTGGACAGCCGCACCGGCCCGTGCAATTTCGCCCCCCACCTCAAGCCGCAGACCCATGAGGGGCCGTCACAGAACATCGAGGCCTGTGGGGCGCGGTCGTGACCGGCTGTGGCTGCGACAGCGGCCAACTGATCCCGGTGGACCAGGCCATCGCCCATCTGCTGGACCAGGCGCCGCCACCGCCTACGGTGCAAAGTATTGCCCTGGAGCAGGCCCTGGGCCGGGTGCTGGCGGCGGACCTTCATTCGCCGCTGGACCTGCCCGGTTGGGACAACAGCGCCATGGACGGCTACGCGTTGCGCGCCGCCGACCTGCCGCCCGCCGGTGGCCGCCTGACCCTGGGTGGACGGATTGCCGCCGGGCAAGCGGGGGAGACTCCCTTGGCGGCGGGGCAGGCGGTGCGCATCTTCACCGGCGCGCCCTTGCCGCCGGGGGCCGATACGGTGGTGCCCCAGGAGAACTGCCGGGTCGAGGACGGGCAAGTCTGGTTGCCGCCGGCGACTGTCGGCGATCACGTGCGCCAGCAGGGCGAGGAGGTGCGGCGCGGTGATCTGTTGCTCAAGGCCGGCAAACGCCTGCGCGCCCAGGAGCTGGGCCTGCTGGCGGCGGCCGGGATCGCCCGGGTCGAGGTCTATCGGCCGTTGCGCGTGTGCCTGCTGAGCAGTGGCGACGAGCTGCGCGAACCCGGCCAGCCCCTGGCGCCGGGGCAGATCTACAACAGCAATCGCTATTGCCTGTCCGCACTGCTGCGCGGCTGGGGCGTGGAGGTGCACGACTACGGGGTGATGGCCGACGAACTGGCGGCCAGCCGCCACGCCTTGAGCCTGGCCTCGTCGGAGTGCGACCTGCTGCTGACCTCGGGCGGGGTTTCGGTCGGCGAGGAAGACCACCTCAAGCAGGCCATTGAGGAGCTCGGCCATGTGGATTTCTGGCGCCTGGCGATCCAGCCGGGCAAGCCCCTGGCCTTTGGCGCAGTGGCCGGCAAGCCGTGGCTCGGCCTGCCGGGCAACCCCTCGGCGGCGCTGGTGACCGCGCTGGTGGTGGTGCGCCCGTTCCTGCTGCGGGCCCAGGGCGTCACGGATGTGCTGCCGCGGCCCATGGTGTTGCCGGCGGGCTTCGAGTGGTTGCAGCGCAACCGCCGGCGCCAGTACCTGCGCGCCCGCCTGGTGCCCGGCGACGATGCCCAGGTTCGTGTGCAACCGCACCCGCAGCAAAGCTCGGCGATGCTCGCCGCCGCCTGCTGGGCCGAGGGCCTGGCGCTGGTGGAAGGCGAGCGCTTGGTACGTCCGGGCGACCCGGTGCCGTTCCTGTCGTTCGCCGAACTGATGCAGTGACGGCAATTGATTGCGGTCAAGGCCGTGGCTGTCGGTCTGGCTAGACTGGCAGCGCATTTCCGATCGCTGCGCACGCGTCGCTCCGGCGCGTTCTTTGATGAGGAACCCCCATGCAACTGGTCTGCCCCGCAGGCAACTTGCCTGCGCTCAAAGCGGCGGTGCGCCAAGGCGCCGATGCCGTCTACGTCGGCTTTCGCGACGACACCAACGCCCGGCATTTCGCCGGCCTGAACATGGACGACAAGCAGTTCGACGCGGCGGTCGCGCACATTCGCCAGCACCAACGCAAACTCTATGTGGCAGTCAACACCTACCCCCAGCCCCAGGGCTGGGCGCGCTGGCAACGGGCGGTGGACCGCGCCGCCGAGCATGGGGTCGACGCGCTGATCGCCGCCGATCCCGGGGTCCTGGCCTATGCCAGCCAGCGCCATCCGCAATTGAACCTGCACCTCTCGGTGCAGGGCTCGGCGACCAATGCCAGCGCCCTGGCGTTCTACGCCCAGCACTACAACATCCGCCGCGCCGTACTGCCGCGGGTGCTGTCCCTGGCCCAGGTGCGCCAGGTGGCGGCCAGCAGCACGGTACCGATCGAAGTATTCGCCTTTGGCAGCCTGTGCATCATGGCCGAAGGGCGTTGCCACCTGTCTTCCTACATCACCGGCGAGTCGCCGAACCTGTGCGGCGTCTGCTCGCCGGCCAAGGCGGTGCGCTGGAGCGAGGACGCCGAGGGCTTGAGCGCGCGCCTCAGCGAAGTGCTGATCGACCGCTATCAAGCCGACGAGCCAGCCGGCTACCCGACCCTGTGCAAGGGGCGCTTCCTGGTGGAGGGCAAGCGCTTCCATGCCCTGGAGGAACCCACCAGCCTCGACACCCTGGACCTGCTGCCGGAGCTGGCGGCCATCGGCGTCGAGGCGGTGAAGATCGAAGGCCGCCAGCGCAGCCCGGCTTATGTCGAGCAGGTCACCCGGGTCTGGCGTGCGGCGCTGGATGCCCATCGCGCCGCGCCCGCCAGTTTCACGGTCAAGGACCAGTGGCGCCAGGTGCTGGCCGGCCTGTCCGAGGGCAGCCAGACCACCCTGGGTGCCTACCATCGATCATGGCAATGAGGAATTCGCGATGAAGCTCAGCCTGGGCCCCGTCCTGTTCTACTGGGACAAGGAACAATTGGGGCGTTTTTATGCCGAGATGTCGGCCTTGCCCCTGGATGTGATTTACCTGGGGGAAACCGTGTGTTCGAAACGCCGGGCGCTGTCCCTGGACCAGTGGCTGGGCCTGGGGCGCGAATTGCAGGGCTGCACGTCGGCGCAGATCGTGCTCTCCAGCCTGACCCTGATCGAAGCCGCCTCGGAGTTGTCGAGCCTGCGGCGCCTGTGCGACAACGGCGAGCTGCTGGTGGAGGCCAACGACATGGGCGCGGTGCAGTTCCTCGCCGAGCGCAAATTGCCCTTCGTGGGTGGCCCGGCGCTGAACCTGTACAACGGCCACGCCCTGGCGCAATTGCAGGGCTGCGGGATGATCCGCTGGGTGCCGCCGGTGGAATGTTCGGCGGCGCTGATCCGCGCGGTGCTGGAGCAGGTGCGCGAGCTGGGCCAGGCGCTGCCCGAGGTCGAAGTCTTCGCCTATGGGCATCTGCCGTTGGCGTATTCCGCGCGTTGCTTCACCGCCCGGGCCCAGGACCGGCCCAAGGACGACTGCCAGTTCTGCTGCATCCAGTACCCCGACGGCCTGGCGCTGAGCAGCCAGGAAGGCCAGGCGCTGTTCACCCTCAATGGCATCCAGACCCTGTCCGCCGAGGTCACCAATCTGTTGGCAGACTACGCCGGGCTGGTGGCCTGCGGCGCCGACCTGCTGCGCCTGAGCCCGCGGGCCCAGGGCATGGGCGAGGTGATCGAGGCCTACCAGCGGGTGCGCCAGGGCGCGACGCCACCGCTGTTCGTCGAGGGCTGCAACGGTTACTGGCATGGCCAGGCCGGGATGTTGCGCGTCGAGGAGGTGGGCCTGTGCTGAGTGGCAAATCCAAACGCAAGGACTGGCTGCTGCGCAGCGCCGACCGGCTGCTGCCATTGCTGCGGCGGGTGCCGTTCGGCGTGCAGCGCCTGGCCTTGCAGCAGGGGCTCAACCGCTGTTTGGCCGAGCCGCTGCGCGCCGGCGAATTCGACCTGTTGCGCCGGCGCTGGCTGTGCCTGCGGATTCCCGACCTGGGCCTGGCCTGGTACCTGACCCGCGACCGCGACGGCCTGCGCATCGCCGAACACGCCCGGGCCGATGTGACCATCAGCGGCAACTGGCGCGAGTTCCTGCTGCTGGCCAGCCGTCAGGAAGACCCGGACACATTGTTCTTCCGCCGGCGCCTGGTGATCGAGGGCGATACCGAGCTGGGCCTGACCCTGAAAAACCTGATCGACAGCCTCGACCCGGACGTATTGCCGGTCTGGCTGTGGCGCAATCTGGAACGGGCGGGCAAGGGGCTGGCCGCAGGCTGAACATCTCTGTAGGCGCTGGCTTGCCAGCGATAGAGGCAACGCGCAGTGTCAGGCCGGACGCTTCGCCGGCAAGCCTGGCTCCTACAGGAGAAGTGTCGGACCCGTGAACGATGGCAACCCATTCCCCTTGTAGGAGCCAGGCTTGCCGGCGATTGGGGCGACGCCAGGCGAGCGGCGGCGGTTACGCGTCGTACGCCGCCAGCTCCTCGGCGCCGGGGATCTGGATAGTGCGCCGCTCCATGGCGATCAGGCCGCTTTCGACCAACCGATGGAGGATGCGCGAGAAGGTCTCCGGCTGGATCCCCAGCTTGGAGGCCACCAGGCGCTTGGACACTTGCAGCACCACCTCGCCGCTGTGCGGGTCGCGCTCCTGCAACAGGAAACTCACCACCCGCCGGCTGGCGCTGCCCAGGGTCAGGGTGTCGATGTCCTTGAGGCGCTGGTGCAGGTGCACGCTCATGCTCGCCAGGATCGCCAGGCACACCTGCGGCTGGTCCTCCAGGGCGTGGCGGTAATGGTTGCCGTCGATGCTGACCAGCACGCTGTCTTTCAGCGCAGTGGCATTCACCGGGTAGAAGCGCGCCTGGCTGAACAGCAGGGCCTCGGCGAAGGTCTGCCCGGGCTGGATGATTTCCACCAGGTTCTCCTGGCCTTCGCCGGTGATGCGGTACAGCTTGACCTGGCCGCTGACCAGCAGGAAAAAGCGCTTGGCCGGGTCGCCCTGGTGCATCAGGGTGTTGTGGCTGGGCAGGCGCCTGAGCATGGCCTGGGCACAGACCTCCTCGAAGACCTTGTCCGGCAACTGGCTGAACAGATGATGGCGACGCAACAACAGCACGATGGAAGGGTGGGTCAGCATGGGTACCTCCGCTGCCGGCCATGGTAGAGCGCGCGGCTGCCAGGGCCTATGCCTCCGCCGGCGTACCTCCAAAGGGGCAGGGGGGCAAAGGGGCAGGGGGCCAAAGGGGCAGGAGTGGCTAAGCGCGGCTCAGCCGGCGTTGCGCAGGTGCTCCATGGCCCACACCGCGGCCTCGACCCGCGAGCGCAGGCCGAGCTTGTGCAGCAGGTTCTTCACATGGACCTTGACCGTGCCTTCGGTGATGCCCAGCTTGTGGCCGATGACCTTGTTGCTGTAGCCGCCGGCGATGGTGCGCAGCACCTGGCGCTCGCGCTCGGTCAGCTCGACCTCCGGCTGGCGCGGCGGCGAACGCAGGGCCTGGGCCATGACCCGGGTCAGCCCCGGGCTGATCACCAGGGCGCCGCTCAGGGCATCGCGCAAGTACTGGATCAGCAACTCGGGCTCCATGTCCTTGAGCAGGTAGCCGTCGGCGTCCAGGCGCAGGGCGTCGCGAATGTCGTCCTCGGCGTCGGACACGGTGAACAGCAGCACCTTGCCGCGGTAGTCCATGGCCCGCAGGCGGCGCAGGGTCTCGATGCCGTTGAGTTGCGGCATGTTGTTGTCGAGCAGCACCAGGTCGGGCTGCAAGGGTTCGATCAGGCCCAGGGCTTCTTCGCCGTGGCTGGCCTCGCCGACGATCTGCAGGTCGTCTTCCAGTTCGAGCATCTGGCGGATGCCGCGACGCATCATCGGATGGTCGTCGACCAGCAGGATCCGGTAGGAGGGGGATGGGTTCATGCGGCGCTACCTTGTGTGGGGACGGCGAGAAACTCCGGACGGAATTCCATCTGCACCAGGGTGCCCTGGGGCGTCCTGGAAGAAATCTGCAACTGGCCATGCAGGCTGCGGGCCCGCTCATCCATGATGTTCAGGCCGTGGTGTTCGCGCTGGTTGCCACTGTTGTCGTGGTCGCCGCTGAAGCCGCGGCCATCGTCCTCGATCGACAGGCGCAGGGTTTCGCCATGCTGGCGCAATTGCAGCCAGACATTCTCCGCGTGGGCGTGGCGCAGGCAGTTGGAGAGCGCCTCGCGGGTGATCTGCAGCAGGTGGATCTGCTCGCTGGCCGACAGCTCGAAGGCCAGGCTGTCGAGCTGCACATGCACCTGGAAATCGCCGCGGCGCGAGAACTCCTCGGTGGTCGCTTCGAGCTCGCGCACCAGCCCGGCGTCGTGGATCTGCAAGCGAAAGGTGGTCAACAGTTCGCGCAGCTGGCGGTAGGCGTTGTTCACCCCCTCGCGCAGTTCGGCGGTGACGTTCTCCAGGGTGCTCAGTGGTTCGCCACGGCGCATCAGGGTCTGCATGCGGCTGACCTGCAGCTTCATGTAGGACAGGGCCTGGGCCAGGGAGTCGTGCAGCTCGCGGGCGATGATCGCGCGTTCTTCGAACAGCAGCAGGCGATGGTCCTGTTCGCGCTGGCGCTTGAGCGACAGCGAGGTGCCGATCAGGTTGGCCAGGGCCTGGATCAGTTCGGTTTCCCAGGCTTGCGGGGCATGGCCGTCGACGAAGTGCGCCTTGAGCTCGCCCAGTTCGCTGCCCTGGTTGCTGATGCTGAAACGCTGCCGGGCGATCGGCTGGTGCCGCTGGCAGCTGGCGCAATCGCTGACCGCGCAGACCTCCCGGCTGTCGGCGCCATGCAGGGCGATCAGCTGCTGCGCCGGGGCCTGCAACTGGCCTTGCAGGCACAGCGACAGGCGCAACCCCGGCAGGCGTTGCTGGAAGCGCCGGATCAGTTCGTCCAGGCCTTCGGCGTTGGCCAGCCGCGTGGCCAGGCTGCGGCTGCTCTGGTACAGCAGCTCCAGGGCGGCGTTGGCCTGTTGCAGGTTGTGGGTCTTTTGCCGCACCAGGGTTTCCAGGGTGCGGTGGGATTGCTCGATGGTCTCGGCCATGGCGTTGAAGCTGGTGGCCAACTGGCCCAGCTCGTCCCGGGACTGGTGGTTGACCCGCACCTGGAAGTCGCCACGGCGAAAGCGCTGGGTGGCTTCCACCAGTTCCTGCAAGGGCGTGACCACGCCGTATTGCAGTTCGTACAGGCCCAGCAGCAGGACGAACAGGGTGGTGAACAGCGCCGCGCCCTGGATCAACTGTTGCCAGGTCTGCTTATGTTCGCTCTGGCGTTGCAGCAGGCTGACGAACTGGTTCAGCTGCTCGACGAAGGGCAGGGCCAGGGCCTGGAACGCGGCGGCATCGCGTTGTTCCAGGGCTGGCTGCAACTCAGCGTTCCAGCGTTGCTGGATCTGCCGGTAGCTGTCCACCAGCTCGGGGTCGGCGCCGTCTTCCAGCACCGCCCTGAGCGACTGGCTGTCGAGGCGCTGTTGCAGGCTCTGGCGGATCTGCTCGATCTCTTCGGCGCTGGCGCCCGCGGCCAGCTTCCAGCTCAGGTGGTAGGTCTCCATGCGCACCGAGCCCGCGGTATTGATGGCCGCCGCGTCGCCCTGGCTGAACCAGGCGATCAGCCCGGCGCTCAGGGAACTGGCCAGCGCCAGCACGGCGATCAGGATCACCGCCAGGCCGGCGCGGGCGGGCAGGGAACTGCGCAGCCAGCGGATCAAGGGCGCGGGCCGGATGTGAACGGGGGAAGGGTGGACATAGCAGGCTCCAGGGACGACTGGCGATGGTTTTGCAGCCGGTCCCTGGCGCTCTACCTCTAAAGAGTTGTTGTTCATCGGATCCGTGCAACCGCCTCGTGGAGCCAAGGCAAGAGCCTGATAAACAAAGGGTTCAGAGGTTTTTCGGCACTACCTCGTTGGAGGTAGGCGGCGCAAGCATAGGCCCAGCAGGCCCCGGGCTTCCTTGACCCGGGTCAAGTTTTTACCGGGTTCGCCTCTCTAGTCTGCGGCCATGAATGACTGACTGGAGAGCGAGATGACCCAACCGCGTGTACGACAAGGCCTGGTGCTGGGCATGAGTACGCTGGCCTTCACCGTGTGCTTCATGGTCTGGATGATGTTCGCGGTGCTCGGTGTGCCGATCAAGGCACTGCTTGCGCTCAACGAAACCCAGTTCGGCCTGCTGGCCGCCACCCCGGTGCTCACCGGTTCGCTGGCACGCTTGCCGCTGGGCCTGCTGACCGACCGCTTTGGCGGGCGCAGCGTGTTCTTCCTGCTGATGCTGTGCTGCGTGTTGCCGCTGTACCTGATCAGCCACGCCACGGCCTACTGGCAGTTCCTGGTCCTGGGCCTGTTCGTCGGCCTGGCCGGCGGTTCGTTTTCGGTGGGTATCGCCTACGTTGCCAAGTGGTTCGACCAGGACAACCAGGGCTTCGCCATGGGCATCTTCGGCGCGGGTAACGCCGGTGCCGCGCTGACCAAGTTTCTCGCCCCGGCGCTGATCGCCGCCGGCAGCTGGCAGCTGGTGCCGAAAGCCTTCAGCGCCATCCTGTTCATCACCGCGCTGCTGTTCTGGTTTCTCAGCGCCGACAACAAGGCCCATCGCAGCGCCTCTGGCGCCACCCTGCGCGAGCAGTTGGGCGCGTTGAAGGACCCGGCGGTGTGGCGCTACTGCCAGTACTACTCGATCGTCTTCGGCGGCTACGTGGCCCTGGCGCTGTGGATGACCCAGTACTACGTGCAGGAATACGGCTTCAGCCTGCAGAGCGCGGCGCTGCTGGCCGCCTGTTTCTCCTTGCCGGGCGGGGTGCTGCGCGCCGTCGGCGGCTGGATGTCGGACCGCTGGGGCGCCCAGAGCGTGACCTGGTGGGTGCTCTGGGTCAGCTGGATCTGCCTGTTCCTGCTGTCCTACCCGCAGACCCAGCTGCAAGTGCGCACCGTCGACGGCGCCCTGGATTTTCACATCGGCCTGAATCCTGCGCTGTTCACCGTGCTGCTGTTCGTCATGGGCATCGCCTTCGCCTTCGGCAAGGCCTCGGTGTTCAAGTACATCGCCAACGACTACCCGCAGAACATGGGCGCGGTGTCCGGCATCGTCGGCTTGGCCGGCGGCCTGGGCGGCTTCGTCCTGCCAATCCTGTTCGGCGCCCTGGTGGACCTCACCGGCGTGCGCTCTTCCTGCTTCATGTTGATGTACGGCGTGGTCTGGGTGTCGCTCACCTGGATGTACTTCAGCGAAATCCGCAAGCGCCCGCTGCTGGGCAAACAGCCGCCGGCCACCTCGTCCCCGTTTTCCAGCATTGCCCAAGGAGAAGAACATGTCGGTTCTTGATAAGCCCGATTCAGGCCCGTTGATTCATGACTGGCGCCCGGAAGACCCCGCTTTCTGGGGGCGCAGCGGCAAGCAGACGGCGACCCGCAACCTGTGGATCTCGATTCCCGCGCTGCTCTTGGCCTTTGCCGTGTGGATGGTCTGGAGCACGGTGATCGTGCGCCTGAACGCCATCGGCTTCAGCTTCAGCACCGACCAGCTGTTCTGGCTGGCAGCGTTGCCGGGGCTGTCCGGCGCCACTTTGCGGGTGTTCTATTCGTTCATGGTGCCGATCTTCGGCGGCCGCCGCTGGACCGCCCTGAGCACCGCCTCGTTGCTGCTGCCGTCGCTGTGGATGGGCTTTGCCGTGCAGGACCCGAACACCCCCTACAGCGTGTTCGTGCTGATCGCGCTGCTCTGCGGTTTCGGCGGCGGCAACTTTGCCTCGAGCATGTCCAACATCAGCTTCTTCTACCCCAAGTCGCAGCAGGGCACGGCCCTGGGCCTGAATGCCGGGCTGGGCAACCTCGGGGTGTCGGTGATGCAGTTCTGCGTGCCGCTGGTGATCACCTTCGGCCTGTTCGGCTGGCTTGGCGGGCAACCCCAGGTGCTGGCCGACGGCAGCCAGCTGTGGCTGCAGAACGCCGGGTTTGTCTGGGTGCCGTTCATTATCGCGGTGACGCTGCTGGCCTGGTTCGGCATGAACGACCTGTCCAGCGCCAAGGCTTCGTTCAGCGAGCAGGCGGTGATCTTCAAGCGCAAGCACAACTGGCTGATGTGCTGGCTGTACCTGGCGACCTTTGGTTCGTTCATCGGCTTCTCGGCGGCTTTTCCAATGCTGATCAAGACCGCGTTCCCGGACGTGGTGGCGCTGAAGTTCGCCTTCCTCGGCCCGCTGGTGGGTGCCCTGGTGCGGCCGCTGGGCGGCTGGCTGGCGGACAAGCTCGGCGGTGCCCGGGTGACCTTGTGGAACTTCGCGGCGATGATCGTGATGGTCTTCGGGGTCTTGCACTTTCTTCCGCATAACGGCGCCGGCGGCAACTTCTACGGCTTCCTCGGCCTGTTCATGCTGCTGTTCATCACCACCGGCATCGGCAACGGTTCGACCTTCCGCATGATCCCGGTGATCTTCCGCACCCTGCATGAAAAAGCCGCCGCCGGGCAAAGCGCCGCGGTGCGCGAGCAGGCGCAAAAGAACGCCGGCAAGGAGTCGGCCGCGGTGCTCGGTTTCAGCTCGGCCATGGGCGCCTTCGGCGCGTTCTTCATCCCCAAATCCTTCGGCACTTCCATGGCCCAGACCGGCGGCCCGGAGATGGCCTTCTACATGTTCGTCGGCTTTTACCTGAGCTGCATCGTGGTGACCTGGTGGTGGTACGCGCGCAAAGGCGCGGCGACTCCCTGCTGACACGACCCGAATCCAAACCTTGCCCGGTCGGGGCATAGAACCCCGCGGCAAGCCTGAGAGGAAAGCACCATGAGTCATTTGTTGGATCAACTGCGGTTTTTCAACCGCAAGCAAAGCGAGTTCGCCGAGGGCCACGGGGAAACCCGCAAGGAGTCCCGCGACTGGGAAAACGTCTACCGCTCGCGCTGGCAGTACGACAAGATCGTGCGCTCCACCCATGGGGTCAACTGCACCGGTTCCTGCTCGTGGAAGATCTACGTGAAGAACGGCCTGATCACCTGGGAAACCCAGCAGACCGACTACCCGCGCACCCGCAACGACCTGCCCAACCACGAGCCGCGCGGCTGCCCGCGGGGCGCCAGCTACAGCTGGTACATCTACAGCGCCAACCGCCTGAAGTACCCGAAGATCCGCAAGCCGCTGCTCAAGCTGTGGCGCCAGGCGCGCCAGAGCATGGCGCCGGTGGAGGCCTGGGCGAGCATCGTCGAGGACCCGGCCAAGGCCGAGTCGTACAAGAGCAAGCGCGGCATGGGCGGCTTCATCCGTTCCAGCTGGGATGAGGTCAACGAGATCATCGCTGCGGCTAACGTCTACACCATCAAGCAGTACGGCCCCGACCGGGTCGTCGGTTTCTCGCCGATCCCGGCCATGTCGATGGTCAGCTACGCCGCCGGCGCCCGTTACCTGTCGCTGATCGGCGGTGCCTGCCTGAGCTTCTACGACTGGTACTGCGACCTGCCACCGGCCTCGCCGATGGTCTGGGGCGAGCAGACCGACGTGCCGGAATCGGCCGACTGGTACAACTCCAACTACATCATCGCCTGGGGTTCCAACGTTCCGCAGACCCGTACCCCGGACGCGCACTTCTTCACCGAGGTGCGCTACAAGGGCACCAAGACCGTGGCCATCACCCCGGACTATTCGGAAGTGGCCAAGCTCACCGACCTTTGGCTCAACCCTAAGCAGGGCACCGACGCAGCGCTGGCCCAGGCCTTCAACCATGTGATCTTCAAGGAGTTCCACCTCGAGCGCCCGAGCGCCTATTTCACCGACTACGCCAAGCGCTACACCGACCTGCCGGTGCTGGTGCTGCTCAAGCCGATGCTCGGCACCGCGCCGGGGGCCGGCTACCAGCCGGACCGCTTCCTGCGCGCCTCGGACCTGGCCGGCAACCTCGGCCAGGACAACAACCCGCAATGGAAGACCATCGCCATCGACGCCAGCGGCGAGCTGGTGTCGCCCCAGGGCTCCATCGGCTACCGCTGGGGCGAGCAGGGCAAGTGGAACATCCTCGCCCGGGAAGGCGGCGCGGGACGCGAGATCGACCTGAACCTGAGCCTGATCGGCGGCGATGTCGCCGAAGTGGCCTTCCCGTATTTCGCCGGGGAAATCCAGGAGCACTTCCAGCATGTGGCCGGCGACGCCGTGCAATACCGCCGCGTGCCGGTGCGCAGCCTGACCTTGGCCGACGGCAGCCAGGTCAAGGTGGCCACGGTGTTCGACCTGTCGGCGGCCAACCTGGCCATCGACCGTGGCCTGGGCGGCGCCAATGTGGCCAAGGACTACGACGACGCCAGCGTGCCCGGCACTCCGGCCTGGCAGGAGCAGATCACTGGCGTCAGCCGCGAGAAGGCGATCCAGATCGCCCGCGAGTTCGCCGACAACGCCGACAAGACCCGTGGCCGCTCGATGATCATTGTCGGCGCGGCGATGAACCACTGGTACCACATGGACATGAACTACCGCGGGCTGATCAACATGCTCATGCTCTGCGGTTGCGTCGGCCAGACCGGTGGCGGCTGGGCGCACTATGTCGGCCAGGAAAAACTCCGCCCGCAATGCGGCTGGCTGCCCCTGGCGTTCGGCCTGGACTGGAGCCGGCCGCCACGGCAGATGAACGGCACCAGCTTCTTCTACGCCCACAGCTCGCAATGGCGCCACGAGAAGATGAGCATGCACGACGTGCTCTCGCCGCTGGCCGACAAGAGCCAGTTCCCCGAGCACGCCCTGGACTACAACATCCGCGCCGAACGCGCCGGCTGGCTGCCCAGCGCGCCGCAGCTCAACAGTAACCCGCTGCACATCTGCCGCGACGCCGCAGCACTCGGCATGACGCCCAAGGACTATGTGGTCAAGTCGTTGCATGAGGGTTCGCTGCGTTTCGCCTGCGAACAGCCGGACAGCCCGCAGAACTTCCCGCGCAACATGTTCATCTGGCGTTCCAACCTGCTGGGCTCCTCGGGCAAGGGCCACGAGTACATGCTCAAGTACCTGCTCGGCACCCGTAACGGGGTGATGAACGAGGACATCGGCGAGGTCGGCGACTGCAAGCCGCAGGAAGCCGAATGGGTGGACCAGGGCGCCATCGGCAAGCTCGACCTGGTCACCACCCTGGACTTTCGCATGTCCTCGACCTGCGTGTATTCCGACATCGTGCTGCCGACCGCCACCTGGTACGAGAAGGACGACATGAACACCTCGGACATGCACCCCTTCATCCACCCGCTGTCGGCGGCCATCGACCCGGCCTGGGAATCGCGTTCCGACTGGGAGATCTACAAGGGCATCGCCAAGGCGTTCTCCAGCATGGCGGTGGGGCACCTGGGCGTGGAGCAGGACCTGGTCACCGTGCCGCTGATGCATGACAGCGTCGGCGAGCTGGCCCAGCCGTTCGGCGGCACCGACTGGAAAACCGCGGGTGTGGCCCCGCAGCCGGGCAAGAATGCGCCGAACCTGCAGGTGGTGGAGCGCGACTACCCGAACATCTACAAGCAGTTCACCTCCCTCGGGCCGCTGCTGGAAAAGCTCGGCAACGGCGGCAAGGGCATCAACTGGAACACCGAGGAGGAGGTGAAATTCCTCGGCGAGCTGAATTACCGCGAGGGCGCGGCGGGCATCAGCCAGGGCCGGCCGAAGATCGACACGGCGATCGACGCCGCCGAGGTGATCCTGTCCCTGGCCCCGGAAACCAACGGCCATGTGGCGGTCAAGGCCTGGGCCGCGCTGTCCGAGTTCACCGGCATCGACCACAGCCACCTGGCGCTGTCCAAGGCCCACGAGGCGATCCGCTTCCGCGATATCCAGGCGCAGCCGCGCAAGATCATTTCCAGCCCCACCTGGTCGGGCCTGGAGGACGATCACGTCAGCTACAACGCCGGCTACACCAACGTCCACGAGAACATCCCGTGGCGCACCATCACCGGCCGCCAGCAGTTCTACCAGGACCACCCGTGGATGCAGGCGTTCGGCGAACAGCTGATGAGCTACCGGCCGCCGGTCAACACCCGGACCATCGAGGCGGTGAAGGGCAAACGCACCAACGGCCACCCGGAAATCGTCCTCAACTGGATCACCCCGCACCAGAAATGGGGCATTCACAGCACCTACAGCGACAACCTGCTGATGCTCACCCTGAGCCGTGGCGGGCCGATTGTCTGGCTCTCGGAAATCGATGCGAAGCGTGCCGGCATCGAGGACAACGACTGGATCGAATGCTTCAACGCCAACGGCGCGGCGACCGCCCGGGCGGTGGTCAGCCAGCGGGTCAAGGAGGGCATGGTGATGATGTACCACGCCCAGGAACGGATCGTGAACGTGCCCGGTTCCGAGACCACCAAGACCCGCGGCGGCCACCACAACTCGGTCACCCGGGTGGTGCTCAAGCCGACCCACATGATCGGCGGCTATGCCCAGCAGGCCTACGGTTTCAACTATTACGGCACGGTCGGTTGCAACCGCGACGAGTTCGTCGTGGTGCGCAAGATGGCCCGCGTCGACTGGCTCGATGGCTCGGACGGCGATGAGCTGCCACGCCCCCTGCCGACCGAGATGGATTGAGGAGTTGTCATGAAGATTCGTTCACAAATCGGCATGGTCCTGAACCTGGACAAATGCATCGGCTGCCATACCTGCTCGATCACCTGCAAAAACGTCTGGACCAGCCGCGAAGGCATGGAATACGCCTGGTTCAACAACGTCGAGACCAAGCCCGGGATCGGCTACCCGAAAGAATGGGAAAACCAGGACAAGTGGAAGGGCGGCTGGGTGCGCAACGCCAACGGCTCGATCAACCCACGGATCGGCGGCAAGTTCCGGGTGCTGGCGAACATCTTCGCCAACCCCGACCTGCCGAGCCTCGACGACTACTACGAGCCGTTCGACTTCGATTACCAGCACCTGCACACCGCGCCCCTGGGCGACCATCAGCCCACCGCGCGGCCGCGTTCGGTGGTGTCCGGCAAGCGCATGGAAAAGATCGAGTGGGGGCCGAACTGGGAGGAGATCCTCGGCAGCGAGTTCGCCAAGCGACGCAAGGACCGGAACTTCGACCAGATCCAGGCGGACATCTACGGCGAGTACGAAAACACTTTCATGATGTACCTGCCGCGCCTGTGCGAGCACTGCCTGAACCCGGCGTGCGCGGCGTCCTGCCCGAGCGGGGCGATCTACAAGCGCGAGGAGGACGGCATCGTCCTGATCGACCAGGAGAAGTGCCGCGGCTGGCGCATGTGCATCAGCGGCTGCCCGTACAAGAAGATCTATTTCAACTGGAAGAGCGGCAAGTCGGAGAAGTGCATCTTCTGCTACCCACGGATCGAGGCGGGCATGCCCACCGTGTGCGCCGAGACCTGTGTCGGGCGCATCCGCTACCTCGGCGTGCTGCTGTATGACGCCGACCGCATCGCCGAGGTGGCGAGCACCGCCAGCGAGCAGGACCTGTACGAGAAGCAGCTGGAAATCTTCCTCGATCCGCATGACCCGGCAGTGATCCGCCAGGCCCTGGAAGACGGGGTGCCGCAGTCGGTGATCGACGCCGCGCAGCGTTCGCCGGTGTACAAGATGGCGGTGGACTGGAAGCTGGCGCTGCCGCTGCACCCGGAATACCGCACCTTGCCGATGGTCTGGTACGTGCCGCCGCTGTCGCCGATCCAGAACGCCGCGGCCGCCGGCACCGTGGGCATGAACGGAGTGATCCCGGATGTCGACAGCCTGCGCATCCCCCTGCGTTACCTGGCCAACCTGCTGACCGCGGGCGACGAAAAACCGGTCAAGCGTGCCCTCAAGCGCCTGCTGGCGATGCGCGCCTACAAGCGCGCCGAGCAGGTCGAAGGCGTGCAGGACCTGCAAGTGCTGGAGGAGGTCGGCCTGAGCGTGAGCCAGGTCGAGGAGATGTACCGCTACCTGGCCATCGCCAACTACGAAGACCGCTACGTGGTGCCCAGTGCGCACCGCGAGGAAGCCATGAGCGATGCCTTCGCCGAGCGTTCCGGTTGCGGCTTCAGTTTCGGCAGTGGCTGCAGCGGCAGCTCCGACACCAACATGTTCGGGGCGAAGAAGGCCAACCGCCGCGACGTCCTGAAAACCGTGCAGCTGTGGGAGGAATGAGCATGCGCATCCTTAAAGTGATTTCGCTGCTGCTCGACTACCCGAGCGCAACCCTGGTCGAGGGCCGCGACGAGCTGGAGCAGGCGATCATCCAGGCCCGGGAAATCAGCCCGAAGCAGCGCGGCGCGCTGTTCGAGCTGTTGGAACTGCTCTGCAACAACGACCTGATGGATGGCCAGGAGCACTACGGCGCGCTGTTCGGTCGTGGCCGCTCGCTGTCGTTGCTGTTGTTCGAGCATGTGCACGGCGAGTCCCGCGACCGCGGCCAGGCCATGGTCGACATGCTCGCCCAGTATGAAGCCGCAGGCTTTGCCATCGGTATCAAGGAGCTGCCGGACTACATCCCGCTGTACCTGGAGTTCCTTTCCACCCGCGACGACCTCGAGGCCCGCGAGGGCCTGGCCGATGTCGCGCACCTGCTGGCCTTGCTTGCGGCGCGCCTGGAGGAACGCGAGAGCGCCTATGCCAGTTGCTTGCGCGCCTTGCTGCAAATCGCTGGCGCGGAGCCGCACCAGGCGGTGGCCGACCTGCGCGAACAGGTGGCGGCCGAGCCGCGCGACGATTCCCTCGAAGCCCTGGACCGGATCTGGGAAGAGGAGGCAGTGGACTTTCTCAAGGCCGAGCAGCAGGAGCGTTGCAGCTCAATGCCGAGCGCGCCGGGCAAGGCCCGGGAGGAAAGCGCGGTACCGCTGCACTGGGTGGATTTTCAGCATCAGGGGCTGGCCGCCGCGCCAGCCGGGGAGGTGGGCAATGTCTAAGTGGAATCTGTTGGTGTTCGGGATCTATCCCTATGTCGCGCTGGCGATCTGCCTGCTGGGCAGCTGGGCACGCTTCGACCTGTCGCAGTACAGCTGGAAGGCCGGCTCCAGCCAGATGCTCGACAAGCGTGGCATGCGCGTGGCCAGCAACCTGTTCCATGTCGGCGTGCTGTTCGTGCTGGCCGGGCACTTTGTCGGCCTGCTGACCCCGGCCTCGGTCTATCACCATGTGATCAGCACCGAGCACAAGCAGTTGCTGGCGATGGTCTCCGGCGGCTTCTTCGGCCTGCTGTGCCTGGTCGGCCTGCTGATGCTGATCAAGCGCCGCCTCACCGACCCGCGGGTGCGCGCCACCTCCAGCCCTTCGGACATCCTGATCCTGCTGGTGCTGCTGGCACAGTTGCTGCTCGGCCTTTTGACCATAGTCGCCTCCACCGCCCATATGGACGGCTCGGTGATGGTGATGCTCGCCGACTGGGCGCAGAGCATCGTGCTGTTGCGGCCCATGGACGCGGCGGCGGCCATCGCGCCGGTCGGCCTGACCTACAAGCTGCACGTGTTCCTCGGCCTGACCCTGTTCGTGCTGTTCCCCTTTACCCGCCTGGTGCACATGGTCAGCGCGCCGGTCTGGTACCTGGGGCGGCGTTATCAAATCGTTCGGCAGAAAATCTGAGGAGGCAGTCATGTCAGGTGGATGTGGATGTGGCGGCGGTAACGGCGGCAGCGGCGGTTGCGGGTCTTCGGCCCGCGAGGAAACGCTGGTGTCAGAGAGTGAAGTGGAGGTGGGCGTGCAGGCGTTCACGCCGCCGGGGCATGAGCCCGTGGCCGCGGACGAGGCGCCTGTGCAACTGATCGCCAGCAGTGAGCAGGAGTGGCCGATCATCAGTGTCAACCAGGTGTCGATCACCCCGCAGGCGCTGGCCCAGGAGCTGCAATATCACCCGGCGGCCAGCCGCGAGGAGGCGGTGTACCTGGCGGCCAGGGCCCTGGTGATCCGCGAGCTGTTGCAGCAGCGCATCGCCGAACTCGGCCTGACGCTGCGGATCGGCGCCGGCGAGAACCAAGAGGAGGCCGCCACCCGCCTGCTGCTCGAACGCGAGGTGCAGGTGCCGGAGTGCGACGAGGCGGCGTGCTGGCGTTACTACGACAACAACCGCGGGCGTTTTCACAGCGCGCCGTTGCTGGCGGTGCGGCACATCCTCCTCGAATGCGCGCCGGACGATGCCGGGGCGCGCAGCACGGCCCAGGTCCAGGCGGAGATTTTGCTGCAACGCCTGGACGAGCAGCCCGACAGTTTCGCTGCACTGGCGCTGAAGTATTCGGCCTGCCCGTCGAAGGCCCAGGGCGGTTCCCTGGGGCAGATCAGTAAGGGCCAGACCGTGCCGGAGCTGGAGCGCCAGCTGTTCAGCCTGGCGCCGGGGCTGGCGGTCAAGCCGCTGGAAAGCCGTTATGGCTGGCATGTGGTCTGCGTCGATCAGCGGGTCGAGGGCCAGGCCTTGCCTTATGAAGCGGTGGCTTTGGTGATCCGCAACCAGCTGCAACAGGGCGTCTGGCAAAAGGCCGTGGTGCAGTACCTGCAAACCCTGGTCGGGTCCGCGGACATCCGGGGCATTCATCTGCAAGGCGCCGACTCGCCGCTGGTGCAGTAAGGGGAAGGCCATGAGCAATGTGATGCAGGACGGCTTCGGGCGGCAGATCGACTATCTGCGGATGTCGGTGACCGACCGTTGCGATTTTCGCTGCGTGTATTGCATGGCGAAGAACATGACCTTCCTGCCGCGCCAGCAGGTGCTGACCCTGGAAGAGTTGCAGCGCCTGGCGGCGCTGTTCGTCGGCCAGGGCGTGCGCAAGATCCGCCTCACCGGCGGCGAGCCGTTGATTCGCCCGGGCATCGTTGATCTGTGCCGCAACATCGCCGCCTTGCCGGGCCTGCGCGAACTGGTGATGACCAGCAACGGCTCGCAGCTGGAGCGCCTGGCCCGGCCGCTGGCGGAGGCCGGGGTCAAGCGGATGAACATCAGCCTCGATAGCCTGGACGGGCAGAAGTTTCGCGCCATCACCCGCAACGGCGATCTCGATCAGGTGCTGCGCGGTATCGAGGTGGCGCGCGGGGCGGGGTTCGAGCGGGTCAAGCTCAACTGCGTGGTGATGAAGGGGCGCAACTTCGAGGAAGTGCCGCAGCTGGTGCGGTACGCCATCGAGCAGGGCATCGATATCAGCTTTATCGAGGAAATGCCCCTGGGTGACGTCGGCCGTTCCCGGGGCGAATCCTTCTGTTCCAGCGACGAGGTACGGGCGCTGATCGCCAGCCGCCATGCCTTGCTCGACAGCACCGAGAACAGCGGCGGGCCGGCGCGTTACGTGCGCCTGGAGCGCCATCCGCAGACGCGCATCGGTTTTATCTCGCCCAACAGCCACAACTTCTGTGGCAGCTGCAATCGGGTACGCATGACCGTCGAAGGCAAGCTGTTGCTGTGCCTGGGGCAGGACGATGCCCTGGACCTGCGCGGCCTGCTGCGGCGTTATCCGCTGGACGACCAGCCGCTGATCGATGCCTTGCAGCAGGCTTTGCGGCGCAAGCCGTTGCGGCATGATTTCAACCCGCAGGGCACGGTGCAGGTGGTGCGGTTTATGAATATGAGTGGGGGGTGAGATTGGGGGGATATCCGTTGCTGCGGTAACGGCGGCTTAGGGTTCCGCCCTTACGGCGGGTCACTTTTGGCAAACGCCCCAAAAGTAACCAAAAGGTCTTGCCCCACCACTCGGCACCTCGCTGAGGCTCGGTGTGCCCGAACGCAGGCATTACGGAGCGGGCCGCCGCCACGGGCCATCCATGGCCCGGGGCGGCTAAACCGGCATCCCTGCCGGTTTACCCGCTCCGTAATACCTCCGTTCGGCCAGCGTGGTTAACGGGGCGTTGGAGATCAAGATCAAAAGCCAGAGCCAGAGCCAGAGCCTTCGCCGGGCGGAGCTTGCTGTTTTTGCCACGCTACAGCTCTTCTGCCAGACACGCTTTGTGTAGCCGCTGCCGAGCGCAGCGAGGCTGCGATCGGCCCGCAGGGCCGCTAAACCTGACACCTCGCAGGATCTGGGGCAACGCGGTGCCCGCCTGGCGAGTCCTTCGGCCTCGATCGCAGCCTCGCTGCGCTCGGCAGCGGCTACAGGGAATGCGTTCTCAGCCAGGACGGTAGCCCGCTGTTTTGTTTTTGATCTGAGCACCCAGTTAACCGCGCTGGCCGAACACAGGCATTGCTCCGGGGGCACGCCGCCACAGGCCATCGCCACGCTACCGCTCTTCTGCCGGACACGCTTTGTGTAGCCGCTGCCGAGCGCAGCGAGGCTGCGATCGGCCCGCAGGGCCGCTAACCCTGACACCTCGCAGGATCTGGGGAAATGCGGTGCCTGCCTGACGAGTCCTTCGGCCTCGATCGCAGCCTCGCTGCGCTCGGCAGCGGTTACAGGGCCCACGTTCTCAGCCAGGCCGGCCGGCAGGCCGCCGTCTTGCTTTTGATCTGAGCGCCCCGTTAACCACGATGGCCGAACGCAGGCATTGAGCCGTGGGTAACCCGGCAGGGATGCCGGGTTAGCCGCCCCAGGCCATGGATGGCCTGTGGCGGCGGCCCACGGATCAATGCCTTCGTTCGGGCATGCCGAGCCTTAGCGAGGCACCGAGTGGTGGGGCAAGAGCGTTTTGCTTACTTTTGCGCTCTTCAAAAGTGAGCCGCCGTAAGGGCGGAACCTTAGGTAGCCGTTACCGCAGAAACGGATATGTACACAAACCAAAAAATACTTGATCGCGATCAATGGCAACCCAACCGCCACTCCGTAATCTCACTGCATCTTGTGTTCTAAGAAATAAAAACATCTATATGTAGTATCTGGGGGGTCAAATGCACAGCACGCTGATCAGGGTGGGCAACAACCGCCTGCACAAACGCGATGGCAGCCGGGTTGCCTTCGATGCGGACAAGATCCGCCAGGCGTTGATCGCCGCCGGCAAGGCCAGCGGCGAGTACGCCGAGGTCGAGGCCGAGGGCTTGCTCAAGGCGGTGCTGGCCCACCTTGAAGGGCATGCGCGGCTGCATGTGGAGCAGATCCAGGACCGGGTCGAGCGGGTGCTGATGGACGCCGGGTTCTTCTTGGCCGTGCGCGCCTACATCGTCTACCGCGAACAGCACGGGCGCCTGCGCCGCGACCGCAAGACCCTGGTCGAGGTGGCGGCCTCGATGAACGAGTACCTCGACCGCGAGGACTGGCGGGTGCAGGCCAACGCCAACCAGGGGTATTCCCTGGGCGGGCTGGTGCTCAACGTGTCCGGCAAGGTCACCGCCAACTACTGGCTGGACGAGGTCTACAGCCAGGAGATCGGCCGCGCCCACCGCGAGGCCGACCTGCATATCCACGACCTCGACATGCTCGCCGGCTACTGTGCCGGCTGGTCCCTGCGTACCCTGTTGCATGAAGGCCTCAATGGCGTGCCGGGGCGGGTCGAGGCCGGACCGCCCAAACACCTGAGCAGCGCCCTGGGGCAGATGGTGAATTTCCTCGGCACCCTGCAGAACGAATGGGCCGGGGCCCAGGCCTTCAGTTCCTTCGACACTTATCTGGCGCCCTATGTGCGCAAGGACTGCCTGAGCTACCCGCAGGTGCGCCAGGCGATCCAGGAGTTCATCTACAACCTCAACGTGCCGTCGCGCTGGGGTACCCAGACGCCCTTTACCAACCTGACCTTCGACTGGGTCTGCCCGGAGGATTTGCGCGAGCAGGTCCCGGTGATCGGCGGCGAGGAAATGCCCTTCGCCTATGGCGAGCTGCAAGCGGAAATGGACCTGCTCAACCGCGCCTATATCGAAGTGATGCAGGCCGGCGACGCCAAGGGCCGGGTGTTCACCTTTCCGATCCCGACCTACAACATCACCCATGATTTTCCCTGGGACAGCGAGAACGCCGACCGCCTGTTCGAGATGACCGCCCGCTATGGGCTGCCGTACTTCCAGAACTTCCTCAATTCGGACATGCAGCCCAACCAGGTGCGCTCCATGTGCTGCCGCCTGCAACTGGACGTGCGCGAGCTGCTCAAGCGCGGCGGCGGGCTGTTCGGCTCGGCGGAGCAGACCGGCTCGCTCGGCGTGGTGACGCTCAACTGCGCGCGCCTGGGCCATGTGTTCAAGGGCAATACCAGCGGCCTGCTGCAACGCCTGGACGCGCTGATGGAACTGGCGATGGAAAGCCTGGAGGTCAAGCGCAAGGTGATCCAGCACCATATGGACGCCGGCCTGTACCCCTACACCCAGCGTTACCTGGGCACGCTGCGCAATCACTTCTCGACCATCGGCCTCAATGGCCTGCACGAAATGCTGCGCAACTTCAGCGGCGACGAGCAGGGCATGCACACCGAACAGGGGCGCCAGTTCGCCCTCAGGCTGCTGGACCATGTGCGCGCGACCCTGGTGCGCTTCCAGGAGGAAACCGGCCATCTCTACAACCTCGAGGCGACCCCGGCCGAAGGCACCACCTACCGCTTCGCCAAGGAAGACCTCAAGCGTTACCCCGGCATTCTCCAGGCCGGCAGCCGCGAGGCGCCGTACTACACCAACTCCTCGCAGTTGCCGGTGGGCCATACCGACGATCCGTTCGAGGCCCTGGAGCTGCAGGACGAACTGCAATGCAAATACACCGGCGGCACCGTGCTGCACCTGTACATGGCCGAGCGGATTTCCTCGATCGCGGCCTGCAAGCAACTGGTGCGCAAGGCCCTGGGGCGCTTTCGCCTGCCGTACCTGACGGTGACCCCGACCTTTTCCATTTGCCCGGTGCACGGCTACCTCGACGGCGAACACGAGTTCTGCCCCAAGTGCGACGAAGCCCTGCTGCAGGCCCAGGCCACGGACATGGCCACCGCGCACTGACCTGTCTTCCCCCAACCGCAAGGAGTTCCACCATGAACGCACAATCCACATTGCCCCAGGCGCAACGCCAGCGCTGTGAGGTCTGGACCCGGGTGATGGGTTATCACCGCCCGGTCTCGGCCTTCAACCCGGGTAAACAGTCCGAGCACCGCGAGCGCGTGCACTTCACCGAACAGGCCACCGCGGCCGGTTGCCAATGAGCCGAAAGATGCGGGTCGGGGGCATGGCGCCCCTGACCACTCTCGACTACCCGGGGCTGCTCGCCTGCGTGCTGTTCTGCCAGGGCTGCGCCTGGCGTTGCCGCTACTGCCACAACCCGCAACTGATCCCGCCGCGCGGCAGCGAGGAGCTGGACTGGTGCCGGGTCCTGAGTTTCCTGCAACGCCGCCAGGACCTGCTGGACGCGGTGGTGTTCAGTGGCGGCGAGCCGACCCTGCAGGACGGTTTGCCGGCGGCGATGGATGAAGTGCGCGCCATGGGTTTCCGCATCGGCCTGCACAGCGCCGGCATCAAGCCGGCGGCCTTTGCCCGGGCGGTGGCCGGCGCCGACTGGGTCGGCTTCGACGTCAAGGCCCTGGCCGAAGACGGCCCGATGATTACCGGCGTGCCGGGCAGCGGCAAGGCCAACTGGCGCAGCCTGGAGCTGCTGCTGGCCAGCGGCGTCGACTACGAATGCCGCACCACCGTGCACTGGCACCTGTTGCAGCCGGCCCGCCTGCTGCTCCTCGGCCAGCGTCTGCAAGCCCTGGGGGTCAAGCGCTTCGTGGTGCAGATGGTGCGCACCGCGCGCATGCTCGACCCGCAGTTGCCGAGCACGCCGCAACAGGTGCTGGTGCCGGACCTGTGGCAGCACCTGCGCGAGATGTTCCCGGTGTTCGTGCTGCGCGGCTAAGGCGCTGGCGCGGATGGAACGGTCGCCGCCGGGGAGGGCAGGCGACCCCTTCGATCAATCGGCCTGCGGCTCGCCGGGGATCGCGATTTTCTGGTCCCCCAGCCAGCGCCGGGCGCCGCAGCCGTTGCGCGAGTAGATGTCCTCGGGGTTGTTGAGCTGGCAGTGTTCCATCGACATGCAGCCGCAACCTATGCATTCCTCCAGGCTCATGTTCAGCCGTTCGAGTTCGGCGATGCGTTGCTGCACCCGGGTTTTCCAGGTGGCGGTCAGGCGTCGCCAGTCCGCGCCCGCCGGGGCGGTGTTGATGGGCAGGCCGGTCAGTTGCTGGATGATTTCATCCAGCGAGAAACCGATGCGCTGGGCGAACACGATATAGGCGACCCGCCTGAGGATCGAGCGCGGGTAGCGGCGGTGGCCGCTGCCCACGCGGATCGAGTGGAGCAACCCGCGGGTCTCGTAGAAACGCAGTGCCGAGGCCATGACGCCACTGCGCCGGGCCACTTCGGTGATGGTCAGCAGCGGTTCGCTGGGCTTTTTCATGGGGCCTCCGAAGGGGCTTTACTTAAAGTTAACTTTAACTTTTATATTCCGTCTGCCTATAAATCAATACCTCTGGTGCAGCGGGAGTCCACGTTCATGAATCGAATTCGCCGAGTAGTCGGTCGAGGCTGTTCTTCAACCCATCGATTGGGCGCGTTGTGCCTCCTCTTGGCGCTGGGCGGCTGTAACGAAAAGGGCGAGCCGGTCGCCGCCGCGGCGCCGGTGGTCGAGGTGACGACCGTGAGCGTGCAGGCGGTGCGTGAGTGGGACCTGTTCAATGGCCGCATCAGCGCGATCGACGCCGTCGACCTGCGGCCACGGGTCAGCGGTTATGTCGACCGGGTGGCGTTTCGCGAGGGCGACGAGGTGGAAAAGGGCCAGACCCTGTTCGTCATCGATCCGCGCCCTTACCGCGAGGCACTGGCCAGCGCCCAGGCCCGGCTGGCTCGGGCCCGCGCCACGGTGCGCCTGGCCACCGAGCAGGACCGCCGCGGCCAGGCCCTGGTCAAGCAGTCGGCGCTGTCGCGCGAGGAGGGCGATATTCGCAGCGCCTCCCTGGCCCAGGGCGTGGCGGACGTGAACGCGGCCGTCGCCGAGGTGGCCACGGCCCAGCTCAACCTCGACTTCACCCAGGTCCGCGCGCCGTTTTCCGGGCGTGTCGGCCGGGCCATGCTGACCCTCGGCAACCTGGCCCAGGCCGACCAGAGCGTGCTGACCAGCATCGTTTCCCAGGACCCGATGTACGTCTATTTCGACGCCGACGAGCAGAGCCTGCTGCGCTACACCGAGCTGCTGGGCAAGGGCCAGCGCCCGGGGGTGAGCAATACCGTGCGGGTCGGCCTGGCCAACGATGTCGGGACCTTCCCCCTGACCGGCACCGTGGACTTCCTGGATAACCAGGTCGACCCGGCCACCGGCACCATCCGTGTGCGCGCGGTGCTGCCCAACCCCGACCGCCGGCTGACCGCGGGCCTGTTCGCCCGGGTGCGTCTTGAAGGCGGCAGCGAGACCCGCGCCGTGCTGATCGACGACCGCGCGGTGCAAACCGACCAGGACCGCAAATACGTGTACGTCATCGGCCCGCAAAACCAGGCCCTGCGCAAGGACGTGACCCTCGGCCGCCAGCTCGATGGCCTGCGGGTGATCAGCGCCGGGCTGGCCGCCGGCGACCGGGTGGTGCTGAACGGGGCGCAGAAGATCTTCTACCCGGGCATGGCGGTGGAGCCCAAGGAAATCGCCACGCCGACGCAGCAGGCCGCGGCCGCCGCGCCCCAGACACCTTTGGCGAATTAAGGAAGAGCGGCCATGGATTTTTCCAAGTTTTTCATCGACCGACCGATCTTCGCCATCGTGCTGTCGGTCATCATTTTCGCCCTCGGCCTGATTGCCATCCCGGTGCTGCCGTCGGGGGAATACCCCGAGGTGGTGCCGACCAGCGTGGTGGTGCGCGCCACCTACCCGGGGGCGAACCCCAAGGAGATCGCCGAGTCGGTCGCCGTGCCTCTGGAAGAGGCGATCAACGGCGTCGAAGGGATCATGTACATGAAGTCGGTCACCGGCTCCAACGGTAGCCTGGCGCTGAGCATCACGTTCGTCCCCGGCGTCGATCCGGACACCGCCGCGGTGCGCGTGCAGAACCGCGTGAGCCAGGCGTTGTCGCGGCTGCCGGAAGAGGTGCGGCAGTATGGCGTGACCACCCAGAAGCAATCGCCGACGCCGCTGATGTACGTCAGCCTGCTGTCCCCGGACAACAGCTACGACTCGCTGTACCTGCGCAATTACCTGACCCTGCACGTCAAGGATGAGCTGTCGCGGCTGTCCGGGATCGGCGATGTCGGGGTCTACGGTTCGGGCGACTACGCGATGCGCATCTGGATGGACCCCAACAGCCTGTCGGCCCGGGGACTGACCGCGGCCGACGTGGTGAACGCGATCCGCGAGCAGAACGTGCAGGTCTCGGCCGGCCAGTTGGGCGCCGAGCCTTCGCCCCAGGGCGCCGACTTCCTGGTGTCGATCAGCGTGCGTGGGCGCTTGCGCAGCGAGCAGGAGTTTGCCGATATCGTCCTCAAGAGCGGGGCGGACGGGCAGTTGGTGAAGCTGTCGGACGTGGCGCGGGTCGAGCTTGGCGCGGGCGACTACACCCTGCGCGCGCACCTGGACGACCGCAACCAGGCGACGGTGGGGATTTTCCTCTCGCCGGGGGCCAACGCCTTGCAGGTCGCCGAGGCGGTCTACGGCAAGCTTGACGAGTTGTCCCAGCGTTTCCCCGAAGGCGTGGCCTACAAGGCGGTATGGGACCCGACGGTGTTCGTCCGGGAATCCATCAGCGCGGTGCAGCACACCCTGATGGAAGCGGTGGTGCTGGTGGTACTGGTAGTGATCCTGTTCCTGCAGACCTGGCGCGCCTCGATCATCCCGCTGATCGCGGTGCCGGTGTCGGTGATCGGCACCTTCGCCTGGCTGTATTTGCTGGGGTATTCGATCAACACCCTGACCCTGTTCGGCCTGGTGCTGGCCATCGGCATCGTGGTCGACGACGCGATTGTGGTGGTGGAAAACGTCGAGCGTTTCATCGAGAAGGGCTATGACCCGCGGGAGGCCGCGCACCGGGCGATGAAGGAGGTGTCCGGGCCGATCATCGCCATCGCCCTGGTGCTCTGCGCGGTGTTCATTCCCATGGCCTTTCTCTCCGGCGTCACCGGCCAGTTCTACAAGCAGTTCGCGGTGACCATCGCGATTTCCACGGTGATCTCGGCGATCAACTCCCTGACCCTGTCGCCGGCCCTGGCGGCCAAGCTGTTCAGGCCCCACGGCGCGCCGCAGGACTGGCTGGAGCGCGGCATCCAGCGAGTATTCGGAGGCTTTTTTCGCGCCTTCAATCGGATGTTCAAACGCCGTTCCGATGGTTATCACGGCCTGGTGTCCTACTCCCTGGGACGGCGCGGCTCGGTGTTCTTCCTCTACGCCTTGCTGCTGATCGGCACGGCCTGGCTGTTCAACCTGGTGCCGGGCGGTTTTATCCCGACCCAGGACAAACTCTACCTGTTCGCCGGCGCCAAGCTGCCGGAAGGCGCGTCCCTGGCCCGCACCGATGCGGTGACCCGCGAGCTGATCGAGACGGCACTCTCGGTGGAGGGCGTTGAGACCGTGCCGGCCTTCAGCGGCCTGAATGCCTTGCAATCGGTCAACACGCCGAATGTCATGGCCGCCTACGTGATCCTCAAGCCGTTCGACCAGCGTCAGCGCGGCGCGGTGGAGATCAATGCCGAACTCAACGCCAAGCTGTCCCAGGTCCATGAAGGTTTTGCCTATGCGCTGTTGCCGCCGCCGATCCAGGGGCTGGGCAACGGTTCGGGCTATTCGCTGTACCTCGAGGACCGCGCGGGCCTGGGTTACGGCGCCCTGCAGAATGCCTTGAGCGCCTTCCAGGCCGCGGTGGCGCAGACCCCGGGCATGACTTACCCGGTCAGCTCCTACCAGGCCAACATCCCGCAGCTGGAGGTGCAGGTGGACCGGGTCAAGGTCAAGTCGCAAGGGGTGTCGTTGAGCGATGTGTTCAATACCTTGCAGACCTACCTGGGCTCGGTCTACGTCAATGACTTCAACCTGTTCGGCCGGGTCTACCGGGTCATGGCCCAGGCCGACAGCTCCTACCGGCAGACCGCCGAGGACATCACCAACCTGCGGGTGCGCAACGACCGGGGCGAGATGGTGCCGCTCGGTGCGATGATCACCGTGACGCCCAGCTATGGCCCCGACCCGGTGGTGCGCTACAACGGCTACCCGGCGGCCGACCTGATCGGCGACTCCGATCCCAAGCAGCTGTCGTCGGGCCAGGTGATCGCCAAGCTGGAAGAGATCGCTGCCCAGGTATTGCCCCGCGGCATCACCCTGGAGTGGACCGACCTGAGCTACCAGCAGGTCACCCAAAGCCATGCCGCGGCGGTGGTGTTCCCGCTGGCGGTGATGCTGGTGTTCCTGGTCCTCGCCGCCCTGTACGAGAGCTGGACGCTGCCCCTGGCGGTGATCCTGATCGTTCCGGTGTGCATGCTCGCGGCCTTGTCGGGGGTGTGGCTCAGCGGCGGCGACAACAACGTTTTCGTCCAGGTGGGGCTGGTGGTGCTGATGGGCCTGGCCTGCAAGAACGCGATCCTGATCGTCGAGTTCGCCCGGGAGCTGGAGCTTCAGGGCAAGGGCATCATCGAGGCGGCGCTGGAGGCCTGCCGCTTGCGCCTGCGGCCGATCGTCATGACCTCGGTGGCGTTTATCGCCGGCTCCGTGCCCTTGCTGATCGGCAGCGGCGCGGGCAGCGAGATTCGCCGCGCCACCGGGGTCGCGGTGTTCTCCGGCATGCTCGGGGTGACCCTGTTCGGGCTGTTCCTGACCCCGGTGTTCTACGTCGCCTTGCGCAAGCTGGCGGTGCGCTACGCGCCGGCGGTCACGGCGTAACAGGTGGCCCGGGGTGCCAAGACGGGCGCCCCGGGCCTGTCATTCTTGACCACGATCAAGGGCCTTTCCCTGTGGGCGTCGTAGCCTGGGAGCCATTCCCAGTCCCACCCGCACCCCGGGGAACGCCATGGCCAAGAATTTTCCCATCAGCCCCAAGCACCCCGAACGCATCTGCTGGGGCTGCGACCGCTATTGCGCGGCCAATGCCCTGGCCTGCGGTAACGGCTCGGACCGCACCATGCACCCGGCCGAGATGCTCGGCGACGACTGGTACCTGCACGGCGACTGGGGCATCGAGCCGCCGATCGCGTCGGACAAGGCGCTGGACGAGGAGCCGGCATAAGCCGGCGCCTCGCCGGAAGGCCGGCGCGCTCACAGCCCGCTGCGGAGCAGTTCCAGGAACCGCGGGCTCGCGTCTATCGAATTGTGCCCGGCGCCCGGGACGACCTCGAGCCTGGCCACGCCGGGGGCGAAATGCGCATAGAGCGTCTCGGTGCTCGAACGCGGGATGACTTCGTCGTGTTCGGCGGCGATCAGCAAAGTCGGCACGGCGATGCGCGGTGCGTATTTCCAGGATTCGAACTTGTCCCGCAGCAGCCACCTCACCGGAAGATAGGGCAACCGGCTGGCGGCGAACTCCTGCAGGCTGTGGAACGGCGTGATCAGCACCAGGCGCGATGCCGGACGCTGGCTGGCCAGGCGCACGGCGACAGCCGCGCCGAGGCTGCGCCCGACCACCACGATACGCGGGTGGGCGGTTTGGACCTTGTCGAACAAGGCCATGGCATCGCCCGCGATGGCCGCCTCGGAGGGCGATCCGGAACTCCCGCCATAGCCTCGGTAGTGCAGCAGGTAGAGTGCATGCTCGGGAAAGGCCCGGGTAAATTCCGGCAGGTTGAGGGACACGTCCTCGGCGTTGCCGCCGAAGTAGAGCAACGCCTTCGGGCCGTCGTGGGGCCTCACGGAAACCAGCACCTCGGCGTCGGCGACCGGCAGCCTGAGCAGTGTGGCGGGGCTGGCGATGGCGCGGGGCTGGGGGAAGTAGATGAGCGAACGCTGCAACACCCACGCCGCGACGCAGAGCGCCAGGTACAAGGCGCCGAGCAATGCCAGGAGCGAAACCATTCGTGACATGTGGCTCACCTCCGTTGGGCGACGAAGCGCTGCTGAACGACCGCCGGCGGTCGCTTGCGGCGCCCCAGGATAGGCTCATATGCCGGCATTGCGCACTCGACCCGGCGCCCGGGGGTTGGCGTCGGCGCCTGCTCCGCTAAACTTGTGGCATTGCTCACCGCCAGAAGGATCGTCCCCAGCCAGGAGCAGCGCGAAACGCCAGGACGGCGGTAGACGGCGAGCCGGGAACTATCGGAAAAGTTCCCCGCTCTTATTAATTAGAGACCCGATCCGACGGGTGACATTCGGCCCGACAGTATCGGCGATCCCCCAATCAGTGGCTGCGCACGGATTCTTTCATGGACGAACGATTACCCGAGATACCCGGCTACAGCGTGCATAGCCGGCTTGGCCAAGGCGGGATGGCCGAAGTCTACCTGGCAACCCAGGAGTCGCTGCACCGCAAGGTGGCGGTGAAGGTACTGCTCAACGCCAATGACGAGGCGTTCAGCAAGCGCTTCATCCGCGAGGGGCATATCGTCGCCTCGTTGCACCACCCCACGATCATCACCATCCACGACATCAACAGACTGGCCGATGGCCGCTACTACCTGGCCATGGAGTTCGTCGGCGGCGGCGACCTGGCCCGGCACAAGGGCGAGGTGTTCGAGCCGACGCGTGCCCTGGATATCGTCCGGCAGATCGCCACCGGCCTCGCCGTGGTGCATGAGCAGGGCCTGATCCACCGTGATATCAAGCCGGCGAACATCCTCTTCCGCAGCGACGGCACGGTGGTGATCACCGATTTCGGCATCGCCAAGGCGCTGGAGATGGACAGCGAGCTCACCGGGCTCGGCATCGCGGTCGGCAGCCCGGCCTACAGCAGCCCGGAACAGACGCAGTGCCAGCCGCTGGATATCCGCACCGACATCTACAGCCTGGGCGTGATCTTCCTGGAGATGCTCATCGGCACCAATCCGTTCCGCGGTGCCAGCTATACCCAGACCGTGATGAACCACGTGCAGATGCCGGCGCCGAGCTTGCCGGCGCACATCAGCCCGTACAAGGCGCTGCTCGAGCGGATGCTGGCGAAGGACCCCAACCAGCGCTTCGCCGACTGCCGGGCGCTGCTGCAGGCACTCGATGAGCTGGACCAGCCAGAGCAACCGGACGAACCGGACGAGCCCAGCGAGGTGGAGCTGGAATCTACCCGCTTCGTGCCGGCCCTGATCGATCCTGCGCCGCCCCAGGCCGAGGCCGAGCCTGAGCCCGCCCGCCGGCGCAGCCCGAACAGGCGCCTGGCGCTGTGGGCACTCGGCAGCCTGCTGCTGCTCGGCGCTGCCAGCGGCACTGGCCTGTACCTGCAGCAGCGGATCAAGATCGCCGAGCTGCTGGCTCGTGGCGAACAGCGCCTGGCGACGGGCCAGCTGTTCGAGCCGGCGCAGGACAATGCCGAGTATTTCTTCAACCAGGCCTTGCAGCTCGACGAAGCCAGCGCGCAGGCCCGGCAAGGACTGCAACGGGTAGCCGCGGCGCGGATCGCCGGCTACCGGCAACTGGCCGAGCAGCGCATCGCCGAAGAACACCTGCTGGAGCCCGAGGATGACAGCGCGGTGTTCTATTACCGGCAGATACTCGACCTGGAGCCGAGTAACGCCCAGGCGCTGTCCGGGTTGAACCAGGTGGCGCTGCTCTACGCCGAGATGAGCGAAAGCGCGTATGCCAAGGGCGATAAAGACCTGGCGCGGGCCTATATCAAGCATGGCCTGGAAGCCCGTCCGGACAGCCCCGAACTGCTCGTACTCCGGGACCAGCATGAGCAGCGCAAACGCAGTGGCCAAGCGCCGCGCCCGTCCGCTGCGCCGCCTTCCCCGCGGCCCTCGGCACCTCAATCGACCGGCGAGCGGGCGGAACAGCCGAGTGCGGTCAAGCGCCTGTGGAACAGGCTCTTTTGAGGTGACCAGGGCACGCGGAGCCGAGGCCGAGACATAAAAAAGGCTATGTCTCAATAGCGTGTTGCAAGAACCCGTCTGAAAGGTAGGCATCCACCCAGGAGGCCTACCGATCATGGATACGCAAGACGTTCACCACTGGCTGGCGTCGCCGCGCAGGTCCGGATGGTCGCGCTCGCGGAAGCGGCGCAGTCCTTCCTGGGTTTCCGGCTCATGGATGGAGCGGTTGAAGCACTCGGCTTCGATGCGCAGGCCCTCGGCCAGGGGCTGGCCGTAGCCGCGGATGACCGCCTCCTTGTCCGAGCGCATGGCGGGCTGGGGCAGGGTGCAGAGCAGATGCGCCAGTTCCAGCGCGCGCTCCAGCGAGCGGCCCTTGGCGACGACCTCGTTGACCAGGCCGATAGCCAGCGCCTCGCTGGCGCAGATCACCTTGCCGGTGAGGATCAACTCCAGCGCCCGGCCCATGCCGACGATACGTGGCAGGCGCTGGGTGCCGCCATCGCCCAGGCCGATGTTCAAGCGGCGGCAGGTCACGCCGAAGGTGGCGTGTTCCTCGGCGATGCGCATATCGGCGAAGCAGGCCCACTCCAGGCCGCCGGCGTAGGCCACGCCATTCACCGCGGCGATCACCGGTTTGTAGATATCCGTCCAGCGGCTCGGGCCGATGATCCCGGGGCGCTCGCCGCGATTGTGCGCGGCGATCTCGTCCGCGGTGGTGGGCACTAGGTCGAGCGCCGCCTTGAGGTCGCCGCCGGCACAGAAGGCCTGGTCGCCGGCACCGGTGATGATGGCCACGAGGGCGTGCGGATCGTCGCGAAAGCGGCTCCAGGCCTCGATCAGTTCCAGGTGGGTGGTGGGGCCGATGCAATTGCGTTTCTGCGGCCGGTTGAAGCGGATGATCCTGATCGGTCCCTGGGTTTCGTAGTCGATTTCGGTGAAGGCCATGGCCGCCGCACCTCCTGTGGTTGGCGAGGAAAGTCCATTACCCGGCCTGGCTCTCGGGCGCAGGCAAGGCACAACCTGCGAGTGTAGCCGGCGGGTTTTCCCGGTCTCCCCGGTCGGCCGATGCTTACCGATCGGAGGTCTGCAGGCTGCCTTTCGCCAGGGCGGATGGAACGGCCTCGATCCTGGCCAGGCGCCGGAGCAGCGGGGTGGTCATCAGGGTGGTGGCGATGGCCACCATCAGCAACAGGAAGAACGCGCTCTGGGAGATCAGCCCCATGTCCAGGCCCACGGAGAGCACGATGATCTCGATCAGGCCACGGGTGTTCATCAATATCGCGACGCTGCGCGAGACCTCCACGGAGAGGCCGGCCAGGCGTCCGGCGAGGTAGCAGCCGGCGGTTTTTCCCAGCACCGCGGCGACGAAGAAGGCCAGCAGCCACAGCCAGCTGTCGAGCGGCGCCAGGGCGCCGAGGTCCATCTTCAGCCCGGTGGCGGCGAAGTAGAAGGGCACCAGCCCGATATTGACGAAGCCTTCCATATGGCGGTGCCAGTGCTGGCGCCGCTCGCGCAGCAACCAGCCGGCGATCAGCCCGCCCAGGGCGCTGTGCAGGCCGATCAGGGTGGTGATCCAGCCACACAGCAGGGCGGTCGCCAGCATCAGCGCCATGCTCATATCGGCGGCGGGGGCCGCGTTGCGGGTCGCGGGCAGCCGCGTAAACAAGGTGTGCAGCAGCGGGCGCAGGCCCCAGCGGGCGAGGGCGAGGAACAGGACGATGAAGCTCAGCTGGCGCAGCACCCCGAACAGCGAGCTGTCGCTGCTGGACAGGGCGACGATGACCGTCAGCAGCACCCAGCCAATGATGTCGGTGATGGCGGCGGCCGCGATGCCGACGGTCCCGGCCAGCGAGTGCTCCAGCCCCAGGTCGCTGATAATTCGCACCAGCACCGGCAGGGCGGTGATCGACAGCGCGATGCCGCAGAACAGCACGTAGCCGAGCCGGGGTTGGGCGGGCGCCAGGGCGCTGTGGGAGAGCAGCCCGACCATGGCCCCGAGGGCGAAGGCCAGGATCACTCCGCCGCCGGCCACCGAGAGGGCGCTGAAGCCGATCTTGTGGCTGCCCAGGTGGTTGCTGTCGAAGCGCAGGCCGATCTGGAACATCAGCAGGACCAGGCCGATATTGCCCAGGGTCTCGATGCCCAGGCGGATGGCCGCCGGAAAGACCGCGGCATGCCACTGCGCGCCGAGGGCCAGCAGCAGGCCGGGACCGAGCAGGATGCCCACGCAGATTTCGCCGATCACCCGCGACTGCCCCCAGCGGGCCAGCAGCGCGCCGCACAGCTGGCTGGCGACGATGATCACCGCCAGCTGGAAAAACGGCAGGGCCGAGAACAGTTGCTGGAGCGTCGACATGGCGTCCTCCGCCTATTTTTCCGCGAACGACTCCGCGGCCGTGGTCAGGGCGCCCAAGCGGCGCCGCGCCGTTTCACCAAAGGGTTTCGAGCGCCGGCTCTGGGCATCGATCTGCACGATCACGGTGCTGGCCAGGGCCGCGCAGCGGCCGTCCTGGAACAGCGCCTGCTCCAGGGTCATCGAGCTTTTGCCGAGGGTCGCGACCCGGGTGCCGATCTGCACCGTGCCGGGCCAGCGCAGTTCGGCGCGCAGGTCGAGCTCCAGGCGCGCGATGACAAATTCACTGCCGGGTTCGGCGAGCGGCGCGTGGGGGTCGTAGATGATCTCCACCCGCCCGGTTTCGAGGAAGGTGGCGAATACCGCGTTGTTCACATGGCCCTGGCGGTCGGTATCGGCGTAGCGGATCTTGTCCGAGGAACGGACGGCGAAGTCGTGCAGGGCGGGATCATTGGACATGGTGTGCTCCAGTCTTGAGGGGGGTGGCCAGGGTGGCCGCGCGCGCCAGCCCGCCAAAGGCGTCCAGCAGGCGTTCGCGCCAGGCATGCAGGGCGTCGTTGGGGGCCAGCAGTTCTTCGCCGCTGGTGCAGCGCGCCCACATGAACATGCCGAATACACAATAGTCGGCGTAGGCCGGGGCTTCGCCGGCCAGGAAGGGCTGGCCCTTGAGGGTCTGGCGAAGCGGGGTCAGGACCTGGCGCAACTGTTCCAGATGCTGGGCCTGGGGGGCCACCAGCTGTTCCAGCGAGGTGCCGAAGTGCGCTTCGCGGGAGCTGCGGAAATAGGCCCGGTCCTCGGCGGCCAGTTGTGCGTAGACATCCAGCAGGATCACCCGGGCCACGGCGGGCAGCAGCATGCTGTCGGCCCAGCGGTTGACGAAGGCCGACAGCGCGATGGCCTCGCGGCCGCCGAACAGGGACGGGCGTTCGGGGTAACGCTGCTCCAGATGCAGGGCGATGCGCCAGGAGTCGCTGATGCTCTGGTCGCCATCCACCAGCACCGGAACCGCGCCTTGTCGGGAGAAGGCGATGCGCGCCTTGTCGCTGAAACGCCAGGCGATGCGCTGGCTTTGCAGCCCCTTGTGGGCCAAGGCCATGCGGGTCTTCCAGCAGTGCGGGCTGAAGCGCAGGTCCGGGTCGGCGCCGGCCAGTTCGTAGAGGGTCAGGGGTGCGCTGCTCATACTGGGTTTTCCTTGGTTGTGGACAGTGGCGGCTGTCCGCTCATGCAGGTCGTTCATGGCGTGGGTCCTGGTGGCCTGGGCGTCGGCTGGCCGATGGCGCCCGGCAGCGGGCGCGGGCGTTGCGGCAGCAGGGTCAGGAGCATGCCGGCGGTCACCACCAGCAAGCCGGCGATGGCAGTGTTGTCCGCGCGCTCGCCGAGTAGCAGGGCGGCCAGCACCATGGCCGTGCCCGGCACCAGCGCGGCGAAGGTGGAACCGAGCGCAGCACCGAGCAACTGGACCGAGCGGCTGTAGAAGAACAACGCCACCGTCGACACCAGCAGGCCCTGGTAGACCACCTGAATGCCGATATCCCAGAGCGGTGCCTGGAGGATCCGCAGCCCGCGGCTGCCCAGGTAGGGCGGCAGGTACAGGACCATCGAGCACACCGAGACGATCGCGGTGGCGTGCAGCGCGGCGCTGCCGGACCATTTCGACACCAGGGTATAGATCGCCCACAGCAGGCCGCCGAGCAGGAACATCAGGTAGGCGTAGGGCGAGGCCTGGGCCCCGGCGAAACTGTGCCAGCCGGCCAGCAGCACGCCGCCGATGATCAGCGCGGTGCCGGCGTTCGCCCGGGCGCCCAGGCGGGTGCCGAACAGCCGCGCGCTGATCAGGATCGACAACAGGATCATGCTGCCGGGAGTCACCACCGCGAACAGCTCCACCGGGGCCAGGGCCAGCCCCTGGGCCACCACCAGCATGTACGGCGCGCCGATGCCGACGACCATCAGGCCGATGCTCGTCCAGCTCAGGCCCCGGCGGCCATGGCGGAGCAGGTAGGGCAGCAGGATTAGCCCCGAGACGCTGTAGCGGATGCAGGTGATGTCGTAGGCATCCAGCGGCGTGCGCGTCAGCCCCAGCCGGGTGACCACCGGGAACGCGCCCCAGATCAAGGCCGCGGCGAGGCCGCACAGAATGCCGGCCCAGCGCTGTTCGGGACTGACGGTGAGCGTCATGAGCGGGTCCTCGCTGCGGCGTCCCGGGGCTAGCGGTGGCCGATCTTCACCGAGCCGGCGTTGCCGCGCTTGCGCAGGTAGGCGTACTCGATGTCGTTGAGCAGCATCTGCGCCCGGTTGATGTGGCGCGAGGCGTAGTTGACGCTGGTGAGGAAGTGCGCCAGCTCCTCGGTCTCGGCGAAGTGGCCGTTGTCATGGGCGACCTTGGAGAGGTCCAGGTTGCGGCGATTCTCCAACTTGTCCAGGTAGTCGATGTCGATCACCCGGAACGCCGCGCCGATGCTCAGGCCACGGGCATTGAGCACCTTGTGCCATTCGAAGGGCGGGTTGATCAGCACGTCGCCCGGCTCGACGTAGACGGTGTCGGCCTCGTAGTCGCCGCCTGGCGCCTCGCGGCCGCTGCTGGTTTCGAACATCAGGTCGTAGTCGCGGAACTGGTCGCCCAGCTGCGGTGGGCGGGTGCTCCACTTCTTGGTGCCGGCGATCATCACGAAAATATTCAGGGTCGGGAAAATGTGCCAGTCGCTGCCCACCGCGCCGCGGGCCGGCTCGCCGTATTCCTGGGTGCTGTAGCCGAGGAACATGTGGCCGGTGACTTTCCAGGCGTCGATGTTGAACCAGGGTTTGCTGAAAACCTGCTGCTTGACCAGGTTGAAGGCGTCCTTGCCCCACTCGTAGGGGTCGTTGTAGCTCGAGGAAATGGTGCCCAGGTGCGAGTAGACGTCGAGGTTGTGGGTGAAGATGTCGTCGAGGAATTCCTGCCCGGTGCCGACGCGACCGGTGACGTAGTTGTAGTCCGAGGCGCCGTTCTCGTCGCGCATCGACACCGGCTGGTCGCCGGACTTGACCCGCCATTGCAGGTTTTTCCCCGAGCCGACCTGATCGAAGAATGCCCGTTGCGAGAACTCCTCGCCGATAGGCGCGAGTTTGCGCAGCAGGGCCGGTTTGCTGAACCCCTCGGTGAAGCGCTCGACCTTGTCGCGGGTGAGCTCGCCCTTGTGCTCGGAGGGCTCGATGACATTGATGTAGCCATACTGGATACGACTGTTCGAAACCATTTCGAAGACTCCTTTTTCCTGACGTAAAAAGAGAAAACCGCTCGCGCCCACGACCGCTGTTACCGGGCGTGACTGCGCAGGTGAAGCCGACTTCCTTCCGTGGCGCGGAACGAAAGTCGTGGACCAGTACATCAAGCATGCTTACCGGACAGCGCCTATCGGCTATGATTGACAAGGCTGTCAAAGATCGCAGTGTTGGTATCTTTGACAACGTTGTCAACAATTATGTGAGCAGTGATTTTTATGGCGGGTGTCAGGCAGTTTGACGAAGAAAAAGTGTTGTCGGCGGTCCTTGAAGTGTTCTGGCGCAAGGGCTGGCAGTCCACCTCCATGACCGACCTGGCCGAGGCGGCCGAGGTCCAGCGCGGCTCGCTGTACCATGCCTACGGCGGCAAGGAAGCGTTGTTCCTGCTGGCGTTCGAAGCCTACGCCACGCGCTTTCTGGGCAACGCCGCCAAGGCCCTCGAGGCCGCGGACGCCGAGACCGCGCTACGACGGTTTTTCCAGGTGGCGATCAGCAACATGACCAGCGGCACACCGGCCAAAGGCTGCCTGACCACCAAGACGGCCACCGACGCCGATGCGATCGGCCCGCGCATCCAGCAACGCTTGCGCGAGCTGCTGGACGCCCTGCAACTGACCATCAGCACTGCGCTGTCGGCCGAGCGGATCCGGGGCGACCTGGTCCTGGCGCCGGATGAAGCGGCGCAGGTCATGGTCACCTTCACCCGCGGGCTGGCGGTGATGGAACGCATCTACCAGGAACCGGAACGTTTGCGCAGTACGGCCGACTCCCTGGTGCGCATGCTGGTGCCGAGCGTCCAGGCGCGGGCCTGAGCCTCTGCGCCGTTTTAGCGGTTGTCGCTCCCGAGGGCTGCTTCGCGCATCTGCAAGATTTCTGGCGGCGCAGGTACAAGGTCCTGGGCGGCGGTTGGCAGTGAGCCGGGCAGGGGCGCTACAGCAGGTGGGCGGCAAAGCCCTGGCGGTCCGCGGCGATCTCCGGCTGCAAGGTAAGCTCCGGGATCCGGTAGGCGCCGGCGTTCTGTGGGCGGAAGGCGATGGGCGCGGTTTGTCGCAGCTGGTCGAGGCGCTGCCCGAGCTGGTCGCAGATCGCCGCGAAGCGCGCCTCGTCGATGCGCCCGGTGCGGTAGATCACGAAGGGCGGCAGCACGTCGAAGCCCGGGTAATAGAGGATGCCGTGGTGGATCGGGAACAGCAGGTCGTCCATCGGCCCGTTGATGCCCCGCGGGCCATAGTGGGATTCCCAGCCGCCGGCGCTGACGATCAGCATCGCCCGCTTGCCCGCCAGGGTGCCTTCGCCGTAGCGGTCGCCCCAGCGCGCATCCGAATGCTCGCCCACGCCATAGGCAAAACCATAGGCGTAGACCCGTTCCACCCAGCCCTTGAGAATCGCCGGCATGGAGAACCACCACAGGGGAAATTGCAGCAGCACGGTGTCGGCCCAGAGCAGTTTTTCCTGCTCGCGGGCGATGTCCGCCGACTGCAGGCCTTCTTCGAAGGCGCGCTTGGAGTCCAGGGACGGATCGAAGCGGCTGTTGTCCGCACGGCCCAGGCTGTCGTCGGCATCCAGCGGCGCCTTCCAGTTCATCGCATACAGGTCCGAGACCTGGACCGCGTGGCCGGCGGCCTCCAGGCGCTTGATCGTGAAGTCCTTGAGCGAGCCGTTCAAGGAGCGGGGTTCGGGGTGGGCATACACCAGCAGTACATTCATCACAGGGTCTCCAATGTCGGGAGACAGCAGGATCGGTCGCTGCCAGGTATATTGGAAATGAATATCCAATATCCCAGGTATTGTCGTGAATAATTTAAGGCGCTTGGACATCAACCTGCTGCTGACCCTGGATGTGCTGCTCGCCGAGCACAACGTGACCCGCGCGGCGCAACGCCTGAACCTGTCGCAACCCTCGGTCAGCGTGCATTTGGCCAAGCTGCGGGAGATTTTCGGCGACCCGTTGTTGCTGCCGGGCCCGCGCGGCATGCGGCCCACCGCCAGGGCCGACGAATTGCGCGAGCCGTTGCGCCGGGCGCTGGAAGCATTGGAGCTGGCGGTGTCGCCGGCCAGCCCGTTCGACCCGGGCGCGGCGGCCAATACCTGGAGCGTGTCGGCGTCCGACTACGGCGAGTCGACGGTGATCCTGCCGGCGCTGGCCGGCTTGCGCGCGGCGGCCCCCGGAACCCGGCTGGCGGTGCTCGAACTGGAGCCGGGGCGTCTGGTCCAGCAGGCTGAGCAGGGCATCATCGACCTGGCCCTGCACACCAGCGAGGACTCGCCGCCGGGGCTGCGCCGCCGCGTGCTGTTCAGCGAGCGTTACGTGCTGGTGGGCCGCGCGGGCCATCCACGCCTGCAACGACGCCCGAGCCTGGCGCAGTTCGCCAAGCTGGAACAGGTGGTGGTGTCGCCCGATGGCGGCGGTTTCCAGGGTGTCACCGACAGCGCGCTGGGCGAGGTGGGCCTGACACGCCGGGTGGTGCTGTCGGTGCCGCACTTCCTGTTTGTCCTCTCGGCGCTGGCGAGCACCGACCTGGTGGCGATGCTGCCGTCGCGCCTGGTGCGCGACAACCCGGCGCTGAAGGTGGTCGAGCCGCCGCTGGAAGTCCCGGGTTATGACATGGCCATGCTCTGGCACGAGCGCTGCCACCGCGACCCGGCCCATCAATGGCTGCGGGAGTTCATCGTCGCCTCGCTGTAAACGCTGCTACGGCTCTTCCCTGGCCGGCGTTTCCCAGGGCGCGCCCTGGGCAAAGCGCGCCTCGATCCAGTGCTTGAAGGCCTGGGTGGTGGCGCTGCTGAAACGCGCTGACGGGCGCAGCAGGAAGATCCCCGAGTCGCTGTCCAGCTGCCACTGCGGCAGCACCCGGACCAGATGCCCCGAGGCGAGGTCCTGGTTCATCAGCCAGTCGCCGCCGGCAAGAATACCGACGCCGGCCCGGGCCGCGGCGAGCAGCGCTTCGTTGTCGTTGCTCTGCAAGGTGCCGTGGATACGCACGGTTTCCAGCCGGCCCTGGCGGGTCAGCCGCCAGTCGGGCCAGGAACGCAGGCCGGTAAAGCCCAGGCAGTTGTGGCTGGCAAGATCGGCGGGCAGCCGCGGTTCGCCATGGCGTTGCAGGTAGTCGGGCGACGCGCAGAGGATGCGCCGGTGCGCACAGAGTTTACGCGCCACCAGCTGGCTGTCGGCCAGTTCGCCGATGCGGATCGCCGCGTCGAAACCTTCGCCGACGATGTCGACGAAACGGTCCGAATACTCGGTCTCCAGCGTCACCCCGGGATGGGCCAGGGCGAATTCTGCAAGGATCGGGCTGAGCCAGCGCCGGCCCATGGCGGCCGGCAAGGCCAGGCGCAGGCGCCCGCGGATCTGCGCGGCGCCCTGGGAGGCTTCGTGTTCGGCTGCGCTGATCAGGCCCGCCGCCTGCCGCAAGCGCTCCACTAACCGCGCGCCTTCGTCGGTGAAGCGCAATTGCCGGGTGGTGCGTTGCACCAGGCGGATGCCCAGGCGGCTTTCCAGTGCCGCCAGGCGCTTGGACAGCACCGAAGGGTGGCGCTGCAAGGCACGCCCGGCGGCGGCGAAAGAGCCGTGCTCGAAGAGCGCCATCAAGGTGGCGAGTTCATCGGCCTGTCGGCTGTCGAACGGATCCATGTGCCTGGGCTGCCTCGTTGTGCGGCCAAATGGCCGGAAGGAACGGAAAGGATCGGCCTCAAGGTATCAGCACAATGGCGCCTTGCGCGCGTCCGTCGTGCAGGTCGGCGTGGGCCTGGGCCACGTCGGCCAAGGGGTAACGCTGCCAGATCCGCGGCTGGATGATACCCGCGGCGAAGGCGTCCAGCACATCGGCGGCGCGCATCTGGTATTCGCTGGCGCTGGCGGTGTGGGCGGCGAGGGACGGGCGGGTGAGAAACAGCGAGCCCTTGGCGTTGAGCGTGCCGACCTGCACCGCCTGGGGAGCGCCCGACGCCGCGCCGAAGGACACCAGCAGGCCGCGGGGACGCAGGCTGTCGAGGGAGGCTTCGAAGGACACCCGGCCGATCGGGTCGTACACCACATCGACCTTGTGCCCTTGAGTGACCTCGACGACCTGTTGGGCGAGGGTCGCGGCGTCGAACACCAGCACCTCGTCGCAACCGGCGGCCCGGGCCCGCTCGATGCTTTGCGCCTTGGAGACGACGCCGATGACCGTGGCCCCCAGGTGCTTGGCCCAAGGCACCATCAACTGGCCCAGGGCCCCGGCGGCGCCATAGATCAGCACCCGGGTGCCAGGGCCGACGGGGTAGGTGGTCTTGAGCAGGTACTGGGCGGTGATGCCCTTGAACAGCAGCGCCGCGGCGGCGTCCGAGGCCAGCGCCGGCGGCAGCTTGACCAGGCGCTCGGCCGGGTACAGGCGGGCGCTGGCATACGCGCCGAGGGGCCCGGTGGCATAGGCGACGCGGTCGCCCACCTGGACCTGGGTGACGCCAGGGCCGATCGCCTTGACCAGCCCCGCGCCCTCCAGGCCGAGCCCGCAGGGCAGGGCAACCGGCACCGCGCCGCTGCGCTGGCTGAGGTCCAGCGGATTGACGCCGATGGCCGTCTGCTCCAGCCAGACCTCGCCGGCACCGGGCGCCTGGGTTTGTGCCTGTTCGAACTGCAGGACCTGGGGGGCGCCGACTTGGTGAAGCTGTACGCGGGTGACCATGCTCGATCTCCTTGGAAGCTTTGCGGTAGGAAGCTGGGTGTAGGAAACGAGGATAGGGCTACGCTCCATGATCAACAATCCGGCCTGCTTGCATTTGACTGCTGCATGTGGTGCAGCAGTTGACAGGAAAATCCCGGCGTGTGGCCGGGACTCCCAAGGGCAATGCAGGCGCTTTCGCGACGCTACAGCACGGCGCCGCAGAAGCGGCGGATGGCCTCGCAGGCCTGGCGCAACGATGAGTCGTCCAGGGCATAGGCGATGCGAATGTAGGGGCCCAGGCCAAAGGCGCTGCCATGTACCACCGCGACATCGTCTTCCTCGAGCAGGGCATGGGCCACGTCCTCGTCGCTGGCCAGTAAACGCCCGCCGGGCGAGGTGCGCCCGATCAGCCCGGCGCAGCTGGCGAAGGCATAGAACGCCCCGGCCGGCCGGACGCAGTGCAGCCCGGGCGTGTCGTTGAGCAGCTCGACCATCAGGTCGCGGCGGCGCTGGAACACTGAGCGGCTGTGGCGGATGAAATCCTTGGGGCCGCTCAGCGCGGCCAGCGCCGCCTGCTGGGAAATGGCGCTGGCGCCGGAGGTCTGCTGGCCCTGGAGTTTCTCCATGGCGTCCAGTAGCCAGCGCGGTCCGGTGGCGAAACCGATGCGCCAGCCGGTCATGGCATAGGCCTTGGACACACCGTTCATGGTCAGGGTGCGCGCGGCCAGGCGCGGCTCGACCTGGGCCAGGGTATGGAACGGCTGGTCGTCGAAGATCAGGTGCTCATAGATGTCGTCCGCGAGGATCAGCACCTGCGGCTGGGCCAGCAGCACCTCGGCCAGGGCCTGGAGCTCGTCGCGGCTGTACACCGCGCCGGTCGGGTTGGAGGGCGAGTTGAGGATCAACCAGCGGGTTCGCGGACTGATTGTCGCGGCCAGGGCCGCCGGGGTCAGCTTGAAGCCACTCGCGGCGTCGCAGGTGACGATGTTCGGCGTGCCGCCGCACAACTGGACCATCTCCGGGTAGCTGACCCAGTAGGGCGCCGGGACTATCACTTGATCGCCGTCGTTCAGGGTCGCGGCCAGGGCGTTGTAGATCACTTGCTTGCCGCCATTGCTGACGATGCTGTCCTGCCAGCCTGCTTCCAGGCCGTTTTCGTCGCGGAACTTGGCGGCCACCGCTTCGCGCAGCGCACGCACGCCGGCCACCTGGGTGTAGCGGGTATGGCCGCTCTCGATGGCCTGGATGGCGGCCTGGCGTATGTGCTCGGGGGTGTCGAAGTCCGGCTCGCCGGCGCACAGCGAGATGATCTGCGCGCCTTGCGCCCGGCGTTCCGCCACCCGGTCCATGATGCGGTAGGTCGCCGAGGGCCGGGCACTGGCCAGGCGCTGGTTGAGGCGCTGGATATCGTTACTCATGCGCGGCTTCTCCACTCGGTCAGGTTCATCAGTTCCAGGGTCGAGCGGCCTTCGCTCAGCGCCTGCATCATCTGCGCCTCCTTGTGGGCGCGGGCCTCGCCTGCGGCCAGGGTGCGGGCGGCGTCGGCCTGGGGAATGACGATCACGCCGTCATCGTCGGCCACCAGCAGGTCGCCTGGCGCGACCCAGGCGCCATTGAAATTGAACGGCTGGCCCACCGAGGGCGCGCTGGCCTTGAGGGTGCCCTTGACCGAAATGCCGCGGGCGAAGACCGGGAACCGGCGTTTTTTCAGGGCGGCGATATCGCGCACGCCGCCGTCGATCACCAGCCCGACCACGCCGGCCGCTTCGGCGGCCACGGTGAGCACTTCGCCCCAGTAACCGGCGATGAAATTGTCGGTGCCCACCACCAGCACACTGCCGCGGGGCACCCGCTCCATGGCCAGGTGCAGGGCCAGGTTGTCGCCCGGCGAGCATTGCAGCGGGTAGGCCGGGGCGGCGATGAAGGCGCCGTCCCAGACCGGACGGATCGCGCTGTCGACGGCGCAGGGCAGGTGCGAGGCTTCATACAGCGTCGAGCTGCCGAGTACTTTGGCCCGCTCGTGGAAGTCGAGGGGCAGGGGGAGCGTGGTCATCGGACTTGCCTCTGCAGGTGGTGGTAACCCAGGGCGGCCCGGGCTTCCTTGAGGGTCTTGCCTTGATCGATCAAGGCACGGATATCGGCTTCGACCGCTTCGATCTGGCGGGCACAGGCCGCCACTTCGGCGGCGCGGGCGCGGGGCACCACCACCACGCCGTTGGCGTCGGCGACCACGATGTCGCGGGCACAGACCCGGGCGCCGCCGATGGACACCGGCTGGTTCACCGACTGCACTTGCACCCGGTCCTTGCCGGTGCGCATGAAGCGGCCCTGGCTGAACAGCGGATAGCCGTCGCCCAGGGCCTTGCCGACATCGCGGCAGACACCGTCGATCACCGTGGCGGCGATCCGTCGGCTGCCGGCGTACTGGGTCATGATGTCGCCCCAGACGGTGCAGTCGGTGCGGCCGCCGTTGGCAATCACCACCACGTCGCCCGGGGCCACGTCGTCGATGAAGTCACCGACGGTGCCGGGTGGTACGCTGGCCGAGACGTACTGCACGGTGAACGCCGGGCCGACCACCACCTGGCGGTAGTTGTCCAGCGGCGCGATGCCCAGGCACTGGCCGGGCAGACCGAGCTTGTCCAGGGCATCGGAGACGCCGGGGGTATCCAGGCCGGCGAACAGCTCGACCAGTTGCTGATCATTCATGTGCGTGCTCCACCGCGATGGCTTCGAACTGGCGGTCATGCATCACCTCGGCGACCGAGCGGCCAGCGCGCACCGCCTCGACCATGGCGTGCTGGCGACGGTCGATGCGCTCGCCCAGGTCGAGGACTTTTTCGATATGCCGGGCGGCGACAAACACCGTGCCGCAGCGGTCGGCGATCACGTAGTCGTCTTCGCTTACCTGGACCCCGGCAATCTGCACCGGCACGCCGGCGTCGAGCTGGATCACCCGGTTGCGCGCGCTGATCATGGTCACGCCACGGCCATAGACCGGGTAGCCGATGGCGGCGCTGCCGTCGATGTCACGGCTGTAACCGTCGATCACGCTGCCGCGGATCCGTTTGTGCTGCGCCGCGTTGGCGAGGATGTCGCCCCAGCAGGAAATGCCTTCCAGGCCGCCGGCGATCACCAGGATGCGATCGGCGCTGGCGATCCGTTCGACCACCGGGGAAATCAGGTGCACGGTCGGTGCGCTGTCGGTCTTGGCGTCCAGCAGCACGGTGCTGGCGCGGCCGACGATCTTCGGGCAGTCCCACAATGGCCGCAGGCCGACGGTGGCGCCGGGCAGACCAAGGAAATCGAGGGCGTCGGACACCGTGTTGGTGTCCAGCGCCGTCAGGCGATCAAGCAAGGTGGCAGTGCTCATGGGGTAACCCCTGTGATGACGGAGGGCCCCAGTGTCGACGAGCGCATTTGATAGGTATATTACGAATCAAGTAAGCCTTGCATACGAAAAACCTATGGTGCCGCCATGATCAATTTTCGCTTGATTCGTCATCTCTGGCTGTTCCTGGCAGTGGCCGAGGAACAGAACTTCAGCCGCGCCGCCAAGCGCCTGGGCATGTCGCAACCGCCGCTGACCGAGCAGATCCAGGTGCTGGAGCAGGCCCTCAAGGTCAAGCTCTTCGACCGTTCGCGCCGGGGTGCCAAGCTGACCCCGGTGGGCCAGGCCATCCTGCCGGCGGTGCGCAAGTTCGCCGAGCAGCTGGAGCGCCTGGAGCTGGCCGTGCACGAGGCGGTGGCGGGGCAGTCGGGGGTGCTGACCATCGGCGCCATCACCACGGCGATGCTCGACGTACTGCCGGCGCTGATCGAGAAACTGAAGGCCCGGTATCCGCAGCTCACGGTGTCGGTGCGGGAGATCGACAGCGTCGAGGCCATCCCGGCCCTGGAGGCCGGCGACATCGACCTGGCCTTCGCCCGCGTGGAAGGCGAACTGGGCAGCAGAGTACGCTCGATTGCGCTGACCGAGGATCGCCTGGCGGTGGCGCTGCCCAGCGACCATCCATTGGCCGCGCGTTCGCGCATCAGCCTGGCGAGCCTGGCGGGCGAGCCGCTGGTGTTGTCGTCGCGCAAAGTCAGCCCGATGTATTTCGACAACCTGATCGCCACCTGCCGCGCCAGCGGCTTTTCCCCGCGGGTGTTGCACGAGGTACGTTCGGTGGCTTCACAGATCGCCTTTGTCAGTTGCGGGCAGGGCATTGCCCTGGTGCCGGCGTCCTTGAAAAAGGTCGCGCCGAGCAATGTGGTGCTGCGCCCGCTGAGCCAGCGGCTGAACGTGGTCACCACCGCGCTGGCCTGGAACCCAACGCGCACCAACCCGCTGGTGGAGGAGCTGGTGGCGCAGTTCCAGGGCAAGGGCCGGGCCAACGTTCCATAGGTTTGCCGTATGGATGCCTTCTTGAATCCGGAATTTACATAAGCCCCGCGTCCCCGGAGAGTGCGCGATGCGCCGGCCGTCACCGTCTGCCGGCGGCGATTCGTCAGAGGAGCGTTCAACGTGGCTGCGCAAACAGAATTCATCGCTACACAGGTGCCGCTGACCGTGCAGGGCGTGGAGCTGAGCATCGCCAGCCTGCATCGCGCCGGCGAGCGGGCGCCGATCCTGTTCCTGCACGGCTTTGGTTCGACCAAGGAAGACTACGCCGACATCGTGCGGCAGGCAGCTTTCGCCGGGCAGCCGTTCGTGGCCTACGATGCGCCGGGCTGCGGCGCGAGCCATTGTGCCGACCTGGGGAGAATCTCCATCCCGTTCCTGCTCGACACCGCGCTGCAGATCCTCGAACACTTCCAGATCGAGCGCTTCCATCTGGTCGGGCATTCCATGGGCGGCCTGACCGCGCTGATGTTGGCCCATAAGCTTGCGGGGCGGGTGCTGAGCTTCGTCGATATCGAAGGCAATATCGCCCCGGAAGACTGCTTCCTCAGCCGGCAGATAGTCGACTACCCCGAGGTCGACGCCGAGCGCTTCTTCGACGATTTCATCGAGCGCGCCCGACAGGCGCCGGCCTACGCCAGCGCGCTGTATGCCGCCAGCCTGCGGCACAAGGTGCGCCCCGGCGCGGTGCGCGGGATCTTCGAGTCGATGGTCTGGCTCTCGGATCATGGCGAGCTGATGGACACGTTTCTCGGCCTGGGCTGCCCGCGGATGTTCATGTACGGCGAGCAGAATGCCCACCTGTCCTACCTGGCGCATATCCAGGCCCAGGGCGTGCGGCTGGCGCAGATCCCGGCCTGTGGGCACTTTCCGATGTATTCCAACCCCATGGCGATGTGGCAGCACATCGCCGAGTTCCAGGCCGGCGCGCACGCCGGTTGAAGCCTGTAACCTGCCGCGCTTGCGGTACAGCGTTTTTACGAGGAGCCGCCCCATGCTGATCGATCACCTTGACCATCTGGTCCTGACCACCGTGGACCCCGAGGCCTGCCAGGACTTTTACCTGCGGGTGCTGGGCATGACCCTGGAAACCTTCGGCAACGGCCGCATGGCGTTTCGTTTCGGCAACCAGAAGATCAACCTGCATGTGCGCGGGCAGGAGTTCGAGCCCAAGGCGCATCTGCCGGTGCCGGGCGCGCTGGACCTGTGCTTTATCAGTGCCCAGCCGCTGGAGGCAGTGGTCGCCCATCTGCAGCGGCACAACTGGCCGATCGTCGAAGGGCCGGTGCAGCGCACGGGCGCCACCGGGCCGATCCGTTCGATCTACGTGCGCGACCCCGACCTCAACCTGATCGAAATCTCGCAATACCTGTAGCGCGCAAACGCGTCGCCCCGTTGGCTCGGGGCCTTGCGCATTCCCATCCCTCTGGCGGCATTAGTCTTGAACGATCATTCACGGTTACCGGGCGTCCCCGGCATTGTTGTCCTGGGGCTGTTGCAGATCCTGGTCTGGGGCGGTTCGTTCTTCCTGATGGCGGTGATGGCCGGGCCGATCATCAAGGACACCGGCTGGGCCAGCCAGTGGGTGTATGGCGCGCTGTCCCTGAGCATCCTCGTCTCGGCGTTGCTGGCGCCCCTGACCAGCCGGCTGATCGCCCGGCATGGCGGGCGCGGGGTGCTGGCCAGCAGTGGCCTGGCGGTCGCCGCGGGTCTGGGTCTGATGGCCGCTTCGACAACACTGGCGATGTTCCTCCTGGCCTGGGTGGTGATCGGCCTGGGCATGGCGCTGGGTTTGTACGAAGCCTTGTTCGCCAGCCTGGGCGCGCTTTATGGCGAGCGTGCGGGCAGCGCGATCACCAGCATCACCTTGATTTCCGGGTTTGCCAGCACCCTGGCATGGCCACTGGTGGCGCTGCTGATCGAGCACATCGGTTGGCGCGCCACCTGCCAGGTGTATGCCGTGCTGCTGGCGCTGACCGTGGCACCGCTGTACCTGTGGGCATTGCCGCGCGGGCGCGGGTCCCTGGCGAAACAGCAAACCGCCGTTGCCGCCGTGGTCGCGATCGACCGGCGTATTTATGGGCTGTTGACCACGATCTTCGCCCTGGGCGCGGTGATCATGACGGCGATCTCCGTGCAACTGGTTTCCCTGCTGCAGGGCCTGGGGTACTCCCTGGCCGCGGCCATTGGTTTTGGTGCGTTGTTGGGGCCCAGCCAGGTAGGCTCGCGGGTGCTGCAAGTATTCGCGCGCAAGCGGCACCCGGTGTGGACTGCCTTGATCTCCGTCACCCTGGTGGCCATGGGGCTGCTGCTGGTGGCGCTGGCGCCTGGCGCGACGGCGCTCGGCCTGGTGCTTTACGGCGCCGGCAATGGCCTGCGCGCCATCGTCCGCGGCCTGTTGCCGCTGGCCCTGATGTCACCGGCGGACTATGTCCTGCTGATGGGGCGCATGTCACGGCCATCGCTGATCGGCCAGGCCCTGACGCCGCTGGCCGGCGGCTTCCTGTTGCAAGCGCTGGGGGCGGGCGGGGTGCTGGCAACACTCTGCTCGCTGGCGCTGCTGAATGTGTTGTTGGTGGGGTGGTTGATCAGGCTGGTATCACGCGCTCCGCAAAGACCGTCATGACAGTCCTGTTAGTCTGTCGATGCCCGCCACAGGATAAAAGAAGCAGGGAAGGGGGCTTGCGCCAGACACGACGGATGCCGGCGCCGGGCATTGAATTATTTTATTCCTGTTCTTGACATGCCCGGCGAACAAGTCCAGAATTGCGTCCATTCCTGATTCAGGAATGCGAAAAACCCCTTAGAATTCAAAGGGTTGGAAGCTAGATCAAGTTCAGGTTTCCAGCTTCGAGTTGTATGCCTTTGATGCGGTTGCAAAGCATCGAAAGTTTGGCCGAGTAGCAAAATGGTTATGCAGCGGATTGCAAATCCGCCTACGCCGGTTCGATTCCGACCTCGGCCTCCAAACTGAAAAGCCCGTAGATCAATGATCTACGGGCTTTTTTATTGGCTGGAGGAAAGTGAAGTTGGGCACTGTGGAGCTTTGTCCTCCCAGAAATCCCTTGGATGAGTTCAGCGGGACTCTTTTGTGACCTGCTAGCGCCATCAAAATGCGTCCTCTCTTATCCGCCTCCCTGTAACGAGCCTGTTGCGCCAACGAGCCTGCTGCCTCCGGCGCCAGCCGTGGTTCATGGGGCTACATACGCCAGGCGTGTCCGCCTTGAGTGCTCTACGAACTATCGGAATCACTGACGACGGCGATCAAGGACTGATTGTTTTGATTACGTATCAGGCGTTATTGCAAAGCTTCCAGAAATAATCAGTGAAGTGATTATTTCTGGATGTATTGAAGTATAAAGGCTCAACTAAATATAAGTGACTCTGGTGCTCGCCAGCCGGATGAGTGGTTAACTTTTTTCTCCATGCGAAAGTGGCCAGCATCTTGTACGATACTGGCCATTTTTTACATGCACTACCGAGGGATGTTACGCATTAGCCACGTTCTTCTGCCCGGCCGCAATGAGTGGGTTAAGAGTTCGACCGTGATCTTTGACGAGATTGTCTTCGATAACGATGGCGCTGTTGCAGGAAACGTAGTATTCAGTTGTGCGGGACTTGTCTTGTACGGCCATCAAGTAGCCCCTTGGGTCGCTACGTTTCCAGGTATCGCTTGCGCCTTGATCTAATGACCAGAAATCGTCATTGCCGTCTTTCTGCCATGTGCTAATGGCTACTTTAACTACTGCGCTTGCACCGTTTGTGACTGTGATGCTCATGTTCATATTCCTTTTTGATTGTACATTCCATGAGTTGGCTCCCTATTTAAAATCAAATTGCAGACTTGCCACTGCTACGAAAAACGGTAGTTAGGTTAACTCATTGAGATGTTGCGGAGTATTGATGGCAAGGCGATTGATATCAGCGTCAAGGACGGTGCCAGTTTCTTGCGCCAATATGTTTTATCGCCTCCTTTCGATCATGGGTAGGAATACAGTCAAGCCTGTAAACAGGTAAAAGCAAGGTACCTTCACCTTTATAAAATGGCGGTTCCGACGAGTGGTAGAGTTAGTGCCTTAGTCGCTTATTTTTTATTGTTTTATCGCGTTTACTTATGTGGGTTCTACATCGAGACTTTCAACCTGGCGTAAAGATGTTCCATCGGTGTGAAGGCCTGGCTATCGAACCCGACAGACGACATGCGCTTGCGGCGGTCGTTCGTTGCGCTTGGGTACATCTTCCAGCTGGGTTTTACAGCGCTAAGGTCATGCGGCTGAGTCTGGGTTAGCGGGGCGAATTTATTGAAGATCTGTCGCTGCATCACAGCCAGTCGAAGGAATGAGCATGACGAATCGAATCGGTGGAAGCTGAGAGGCACGGTTGTTTCGGTCTGCCAGCATGCCCAGGACAGGAGCAGGGCGGTGAGAGAGGATGAATTCGGCTTGGTAATGGAGCACTAAACGCAGCTCAGGAAATAGAAGGCTTTGTCTGTCGAGCTGTAAGTTTTCCTACGCTGGTTCGAGTCCAGTCTCGGTCCAAAACCAGAAAAAATCCCGTAGATCAGTGACCTACGGGATTTTTATTGGCCGGAAGAAAGCAGGCGTTATAACGAGTGGGAAAGGGCTACCGATAATCCAGAAACACGGTCATTGCTCCGTTTACCGTTCCGGGTGTAGCCGTCGCATCAGTCCTGATGTAGGACGCTTGCATCGGAATGGCAAACGAACCCCCCGCCGCCTTGTTGTATCCATCGACCGTTATCGAGGTGCCCATGGTTGCCGGAGCGCCTTGGGCGTTTTCAACCCGGATCTTTATGCCGCTCGCGGTCGAACCGCCAGTAAGCGGCAATACCCCTGGCGAGTTCGCAATCTCGCCGCCAACCGGGTCAAGGGTATAGCCAATCCGGTTATAACCCCTGGGGCAGTTATTGATATTAAGCTGGAAGCTCTGGGTGCCGGCTGTCGAGCCGATGCGGTCCAGGCGGTTCAGCAAGGTTTTGGGTAGCTTTACCGTTTGGCCCGGCACCGAGCAGGTGCCGTCGATCGGGGTGATAGTGCCCTTCAGGTGAATGTTCAAATACGAGTATTTCATTTCGAGCCTGTAGTAGTACGGAAAGGCCTGGCTGTCAGACAGGGAACCGCCTAGATTTGTTCGACCCTCGCTAAGTAACTGTACTTCGATTGGCTGGGTGAACTCGACCCATGGCGCTGAAGTTCCGTAGCCTCTTCCATTGATCAACAAACGAGTCGATATGCCCGAGACTTTCGTGGTGATTACTGTTGCATTTGAGGTTGATACGCCGCCACCTGGGTAGGCGTAAATTTTTTCGACTGAGCACTTCGATGCGCCACATGCCTGCTGCGGAGTGATGTAATGTCGAGCCAGTATGATGCCGCTGGCGGTGTTCTTCGGGATCGATAGCTCCTGCTCAAATGCGTCCACAGACGCAGCCCTCGCGGACGGCGACACGGCGAGGGCCATGAGTGCAATGACGCAAAGTTGCGGTGCGCCGAACAGGGCGCGGATCATTCTTTTTGCTGTGGTCTTCATTGCCTGTTTCTCTCTGATCGACCTTGAACAGGGTTCGTGGGTGAATCGTTCTTGCGCACCCTGGCTCCATGCGTTCGGAAACGAATCTCTTTGTTTGGGCGAAGATTGTTGACGACCTGTGTATTTCACTAAGTATTCAGCCGATAACAAAACGCCGGGTTCAGCGACAAACAAAGAGTTCTGACCTTTAACCTGGCTCAACTGGATAGGTCGCCTGAGTGCTGTACCGCTACGCCATCGTCGTTGATGCTTTCGAACTCGATCTTTGTTGCTCCGCCTGGCGCCAGGGAAGATGCCCCCTCGATCGTGAATGATTGGCTTGAATAGGGGGGCAGCATTGTCGCCGGAACCGAATAACTGTTCGAACCGCTCTTGATGTTCACCGCGCCGAAAGAAATGTGAAACGCGGAGTCATTCCTGATTTCCAGGCCGGGCTTGCCCTCCTTGAGCGCCATGCGCCATTGCAGCCTGGAGGGGGCCTGATCAACGTCGCCGGGCAAGCCGGCGGGCCGGTAAAACAACTTGATGCGCTGGCGCACGGCAATCTGCAGGATGTTTTCATCCTTCGACTTCTGGGGGATTTCCTGCACGCTCAACCAGAACACCGACTCCCTGTCCGCGGGTAGCCCCATGCCTTGGTAGAGAATGCGCAATTGCTGCCGGGCGTTCCCGTTCAGGCGTTTCAGGGGAGGGGTGAGGGCAAAGGGGACGTCCTGATCGGTGCTTGTGCCGAAGGGCTCGATCCAGGACTGGATCATGATGGGCGTCGATTCATCGTTCAGCACCAGCATGGAAGCTTCCTTCTTCGGTCCGGCCAGTACCACTCGAGTTTCATTCAATGAGATACCGGCATGGGAGGGCAGGGCAAACAACGACAGAAGCCCGGCAAACGCCACACTCATGGCAAGGGACTTTTTCATGGAGTTTCTCGAAAACGTTGAAAAAGACATCGGTGCGCTTCTTTCTTATGGCGTGTTCATTAGTCAATGCGGGTGATTGTGGGACTTTCAGCGCATGCCTTTATAAATGCCTGGGGATCCTAGTGGCACTGGACCTTCCCAGGTATCAGTCGATTCTTAAAACGCTGGTGACCCCTGGGGCCCTGGGATAGAAACTGTGCCCTGTTCGCCGAGTTGGACAAGCAGCAAGCCAGCCTCGCCTCGAACGCTTGCGTCGATGCGCTAGCCCGTCCGATCACCGCTCAACCGAGGTATTCGCACGGGTGCTTCTGCCGGCTACGCCCAGGTTTCCTCAAGCTGTTCAGGTTTCTTCAGAATTGTCTTCGAGACATGCGCGACTGCTCTGATTAGAGTGGTCCCGCTTGCCCGGCCAGGTGTGTTTACGATGGATTGCTGAACGGCCAACAGCTGGTCAGGGTGGGCACCTATTCAGGCTGAAGCAGCCGCAGGCCTGTCTCTTCGACTCTGCTGGCCCATAGCTTTAGCCATCCCACGATCCCCAAGTCAGTTGGGTTCCACCGTATGTCGTACACGACGAACCCATTGAGACATTGCACCCTCTACCGAATACACATTCCTGGAGAGCCGGCCATGTACGATGACGCGAAAGTGCAGGCGTTTTCCGCCTTCCATGACTTGCTGACGAACCCTGAAGTCCGGATGGATGCGCAGGAGCAGTACGATGAATTGCTGCGGCTTGTCGACAACTTCAAGGCCAAGGGGATTATCGACGGGGAAGAGCGCAAGACTCTGATAGAGGTGGCGACGGTCGCTTATGCGCGCGCGGTGGAAGGCGTTGGGAGCGGCACCTAGGCGATCCGACGGCTTCGTCTATTCAGCTACAAGTCTTTTTAAATCAGTTGGTTACGATGTTTTCAGTGTGCTAACCTGCCGGCCTGTTTTTATCAGTGGCATGCAGCCTTCTTCTGCGCCGGTTCGGTTCCGGCCGTAGCCCCCACCGATAGAAACAGCTCTGTAGATCTATGATTTACGGAGCTTTTTGTTTATGGGCGGGCTCGATATTCAGTCTTGAATTTGACGCCAACGAACTTGCTTCAAAGGGAGGGGATGTATATATTTCACCCCCTTGCCGAAAGGCGCTGAAACGGCTCAAGCCTTTCAGACCGCAACACCGCGCTACCGCCCGAATGGCGAAACTGGTAGACGCATGGGACTTAAAATCCCCCGCTCGTAAGGGCGTGCCGGTTCGATTCCGGCTTCGGGCACCATCTATTTCAAGGGTTTGCTGGCGAAAGCTGATGCAAACCCTTGTTCGTTTCCGGTCCGCACATTCAAATCCGGCCTGCGATTTACGCGGTTGGAGAGGCTTTCTTGCCTTTCTGCTGGCGGATGTATTTCTCTGTCATTGCCATTGGGCAAAAGTCACTGGCGTATTGCAGAGACGTCTACGCAGCTCTGCAGATGGATGTAATAAGGACATTAGGTGTTTCGGAAAGTGATTCTGTTGGTGTTGGTCAATTGCCTGAGCGGCTGCGCCGCGGTGGCGATGCGGATGGACTATGACCACCCTTGCCCCTACAAGGGCGTGCGCCTGGACTGGTGGTTGGTAGGCACCTCCCATGGAAAGCTGATTCCCTTTTTACTGATCGATGCGCCGTTTTCCTTGGTGGTCGATACGGTGTTTTTTCCATTCGAGTATCAGTACAGCTGCTATGACTAATCTGTTTCTGGCTTTCGTCTGCAAAGCGGGAGCCCTGCGCAATTTGTCGATGGCCTGGGGTGATGCGTATTCGCCATTAGCACACCAGCCCTAATCGTCTGCTGCCGAGGCCGGGCATATAGTGCGGATGACCATCCTCGTCGGGGTGGCTCTCACAAGAAAGTGCCGATACGAAAAAGGAGATTCACCATGTCATTCAAGAAAATCGTCTACTCCTGCGCAGTGGTTTTGACCCTCACCGCCTCGAACGCCCATGCATTCGCCAGAGACTGTAATGACTCGCTGTGGAAGTTCAGCGGCATCGAAGCACTGACCTGCATCTTCTCGGGCCAATGGTGATTCACCGTTTCCCGGGTTGAAGCTGTCCCAACGACAAGGCTGACCGTGAATGGCCGCTCAATCCGGTCAGCTTTGTTGTTTTTCCATTCCTGCGCATTCATCGCGCGGTTCTCAATCCTGCATCCGGCCATTGGTCAATATTTGCCGGTTGCGCAGGGGACGGTTCTGCTGGCTGGCAAAACGCAGCAGTCTGCATGACTGGTAATGAGTACGCGGTGAACTGGGTGACACCACAGTTCTACTTTCACCTCGTCACGGCCTACAACATCCTGCGACATAACGGCGTGCCACTCGGTAAAGCCGACTATGTGCAGCACATTGCTCGCCTACTTGCGGCAGTAAGCGACTGTCTGATTTTCCAGGCGGACTAAAAGAAAAGTGCTGAACCGGGCGTCAAGGCTCGGTTTTATCGCGTTTGTCAGGAGGGTTTTTTCTGTTGAAGCGCGCCGAGATGTCTTGGTAGGTCTCGTTATCGGTTGCAGCGAGCAGTGTCTGGCCATCCTTCAAGGTGGCCAGAAATGTCACTTCGGTATTGTGACCCGCCAGAAGATAGCCGGCGACGGCTCCGACCGGCCCAAGAAACATGGCACCCACCACTCCAAGGCCTATGGCGCTCTTTATGTTCTTGTTCGAATCGGTATTTTCGACGGTGAGTTCCTTGAACTCGGAGACGAGAAAGCTTTTCCCCATTAGCGGTTTATTGGGGGTCTTGAGCGTGATGGTTCCGCGCAGATACTCCGCATCACCCTGGGGGAAGTCACCGGCCAGCACTATGATCTTTGCCATCTGGAAAGGCCCCAAGGCGATCATTTTTAGGGGGCCATTGCGCGCCTTAAGGGGTAGAGCGTCAACGCTGCGACGACGACTGGCGGCACCATTGGTCTATGGCAGGGTGAAAACACCGCCAGACCTGGGCATGGACAGTCATGCGCGGCAGCTTAAGGCTGCGCTTGAGCGGCGTGGCTTTCCAGGCCCGGATGCGCCAGGTATCGATAAAAAGAAGATATTGAGTACCGATATGCTCAAGCGCTGGCCGGATGAGTTGGGACGGGCGTGGAACAGGGGATACACTTGCCGCCAAGCCCCTGGTGGGCTGGACGGATGAACCAAGGAAGAGCCTCAGTGATAACTATTCAAAACGCGGCACCCAGACTTTCTTATGCAGAACTTGCCAAGATGGTTGAGCAAAAGAGGGCGGTAGAGCAGGTCAATCTGCTTGAAGCCAAATTGAATCCAGACTTCCTGGCCAAACTTGAGGCTGCGACAGAAAACGCGGATATGAAGCAGGAAGTTCAGCCGATTTTCCCTATCGAAGTTTGACCGACCTGGTGCCGGGTGATACTCGGCCAGATCCGACAATATTGCTCAGTTTCAAGACAAGGACGAAGGATGCGAATTTTTACCGGTGAGTGGGCTCGATGGCTGATGGCGGCTGGTATCACCGCCTTGGCAATGGCGACTAACGCGCAGGCGCAAACGACGCCTCAGGCAGCCCGGGAGATAAAGGGCTTGCTGGACTTTGTCGAGCACAGCCAGTGCCAGTTCGTGCGTAATGGCACCGAGTATCCAGCCCCCCAGGCACGGCAGCACCTGGAGAAAAAACTGAATTACCTCGAAGGCAAGAACATGGTGAGCAGCGCGGAGGACTTTATCGACCTCGCGGCCACTAAAAGCAGCATGAGTGGCAAGGCCTATGAGGTGCACTGCGCTACTGGATCGCAACCGGCTAGCGCCTGGTTGAAGGCTGAGCTGCAGAGGCTGCGTCAGCCTCACTGAGTCGTTCTTGCGTTAAAACAAGCCCAGCTCATTACTGGGCTTTTTGTTTCTGAAAAACAGGAAAGCGCAGCTCATCGATATGGAAACAAGCGACCGACTGGTCCAGCGTTCAGCCGGTCGCGGCAGGGGGTGAGGTCAGCTACTCTGGAATGAATCACTCAGGAGATGACCGGAATATCCTCGATAAACTTGATTCGCTCACCGTTATAGAAGATCTCGATAGCGGTATAGAGCGGTGAGTTGGGAGGCATTACCCGGGTGAACCTGACTTGTGCGCAGCTGAGTTGCTGAATCCACTGTCCCGGCCTTTGCACCAGGTGCAGATCCAGCAAGAGTATGGTCGGGTTGATACCTTGTGGCGTTCGCATCGTCAGATAGGCTTCGACCCCTGGGTTGGCAACTTCAACGTCTCCAACGACATGAAGCTCGTCCGGTTTGGGTGGCATGGCGTTCAACCAGGCATGCCAGTTCGTGCATTTCGTAGTCATTTTTTCGTTCCTTGAGAAATGAAGCCCGAAGCTTGGGGTACTGCGGTTTCGTATGGCGCTTCGTGTGCCATCGAATCGAATACCGGCTGCCCGATCCTCTCTATCCATATCCAAGAGCGGTGCTGAAGGGGTCGGATGAATACGACCGGAAGTCCATGCTTAAAGGTGTAGATGAGGAACGGGGCAGGGCCCCGTGGTCTGGACGAGTGGTACCCACTGGTGGCGCCTGAGCCAGAGCTGACCGGTCCTGTAGAAGCAAGAAAGCAGAAGCCCGGACATGGCCGGGCCTCGTTGGATGGGTGCCTGTTCAGCGCGAAGAATAGGGCTTGCCTTCACGCCCTGCGTTTTCTACCGACAACCTGCGTCTACGCCTTTGAACCCAGCTCCAGAGTGCGTGCACAGGATGAATGAACATCGCCAGCACGCACAGCAGCAGGACAATGAAGATGGACATCAGACCGAGACCTTCATGGGAAAACATCGTGGGTTACTCCTGTAGTTCACTTTGTCGGTCCCGCAAGGGTAGGCACTCAGACGCTTCGCTTCATGAAGGTTACTTAAAGATAGTTTCATCTGTGCCCGAGCCATGAGGGCAGAAGAGGGCGCCGCCGGGCGAAGGCAGGTACGAAAAAGCCCGGCGCTGGGCCGGGCTTTTCATGCGGGGCGATGCTGACCAACCGAGGGTGTTGAAACCGATTCAGCTGGAGAGCATGAGGCTGGGTCTATCGATCATTCTTGCTCGAGGAGACGCTGGCGTTGCCCAGGCCTTTCGAGTTGTGGTCCCCGGGCGTGGTGTCCGAGATCGCAGTGGCTTTTGACAGTCCGCGGGTATCTTTGGAATGAGCCACGCCGGAAGTAGTCGAGCCATGGCCGTTGCTGTCATTACGAATGCTGCCGTAATGGTTGCCATTTTCTCCAAGATTGCGAACCGATTTGCCGGCTGGGTCGCTTTTCAGGCCGCCGTTATGGCCCTTGCTGCTGACCCCTCCCGAGTGACCACCTGCCTGGCCACCATGACCACCACTGTTACCACCGCCATGCCCCCCGCCGTTGCCACCACCATTTCCGCCACCATGGCCACCACCGTCCTTGGCATAAGCAGACGTCATGGGGAGCAGAGGAGCTGCTGCCAGCATCAGTACACAGGTCACGGCAGTCACGAGATTTTTTTTCTTTAAAAGCATGATCGCTTCCATAGATAAGGAGAGGTTTGCATGAACTAAGACGCAATCGGCTGTCTATAGTTCGGGTGTCATGACGAATGGCACCACGGCTGGATTCATGCAGAGGATTGCAGAGATGACGACTCGTTCGGTTGTAGCTGTTTTAGCAAGCGCCGCGTTTTTATTCGGCTCGACTGCCTTGTATGCGGACCCAGGGAACGGCAAGGGCAACCCCCATGGCAATCAGGGCGGACATGGCAATAAAGGCAACAAATCCCAGGACTACAAGCAGGGCGGGAGGTATGACGGCCCTCAAGTCGATGTCGGCGGTGTTCGCGTGATCATTGGCGACAGTCGTGACTACTGGTCACCCGGGCCGGCCCTGCCGCCGGGCATCCAGAAAAACCTGGCCCGAGGCAAGCCACTGCCGCCGGGCATCGCGAAAAAACTCGATGGCCGGATGCTCGGCCGCCTACCGCACTATGACGGCTATGAGTGGCAACAGGCCGGCACTGATTTGATCCTGGTCGCCATCGCGACAGGCATCATCTACGAAGTCCTGCACGACGCCCTGGACTGATTCCAGGCCGGCCCACCAGCAAGCCCGGTGCAAGACCGGGCTTTTTGCCTGACATGCGGCGTCCGGCACTCCCCCAACATCCTGATGCTGGTTCGATTCCAGTGCCCCCTGTTTTTCGTTGGCTCAAGTACGGATAACCGCCTTGGCGGAGATTTTGCCGAGCCACCTCTTCAGCAACACTCCAGCGCGATCTGATAATTGAGTGGAGCGTTTCGGAAGTGTCCTAGGGACGCCGATTTGGCGCCGTTCTAAGGTTTCAGCGTTCGCCGTGTGCGCTTTTTTGACTGGCATCGACTATCGAGCCGGCTGCGTTTCGCCCATTGAAAAAGTGCATGGCGACAGGCAGGGAGAGCGGCCTGGGTGGCTGCTCCGGACTGAACCGATCGCATGTTTGCATTCAATTAAAGGAATAAATAATGCCCACTCAAAATGTTGGTAAGTTCTTTGATTTTCGCGCCAGGGTTACCGCACCCGCGTGGACGATCGATCCTGATAATGGCCTGGGGGCGAGTGGTATTCCCGGCGCCTCACGTCGGCGCTCCAGCGGCATGGAACGGGTGGTCGAACTGGGTACATCGAGCCTTGATGTGCTTCAGGCGGGTGGCAGCCTTCCGCAGTTTTTCAGCGTCGAGCTGAACGAAGACAGGCTCAAGGGGGCGAGCAAGGTCCAGGTCTACTTTGATGGCATCACCAGCGATGGTGTGATCTTGATGAATGACTATGAAGAGGCTGGCTCCGCGCGCAATGTGGGCGTTCAACTGCTGGACAGCGAGGGAAAAGTCGTGCTTCTGGGCCATGAAGGGCGTGCCGAATACCCGGTGGCACCGGGTTTCAGGCTGTCCTTCGCGGCAAGGTTGGTCAGCGCCAACGGGCCAGTGGAAGCCGGTGAGTTTTCCTCGTTTTCGGAGTGCGTGATCCTGTATGCCTGATGGCGGGCAAGCGGTTCACGCAGGCGTAGTCATGTGAAAAGAAGGGCGGTGGCGCTTTTTTGCTGGCGCCAACAAGGTGACGAATCGGCCATTGCCAGAAAAAACATGTGGTTATTTAAGGGCTTAGAAAATATTTAGGGTAAAAATAACCTCAAAATATATTGTTACATGTTCTTCGGGACGTTAAGATAGCCCCGCGTTCACCTACCACGGTTTATGCATTTTTAGCCCCAAGTGTCCATCAGCTACTTGGGCTTTTTTTTGCCTGGAGTTTGCCTTCGGCGGGCCTTCCCGCCACTCGAAGCCACTTTGGCTCCTTCCTCAAGGGGCTCCTGCAAGGCAAAAAAAAGCCCGCGGGGAGCGGGCCAATAGTTGAATGAGCAGGGTGGAATCTACCCGCCTGGCGCTCGGCTCACAGTGAAAGAAATTTCATCTGGTCATGCCGCCCACCCGCTATCGCCGCCAATTCTGGCCAGCGCAGCTCAATAGCCGCCACCCATGCCTCCCGTGCCGCTGCCTGGAGCCCTGGCTTTCTGCTGGGCGTGGCTCCATTCGGCGCAGGTGAGGAAGCTTTTGTGATCGACTTTGCCATTGCCGTCGAAGCTGACATTGAACGGCTGTTTATGGTCGGCCTGGGTCAACACATAGTCGAAGCAGGTGCCGAGTTCCACGGTGCGAGGGGTGACGGCCACAGGTTCGCCGCCGATCTGCCGGACTTGTTCCTGGGTCATGCCGGTCTCGACCTTCGCCACCAGCGGCTGATTGCGGTAGACATGAGCGTCGCTGGTGCAACCGGCGACGGCTGACAGCAGAGCGGTCATGACGATAAGTGTTTTGTTCATGGCAGGGCTCCCGATGGTAAGTGTCATGAAGAGACGCCTGGTGCATCAGTTGAAGTAAAGCCGAACGACGAGGGCAGCGGGTCGTATTCGCAAAGGACGGGACGCGGGGAGGGCGGATAGACAAAAAGCCCGCATGGGCGGGCTTTTTGCAGAGGGGGAGCTGATCCGTCAGCTGCAGCCAGTGTGCGCTTGCGCTATGGCCCTAGCAACGACAGGGCGACGAAACGCAGGCCTGGGTACGGGCTGATAACGCGGCTGATGATTCGGCTCTGGCAGACCTGCCAAAACGCCATAAGCACGGCAGAAAACGCTGTTTGATCGATTACCATTCGTCAGCTGTTTTGCACCCTGCATGAGAATGGCCCTCTCATTGAAAGACATTCCATCGTGGTCGGGAGGTATCCATGAGTACGAACAGGTCAACGGGCCCGCGTTCATCCGAGCACGCTTCCGGCAAGGACGAATTGGGCTTCGACCCTGACTCTCCGGATCTGGCCGATCCGCAGGTGGACCCCATAGGTCCGGCGAAAGCGCCCAGGGACAACAGGCCGGAGAAAGAACCCAAGTCCCGGGCGTATGACCCTCTGGGAAACCTGAAGCCCAAGTGAAATACCGGCAGCGCGTTCCCGCCCGGTGGCGATGGATGGAACCCCCCACCCGCGCGGACCGGGTGTAAGGTGTTCGCGACAACCTCGGCCGATCTCTACCGAAAGGGAGGCGATTATGAGCGTTCCAATGCTGAACAAGATGTACATGAACGGCTATGACGTGGTCAGCGTCAACAGCGGCCCCTGGCGGGTCTGCACCAAGGGCGACCGTCTTGGTTCCTTTGGCACCCGGGAGGAGGCCCTGGCCTACGCGGCAGCCTTGCCGGCCTACAAGGCGAAGGCCAAGAAGGCTGCGCGAGGGGCCAATACCCGATAACCCCATCCACGACCCTGCCCGGCAGCCTGGCTTGTTTTCTGGCTGTCGGGTTTTCTTTTGCCCTCAGGCCGGCGACTGGGCCTGGGCGGATTTCCAGCCCTTGAGCTCCTCGGCGATGAAGTGTTGCACCAGGTCGCTGTAGAGCTTTTCGATGGCGTCGGCGCTCAGGCCCTCGGCCTGGGCCCATTCCCGACGTTGCAGGAGCATGGCGCGAAAGCGCTCGGGCGCGCGCACGGCGGTTTCCGAGGTCTTGAATTTCGACGCGGCCAAGACGTACCGGAAACGTTCGCCCAGCAGCTTGATGACCGCCTGGTCGAGGCGATCGATCTCGCGACGGATATCCTCCATGCCTGCGCATTGTTCGGGGGCTCGCGACTGAATGACATCCATGTGAATACTCCAGGTGGGAAAGGATCTGCGGTTATCCGCTGGCGGATTTAATCACGGACAGGCTCGCCCTTGGCATCGCCTTGCAGGCTGCTGCGGCAACCGCGTCCGGCATGCTCCACATCGCCACCCGCGGAGGGTCTGTTACCATCGCGTTTTTTTGCGACCCCGCCCGGGTTCAGGGCAGGGTCGCGCCGGTCAAAGGAGAATGCCGTGATTATCACTACCACCCACGCGATCGCGGGGCGAGAGATCGCCGAGTACCTGGATATCGTGAGCGCCGAGTCCGTGCAGGGGATCAACGTCGTGCGGGATGTCTTCGCCGGGATGCGCGATTTTTTCGGTGGGCGTTCCCAGACCCTGGAGCGGGCGCTGAAAGAAGCCCGGGTGCAGGCGACCGACGAGATCAAGGAGCGCGCCCGCGATCTGCGCGCGGATGCGGTGCTCGGCCTGGACTACGAGATCAGCATGCCCAGCGGCCGTGGCGGCATGGTGGTGGTGTTTGTCACCGGCACCGCTGTCAGGCTCAAGTAAGCGACGGCTACCCGCATCGCGCAGCCCCGCCCGTGTGCGGGGCTTTTTTATGCCTGGCATGCTCTGCCAGAGCGCCGCCCGGCCCTTGGCGATCGTCCATAAAAAAGACCCACCGGGGGAGCGGTGGGCCAGTCGGGAGTCTTCAATAAGCGTGAGCCACTTTAGCGAAGCCTTGGCGGGTTCACAGTGAAAGAAATTTCATCATTGCCGGCGAGTGGCCGCAGCCCCCGGTTGTCCACGGTTTCAGGCGCGGCAGCTGGCGGCATTGAGCCGGCGGCACTCGCGCACGGCGTCCTCTTCCAGGTCGTAGCCATCGCCGATGAAGCCGTCGGTGCGGGTGTCGGCGATGCGGTACCAGTGGGCGGCGATCGGCGCGCCGTGGGCGGCTTCCCCGGCGCGTCGCCCCTGGATGATGATCTTGTTGCAGCGCTTTACGACAAAAATGTCTTCCATGGCGCTTCCCTGGTTGATAGCTGCTCAGAGCAACTATAGAAGCAACTTTGAAATTCGTGCAAAAGCCTGTTCATTGGTTTTCCTCGTCCAGTCTCCAGCCGGCTGCCGTCCATTGCAGCCGGTGGCTGGGCGCCATGGCGGCGAGGAACTCGCGGTCGTGGGACACCACCAGCATCGCGCCGGGGAAATCGCGCAGGGCGCTTTCGAAGGCTTCCACCGATTCCAGGTCCAGGTGGTTGGTCGGCTCATCCAGGAGCAACAGCTTGGCCGGTGTGTCGCGCCACAGGGCAATCGCCAGCGCGGCTTTGAGCCGTTCGCCGCCGCTGAGCCGGCCACAGGGCTGGGTCACGCGCTGGGCGTCGAGTTGCAGCCAGGCCAGGCGGCTGCGCAGCAGGCCTTCCTGCAGTGGCCGGTCGAGGGCTCCCAGGTGTTCGAGGATCGAACGCTCGGGATCGAGCAGCGACAGGCGCTGGTCAAGGCAAGCGCTGGCCAGCCGCACTTCGCATTGGCCGCTCAAGGGCTGGATCTCGCCGGCCAGCATCTTCAGCAGGGTGGATTTTCCGCAGCCGTTGGGCCCGCTGACTGCGATGCGCATGGGCCCGGTGACGGTCAGGTCGAGGTAGCTGGCAGCGGCCTCGGGCGGCAGCCAGGGCAATTGCGCTCGGGTCAGGCAGAACACCTGTTGCCCCTGGGGCACCGCGGTGCCGGGCAGCGTCACCAGGGTTGGCGCCTGCGGCACCAGCCGCGCATAGGCGTCGCGGACCTGCTGATCGAGGTTGTTCTTGTGGCCCTGCTGGCGGTTGCGCACATGGCCCATGATGTCCCGGGCGGCGCCTTTTATCTTCATCCGTTCAAAGCTGGCGATGTTGGCAGTGTCGGCATAACGTCGGGCGCCGGCGGCGTGGCGCTGGATAGTGTCGTGCTCGCGCTGCAGGCGCTTTTGTTCGCGACTGCGTTCGGTTCGGGCGTGTTCCAGGGCGGCCCGCGCGGCGCCGTGCTCGGCTTCGCGCTGGGCGCGGAACGCCGCGTAGTTGCCGCCGCAGATTCGCGCGCCCTGGGGCGTGAGTTCGACGATGCGCTGCATCTGCGCCAGCAGCTGGCGGTCATGGCTGATCAGCAGCAGTCCGCCGCGCCACTGCCGAAGCTGCGCCAGCAGCCACTGGCGACCGGGCTCGTCGAGGTGGTTGCTCGGTTCGTCGAGTATCAGCAGCTGGGCATCGCTGAGCAGGGCGCCGATCACCGCGATACGCGCCCGTTGCCCACCGCTGAGGCTGGCGGCCGGATCGTCGGGGCCGACCCTGTCGAGACCGGCCTCGTCCAGCAGGCGGCGCAGGCGTTCGCCAAGGTCCCAGCGCTCGTCTACTTGCGCCAGGTCGGCCATCGAGGCCTGGCCCGCGGCGAGGCGCCCGAGGGCGGCCAGGGCCTCAGCGATACCGGCGACCTGGGCGACGCTCTGGCCCTCCTGCGCCAGATGCTCCTGGGCGACATAGGCCACGCGGGCGAAGCGCGTGACGCTGCCCGAGGACGGTGAAAGTTCGCCGGCGATCAGGCGCGCGAGCACGCTCTTGCCGGTGCCATTGCGCCCGACTATGCCGGTGGGCAAGGCATCGAATGTCAGGTCGAGCGAATCGAACAGGGTTTCGCCATGGGCGAACTGGAAGGTCAGCTGGTTCAGGGAAACCAGCGCAGGCAGCCGTGTGACGTGAGTCATCAGCACCTCCGGAAAATGTCGAAAAAGGCCAACAAGCGCTGCAAGGCGGCTTGTCGCGAATACATTTCTGGAAGGCTTAGTTGTTCACGTCGGCAATCGTCCGGTGACGGGGAAGGGCGGCTAGCCTAACGCGCGGGTGGGCCGGATGACAACCCGCGGCGCGGCTATCGCGAGCCAGCTCGCTCCTACAGATCCAATGCTCGCCCTTGTAGGAGCGAGCTTGCTCGCGAGAAACGGTTGCGCCCGGCTCAGGCGAGCACGGCCACCGCCTTGATCTGCGCCCAGAGTTGCTGGCCCGGATGCAGTTCCAGCTGGTCGCGGGAGTAGCGGGTGATCCGTGCCAGCAGCGGGTTGCCGGCGACATCCAGGCGCACCAGGACATGCGCGGTGTTGTCGGCGGGGATTTCGCCGCTGACCGTCACCGGCAGGCGGTTGAGGATGCTGCTGTGCTCGCCCGCTTGCAGGCTGAGGCTGACGTCCCGCGCCTGGACCTTGAAGCGCAAGTGCTTGCCGATGGCCATCGGCGCATGGGCGACCCGCACCCGCAGCTGGCTGCCGGGCAGTTGCAGGGCGAGCAACTGGTAACCGCTGTCGTAGTGGCTGACCTGGCCTTCGATCACCACCCCGGCGTCGTCACCCAGGGCCAGGGGCAGGTCGAGACGGGCCAGGGTTTCGCCGATCGGCCCGCTGGCCAGGGCGCGGCCGTTTTCCAGCAGGACGATATGGTCGGCCAGGCGCGCCACTTCATCCTGCGAGTGGCTGACGTACAGCACCGGGATTTCCAGCTCGTCATGCAGGCGTTCGAGGTACGGCAGGATCTCGCCTTTGCGTTTGCTGTCGAGGGCCGCCAAGGGTTCGTCCATCAGCAGCAGCCGCGGGCTGGTGAGCAGCGCGCGGGCAATGCCGACACGCTGGCGTTCGCCGCCGGACAGGTTGTGCGGGTGGCGCCGCAGCAGATGGCCGATGCCCAGCAACTCGGTGGCCTGGGCCATGTCCACACGACGCTGCGCGCGCGGAATGCGTTTGAGACCGAACTCCAGGTTGGCCTGTACCGACAGGTGGGCGAACAGGCTGGCTTCCTGGAACACATAACCCAGGGAGCGTTTGTGCGGCGCCACGAACAGTTGGCGCTGGCTGTCCTGCCAGACTTCGTCGTTGATCCGCACCAGGCCCTGTTCGGCCTGTTCCAGGCCGGCGATGCAGCGCAGGCAGGTGGTCTTGCCGGAGCCGGAGTGCCCGTACAACGCGGTGACGCCACGGCCCGGCAACTCCAGGTCGAGGTCGAGGCTGAAATCTTTATAGGTGCGCTTGAGGCGCACATGGATCGATGCACTCACGATTCAACTCCAGCCAGCGCGGGTTTTGCGGCTGGAGTACAGCGCCAGCAACACCAGGAACGAGAACACCAGCATGGCACCGGCCAGCCAGTGGGCCTGGGCGTATTCCAGGGCTTCGACATGGTCGTAGATCTGCACCGAGACCACCCGGGTTTTCTCGGGAATATTGCCGCCGATCATCAGCACCACGCCGAACTCGCCGACGGTGTGGGCGAACCCGAGAATGGCCGCGGTAATGAACCCCGGCCTGGCCAGTGGCAGGATTACGCTGAAGAAGGTGTCCCAGGGATTGGCGCGCAAGGTCGCCGCCACTTCCAGCGGACGGCTGCCGATCGCGGTAAAGGCGTTCTGCAGCGGCTGCACGACAAAGGGCATGGAATAGATCACCGAGCCGATCACCAGGCCGCTGAAACTGAAGGTCAGGGTGCCCAGGCCGAGGGCCTGGGTGAGCTGGCCGATGGAGCCGTTGGGGCCGAGGGCGAGCAGCAGGTAAAAGCCGATCACCGTCGGCGGCAGGACCAGGGGCAGGGCGACGATGGCGCCGATCGGCCCCCGCAGCCACGAGCGCGTGCGCGACAGCCATAACGCAATCGGCGTACCGACGATCAGCAGGATCAGGGTCGTCAGCGACGCCAGTTGCAGGGTCAGCCAGATGGCGGAAAAGTCGGCACTCGATAGCGGCATTTAGCGTTGGTAACCGTAGGACTGGATGATGGCAGCGGCTTTCGGTCCCTTGAGGTAGTCAACCAGGGCCTTGGCCGCCGGGTTGTCCTTGCCCTTGTCGAGGATCACCGCGTCTTGTTTGATCGGGTCGTGCATCTCGGCCGGGACTATCCAGGCCGAGCCGCTGCTGACTTTGCCGTCTTTGTAGATCTGCGACAAGGCGACAAAGCCCAGTTCGGCGTTGCCGGTGGAGACGAACTGATAGGCCTGGGTGATGTTCTGGCCTTCGACGAGCTTGCCCTTGACCTGCTCGCTCAAGCCCAGCCTGGCCAATACCTGGGTGGCGGCCAGGCCGTAAGGCGCGGCTTTCGGGTTGGCGATGGACAGGTGCTGGTACTGGTTGGCCTTGAGCACCTGGCCCTGGCTGTCGACGTAGCCAGCCTTGGCCGACCACAGCGCCAGGGTGCCGATGGCGTAGGTGAAGCGCGAGCCTTTGACGGTGGCGCCTTCGCTGTCGAGTTTTTCCGGGGTGCTGTCGTCGGCGGCGAGGAACACTTCGAACGGCGCGCCGTTCTTGATCTGGGTATAGAACTGCCCGGTAGCGCCATAGGCGGCCACCAGCTTGTGCCCGGTGTCTTTCTCGAAGTCGGCGGCGATGGCCTGGATTGGCGCGGTGAAGTTGGCGGCGACCGCCACCTGCACTTCAGCGGCCTGGGCCGGGCCCAAAGCGCAGGCGGCGAGCAAGGCGGCAAGGCAGGTCGGGGCAAAACCTGAGAGACGACGGTTCATGAACAGCTCCATTGGCGAAGGGACGTTGGGCGGTTGGCGGTATTGGAAATGGACGGCACCGGGGGGGGGGGGTGAAACGCTGTATACGGAAATATATAGCGAATCGCCAGCGAACGGAACTGCAAAGGTCGCGCGGCCTTGAGGGCAAATGGAGGTTTTGCGCAAAACGCCGCGACCGCAGTCGCGGCGTGCCGGGTTTAGCGGCCGGTCAGCTTGGCCAGGGCCTGGGCGGCCAGGGTGCGGGTCAGTTCCGCGGTCGGCAGTTCGACCCCGAGGCGCAAGGCCTGGCCGGACCAGAGGCTGGCGAAGTCGGCGTCGTCCTTGGCGCGCAGCGGCATCAGCGCGCCACCGGCGAGGGGGAAGGCCGGCGCCAGGGGGCTGATCGGGCCGATGTCGCGCATCACCCGGTTGAGAATGCCCCGCGCCGGGCGCCCGGTGAACAGGTTGGTCAGGGCGGTTTCGCTCTCCTTGGCGGTACGCAGGGCCTTGTGGTGGGCGGCACTGACCTTGGCTTCCGGAGTGAACAGGTAGGCGGTGCCCAGTTGTACCGCCGAGGCGCCGAGGGCGAAGGCGGCGACTATGCCACGGGCGTCGCCGATCCCGCCGGCGGCAATCACCGGCACCCGCACCGCATCGACGATCTGCGGCACCAGGGCCATGGTGCCGACCTGAGTGTTGAGGTCTTCGCTGAGGAAGATCGCCCGATGGCCGCCGGCCTCGTAGCCCATGGCGATGATCGCATCGCAGCCGTGCTGTTCCAGCCAGATCGCTTCGTCGACGGTGCTGGCCGACGACAGGATCTTCGCCCCGGTGGCCTTGACCCGCACGAGCAGGGCCGGGTCCGGCAGGCCGAAGTGGAAGCTGACGATTTGCGGGCGCAGTTCTTCCACCAGTTCGCAACTGACGGTGTCGAAGGGCGCGCGGCTGCTGACCGGGGTCGGCGCATCGAAATCGACGCCGAGCTCGCGGTAGTAGGGTTCCAGGGTATTTTTCCAGCGGGTTTCCCGTTCCGGGTCGGGTATCGGGTTCTGATGGCAGAAGAAATTCAGGTTCAGCGGCGCGCGGGTCGCCTGGCGGATGCTCTGGACATCCTGGCGGATCTGCTCGGCCGTCAGCATGGCGCAGGGCAGGGAACCGAGGCCACCCGCCTGGGCGGCGGCGATCACCATGGCGGTAGTGGTCGCGCCGGCCATCGGCGCCTGGATGATCGGCAGCTCGATGCCCAGCAGGTCGAGAATACGGGTGTCAGGCCATTGGCTCATGTGAATGATGCTCCGACGTCAAGAGATAAGGACGGCAACCCGGGGTTTGTATCAGGAGACAGGCAATCAAGGCCAGTCGACTTTGGCTGGGGTGGCACGATCACTTGCAGGAGCGGGGCGTGGGCGGCCTACGACGAAAAGAGCGTGGATTTTTCCCGTCCGGGCTGGGAAGGTGGCGACTTTGTAACCTGAAACTCAAGTTCACGGCCCGGCCATGGGTCTATCGGGAGGCAGTGATGTTCAAGGGTATTTTGATCGAGAAAGACGACGCCGGTTATCGCGCGGCGCTGCGCGAGATTGACGAAGAGCAGTTGCCCGAGGGCAATGTGACGGTGCGGGTGGCCTACAGCACCCTGAACTTCAAGGATGGCCTGGCCATCACCGGCAGCAGCCCGGTGGTGCGCAAGTTTCCCATGGTGCCGGGGATCGATCTGGCAGGCATTGTCGAGTCCAGCAGCCACCCGGACTATCAGCCCGGCGACTCGGTGCTGCTCAACGGTTGGGGTGTGGGCGAAGGACATTGGGGCGGCCTGGCGCAGAAGGCACGGCTGGACGGCGACTGGCTGATTCCCTTGCCCCAGGCGTTCAGCGCGGCCGAGGCCATGGCCATCGGCACGGCGGGGTATACGGCGATGCTCAGTATCCTGGCGCTGGAGCGCCATGGCCTGACCCCGGGCCAGGGCGAGGTGCTGGTCACCGGGGCCAATGGCGGGGTCGGCAGCTTTGCCATAGCCCTGTTGGCCCGGCTGGGTTATCGGGTGGTGGCGTCCACCGGGCGCACTGCCGAGCAGGACTACCTCAAGCGCCTGGGCGCCAGCGAGGTCATCGACCGCGCCAGCCTGTCCGCGCCGGGCAAGCCGTTGGCCAAGGAGCGTTGGGCGGCGGTGATCGACTCGGTGGGTAGCCATACCCTGGCCAATGCCTGCGCCAGCACCAAGGCCAACGGCATCGTGGCCGCCTGCGGGCTGGCCCAGGGCATGGACTTCCCGGCGTCGGTGGCGCCCTTCATCCTGCGGGGCGTGACCCTGGCCGGGATCAACAGCGTGACCCAACCCAAGGCCCGGCGGATCGAGGCCTGGCAGCGCCTGACCCGCGATCTGGACCCGGCCCTGCTGCCGTTGATCAGCCATGAGATCGGCCTCAGCGAAGCCATCGCCGCCGCGCCGCGTCTGTTGGCCGGCGAGTTGCGCGGGCGCGTGGTGGTGGATGTGAATCGCTGATACCGTGCCCGCCGGTCACCCAGATAAACGCCACAAAGGAGTACCAAGCATGGATGTCAAACTGCGAGAGGTTCAGCCGTTCTGTGTCTCGGGCTTGCAGGTACGCACCTGCAATGCCGACGAGCAACAAGCGGACAGCGCGCGGATCGGGCCGATGTGGGAGCGGTTTTTTGTCGAAGGCTTGTTCGACAGCATCGGTCACCGGCAGTCGGACTCGTTCATCTACGGCCTGTACTCCAACTACGAGTCCGATGCCTCGGGGCACTTCGATGTCACCGCCGGCGTAGCGGTGGGAGAAGGCAACACCGGTTATCCGTTGGTGCAGGTGCAGGGCGGCGAATACCTGGCGTTCTCCGCCAAGGGGCCGATGCCGGACGTGGTGATCCAGACCTGGGGCCTGGTCTGGGCTTACTTCGAGGACAACCCGCAGGTCCGCCGGCGCTTCGCCACGGACTTCGAGGTGTACACCGGGCCGGAATCGGTGTCGGTGTACATCGGCATTCAGGCCTCGGACGAGTTCTCGCGTTCGAGCAACTGACGCTTGCGCTCCACGCCCCAGCGGTAGCCGGACAGGTTACCGTCGCTGCGCACCACCCGGTGGCAAGGGATCGCCACCGCCAGGCTGTTGGCCCCACAGGCCTGGGCCACGGCGCGAAAGGACTTCGGCGCGCCGATGCGCTGGGCGATCTCGGCGTAGCTGGCGGTGCTGCCCGGCGGAATCTCCTTGAGAGCCAGCCACACCCGCTCCTGGAACGCCGTGCCTTGCAGGTCCAGCGGCAGGTCCAGGCCAAGCGCCGGCGCTTCGATAAACCCCACCACCTTGGCCACCAGTTGCTCGAAACCCTGGTCGGCGCCGATCAGGTTGGCCCGTGGGAATTTGTCCTGCAGGTCCTGCACCAGGGCATTGGGGTCGTCGCCCAGCAGGATCGCGCAGACCCCGCGGTTGCTCTGGGCGACCAGGATCGCGCCCAGGAAGCACTGGCCGACAGCGAAGCGGATATCGGCGTTCAGGCCGCCGGCGCGGTAGTCGCTGGGTTTCATGCCGAGCAACTGGTCGGCGGTTTCGTAGAAGCGGCTGTTGGAATTGAAGCCGGCGTCGTACAGCGCGTCGGTCACCGAGTGGCCGTGCTCCAGTTGGCGCCGCACCCGCCGCGAACGGTGGGCGCTGGCGTAGCCTTTCGGGGTCAGCCCGGTGGCGGCCTTGAACACCCGGTGAAAGTGGAAGCTGCTCATGCCGGCTTGCTCGGCCAGCTGTTTCAGGCTGGGCAGCGCTTCAGCCGACTCGATCTGCCGGCACGCGGCGGCTACCAGGCTGGCATGGTGCGCGGCCACCTGGGTCTGGTCGCTGGCGCTGCGTTTGCTCGGCCGGTAACCGGCGGCTTCGGCTTGCTCCGCGGTGTCGAAGAATTCGACGTTCTCCGGCCGTGGCAGGCGCGACAGGCTGCTGGGGCGGCAGTAGACCCCGGTGGTTTTTACCCCATAGACGAACTGGCCATCGGCGCTCGCATCACGGGCCAGGACGGCGAGCCAGCGTGGATCGCTGGCGGTGGTGGGCTTGGGCTGGACCATGGTCATGGGCTCTACTCGGTGGCGGATGTCGCTCAGATTAACCAAGGGCAGGGTGCCTGGCACTCCGAGTCTTGCGCTTGAATTCTCGCGGGATCAACCGGCCCGGCGAAAGGTCAGGTTGATGCGTCGTGGGCCCAGCAGCGGGTGCGTGCCTTCCTTGAGTGGCAGCACGCCGTGATAACGCAGACGGTCGACACCGCCCCAGACCACCACATCGCCATGCAGCAGCGGCACCCGCAACGGGCGCTCGCTGCGGCGCTCGCCACCCAGCTGAAACACCGCCGGCAAGCCCAGGGAGACGGAGACGATCGGTGCATCGTAATCGCGTTCGTCCTTGTCCTGGTGCAGGGACATGCGGGCGCCGGGCACATAGTGATTGATCAGGCAGGCGTCCGGTTCGAACCCGGCAAAGCCGGCCTGGGTCGCGGCGGCCCGGGCCAGTTCGCGCAACACCTCGGGCATCGCCGGCCAGGGCTGGCCGCTCTGCGGATCGATGGCAGTGTAACGGTAGCCGCTGCGGTCGGTGGTCCAGCCCAGCTGGCCGCAACTGCTCAAGCCGACCGACATGGTGAAACCGCCCGGCGTGACCATCTGCCGGAACGGCGCGGCGCGCAGCACGCCACGCAGGGCCGGCAGCAGGCGCTCGACCCAGGGCAGGGCGAAGCCGCGAAGCACAAAGGACTGCGGGCCGATCTGTTCGGTGCGCGGGGCCTGTTGCAGCTCGGGTTCGCCGAACAGCTCGCCGGTAAAATTACTGGGCATCGTGGAAGATCACTCCTAGCGTATGGCGGCGACCGCTGTGCAGGCGGCTGACGCCATGGCGCAACGTCACCCGGTAATGGCCGCGCACGCCGGGTACCGGACGATGATGCACGGCGAAGATCAGCGCATCACCCTGCTTCAGACCGATGACCTGCGGCCGCGACTGCATGCGCGGGCGCTGTTCGGTGATGACGAATTCACCGCCAGTGAAATCGATCCCGGGACGGGACAGGAGGATCGCGACCTGCAGGGGGAATACGTTGTCGCCATACAAGTCCTGGTGCAGGCAGTTGTAATCCTGCGGGCCATATTGCAGCAACAAGGGCGTCGGCCGCTGCTGACCAGCGGTGTGGCAGCGCTGGAGAAAATCTTCATGCCGGGGCGGATATTGCACGGGGATATTCATCAGCTGGTTCCAGCGATTGGCCAGCGGCACCAGGCGCGGATAGAACTGGCCGCGCAATTCGGCGACCCGTTGCGGCAAGGGGTAGGCGAAATACTGATACTCGCCGCGGCCGAAACCGTGCCTGGCCATGACTACCCGCGAACGAAACAACTCGCTGTGGGGATACAGACTGCCGAGCTCATGACATTGGTCGGCGCTGAGCAGGTTGTCGATCACCGCGCTGCCGTCCTGGTCGAGCTGCTGCTCGATCGAGGCCCAGTCCAGGCAGGCGAGGCGTTGTTCGAGGGAGGGGGCGGACATGCTGGCGGTTCCCGGAGTAGAGGCTGAGGTCCGCCATTCTGGGAAGCGCGCGGGCCGCTCACACTCCGCCGCTTGCGCTCGAATTCGTCACAGGTTCTAGGAGCAGGGACTTACAGCGCCTTGCTCACGCTGACGTCACTGATGACGTCGTCGGTCTGGCCATGCAGGGCTTCCAGCGCAGCCTTGGCTTCTTCCTGAGTGCCGCTTTCCAGCTGGGCGAACTCGAAACGGCGCTCGCCGTTGAGTTTGTATTTGATGACATACTTGGTCGTTTGGGCCACGGTGATACCTGTTGGTCGCGGGCTGGGGCGGGGTTCAGCGCAGTTTCGAGCTGGACCGGCGGATGATCTTGATCGAGTGGGTCAGGTTCGGCTTGCGGGTAACGCTGATGGGCCGGCGGTTGACGGTGTCGATGGTGATATTCCAGAAGCCGGTGCTCGGCGCGGTGATCTTGGCCGGGAACTTGTCGAACGCGCCGCCATGATAGGTGTGACGTCCGCCGTTCTTGAAGCTTCGGAAGTTGGCGTCGTTCATCAGGCGGATGTTGCAGACCTGGGAGCATTCGATGACGACGATATCGTCTTCGTTGAGGTGCTCGCGCTGGTGGATAAATTTCATGGGCGCCTCCAGAAGGGCTTTTGCTACAAAATCAAAACGATGGCGCAGTTTATCAGGCCGCGGCAGGCGGCTTTGACAATTTAAAACAGTTATTTGCCGATTATTTAGGATAAATCTGACTGATCCGGAGAAAAATGCCATTTCTGCGGTCGGACGGTCTTTATCGGAGGAAATGTATGAAGTGGGGTGTGTTGATTCTGGCTTTGGCGATCAGTGGCTGTGCGACGGTCTCGGATATTAACCAGACATTGCCCACCCTGAACGTGATTTCAGGGAAAAAGCCGCAGGAGTACGCCAAGTGCGTCAGCGACAAACTGGCTGACAGCCGTGGCCAGTTGCAGGTCGAACCGCATAAGGATGGTATGCGCATTATCGTTCCGCAGAAAGTCTCGTCGGGCCCGACCGCGGTATTCGATATCGAGGAGCGTTCCGGTGGCAGCAGCATCAAGCTGCATGAAAGCATGTCCAATGTGCCCATGCGTCCGGGCGATATCCGCAAGGCGGCGGAGGACTGCATTTCCGGCTAATAGCCAAGCGATTTTTCAACAGCCCGCCCTGGCCCGGATTTCCGTGGCGAGGGCGGGTTTTTTATGCCTGGTGGCAAGGCAGGCCCGGCTGGTTTCGCGTTGTAGCCAAAGGTCTATTGGCCTACTCTTTGTAGGCTTATATAAAATAAGCCTAAGAATATAACTAGAAAAATGGAGTTCGCCATGATCCCCGTGGATCAAATACTGCTGAGCAGCCTGATGCTGTTTTTTGTCGCCAATGCCCAGGCCGTGGATGGGCAGAAAGTCTTTGCCCAGGGTGGAGCGCAGCCCGGTGCCACGGCGTGCCTGGCCTGTCATGGTGGCGATGGCCTGGGCCTGGCGGCCGCCGGGTTTCCGCGCCTGGCGGGATTGTCGGCGGGTTACCTGCGCAAGCAGCTGGAAGATTTTCGCAGCGGTGCGCGCAGCAACCCGGTCATGCAGCCACTGGCCAAGGCCCTGAGCGATGACGAGATAGACGCGGTCAGCCAGACCCTGGCGGCCATGCCGGCTGCGACGCCAGCGCCGATCAACCGTAGCTCCCTGGCTGAAGGCGTGGGGGCGAGGCTGGCCTTGCGCGGCGCCTGGGAGCGGCAGGTTCCGGAGTGCGTGACCTGTCATGGGCCGGGTGGCGTGGGCGTGGGAGACGCCTTTCCGCCGTTGGCCGGGCAACCCGCGGCGTACCTCGCCGGGCAATTGAATGCCTGGCGCGACGGCACGCGCCGCAACGACCCGAACGACCTGATGGGACACATCGCCAAGGCCCTGAGCCCCGAGGAAATCACGGCGGTGGCCGATTATTTCGCCAAGGTTGGCAGCCAGTTGGCCAAGGCCGATAACCAGGAGTCCAAGCCATGAAGCGTGATCTTCTACTGGGCTTTTCCCTCGCCTTGCTGACGGCCCAGGCTTATGGCGCCGCGGTCGCCATGGAGGACCAATCACAGTTGCGGGAACCGGCGGTGAACGCTGCCCATCCCGGGTATTTCCAGCCACCGGCGGAGAGCGAGCTACCGGACAATGCCTACGGCAAGATGGTCCGTGACGGTTATGCGCTGTTCGTCGATACCAAGCGCCTGGCGCCGAAGTTCGTCGGCAATGGGCTCAATTGCAGCAACTGCCACCTGGATCAGGGGCGGCTGGCCAACTCCGCGCCGCTGTGGGGCGCCTATCCGATGTACCCGGCGTACCGTAAGAAGAACAACAAGGTGAACACCTACGCCGAACGCTTGCAGGGCTGCTTCCAGTTCAGCATGAACGGCACGCCGCCGGCCGCCGACAGCTACGAGATCACCGCCTTGTCGGTGTATTCCTACTGGCTGGCGAGCAAGGCGCCGATCGCTGTCGAGTTGCCTGGGCGGGGTTACCCCGAAGTGCCGCAGCCAGCCCAGGGCTACGACCTGGCCCGTGGCGAGCAGGTGTACCGGGCGCAATGCGCGGTCTGCCATGGCGACAACGGCCAGGGCCAGAAGGTCGGCGCCGACTATGTCATGCCGCCGCTCTGGGGCAAGGACTCCTATAACTGGGGCGCGGGAATGCACCGGATCAACACGGCGGCGTCCTTTATCAAATACAACATGCCCCTGGGCAAGGCCGGCAGCTTGAGCGACCAGCAGGCTTGGGACGTGGCGGCGTTCGTCAACCGCCATGAACGACCGCAGGACCCGCGCCTGGTGGAGGGCTCCATCGAGAAGACGCGGCTCAAGTTCCACGCCAACGACGGGGTCAATCTGTATGGCCAGACGGTAGATGGCGTGCTGATTGGCCAGGGCATCCGATAAACTGTCGGCCATTGTCAAAGATGCCGTCGAAACCCAGGTTTCGGCGGCATCGTTTTTTGGGAGAAAGCATGAAGCGCGAAACAGTCCGGGAGAGGCATGCAGAGGGGCATATCTCTGCGACCCATGTGATTCAGAATCCGGCGAATTCCGGGGAATGGATCGTATTCTTCAAGAAAAGCGCGGGGCGCAGCTATTTTCTGGTGGATGACAACGATGAAGTCGAGTCATTCGACCGACTGGACGACCTGATCGAAACCATTCGCAACCTGGGCATCAAGTTTGCCGAGATTCATATGTAGGCCGTGCGCCTGCTACTTGCAGACCACCACCACGCTGCGGCTTTTGTAGTTGCCAACGTCCGCCCCCAGGGTCTTGTCGCTTTCCTTGAGCGACGGCGTGCCGTCGGTGCCAACGATCCGATAGCCGGTGCCGGCACAGGAAGCGTCGGCCTTTTCATAGCAGCTGGCCCAGGAGCTGGCTTCGCCGGAGCAATCGATGCTCAGGCCTTGCTCGCCGTTCTCCAGGTAGGTATCGGAAACGGTGGCGCATCCGCTCAGGGCCAGTACCGCAGTCAGTGCCAGAAGTTTGTGCATGGGTGTGGTCGTCGTCGAGAAGTTTGAGCCCCGGGGGAGGGCTGGACACCCTTGGCGAGCGTCTGGGGCGAGATGCTATAGCGAACCGCCACTGCGGTATAGATCGGCATGAAAAAGCCCTGCGCGGGGCAGGGCTCTTCAGTGCAGAGGCCGTCTCAGGACTTGGGATTGCGACGTGCCGACGCGTGGCCTGCGGAGTCCTCGAACACCGATGCCACTTCGACCGCCATCGCCTCGCTGGCGAAAGGTCCGGCGACGTTCTCGCCCTGGGCGCTGACCAACCACCACTGGCCGTCTTTCAACTGCTTGATCTGGTAACCGTTTACGCTTTTTGTTGCCGACATCTATCTGCCTCGTTGGCGGGATTCAAGGGCGCCATGATAGCGGTAAACGAGTTCCTGTAAGAGTGCGGACAAGGGCGGGACGCAGAAAATTAAGGCTTTGCAGCCAGATGGCGGTTTACGGCGCGGGCTATCTGTACGATGCTGCGAAGCCGTGTTTGCAAGTCTGTTCGAAACGATGTGTGGAGCGTGCAGAACAAGGTGGGGAGCTATTTGGGGAACTATCCGCGGCAATATTTCTCTTAGATGGCAGCGGTTAGCCACTGCGACCCATTGTAAGGCGCACGCGGCCTGATTAGACTGCGCCGAAATTCGTACGTACAGCCCTTTTAAGGACTCATATGATCAAGAAATGCTTGTTCCCAGCAGCCGGTTACGGTACTCGCTTCCTGCCAGCGACTAAAGCCATGCCTAAAGAAATGCTGCCGGTGGTGAACAAGCCACTGATCCAGTACGGCGTTGAAGAAGCACTGGATGCCGGTCTGAACGAAATCTCCATCGTCACCGGTCGCGGCAAGCGCGCCCTGGAAGACCACTTCGACATCAGTTACGAGCTGGAAAACCAGATCAAGGGCACCGACAAGGAAAAATACCTGGTCGGTATCCGCCGTCTGCTGGACGAGTGCTCGTTCTCCTACACTCGCCAGACCGAAATGAAAGGCCTGGGTCATGCGATCCTGACCGGCCGTCCGCTGATCGGTGACGAGCCGTTCGCCGTGGTGCTGGCGGACGACCTGTGCGTCAACCTCGAAGGTGACGGCGTGCTGAAGCAGATGGTCAAGCTGTACAAGCAGTACCGCTGCACCATCGTCGCGATCATGGAAGTCGACCCGCAAGAAACCAGCAAGTACGGGGTGATTGCCGGCGACCTGATCGGCGATGACCTGTACCGCGTACGCAACATGGTTGAGAAGCCGAAGCCGGAAGATGCGCCGTCGAACCTGGCGATCATCGGTCGCTACATCATGACCCCGGACATCTTCAAGCTGATCGAAGAAACCGAGCCGGGCAAGGGTGGCGAGATCCAGATCACCGACGCCCTGATGAAGCAGGCCCAGGACGGCTGTGTGATTGCCTACAAGTTCAAGGGCAAGCGTTTCGACTGCGGTGGTGCCGAAGGTTACATCGATGCGACCAACTTCTGCTTCGAGAACTTCTACAAGACCGGCAAGGCTTACTGATAGCCCGCTTGATCCTTGTACTGAAAAGCCACCTTCGGGTGGCTTTTTCGTTTTATGCCCCTATGTAAATCCTCTAGCGCTGACCGGATACGCATCTGCGGTTATGCTGTCAGCCTGCCTGGGAGAGTGAAATGGCCTACGATTTTGATCTTTATGTAATTGGCGCCGGTTCCGGCGGTGTGCGTTCGGCGCGATTCGCCGCGGGTTTTGGCGCGAAAGTCGCGGTCGCCGAAAGCCGCTATCTGGGCGGTACCTGTGTCAACGTCGGCTGCGTGCCGAAAAAACTGCTGGTGTACGGCGCCCACTTCGCCGAAGACTTCGAGCAGTCCGCAGGCTTCGGCTGGAGCCTGGGCGAAGCCGACTTCGACTGGGCCACGCTGATTGCCAACAAGGATTGCGAGATCAATCGCCTGAACGGCATCTATCGCAATCTGCTGCTCAACAGTGGCGTGACCCTGCACGAAGGCCACGCCAGGCTGATCGACCCGCATCAGGTGGAGGTCAATGGCCAGCGCTACACAGCCAGGCACATCCTGATCGCCACCGGCGGCTGGCCGCAGATCCCGGACATTCCGGGGCGCGAACACGCCATCAGCTCCAACGAGGCGTTTTTCCTCAAGGAACTGCCCAAGCGCATCCTGGTGGTGGGCGGCGGTTATATCGCGGTGGAGTTCGCGGGGATCTTCCATGGCCTGGGCGCGGATACCAAGTTGCTGTATCGCGGCGAGCTGTTCCTGCGTGGCTTCGATGGTGCGGTGCGCAAGCACTTGCAGGAAGAGCTGACCAAGCGTGGGCTCGACCTGCAGTTCAATGCCGATATCGAGCGCATCGAAAAGCAGGCCGACGGGAGCCTGAAAGTCACGCTCAAGGATGGTCGCGAGCTGGCCACCGATTGTGTGTTCTACGCCACCGGCCGGCGGCCGATGCTCGACAACCTGGGGCTGGAAAATACCGGGGTGAAGCTCGACAAGCGTGGCTTCATCGAGGTCGATGAGCAGTACCAGAGCGCCGAGCCGTCGATCCTGGCGATTGGCGATGTGATCGGGCGCGTGCAGTTGACGCCGGTGGCCCTGGCCGAAGGCATGGCTGTGGCGCGGCGTTTGTTCAAACCGGAACAGTATCGTCCGGTGGACTACAACATGATCCCGACCGCGGTGTTCAGCCTGCCGAATATCGGCACCGTTGGCCTGACTGAGGAGCAGGCGCGGGAAGCCGGGCACAACGTGCAGATCTTCGAAAGCCGCTTCCGGCCGATGAAGCTGACCCTGACCGAGTGCCAGGAGCGCACGCTGATGAAGCTGGTGGTGGATGCCGAGACCGACAAGGTGCTGGGCTGCCATATGGTCGGCCCCGACGCCGGCGAGATCGTCCAGGGCCTGGCGATTGCCTTGAAGGCCGGCGCCACCAAGCGTGATTTCGACGAAACCATCGGGGTGCACCCGACGGCCGCCGAAGAGTTCGTCACCATGCGCACGCCGGTCGCCGGTTAAGCCTGCTCTGGCGGCTCCGGCCGCTGCTCTTCTGTTTCTGGCTGCGCCTCGGTCTTCGCGGCGGCAGCCAGTTGCAGGGCCTCCAGGCTGGCCTCGGCCTTGGCGGCGCGCAGTTCCAGTTGTCGATTGTCCTGCAGCTGCTGCTCCAGGTTCTGCTTGAACTCATGACTTTCCAGCAAGGCGACGCGCAGGCGTTCCTGGAGGAGGGTGTGTTCGCTGTTCAGGCGAGTGGATTGCTCCAGCAACTGGCCAAGCTTGCTGTCGGTTTTCTGTGCCTGCTCCTGTGCCTGGCGCAACTCTTTCTGGGTGGCGCGTTGCTCGCTGGTCAGGCGTTCGTTGTCGCGGTGCAGTTGGGTGATCTCGTCCTGGCGCACCAATGCGCTTTGCTGGGCCTGGCGCAGTTCCTGTTGCGCTTGCTGCAGCTGGCCTTCATGGCGGCGCTGGTCCTGCTCGCGCTGCTCCTTGACCGCGCTGCGGTAATGCTCGAGGGCGTCCCGGGCGTGCAGGTGCTTTTCTTCCAGTGAACGAATCTGCTCGTCCTTGTCTTTCAGGCGCAATTCGAAGTCGGCCAGGGCCTGGTTCAGTCCGGCATTGCGCGTCTGTTCGCTCTGCAGGATGGAGCGGGTTTCCTGCAGCAGCGTGCTTTCGCTGGCCAGGGCTGCAGCCTGGGTCTGCAGTTGCTGCCGCAACTGGGCCTGTGCCTGCTCGGACGCGGCCTGCTGCGCCGCCAGTTCCTGGTTCATTTCCTCCACTTGCGCCTGGGCCTGCGCCACGGGCTCCTGAGCCTGTTCGCGCAGGCGCTGGGCCATGCGCTGGATCAGTTCCGTCAGTTCTTCTTCCAGGGCTTCCTGTGGCGCGGCGCGGCGGGCTTCGCTTTGCTCCAGCTCCTTCAGGTAGCGGTGAATGGTGGTTTTCGAGCCGGTATTGCCCATTTCGATGCGCACCGCATCGATGCTGGGGTGTTCGCCGCGAGCGAGGATTGCCGAACGGGCGATTTGCACCACCGCCTTGTTAACGCCGCCACGAGCCATGGGATCTCCTACGATTACGTACTTTTTTACGTGGTATGTATAAAGTGTAATTGTACAATAAAATCAAAGATAAATATTCGAATTATTGACATGGGATATACTGGTATTACCCCGTGTCATGACCAGAACGCCCTGCTGCAACCCGCCATTTCCGTACGCAAGACGAGTCGAGCAAGCCATGAGTGATCTGGATCGTTATCTGCACGCCGCGACCCGCGACAACACCCGACGCAGTTACCGGGCGGCCATCGAGCATTTCGAGGTCACCTGGGGCGGGTTTCTGCCGGCGACCAGCGACAGCGTGGCGCGTTATCTGGTGGCGTATGCGGGGGAGCTGTCGATCAACACCCTGAAGCTGCGGCTCTCGGCCCTGGCGCAGTGGCACAACAGCCAGGGTTTCGCCGACCCGACCAAGGCCCCGGTGGTGCGCCAGGTGTTCAAGGGCATTCGCGCGCTGCACCCGGCGCAGGAGAAACAGGCCGAGCCTTTGCAGTTGCAGCATCTGGAGCAGGTAATCGCCTGGCTGGAGCAGGAAGCCACCCAGGCCCGGCTTGATGACAATCAGCCGGCGCTGCTGCGGGCGCGGCGTGACAGCGCGCTGATTCTCCTGGGATTCTGGCGCGGCTTTCGCAGCGACGAGTTGTGCCGGCTACGGATCGAGCATGTGCAGGCGGTGGCGGGCTCCGGCATCAGCCTGTATCTGCCCCGCAGCAAGAGCGACCGCGACAACCTCGGCAAGACCTGGCACACCCCGGCGTTGCGCCGGCTGTGCCCGGTCCAGGCCTATATCGAGTGGATCAACGTCGCCGCCCTGGTGCGTGGGCCGGTGTTTCGTGGCATCGACCGCTGGGGCCATCTGGGCGAGGAGGGGCTGCACGCCAACAGTGTGATTCCGTTATTGCGCCAGGCGCTGGAGCGCGCCGGGGTCGCCGCCGAGCAATACACCAGCCACTCCCTGCGCCGCGGTTTTGCCACCTGGGCCCATCGCAGCGGCTGGGACCTCAAGTCGCTGATGAGCTATGTCGGCTGGAAGGACATCAAGTCGGCTATGCGTTACGTCGAGGCCAGCCCGTTTCTCGGCATGGCCCTGGCCCAGGAAAAGCCGGTCGGCGAGTAAATACGCATTTCTTCTATTAATACTGCGCGCTAATAGCCAAACCTAATCAGCAGCATCAGCTTTGCCAATGAGCCTTGGCTGGGAGCATTGGTTAGGATTCTCCCCATCAAGTTTTCAACCCAAGTTTTTACCCACTGATGGAGAATCACCGATGCCTATCATCAACAGCCAAGTCAAACCGTTCAAAGCAACCGCCTTCAAGAATGGCGAGTTCATCGAAGTGTCGGACGCCACCCTGAAAGGCAAATGGTCCGTCGTGTTCTTCTACCCGGCTGACTTCACCTTCGTTTGCCCAACCGAGCTGGAAGACCTGGCAGACAACTACGCCGAATTCCAGAAACTGGGCGTGGAAATCTACAGCGTTTCGACCGACACCCACTTCGCCCACGCTGCCTGGCACAACACTTCGCCAGCCATCGGCAAGATCCGCTACACCATGATCGGCGACCCGACCCTGGCCATCTCCCGCAACTTCGACGTGCTGATCGAAGAAGCCGGTCTGGCTGACCGTGGCACCTTCGTGATCAACCCTGAAGGCCAGATCAAGATCGTTGAAATCAACGACGGCGGTGTTGGTCGTGACGCTTCCGAGCTGCTGCGCAAGATCAAGGCCGCTCAATACGTCGCTGCCCACCCAGGCGAAGTCTGCCCAGCCAAGTGGAAAGAAGGCGAGGCTACCCTGGCTCCTTCCCTGGACCTGGTCGGCAAGATCTAAGCCTGTGACTCGCTACAGCAGGGCGGACCGCCGCACCTAAGTCAGCTGCACCGCCCCCAAGAACGCCCGGGCGAGATTCGCTCGGGCGTTTTTTTTCGATCTGAATAAAAGGAAATCGCCCGTATGTTGGACGCCAATCTTAAAGCCCAGTTGAAGTCATACCTGGAACGGGTCACCCAGCCGATCGAGATCGTTGCCTCTCTCGACGACGGTGCGAAATCCCAGGAAATGCTCGAATTGCTGAAAGACGTTGCCAGTCTTTCCAGCCAGATTACCTTGCTCGACAACGGTAGCGATGTTCGTAAACCATCGTTCTCGATCAATCGCCCGGGAAGCGACATCAGCCTGCGTTTCGCCGGCATCCCCATGGGCCACGAATTCACTTCCCTGGTGCTGGCCTTGCTGCAAGTCGGCGGCCACCCCTCGAAAGCCAGTGTCGAAGTGATCGAACAGATCCGCGCCCTCAAGGGCGAGTTCAACTTCGAGACTTACTTCTCGCTGTCCTGCCAGAACTGCCCGGACGTGGTCCAGGCGCTGAACCTGATGGCGGTGCTGAACCCGAACATCCGCCACGTCGCCATCGACGGAGCGCTGTTCCAGGACGAAGTCAACGATCGCAAGATCATGGCGGTCCCCAGTGTCTACCTCAATGGCGTGAACTTCGGCCAGGGCCGCATGGGCCTGGAAGAGATCCTCGGCAAGCTCGACACCGGGGCCATCGAGAAACAGGCGGAAAAAATCAGTGCCAAGGATGCTTTCGACGTCCTGGTGGTCGGCGGTGGCCCGGCCGGTGCGTCGGCGGCGATCTACGCGGCCCGCAAAGGCATCCGTACCGGTGTCGCGGCCGAGCGTTTCGGCGGCCAGGTGCTGGACACCATGGCCATTGAGAACTTCGTCTCGGTCCAGGAAACCGAAGGGCCGAAACTGGCCAGCGCCCTGGAAGAGCACGTTCGCCAGTACGACGTCGACATCATGAACCTGCAGCGTGCCAGCGCGCTGGTGCCGGCCAAGGAAGTCGGCGGCCTGCACGAAGTGCGTTTCGAAAGCGGCGCGAGCCTCAAGGCCAAGTCGCTGATCCTGGCCACCGGTGCCCGCTGGCGCGAAATGGGTGTGCCCGGCGAGCAGGAATACAAGGCCAAGGGCGTGTGTTTCTGCCCGCACTGCGACGGTCCGCTGTTCAAGGGCAAGCGCGTGGCGGTGATCGGTGGCGGTAACTCCGGCGTCGAAGCGGCCATCGACCTGGCGGGTATCGTCAGCCACGTGACCCTGCTGGAGTTCGACAGCAAGTTGCGCGCCGATGCCGTGCTGCAACGCAAGCTGTACAGCCTGGCGAACGTCAACGTGATCACCAGTGCGCTGACCAGCGAAGTCAAGGGTGACGGCCAGAAGGTCACCGGCCTGGTGTACAAGGACCGCGATTCGGGCGAGTTCAACACCGTCGATCTGGAAGGCATCTTCGTGCAGATCGGCCTGCTGCCGAACACCGACTGGCTCAAGGGCACCGTCGAGCTGTCGCCTCGTGGCGAGATCATTGTCGATGCCCGTGGCGAGACTTCGCTGCCCGGCGTGTTTGCCGCCGGTGACGTGACCACCGTGCCGTACAAGCAGATCGTGATCGCGGTAGGCGAGGGCGCCAAGGCCTCGCTGAGCGCCTTCGACCACCTGATCCGCACCTCCGCGCCGGCCTGAGCCGACAGCGGAAAAAACAAAACCCCATGAGCCTTGGCTCATGGGGTTTTTTGTTGGTGGCTTCTGTAGGAGCGAAGCTTGCTCGCGATCAACGATGACGCGCTGGATCAGCCAAGTCGCTGCCTACCGTGGGCGCGTCCCGCTCCCGCAGGAAGCGCAAGTTACAGCGGTGCCGGCTGGATGATTTCAACCCAGTAGCCGTCCGGGTCCTTGATAAAGGCCAGGCTCTTCATGCGGCCGTCGTTCAGGCGCTTCTGGAAATCGCAGCCCAGGGCTTCGAAGCGCTCGCAGGCGGCGACGATATCCGGCACCGAAATGCAGATATGGCCAAAGCCGCGCGGGTCGGTGTTGCCGTTGTGATAGGCGAAGTCCGCATCGTTCTCGGTGCCGTGGTTGTGGGTCAGCTCGAGGATGCCGGGGATCGACTTCATCCACTCGGTACGGGCCGCGGCGTCGGCCGGGATCTGCGCCTTGTCCACCAGGGCGAGGAAGTACAGGCTGAATTCGGCTTCGGGGAAGTCGCGTTTTTCCACCAGCGAGAAACCCAGGACCCGGGTGTAGAAGTCCAGGGACCTGGTGATGTCCTTGACCCGCAGCATGGTGTGGTTGAACACGAAGTTGGCGGTGGCGGTGTCAGGCTGGGCGGTTACGCCGGGGAAAGTATTGAGTTCGTGCAGGCTCATGGGCCCTCCGGAAAAGAAGTGGGCAAGAATACTCATGCTAATGAGCCCCTTGGCTTGCAGGGCTTCGGGCGTCCTTGCGGTCGGCCAATAATACGCAAGAGCGGCAGGGCGCACCAAACACAAAGCTACGAATCTGTTGCTCGATACTCGTGCCAGCCTCAGACTTCAAGGCTCGTCCCTTACGTGTTCATGACCATGCGCTTATCGTTCAAAACCCTGTGTCTGCTTGCACCCTGGCTTCTGGTTCCGGCCCTGGCCGAGGCGGCGGACCCGGTGATCACCTGGCCCAGCGGCTGGCAGATCGAAGAGTTGCCACAGGCGCAAGAACAACCGGCCAAGGTATTCCGTCAGCGCGCGGTGAAGAACGATGCCGGCGGCACGCCGCTGATGGTCATGGAGTTGACCATGACTCAAGTTGAAAGCGGACATCAGGTCAATCTGCAGGCGGTCTTGCTGGAAATGCGCAAGTCGGTGCAGAAGGACTTCGGGCGCAGCGGTTATCAAAGTGTATGCACGCGTATTCATGACACGACATTGAGTCGTCTGGTGGCGCTGGAAACCACTTGCACCATTACCGAAAACGGCCGTCATGTGTTGTCGCAAACACTGGTGGCGGCTGTCGATGGCGATAAGGCCTATGTTTTGTCTTATGCCGGACAGGCTGCGATTTATGCCGAAAGCCAAGAGGAAATCCGCGGGGTGCGAAGTAGCCTGAAACTTTAGTGGAGCGGGGCGATTGTCCTACGTCGATCGGCGTGGTTCGCGCCTTTGAACTAAGTACAAAGTTGTAGGATCAAGCAGGGGGATTGGTAGGCAGGTGCAGTTCCGACTGGGTGTTTATGGCCGCTCAGGCAATCTAGGGGTTGCAACTTATTCGATTTCGAAACAAAGAGCCTTGGCTTAAAGGTAAAGACCCTGCATTGGCAGGGTCTTTTATATACATCGGTTGCTTAACCGCGCAGCCAGGAATCTACAGTGGCGGCGCCGTACTGTTCTTTCCAGGCTTTAAGGCCACGGTGATTGCCGCCCTTGGTTTCGATCAACTCGCCGGTGTGCGGGTTCTGGTAAACCTTGACCACGCGTGCACGACGGGTTTTCGGCGCGCCCGAGAGCGGCAGAGCGGATTTGCCCGGATTAGGATCGAGAATGGCGATAATGTCGCGCAGGCTTTTGCCGTAGGTCTTCATCAGGCCCTGGAGCTTTTCTTCGAACTCGATTTCTTTCTTGAGTCCGGCGTCGTTCTTCAGGGATTCCAGCTGGGCGAGCTGTTCTTGAAGGGCCTTTTCTGCTGCACGAAATTCAGCGAGTCTGGACAATATCTTTACTCCAATAGTGTATTTGGCTGATACCAACCGCAAACAAAGCTATAAGCCAAGAGCCTTAGAACGACTCGATTATAATGGCCCACCTGTGAATCTTGTACAGGCTTGAAAAATTGTAGTAGTTAATCTGGCGCAAGTAAATCACGTCGTTGTTGATGCACGCAATTTGTCATCTTCTGATTCAAATTGGTGCGCGAAACAATTACCGAGTTCAATAAATCTTCATGAAAAATGGCTATTTAGTGGCGCGCCAGTGCTTGTAGGAATTCTTCCCCGGGCATTGGCCTGCCGAATAAGTAGCCCTGCAGGAAGTCGACGCCGTGGGCGGCCAGATAGTCCTGTTGTTCCACTGTTTCTACGCCCTCGGCGACTATCCCCAGTTCGAGCTTGCCCGAGAGTTCGATGATGCTGTCGAGTATGTGCCGGGACAGGGCATCGACTCCAATCATGGCCACGAAGCTCTGGTCGATCTTCAGGTAGTCGACATTGAACTTGCGCAAGTAACCCAGGCTTGAATGGCCGGTACCGAAGTCGTCGATGGCGATCATTACCCCCAACTTGTGCAGTTCCTCGAATAGGCTGTGGGTGATCGCGGTCGGTTCTATCAGTTCGCGTTCGGTCAGTTCCAGGACCAGTCTTACCTTGCCTGGCGGGAACATGCCGAGAAACTGCCGGCAGTCCTCCAGCAACTCCAGGTCCTGGCAATGGCTGGCAGTGATATTGATACCGATATGAAAGTCGTCGATGAAGGCCGGGGCGTGGGGCGCCAGCAGCAGGGCGGTCTGCTGCATCAGCGAACGGGTCATGGGCACGATCAGGCCGGAGTGCTCGGCGAAGGGAATGAACAGGTCCGGACGCACCAGGCCTTCCCGGGGATGTTTCCAGCGCATCAGCACTTCGATGCCGGCCCACTGTTTCGTGTCGCCGCGCACCACGGGCTGGAAGTACGGGATGAACTCCGCCGCTTCCAGGGCGCGCTGCAGTTCATGGCTGGGCGACGACGAGCGTTTTTGCAGCCAGTGGCCAAGGGCCGCCGCCAGCGCCCCGAAGAAGATCAGCAGGCTGAACAGGGCAGGGTACTGGGACTTCATGTAGAGCCAGATATCGCCTTCGGGGAACCCCGCATTGACGCTGTAGGGGTAGCGCGAAGAGGCCATCTGATAAGGGGTGACCGGGGGCGGCGGAGCGATGGATTCATGGACCTGGCCATCGTCGGCCAGCCAGTAGGGGCCGACTTGCAGTTGCAGTTCGGCAAAGCGGCTGATCAGGCGCAAGGCGTTGCTCAGGTGATAGCCGTCGATGGTGGCCAGGACCGCGCGTTCACCCTCTTGCAGGCGATAGACCAGCAGCGCGGTATTGGGCGTGACCTGATTGCCGTCCATCAACCACAACTTGCCGTCGACATAGTCCGCCGGGTCCAGTAGGAACGAGGATTGGCCGAGCAGCGAGCTGCAGTAATTGTCATTGCGCCACACCAGATTGGTCGAGCGTACGAACGGGCGGCGGGTCACCTGTTCGCGCAGGGCCAGTTGCCGGAAGTCGTCGCAGGGCTGGCCGACTTGCGCCATCAGTGCCCGGGCGGCGAGGTCGGCGTTATCGAGCATCAGGTCGAACTGGCGGATCGCTTCCTCGGCAGTCTGCTGGCTGCTGTGAGTCAGCGCGCGCTCGGCCTGCATATAAAGGATCGCCACGCCCAGCACCACCGGCAGTAAGCCGATCAGCAGGGTTCGCAGGTTGCGGGTGGAGCGTTTCAACGGGCCTTTGGCGGTCAACGGCATGGAGGAAAAACCTGTGGCGAAGTGGGGGCCAGAGAACGCTCAAAAGCCGCTGGGCGGTATGGCGGCAGGTCCGGCGGCATCCGGTCCATGGGCATGATAGACGGCGCCTCCGGGTTGCGCTCAGTCACCGCGATACAGACTCCGTGCCTGCTCGATAAAGGCCAGGGTCGCTGGTGACGCTTGCCGCCGGTCCAGCACCGCCAGCCCTACCTGGCGCCGGGCGGGAGGTGACAGCGGCTTGATCTGATAGCGCGGGTCGCTGGCCTCGGGCAGCGACAATTGTGCGACCAGGGTCAGGGCCTCGCCGCGGGCCACGGTCTCCAGGGTGCTGAGCAGTTGCGAGCTGCGATAGCGGATGTTGGGGCTGAGCCTGGCCGCGACGAACAGCCGGGAAACCAGCTCGGCGGAACCGGCCTCGGTGAGGATGAACGGGTCGTCGCACAGCTCGGCGAGACTCACCGAGTCCTTGCTGGCCAGCCCATGCTGGCTGGGGATCAGCGCCACCATCTGGTCTTCCACCAGGGCGAAGCAATCGAAGCGTTCCTGGGGCAGTACCACGAAACCGATATCGATGCGCCGTTCCTCCAGCCATTGCAGTACCTGGCGGTCGGGGCCTTCGTCGATGTGCACCTCGATACCGGGATGAGCCGCGCGGTAATGCTGGAGGATTGCCGGCAGCAGTTTCATCGACGAAGTCGGGCCGAACGAGCCGATGCGCAAGGTGCCGCGTTTCATACCGCGGGCGTCGGCGGCTTCCTGTTCCATGGTGGCGGCCAGGCCGAGGATGGCGCGGGCCCGCAGCAACAATTGCTGGCCGATGTCGGTGAGTTCCACCAGCGACTGATGCCGGCGGATCAGCTCGACCCCTAACTCCTGCTCCAGGGACTTGAGCGCGTGGGACACCGCGGACTGGCTGATGCCCAGCCGGCTGGCGGCGCTGGTGAAACCGCGCAGCTCGGCCACCAGGGAGAAGATCTGCAGTTGGCTCAGGGTCATGAGTAAAAGCTCATTTTACGATGATCAGGCATTAGTCGAAGAATACCCGAACCTTCCTTTATCCGCGCCTCGGGGCCTTATGAAAACTGTCGATCAAACCTGTGCCGGGCCTTCCGATTGGCCGGTGTATTGCAAACTGGCGGCGGTCACCATGATCTGGGGCGGCACTTTCGTCGCCGGGCGCCTGTTGGCCGGCACCCTGGAGCCTTTGCTGGCCGCCAGCCTGCGCTTTCTCCTGGCCAGCCTGGCCTTGCTGCTGGTCATGGCGATCGCCCGGATTGCCCTGGTGCGCCCGAGCCTGGCGCAGTTCGCCCAGCTGGCGCTGCTGGGGTTTTTCGGGATCTTTTTCTACAACCTGTGTTTCTTCGAGGGCCTGCAGTCGATCAATGCCTCGCGTGCCTCGTTAATCGTCGCCCTCAATCCGGCGGTGATCGCCCTGGCATCCTGGGCGCTGTTCAAGGAGCGCTTGAGTGGCGCCAAGCTGTTCGGCATTGCCTTGTGCCTGGGTGGAGCGGGGGTGGTGATCCTCAGTCGCGATCCGGGGGCCTTGTCCAGCGGGTCGGGCAGTTGGCGCGGGGACCTGCTGATTTTCGGCTGTGTTCTGGGCTGGGGCGTCTATTCGTTGTTTTCGCGCACCCTGAACCAGACCCTGGGCCCGTTGCAGACCGTGACCTATTCGATCCTGCTGGGCACGGCAATGCTCTGCAGCATCGCGGCCCTGCGCGGCGAGGTACGGTTCGAAGCGCTGGCGAGCCTGACCCTGGAGCAGGGCCTGAGCCTGCTGTACCTCGGCGTGCTGGGTTCGGCCCTGGCTTACATCTGGTATTACGACGGCCTGCGCAAGATCGGCGCGACCCGCTCGGGGGTGTTTATCGCGCTCAATCCGCTGACCGCGGTGATCCTCGGCGCGCTGCTGCTGGACGAGCGTCTGAGCCTGGCCATGTGCCTGGGCGGCGGGCTGATCCTGTGGGGCATTTACCAGTGCAACAAACCCCTTGCGAGCCTGGAAAAAAAGCGGATTTTATAGAGAGTGCGGACAAACAGTTTTACGCTGTGTAGAATCTGGTTACGCATACAATAATAAAGTCTTCTGGCAGCAGAAGCCTCGCCCCCCAGCCGGTAAGACAAGGGTCGACATGAAGATTCTCGGGTTTCAACTGATTTACGGTGATTTCCTCGCGCGCAGCGTGCGGGGCATCTCTTGCGCGCCACCTGCCTGCCTCAGCATTGCCAGCCACTGACGATCCGTTAATTCCAAAAGCAATGATGAGGCGCCAAACCATGGCAGATATCTTCGAAAACCCGATGGGCCTGATGGGCTTTGAATTCATCGAATTCGCATCGCCGACCCCCAATACCCTCGAGCCGATCTTCGAGATCATGGGTTTCAGCAAAGTCGCGACCCATAGGTCCAAAGACGTGCACCTGTATCGCCAGGGTGCGATCAACCTGATCCTCAACAACGAGCCCCACAGCGTCGCTTCGTACTTCGCCGCCGAGCACGGTCCGTCGGTGTGCGGCATGGCGTTCCGCGTCAAGGATTCGCAAAAGGCCTACAAGCGTGCCCTGGAACTCGGCGCCCAGCCGATCCACATCGAAACCGGCCCGATGGAGCTGAACCTGCCGGCGATCAAAGGCATCGGCGGCGCGCCGCTGTACCTGATCGACCGCTTCGGCGAAGGCAGCTCGATCTATGACATCGACTTCGTGTTCCTGGAAGGCGTCGACCGTCATCCAAAAGGCGCCGGCCTGAAGATCATCGACCACCTGACCCACAACGTGTACCGCGGGCGCATGGCTTACTGGGCCGGCTTCTACGAGAAGCTGTTCAACTTCCGCGAGATCCGTTACTTCGACATCAAGGGCGAATACACCGGCCTGACTTCCAAGGCCATGACCGCGCCCGATGGCATGATCCGCATCCCGCTGAACGAAGAGTCGTCCAAGGGCGCCGGGCAGATCGAAGAGTTCCTGATGCAGTTCAACGGCGAGGGCATCCAGCACGTGGCCTTCCTCACCGACGACCTGATCAAGACCTGGGATCAGTTGAAGAAGATCGGCATGCGCTTCATGACCGCGCCACCGGATACCTACTACGAAATGCTCGAAGGCCGCCTGCCGAACCACGGTGAGCCGGTGAACGAGCTGCAGTCGCGGGGCATCCTGCTGGACGGCTCCTCGGAAAAGGGCGACAAGCGCCTGCTGCTGCAGATCTTCTCGGAAACCCTGATGGGCCCGGTGTTCTTCGAATTCATCCAGCGTAAAGGCGACGATGGTTTCGGCGAAGGCAATTTCAAGGCGCTGTTCGAATCGATCGAGCGCGACCAGGTCCGTCGTGGCGTGCTCTCCACCGACTAAGTCGCGGCCTGCCTGACAATCGAGCCCGGTCGGGGCATTCTCGACCGGGCTTTTTCTTGCCTGTCGGTTGGCGATTGTGAATGTGTTAATGTTCGGCCTTTGTGACGCTCCGCGTCGCCATCCAGCCCTGTGAACGACCCGCACATGACCAACCCAAGACCTTCCCTGACATTGACCCTGCTCCAGGCCCGCGAAGCGGCCATGGCGTTTTTTCGCCCATCCCTCAACCAGCACGACCTGACCGAGCAGCAGTGGCGGGTGATCCGCATCCTGCGCCAGAACGGCGAACTGGAAAGTCATCAACTGGCGAAAATGGCCTGCATCCTGCCGCCGAGCATGACCGGCGTGCTGACCCGCCTGGAGCGCGACGAATACGTCAGCCGACGCAAATCCCCCGAGGACCAGCGCCGGCTGTTCATCACCCTGACGGAAAAGGGCGAGGCCTGTTTCGAGTCCATGAGCGGCGACATGGAAATCAACTACCAGCGCATCCAGCAGCAGTTCGGCGAGGAGAAGATGCAGGCCTTGCTGGCCCTGCTCAACGAACTGAAGCAGATCAAGCCCTGACCCATCTTCCGTAGGAGCGAGGCTTGCCCGCGATGCCGACAACTCGGAGCAACAGGTGATCCGCGTCGCATTCATCGCGAGCAAGCTTCGCTCCTACAACAGCAACAGCCGCATCAGCTTCTGCGCTGACGCATCAAGTGCTTGAACCCCTCGTACACCAGCACCAGCACCGCCAGCCAGATCGGCAGGTAGGTCAGCCATTCCCCGGCCTTGATGCTTTCCCCCAGCAGCAGGGCCACGGCCAGCAGCAACACCGGTTCGACATAGCTCAACAAGCCGAACAGGCTGAAGGGCAGCAGACGGCTGGCGATGATATAGGCCACCAGCGCCGAAGCACTGATCAACCCCAGCAACGGAATCAGCAGGTACAGCCAGGGGTGTTGATCGACCACGGCAAAACCCTGCTCGCCGCCTTGCACGAACCACAGCGCGATCGGCAACAGCAGGGCCATATCGAGCCACAGGCCGCCCAGGTTGTCGGCGGCCAGGTGTTTGCGCAGCACGAAATAGACGGGATAACCGATGGCCACCACGAGCGTCGCCCAGGAAAAACTGCCCACCTGATACAACTCGTTGAGCACCCCCAGGGTCGCCAGGCCGGCGGCGATCTTCTGCAGCCGCGACAGCTGTTCGCCATAGACGATGCGCCCGGTCAGGACCATGGTCAGCGGCAGCAAAAAATACCCCAGCGACACATCCAGGCTGTAGCCATTCAACGGTGCCCACATGAACAGCCACAGCTGCACCCCGAGCAGCGCCGCGGACAGCGGCAGCGCCAGCAGCAGAAGCGGTTGGCCCAGCAGTCTCTTGAGGATGGCGCCGACATGCCGCCATTCGCCGCTCACCAGCATGAATACCGTCATGCATGGGGCGGTAAGCAGCATGCGCCAGCCGAAAATCTCCACCCCGGTCAGCGGGGCCAGCAAGGAGGTGTAGAAATACATGACGGCAAACAGCACCGACGCCAAGACCGATAGAGCAATACCTTTAGACAAGCTGTCCTCGTGTGACCTGAACCAGGCAAATGGGATGGAGGGAAAAACTGCGGGGAATATAGAGGGTTTGGCGCGAGACGTTTACTCGGATTTATCGCAAGTTACGGGAAAATATCCCGTTTGCCGCCACTGACCGGCAGCGCGGCAGCAGGTGGCCCGCGGAAGGGGCCACCGCTGTGGGGGAGGTCAGCGCGGCGTGCGTCCGGAGACGAAGTGGCTGACGTCGTTGAAGCCCGGGGTCGAGGCATGCCCCGGAGTGACCAGCGAATCGATGAAGGCTTCATCCTCGGCGCTGATCTTCACGTCCAGCGCCTTGGTGTAGGCGTCCCACTGTTCCTCGGTGCGCGGGCCGACGATCGCTGAGCTGACCGCGGCATTGTTCAGCACCCAGGCGATGGCGAACTCGACCATGCCGACCCCGCGCCCCTGGGTGTACTGCTGGATCTGCTGGGCGATGCGCAGCGACTCGACGCGCCATTCGGTTTCCAGGATGCGTTTGTCCTGGCGCCCGGCGCGGCTGTTGCTGTCGGGGGCGACATCCGGCGCGTACTTGCCGCTGAGCACGCCACGGGCCAGCGGGCTGTAGGGCACCACGCCGAGCCCGTAGGCCTGGGCCGCGGTGATCTGTTCGGTCTCGGCCTGGCGGTTGACGATGTTGTACAGCGGTTGGCTGATCACCGGCCGGTCGACGCCGATCCGGTCGGCGACGCGGATCACCTCGGCGATGCGCCAGCCGCGGTAGTTGGACAGGCCCCAGTAGCGGATCTTGCCCTGGCGCAGCAGGTCGCCGATGGCCGACACCGTGACTTCCAGCGGCGTGTTGTGGTCTTCGCGGTGCAGGTAGTAGATGTCGATGTAATCGGTGCCCAGGCGGGTCAGGCTGGCGTCGATGCCATTGAACATGTGCTTGCGGCTCAGGCCGCTGCGGTTGGGCACGCCATCGACGGGGCCGAAACCGACCTTGGTCGCCAGCACCCATTGGTCACGCTGGCTGGCGATGGCTTCGCCGACGATCTCTTCGGAGCGGCCGCTGGTGTAGACGTCGGCGGTGTCGATGAAATTGATGCCCTGGTCCCAGGCCTTGTCGATGATGCGCAGGGAGTCCTCGGTACTGGTCTGTTCGCCGAACATCATGGTGCCGAGGGTCAGGGGGGACACGTGCAGCCCGGAATGGCCGAGGATGCGATAGCTCATGTACGAAATCCTTGTGCGTGAGGTAAGGCCGGCGCGACAACGGCCAGCGACCGGTCATGGGACGCCCATCAAATACCAGAACGGGCGTAGGGGGCAATCTGAATTATCCGGCCAGCAGCTGGCAGCGGGCCTGCAAAAAGCGTTGCAGCACCTTCACCCGTTCCGAGACCTGCAAACGGTGCGGGCACAGCAGGTTGAGCGGCACGCTTTCGCCTTGCCAGTCGCCGAGCAGGGGTATCAGGCGCCCGGCGCGGATATCGCTGGCCACATCCAGCCAGGCCTTGTAGGCGATGCCATGGCCGGCCAGGGCCCAGCGCCGCGCCACTTCACCGTCGTCGCTGAGGTAGTCGCCGCGCACCTGGACCTCCTGCACCTCGCCGTCGCGGCTGAAATGCCAGCTGTTGTAGGGGCGACCGTTGCGCAGATAGATCAGGGCACTGTGCTCGCCCAGTTCGGCGGGTGTCTGCGGGGTGCCGTGGCGCGCCAGGTAATCGGGGCTGGCACAAGCCAGCCGGTGATGCCGCGGCAGGATCGGCAGGGCCACCAGGCTGGAATCGCTGGGCACGCCGAAGCGCAGGGCGACGTCGACGGTCTCGCGGAACAGGTCGCTGTGCCGGTCGTTGAGCAACAGTTGCAGGCGGATATGCGGGTGTTCGCGCTTGAAGTCGTCCAGCCAGGGCAGCAGCAGGTTGCGCCCGAAGTCCGACGGCGCCGCCAGTTGCAGCACGCCGCTGAGGCCCTGGCTCTGTTGCTTCAACGCCTGTTCGCCCTCCGCCAGGGCCGCCAGCGCCACGCGCACGCTGTCCAGGTAGCGCCGGCCTTCTTCGGTAAGGCGCATGCTGCGGGTCGAACGCGCCAGCAAGCGCATGCCCAGGCGGGTTTCCAGGCGCTTGAGGGCGATGCTGGCGGCGGCGGGGGTCAACTCCAGGCTGCGGGCGGCGGCGGAAATGCTGCCGGAATCGGCGGTGCGGACGAAGACTTCAAGGTCGAGAATCGAGCTCATTGCTAAAAATCCTTTAAAGATCCTTGCGTTTTACCGGGATTTTTCCTCGATTATCAAGCTGAGAATATGCAGTCACTTCCATCGCACCAGGGTGACCCCATGAAAACGCTCAGTACGTTCTTGCCGGATCGCACCGCCGTCATCGGTGGCGGAGGTGTGTCATGACCTGGCACTTCGACCATCTGGCCTTCAACACCGCCGAGGGCGATGCCTTGCAGCAGGCATTCCAGGCCCTGCTCGGGCTGCAGGCTGGACGGCGCCCGCCGTTTCCCTTTCCCGGACGCTGGCTGTACCAGGACGGGCAGGCGCTGGTGCATGTGATCGAGCAACCGACTTTCGCCGAGACCGCGCTCAGCCATATCGCCTTCAGGACCGAGGAGGATGCCGCGCATCTATTGCAGCGGGTCCAGGCCAGCGGCTTGCCGCATCAGGTGGCGCAAGTACCGCAGGACGGCACCTGGCAGATTTTCGTGCGGATGCCGGGTGGCCTGGTACTGGAACTGGATGCACCGGCGAGCCCCGACCTGCATCCGAGGTATCGCTATGTGGCGGATGGCGGCGCGCCGGCCTGAAACATGGCCACGCCAATACGGGGGGCGCAAGCATCTGGTCCGTCAGCGCAGAAGCCGAAACTGTAGCCGCTGCCACAGGCTGCGATCGAGGCCGCAGGACTCGCCATCAGCCATGACGCGGTCTGTCAGCAAAACGGCTTCTCTCCGGTCACGGCTGCTTCGCACGGAGTGCCGCCCAAACCGATCGCAGCCTGCGGTAGCGGCTACAGGTGAATGCCTTGAAGCGCGGCGACCCCGATGGCCGGGGCCGCCGGCAATTCAGGCCGAATGCAACTGGTAGCGCACCGCATAACCGCTCAGGCGCTGCTCCAGGGCCGCGCGGCGGGTGGCGTCCAGGCCGGGCACATGGATATCCACCCGTTGCCCGTGGCGATCGTCGCTGACGGCTTCGACGCGGATGCCCTCGGCAACCTGCCGCACCTCGTCTTCGAACACCCGGCGAATGGCGTCCAGGCGCAGGGCCGGCTTGAAGGTCTTGCCCACGGCCGTCAAGGGGATCTGCTCGAGCAGCCAGACGTCCTTGGGTAGCGCGGCCCGTTCATGGATATGCCGCGCGGCGTGCTCCAGCAATTCGGCCGGGGCGGCGCTGGCGCCAGCCTTGAGCTGGACGTACACCACCGGCAGCTCGCCGGCCTTGATGTCCGGCTTGCCCACCGCCGCGGCCATGGCCACGGCCGGATGGCGGTGCAGGGCTTCTTCGATCATCTGCGGGTCGATGTTGTGGCCGCCGCGGATGATCAGGTCCTTGCTGCGCCCGGTCAGCCAGATGTAGCCGTCCCGGTCGATGCGCCCCAGATCGCCGGTGTTGAACCAGCCGCCGTCGAGCCACATGCCCTGGTTCTTGTCGGCCTGCAGATAACCCTTGAACACCGTCGGCCCGCGCAGGCAGACGTTGCCGGGTTCGTCGGTGGCGGCGTCGCGCAGGTAATGGCCGTCGCTGTCGAGCACGGCGATCTTGACCTCGCAGTACGGCAGGCGCAGGCCGATGGAGCCGGGGCGGCGTTCGCCGTCCTGGGGGTTGCAACTGGTGGCACAGGTGCCTTCGGTGAGGCCGTAGCCTTCGATGATCTTCAGCCCCGAACGCGCTTCGAACTGACGGATCAGTTCCACCGGCATGGGCGCGGCGCCACACACGGCAAAACGCAGGCTGGAGACATCGATGCCGTCATTGGGCACTTGCAGCAAGGCGGCATAGATGGTCGGTACGCCGCTGAAACAGCTGACCCGATAACGCTCCACCAACTGCCAGAAATCCTTGATCAGGGTCGGGTTGCGGTAGCCCTGGGGGCCGGCCAGCAGCACCCGGGCACCGCGGTGGAAGGCGGACAGGCCGGTGACCATCACCCCGTTGACATGGAACAGCGGCAGCCCGCAGAGCAGCACATCGCTGCTGTCGTAGTCGCCGTGCAGGCTGATGATCTCGGCCATCGCCACTTCATTGAGGTGGCTGTGGGGCGCCAGTTTCGGTGTGCCGGTGGTACCGCCGGTGTGGAAGTACGAGGCAATGTCGTCCGGCTGGATCACCCGGCCGCTTTCCAGGTGGTCGGCGGGGCAGGCGGCCAGCAGGCTGTCGAAGTCCAGCACGCCTTCCGGCATCGCCGGGCGCTGACTCTTGATCGCGCTGCGTTGCGGCTCGGGCAGCAGGTTGGCCAGGTCGATGGTGACGATGGCCTCCAGCTCCGGCAGGCGTTCGCGCAGGTTGGCGACCTTTTGCCAGAGGTCGGTGCCGGGGAAGGGCGCCAGGGTCACCAGCACCGTGGTGCGCGAGGCGCGGACCAGTTCGGCGATGTGCGCAGGCTCCAGCAGCGGGTTGATGGCGTTGACGATCCCGGCGGCCTCGCCGCCCCAGATCACGTAATGGGTCTGCGGCAGGTTGGGCAGCAGGAACGACACCGCCTTGCCCGGGCGGATGCCCAGCCGGTGCAGGGCGTTGGCGGTACGGGTGACCTGGGCGAACAACTCGGCGTAGCCGATGTTCCAGGGCTGGTCCTGGATGCTGCCCTGGGGCAGGAAGGTCAGGGCGGTGCGCTCGCCGAAACGGCTGGCCGAGCGTTGCAACAGTTCATAGGTGCTGGCGGGAAGATTGCGCTGGGCCAGGGGCTGTTGTTGTTCGAGGGCTTGGATATCGCTGAGGCGGGCGAGGGAGGTGGGCGCGGTCATGATCGTGTGGGTCTTCCTTCGGTAAGGTCTGCGAGGGAGTCATCAATCGATCCAGCCAATGGAAAACTGCCGCGGCCGGACGTCTGTCCGATATACCACGGGGGAGCTGAGGTCGGCTGTTGCTTTTTGTAGCGAGGCGGTGACAAACCCGCAGTTTGTCCCGGGAAGCCGGGCCCGCCAGAGGGCAGGCCCGGTGGCAGGCTCGGAGGTATGGCTCAGCGTTTCAGCGTGCGGGTCATGCGCAGGGCCAGCAGGCTACCCGCGACGATGACCCCGGCCAGCAGGTACAGCGCGGCGTCGGTGGAGCCGGTGCTGTCCTTGACCCAGCCGACGATGTAGGGGCTGAGGAAACCGGCCATCTGGCCCATGGAGTTGATCAGCGCCAGGCCCCCCGCGGCGGCGCCGGCGCTGAGCAGCGCGGTCGGCACCGGCCAGAACATCGGCAGGCCGGTGAGGGCGCCCATGGTGGCGAGGGTCAGGCCGAGGATGGCGATGGTCGGGTTGGCGGCGAAGTTGACCGCGATCACCAGGCCGATGGCACCCATCAGCATCGGTACCACCAAATGCCAGCGGCGTTCCTGGCGCAGGTCGGCCGAGCGCCCGACCATCAGCATGAACAGCGCCGCCAGCAGATAGGGAATGGCGCTGAGCCAGCCGATCACCAGGTTGTCGCTGAAGCCGAGGTTCTTGATGATCGACGGCAGCCAGAAGTTGATGGCGTACACGCCACTCTGGATGCAGAAGTAGATCAGGCCGAAAGCCCAGATGGCCGGGTTTTTGAACACCGCCGCCAGGGAGTCGCCGCTGGTGCGTGGCTTGCTCGCGGCGTCTTCGGCCTGGTCGGCTTCCAGCAGCGCGCGTTCCTGCGGGCTCAGCCACTTGGCGTGGGCGAAGTTGTCATTGAGCAGGAAGTACGCCAGGGCGCCGAGGATCACCGTGGGGATGCCCTGCAGCAGGAACATCCACTGCCAGCCGGCCATGCCGCCCTGGCCCGCGGCGAAGTGGTTGAGGATCCAGCCGGAGAACGGGCTGCCGAGCAGGCCGGACACCGGGATCGCCGACATGAACAGGGCCATGATGCGCCCGCGGCGAAAGCTCGGGAACCACTGCGAGAGGTACAGCACCACGCCGGGGAAGAAGCCGGCTTCGGCGGCGCCGGTGAGCAGGCGCAGGCTGTAGAACTGGGTCGGGGTGGTGACGAACAGCAGGCAGGTCGACAGCGTGCCCCAGGCGATCATCATCAGCGCGATCCAGCGCCGCGGGCCGAACTTGTTCAGCGCCAGGTTGCTCGGCACGCCGCACAGCACGTAGCCGATGAAGAAGATCCCGGCACCCAGGCCGTAGACGGTTTCGCTGAATTTCAGGGCATCGAGCATCTGCAGCTTGGCAAAGCCGACGTTCACCCGGTCCAGGTAGTTGAACAGGTAGCAGATAAAGATGAAGGGGATCAGGCGCAGGGTGATGCGCTTGTAGACGGCGTTTTTATCGTCATCGGTGGCCAGGGTGGCAGCGGCGCTCTGTGACATGGCGTGTCTCTCTTTATTATGATTTTTTGCGATGCGAGGTTAACGTTGATCGCCCCGAGAGTCTCGGTCACCCCATGGGCCGCTGTCTTTGTGCCGGCGCACAGGCTTTGCCGGCATCCCCTGTGCCGGTGAACAAGCCTTCGCCATCGCCCCGAGCCTGTTTTTAACGCAGCATGGCCCGCGTAGCGCCGAAGGCGCCCAGCATGCAGCCACTTTTCGTAGAGAGCCTAGGATCACGCCGCTATGTTCGAACTCGATCACGACCTGGCGCAGGACATTGTCGACCGGACGATGGCCATCCTGCCCTACAACGTCAACGTCATGGACAGCCAGGGCCTGATCCTTGGCAGCGGCGAGCCCGAGCGCATCAACACCCGCCACGAAGGCGCGCAACTGGTGCTGGCCAACGGCCGGGTGGTGGAGATCGACGCGCAGACCGCCAAGCACCTCAAGGGCGTGCAACCGGGGATCAACCTGCCGCTGCTGCACGACCAGCGGCTGATCGGCGTGCTGGGCATCACCGGAGAGCCGGAACTGCTGCGCACCTATGCCGAGCTGGTGCGCATGACCGCCGAGATGCTGGTGGGCCAGCGCCACCAGCAGGCCGAACAGCAATGGCGCCGCCAGCGTTGCGACGACTTGCTGGCGCTGTTGCTCAGTGACAGTGGGGACTCGCCGCGGCTGGTGGACGAGGCGCAGCAGATGGGCCTCAAGCCGCAGTTGCCGCGCACGCCCTATCTATTCGAACTGGGCCAGCCCCAGGAGGGCGGGGCGCAGACCGTCGAGGCCCTGAGTGCCTGGCTGATGTCCCGTTACCCGGACAGCTGGTGCGTCAGCTCGGCCAAGTCCTCGTTGCTGTGGTGCCGGCCGGCGACCCTGAGTGTCGATAACCCGCGACTGCTGGAGAAACTCGACAGCCTGGGCTGGAACATCCTGCGCATCGCCGTGGGCGGCCAGGCCGACGGGCTGGCGGGGCTGCGCCGTTGCTACCGGCGGGTCGGCGACCTGCTCGCCTATGGCCGCGACGTGCTGCCCCAGTCGCGCTTGCTGACCCTCAATCGTTTCCGCCTGCCGGTGATGCTCTGGCGCCACCGCAATGACGATGCCCTGGACGAGTTGCTCAGCCCCTTGCGCAAGGTCATCGCCAAGGACGCCAATGGCCAGCTGCTGGCGACCCTGCGCAGCTGGTGCGACCACGACGGCCAGAGCCAGGCCTGCGCCGACGCCCTGGGCATCCACCGCAACAGCCTGCGCTACCGCATGGAACGCATCGCCGAGCTCAGCGGCGTCGACCCGCTCAAGCTTGACGGCATGCTGGCGCTGTACCTGGCGGTGCAACTGTTGCCGCAGACCGAGCCATCCCCGTTGTAATGCCAGGCCCTGTAGCCGCTGCCGTAGGCTGCGATCGGGGCAGCGCCCCGTAAACCCGGCGACGCGGTATGTCTGTCTATCGGTGTGGCGCGGTTCTGCGACCGCTGCGCGGTCGTGCGCAGCCTCGCCAGGGCTCGACAGCGGCTACAGACGCGTGCGATGCAGCTATTGTGAAAATGAACAATAAAGCCGCCCCACACTTGTGCAGCGGACCGGGGTCAAGGTCGCGGCCAACTGGCAGCATGGGCGCCATAAGAACCGGAGATAGCCCATGAAAATCATCATCGCCCCCGACTCCTTCAAGGACAGCCTGAGTGCCTCTGGCGTGGCCAGCGCCATCGCCGACGGGCTGGCGCGGGTGTGGCCGGACGCGCAGCTGATCCAGTGCCCGATGGCGGACGGCGGCGAGGGCACCGTGGAGTCGATCCTCGATGCCTGCGAGGGCCAGTTGCGCACCACCCGGGTCCAGGGACCGCTGGGCGCGCCGGTGGAGGCGCGCTGGGGCTGGCTGCCGCAGAGCCACACCGCGATCATCGAAATGGCCGAGGCCAGTGGCCTGCAACTGGTGCCGCCGGGCCAGCGCGATGCCTGCACCAGCAGCACCGTCGGCACCGGCGAGCTGATCCGCGCGGCCCTGGATGCCGGCGCGCGGCGGGTGATCCTGGCCATCGGCGGCAGCGCCACCAACGACGCCGGCAGCGGTGCCTTGCAGGCGCTGGGCGTGCGCCTGCTGGATCGCGATGGCCAGGTCTTGCCCCTGGGCGGTCTGGCCCTGGCGCGGGTCGCGCGGGTCGACCTGAGCCACCTCGATCCACGCCTGGCCGAGGTGCGTTTCGAGATCGCCGCCGACGTCGACAACCCGCTCTGTGGTCCTCACGGCGCCTCGGCGATTTTCGGCCCGCAGAAGGGCGCGTCGCCGCAGCAGGTCGAGCAGCTGGACCGGGCTCTCGGCCAGTTCGCCGACCAGGCCGCGCGGGTGCTGGGCAAGGACGTGCGCGACGATCCGGGCAGCGGCGCCGCCGGTGGCCTGGGGTTCGCCGCCAAAGCGTTCCTCGGCGCGCGGTTTCGTCCGGGGGTGGAAGTGGTGGCCGAGCTGGTGGGGCTGGCCGAGGCCGTGCAGGGCGCGGACCTGGTGATTACCGGCGAAGGTCGCTTCGACGCCCAGACCCTGCGCGGCAAGACCCCCTTTGGCGTGGCGCGCATCGCCAAGCAGCACCAGGTGCCGGTGATCGTGATCGCCGGGACCCTGGGCGAGGGCTACGAGCAGATGTATGAGCACGGGGTGGATGCGGCCTTTGCCCTGGCCAGCGGCCCCATGACCCTGGAGCAGGCCTGTGCCGAGGCGCCGCGCCTGTTGCGCGACAGGGCCTCGGACATCGCCCGGGTCTGGCGCCTGGCGGCGCGCCAGGGCTGAGGCCATCGCGGGCAAGCCTCGCTCCTGCAAGGCGCAGACCTGTAGCCGCTGCCGAGCCCGCGAGGCTGCGATCGACTGCGCAGCAGGCGCAAAACCTGTGATTGCTTTGGGTCTGGATACCCGCGTTGGCCCCGTTGCGGCCGCTGTGCGGCCGTTCGCAGCCTCGCGGGCTCGGCAGCGGCTACAGGGGTTAGTAGACCCCGCCACCTGAGGTAGGCGTCGCCACCTCCTTGTACTGCCCCAGCAACCCCTGCAAACCCTTCATCAGCACGGTGGTGTCCACCCCCACCGCGACGAAGTTCGCCCCCAGCTCGATATAGCGCTGCGCCAATGTCCGGTCGGCGCTGAGGATCCCGGCCGCCTTGCCGGCCTTGCGGATGCGCGCGATGGCATCCTCGATCGCCGCGACCACCTCGGGATGTCCCGGGTTGCCGCGATGGCCCATGGACGCCGAGAGGTCGGCCGGGCCGATAAACAGGCCATCGACTCCATCAAGGGCGGCGATGGCATCCAGGTTGGCCAGGCCTTCGAGGTTCTCGATCTGCAGCAGCAGGCACATCTGCTCATCGGCCTGGTCCAGGTAACCGGGGATGCTGTTCCAGCGCGAGGCCCGGGCCAGGGCGCTGCCGACACCACGGATGCCCGCGGGCGGATAACGCATGGCGCGTACCAGCTGCCGGGCCTGCTCGACGCTTTCGACCATGGGGATCAGCAGGGTCTGGGCGCCGATGTCCAGCAGTTGCTTGATCAGCGCGGTGTCGCCCACCGGCGGGCGAATGATGCCTTGCACCGGGTAGGGCGCGATGGCCTGCAACTGGCCGAGCAGGCTGTTGAGGTCGTTGGGCGCGTGTTCGCCGTCCAGCAGCAGCCAGTCGAAACCGGCGTTGGCCGCCAGCTCCGCGCAATAGGCATTGGCCAGGCCCAGCCACAGGCCGATCTGCGGCGCGTCCTGGCGCAGGCGTTGCTTGAAATGATTGATCGGCAGTTGCATGAGCATTCTCCTCAGACAAAACGGCAGGCGATGCTGCCGAGCTGATCGTAGTCGACGTGGAAGGTATCGCCGGGGCGGGCGGCCACCGGGCGGGTGAAGGAACCGCCGAGGATGATCTGCCCGGCCTCCAGGCCGACGTCGTAGGCCGCCAGTTTGTTGGCCAGCCAGGCCACGCCCTTGGCCGGATGGTTGAGCACCGCGGCGGACACCCCGGACTCCTCGATCACGCCGTTGCGATAGAGCACCGCCGGCACTTTGCGCAGGTCGATATCGTTGGGGCGCACCGCGCGGCCGCCCATGACCACCCCGGCGTTGGCGGCGTTGTCGGAGATGGTGTCGAACACCTTGCGCGTAACCTGGGTTTGCGGGTCGACCTGCTGGATGCGCGCGTCGATGATCTCCAGGGCCGGGATCACCCATTCGGTGGCGTCGAGCACATCGAACAGCGTGCAGTCCGGGCCCTTGAGCGGCTTGCCGAGGATGAACGCCAGTTCCACCTCGACCCGCGGCACGATGAAGCGCTGGAACGGAATGTCGCTGCCTTCCTCGAACAGCATGTCGTCCAGCAGGGCGCCGAAGTCCGGTTCGCTGATGTTCGACGACACCTGCATGGCCCGCGAGGTCAGGCCGATCTTGTGCCCGACCAGCTTGCGCCCGGCGCGGATCTTGTGTTCCACCCAACTGCGCTGGATGGCGTAGGCGTCCTCGATAGTGATGCCGGGAAACTCCAGCGACAGCTGGGCGATCTGTTCCCGATTGCGTTCGGCGGCGTCGAGGCGGGCGGCGGCCTGCTGGATGTCCGAAAGGCTGAGCATGGTTATTTCTCCTGGGGATTGACGATAAGGGCTGGCACCCGCAACACCAGCCAGGCGCCGAGGGCGATCAGCAGGGCCAGGGCATACAGGGCGAGGCTGGCGCTCTGGGTGGCGTCGCGGACCACGCCGATCAGGTAGGGCGCGAGGAAGGCGGCGATGCTGCCGAAGGAACTGATCAGGGCGATCCCCGCGGCCTGGGTGTTGCTGGCGAGAAAGGCCGGCGGCAGTTGCCAGAACATCGGCAGCGCGGCGCTGGCGCCCATGCCGGCCACCAGCAGCCCGGCCATCACCAGCCAGGCGTTGTCCGGGGCGACGCCTGCGACGATCAGGCCGAGGCTGGACATCAGCAGTGGCACGCCGAGGTGCCAGCGCCGTTCGCGCAGGCGGTCGGAGGAACGGCCGACACCGATCATGAACAGGCAGCCGGCCAGGTACGGCAGGGCGCTGAGCAGGCCGACGCGGCTGTCGCGGGCGATGCCGGCGTGGTGGATCAGGGTCGGCATCCAGAAGGCGATGGTGTTGACCGCCAGCATCACTGCGAAATAGATGCACACCAGCAGCCAGATATGTTTGTCCTGGAGGATGCCGGCGAAGCGGGTGATCGGCTTGTGCTGTTCCTCCTCGCTCAGGGCCGCGTGCAGTTGCTGCTTTTGTGGGGCGCTCAGCCAGCCGACGCTGTCGATGCTTTCCGGCAGCGCCTTGAGCACCACCAGGCCGAGCAGGACCACCGGCAGGCCTTCGATCAGGAACATCCACTGCCAGCCGCGCATCCCGCCCAGGTCGTGAAAGCTTTCGAGAATCCAGCCCGACAGCGGCCCGCCGATCACCCCGGCCATGGGCACGGCAATGGCGAACAACGCGGTCACCTGGCCGCGGCGGCTGGCCGGGAACCAACGGTTGAGCAGCACCAGGATGCCGGGGAAAAACCCGGCCTCGGCCACCCCCAGCAGAAAGCGCAACAGGTAGAAGCCGGCGGCGTTGTCCACCAGCAGCATGGCACTGGACAGCAGGCCCCAGACCACCATCAAGGTGGCGATCCAGCGGCGCGGCCCGACCCGGTCCAATGCCAGGTTGCTGGGCACGCCGAACAGCGCATAGGCGATGAAGAACAGGCCGGCGCCGAAGCCGTAGACGCTGTCGCTGAAGCCCAGGTCCTGGGTCATTTGCAACTTGGCGAAGCCGATGTTGATGCGGTCCAGGTGGGCGAAGATGTAGCAGGTGAACAGCAGGGGCATCAGCCGCCAGGTGATCCGGCGATAGGTGTCGTTGGTCTCCACCGCGCTGGGCAGGGCAAGGGTCGAGCTGGACATGGGCGGGTCTCTTTTATTGTTCTTGTCGATAGGGCACGGACTTTGTAGCCGCTGCCGCAGGCTGCGATCGGCCGGGACGGCCGCAGCGACTTCAAGCTCGCTGAAGGCCTTCGGTCTTATCGCAGCCTGCGGCAGCGGCTACAGGTCACGCTTGCCGCTTGAGAAACTCATGCACGTTGTTGTGCTTGAAGTTCAGCTCGGCATCCAGCTCGCTCATTTCGAACGACAGCGCCAGCAGGCGCTGGGCCTGGAGCTCGGCGAAGTGCGCCTTGATGATCTCGAACAGGTCCTCGGCGACCTTGCGTCTTGTCGCCAGGTCGCGCCCGGCGCCGACTTGCAGGCGCATATGGACGAAGGCGTAGTCGTGCTTGCCGTCGGCCATGCGCCAGGTGTCCAGGCGCACGCCGCGACTGCGGATGCCGCCGAGCGGGAACACGCCGCTGGCCCCGAGGTAGTTGTGGACCTTCTCGAACAGCCCTGGCAGGTCGGCGGCCTGCTCGATGTTGTCGGTGTATTCAGCGATGAAATGCGGCATGTGATCCTCCTTGCGGGCGAGCCTTCGGCGGCCAGCCCTGGAAATCCAGGGCTGGGTTGGCGAGGCTGGCGCGGCGTCTAGAGCGGGAAAATGGCGTTGATCTGGCCGGTGCCGGAGCTGCCGAAAGGCGCGGTGACGATTTCCGCCGGCCGGTTGTATTCGGGGCCGCCGAGCAGGCCCAGGAGCATGGCGGTGTCGTGCATCCGGCCTTCGCCGAAGCAGTGCTCGGCGTAGTCCGGGAGCATCGAGCAGAACTCGCGAAAGCGCCCCTGTTGCCACAGCTCGACCACTCGCAGGTCCATCTGTTTGTCGAACTCGCGGGTCCAGTTGTGGATGTTGGCTTCGGCCTCGCGGTCGTCGGAGAAACGGTGCGACAGGGAGCCGGAGGCCAGCACCAGGACCTTGCGGTCGCTCTTCTCGATGGCCCGGCGCACCGCGGCGCCGAAGGTGAAGCTGTCTTCGAGCTTGTGCCAGGCACACCAGGCGGCGATGGAAATCACCTTGAAATGCTGCTCCGGCGGTACGTCCATGTGCATGTAGCGTATCGGCACCAGGGTGCCGTACTCCAGCTCCAGGCTGGGGATGTTGTGGGCGAGGGTGCGCACATCGGCGGCATTGGCTTGGGCGGCAATCAGCTCGCCCAGTTCCGGGCAGCCGTGGTAGTCGTAGTCCATGTTCTTGATGAAGTGCGGCAGTTCGTTGCTGGTGTAGGTGCCCTTGAAGTGCTCGCCGCAGTTGATGTGGTAACCGCTGTTGACCAGCCAGTGCACGTCGAACACCACGGCGGTGTCGGCCCCCAGCTCACGGGCGCGACGGGCGATTTCCTTGTGCCCGGCGATCGCCGCTTCGCGACAGCCGTGGTGCTTGCCCGGCAGTTCGGACAGGTACATCGATGGAACGTGGCAGACCTTGGCGGCCATGACGACTTCGCCCATGGTGCTTCTCCTGAAACATCTTATTGTTCGGCCCGTAGCCGCTGCCGCAGGCTGCGATAAGTCCCGCAGGGACTTCAAGCGGCGTCTCGTTCCGAGACGAGCGCAGCCTTCGGCAGCGGCTACAGGATTGCAAAACCTTACACGCCCCAGCGCGGGATGTGGTGGCTGCCCATGGAGATACAGATGTTCTTGATCTCGGCAAACACCTCGAAGCTGTACTCGCCGCCTTCGCGGCCGGTGCCGGAGCCCTTGACCCCACCGAACGGCTGGCGCAGGTCGCGCACGTTCTGGCTGTTGATGAACACCATGCCGGCCTCGATGCCACGGGCCAGGCGATGGGCCTTGCCGATGTCCTGGGTCCAGATATAGGAGGCCAGGCCGTACTCGGTGTCGTTGGCCAGTCGCAGGGCCTCGGCCTCGTCCTTGAACGGGATCAGGCAGACCACCGGGCCGAAGATCTCTTCCTGGGCGATGCGCATCTTGTTATCGACGTCGGCGAACACCGTCGGCTGGATGAACTGGCCACGGCCCAGGTGCGCCGGCAGGTTGGCCGGGCGCTCCAGGCCACCGGCGAGGAGGGTGGCGCCTTCTTCGATGCCGATGCGGATATAGCCGGTGACCTTGTCGTAGTGGGCCTGGGTGATCATCGAGCCGACCTGGGTCTTCGGGTCCTGCGGGTCACCGACAATCAGGCGCTTGGCGCGGGCGGCAAACTCGGCGACGAACTGCGGGTACACGCTTTCCTGGACGAAGATCCGGCTGCCGGCGGTGCAGCGTTCGCCGTTGAGCGAGAAGATGGTGAACAGCGCCGCATCCAGGGCGCGCTCCAGGTCGGCGTCTTCGAAGATCAGCACCGGCGACTTGCCGCCCAGTTCCATGGAGTACTTTTTCAGCCCCGCGGTCTGCATGATCTTCTTGCCGGTGGCGGTGCCGCCGGTGAAGGAGATCGCCCGCACGTCCGGGTGGCGCACCAGGGCATCGCCGGCGGTGGCGCCATAGCCCTGGACGATGTTCAGCACACCATTGGGAATGCCGGCTTCGACCGCCAGGCGCCCCAGTTCGTTGGCGGTCAGCGGCGACAGCTCGGACATCTTCAGCACCGCCGTGTTGCCCAGCGCCAGGCACGGCGCGGTCTTCCAGGTGGCGGTCATGAACGGCACGTTCCACGGCGACACCAGCGCGCAGACGCCGACCGGCTGGTACAGGGTGTAGTTGAGCATCTGGTCGTCCACCGGATAGCTGTGGCCATCCATGCGGGTGCAGACCTCGGCGAAGAAGTCGAAGTTGTGCGAGGCGCGCGGGATCAGCACGTTCTTGGTCTGGTGGATCGGCAGGCCGGTGTCGAGGGTTTCCAGCTCCGCCAGGTGCGGCACGTTCCGGTCGATCAGCTCGCCCAGCTTGCGCATCAGCCGCGCCCGTTCCTTGGCCGGGGTGTTGGCCCATTTCGGAAAGGCTTCCTTGGCCGCCGCGACCGCCTGGGCGATTTCCCCGGCGCCGCCGCTGGCCACTTCACCGATGGCCTCGCCGGTGGCCGGGTTGTAGTTGACGAAGGTGTCTTGGCTTTCGACCTCGCGGCCGTTGATCCAGTGTTTGATCATTTATGCGTGCTCCTTGGCCGCCAGTTGCGTGTCGTGTTGTGCCTTGATCCTGAAGAACTCCGCCTCGCTGACGATGCGGTTGACCAGCCGGCCGACGCCTTCGACTTCCACCACCACTTCGTCGCCGGGCACCACGTCGGACAGGCCTTCCGGGGTGCCGGTAGCGATCATGTCGCCCGGTTGCAGGGTCATGAAGCTGGACAGGTATTCGATCAGGTAGGGGATGTCGAAGATCATGTCGCAGGTGCTGCCTTCCTGGCGCAACTCACCGTTGACCCAGGTGCGCAGCTTCAGCCGGTTCGGCTCGGGCACGTCGGCGACGTCGACTATCCACGGCCCGACCGGGGTGGTGGCGTCGCGGTTCTTCACCCGCAGGTTGGGCCGGTAGTAGTTTTCCAGGTAGTCGCGGATCGCGTAGTCGTTGCACACCGTGTAGCCGGCCAGGTAATCCAGGGCGTCCTCGCGCTTGACGTTGCGCGCGGTCTTGCCGATCACCGCCACCAGTTCGCACTCGTAGTGCATGTAGGCGACATTGTCCGGGCGCCAGGTGACCTGGTTGTGGCCGGTGTAGGTGCCGGGGGACTTGATGAACACCAGCGGCTCGGTCGGCGGCTTGAAGGCCAGTTCGGCGGCGTGGTCGGCGTAGTTCAGGCCCAGGGCGAACATGCTGCCGGTGGCCGGGGGCAGCCACTCGACCTGATCCTCGGCGAGCACACGGCCATCGGCCAGTTTCACGCTGTTGGGCGCGTTGACCACGACCTCGTGGACCTGGCCTTGATAACGGATGCGGGCGTGTTTCATGACGGCTCCTTATTCAGCGGCTACTTCGGCGGCTATTTCTTCAGCGACAACGTGATTGGCGAGACGGCCCAGGCCGCTGATCTCCACTTCGATGCGGTCGCCGGGCTTGACGTCGACCCGGCCTTCGGGGGTGCCGGTGATCAGCACGTCGCCCTCGTGCAGGGTCATGAACTCGCTGAGTTCGGCGATCAATTGCGGTATGCCGCGCACGAAGTTGGCGGTGCTGTTGCGTTGCAGCAGTTCACCGTTGACCCACAGTTTCAATTCCAGATCATGGGGATCGCGCACCTGGGCCGCCGGCACCAGTTCCGGGCCGAAGGCGCAGAAACCGTCACGGCACTTGGCCTTGACGGCGGGGCGGTAGTAGCTGTCTTCCGGCAGGCTGAACTCGTTGACGATGGTGTAGCCGGCCACGTGCTGCAGGGCGTTTTCCACGCTGACCCGGCTGGTGCTCTTGCCGATCACCACGCCCAGCGCCGGGCCCGGTTGCAGGCGCTCGACACCTTGCGGATAGATCACGGCGCCGCCGTGGACATTGCGCGTGTTGGGCGTCTTGATGAACAGCACCGGCTTGACCGGTGGCTTCTGGTAGGGCGGCTGGGTGAAGGATTCCAGGTGGCTGCGCAACAGGCCCTGGTAGTTCAGCGCGACGCCGAACAGGGTGCCGGTGGCGACTTCATGCAGTGCACGGCTCATTGTGATTTTCTCCTGAGCATCGCGGAAGACGAGATGATTTCGTTAATGTGTTAACGTTATATTTAATATGTTAATGATCGTCAAGCGCCGGCCAGGAGCCGATCACCAACTGTCTGCCCCGTGCTGGTGAACAGGCCGCGAATCACGCAGGATGTGGGCGCTTGCCGCAGGTAAAAAATAAAAACGCCGCGGGCGAAAATAAGAAGCGCCGCGAGCGAAGAAAAGAGACACGCCACCATGAGCGATCGCCAGCCGATCCCCAACATCAACATCGGCCAGGTCTACGACCAGCGCTACGCCGACTCGCAGGTGCATTACGACAAGCTGAGCAACCTGGCCGGGTTCTTCGGCCGCAACATGCCGGTGCACCGCCACGACCGGTTTTTCCAGGTGCACTACGTGAAAAGCGGCGCGGTGCGGGTCTACCTCGACGACCAGCAATACCTGGAATCGGGGCCGATGTTTTTCCTCACGCCGCCGACCATTGCCCATTCCTTCGTCACCGAGGCCGACAGCGAAGGCCACGTACTGACCGTGCGCCAGCAGCTGGTGTGGGAGCTGATCGAAGCCGACAGCCGCCTCGCCAGCGGCCCCCAGGTGGCGCCGGCCTGCGTGGCCCTGGCGCGCCTGGACCCGGGGTTCGCCGGTGAGGCGCGGCGCCTGGCGCTGCTGTTCGATGAGTTGCAGGAGGAAGTCGCCGGGCAGGGCGCCGGGCATGCGCCGGCGCTGGAAGCCCTGACCCGGTTGATCCTGATCAGCCTGCTCAGGCTTTCGGCCAATTCCCTCAAGGCCCGCCCGGCGCGGCATGAAGACCTGCACATCTTCCATCGCTTCAACGAACTGATCGAAGCCCGCTACCTGGAGCATTGGCCGCTGTCGTGCTATGCCGGGCAGATCGGCGTCACCGAGGCGCGTCTCAACGATGTCTGCCGGCGCATCGCCGACCTGCCGTCGAAACGCCTGGTGTACGAGCGCCTGATGCAGGAGTCCAAGCGCCTGCTGCTGTTCACCGCCAGTTCGGTGAACGAAATCTGTTACCAGCTGGGGTTCAAGGACCCGGCGTATTTCAGCCGGTTCTTCCAGCGCTACGCGAAGATGACGCCGGGGGAATACCGGGCGCGCCAGGGCGCGGCGAAACCCTCGTCCTGAGGGCAAAAAAGCTGGGAGCGCCAGCGCGCTGCGTGGGACAATCGGCGCTTTTACCCGACAAGGAAAGTCCCATGTTGCAGCGCACCCTGATGGTTCTTTTGCTGACCGCCAGCGCCGCCCAGGCGATGGCGCAGAGCGCCGCGGAAAAGGTGCCGTTGCTGCGCCAGACCAAGGAATGGATCACCGGCTGCGACAACCTGCGCAGTTGCCACGCCTTGAGTGCGCCCAACGGCGAGCACGGTGTGCAGTACAGCAGCCTGACCCTGCATATCCAGCGTCGCGCCGGCCCCGACGGTCCGCTGGAAATACGCCTGGACCAGCGCGGCGAACCCGCCGAGCTGACGGCCTTGCGCCTCGACGGCCAACCGCTGGAGCCGCAACTGCTGGACGCCCTGGTGCTGTTGCCGGAGAAGAAGGGCGCGCAGATCCAGGTCACCCGCTATGAAATCGCCGACCCGGCCCGGGCCGGCCAGTGGCTGGAACGCCTGCGCAATGCCGAGGAGCTGAAGCTGGAGGGAAATGACGAGGCCCGGGTGCCGTTGTCCGGATTATCGGCGGCGCTGCTGCTGATGGACTCGGTACAGGGCCGGGTCGATGGCGTGACGGCGCTGTGGCGGCCAGGCCAGCGTCCGGCCAGCGAGGTGCCGGCGCGGCCGCTGCCGGCGCAGCTGCGGGCTTATCCGGGGGCACCGGAACTGACGGCGGCGCAACGCACGCGGATCTCGGCGGCCGCGGTGAAATTCGCTGCGCCAGGCACGCCCAACGACGATGAAGACTTTGTGGCCGAGCCCCAGGTCGAGGTCTATCCGCTGACCGCGCAGCGGGCGTTGACGGTAGTGCTGAGCGACTGCGCGGCCTACAACTGCGACTACCTGATCAGCAGCTGGTCGCGCGGCAACCCGCCGCAGCTCGAGGAATTGCGCCGGCAAGCCTTGCCCATGAACAACGCGGACGGCTCGGGCGGCGCCCACTACGACCCCAAGACCGGGGTGCTGACCACCTTCTATCTGGCGCGCGGCATCGGCGACTGCGGTGAAACCGGGCGCTGGCTGTTCGACGGCGAAAGCTTCCAGCTCAGCGATTACCGGCAGATGCCGACCTGCAATGGCTTGTCCTCCGAAGACTGGCCGCGGCTGTGGAATATCGCGCCGCCGGCCAACCGCTGAGGCGTTTCAGGCCAGGCCGGGATGGCGGCGCGCGAACTTCTGCTCCAGCACGGTCTTGCCCCATTGCGCCGCCGGCTGTTCCTCCACCAGCTGGAAGCCGAAGGCTTCGTACAGGTGCCGGGCGGCGTCCAGGCCGCTGAAGGTCCACAGATAGCAGGTGGTTGCCCGCACCCGGTCGCAATGCTCCAGCGCCGCCTTGAGCAGCAGGCGACCGATGCCGGTGCCACGGGCCGCCTCGTCGAGGATAAACCAGCGTAGATGGGCGACTCTGTCGGCCTGAGGGCGATCCGCGGTGTCGCCGAGGTCGATGGCGATCGAGCCGACGATCTGCTCGTCCAGCACCGCCAGCCAGACGCCGTTATCGGGGTTGTCCAGGCGCTCGCTGAACTCCGCGAGGCCCGCCGCGACGCGCTGTTCAAAGAACTGCCCGAAACCCACCAGGCGTGAGTAGTAGTGCGCATGCAGCTCGGTGATGCGGCCGATCATGCCCGGCCGATAGCCAGGCTGCACGGTGGGGATTGCCGTGGCGATCTGCGCATGGCCCAGGCGGCAGGCCTGCAGCGCCTGGCCATAACTGCGCAGGCCAGCGACCACCTGGCTTTGCTCGCGGGGCGCCAGCAAGCGCAGCGCCTGTTGCACCTGGGCGCTGCCGAAGGCATGGAGCGCGGCGACCTGTTTGCGCCCGCTGGCGGTCAGGCCCAGGTGCTTTTCCCGGGCATCGGTGGGGCTGGGGCTTTCCTGGATATCGCCGCGTTCGATGAGCTTGCCCAGCAGGCGGCTGACCGAGGACTTTTCCAAATTCAGGGTCTTGCCCAACTGGGCGGCGGTGAGCGGGGCGTGCAGGTCGAGTTCGATCAGCGCATGCACCGCCGAGGGCGGCAGATCGGATCCGGCCAGGGTAGCGCCCATAAAGCCCAGCTCGCGCACCAGTTTGCGCGATTCATTGCGGATCTGATCCACCAGCGGCGAAGACGATGACATGGCGTGGCTCTCGATATGGTTGTGCGGTGCAACTATATGCCTGGGGGACGGCAAAATCCATACACCTGCCGGCCCGTGGGCTAGCACTTGCCGGTGCGATGCCGAATCACTGTCGACACGGACGCTCCTACGGATTCGGCGCGCCAACACGAAACCCGTAGGGGGCTTTTTAGCCAATCGCCAGGGTGGATGCCGGCTCCTCCAGGCGAACAGGGTTTTCCATCGTCGGCGCCGGTTTACCCAGCAGCAGGTCCGCGGCCTTTTCGCCGATCATGATCGCCGCCGCGTTGGTGTTGCCGGTGGTCAGGCTTGGCATGATCGATGCGTCGGCCACCCGCAGGCCCTGCACGCCGTGGACCCGCAACTGGTCGTCGACCACCGCCTGTTCGTCGTGGCCCATCTTGCAGGTGCCGACCGGGTGGAACACGGTGCCCAGGCTGTCGCGAATCCATTGCTCGATCTGCGCCTGGCTTTCCACCTGCGGGCCGGGTACCAGCTCGCCCTTGAGGCGCCGGGAGAAGGCCTGGCTCGCCGCCAGCTGGCGCACCAGGCGCACGCCCGCCACCAGCTTGCGCAGGTCTTCCGGGTGGCTGAGGAAGTTGCTGTCGATGATCGGCTTGTCATGGGGATCGGCACAATTGAGCCGGACCTGGCCACGGCTGTGCGGGTGCATCACGGCGATGTGCAGGCTGACCCCATGGCCCAGCGGCACCAGGCGCTGGGGCTGGTTTTTCAGCGCCGGGGCGACGATCAGGCCCAGCTCCGGGGCGGCGTCCTCGGGATGCAGGCGCAGGAAACCGCCGGACTCCACGGTATTGGAGGTCAGCGGGCCGCTGCGCCGGTTCAGGTACTGCCAGGGCGAACGGGCCAGGGGCAGCAGGCCTTTGGCCGACACGCCGTAGGTCAGCTCGCTGTCGCAGCGGTACATCAGCACCACGTCCTGATGGTCCTGCAGGTTGTGGCCGACTCCCGGCAGTTCATGGCGCTGGGCGATGCCATGGCGCGCCAGTTCGTCGGCCGGGCCGATGCCGGAGAGCAACAGCAACTGCGGCGAGTTGATCGCCCCGGCGCTGAGGATCACTTCGCGCCGGGCCTGCAGCCGGAACACCGCGCCATCCTGGCTGACCTCGACGCCACAGGCGCGATTGCCCTCCAGCAACACGCGGTGGGTCAGGGTCGAGCTCAGTACGCTGAGGTTGGGCCGCGACAGCGCCGGGTACAGGAAGGCCCGCGCGGCGCTGCAACGCTCGCCGTTGATCTGGGTGACGTGGAAGGGGCCGTAGCCTTCCTGTTCCTCGCCGTTGAAGTCCGGGTTGTAGCGCCAGCCCAGTTCCTGGGCGGCCTGGTAGAACACCTCATTGATAGGGCTCGGGCTGCGTTGCGCGGCGACGTTGAGTTCGCCGCCCTGGCCGTGCCAGGGCGAGGCGCCGGGCTCGAAATGCTCCGAGCGCAGGAAGTACGGCAGCAGTTCGTCGTAGCTCCAGCCCTGGTTGCCGGTCGCCGCCCAGCGGTCGTAGTCGCTGCGGTGGCCGCGGATGTAGATCATGCCGTTGATCGCGCTGGAGCCGCCCCAGAGCCGGCCGCGGGGGCAGGGGATCGGGCGCTCGCCGCTGGCGGCCTGGGCGCTGAACTGATGCATCCAGTTCCACTTCGGGTTGGCGATCAGGCGGATGATGCCCGCCGGGGTGCGCACATAGGCGCCGGGAAACAGGCTGCGGTCGCTGGGGCCGGCTTCGATCAGGCAGACGCTGAGCTGCGGGTCGGCGGACAGCCGGTTGGCCAGCACGCAACCGGCCGAGCCGGCCCCGACCACGATGTAGTCGAACGAACGCGGGGCAGAGTCAGTCATGGGAGATACCTCGTTGGCAGTGAAAAGCAGGTTTACAGCCCCAGCGCCGCGCCGACGTCGTACATGACTTGCAGGCCGACGACAAAACCGTTGCCGCTGAGCTCGCGGGCCTCGGGGTTGTAGAAGTTGTCCGGGTTGATCAGGTACTGCACGCTGGGTTCGAGCGCCAGGTGCCGGGTCAGGGCGAAGTGGCCGTTGGCCTCGATGGCGTACACGTTGCGTTCGCCCAGGCGGTGGTCGCCGCCGTTGGCGATCCGCGCCTGTTGCTGGAAGCGCAGTTGGTGGTCGTTGAGGCGCAGGTAGCTGGCCTTGAGGTTGAGCTTGTCCTGGGCGCGGTCGAAGGGCGCCAGGTAAGTCAGGCCGATCTCGGCGAAATGGCTGAAGGGCTGCTTGTCGTCGGCCGCCAGGGACAACGAACCGAACGCCAGCAGCGCCTGGGGCGCGGTGCGCTGGCCGCCGTCGGCCCGCCAGAAGCCTTGCTGGAACTTGAAGAAGGCGCCGCCGGTGCCGTGCTCGCTGGCGCCGGTCAGCGGGTCGTGCTGGTTGGCGGTGTTGTAGTAGCCATTGAGTTCATAGTGGGCGCTGTAGGCGCCGTCGTGCTTGCTGCCGATGCCCAGCAACAGGCTGGTGCCGCTGGCGTCGTCGGTGCTGAAGTCCAGGCCCTTGCGTTTTTTCAGGTAGTCCACCGGGTTCGATTCGAAGGCCCCGGCATGCACATACAAACCCGGCGTCGGCTGGTACTTCAGGTAGCCGCCCCAGCTGCCGTAGGGCGGCGGCAGGATGCCGGTGGACGAATCGATGATCGGGTCGTTGCAGGTGACCACGGTTTCGCAGTTGTAGATATAGAAGTAGCGCCGCGCGTTGGTGCGCCCCAGGCTCATGTCGAGCTGGCCGTCGAGCCAGGTCTGCTGGTAGGTCAGCAGACTCAGCTGGTTGCTGGTGATGTCGTTGTGGATCGGCGCGCCGGCGAAATAGCTGCCGGCGGCGCCTTGCCAGTTGCGCGAGGTCGGCTGGCCGGTGGCGGTGTCGAGGATGAAGAAGGTTTCCTCGAAATGAACGGCCGCGCCTGTAAGGCCGGCGAGGGTATCGAGGTCGAAGTCGGCGCCGACGAACAGGTCGCCGCTGTTGCCGAAGCTGTGTTGCCGCGGACCGGTGTCGAGATTCTTCATCGACAGGCTCCAGAACTGCACATGGGGTCGGATGCCGTAGCCGGCCAGTTGCTCGCCGAGCCCGGCCAGCGGGCCTTCGCGGTTGGGCGCGGGAGCCTCGGCCTGGCACAAAGGGGTGAACAGCGCCGCTGTCAGCAGCGGGCACAGCAGGAGAGTGCTTTTCATGGTCGATACTCGTTTCTTGTTGTTTTTGTGAGTAGCCGCTGCCGAAGGCTGCGATCGGACGCGCAGCGTTCGCCAACGGGTTACCAGGGTGCTGCCGATTGCGCTGGCGAGGACTGCGTCCTCGATCGCAGCCTGCGGCAGCGGCTACAGGTCATGCCTTGGCCAGTTCGGGGTTGGGATTGACCAGCACCTTGATCTGGCTCTTGTCCCGCAGCAGTGCCTCGAAGCCATGCTCCACGGCCTGGTCCAGGGTCACGCAGCGGGTCACGGCGCGGGTCAGGTCCAGGCGGCCGCTGGCCAGCAGCTCGATCAGCGGCGGGTAGGCGTTGCGATAGCCCACGCTGCCGAGCAGGCGCAGTTCGTGGTTGACCAGGTGGAAGGCATCGACGCTGACCTCGCCCATCAGGCCCACCAGCACCACCTCGCCGCCCTTGCGCAGCGAGTGCAGGGCCAGGCTCAGGGTCTGCTGGCTGCCGGCGGCCTCGAAGGCCGTGTCGACGCCACCACCGCTCAGTTCGTGCAGGCGTTGCGACAGGTCGGCGGCGTGGCCATCGAGCACTTCCTGGGCGCCGAAGTCGCGGGCCAGCCGCCGGCGTTCCGGGCTGATGTCCACGGCGAAGATCCGCTCCACGCCGCGCAAGCGCGCCAGCAGGATCAAGAGCAGGCCTATAGGACCGAGGCCGAACACCACGCAGCTGTCGCCGGCCAGCAGGCTGCTCTGGTTCAGCGCGTGAAAGGCCACCGCCGCCGGCTCCAGCACCGCGGCCTGCTTGAAACTCACCGAATCCGGCAGCGGGTGCAGCATGTACGCCGGCACCAGCACCTGTTCGGCGAAACCGCCGTCGCCCATCAGGCCGATAAACCCCATGGACTGGCAGAGGTTGTACTGGCCGACGCGGCAGTACTGGCAATCGCCGCAGCGGTACTCCGGCTCCACCGCCACCCGGCTGCCGACCCGGACCCGGTCGACGCCCGCGCCCACCGCCAGGACCTGGCCGCAGAACTCGTGGCCGAGGGTCAGCGGCGCGCGGCAACCGGACAGCGGGTGGGGCACCTGTTGTGGAATCGAGTGCGGGCCGTCGGCGTATTCGTGCAGGTCGCTGCCGCAGATACCGCAGTAGGCCACCTTGACCAGCACCTCGCCCGGGCCGGGCTGCGGCAGTTGCAGATCGCTCAGGCGCAGGTCGCGGGCGGCATGCCAACGCAATGCTTTCATGGCTGGTTTCCTTGCAGGACAGGAGAGGGGGAAGGTTCGGCGCGGCGGCTGCGTGCCAGGACCGCCGGCGCGGTTTCCTTGAGGAACAGTGCCAGCAGCGCCGCCAGCAGGGCGCCGCCGCAGGAGATCCACATCACGATGGACAGGCCGAAACGGTCGGCGGCAAAGCCGGCGATGGTCGGTGAGACAAAACCGCCCACCAGCTCGCCGATGCCCATGATCATGCCCAGGGCGGTGGCCATGACCTCACGGGGCACGGTTTCCGCCGGGATGGTCGCCATGAACAGGGTGAAGCAGCCCAGGCCGGTGTAGGTCAGCAGCATCAGCACGCCCATCAGCAGCGGGCTGTTGGCGTAGAGCAGGGCGATCGGGCAGCAGGCGGCGATCAGCGAGAACAGCACCAGGGTCGGGCGGCGGCCGAAACGGTCGGAAATCGCCGCCACGCCGAAGCCCCACAGCACCCAGGCGCCGCCCAGGCAACTCATCACCGTGCCCATGCTCGCCGGGCTGTAGCCGCGGACCTTGACCAGGAAGGTCGGGGTGAAGGAAATGAGGATCACGAACCAGGTGAGGAACACGCAACTGATCAGGGTGCAGAGCACGATGTTGCGGCTTTTCAGCAGGGCCAGGCGGTTGACCGGAGCAGCAGGAGCGTTGTCCGTGATCGGTGCCGGCGGCGCGTCGTTGCGCACATAGCGCCAGATCAGCAGGGCGATCAGCAGCCCGGGGATCAGCGAGACGATAAAGGCATGGCGCCAGCCGTAGGCTTCGGCCAGGGCGATCAGCACCGGCGGGCCGATCACCGCGCCCAGCAGCCCGGCCGCCGAGCCTTGCAGCAATCCCATGTTCAGGCCCCGGCGATGGGGCGAGGAGGCCTCCACCATCAGCGATTGCGAGAGCGGCAGGATCGGCCCTTCGGCCAGGCCCATGATGCCGCGGAACAGCAGCAGGCTGAGAAAACCGGTGACCAGCCCCGACAGCGCCGAGCACAGGGAAAACAGGATCACCGCGACGATCAGCAGCGGCTTGCGCTTGCCACGGCGGTCCGACCAGGCCCCGACCAGCGCGCCGGACACCGCCCAGGCCAGGGCCAGGATCGACGACAGCATGCCCAGGTGGCTGTTGCTCAGTTGCAGCTCGTCGGCCATGAAGGGGAACAGGAAGGACAGGGCCAGGCGATCGAAAAAGACGAAGCCGAACGTCAGGAACAGCACGCCCAGCAGGATGTTCTCGTAACCGGCTTTATTGTTGTTGTAAGCCATGGTCGTTCTCCGCGGGAGGGACAGGTGAAGTCGAGACTTCAGCGAAACAGCGTGTCGATATAGGCCGCGCCGAGGCCGATCTTTTCGTAGTGCGCGCGGCACAGGGCGATGTAGGAGTGCACGTCGAAATAGCCATCCGGCTCGCCCTGTTCGTCGAGCCAGATCAGCGGGCCCTTGACGATGAAAAACGCGCGCATCGGTTGCTCGTGCTCGTAGGCCACCAGGGTGTGGCCTTCGCCCGGGGTCTCGTAGACGAAGTCGCCGGCGGTGGCGGTCCAGTCGTGCTCCAGGTAACCCCACTTGCCGGACAGGGTGTAGGCGAACACTTCGTGGGGGTGGTAATGCCGGTTCACCAGGCCGGCGCTGCTGGCCATGAGGATGTCGCACCAGCGGTTCTCGCTCGGCGAGATCCACAGCGGCCGCGAGGACACGGTTTCGGTAAAGGGCACATACAGCTTCAGGTCGTCGCTGGCGGCATTGGGCAGGTAGACCTCGGGCTTGGCGTCCGGCTTGAAGCAATTGGCGATCGGTTGCAGGTCTTTCCAGAATTCACGGCGGGCGGCTTCGGGCATGGTCGGCCTCTATTCGTTGTGGGAGTCGAGGCGACTTTAGGCGCGGCGCGCGGGCGGGGTTTTATCCAATCGGACGGGATTGTTGACTGGATCGGACGAGACTTTTCCTACAGGCTTCAGGGACGCCGTTTACCCTGGCAATCGACTTGTGCCCACTGCGTTTCACGTTGACAGGGCATAAGCTTCATATGTTAATGAATCGCCGCGAGCTCCACCTGTCGCGGCCTCGGAATCCGGTCACTGCCTTGCCGACCGGGAATGCTTCCTAGCCATGAGAAGAATAAAAATGTCTCCATGCGCCTTGCTCGAAACCCGGCATGCCTGCACCCAGAGCATCGCCCTGGATCAGCGGCTGGCCTTCTGGGAGGACTACAACGCCTCCACCCTGGTCGGCCTCAAATGCACTTCCTTTTGTGAGAGCGGTTTTGCCGCCAGCCAGGACAACCTGCAGCTGGAGGGCATGCGCCTGGCGCGGATCGAGGGCAACGAGCACGTGGTCGAGCGTGACAACTCGATGATCCGCGCGGTGCCCAAGGAGTCGGTGTTCGTGTCCTTCGTCACCGGCAGCGGCTCGTTCTTCTATCAGGATGGCGCCTGCCAGTTGCTCGAACCGGGCGAGCTGATCGTCTACCGCACCGACAAACCCTATCTGTTCGGGTTCTCCGGGCCGATGCGCCAGTTCATTTACGACATTCCCCAGGCGCTGTTCGCCGAGCGCTGCCTCAAGCGTTTCGACCGTCCGCTGAAGATTGGCGGGCAAAGCGGCGTGCAGCGCCTGTTGCTGCGCACCCTGGGCGAGCGCACCGGAGGCTTTTTCCAGCAGCCGCTGAGCGAGGACGCCGAGAGTTATCAGAACCAGGCGCTGGAGCTGTTGGCCAGCCTGATCGCCGGGCAGGCGGGAGAGCGGCGGATCAATGCCCTGAGCGCGTCCTATCTGCTGGCGGCCAAGCAGTGCATCAGCGAACAGCTGGCCGACCCTGGCCTGAGTTGCGAGCGGGTGGCCGCGCAGACCGGCATTTCCCCACGGCACCTGAGCCGCCTGTTCGCCCTGGAAGACAGCCAGCCCAGCCGTTTTATCCTGGAAAAACGCCTGCAACAGGCCCATGACCTGCTGAGCAGCCCACGGGGAGCCGGCCTGGATATCGGCGAAATCGCCTACCGTCATGGCTTCACCAGCCAGGCCCACTTCGCCCGGGCGTTCAAGGCCCATTACGGCGAGACCCCAAGCGAAGTGCGCGCGTCACTGTAGCCGCTGCCGCAGGCTGCGATAGGTCCGAAGGACCTCCAGCGTCCGAGAGATCGCAGCGCCCGTTCCGGTCGATTGCAGCCTGCGGCAGCGGCTACAGGTCAGTGGTCGTTGAGGAAGGTTTGTGCCAGATCATCGATCAACTGGCGTTGAAAGGCCTGGAACCGGGGATTGGGCTGCTGCAGCTGCACGAACTCCAGCATCGGGTCGGTCACCGCGGTCCTGACGCCGGCCAGCTCCTCGACCGTCGCCAGCCCGCAGAAGGGCACATAGGCTTCGGAATAACCGCCCTCATGCACCAGCACCAGGCGGCCCTGGCACAGGCGCTCGGCGGCTTCACGCACCTGGCGGGTCATGGCGCGGAACGAGTCGCTGTGCAGCAGCATCCGCGCCAGCGGGTCGACCGCGTTGGCGTCGTAGCCGCAGGCAACGATGATCAGCTCCGGTTCGAAGCGCTCCAGGGCCGGGATCACGATGCGTTGCAGGGCATGCAGGTACGCATCGTGCCCGCTGCCGGGCAGCAGCGGGATATTGAGGTTGGCCCCCAGCCCGGCACCGCGGCCACGGTCCTGTTCGCCGCTGTAGCCGGGCGGGAAGCAGCCGTCCTGGTGCAGGGAAAGGGTCAGCACGTCGCCGCGCTCCTCGAAGATCGACTGGGTGCCGTTGCCGTGGTGCACGTCCCAGTCGATCACCGCGACCTTGCCCAGGCCGCGCCTGGCCTTGGCCGCCTCGATGGCGATGGCGATATTGGCCAGGAAGCAGAAGCCCATGGCGCCGTCGGCCAGGCAATGGTGCCCCGGCGGACGCGATAGCGAGTAGGCGTTGTTGGCTTCGCCGCCGAGCACCGCGTCCACCGCGGCGATGGCCAGGCCGGCGGAGAGCCGGGCGATTTCGTAGCTACCCGGGCCGATCGGCGCTTGCGGGCCGAGTTCGCCGCCACCGGCCTCGCTCAGGGCCTTGAAGCGTTGCAGGTACTCGGCGCTGTGCACCCGCAGCAGGTCCTCCTCGGTGGCGGCCGTGGCGCTGCGCACCAGCAGGTGGCGGGTCAGGCCGGAGACGTCCAGCAGGCTTTTCAGGCGGCGCTTGGTTTCCGGCGATTCGGCGTGCCCGGCCGCGGCGGGCGGTTGCACCCAGCCGCCCACCGGCAGCGTCAGCGCATGCAGCCCGGCGCTGTGCCAGAGGCTGAGTTCATCGAAGAAAAACGCGGTTTTACGGGTCATGGGCATATCCATCTATCTATGGGGCGAAAATTTGTAGCCGCTGCCGTAGGCTGCGATAAGGCCGAAGGCCTTCAGCGATCTGGAAACCGCAACGGCCCTGCGGGCCGATCGCAGCCTTCGGCAGCGGCTACAGGGGTTCAGGGGATTCAGGGATTGCGCCGGCAGCCGAGGATCAGCGCCAGCGACAGCAGGGTCAGGCCGGCCCCGCCGATCAGCAGGGGCTGGAAGCCACCGGTGCTTTCGATCAACCGCCCGGCCAGCGCGGGGCCGATGGCCAGGCCGCCGCCGATCACCAGGTTGGAGGCGTTCATCAGCTTGCCGGAGCGGTCGAGGTCGGCCAGGCAGGCGAGGATCAGCGGCAGGATGAAGGTCCAGGTGAACTTGAAGGCCAGGGCGGCGAGGGCGAAGCGCGCCAGGGGCGGCGCGCCCAGCAGCAACAGCACCGAGCCGGCCATCAGGCTGTAGCCGAACAGCAGCAACAGCAGGCGCGGCAGGCGATTACCGATCAGCGAGGCGCAGCCGGCGCCGACGATGCCCATGACCGTGGCGACGGCCAGCAGCTCGCCGCTGGCTTGCGCGGAGATGCCGGCCTTGGCGCTGATCGAACCGATAAAGGTCCAGACCCCGCTGAGGCTGATATAGAAACCGAGGATGCCGAGAATGCCGCACAGGGCCTGCCACTTCGGCGCGGCGGCTGCCTGCCCCGCGGTTTTTTCCGGGGGCGGCGCGCCCTGGGGAAAATAGCGCGCCAGGGGCAGGCACAGGCTCATCAGCAGCGCCAGCAGCAGGTAGCAGGCCGCCAGGCCGTAATGCTCGAACAACCGCGGCAGAATGCTCAGGCCGATTGCCCCGACCACCAGTTGGCCCATGACCCACAGGCCGTAGGTCCGGCTGGGGTTGGCGGTGGAGGCGGCGCTGGACAGGCAGATGATCATCAGCGAACCGCCGGCCAGGGCACTGCAGAAACGCAGGGCCAGCAGCGCGCCATAACCCTGGGCCCAGATCGACAGCAGGTTGGCGACGATGAACAGCGCCCCGGCCAGCAGCGCCGCGCGGCGCCAGTCGACGCGCTTGAGCCACCAGAAGGCGGGCAGGGTGGCCAGGCTCATGGCCCCCAGTTCAGTGGAGAACAGGTCGCCGATCTGTGACGGGCTCAGTTGCCATTGGCTGGCCAGTTGCGCGGCCACCGCCGGGGCGGTCATGAGGATGGTCGGGGTGATGGCGGCGAACAGCACGATGGCCGCCAGCACAGCCAGGGATGACGTGGGGTGCGGCTGCTCGCCGGTGAGCAGCTGGCTCTTGTCGATTATGGGGGTCGTCATGGTGGGTAGCTCCGGAAAAACGCTTCAGAACACGTGGACCAGACGCAGCAAGGCGTCGGTGCCGTGGTAGCCGTTACGGGTGGCGACGTTTTGCGAGAGGCCGAACATCAGCTGGTTCTGCTGGTCCAGCCAGTGGCCGACCTCGAAGCCGACCTGGGTGTAGCGCTTGTGGGTGTCGTCGATGCGCTGGTCGTTGATCCGCAGCTCGCCACCGTCGGCGTGGATCAGCCGCAGGGCGCCATAGGTACTGCTGGTGAAGTCATAGGAGGCGAAGGCTTGCAGGCGGTACAGCGGGTCCTGCTTCAGGTCGCTGCCGAAGTAATCGTCGTTCTTGCCGTAGAGCTGGGCTTCGAGGTTGGTTTCCAGCACCCACTTTTCGCCGACGCCCTGGGTGTAGTTGTAAACGAAGGTCGCGCCCCAGCGGTTGGCGCCCGGCGAGACATCCGGGTTGCCGCCGTGGTATTCGCCCACCGGCAGGGTGATCAGGGTCAGCAGGCCGCTGTAGGTTCGGCTGGCCGGGTCGTTGATGAAAAACAGGGTGCCGCCGACCTGCGGGTCGCCGAAGCCGCTTTCCCCGGTGTGGCGATTGGCACCGGGCAGGCGCGCGTCGATATCGGCGAAAGGCACGATGAATTGCGGGGTGCACAGGGTGCCGCAGATGTCGGTGAAAAATACCTGGCGATAGGCCAGGGCGTTGACCTTCAGCTCGGCCTTGCCGGTGCTGTCGGCAGGACCGTGGAAGTCGTCGGCGCGGGTCGCCGGCAGGTACAGCACGCCCAGGCTGGTGCCCGAGGGCGCGCCGAAGAAGTCGCGGGCGTTGAGGTCGGCGGCGCTGGCGTTCAGGCTCAGCAGGGCACCGGTGAAGGCCAGGGCGGTGTGGTGCGCAAGCGTTCTGGTCATGGGCGTAACCTCTGTTCTTTGAGTTGTTGTGCGGCGAAGTGCTCGCCGGTACGCGGCAGTGGCTGGAAAAAGGGCAACAGCGGCCCGTGGCCGTCAAAACGACAGCGCGGAAGTCAGTCAGCGAGGGAGGTAAACGTCAGTCGGGCGGAGCATGCAGCAGATGGGCGATGCGGGTCTTGTCCTTGACCCCGAGCTTGTTGTAGATGGCGCGGATGTGATGGCGCACGGTGTTCGGCGACAGGCCCAGCTCGCGGGCGATTTCCTTGTAGGTCTTGCCTTCGCCGAAGCCCAGGGCCACGTCGTTTTCCCGTGGGCTCAGTTGGGTCAGCAGCGTGCGGCCGCGGGCGGCGAGCAGGAACAGGTCGCCCACCGGCGAGGCCTCGCATTGCAGGTGCCGGCCTTCGTAACCGCCATCGGCCATGGGTACGGGCAGGCAGGGGCCGCTCCAGTCCGGCCACTCGCCGAGCAGCAGGTCGACGAAGCCGCGTTCGGCGCAGTGCAGGGTGCCGCGCTGGTCACACACCGCCAGCGCCAGGTTGCGCGGGCTGGTGAGGGTTTCGCGCATGGCCACCAGGGTGCGGATCTGGTTGGCCGACACCGCGGCCACCAGGTGCAGCATCAGGTTGTTCAGCAGCAGGCAGTCGTCGGCGTCGAAACGTTTGGCGCCGGGCGCGCGGTACAGCGCCAGGTGGTCGCTGAGGTGGGTCTGCGGGTCGATGTACACCACGCACAGCAACTCGCCGATGCCATAGGTCGTGCCCAGCCAGTTCAGGCCGGGGCCGTTGGCCGGGTCGCGCATGTCGACGATCACCGCCCGGCCCGGGTGCGCATGGACCCGGCCGACGGTGACGTCGACGTGTTTGATCGACTGCCAGTCCGGCAGGTAGCTGGGGGGCAAGTGATGGAGGTAGGAGCTGTGTTCTTCTGGCAGGCTGTCGATCAGCGCGGCTCGGCCCCACCAGGCGCTGTCGAAGGGCAGCAACTGGCCGATGCGGTTCAGCGCATGGCCATGGAAATGTTCGATGTCCTTGTGCTGCGCCAGGCGCTGCAACTCCAGGGTCAGCGAGCTGAAGGCTTCCAGCAGGCTGGCGTGAGCATGATCATGACGGCTCATCGGGTGTTCCTCTGTGCGACTTTCTTATTGTTTTCGTCACGGAGTCAGTAGGGACCGGAACGTCCAGGGACGTGGGCAGGGCCTGGGCACGAGTATCGTCGGGTTGGCGGGGGATCGCTATCCTACAGATGCAGGATGAAGGGGAGGCCTGGCGGGGATATTGGCTTCTGTAGGAGCGAGGCTTGCCCGCGATAAATCTGCAACGATAACGCGCGTTGGCAGGCCCATCGCCGCTGCACGGCTATCGCGAGCAATCGAGCGTCGACCGGCCGCTCCTACAAAAGATCAGAAGATCAGGCCGCCTGGACGGCCCGCTGCAAACGATGGAAACCACGGCTGAAATACACCAGCGAGTCGCCGTGTTCGCGCACGCAGATTTCATCCAGCTGCACCAGCATCACCGAATGGGTGCCGACCTCCTGCACCTCGGTGATGCGTCCCAGCAGGCTGGCCAGGGCGCCGTCGAGCACCGGCAGGGCGCCCTGGCCGTCGCGCCAGGGGTGCAGGCTGAAGCGCTGCTCCATCTCCACCCCGGTCATGCCGGCGAAGTGCCGGGCGACCTCTTCATGTTCACCGCAGAGTACGTTGACGCAGAGCTGGCCGTTGCGCTTGAACACCGGGTTCAGGGCGCTGTTGCGGTTGACGCAGACCATCAGGCTGGGCGGGCTGTCGGTGACCGAGCAGACCGCGGTGGCGGTGATGCCGCAGCGTCCGGCCGGGCCGTTGCTGGTGATGACGTTGACCGCCGCGGTCATGTGCGCCATGGCATCGCGAAAAGCCTGTTGCTTGGGATCGAGTTGAGTCATGACAGATTCCTCGGGTGAACCCGCGGGCGCCGGCAATCGGGGGGCGCCCCGCGGGTCATTCAGGTCGGGCGGCACTTACTGGCGGATGCGGTCGAGCATGTTGATGTCGTCCGGATTGGTCAGGTGCGGCACCGTCCAGCCATCGAGGTCGTAGTCGCCCAGGCATTGGTCCACCAGGTCGGTCATGGCTTTCATCAAGCCGGTGGCCTGGGCATGGCGCAGGCACTGCATGCGGATTTCGTCCTGGCTGCCGGCGTAGTTGATTTCGTACAGCTCGTGGCGGCCGCCGAACTCGGTGCCGATGGCATCCCACAGCAGCTTGAGGATCTTGATCCGCTCCTCGTGGCCCATGCCCGCCGACCCCCGGCAATAGGTGCTCAGGTACTGGTTGAGCATCGGGTCCTTGAGGTCGCGGGAGCCGGACGGCAGGTAGATCAGGCCGCTGGCCACCACCTGCTCGATGATCTTCTTGATGTCGGTGTAGGCCTGGGGCGCCAGGACCCGGTAGGCCTGCAAGGCCTGGGCGCTGGGCAGGAAGGCGCCATTGAGCCATTCGCTGGCGTTGCCGTGCATGGCGTCGGTCAGCGACCAGAACAGGTTGCGCCAGGCCACCACCTCGCCAACCTGCGCCTGCACCCCGCGAAACTCCAGGGAACCGGTGCACTGCAAGGCCTTGACCAGCAGCCCGGTGATGAAGTCGAGCTTGACCGCCAGCCGGGTGCAGCCCTGCATCGGGAACAGCCGGCCGAAACCGCCTTGCGGGAACCACTGCCGGCAGCGTTCGAAGTCGCGGTAGATCAGCACGTTTTCCCAGGGGATGAACACCTTGTCCATGATCAGGATCGCGTCGTTCTCGTCGAAGCGGCTGGACAGCGGGTAGTCGAACGGCGAACCGGTCATGCCGGCCTGCAGTTCGTAGGACGGGCGGCAGATCAGCTTCATGCCGCGGGTGTTCATCGGTGCGATGAACATCAGGGCGAAGTCGGTGTTGTCGCCCAAGAGCTGCGCCGAACCCTGGCCGACGAAGTTGTAGTGGGTCAGGGCCGAGTTGGTGGCCACCACCTTGGCGCCGCTGACGATGATCCCGCCTTCGACTTCCTCGTCCACCGAGATGAACACGTCCTTGACCTGGTCCACCGGCTTGTCGCGGTCGATCGGCGGGTTGACGATGGCGTGGTTGAGGTACAGGCAGGCTTCCTGGATGCGCTTGTACCAGGTGCGGGCGTTGTCCGCGAACTTGCCATAGAACTCCGGGTTGGCGCCCAGGGCGCTGCCGAAGGCGGCCTTGTAGTCCGGGCTGCGGCCCATCCAGCCGTAGGTCAGGCGCGACCACTCGGCGATGGCGTCGCGCTGCTGGCGCAGGTCGTCGGCGCTTTTCGCCGAGCGGAAGAACTTGTGGGTGTAGCCGCCGTTGCCGGTGTCGGTGGCCCAGCACAGCTTGTCCTTGGTCTCGGGGTCATGCAGGGCGTCATAGAGGCGCGCCATGGAGGCGGCGGAGTTGCGGAACGCCGGGTGGCTGGTCACATCCTTGACCCGGTCGCCATAAATGTAGATTTCGCGATCATCGCGCAGGCTGGCTAGGTATTCGGCGCCGGTCAGCGGGCGGTTGGTCTCGGCACGGAAGTCTTCGGGTTTCATCATCCACTCCAGTCGTTGTTGTTATGAATTGCCATTGCGAGCTGGGGCCCATGATGGGCAGGACGGGGCGGCGACTGAATGGCTTTTCCGGCGAATGAATTGCACTTTTCATGGGGCTGGTCATGGAGTAGGTCATGGGCCTGGTCATGGGGCAGATCATGGACGCGGAACCGATCCGGCAAGGCCACCCGTTTCACCGTTGAAACACTTTCGTGGCGACGAAAAATATTTTCGCCGGGGCCTGCAAAAAACCTAAAGCCCGGCCGATATCGCTATTAGGCCCACAGACCAACTACAACAGTGGCGCCCACCTGTCAGGCCGCCAGCCGCCGCTGGCGACAGGGTTCAGTGCATGGATGCTCGCAGTCCTCAATATCCCGAGAGTCATCCTATGTCCCTACGTAATATGAATATCGCGCCTCGAGCTTTCCTCGGTTTTGCGTTCATCGCGTTGCTGGTCATCGCGCTGGGTGTGTTCGCCGTCAACCGCATGTCGATCATCCGACAGGCCTCCCTGGAAATGGAAAGCAACCAGCTGCCCAGCGTAGGGTTCCTCGGCAACGTCACCGAAAACGTGCTGCGTCTGCGGATTCTCTCGTTCCGGGTACTGGTCAACCGCGAGCCGGCCGGCCTGCAGGAAGCGCAGACGCGTATCGGCGTGCTGGTGGACAAGCTCAAGCAGGCCCAGGCCAGCTACGCCGCCTTGCCGGCGGGGGAAGAGGAAGTGGCCCTGTACAAGACCTTCGCGGCGACCCTGGAAAAGTACCTGCAAGCGCAGAACGACATGCTGGAGCTGTCGCGACAGAACAAGCTCGAGGAGCTGCGCACCCTGATCAATACGCGGATCAAGGACGGCACCGACCAGATGGGCGAGCAGTTGAATAAACTGGTGGCGATCAACAAGGCTGGGGCCACTCAGGCGTCTGACCTGGCCGGTGAGCATTACCACGGCGCCATCACCGGCATCATCGCCGTGGCGGTGGTCGCGGCCCTGCTCACGGTAATACTGGCCCTGCTGCTGACCCGCAGCATCGTCACCCCGTTGAACCGCGCGCTGCTGGCCGCGCAGACCATCGCTTCGGGCAACCTGACCCAGGCCATCGAGGTCGACGGCAAGGACGAACCGGCCCGCCTGTTGGTGGCGCTGAACGAGATGCAGGGCAACCTGCGCAAGACCATCGAGCAGATCTCCGGCTCGGCGACCCAACTGGCCTCGGCCTCGGAAGAACTCAGCGCGGTCACCGAGGAAGCCTCCCGTGGCTTGCAGCAGCAGAACAACGAAATCGAACAGGCGGCCACCGCCGTCAACGAAATGACCGCCGCCGTGGAAGAGGTGGCGCGCAACGCCGTGTCGACTTCCGAAGCCTCGCACCAGTCGACCCAGGCCGCCCGCGAAGGTCGCGACCGGGTGGTGGAAACCGTCGACGCGATCCAGACCATGACCCACGACGTGCAGAGCACTTCGGTGATGATCGAAGGCCTGGCCACCCAGGGCCGCGACATCGGCAAGGTGCTCGACGTGATCCGCGCCATCGCCGAGCAGACCAACCTGCTGGCCCTCAACGCAGCCATCGAGGCGGCCCGCGCCGGCGAGGCCGGGCGCGGGTTCGCGGTGGTGGCCGACGAGGTGCGGGCGCTGGCCCATCGCACCGCGCAATCGACCCAGGAAATCGAAAAGATGGTCGCCGGCATCCAGAACGGCACGGGCGAGGCGGTGCAGTCGATGCAGCAAAGCAACCAGCGCACCCAGAACACCCTGGAAATGGCCCGCGCCGCCGGCGTGGCCCTGGAGCAGATCGCCGAATCGATCAACTTGATCAACGAGCGCAACCTGGTGATTGCCAGCGCTTCGGAAGAGCAGGCCCAGGTGTCCCGCGAGGTCGATCGCAACCTGGTGAATATCCGCGACCTGGCCACCCAGTCGGCCGCCGGGGCCAACCAGACCAGCGCCGCCAGCCATGAGCTGTCGCGCCTGGCGGTGGATTTGAATGCGATGGTGGCGCGCTTTGTGATTTGAGTTAGGGTTGTTGGAATGCGTGCCCAAGGAGAGCGAGATGCGCTATTCAGCCTTGACCCAACGGATCGCCGGCGAAGGTGCCGCGGCCTGGCAGATTCACTACCGCGCCCTGGAGCTGCGCGAGCAGGGCGTCGATGTGCTGCTGCTGACCATCGGCGACCCGGATTTCGACACCCCGCGGCCGATCGTCCAGGCCGCCATCGATAGCCTGCTGGCGGGCGACACCCACTATTCGGAGGTGCGCGGCAATCGTTCGTTGCGTACCCGCATCGCCCACCGCCATGCCACCCGCAGCGGCCAGGCGGTGGACGCCGAGCACGTGGTGGTGCTACCGGGGGCGCAGTGCGCGGTGTTTTCCGTGGCCCAGTGCCTGCTCGACCCCGGCGACGAGGTGCTGGTGGCCGAGCCGATGTACGTCACCTACGAAGGGGTGTTCGGTGCTTGCGGGGCCAAGGTGCTGCCGATTCCGGTGCGCCCGGAGAACGGTTTTCGCGTCGAGCCCTCCGCGGTCGCCGCGCGCATCACGCCCAAGACCCGCGCGCTGATGCTCAACAGCCCGAACAACCCCTCCGGCGCCAGCCTGTCCCGGGAAACCTGGCAGGCCCTGGCGCGCCTGTGCGTCGAGCATGACCTGTGGCTGATTTCCGACGAAGTCTACAGCGACCTGCTGTTCGACGGCGAACACATCAGCCCCGGCAGCCTGCCGGGCATGGCCGAGCGCACGGCGACCATCAACAGCCTGTCCAAGTCCCATGCCATGACCGGCTGGCGGGTCGGCTGGGTGGTGGCGCCCCAGGCCCTGGCCGGGCACCTGAGCCATCTGGCGCTGTGCATGTTGTACGGATTGCCGGACTTTGTGCAGAACGCCGCGGTGGTGGCGCTGGACGCCGACCTGCCGGAACTGGAACAGATGCGCGAGGAATATCGCCAGCGCCGCGACCTGGTGTGCGCGCAACTGAGCCAATGCCCGGGGTTGAAACCGGTCAAGCCCGATGGCGGCATGTTCGTCATGGTCGATGTGCGGGAAACCGGCTTGGGCGCCCAGCAATTCGCCGAGCTGCTGCTGGAAGGGCACGGCGTCTCGGTGCTCGCCGGCGAGGCCTTCGGCCCCAGCGCGGCGGGGCATATCCGTATCGGCCTGGTGGTGGATCAACAGCGTCTGGCGGACGCCTGCCAGCGGATCGTGCGTTGCACCCAGGACCTGCTCGAAGGCCGATCCTCAAAACGCCGCTGAGCCTGTAGCCGCTGCCGCAGGCTGCGATCGACCGGAACGGTCGTGGCGATCTTCAGGACGCCGAGGTCCTGCGGACCTATCGCAGGCTGCGGCAGCGGCTACAGGGTGGATCGGACGGTCGGGCAGCTACAGCGTCACACCGCAGCCTTGCGGCGCTCCCAGGCCCGGGGGTTGACCAGGTTGGCCGGACGCTGACCGGCCAGGGCCGCCAGCAGGTTGTCGACCGCGCAGCGGGCCATGGCCTCGCGGGTCTCGAAGGTCGCCGAGCCGATGTGCGGGGTGGCCACCACATTGTTCAGCTGCAACAGCGGCGAGTCGTGGCCCAGGGGCTCACGCTCGAACACATCCAGCCCGGCCGCGCGAATCCGCCGTTGCTGCAAGGCTTCGATCAGCGCCTGTTCGTCCACCACCTTGCCCCGGGAAATATTGATGAAGATGCTTTCCGGACGCATCAGGGCGAACTCTTCACGGCCGATCAGGCCCAGGGTCTGGTCCGTCAGCGGCAGGGTCAGGCAGATGAAGTCGGCCTGTTGCAGCAGCTCCGGCAGGCTGCAGTAGCGGGCGCCGAAACGTTGTTCCACCGCCGGTTTCGGGCTGTTGCTGTGGTAGATCACCGGCATGCCGAAGCCGAAATGGCCGCGCTGGGCCAGGGCTTCGCCGATCCGCCCCATGCCGATGATGCCCAGGGTCTTGCCGTGCACGTCGCTGCCGAAATGCAGCGGGCCGATATTGCGGTTCCACTGGCCGGCGCGCACCAGGTTGGCCAGCTCCACCACGCGCCGGGCGCTGGCCAGGATCAGGGCGAAACCGGTGTCGGCGGTGGTTTCGGTGAGCACATCCGGGGTGTTGCTGAGCAGGATGTCGCGGCGGGTCAGGTAGTCGATGTCGTAGTTGTCGACGCCCACCGACACGCTGGCCACCGCTTCCAGGTGTGGCGCCAGGTCCAGCAGTTCGGCATCCAGGCGCAAGCTGGCGCCGAGCAGGCCCTGGGCGGCGGGCAGGGCGCTGCGCAGCTTGGCCAGGCCCTGGGCACTGAGGTCTTCGATCAGGGTCACCTGGGCCTGCTCATGCAGGCGGGCCATCAGCGGCGGCGAGAGTTTCTTGTACAGCACGACCTGTTTTTTCATGGGGTTCACCTTGTTCGATTCAGGAATGCGCCAGGCGGCGACGTACCGGCAGCGCGCTGCGCTGGCGGTCGCTGGCGCCCGGGTTGAGAAAGAGGGTCAGCAGCACCGACAGCAGCAGTGCACCGCTCATCAGCAGGTAGGAGGCGCCGGGCGAGCCGGTGGCGCTGTTCAGGTAGCCCACCAGGTAGGAGCCGCCGAACGAGCCCAGGGCGCCCATGCTGTTGATCAGCGCCATGGCGCCGCCGGCGACGTTGGCCGGGAGGATCTCCGGGACGATGGCGAAGAACGGCCCATAAGGCGCGTACATGCAGGCGCCGGCGATCACCAGCAGGCTGTAGGACCACCAGAAGTGCTCGGCGCCCAGCAGGTAGGAGCCGTAGAAGGCGAAGGAGGCGATCAGCAGCGGCGGCCAGACGAAACGCTTGCGCTTCTGGATCCGGTCCGAGCCCCAGGACACCCCGAGCATGGCGATCACCGCAGCCAGGTAAGGCAGCGCCGACAGCCAGCCGGCCTCGACCATGTCCATCTGCGCGCCGTGCTTGAGGATCGACGGCAGCCACAGCACGAAGCCGTAGACGCCGATGCTCCAGCAGAAGAACTGCAGGGCGAGGATGATCACCTTGGGCGAGCGGAAGGCTTCGGCGTAGTTCTTCACCGCCTTGATGCCCACCTGTTCGGCGGCCAGGGCGCTTTCCAGGTCGTGTTTTTCCTGGTCGCTGAGCCACTTCGCCGCGCTTGGGCGGTCATCGGCCAGGCGCCACCAGATAAAGGCCCAGAGCACCGCCGGCAAGCCTTCGATGATGAACATCCAGCGCCAGCTGAAATGCTCCACCAGGTACCCCGAGACCACCGACATCCAGAGCATGGTCACCGGGTTGCCGAGGATCAGGAAGGTGTTGGCCCGCGAGCGTTCGGCCCGGGTGAACCAATGGCACAGGTAGACCAGCATCGCCGGCATCACCGCGGCTTCGACCACCCCGAGCATGAAGCGGATGGCGATCAGCCAATAGGCGTTGGACACCACGCCGGTGAGGGTGGCCAGGCCGCCCCAGAGGATCAGGCTGACGAAGATCAGCTTCTTGACGCTGTGTTTTTGCGCGTAGATCGCCCCCGGTACCTGGAAGAAAAAGTAACCGAGGAAGAACAAGGCGCCGAGCAGGGACGACAGGCCCGGGGTGATCATCAGGTCGGCGGCCATCCCGGAGGCGGCGGCGAACCCGTAGTTGGCGCGGTCCAGGTACGCCAGGCTGTAGGTGATGAACACGATGGGCATGATGTACCACCAGCGGCGGGTGGCGAGTTTCAGCGTTTGCATAAGGGTGCTCCTGAGCTTGTTGTTTTTGTCGCAACAGGTAACGCAAGGTTCAGTCGGGTTGAGGTGTCTTCACGGTTTTGTCGCTATAGGGCTTGTACGGTTTCCGTTGCCGTGGGCCGGCTGGCGAGCGCTTGCGCGGCGGCCACGGGCAGTTCATCGCGGCTTGGCAAACCTTCCATGTCGCCCCGGCTCTGCACCGCGCGGCTGCCAATCCAGTTGGCGCGCTGCACGGCCTCGGCGACGCTGTGGTTTTCCAGCAGGGCGCTGATCAGGCCGACGGCGAAACCGTCGCCGGCGCCCACGGTGTCGACCACCTGGGTCACCGGCACGGCTTCGACGAAACCTTCGTGCAAATGGGTGCGGTAATAGGCGCCATGGGCACCGAGCTTGATCGCCACGGCCTCGACGCCCTGGTCCAGGTAAAACGCGGCGATATCGGCCGGGTCTTCATAGCCGGTCAGCAGGCGGCCTTCGCTCAGGCCCGGCAGCACCCAGTGGGCGAGCACGGCCAGGCGGTTGATTTCGTCGATCATCAGTTGTTCGCTGCCCCACAGGCTGGGCCGCAGGTTCGGGTCGAAGGACACGCTGCGGCCGGCCGCGCGCATCTTGCTCATCAGGCTGTGGGACAGGTCACGGGCCGAGGTTGAGAGCGCCGGGGGAATGCCGGTGGCGTGCAGGTGCCGGGCGCGCAGCAGCTGGGGGGCGATGTCGGCGACGCTCAGGTGGCTGGCCGCGGAACCGCGGCGGAAGTATTCCACCCGTGGATCGTCGCCGTGCTCCTCCAGGGACTTGAGCTGGAAACCGGTGGGGTGTAGCCGGTCGGTGGCGACGTAGCGGCAGTCCACGCCTTCGGCTTGCAGGCTGTCGATGACGAAACGCCCCAGGGAGTCGGCGCCGACCCGGCTCAGCCAGCCGACCTTGAAGCCCAGGCGCGACAGGCCGATGGCCACGTTGCTGTCGGCGCCGGCGATGCGTTTGTGGAAGTGGCCGACCCGGGCCAGGTCGCCGCTCTGTTCGGCGACGAACATCGCCATGGTTTCACCGAACGACAGGATATCGAGCTCAGACATGGGCGTGCTCCAGGCGGGACTGGCCGAGGCGGGCGAGGGTGGCGACGTGTTCGCGGGTCAGCTGCACCAGGTCTTCGCCTTGCAGCGGGTATTCCACGGCCCGGGTCACACCTTGAGTCATGTGCCGCAGCAATTGTTCCCACAGGTGCAGGTCGGCCATGCCCGGCGGTATCGCCACCAGCTTGCCGTCGGCGCGCCGGGCCACGGCCTTGCAGTGCACGTAGCCGACGTGCCGGCCGAGCAGGCGCGCGGCGACGGAGGCGGACTGGTCCTGCCACTGCCAGTTGCCGATATCGAAGGTCATCTGCACCGGCAGGCGGTGGCGCTCGACCTCGGCGAAGAAGCGCTGGAAGGGTTCGATGCGCCCGCCGTGCAGGGTCTGGTCGTTTTCCACCAGCAATTGCACCGGGGACTGCGCTAGCAGCAGGGCCAGCTGGGGCAGGTCGTTGTGCTCGGTGAAATACCCCAGGGACACCTTGAGGCTTTTCGCGCCGAAGGCTTCGGCCCGTTGCAGCGCCTGTTCCAGCAGCGGGTTGGCCCGGGAACGCCCGACCACCCAGAGTTCCAGCGGCGAAGAAAACACGCTTTCCAGTTGCCGCTCGCGGGTGGCCCGGGCCAGCTGGGACGGGTCTTCGACGGTCAGCAGCTCTTCGCGCCATTCGATGCGCGACGCGCCGGCGGCGGCCAGCACCTCGATGAAACTGCCCTGGCCCTGCTCACGGACGCGGTCGGCGCCGTAGCTGGACAGGCTGATGGAGACAGGCGATTTATTCATGCTCATGGCCTCTGAAACCGGTTTCATTTCTTCTCAAAAAAAGCCCCCAAAAAGAAGCTCGTTTCCCTATCTTCATGCCTGCGCCGTTCCCTGTAGCCGCTGCCGCAGGCTGCGATCGGCGGCGTAGCCGTCGTAACCCGGCCGAAGCGTTTTCCAGGCCGATCGCGGACGCAGGTCTTGCGGCAACTGCGTTGCCGATCGCAGCCTCGCAGGCTCGGCAGCGGCTACACCGGCACCGCGATTCCCGAGTCGATCAGTGGTTACAGAGATCCTCGCTGTCGGGTGGAACCGCGGACGATCAGCTCGGCCGGGAAATCCAGCACCCGCAGCGGCTCGACATCGCCGCGCAAACGCTTGAGCAGGCACTCGAAGGCGCTGGCGCCGATGCGTTCGGTGGGTTGGGCGAGGGCGGTGATGCCGCTGCCCACCAGCGGGTACCAGTCGAGGTCGTCGAGGGCGATCAGGCCGATCTCGTCGAACAACGGGCAGCCCAGCTCGCGCAAGGCCCGGGTCGCGGCCAGGGCGGCGACGCCGTTGGCGCAGAACAGCGCTTTCGGACCGGGGCCGGGGGCGGCGAGGAACTGTTGCAGTTGCTGGTTCAGCGCGGTGCCGGTTTCCACCGCCGCGCCTTGCAAGCCCGGGCGTTGCTCGATCTGCGCCTTGAAACTGTTGCTGCGCTCGATCCGCGAGCTGGTGCCGTCATGGGGTTCGCTGACCAGCAGCAGGTCGCGGTAGCCGCGCTCTTGCAGGTGTTCGATGGCGCTGCGCACGGCTTGCGGGTTGTCCAGGCCGACCAGGTCGCTGTGCAGTTGCTCGACCTTGCGGTCCACCAGGACCATGGGCATTTCCCGGTGCAGTTCGCGCAGTTCGTCCAGATGATGGCCCAGGGTGTTCACGATCAGGCCTTCGATGTTGTACGAGCGCAGGTTGGCCAGGTGCTGGCGCTCCTGCTCGTCGTCGCGGTCGGTGTTGCACACCACCAGGCTGTAGCCGTGCTGGCGGCAGGCGGTTTCCACGCCATGCATCACGGCAATCGAATAGGGGTTGCGGATATCGGCCACCAGCATGCCGATCAGGCGCGTGCGCCCGCGTTTCAGGCCACGGGCCATCTGGTTCGGGCGGTAGCCCAGCTCGGCTATTGCCTGTTCGATGCGCAGGGCGATGGCATCGGAGAGCAGGGCGCGGTCTTCGCCGATAAAGCGCGACACGCTGGCCTTGGAGACCCCGGCGCGTTCGGCGACATCGAGCATGGTGACGCGGCTGCGCTGGGCGGCGGAAAAACTGTTCACGGGCGGCGACCTGTCTTTGGCGTTCTTGTTATGGGGTGTATCCGCTCCAGGTGCGACGTTCTGCCGCATCGCTGAAACCGGTTTCAGGAAACAGCAAAGCGCTTTCGCCGTCAAGCGCGATCAGCGCCAGCGGCATGAAAAAAATGTCATGCAGTCGATCGTGGGCGGTCTTCTTCGGCAGAGGAGGTGTCTGGCACCTGCGTTGCAGGTGATCGCGGGCAAGCCTCGCTCCTACGGGGGGAAGTCATGCGCGTGACGGGCTCTTCGTAGGAGCGAGGCTTGCCCGCGATAAAGACCACGCGGTTTCCCGGAGAAAAACTATTCGAGGCAGGCCCGTAGGTAATCGAGCAGGGCGCCATACAGCGCATCCACCTCCGGCGCCAGGCCTCGGGCGCGCAGGCAGCCATGCACCAGGCCGAGGCCCGGGTACAGCTGGCTGTGGCCGTCGGCGGCCAGCAGTCGCTGGTGATACAGCTCGCCGTCGTCGCGCAGCGGGTCGAACTGCGCCAGGGCGATAAAGGCGGCGGGCAGGCCGCGCAAGTCCGTGGCCAGCAAGGGCCGGGCATAAGGCGAATGCCGTTCCGGACCGGGCAGATACAGGGCTTGGTAGGCGTCCAGGTCGTTGCTGCCGAGCAGCGGCGCATCGGCGCACTGGCTGCGCGAGGGCAGGTCGGCGGCGCCGCCGAGGCCGGGGTACAGCAGCACCTGGGCGGCGGGCAGCTGTTCGCCGGCATCGCGCAGGGCCAGGCACAAGGCCGCGGCGAGGTTGCCGCCGGCGCTGTCGCCGATCACCAGCTGCCGCCGGGCATCCAGGGCAAAGGGGCTGGCGCCGGCCTGCAAGGCGCGCCAGGCCGCCAGGCAATCGTCGAAGGCGGCGGGGAACGGATGCTCGGGCGCCAGGCGGTAATCCACGGCAATCACCAGCACCTGCAACTGCGCCGCCAGGTAGGCGGTGATGAAGTCGTGGGAATCCAGGTCGCCCACCACCCAGCCGCCACCATGCAGGTACAACAGGCAAGGCCAGCCGTCCGCGGGCATTGGGCGGACGAGGCAATAGGCGCGCGCGGGCACCCCGGCCAGTTGCAATTCGCTGACCCGCAGGCCCTCGGGATGGGGCGAGGTGAAGGCGCGGCACATGCGGCTGTAGCTGTCGCGCAGGCCCTTGAAACTGTTGTCGGGGCTGGTGAAGCTCAGGGTGCGCTCGACGAAGGCGGCGAGTTGGGGGGAGAGCGGGTAGTGGCGCATGGCTGGAGGTGTCCGTTGTCTGGAAGAGGGCCATCGCGAGCTGGCTCGCGATGAGACCGGCAGGGCGCCACTATTTCAGGCTGGCCTGCACCGCCGTCACGCCGTCCTTGCCCTCGAAGCTGCTGACCCCGGCCAGCCAGCGTTGCAGGTCTTCGGGGTGCTCGCGCAGCCATTGCCGAGCCACGTCCTGAGGCGTCTTGCGTTCCATGATCGGCACCATCAGCTGGCTTTCCTGGGCCGCGCTGAAGGTCAGGTTCTGCAGCAGGCGCTGGACGTTGGGGCAGCGCTCGGCGTAGTCCGGCGCGGTGACGGTGGACACCTTGGCTGCGCCTTCATTGGGGCCGTAGACGTCTTCGCTGCCGGTCAGGTAGGCGATCCGCATGTTGATGTTCATCGGGTGCGGGGTCCAGCCGACGAAGACCACGAACTCCTTGCGGTTGATCGCCCGTTGCACCGCCGCGAGCATGCCGGCCTCGCCGGACTCCACCAGCTTGAAGCCCTTGAGGCCGAAGCGGTCGCTGTCGATCATCGTCTTGATGGTGGTGTTGGCGCCGCTGCCGGGCTCGATACCATAAATCTTGCCGCCCAGTGGCTCCTTGAAGCGGGCGATGTCGGCGAAGGTCTTCAGGCCCGCGGCGGCGACATAGTCCGGCACGGCGAGGGTGGCCTGGGCGTCGGCCAGGCTCGGTTGGTCCAGGACCTTGACCTGCCCGGCCTCGAGGAACGGCGCGATGTTCTTGTCCATCGCCGGTTGCCAGTAGCCGAGGAAGATGTCCAGGCGCTTGTCGCGGATGCCGGCGAAGATGATCTGCTGCACGGCGCTGGTCTGTTTGCTGTCGTAACCCAGGCCGGTCAGCAGCACGTCGGCCATGCCGCTGGTGGCGATGACGTCGGTCCAGTTGACCACGCCCATGCGCACGGTCTTGCAGGAGGCGGGCTCACTGGCCCAGGCATTGGCGCTGAGCAGCAGGGCGCCACAGAGCAGCGGGAGACAAGGCTTGAACAGGGTTTTCATCACAGGGTCTCGTCCGGCAGGTCGTTATTGTCAGAAGCGGCGTCTTGTTGCGCCGTGCCCACCACTGTAGGTAACCCTGGCCGCTATGAAAGCGCCCTGAGGCGACCGGCTCTTGCACTGGGGCGACTCAGTTCAGGCCCACAGGCTTAACCAGGCCGAGGCCAGCAGCAACAGCGCCATGCCCCGGTTGAAACGCTGCATGGCCCGCGGCGAGCGCAGCAGCCAGGCGGAGCCGGCGCCGAGCAGCGCCCAGGTGCCGAGGCAGGGCAAGGACACCAGGAAAAACACCAGCGACAGGTACAACACCTGGTCCTGGCGTTCGCTGCCGTTGCCGGCGAACACACTGATCACGGCCAGGGCCATCATCCAGGTTTTCGGGTTGACCAGTTGCAGGCTGGCGGCGCCGAGCAGGCCCAGGCGCCGGTGGTGGGTGTCCGCTTGTGGGTCGAGGGACGCGGCCGGGGCACGGAAGATCTGCCAGGCCAGGTAGCTCAACCAGATCACCCCGGCCCAGCGCATGGCGCTCGGCAGGCCGGGCACTTCCATCAGCGTGCGGCCGAGGCCGCTGCCCACCAGCACGACAATGCCGGCGGCGGCCACGCAGGCGCCGACAACGATCGGCAGCGCGGCCTTGAACCCGTAGCGGGCGCTGTTGCTCAGCACCAGGATATTGGTCGGCCCCGGGGTGATCGAGGCCACGAAGGCGAACAGCAGAAAGGGCAGCAGGCTGGGCAGGGAAGGTAAGAAGGAGAACATCGTGAGCAGGCTCCAGTGAAGATCGAGGGAGGCGATCTTCGCCGGTGCGGGTTCAGGCGTCTGGAAGGTTTGAGCAGCGCTTGCGGTAGGCCGCCGGGGTCAGGCCATAGACGCGGACGAACCAGCGGCCCATATGGCTCTGGTCGGCGAACCCCAGGGCCATGGCCACCTCGGCCGGCTGTTCGCCGCGGGCCAGCAGGCGCCGCGCCTTGGCCAGGCGCAACTGCACCAGGTAGGCGTGGGGCGGCAGGCCATAGGCGGCCTTGAAGGCGCGGGTCAGGCGGAAGCGGTCGACGCCGCAGACCGCGCCCAGCTCGTCCAGGCTGATGTCCTGCTGGGCGTGGGCATGCAGGTAGTCGCGGGCCTTGTGCGCCACCAGGGGCAGGCGCGGGTCTGCGTGGTGGCGCTTGCGCCAGTGCAGGTGGCCGGTGAGCTGGTCGAGCAACTGGTCCACGGCGCTCTGGCGGACAATGCGCAGCTCGCCGTGGTGCAGGCTGTGGAAGGCATTGCTGGTGGCCAGGGCCAGGCGTTGGTCGCTGGCCAGGGTGGTGGCGAAACTCAGCTGGCTGTCGGCCGGCGCCTCTTCGAACAGCGCGCTCAGTTCACGCTCCAGCCAGTGCGGGTCGAGGTAGAGCATGCGGTAGGTGAAGCCGCTTTCGGTGGGGGCATCGCCGTCATGGATTTCCCCGGGCTCGAGCAGGAACACCTTGCCCGGGGTGCTGTGAAAACGCTCGCGCCGGCAGTGGAATTGCTGCACGCCTTCTTCGGTCACGCCCACCAGGTAGCTGTCATGCCAGTGAGGGTCGTAGGCATGGCCGGTGAAATGGGCGCGCAGGGTTTCGATGCCGGTATCGGCGTCCTGGGCCAGATCGATCCAGTTGTGCGCGTTCATGGCGTGTCCGTGGCAAGGGCGAGCGTGACAGTTAGCGCCCGCCGGCCAGGGCGGGTCTAGAAGATTTGTGCGACTTCAACCGAACAGCCCGGCGGCGATGTTGATGGAAAACCCGAGGATCGCGGTGTTGAACAGAAAGCCGATCAGCGACTGGGCCAGGACGATCTTGCGCAGCTCGCGGGTGGCGACGCCGACGTCGGAAGTCTGCACCGCCACGCCGATGGTGAAGGAGAAGTACAGGAAGTCCCAGTAATTGGGGGTGGTCAGGCCTTCGGGAAAGCGCAGCGCCGGGTCCTTGCCGCCCCAGGTGTAGTAGAGGCGGGCGTAGTGCACGCTGAAGATCACCCCGATCAGCAGCCAGGAACCGATCACCGTGAGGCCGGTAAAAGCGTAGTGCAGCAGGCGCCGGCCGGTTTCCAGGTCCTTGCTGCCGGACAGCGAGAGGGTGATGGCGGCGAGGCTGGCGATGGCCGCGATGCAGACCATGAGCAGCACCAGCCCGGCGTTTTCGTCCTCGACCTCGGCAATGCGTTTCACATCGTCGGCCTTGGAGCGCGCGGTGAGCCAGCACATCAGCGCCAGGTAGCTCCAGACCCCGGCGTTCCAGCCGATGAGAATCTTGCTGATCAGGGTGTCGGCCGGCACCAGGACGCCCGCGGCCAGGCCGATAAGGGCGCCGATGGTCAGGCGAGGGTGGGTACGTACAAGAAGGGACATGGCGGCTCGCAGTGGCGGATTTGCCGCAAACCTTAGCATGCCGTCGCCGCAGGGGCGGGGCCCCTGCGGTTACATGGCTCTTGCGTAGGAGCGAAGCTTGCTCGCGATGAGTCCTCAACGGTCACTTGATAAGCCTTCAACGATCGCGCGGTACGCTGAAGACCCGCCGCCGCATGACTATTCGGCCGCTCCTGGCGCCGTGACGCTCACCGCTTGTTTGCCGTTGCGCCTGACCAGCCTCATCACCACCACGAAGAACACCGGCACGAATACCACCGCCAGGGTCGCGGTGATCATGCCGCCGATCACCCCGGTGCCGATGGCCTGCTGGCTGGCCGAACTGGCGCCGCTGGCGATGGCCAGGGGCACCACGCCGAGGATGAACGCCAGCGAGGTCATGACGATCGGCCGCAGGCGCAGGCGCGCGGCCTGCACCGTAGCGTCCACCAGGTCGTGGCCTTCGTCGTACAGGCTCTTGGCGAACTCGATGATCAGGATCGCGTTTTTCGCCGACAGGCCGATGATGGTGATCAGCCCGACCTTGAAGAACACGTCGTTGGGCATGCCGCGCAGGGTCACCGCGAGCACCGCGCCGAGCACACCCAGGGGCACCACCAGCAGCACCGAGGTCGGAATCGACCAGCTCTCGTACAGCGCCGCCAGGCACAGGAACACGATCAGCAACGACAGCCCGAGCAACAGCGGCGCCTGGCTGCCGGACAGGCGTTCCTGCAACGACAGGCCGGTCCATTCCTGGCCCAGGCCGGTGGGCAGCTGGCTGACCAGGCGCTCGATTTCCGCCATGGCCTCGCCGGTGCTGTGGCCCGCGCTCGGCTCGCCGGAAATGCTGATGGCCGGGTAGCCGTTGTAGCGGGTCAACTGGGTCGGGCCCTGGGTCCAGCGCGCCTGGGCAAAGGCCGACAGCGGCACCATCTTGCCGAGGTTGTTGCGCACGTTGATCTTCAGCAGGTCTTCCACCTGGCTGCGTCGATCGCCCTCGGCCTGGACCACCACTCGCTGCATCCGTCCCTGGTTGGGGAAGTCGTTGATGTAGCTGGAACCGACCGCGGTGGACAGCACATTGCCGATGTCGGCAAAGGACACGCCCAGGGCATTGGCCTGCTTGCGGTCGACTTCCAGGTGCACCTGCGGCGCCTCGGCCAGGGCGCTTTCGCGCACGTTGACGAGGATCGGGCTCTTTTCCGCGGCGGCCAGCAAGTCGGTGCGGGCCTGCATCAGCGCGGCATGGCCGAGGCCGCCGCGGTCCTGCAGGCGGAACTCGAAGCCGCTGGAGGTGCCCAGGCCGTCCACCGGCGGTGGCAACACGGCGTAGGACACCGCGTCCTTGATTTCACTGAAGGCGGCGTTGGCCCGGTCGGCGATGGATTGCGCCGAGTCGTCGCTGCCGCGCTGCGACCAGTCCTTGAGGGTGGTGAAGGTCAGCGCGGCGTTCTGCCCGCTGCCGGAGAAGCTGAAGCCGAGAATCACCGTGCTGTCGCCGACTCCCGGCTCGCTGGCGTTGTGCGCCTCGATCTGTTCCACCACCTGGATCGTGCGGTTCTTGCTCGCGCCCGGTGGCAGCTGGATGTCGGTGATGGTGTAGCCCTGGTCTTCCACCGGCAGGAACGAAGAGGGCAGGCGGCTGAACAGCAGCCCCAGGCCCACCAGCAGCACGCCGTACACCAGCAGGTAGCGGCCGCAGCGTTTCAGCGCGTAGGCGACCCAGCGCTGGTAGCCGTCGCTGAGGTTTTCGAAGCGCCGGTTGAACCAGCCGAAGAAGCCGCCTTTTTCATGGTGCTCGCCCTTGGCGATCGGCTTGAGCAGGGTGGCGCACAGGGCCGGGGTCAGGGTCAGGGCGAGGAAGGCCGAGAACAGGATCGAGGTGGCCATCGACAGCGAGAACTGCTGGTAGATGACGCCCACCGAACCCGGCATGAAGGCCATCGGCAGGAACACCGCCACCAGTACCAGGGTGATGCCGACGATGGCGCCGGTGATCTGTTGCATCGCCTTGCGCGTCGCCTCCCTGGGCGACAGGCCCTCGCTGGCCATGATCCGTTCGACGTTCTCCACCACCACAATGGCGTCGTCCACCAGGATGCCGATGGCCAGGACCATGCCGAACATGGTCAGCACGTTGATCGAGAAACCCAGCGCCAGCATGGTGGCGAAGGTGCCCATCAGTGCCACCGGCACCACCAGGGTCGGGATCAGCGTATAGCGGATGTTCTGCAGGAACAGGAACATCACCGCGAACACCAGCAACATGGCTTCGCCCAGGGTGTAGACCACCTTGGTGATCGAGACCTTGACGAAGGGCGAGGTGTCGTAGGGGATCTTGTATTCCACGCCGGCCGGGAAGTAGCGCGACAGCTCGTCCATCTTCGCCCGGATCAGGGTCGCGGTGCTCAGGGCGTTGGCCCCCGGCGACAGCTGCACGCCGACCGCAGTGGAAGGCTTGCCGTTGAGGCGGGTGGAGAACTGGTATTCCTGGCTGCCGACTTCCACCCGGGCGACGTCGCCTATGCGCACGGTGGAGCCGTCCGGATTGGCCCGCAGGACGATATCGGCGAACTCTTGCGGGGTCGACAGCTGGCCCTTGACCAGTACCGTGGCGGTGATTTCCTGGCTCGAGCGGCTCGGCAGGTCGCCGATGCTGCCGGCCGAGACCTGGGCGTTCTGCGCGACGATCGCCGCGTTGACGTCGGCCGGGGTCAGGTTGAAGCCGATCAGCTTCTGCGGGTCGATCCACACCCGCATGGCGCGCTCGGCGCCGTACAGCTGGGCCTTGCCGACCCCGTCCAGGCGGCGGATCTCGTTCATCACGTTACGCGCCAGATAGTCGCTGAGCGCGGTGTCGTCGAGCTTGCCGTCGCTGGAGGTGAGGGTGATCAGCAGCAGGAAGCCGGCCGAGACTTTTTCCACCTGCAGGCCCTGTTGGGTCACCGCCTGCGGCAGGCGCGGCTCGACCACCTTGAGGCGGTTCTGCACGTCGACCTGGGCCATTTCCGGGTTGGTGCCCGGCTGGAAGGTCGCGGTGATGGTGGCGCTGCCCAGGCTGCTCTGGGACGAGAAGTACAGCAGGTGGTCGGCGCCGTTGAGTTCTTCCTCGATCAGGCTGACCACGCTTTCGTCCACGGTCTGCGCCGAGGCGCCCGGGTACACGGCGTAGATCTCGATGCTCGGCGGGGCGACGTTGGGGTACTGCGCCACTGGCAACTGCGGGATGGAAAGGGCGCCGGCCAGCAGGATAAACAGGGCGACCACCCAGGCGAACACCGGACGGTCGATAAAGAATTGCGGCATGAGGGTTCCTACCTACTGTCCAGTGGTCTGGGCAAGGGGAAGAGGGCTGTCGTCGATCTGCACCTTTTCGCCCGGACGGGCGTGCTGCAGGCCCTCGACGACGATACGGTCGCCGGCCTTGAGGCCGTCGCTGACGATCCAGCGGTCCTGTTGCACGGCGCCCAGTTGCACCGGACGCTGCACCACCCGCTGCTCGGCATCCACCAGCAGCACCTGGGCGATGCCGGCGCTGTCGCGCTGGATGGCCCGCTGCGGCACGCTGATGCCCTGGCGGTTCACCGCCTGCTCCAGGCGTACGCGAATGAAGCTGCCGGGCAGCAGGTCGAGGTCCGGGTTGGGGAACTCGCTGCGCAGGATGATCTGGCCGGTGCTCGGGTCGACGCTGAGGTCGGCGAACAGCAGCTTGCCCGGCAGCGGGTAGAGGCTGCCGTCGTCCTGGATCAGCGTGGCCTTGGCCTGGTCCTGGCCGACCTGCTGCAACTGGCCGGCGCGGAAGGCGCGGCGCAGGTCGTTGAGCTCGCGGGTCGACTGGGTGAGGTCGGCGTGGATCGGGTCCAGTTGCTGGATCAGCGCCAGCGGCGTGGTTTCGTTCTGGCCCACCAGTGCGCCTTCGGTGACCAGGGCGCGGCCGACGCGCCCGGAAATCGGCGCGGTGACGGTGGCATAGCCCAGGTTCAGCCGGGCGCGCTGCACGGCGGCCTGGTTGGCGGCTACGTCGGCGGCGGTCTGGCGCGCGTTGGCCCGGGCGTTGTCGTATTCCTGGGCGCTGATGGCTTGGTCTGCGATCAACTGGGCGTAGCGCTGCTCCTGCAAGCGGGCCTGGAAAGCGTTGGCCTCGGCCTTGCGCAGGCTGGCCAGGGCGCTGTCGAGGTCGGCCTTGAACGGTGCCGGATCGATGCGAAACAGCACGTCGCCCTGCTTGACGTCGGTGCCTTCGCGGAAGGTCCGTTGCAGCACCACCCCAGCCACCCGTGCGCGCACCTCGGCGATACGCGGCGCGGCGATGCGCCCGCTCAGTTCGCTGCTGATCGACAGCGGGCGAGTCTCGACGGTTTCGATCCGGACCTTGGCCAACGGCGCCTGTTCTTCGGCGGTGGAGGCCTGGTCGCAAGCGCTCAGCGCGGCTGCCAGCAACAACAGGCAGAACGGCGCAAACAGGTTTTTCGACATGCTGATACCCCAATGATGACTGCGGCATGCTAAGGGCATGCCGCCAGGACCGCTGTGAAGCTGTGTAGGTGCTGTGTGAAAAAGTGTGAAACGAATGCTCGGGCGGGCGCGAGGTTGTATATCCTTTGTGCCTCGCTGATCGGGCGACGGCTTCCCAGGGAACATTCTAAGGAACGTTGTCGCTGTGTTTTTATTCACTCAAAGACTTCAATTCCCATGCCCAACATCCTTCTGGTCGAAGACGACTCCGCGCTCTCCGAACTGATCGCCAGTTACCTGGAGCGCAACGGCTATCAGGTCAATGTCATCAGCCGCGGCGACCAGGTGCGCGAACGGGCGCGGGTCAACCCGCCGGACCTGGTGATTCTCGACCTGATGTTGCCCGGCCTCGACGGCCTGCAGGTCTGCCGCCTGCTGCGGGCCGATTCGGCGTCGCTGCCGATCCTGATGCTGACCGCCCGTGATGATAGCCATGATCAGGTGCTGGGTCTGGAAATGGGCGCCGACGATTATGTGACAAAGCCTTGCGAGCCGCGGGTGCTGCTGGCGCGAGTGCGCACCCTGTTGCGCCGCAGCAGCCTCGGCGAGCCGCAGACCGCCAGCGACCGGATCCTCATGGGCAACCTGTGCATCGACCTGTCGGAGCGCACCGTGAGCTGGCGCGACCAACTGGTGGAGCTGTCCAGCGGCGAATACAACCTGCTGGTGGTGCTGGCCCGGCATGCCGGCGAGGTGCTGAGCCGCGACCAGATCCTGCAACGCCTGCGGGGCATCGAGTTCAACGGCACCGACCGCTCGGTGGACGTGGCGATTTCCAAGCTGCGGCGCAAGTTCGACGACCATGCCGGCGAGGCGCGCAAGATCAAGACCGTGTGGGGCAAGGGTTACCTGTTCAGTCGTTCCGAATGGGAATGCTGAGTCGATGCTGAGAATCCTGATTCGCCTGTACCTGGTGACCATCGTCTCGTTCAGCGCGGCGATCTACCTGGTGCCGGAGCTGGTGGTGAAGGTCTTCCACGAGCGTTTCGTCACTTACAACCTGGATTATTCCCGGGGCCTGCAGACCCTGATCGTCAAGCAGTTTCGCGGTGTGCCCTCGGAGCAGTGGCCGGCCCTGGCCGCGGAGATGGACCAGGAATTCCAGCCGCTGCACATCGTCCTGACCCGCAACGACGATGCCGATTTCACCCTGTACGAGCGCGAACGCCTGCAACGCGGCGAGAACGTGGTGCGGGTCGGCGACTGGGGCTGGCGCACCCTCGCGGTGGCGCCGCTGGACGAGCAGATGGCAGTGCAGATGGTGGTGCCGCCGGACCCGATCGACGTCAGCCTGCTGTACTGGAGCATCAACGTGCTGATCGGCGCGACCATGCTCGCCTGCCTGTTGCTCTGGCTACGGCCGCACTGGCGCGACCTGGAGCGCCTGAAGCACGCCGCCGAGCGTTTCGGCAAGGGCCATTTGAGCGAGCGCACGCAGATCCCCTCGAGCTCCAATATCGGCAGCCTGGCCAATGTCTTCGACACCATGGCCGGCGACATCGAGAACCTGCTGAACCAGCAACGCGACCTGCTCAACGCGGTGTCCCACGAGCTGCGCACGCCCTTGACCCGTCTCGACTTCGGCCTGGCGCTGGCGCTCTCCGACGACCTGCCGGCCACCAGCCGCGAGCGCCTGCAAGGGCTGGTGGCGCATATTCGCGAGCTGGACGAACTGGTGCTCGAGCTGCTGTCCTACAGCCGTCTGCAGATCCCGGCGCAGTTGCCGGAGCAGGTCGAGGTGTCGCTGGACGAGTTCATCGACAGCATCCTCGGCAGCGTCGACGACGAACTGGAATCCCCGGACATCGTCATCGATGTGCTGCTGCACGGCAGCCTGGAGCGCTTCAGCCTCGACCCGCGGCTGACCGCCCGGGCGATCCAGAACCTGCTGCGCAACGCCACGCGCTATTGCGAAAAGCGTATCCAGGTGGGGGTGCACGTCAGCGAGCGCGGCTGTGAAATCTGGGTCGACGACGATGGCATCGGCATTCCCGACGACGAGCGCGAGCGGGTGTTCGAACCCTTTTACCGCCTGGACCGCAGCCGCGATCGCGCCACCGGCGGCTTCGGCCTCGGCCTGGCCATCAGCCGCCGGGCCCTGGAAGCCCAGGGCGGAACCCTGACCGTCGAAGCCTCACCGCTGGGCGGCGCGCGTTTCCGCCTGTGGCTGCCGATGCCGGCCTGAGCCTCGCCGGGCACCCCCGGCGATGGGGAATGCCCGGCACACCGGCGTTTAGGGAAGGTGTTGCATCAGCACAATGCGGTCGGCTGCAGCTCGCTGGCCTTGATCAGGTTCACCCCCGCCGCGCGCATCTGCCGGGTGGCCTTGTCCAGCGAGCCGTCCATGTCGATGGCCCGGCAGGCATCGACGATCACGAAGGTATTGAACCCCGCCGCCCGCGCATCCAGCGCCGACCAGGCCACGCAGTAGTCCAGGGCCAGCCCCACCAGATACACCGTGTCGATGCCGCGCTGGCTCAGGTAGCCGGCCAGGCCGGTCGTGGTGCTGCGGTCCGCCTCGACGAAGGCCGAGTAACTGTCGATATCCGGATTGCAACCCTTGCGCAGGATCAACTGGGCGTGGGGCAGGTTGAGCTTGGGGTGCAGTTCGGCGCCACGGCTGGCCTGTACGCAATGGTCCGGCCACAGCACCTGCGGACCATAGGGCAATTGGATGATGTCGTTCGGTGCGTGGCCGTCGTGGCTGGAGGCGAACGAGATATGCCCGGCCGGGTGCCAGTCCTGGGCGATCACCACCTGCTTGAAGTGGCTGCCCAGGCGATTGATCAAGGGCACGATCTGGTCGCCTCCGGGCACGGCCAGCGCGCCACCGGGGATGAAGTCGTTCTGTACGTCGATGACCAGCAGCGCCTTGCGTGAGCGGCGGCTGCTGGCGGTTTTGGCAGTAGGCATGTGCAAGCTCCCTGGGTTGAGCAATGAGTCCATTCTCCCAGAGCATAGCGTGCCCGTTCCATGGCGCCGTTCCGCCGGTCAGGGCGTGGGAATCGACTGACCTCGGGTCTTGCCGCCAGCGGCGATGGCCTCTTCATAGCGGTCATGGGGGAGCAGGCCACTGGCCTGGTCGGTGCGGTTGGCGTCCGGTAGCCGGGTGGTGCGCTGGCTGACGCAGCGCTGGTTCTTGCTGTCCCAGACCTGGCCGTCCGGGCAGTTGGCGGCGACCGCCAGCAAGGTCGTCAGCAGGCCGCCGGCGAGCAGCAGCGGGGCGCCGAAGACGAGGGCAGGGATGTTCATCGCGCGGTCTCCATGCGGATAGCGGTCCCTCCATTAAAGGTCCATCGCCCTGGCCGCGCTGCCCAAACTGACAGATTTTTCATGCCGTCAGTCGCCTGGGCGGGGCTATGCTGGGCAGCACTGGCCAATGATCTGGAGCCGACCGATGAAAGACCCGCAACCTGCGATCCATCATGCTGCCGCCGACGGCTACAAGGGCGCGGCCGACACCTATGTGCGTGGCCGCCCGGACTACCCGCCGGCACTGGACCAGTGGCTGCGCACAAGCCTGGGCTTGCAGGCCGGCCAGGTGGCGGTCGATCTCGGCGCCGGCACCGGCAAGTTCACCGGGCGCCTGCTGGCGACCGGGGCGCGGGTGATTGCCGTGGAGCCGGTGGCGCAGATGCGCGCCAGGCTCGCCGCCAGCTATCCCCAGGCCGAAACCCTGAGCGGCACCGCCACTGCTATTGCGCTGGCCGACGAATCGGTGGACGCCGTGGTCTGCGCTCAGGCCTTTCACTGGTTCGCCAGCCATGAGGCGTTGAGCGAAATCGCCCGGGTGCTCAAGCCGGGCGGCCGCCTGGGCCTGGTGTGGAACCTGCGCGATGCGCGGGTGCCGTGGGTGCAGCGCCTGGATCGGATCGTCAACGCCCTGCAAGGCGACACGCCGCGCTATTACACCGGGGCCTGGCGCCAGGCCTTTCCCCATCCGAGTTTCACGCCCTTGCAGGAGCAGCACTTTCGCAACAGCCACAGCGGCGCGCCGCAGAACGTGATTTTCGATCGGGTGCGCTCCACCAGCTTTATTGCGGCCTTGCCGGATGCGCAGAGGGCGGAGGTCGACCGGCAGATCGCCGCCTTGATCGCCGAAGAACCGGAGCTGCGGGATAAATGCGTGGTCAGCGTGCCTTACGAAACCGCGGCGTTCTGGGCCCACAAAATCCCCTGATTGCTTTTGCAGGAGAGAGCAGTCCCGGTTTTGGCCGATGCGCTGCCTTACTGCGCGGCACAGGCCCTTGCTATAGTTCGGCCTCATTTTTTTGCCCGGTAAGGAATGCTGCCATGTCCGAATATCAAGCCTTTCGCGTCGAACTTTCTGACAACATCGCCCATGTGCAGATCAACCGGCCGGAAAAGATCAACTCGATGAACGCCGCGTTCTGGAGCGAGATCATCGAGATCTTCCGCTGGATCGACGATACCGACGCGGTCCGCGTGGTGGTGCTGAGCGGTGCCGGCAAGCACTTTTCCTCGGGCATCGACCTGATGATGCTGGCCGGCGTGGCCAACGAACTGGGCAAGGACGTCGGGCGCAACGCGCGCCTGCTGCGGCGCAAGATCCTGCAGCTGCAGGCATCCTTCAATGCCGTCGACAACTGCCGCAAGCCGGTGCTGGCGGCGATCCAGGGCTACTGCCTGGGCGGCGCCATCGACCTGATCGCTGCCTGCGACATGCGCTACGCTGCCGCGGACGCGCAATTCTCGATCAAGGAAATCGATATCGGCATGGCCGCCGATGTCGGCACGTTGCAACGTTTGCCGCGTATCATCGGTGACGGCATGCTGCGCGAACTGGCTTACACTGGGCGCACCTTCGGCGCCGAGGAGGCACGCAGCATCGGCCTGGTCAATCGCACCTACGCCGACAGCGAAAGCCTGCTCGACGGCGTGATGGGCATTGCCTGGGAAATCGCCAGCAAGTCGCCGATCGCCGTCAGCGGTACCAAGGAAATGATCAGCTACATGCGCGACCATCGCATCGACGACGGCCTGGAATACATCGCTACCTGGAACGCCGCCATGCTGCAATCCACCGACCTGCGCGTGGCCATGGCCGCCCATATGAGCAAACAGAAACCTGAATTTCTGGACTGATTGAACATGACTTCACGCTGGACCACCGCAGTACTGGATATCGACCTTCCCGGCGGCTGGGCCGTGGCCCGTGGCCCGCAGGGCTTTCTGTTCGACGACAACGGCGCGCTGTTCCCCCGCGAATGGCTCAAGCGCCAGGACCTGCCGATCCTCGCCGAGCACGGCATCGGCCACCTGGATGGCGAGCCGGTGTACCTGCTGGAGCTCAAGAGCGTTTCCGAGGTGCCGGGCTGCAACTGGAAAGGCCTGCGGGCGTTCATGCTCGACGGCGATCACACCCTGTACAAGGTCCTGGGCTATGCCGCGCAGATCGGCACCTGGGCCCGCGAGCACCGCTTCTGCGGCAACTGCGGCCAACCCATGACCCAGGTGATGCGCGAGCGGGCGATGTACTGCGAGCCCTGCGACCTGCGCAGCTACCCGCGGATTTCGCCGAGCATGATCGTGCTGATCACTCGCGGCGACGAGGTGTTGCTGGCGCGGTCGCCGCGTTTCGTCCCCGGGGTCTACAGCACCCTGGCCGGGTTCGCCGAACCGGGCGAGTCGGCCGAGGACTGCCTGGTGCGCGAGGTGCGTGAAGAGGTGCAGATCGAGGTCAAGAATATCCAGTACATCGGCAGCCAGTGCTGGCCGTTCCCGCATTCGATGATGCTGGGTTTTCATGCCGAGTACGCAGGCGGCGAGATCGTGCCGCAGGAAGACGAGATCGAGGATGCGCAGTGGTTCAACGTGCATGCGTTGCCGCCGCTGCCGGCGTCACGCTCGATTGCCCGTTACCTTATCGATCTGTATGTGGCCCGGCGCCTGGGCTTGGCGGAGCCTGTATTGCCGGGTTGAGCCCCGGCTGGAAGGAAGCCGAAATACAACAGCGCGGGCGAATCCACTGGGTTCGCCCGCTGTCGTTTCAGTGGGTCAAACGGCGCTGAACCAGTGCTGCCAGGCCAGGCGCACGGTCAGGCCCAGGACCACGGTGATGAACACCGGGCGAATGAATTTCGCGCCGCCGCTGATGGCGGTGCGGGCGCCGAAGAAGGCGCCGACCATCAGCGACAGGCCCATGCTCAGGCCGATGGCCCAATCCACCTGGCCGGAGAAAATGAAGATCGACAGCGCCGCCGCGTTGCTGACGAAGTTCATGCTGCGCGCCACGCCGCTGGCCTTGACCAGGTCGATGGGGTAGAGCAGCAGGCTGCTGACGGTCCAGAAGGCGCCAGTGCCGGGGCCGGCCACGCCGTCGTAGAAACCGAGGCTGAAGCCCTGGGTCGATTGCCACTTTTTCTTGATCGGCGCTTCGCTGTCCAGCGGCGCTTTCGGCGTGCCGCCGAACAGCAGGTACACGCCACAGGCGAAGACGATCACCGGCAGCATCTTGTTCAGCCATTCGGCCGGCAGGTAATGGGCCACCACCGCGCCGGTCAGCGCGCCCACCAGGGTGCCGACGATGGCGTGGGTCCATTGCCGCGGGTGGAACAGCTTGCGCCGGTAGAAGGTGAAGCTGGCGGTGGCCGAGCCGAAGGTCGAACTCAGCTTGTTGGTGCCCAGCACCAGGTGCGGCGGCAGGCCGGCGGTGAGCAGCGCCGGGGTGGTGAGCAGGCCGCCGCCGCCGGCAATGGCATCGATAAAACCGGCAATGAAGGCGACGAGGGCCAGAATGGCGAGGGTGGTCAAATCTACGCTGAGTTCGAAAGGCATGGGATCGACTTATTTCGGCGGGGCGCAGAAGAGCTGCGCGAAAGGTCGGTATCTTACCCATAACCTTTCACGACCGCGACCGTCCCCATTCTGTAGGAGCGGCCGGTCGACGCTCCTACGTTGAGGGCGGTGAGGCTGTTATTGGCGCTGCGGCCCGTTGCCGATCTGCCACACGAACGGCGGTTCGCTGCCATTGATCAGCCAATCGCCGACGATGCGCGCCTTGTAGATCACCGGGTTGTGCGACGACAGGGTACGGGCGTTGCGCCAGTGACGATCGAGGGCCTTGCCCTGGCGGATATCCGAAGCGCCCAGGGCATTGAACAGCTCGCTGGTGGCGCGCTGGATCAGCTCGGTGACCACCACCTGGGCCGTGGCCGACTGGATTTCCGCCGCGACATTGGCTGCCCGCTCCGCCTCGTCATTCCCGGCAAAACGTGCCAGGTAGGCCTGCTGCGCCGGTTCCGCCGCGCGCACCGCGCTGGCCTCGGCGGCATACACCAGGGCCGAGATCTCCCCGACCACCTGCTGTACCTGGGCATCCTCGCTGGCCCGGGGCGCGTTGCCGTGGCTGTAGATGCGCTTGCGCGCGCGCACCTCGTGGGCCACATCGCGCACCGCGGCGCGGCCGACGCCCGCCAGTGTCGCCAGCAGCACCAATTGATAGAACGCGGTCTGGTATTTGAAGCGGGTGGCGAAGTCGATAAGGTTCTCGGCCTCCACCTCGGCATCGACAAAGCGCGAGGTGCCGCTGCCCGTGGTGCGCTGGCCGAAGCCGTCCCAGTCGTCGCTCTGTACGATGCCCGGCTGGCGGGTGCGCACCGCGGCGATCACGTCGCCACCGGTGTCGCTGCGCCGGGCGTAGACATCGATCCAGTCGGAGAAAATGCTCCCGGTGCTGTAGAACTTCTCGCCGTTGAGCCGCCACTTGTCGCCGGCCGGCGAGACCTGGGTGATCACCTCGCCAATGGCCACGCTGCCGATCTCGGTCCAGGCGCAACCGACGATGTCGCCCTCGACGAAACGCTTGAACCACAGGTCCCGTGCCGGTCCCGGGGCAGCGTTGAGGCGGTCCTCGGCAAAGGCGAAATGCCCGCGCAAGGCTTGCGGCACGTTGGAGTCGGCCTCGGCCAGTTCGATCAGCAACTGGAACAACTGCGGCAGGGAGGCGCCGCCGCCACCGTATTCCACCGGCACCCGCACCGCGCCAAAACCGGCTTCCTTGAGCCACCCGATCGCCTCGTACGGCAGGCTGCGCGATTGCTCGCGCTCCACCGCGCCAGCGGCGATCCGCTTGAAGATCGGGCGGAAGCGCCCGGCCAGGGCTTCGTAGTCGACGCCTACGGACAATGGATTGATCACCTGGTGTTCGGTCATGGGCACAGCTCCTTGAGTCGGCAGTGAAAGCGTGGGTTGCGCGGAGGGGATTGCACGGTCCGTGCCGGGAGGCGGGTGGCCGTAATCAGCGGGCCGGGCGCAGGGCGGTTGGTCGGTAACTGTTGCCCAGCCAACAGCGCATCAACAAATCGACCTGTTCAGGCGGGTTCGACGGTCTACCTGTAGCCGCTGCCGCAGGCTGCGATCGGCTGCGCAGCAGACGCCGCCTTTGCCGACGCAGGAAGGCCCTTCGGGCCTTTGCGCAGCCTGCGGCAGCGGCTACAGGGCCTCTGGTGCCTGGCGCCTTGTGGCTGGCACGGTTGCTGCTCTGTTCCCCGGACACTTCAGTCGCGAGGACACGCCAATGAGTCAGCAAGCCGTCAAATTTGCCTACTGGGTACCGAACGTCAGCGGCGGGCTGGTGGTCAGCAAGATCGAGCAGCGCACCCACTGGGGCATCGACTACAACCGCAAGCTGGCGCAGCTGGCCGAGGCCGCCGGTTTCGAGTACGCCCTGACCCAGATCCGTTTCACCGCCGGTTACGGCGCCGAGTTCCAGCATGAGTCCGTGGCGTTCAGCCATGCGCTGCTGGCCGCCACCGACAAGCTCAAGGTGATCGCGGCGATCCTGCCCGGCCCCTGGCAACCGGCGCTGGCGGCCAAGCAGCTGGCAACCATCGACCAGCTGACCCATGGTCGGATCGCGGTGAACATCGTCAGCGGCTGGTTCAAGGGCGAGTTCCAGGCCATCGGCGAACACTGGCTGGAGCACGACGAGCGCTATCGGCGTTCCGAAGAGTTCATCCGTTCCCTCAAGGGCATCTGGAGCCAGGACAACTTCAGCTTCCGTGGCGACTTCTATCGCTTCGACAACTACAGCCTCAAGCCCAAGCCGCTGGGTCAGCCGGAAGTGTTCCAGGGCGGCAGCTCCCGCGCCGCGCGGGATATGGCGGCACGCGTCTCCGACTGGTATTTCACCAACGGCAACACGCCGGAAGGCATCAAGGCCCAGGTTGACGACATCCGTGCCAAGGCCGCGGCGAACAAGCATTCGGTGAAGGTCGGGGTCAATGCCTTCGTGATTGCCCGCGACACCGAGGAGGAAGCACACGCGGTGCTGGCCGAGATCATCGACCAGGCCGATCCGGAAGCGGTGAACGCCTTTGGCGACGCGGCGAAACAGGCGGGCAAGGCCTCGCCGGAAGGCGAGGGCAACTGGGCCAAGTCCACTTTCGAGGACCTGGTGCAGTACAACGACGGGTTCAAGACCAACCTGATCGGCACGCCGCAGCAGATCGCCGAGCGCATCGTCGCCTTGAAGGCCGTGGGCGTGGACCTGGTGCTGGCGGGGTTCCTGCATTTCCAGGAAGAGGTGGAGTACTTCGGCAAGCGTGTGTTGCCACTGGTGCGCGAGCTGGAAGCCAAGGCGGCGCTGAAGCGCGAGGATGCCGCGGCTTGAGGTGGACTGTAGGAGCGAAGCTTGCTCGCGATAGCGGTTTAGCGGACACACCGCGTCGCCAGCATCGCGCGCAATCGAGCGTCGACCGGCCGCTCCTACAGAAGAAGGTTACAGGCCCAGGTCGGACAGCCCCGGATGGTCATCCGGGCGCCGGCCCAGCGGCCAGTGGAACTTGCGCTCGCTTTCCTTGATCGGCATGTCGTTGATGCAGGCGTAGCGGTTGGCCATCAGGCCGTGCTCGTCGAACTCCCAGTTCTCGTTGCCGTAGGAGCGGAACCAGTTGCCCGAGTCGTCGTGCCATTCGTAGGCGTAACGCACGGCGATGCGGTTGTCGGTAAAGGCCCAGAGTTCCTTGATCAGGCGATAGTCCAGTTCCTTGGCCCATTTGCGGGTCAGGAATCCCTTGGCTTCTTCGCGGTTGTGGGCGAACTCGGCGCGGTTTCGCCATTGGGTGTCCAGGGTGTAGGCCAGGGACACCCGCTGCGGGTCGCGGGAGTTCCAACCGTCTTCGGCCAGGCGGACCTTTTCAATGGCCGATTCGCGGGTGAAAGGGGGAAGTGGCGGACGAACTTCAGCGTTAGATGACATTTAAAGTCTCCAATGAAAGTTGAGGTTCAGCAGTGTCGAACTTGTTTTAAACGATTACAGGTCCAATAACTTTCGCGCCATGCATTGCGCATTATCGGCGGCACTGCGATCACCCATCACAAGTGCAACGGTAATGGCCCCGTCAATCAGGATCAGCAGCTGTCTGGCTTGCTCCTCCGGATCTTCGGTGCCGGTTTTTTCCGAGGCGTGTTCCTTGCAGAGCTCGAACACGTAGTCGAACAGTTTCTGTTTGTGCGCCCTGGCCACCACCCGTACCGGGTCCTGCGGGTCGCCGGTCTCGCCGCTGGTATTGATGAAGGCGCAGCCGCGAAAGTCCTCCGAGGCGAACCAGCCGCCCAGCACCGTGAACAGGTTGAGCAGGCGCGCGGCCGCGGTCGGGGCCTTGTCCACTTCGCTGCGAAACCAGTGCATCCAGCGCAGGTCGCGGCGTTGCAGGGCGGCCACCACCAGTTCGTCCTTGGTGGTGAAGTAGCGGTAGATGCTCTTTCTGGAGACGCCGGCGGTCTTCACCAGAAGATCCATGCCCGTGGCGGCAATGCCACTTTTATAGATCAACTTTTCGGTGACATCCAGAATGATGTCGCGTGTGTCGTTGCTAGTGATTTCGTTCATGTGGCGTACAGTAGAATGATCGTTCTCCTTGGTCAATAAGTTATTTTCGATCGATGAATTTATTGTCGCGGCCCATCCCGTCACCCGCGCTTGCGCGGCAGGCGCGAGAGGGCAGGCGACAAATCTTCACAGCGCCCCGCAAGACCCGGGCCGGCACCTTGGTGTAAGCTCTTGCGCTCTTTTGGATTCGACCTTCTGCGAGCCCTATGCCGTCGCTTTTCAAACGTTCCCTGCTGCCCAAATTGCGCAGCTTTCCGCTGGCTACCGATGACCTGTCCATCCTCAATGGCGCCGCCGAATTCCGCCGTTGCCTGCTGGAGAAGATCGCCCAGGCCACCCGGCGCATCTATATCGTCGCGCTGTACCTGCAACAGGACGAGGCCGGCCAGGAAGTTCTCGATGCCTTGCACGCCGCCAAGGCCGCGCGTCCGGAGCTGGACGTGGTGGTCGTGGTCGACTGGCTGCGCGCCCAGCGCGGGCTGATCGGCGCCGGCAAGCAGCCGGGCAACTCGGCCTGGTACCAGGAAATGACCCGCACCCACGAAAGCGTAGTGCCGGTGTACGGCGTGCCGGTGCAGACCCGCGAGCTGTTCGGCGTGCTGCACCTGAAGGGTTTCGTGATCGACGATTGCGTGATCTACAGCGGCGCCAGCCTGAACAACGTGTACCTGCACAAGTTCGACAAATACCGCTTCGACCGCTACCACCTGCTGCACAACCGCGACCTGGCCGACTCCATGCAGCACCTGGTCCAGCATGGCCTGGTGGCGTCGCGGGCGGTGCATCGCCTGGACCTGCCGAACCTGCCGACCACCCGCAGCCTGCGCAACGATATCGGCGACCTGCGCAGCCGCCTCAAGCATGCGGCCTACGACACCAGTGCCGGCGGGGTGCTCAAGGACCAGTTGTCGGTCAGCCCGCTGCTCGGGGTGGGCAAGAACAACCCGTTGAGCCGGGTCATCTGCGAACTGATCGCCAGCGCCCAGCAGCAACTGACCATCTGCACGCCGTACTTCAACCTGCCGCTGGCGGTGACCCGGGAAATCAACCGCGCCCTGGCGCGCGGGGTGAAGATCGACATCATCGTCGGCGACAAGACCGCCAACGACTTCTACATTCCGCCGAGCGAGCCGTTCAAGGTCATCGCCGCGCTGCCGTACCTCTACGAGATCAGCCTGCGGCGCTTCGCCAAGCGGCATCAGAAGGCCATCGACAGCGGTCGCCTGAACCTGCACCTGTGGCGCGATGGCGACAACACCTACCACCTCAAGGGCATGTGGGTGGACCAGCGCTACACCTTGCTCACCGGCAACAACCTCAACCCGCGGGCCTTCCGCCTCGACCTGGAAAACGCCTTGTTGCTCGACGACCCCAAGGGCGAGTTGCTGGAACCGCGGCGCCAGGAGCTGGAAACGATCTTCCGCCACACCCGGCGCATCGAGCACTTCCAGCGCCTGGAAACCCTGGTGGACTACCCGGCGGCCGTCGGCAAGTTCCTGCGCCGGGTCAGCCGGGTGCGCATCGAGCGGTTGCTCTACCGCATCCTCTGAGGTCCGCGGCGAACGACCCACGATGGGGGCGTTCTTGCTGGCCCTGAAGCCCCTGCGGGGCTTATCGCAGCCTGCGGCAGCGGCTACACGAAGCCAGGCCCCGATCCTGTAGCCGCTGCCGAGCCTGCGAGGCTGCGATAAGGCCCGCAGGGCCTTCATCGGTCTCGAGATCACCGCGCCCCTTCAGGACGTACGCAGCCTTCGGCAGCGGCTACACGAAGCCAGGCCCCGATCCTGTAGCCGCTGCCGAGCCCGCGAGGCTGCGATAAGGCCCGCAGGGCCTTCATCGGTCTCGAGATCACCGCGCCCCTTCAGGACGTACGCAGCCTTCGGCAGCGGCTACACGAAGCCAGGCCCCGATCCTGTAGCCGCTGCCGAGCCCGCGAGGCTGCGACAAGGCCCGCAGGGCCTTCATCGGTCTCGAGATCGTCGCGCCTCTTCGGGACGTATGCAGCCTGCGGCAGTGGCTACAGCTGTATCAGCGGCCGGATCAGCTGGGGCTTTTCGCCGCCGGCCAGACCGCCACCAACAGCAGCAACAGCGTGGCAATCAGGTAGGGCAGGCGCGGTTCGACGGCGTAGATCAGCGAGCCGGCCAACGGGCCGATCACCACGCCGAATCCCTGGGCCGCGCCAATCGAACCGGCGGTGGCGCCTTGTTCGGAGGCGTCCACGGCGTTGGCCGCCAGGGCGGAGAAGGACGGGAAGATCGCACCCATGCCCGCCGCCGAGACGAAGAACCCCAGCCACAGTCCCCAGGCGCTTTCCACCAGCATGCAGCCGGCAAAACCGCTGGCGGCCAGCAGCGCGCCGGCGCGGATCATCCGCAGCGGCGGCCATTCGAGTTTGCGCACCACCAGTTGCGAGCAGATCAGCGCCACGCCGACCATGGCCAGGGCGATGCCGGCGGCCTGGGCGGCGTCGGCGCTGTCCAGGCCCAGGCGGTCGAGGGCGTAGAAGCTCACGGTGATCTGCGCGATGGACACACAAAGCATGGCGACGAAGGCCACCGCCATGGGCCGGCGTAGCCGTGGGTCGCTCAGGCGTACCGAGCGCGGCGCCTGCTTGAGGTGCAGTTCCTGGCGCGGCAGCTTGTACAGCAGCACCAGGAACGCCGCCAGCGGCAGCACGGCCATGGCGTACAGCGGCAGGCTCAGGCTGACCCGGGCCAGCAGCGCGGCCACGGCCGGCCCCAGCACCAGGCCGACGGCGTTGGCGGCGCCCAGGGTGGCCATGGCGCGGGCCCGATGCTCGGGTTCGACGTTGTCGGCGATCAGGGCAAAGCCGCCCACCGGAATGGCCGCGTAGAACACCCCGATCAGGCCGCGCCCGAGCATCAGGCCGATAAAGGCCAGCCACATGCCCGGCAGCAGGTGCAGCGAGACATCGATGAACAGGCACAGCGCCCAGTAGGCGAGGGTGAAGCCGGCCGTGCCGAGCAGCAGCACCCGACGGCGCCCGAAGCGGTCGCTGGCCTGGCCCCAGGGGCGTGCCAGGAGCATCCAGATCACCCCGGAGACGGTCACCGCCGCGCCGGCCTGCCAGGTGGCCAGGCCGAGCACGCGCACGATCGGGCCGATCAGCGAGACGAAGGCCATCATCGACATGGTGCAGGCCATGTAGGCGAGCATCAGCGGCAGCAGTTTGAACGGCGCGGCGGTCTGCGGCGGTTGGGCCGTGGCAGTGGACATGCAGGGTCTTCCATGAAAGTCGGGAGTGCGCGGGACGTTATAGACAAAACGCGCCCGCGCCCAGGGTTATTGGCGCAGGTGATGGTAGCCCAGCAGGGCAGGTGACGGGGCGAGTCATCGGCACGCCGGCCGGACGCTTGTCTGTAGGAGCGAAGCTTGCTCGCGATAGCCGCGCAGCGGCGGTCGTCAAATTTCACCGCGTTGTCCTGGCGAACTTATCGCGAGCAAGCTTCGCTCCTACGCAAGATCGGGCCGGGTACCCGGAGATCAGTCCAGCCCCAGCTTGCCGCGCAGGGTCGAGAGGTCTTCGGCCAGGGTATTGACCGGGCCCACCAGCGCCTTGCGGTCGTTGTCCTTGACCTTGTCGTAGGTCTCGAAGCCGCCGTCGGCGGTTTTGTACTTGGCCAGGATCTTGTTCACCGTGGCGAAGTTCTTGTCGACCTTGGCGACGAAGGCCGGGTCCTGCTGCTCGATCTGCGCACGGAACAGGTCGACGATTTTCTTCGCCCCGTCGATGTTGCCCTGGAAGTCGTAGAGGTCGGTATGGCTGTAGCGGTCTTCCTCGCCGGAGACCTTGGTCGCGGCCACTTCCTCCAGCAGGGCGGCGGCGCCACCGACGACTTTTTCCGGTGGGAAGGTCAGGCCGGCGACGCGGACCTGCAGGTCCTTGACGTCCTTGTTCAGGCGGTCGGCCAGGGCGTCCAGGCCCTGGGTGGAGTTCTGGGCGAACAACGAATACTCGATGCGGTGGAAGCCAGTGAAGTCCTCGGTCTCGACGCCTTGTTCGTGGTCGTCGACCCGCGAGTCGATGGCCGCGTCGAGGTCGCTGAACAGTTCGGCGATCGGCTCGATCGACTCGTAGTACACCCGGGTCGGTGCGTAGAGTTTTTTAGCCGTAGCCAAATCACCTTTCTTCACCGCGTCGGTAAAGGCCTGGGTGTGGCTCGCCAGCTCGTCGAGCTGCTCGGTGACGTAGATCTTGTAGTCGGAAATCGGCCCCACCAGCTCCAGCGGCGAGGTGGCAGCAACCGCCGACAGCGGAACATGCAGCAGGCCAAGGGTCAGCAACACAGCGAGGGGCGACTTTTTCATGGGACGTTTCCGTGGGGGGATGGAGGGTGGTCAGGCACGGGTTTTCGCTTGGGTGGCCTCGAGCAGCGTGCGGCCGAGGAAGTCCTGCTCGCCGCTGACGCCGGGCAGTGTGAAGAAATAACCGCCGCCCACCGGCTTGAGGTATTCCTCCAGGGGCTCGCCGTTGAGGCGGGTCTGCACCGCGATGAAGCCTTGCTCCAGGTCGGCCTGGTAGCAGATGAACAACAGGCCCATGTCCAGCTGGCCGTTCTTGTTCACCCCGTTGGAGTAGTTGAACGGCCGGCGCAGGATCAGATTGCGCTGGGTCTCGGCGGTGCGCGGGTTGGCCAGGCGGATGTGGGCGTCGAGCCTGGTCAGCTGGCCGTGCGGGTCCTTGCGGTAGTCCGGCACCTGGTGTTCCTGCTGGCCGTCCATGGGCGCGCCCGAGGCCTTGACCCGGCCGATGATGCTTTGCTGTTCCTGCAAGGGCGTGCGGTCCCAGCGTTCGACGAAGTTGCGGATGATGCGCACCGCCTGATAGCTGCCGTGGGCGGTCCAGGCCGGTTCGTCGCCGTCTGGCTGGACCCAGACGATCCGCTCCATGGCCTTGCGGTCGTTGGAGTCGGGGTTGGCCGAGCCGTCGCGAAAACCGAGGAAGTTGCGCGCGCTCTGCGCCGGCTCGCCAGGACGCGCCGGGGCCTGGGGCGGCACGCTGCCTTCCTGCTTCCAGCGCACCAGCAGCAGGTCCGGGAGGTTTTTCACGATGTCGCGCAGGGCGTGGATATTGGTGTCGGCGGTGTTGGCGCAGAACTGCAGGCTCAGGTCGCCGTGGCAGCAGTCGGGCTCCAGCGCATCGTTGGGGAAGCCGACCATGCGTATCAGGCGCTTTGGCTTGGCCGCGGCCAGGCCGAAGCGCTCGTCGAACAGCGAGGCGCCCACCGAGACGGTGATGGTCAGGTTGTCCGGGGTCACCACCGGGCCGAGGATGCCCGAGTCCAGCGGCGGCAGTTTCGGATCGACTTGACGCACCGGGCCGCCGGTCATCAGGAAGCGGATGCGCTGGTCGAGGGTACGCAGCAGCCGCTCCAGGTCTTCGCGGTCGCTGGCCAGCACGTCGAACGCCACCAACATGCCGGCCGCCGGACGCGGGGTGACGATGCCGCTTTGGTGCTGGCCATGGAAGTCGTGGCGGTCCTGGGTCTGGTCGCTGCTCGGTGCTTGCGTGACCTGGGCGGCGGCTTTCCCGGTCTGGGCTGCTAGCGCCGGGCAGCTCAGGCTGCTGCCGGCCAGAGCCACACCGGCGGCGCCCATGCCCAGCAGCACGCGACGGCGTTGGGCGGAGAAATCTGGATTGGAAGCGTCTGAATCGTTCATCGGGCGGAGGTCTTCTGCTTACAGGCCGGAGAGGCCAAGGACGGGATCGATTCCATCGAGTGCATCGGCCAGAACCTTGGCCTGGTCGGCGATCCGCTTGCGCTGATCGGCGCCGACACTGTCGTAGGAGGCATAGCCCTCGGCGCTGCGCAAGGCGCTGTACTGGCTGTCGAGGGCGCCGAGGGCGCTGTCGATCTGCGCCAGCAGCGGGGTGGCGGGCTTGGCCAGCAAGGGTCGCAGCAGGTCGACGACCTTGCGCGTGGTTTCCAGGTTGGCGGCAAAGCCGTTGAGGTCGCTGTGGCTGTAGCGTTCTTCCTCGCCGCTGGCGGCGCGCACCTCGGCGATGCTGCGCTGGGTGCGCGCGACCAGGCTGACCAGTTGCTCCGGTGGCAGCGACTGGGCCAGCAGTTGTTGCTTGAGCGTGGTGACATCGCTGAGCAGGCGCTGGGCGATCGGCGCCAGGCCACTCAGGTCGCGTTGCTGGAACAGCGCGTATTCGAGGCGGTGGAAGCCGACGAAAGCGGGGTCCTGCTCGCGTTTTTCGAAGTAGTCGGCGCGGGCGTTGATGCTGTTGTCCAGTTCGCCCAGGCGCTGGGCGGCCGGAGCAAGACGCTGGTAGGCCGCGCGGGCCGGCGGGTACAAGGCCTGGGCCTGGGCCAGGTCGCCGGCCTGGATGGCGTGCTCCAGCTCGCTCACGGCCTTGATCAGGGCTGTGCCTTGGCTGCTCAGGTAGACCCTGAACTCCGACAGCGGACCGATAAAGGCGACCATCGACGGTCGGGCCTTGGCCTGGGCGTCGGACTCGGCCGTCGGGGTCACATGCAGGGTGCCGCGCGGGTTGCTCAGCAGGCCGCAGGTGATGGCGTAGTCGCCGGGCTGCAGCCTGGCGTTGATCACCTGGCTCAGGCCCGGCGCGATGTTTTCCCGTTCTTCGACCACCAGCACGCCGTCGAGGATTTCCCATTCCACGGCGCGGTCCGAACGGTTGACGATACGAAAGCTCGCTGGCCCGGCCGGCACGCTCAGGGCGTTCGGCTCGCAGCTGCGGGGGTGGATGGTCACGGTGATTTCGTCCTGGTGCGCCTGGCGCTTGCTGGCGGCCAGCTGCGAGGCGTAATAGAACAGCCCGCCGGCGGCGATCATCACCATCACGGAGCCCGCGAGTGCCCAGCGCAGGACGCTCGGTGTCGGGGGCTGTGGGGAGGCTTGCTGGGTCATGGAAAGGCCTTACTGGCTGGAAACGGAAGACGATGGGCTGGCGGCGGGTGCCGCGCCGGGCATGAAGAACAGCACCAGGGTCACCAGCAGGTAGATCAGATAGGCGCCCAGGGTGCTGACGGTCGGCGCGTCCTGGTAACCGAACATGCCGGCCAGCACCGAACCCAGCGGGCCGTCCATCGGCAGGCTGGCGCTGAAGTCGAACAGCACCGTCTGCAGGTGGTTCCAGACCCCGGCTTCATGCAGGGCCTGCACCGAGTTGGCGAGGATGCCGGCGGCCACCACCAGGATGAACAGGCCGGTCCAGCGGAAGAACGCGCTGAGGTTCAGGCGCATGCTGCCGCTGTAGATCAGCCAACCGACAATGATCGCCACTACCAGGCCGAGCAGGGCGCCGATGGGCGCAGTGGGGCCTTGGCTCTGCTGGAACACCGCGAGGAGGAAGAACACGGTTTCCAGGCCTTCGCGGGCCACGGCGAAGAACACCATGGCGATCAGCGCCGTGACCTGGTGCCGGGAGCCGATCAGCGCCTGGTCCAGCGAGGCTTGCAGGGAGTGCTTGAGCGAACGCGCGACCTTGCGCATCCAGAACACCATGGAACTGAGGATACCCACGGCCACCAGGCCGACGATGCCTTCGAAGAGTTCCTGCTGCTTTTGCGGAAACTCGGCGCTCATCAGCTCCAGGCCGCCCCCCACCAGCAGCGCCAGGGCCGCGGCGAGAAACACTCCGATCCACACGGCCGGCATCCACTGGCCGCGCCCGGTCTGTTGCAGGTAACTGGCGATGATGCCAACGATGAGCGTGGCTTCGATCCCTTCGCGCAGCATGATCAGAAATGGAACGAGCATTCAGCACCGGCGGGGAGATAGATAGGGAGCTAAGTTGTAACATAATGATACGTATTCACAAATGGCTATGATTGCTATTTGCTGAACGTGAGCTGAACGGAGCGCGTTTCGCGGGGCGCGTGTTTGTGTCTGTAGGAGCGAGCGGGCGGCGATCCGACTTGCCCGCGATAGCCACGCCGCACAATGCCTGACACACCGCAGTGCCTGCATCGCGGGCAAGCCTCGCTCCTACGAAGGGTGCGGCGGTGTTTGTGGGGTCAGGCCAGGTTCTGTTCGGTCAGGCGCTGCACGGCCAGGCGTCGGTAGTGGGAAGGGGTCATGCCCTTGAGTTGCTGGAAGCGCCGGTTGAAGTTGGAAATGTTGTTGAAGCCGGACTCGAAGCACACGTCGGTCACCGGCTTGTCGCCGTCGGCCAGCAACTCGCAGGATTTGCTGATGCGCAGGCGGTTGACGAACTCGACGAAGCAGCGGCCGGTGGCCTGCTTGAACACCCGGGAGAAGTAGGTGGGTTTCATGCCCAGATAGTCGGCGACTTCTTCCAGCGGCAGTTCGCGGGCGTAGTGGGCGAAGATGTAGTCCACCGCGCGGTTGGTGCGGTCGACGTTGTGCTCGTCGGCCAGTTGCACGTTGGTGGCGCCGGACAGCAACTGGTAATCGTCACAGGCGGCCAGCAGTTCCAGCAGGATGAAAAAGTGCCCGAGGCGGGTGATGCCGCTGGAGTCGGCGATGCGCTGCATCAGGTCCATGGCCTGGGCGATGGTGCGCTTGCAGCGAAACTCGATGCCGTACTGCGCGCGCTCCAGCAGCGGCGTCAGGCTCTTGAGTTCGGCGAACACCTGATAGCCGCTTTCGAACAGCTCGTCGGTGAAGTTCACCAGCATGTCGCGCTTGGCCACCACTTCGTCCTCGGCCACCTGGCTGATCCAGTTGTGGGGCAGGTTGGGGCCGGTGAGGAACAGCGATTCGGGGTGGAAGTTGCCGATGTAGTCGCCGATGAACACCTTGCCGGAGCTGGCGACGATCAGGTGCAGCTCGTATTCCTTGTGGAAGTGCCAGCGCACCAGGGGGCAGGGGAAGCCGTGCTGGCGATAGATGATCGACAGGCCGTTATGGTCGTCCATCAATTCGTAGGAAGGGTCGGTGACTCTCGCTGATCGGCTCATGGCGCTGCGCTTTTTATCATTGTTGCGCCTGATCATGCCTCCTTCAAACCCTCAGCACCAGTGCCGGCCGTTACACCTGTAGCCGCTGGCGCAGCCTGCGATAAGGTCCGCAGGACCTTCAGGGCCCGCAAGAGCGGCGCCCCCTTCGGGGTCGATCGCAGCCTGCGCCAGCGGCTACAGGGTCGGCTGTCGCCTGGACGTCCGGGGATCGGCGGGCGTGCCTCAGGCCAGGCGGTTTTTCGCTTCGATCCACTGCGCCATGTACTGGGTGCTCTTGTGGTGATGGTGACGCAGCATGCCGCCGGTGAAGTTGTCGCGGCGCAGTTGCGCCAGGTTCGCCCGGCAGTGCAGCAGGCGCTCGATCAGGGCCGGGCCGTGGACCTGTTGCCGATAGCGCGCAAGCAACAGTTGGCGCCCCTGTTCCTGGGCCGCGCTCCACAGCGCCTGGTCCTGGTACAGGCGCACCGCCGCTGCGGCGATGGCGCTGGCCGACTCGGCCACCGCTCCCGGCCAGGGCGCGTCACCGTGCATGGCTTCGGCGCCGACCGGGGTGGTGACGCTCGGCGTGCCACAAAGCATGGCGTCCAGCAGCTTGCCCTTGATGCCCGCGCCGAAGCGTAGCGGCGCCAGGCAGATTCGCGCGGCGGACATGACTTGCAAGGCATCCTCGGCCCAGTTCATCACCAGGAAACCCTGGGCCGGGTTGTGCAGGGCCGCGGCCTTGGGCGGGGTGTAGGCGCCATAGAGATGCAACTGCGCGCCCGGCAGCTGCTGGCGGATCAGCGGCCACACGGTGTTCTTCATCCACAGCACCGCGTCCCAGTTCGGCGCGTGGCGGAAGTTGCCGATGCTCAGGAAGTGCGCCCGTTCGGCGAAGGGCACATAGCTGTGCGGCATGTGCTCGGGCATCAGCGGGCACCAGTGCAGCAAGGCCGGCGGCAAACCGAATTGCTTGACCAGCAACTCGATCTCGAACTCGGAGATCATCAGGCTCAGGTCGCAGCGGTACAGCGCGGCGATTTCGCGCCGGGCCTGGTCGGTGTCGGCCATGGCGGCGAACTCCTGAGCGGCGGCGGGGGCGAACAGGGCGCTGAAGTCATCGTTGTCGTCGCTGGCCTTGAGGCGCTCCTTGAGGCGCTGATGGCGGGCGTGGCGCAGGCTCTGCAGGTCGGAGGTCTCGAGCACGCGCAGCGCGCCGGGGCACTGCTGCTCGACGCGCCAGCCGAACTGTTCCTCCATCATGAACTGGTCGAACAGCACGATATCCGGCGCCAGTTCGGCGATGAAACGGTCAAAACTGCTGTTGTTCAGTTCGATCGGGCACTCGCGGATGCCCAGGGCGCTCAGGTCTTCCTTGTGCTCGCCGGGGTTGGCCGGGCTGCTGAAGGTGATGTCCCAGCCTTGCCCGAGCAAGACCTGGAGGATCTGCATCAGGTGCCCGCTGGCCGCCGATGAGCGGGGTTCGGGCCAGACATAACCAATGACCAGGACTTTGGTGGCGGCGGTCGGACTCATGAGTGGGTATTCCTGAAAAACGCGGGGGTGTCTGCGGGGGGCGCCATTAAACCACAGCAGGGCGCTGGCGCGGCCGCCCTGGCGCCCATGGCCGAGGCGCTCGTCGGGTCGGCGCGGGTTACCGAGGGTTCAGCCGAGGATGGCGCGGACCTTGTCGCGCAACTGGTCGATGGAGAAGGGCTTGCCGATCACCGCCATGCCGGCGGGCACCTCGATGTTTTCCGCGTAGCCGCTGGCGAACAGTACCGGCAACTCCGGGCGCAAGGCGCGGGCGCTGGCCGCCAGTTCCTTGCCGTCCATGCCGGGCAGGCCGACGTCGGTCATCATCAGGTCGATCCGCAGCGCGCGGTCCTGCAACCGAGCCAGGGCCTCTTCGCTGCCTGCGGCTTCCAGTACCTTGAATTCCAGCTCTTCCAGCACATCGACAATCAGCATGCGCACGATGGCATCGTCTTCGACGACCAGGATGGTGGAATCGGTGGGGGGCATGGCAAGGCTCTCGAAAAAATGGAAAAAAAAGACGGCAGCGGAAAAAAGTGCTTGTCTCTTGCATCAGTAAATAGCGCGCAATGACAAGTTCCCAAAGCTGTACAAAAAAGTAATCCTGTACAAGCTGTGCCAGAATAACCTGTCTGATCGAGGGTGGGCAGTGCAGGATGAAAAATTGCCACCGAGCTTGTCGCAAGCATAGATACGCTGCCCTCCTTTGGGGCAAACTCCATGGTTTTTGACCCTTTACCAAGGCCTTTCAATGATCTCTTCGTCTTCGGTCGATGAACAGAGTTTTCGCAAGCTGCTAAGCCGCAACATCGCGCTTCCCCTGGGCGTGGGCGTGCTCAGCGCGGTGGTCTTCGTGTCCCTGATCAGCTATCTGCTCTCGGCGATCCAGTGGGTCCAGCACAGCGATCGGGTGATCAACGGCATCAACCAGGCCGCCAAGCTGACGGTCGACCTGGAAACCGGCATGCGCGGCTTCCTGATCACCGGCGACGAGCATTTTCTCGACCCATATGAAGTGGCCAAGCCGCAGATCTTCAGCGAATTGCGCGAGCTGCGCGGGCTGGTGGCGGACAATCCGCAGCAGGTGGACCGCTTCAAACGCCTGGAAGCCTTGCAGGAAGAGTGGGGCCTGCACGCGAAAAACATGATCGAGATGCGCCGCCAGGAGGGCGATTATCGCCGCTCGGTGCAGTCCGGCCGGGGCAAGCGCCTGACCGACCAGATGCGCAAGGAATACGACGAAGCGGTGGCGATGGAGCAGCAACTGCGGGTCGATCGCAACGCGAATGTCACACGCACCACGATCCTCAGCGTGGTCCTGTACCTGCTGTTCGTGGTGGTGATCAGCGGCCTGCTGGCCTATATCGGGCGCCGCGACCTGCTCAACCTGTCGAAGAGCTACAGCGCCAACCTCGAGGCCCAGCAGCAAAGTGCCCGGAGCCTGGCGCAACAGGCCTGGCTGCGCAGTGGCCAGACCGAACTGGCCGAGCAGTTGCTGGGGCAACTGACGCTGAACCTGCTGGGGCGCAACCTCCTGCAGTTCTGCGCGCAATACCTGGGCAGCGTGGTGGCGGCGCTGTACGTGCGTGAAGAGCACGGCAGCCTCAAGCGCGTGGCCGCCTACGGTTTCTCCCGCGAACAGGAAGAGCGCGAACAGTCGATTTTCCTCGGTGAAGGCATGGTCGGCCAGGCGGCCCAGCAGGACCGGCTGATCCGCCTGGACGAGGTGCCCGCCGATTACTTCAAGGTCAGCTCCGGCCTGGGCGAAGGCGTGCCGCGCAGCGTGCTGGTGGTGCCGACCAGCGACGACGACCGGGTCAACGGGGTGATCGAGCTGGGCTTCCTGCGCGCCCTCAGCGAGCGTGATGTCGAGCTGCTGGAACTGATCGCCGGCAATATCGGCACCGCCATCGAGGGCGCGCGTTATCGCCAGCGCCTGCAGGAAGTGCTGGCCGAAACCCAGCAGCTCAACGAAGAGCTGCAAGTGCAACAGGAAGAACTGAAGACCGCCAACGAGGAGCTCGAGGAACAGTCGCGGGTGCTCAAGGAGTCCCAGGTGCACCTGGAGGCCCAGCAGGTGGAGCTGGAGCAGACCAACGAGCAGCTGGCGGAGCAGCGCGACGCCATGGACCGCAAGAACGGCGAGCTGAACCAGGCCCAGGTGCAGTTGCAGGAGCGTGCCGAGGAGCTGCAGCGTTCGAGCAAGTACAAGTCCGAATTCCTCGCCAATATGTCCCACGAGCTGCGCACGCCGCTGAACAGCTCGCTGATCCTGGCCAAGCTGCTGGCGGAAAACGCCGAGGAAAACCTCAGTGCCGAACAGGTGCAGTTCGCCGAGTCGATTTATTCGGCAGGCAACGATCTGCTCAACCTGATCAACGACATTCTCGATATTTCCAAGGTAGAAGCCGGCAAGCTCGAAGTGCGTCCGGAAAACGCCAGCGTCGCGCGCCTGGTGGAAGGCCTGCGCGGGCTGTTCCAGCCGCTGACCGCGGACAAGGGCCTGGAATTTCGTGTCGAGTTGCAGCCCGGCGCGCCTTCGATGCTGTTCACCGACTGCCAGCGGGTCGAGCAGATTCTCAAGAACCTGCTGTCCAACGCGGTGAAGTTCACCGAGAAGGGCCAGGTCAGCCTGACCGTGTCGCGCGAGCCGGAGGCGGGCATTGCCTTTGCTGTGCGCGACTCAGGGATAGGCATCGCCCCGGAACAGCAGGAAAGCATTTTCGAAGCCTTCCGCCAGGCCGATGGCACCACCAATCGCCGTTACGGCGGCACGGGCCTGGGGTTGTCGATTTCCCGCGACCTGGCGGCATTGCTCGGCGGTTCGATCACGGTCGCCAGCGAGCCGGGGCAGGGCAGTGTCTTCACCCTGGTGCTGCCGGAACAATACGTCGAGCACGCACCAGAGCCGCAAGAGGCGGCCAGGCCCGCCGCCGTGCGGGTGATGCCGGCGCCGAGCAAACCGGCTACGCCGCCGGTTCCCCCGGTGCCCGAGGTGGAGATTGCGCGTTTCGCCGACGATCGCGACAAGGCGCCGTTCGCCACCCGCTGCATCCTGGTGGTGGAGGACGAACCGAACTTTGCCCACATTCTGTATGACCTGGCCCACGAGCTGGGTTACCAGTGCCTGGTGGCCCACGGCGCCGACGAGGGCTACAGCCTGGCCGAGCAGTTCGTGCCGGACGCGATCCTGCTGGACATGCGCCTGCCGGATCATTCCGGCCTGACGGTGTTGCAGCGCCTTAAGGCGCATGCCACCACCCGGCATATCCCGGTGCATGTGATCTCCGTGGAAGACCGGGTCGAGGCCGCCATGCACATGGGCGCCATCGGCTACGCGGTCAAGCCCACCACCCGGCAAGAGCTCAAGGACGTGTTCGCCCGCCTGGAGGCCAAGCTCACCCAGAAGGTCAAGCGTGTGCTGCTGGTGGAGGACGACGATCTGCAGCGCGACAGCATCGCCCGGCTGATCGGCGACGACGACATCGAGATCACCGCCGTCGGCCTGGCCCAGGAGGCCCTGGAGCTGCTGCGCGACAACCTCTACGACTGCATGGTCATCGACCTGAAGCTGCCGGACATGCTCGGCAACGACCTGCTCAAGCGCATGTCCACCGAGGACATCTGCTCGTTCCCGCCGGTGATCGTCTATACCGGGCGCAACCTGACCCGCGACGAAGAGGCGGAGCTGCGCAAGTATTCGCGCTCGATCATCATCAAGGGCGCGCGCTCGCCCGAGCGCCTGCTGGACGAAGTGACCCTGTTCCTGCACAAGGTCGAGTCGCAGCTGTCCCACGAGCGGCAGAAGATGCTCAAGGCCGCCCGCAGCCGCGACAAGGTCTTCGAGGGGCGCAAGGTCCTGCTGGTGGACGACGACGTGCGCAATATCTTCGCCCTCACCAGCGCCCTGGAGCAGAAAGGCGCGATCGTGGTCATCGGCCGCAACGGCCATGAGGCGATCGCCAAGCTCAACGAAGTCGAGGACATCGACCTGGTGCTGATGGATGTGATGATGCCCGAGATGGACGGCTACGAAGCCACCCAGGAAATCCGCAAGCAGCCGCGCTGGCGCAAGCTGCCGATCATCGCGGTGACCGCCAAGGCCATGAAGGACGATCAGGAGCGCTGCCTGCAGGCCGGGGCCAACGATTACCTGGCCAAGCCGATCGACCTCGACCGGCTGTTTTCCCTCATTCGAGTCTGGTTACCCAAGATGGAAAGAATCTAGTGGAGCGCAATACCGAGATCGAACTGCGCCTGTTGATCGAAGCTATCTACCTCAAGTACAGCTACGACTTCCGCGATTACTCCGGCGCCTCGATCAAGCGCCGGATCAACCATGCGCTGCGCCAGTTCGAATGCAAGACCATTTCCGCCCTGCAGGAGCGGGTGCTGCACGATCCGGGCGCGTTCATGCAGCTGCTGCAGTTCCTGACGATCCCGGTCAGCGAGATGTTTCGCGACCCGTCGCACTTCCTGGCGATTCGCCAGGAAGTGGTGCCGCTGCTCAAGACCTATCCCTCGATCAAGGTCTGGATCGCTGGCTGCAGCACCGGCGAAGAGGTCTATTCCATGGCCATCCTGTTGCGCGAGGAAGGGTTGCTGGAGCGCACCATCATCTACGCCACCGATATCAATCCCAGCTCCCTGGAGAAGGCCAAGCAGGGCATCTTTTCCCTGGAGAACATCCGCGCCTACACCCAGAACTACCAGCAGGCCGGCGGTTTGCGCTCCTTTGCCGACTACTACACGGCGGCCTACGACTACGCTATCTTCGACAAGACCTTGCGTGAGAACGTGACCTTCGCCGATCACAGCCTGGCGACCGACAGCGTGTTTTCCGAAACCCAGCTGATTTCCTGTCGCAACGTGCTGATCTATTTCAACAAGAAGTTGCAGGACCGGGCCTTCGGCCTGTTCCACGAGTCGCTCTGCCACCGTGGGTTCCTGGTGCTGGGCAGCAAGGAAACCCTGGACTTCTCGGCCTACGGCGAGCATTTCGAGCCGCTGGTCAAACAAGAACGGGTCTACCGCAAATCATGAACGATGACGCCAACGGGCAATCCGCCTTGCCGCGGGTCGAGGCCATAGTGATAGGTGCGTCGGCCGGCGGCGTCGAGGCATTGCTGAAAATCTTCACGGCGTTTCCCGAGGGCTTCAGCCTGCCGATAGTGGTGGTGCTGCACCTGCCCGAAGAGCATCGCAGCCAGTTGGCCGAGCTGTTCGCCCAGCGCCTGGCGCTGCCCGTGAAAGAGGCCCGCGACAAGCAGACCATCGAGCGCGGCACCCTGTATTTCGCGGTGCCCGGTTATCACTTGTCGGTGGAGCAGGACCGCAGCCTGTCCCTGAGCCAGGAGGAGCGCGTGCATCATTCGCGTCCCGCCATCGATTACCTGTTCGACTCCGCCGCCGATGCCTATGGCCCGCGCCTGGCCGCGGTGCTGCTGACCGGGGCCAACCAGGACGGCGCCCATGGCCTGGCCCAGGTCAAGCGGCGCGGTGGCCTGAGCATTGTCCAGGACCCGGCCGAGGCCCAGGTGGCGACCATGCCCGAGGCGGCCATCGCGCTGCACCGACCGGATTACATTCTCCCTTTGCACGGCATCAGCCGTCTGCTTGTCGAGCTGGAACGAATCGCATGTTAAGTAATATCCAAGCCAAGCTGCTGATCGTCGACGATCTGCCAGAGAACCTGTTGGCCCTCGAAGCGCTGATCAAGCGCGAGGACCGCCAGGTGTACAAGGCGCTGTCAGCGGACGAGGCATTGTCGCTGTTGCTCCAGCATGAGTTCGCCATGGCCATCCTCGATGTGCAGATGCCCGGCATGAACGGCTTCGAGCTGGCCGAGCTGATGCGCGGCACCGAGAAGACCAAGAACATCCCCATCGTGTTCGTCAGCGCCGCCGGGCGCGAGCTCGACTATGCCTTCAAGGGCTACGAAAGCGGCGCGGTGGACTTTTTGCACAAGCCGCTGGATACCCATGCGGTGAAGAGCAAGGTCAATGTGTTCGTCGACCTGTACCGGCAGAGCAAGGCCATGAAGCAGCAGGTCGAAGCCCTGGAGCAGAGCCGGCGTGAGCAGGAGGCGTTGCTCAAGCAGTTGCAGGCGACCCAGAACGAGCTGGAGCAGGCGGTGCGCATGCGTGACGATTTCATGTCGATCGTCGCCCACGAGGTGCGCACGCCGCTGAACGGCCTGATCCTGGAAACCCAGCTGCGCAAGATGCACCTGGCCCGCGACAACGCCGCCGCCTTCACCCTGGACAAGATGCACGCCATGGTCGACCGCGACGAGCGCCAGATCAAAAGCCTGATCCGCCTGATCGAGGACATGCTGGACATCTCGCGGATCCGTACCGGCAAGCTGTCGATCCGCCCGAGCCGGGTCGACCTGGTGCAGCTGGTTCGCGGCCTGCTGGAGAATTTCGCGCCCCAGGTCGAGGCCGCCGAGTCGTCGATTGCCTTGAGCGCCGAAGACTCGGTGCTCGGCCAGTGGGACGAGTTCCGCATCGAACAGGTGATCTCCAACCTGCTGACCAATGCCTTGCGTTATGGCGCCAAGAGCCCGATCGAAGTACGGGTCTACAGCACAGGGGGGCAGGCGCGGGTCGAAGTGCGCGATCACGGGATTGGCATCAGCGAGGAAAACCAGGCGCGTATCTTCCAGCAGTTCGAGCGCGTCTCTGTCAATCATGCGGTGGCCGGGCTCGGGCTGGGGTTGTTCATTTCCGAGCAGATCGTCACCGCCCATGGCGGCACCATCGAAGTCGACAGCAGGATCGGCGAAGGTGCCCTGTTTCGCGTTTGTCTGCCGCTGTAGGAAAACACCGGCTCCCACGCAACCTTCTGGATGACCGGATGGTCGTATCAGCAGCTATTGACCGAACAAAGGCTTCTCATGAGTGAAGATGCACAAGACGTCGTACTGATCGTCGAAGATGAACCGGTGATTCTGATGTTGCTCGCCGACTATCTGTCGGGCCTGGGCTACCGGGTGTTGCAGGCGGAAAACGGCGAGCAGGCATTCGAGATCCTCGCCAGCAAACCGCACCTGGATGTGATGATCACCGACTACCGGCTGCCGGGCGGGATTACCGGGGTGATGATCGCCGAGCCCGCGGTGAAACTGCGCCCCGACCTCAAGGTGATTTTCATCAGCGGCTATCCCACTGAGATTCTCGAATCCGGCAGCCCCATCGCGAGAAGCGCGCCGATCCTGGCCAAGCCCTTCGACCTCGACAGCCTGCAAGAGCAGATCCAGCGCCTGCTGGCGTAACCTCCCGCAGCCGGCAGCGGGCATGTAGCCGCTAGCAAGATCGTCAATCGACCCTCGCGGCGTATCAGACAACATGCATGTTCAGGACTTGCGCCTGCGGCAGCGGCTACAGGGAATAGCCTTTACAGGCCCTGCTGCAAGGCCGGATCGTCGGGGTTCTGTTGCTCCAGCTGGGCCAGGAGGATCTGCACGTTCTGCAACTGGCCGCTTTCCTTCCAATACTTGATCAACAGCACCCGCGCCTTGCGGTTGGCGGGTTGGCGCTGGACGATTTCCTCGAGCTGTTTCTGCGCCGCTTCCAGCTCTTCTTCGCTGTGCAGGGTGGTGGCCAGGTCATAGCGGTAGTCGGCGTTGTTCGGCTCCAGTTCCACGGCGCGGGACAGGCCAAGCAGGGCGAACTCGCTCTGGTCGTGGTGCAGCAGCCACATGCCCAGGGCGTGTTGCAGGTAGGCGGAATCCTGTTGTGCCTGCAGCTGTTTGGCCAGCAACTGGCGGGCGGCTTCGCTGCGGCCCTGGCGGTCGAGCACCTCCAGTTGCAGGATCACCGCTTGCAGGTTGTCCGGTTGCAGGCTCAAGGCGTGCTCCAGCGTCTGCTGGGCCTGGTCCAGGTTGGCGTTGTGCAGGTACAGGCGCGCCAGCTGGTATTGCGCCTCGACGTTCTCCGGCTGGGCCTTGAGCACCTGGGTGTACTCATCGATCACTTGCTGCAGCGGCCCGAAATACAGGCCCTGTTCATCCGGCGACAAGCCGAGCAGGGCGGTGACGGCGGCGAAGCGCACGCTTTGCACTTCATCGTCCAGCAGCGGGCCGATCAGCAGACTGCGCTGGCGTGCCGGGACCAGGCCGAGCACCGCCTGGATGGCGGCCTCGCGGACCTCGGGCTCGGTGTGGTGCAGGCCGGCGTCGGCCAGTTTCAGTGCCTGTGGGCTGGGGTAGTTGTGCAGCTCGGCGAGCAGGCGGATGCGCCGGCTGTCCGACAGGTCCGGACGCCCCAGCTGTTGATACAGCACCCGCGCCGCGCCGGGCTGGCCGTTGCGCGCCTGTTCCAGCGCCTTGCCGTAACCGTGCCTGATCGCATCCGGCACCACCGGCGGCGTGGTACGCAGGAACAGCCACGCCAGGCCCAGGGCCAATACGACGAGGAGACTGATCAACAGGGTGCGGCGGGGCTTGGTCATGCAGGCATCCATGGCGGGGGCGGCTTTACGAAGGCGCAAGCTTCGGTCAGCTTCCCCTCGGAGTCAAACCCGCTTGCGGGGCGGCGAGCACGACTCGGGTTTTTGCGGCGGGGCGAGGCTGGAAGAGCGGCGCCGGCCGGTCCAATCAGTCTGCTTGACCAAGCGATTGGCGCGAAGGATCGACAGTTCGGAAAAAATTGCCTTCCTGCCGGGAAGGCCGGGACGATAAGCTTTCCCGGCCGCAGACTGACTACGCTAGCCGCAGGTGCACCTTTGTCCAGAACCCATTCATGCAGCCACTGATCAATTACTTCAAGGTCGTGATCCACCCGGGAGGCGCGGTGCTGCGCTTCGCCCTGCGTACCATCGCCGCGGGCCTGTTGACCCTGTACCTGGCGTTCATCTTCGACCTCGACCAGCCCAAGTGGTCGCTGATGGCGGTGATCATCGTCAGCCAGCCCCTGGCCGGCATGGCCCTGGCCCGCAGCTTCGGCCAGGTGGTTGGCACCACCCTGGGGGCCGCGGTGGCGGTGCTGATCATGGCGATCTTCCCCCAGGCGCCGCTGCCGTTCCTGGTCACCCTCGGCCTGTGGCTGGCGTTGTGCACCGCCGGCGGCACCTTGCTGCGCTACACCAGCTCCCAGGCGTTCGTGCTCAGTGGCTACACCGCGGTGGTGGTGGCGATGCTGGCGATCCCCGACCAAGGCAACACCCTGATGCTGGCCATTACCCGGGTCACCGAAACCCTGCTGGCGGTGGCCTGCGTCTGCGTGGTCAGCCTGCTGACGGCGCGGCCCGAGGCCGTGGCCCATGGTTACTTCGCCAAGATCGACCAGGTGCTCAAGTTGCTGGCGACCCACGCCGCGGCGGCGATTCGCACCGACGAAAGCGAGGCCGACTTCCACAAGCGGCAGATGCAGTTGCTGGGCGAGATCAGCGCCCTGGAAGGGTTGCGCCGCCACTTGTATTTCGACGCGCCACGCCTGCGCAGCGCCGACGGCCTGGTGCAATTGCTGGGCAACCAGCTGGTGCTGCTGACCTCGCGCCTCACCGTGCTGCGCCACCAGCGCGAGCTGCTGCGGGCGCGCTGGGTCGGCGAGCTGCCGGAGGCGATCCAGCAACTGCGCGCCGACGAGCTGGCGTTTCTCGATGAACTGGCGCAGCACGGGCGTGCCTTGCCCGCCGCCTCGCGGCAGCAGTTCGCGCACTTGCAGCAGCGCTTCGACGAACAGGCGCGGCGCGCCGAGCGCGAGGCCGATGCCTTGCCCGCCACCTTGCGTTCCCTGGCCTGGGCCCTGCGCTGGGAACAGGCGCGGATGCTCAAGCAGCTCGAAGACATTCTCGAATTCAGCGATGCCATCCAGGACGGCCGCCAGGCCAGTTGCCTGTACCGCCAGGGTCGCTCAAACCCACTGCACCTGGACTGGCCGCTGGCGGCGATGAATGCGCTGCGGGCCTTCACCGCGCTGCTGGTCGCCGGGCTGATCTGGATCGAAACCGCCTGGGACGGCGCGCGTTCGAGCATGGTCTTGGTGGGCATTCTCTGTTCGCTGATGGCGACCTTCCCGCGGCCCTTGGCGGCGGCGCAAAGCTATATGCGCGGCCAGGCCCTGGCGCTGCTGGTCTCGGCGGTCTACGTCTTCGCCCTGGTGCCCTTGATCGGCGATTTCGAATGGCTGGCGCTGTTGCTGGTGCCGCTGCTGTATACGGTCGCGGTGGGCCTGGCCAGCCCGATGACCGCCGGGATCGGCATGGGCCTGGGGCTGTCGAGCCTGCTGATGATCGGCCCGCAGAACATCGGCGCCTGGCAGAACAATGCCGCTCAATGGTTCGAGTTCGCCGGGGCCTATGTCAGCGGCGGGGTGCTGTCGTTGCTGGTCTATGCGTTCATTTTCCCGTTCAACCCGGTGCTGCGCATTCGCCGCTTGTTCCGCGACACCCGCGAGCAGGTGTACGCCTTGCAGAAAACCACGGCCAGCGATGAGGAGCAGTTTGTCTTCGAGAGCCGCATGGTCGACCGCCTGACCCAGATGCTCGGGCTGTTGCCCGCCGCCGGTGACCGGGTTTCCGCCGAACGTTTCGAGACCAGCCTGGCCTGCATGACCCTGGGCGTGGCGATGAACCAGCTCAAACAGCAGAGCCTGGACAACCCCTGGCTGAGCGGCGCGGCCAACGCCGACCTGCAGCAGTTGCTGCGGCGGGTCGGGCGGTATGTAGCGGGGCGTCCGGGGCTGGATGTGGACCCACTGCTGGCGCGGCTGCGGGAGCTGGGCGACCACCTGGACCAGTTGCACGCCGACGACCGACCCCAGGCCCACGAACAGCTGTGGTCGGTGTTCCGCATGCGCGTTTCGCTGCTGATCGTCGGCGCTTTCCTGGAGCGCTACCGCCCCATGCTGCAACCCACGGAAACAGGAGAACCGGCCCTTGCCCATTGATTTCGAATTCGGCGGCGTCTACCTGCCGCCCATTGCCCAGGCCCTGTTGCTGGCCTTGCCGATTTTCCTGCTGCTCGACTGGGGGCTGCGGCGCCTCGGTGTATTGCGTTTCGTCTGGCACGAAGCGTTGTTCGAAGGGGCGCTGTATGCCTGCGTCTGCGCCACGGTCATTCTGTTGATGGGAAGCCTATGAATCTGAAAAATACCCTGGCCCGTTCGATCACCCTGGTGGCGGTAGTGCTGGCGCTGGTGCTGGGCTGGTTCGCCTGGGAGCATTACACCCGGGCGCCCTGGACCCGCGACGCACGGGTGCGGGCCGATGTGGTGACCCTGTCGGCGGACGTCGCCGGGCGCATTGTCAGCCTGCGGGTGCAGGACAACCAGCACGTGGACAAGGGCCAGCTGTTGCTGGAGATCGACCCGGCGCAATATGCCCTGGCCGTGGAACATGCCAAGCGCTCGGTGGAAGTGGCGGTCGCCACCCTCGGCCAGTCCGAGGCGGCGATTGCCGCCAGCGCGGCGCAGCTCAAGCAGCGGCAAAGCGAAGAGCGCCGGCGGCGGACCCTGAAGCAGGGCTTTGCGATTTCCGGCGAGGAGTGGGAAAAGTCCAATACCGATGTGGCGGTGGCCCAGGCCGACCTGTTGCGCGACCAGGCCAACCTCGGCCTGGCCCAGGCCAACGTGCACCTGGCCCAGGCGGCGCTGAAGCAGGCCGAACTGGACCTGCAGCGCACCCGGGTCGAGGCCCCGGTCAGCGGCTACGTGACCAACCTGCAGACCCGCCAGGGCGACCATGCCGCTGCCGGCGCGGCCTTGCTGGCGCTGGTGGACAGCGCTTCTTTCTATGTCAGCGGCTACTTCGAGGAGACCAAGCTGCCGCGGATCGAGGAGGGCAGCGCGGTGCGCATCCAGCTGATGAGCGGCGAGACCTTCAACGGCAAGGTGCAGAGCATCGCCTTTGCCATTACCGACCGCGAGAACTCCCAGGGCAGCCGCCTGCTGGCCAACATCAATCCCAGCTACACCTGGGTCAAGCTGGCGCAGCGGGTGCCGGTGCGGATCGCCATCGACCCCGATTACCCGGGCAAGGACAGGTTGCGCGCCGGCACCACGGCGACGGTGACGGTGCTGGAGTAACGTGCGGCGGTGCCGGGAAGGAGGCTATCGCGGGCAAGCCTCGCTCCTACGAAAGCGTATGAATCTGCAGGAGCGAGCGGGCGGCGATCCGACTTGCCCGCGATGCTTTTCCAGGGCCAAAAAAAAGCCCCGCGACCGAATGAGAACACGGGGCAAAAATTTGGTTGGTTGCGGCCAACCAAAGGAGCTCGGTTGAAGCCTTACTTGCTGGCCACCGTCTCAGGCTGCCAGCCGCCACCCAGGGCCTTGTAGATGGCGACGATGCCACGGTACAGATCGACCTCGGCCTGGGCCTGGGAGTCTTCGGCGGCCAGGCGTTCGCGCTGGGCGTCGAGCAGCACCAGGAAGTCGACGGTGCCTTCGCGGTAGCGGATCTCTGCCAGGTCGGCCGCGGCGCGGCTCGACTCGCTCTGGCGAATCAGCGAGATCAGGCGTTGCTGGCGCTTGCCGTAGTCGCTGAAAGCGTTTTCCGACTCTTCCAGGGCCAGCAGCACTTGCTGCTCGTAGGTCGCCAGGGCGCCGTCGGCGTCGGCATTGGCGCCCCGCAGGCGGGCGCGCACGCTACCCAGGTCGAAGGCCGCCCAGGTAATGCTCGGGCCCAGGGCCCAGGCATTGGCGGCCGAGGAGCCGATCTGCGAACCACGGCCGGCGGTAAAGCCGAGGAAGCCGCTGAGGCTGACCCGCGGGAACAGGTCGGCCTTGGCCACGCCGATCCGCGCGGTGGCGGCGGCCAGCTGGCGTTCGGCGCTGAGGATGTCGGGACGCCGTTGCAGCAGTTCGCCCGGGTCGCCGATCGGCAGGGCCTTGGCAATCGCCGGCAACTGCGCGGGCTTGAGATCGACACTGAGCTTGTCCGGGCGCTCGCCCAGCAGGGTGGCGATACGGTTGCGCTGGCGCACCTGTTCGGCCTGCAGTTGCGGCACGCTGGCCTCTACCGCGGCCAGGCGCGCATCGGCGCGGACCACGTCGAGCTGGTCGCCGACGCCGGCGTCACGCAGGCTTTCGGTGATCTTGCGCGACTCCTGCTGGTTGTCCAGGTTGGCCAGGGCGATCTTTTCCCGCAGCTGGGCGCCGCGCAGTTGGCCGTAGGCGTCCACCAGCTCGGCAATCATGGTGACTTGCAGCTGATAGAGGTCGGCCTCGGCGGCCTGCTGGTCGGCTTCGCTGGCTTCCAGGTTGCGCTGGATGCGGCCGAACAGGTCCAGCTCCCAGGCCATGTCCAGGCCCAGGTCGTAGCGTTCGCTGTTGACCCGGCGGGTTGTCTGCCCAGGGATCTGACCCTTGGCCAGATCGCTGCTGGCGCGGCTGGTGATGGTCGGCATCGCATCGTTGCTGGCGTCGTCGCGGATCGCCCGGGCGGCCCGCAGACGGGCGAAGGCCACGCGCAATTCACGGTTACCCTGCAGGGACTTTGTCACCAGCTGGTTGAGCACCGGGTCGTCGAACTGCTGCCACCAGATGCCTTCGAAGCGCGCGCGGTCAAAATTCTTCTGGCCCGCGGCGCCATCGGCGGCGGCCGCGATATGGGCCGCCTCGGTGGTCGGGGTCTGGTAGTCCGGGCCCACGGCACAGGCGCTCAGGGCCAGTGCCAGCAAGCTCGGCAGGAAGACTTTCAGGCTCATTGTTGCGCCTCCAGTTTCAGGGCACGGGTCGCTTTGCGGGCTTCGCTGCGCTCCACATAGTTGCGGATCAGGACGTAGAACACCGGGGTCAGCAGCAGGCCGAAGAAGGTCACCCCGAGCATCCCGGAGAACACCGCGACACCCATGGCATGACGCATTTCCGCGCCGGCGCCGCTGGAGAACACCAGGGGCACCACACCCATGATGAAGGCGAACGAGGTCATCAGGATCGGCCGCAGGCGCAGGCGGCAGGCTTCCAGGACCGCGGCCAGCGGGTCGAGGCCTTCTTCCTGCTTGTCCTTGGCGAACTCGACGATCAGGATCGCGTTCTTGCACGCCAGGCCCACCAGTACGATCAGGCCGATCTGGGTAAAGATGTTGTTGTCGCCACCGGACAGGATCACCCCGGCGATGGCCGACAGCAGGGTCATGGGCACGATCAGGATCACCGCCAGCGGCAGGCTCCAGCTCTCGTATTGCGCGGCCAGTACCAGGAAGGCCAGCAGCACGCAGAGCGGGAAGACGAACAGCGCGGTGTTACCGGCCAGGATCTGCTGGTAGGTCAGCTCGGTCCATTCGTAGGTCATGCCGTTGGGCAGTTCTTCCTTGAGCAGTTTCTCGATCGCCGCTTCCGCCTGGCCGGAGCTGTAGCCCGGTGCGGCCGCGCCGTTGATTTCCGCGGTGACGAAGCCGTTGTAGTGCATCACGCGGTCCGGCCCCGAGGTATCGCTGACCTTGATGAAGGTCGCCAGCGGGATCATCTCACCCTTGTTGTTGCGTACTTTCAGCTGGCCGATCTGCTCGGCCTCGAGACGGAACTGCTGTTCAGCCTGGACGTTGACCTGGTAGGTACGGCCAAAACGGTTGAAGTCGTTGGCATACAGCGAGCCCAGGTAAACCTGCAGGGTGTCGAAGATATCGCTGATGGCCACGCCGTGGGTCTTGGCCTTTTCCCGGTCGATGGCGGCATCGACCTGAGGCACGTTGACCTGGTAGCTGGTGAACAGCCCGGCCAGTTCCGGCACGCTGCGACTCTTGGTGATGACGTTCTGCACTTCCTTATACAGCTCTTCGTAGCCCATGCCGCCGCGGTCCTCGACCTGCAGGCGGAAGCCGCCGATGGTTCCCAGGCCCTGTACCGGCGGCGGTGGGAAGATCGCCATGTAGGCTTCCTGGATATCGGCGTACTTGCCGTTCAGGGCGCCGGCGATGGCCCCGGCGGACATGCTCGGGTCCTTGCGCTCGTCGAAGGGCTTGAGGGTCACGAACACGATGCCGTTGTTCGGGCTGTTGGTGAAACCGTTGATCGACAGGCCGGGGAAGGCCACCGCGCTTTCCACGCCCGGTTGCTTCAGGGCGATGTCGGACATGCGCTTGATCACGTCCTCGGTGCGGTCCAGGCTCGCGGCGTCCGGCAGTTGGGCGAAGGCCACCAGGTATTGCTTGTCCTGGGCCGGGACGAAGCCCATCGGCGTATGGGCGAAGCCGAACCAGGTCAGCACCATCAGGCCCGCGTAGAGGAACAGGGCGATGCCGCTGCCACGGATCACCCGGCGCACGGTGCCGACGTAGCCACCACTTGCGCGGTCGAAGAAGCGGTTGAAGGGTTTGAACAGCCAGCCACCCAGCAACCTGTCGAGGAACTTGGAGAAGCCGTCCTTCGGTGCGTGGTGATCCTTGAGCAATACCGCGGCCAGGGCCGGCGACAGGGTCAGGGAGTTGAAGGCCGAGATCACCGTGGAGATCGCGATGGTCAGGGCGAACTGCTTGTAGAACTGCCCGGTCAGGCCGCTGATGAAGGCCGCCGGCACGAACACCGCGCAGAGCACCAGGGCGGTGGCGATGATCGGCCCGGTCACTTCGCGCATGGCGCGCTTGGTGGCTTCCACCGGATTCAGGCCGAGGCCGATATTACGCTCGACGTTTTCCACCACCACGATGGCGTCGTCCACCACGATACCGATCGCCAGTACCAGCCCGAACAGCGACAGGGCGTTGAGCGAGAAGCCGAACAGGTGCATCACGGCAAAGGTACCGATCAGCGAGACCGGCACCGCCACCAGCGGGATGATCGAGGCGCGCCAGGTCTGCAGGAACAGGATCACCACCAGCACCACCAGGATCAGCGCTTCGAACAGGGTATGCACCACTGCCTCGATGGAGCCACGCACGAAGATGGTCGGGTCGTAGACGATGCTGAAGTCCATGCCTTGCGGGAAGCTCTGTTTCAGCTCGGCCATCTTGGCCCGCACTTCGTTGGAAATCTCGATGGCGTTGGAGCCAGGGCGCTGGAAGATCGGGATCGCCACCGCCGGCTGGTTGTTCAGCAGCGAACGCAGGGCGTACTGGTTGGAACCCAGCTCGACCCGGGCGATGTCTTTCAGGCGGGTGATCTCGCCGTTGTCGCCGGAGCGGATGATGATGTTCTCGAACTCTTCCTCGGTCACCAGGCGGCCCTGGGTGTTGACCGATAGCTGGAAGCTGGTGGCGCTCGGCGCGGGCGGGGCGCCCAGGGTACCGGCGGCGACCTGGCGGTTCTGCTCGCGAATGGCGGTGACCACGTCGGTGGCGGTCAGGTTGCGCGAAGCGGTCTTGTTCGGATCGAGCCAGACCCGCAGCGAGTAGTCGCCCATGCCGAACAGCTGCACATCGCCGACGCCGCCCAGGCGCGCCAGCTCATCCTTGATATTGAGGATGGCGTAGTTGGACAGGTAGAGCATGTCGTAGCGTTTGTCCGGCGAGGTCAAGTGCACGACCATGGTCAGGTCGGGCGAGGCCTTATCCACGGTGATGCCGATGCGCGTCACCTCTTCAGGCAGCTTGGGCTCGGTGCGGGTCACGCGGTTCTGCACCTGCACCTGGGCGTTGTCCAGGTCGGTGCCCAGGGCGAAGGTGATGGTCAGGGTGATCTTGCCGTCGGCGGTGGACTGCGAGGACATGTAGAGCATGTTCTCGACCCCGGTGATGGCCTGCTCCAGGGGCGCGGCCACGGTTTCGCCGATGACTTTCGGGTTGGCGCCCGGGAAGTTGGCGCGCACCACCACGGTCGGCGGTACCACTTCCGGGTATTCGCTGATGGGCAGCTGGAACAGCGAGATGGAGCCGGCGATCAGGATCAGCAGCGACAGCACCGCTGCGAAGATCGGCCGTGAAATGAAGAATTGGGAGAAATTCATCTTGAGTCTTTTCCCTTAACCGCGTGGAGTCGCAGCGCTGGCCAGTTTCGCAGCCGCTTCAGACGCACCCTTGGCGGGGGCGACTTGAGGCAGGTTGCTGGCTTCCAGGGCCTTTCTTTGTTGCGCCAGGGCGGCGAGGGTTTCCTTGCTGGCCATCGGTACCACTTCAGGGCTGACCGGTGCGCCCGGACGGGCGCGCTGCAGACCCTTGACGATGATGGTGTCGTCCTTGTTCAGGCCGTTGCGCACGATGCGCAGGCCTTCGATCTTCGGCCCCAGCTCGACGGCGCGGTACGCCGGCTTGTTGTCGGCATCCATCACCAGCACGAACTTCTTGCCCAGGTCGGTCCCCACCGCTTCGTCGTTGATCAGCACGGCGGAGTAGGTGCCGCTGCCCACCAGTTTCAGGCGCGCATACAGGCCCGGGGTGTAGCTGCCGTCGGCGTTATCGAACACCGCGCGACCGCGGATGGTGCCGGTCTGCGGGTTGACCTGGTTGTCGACGAAGTTCATCTGGCCCAGGTGCGGGTGGCCTTCTTCATTGGACAGGCCGAGGTAGACCGGGGTGGTCTGGCCACGCTGGCCCTGGCGAGCGAGCTGGGTGTACTTGAGGTACACACGCTCGTCGGCGTCGAAGTAGGCGTAGACCTTGTCGGTGGAGACCACGCTGGTCAGCGGGGTGACATCGGCGGTCACCAGGTTGCCGGCGGTGATTTGCGCACGGCTGACGCGACCGCTGATGGGCGCGCTGACCCGGGTGAAACTCAGGTTGAGCTTGGCCACGTCCAGTTGCGCCTGGATTGCGTCGACTCCGGCGCGGGCTTCCTGGGCGGCGCTGGTGCGGGTGTCGGCCAGCTCGGCGGAGATCGCGTTGCTGGTCAGCAGGCGCTGGCCGCGCTGGGCTTCATTGGCACTACGGGTGGCGGTGGCCCGGGCTTGTTGCAGCTGGGCTTCCAGGCGGCGCACTTCGGCCTGGAACGGCCGTGGGTCGATCTGGAACAGCAGGTCGCCTTTTTTCACCAGGGCTCCTTCGGTGAAGGCCACCTGGTCGATCTGGCCGGAAACCCGTGGGCGGATCTCTACGGTTTCCGGCGCCTCGAGGCGCCCGGTGAACTCGTCCCATTCGTTGACCGGTTGCTCCAGCACCTTGGCCACACTGACTTTGGCGGCGGGCATGTTGGCGGCCGTTTGCGGCGCCTTACCACAGGCGCTCATCACCAGCACAGCCAATAATGCGAGAGGGAAGCGTAAGTGTTTGAGTGACTGTTCCATGGATCATCCGCCAATGTATTTGAGATGGGCGGATGATGCTCGGCAGGGGTTGTATCGCACGAATCGAATGAGCCGAAGGTAACTATCATTCGGAATGATATAAGCGCGATGAAAGCCCTCTAGCATGCACCTTTCGTTAGGGTGCTATCAATTACTTAAATGGAATTTCATTGTTTCCGCGATTGCAAGGGTCGGGCGGCGAGGGCGGTGACGGCATAAGGTGTTATCGCAAGGATTGTCGTCCTGGTTGCGGTCTGCCCGGCAGGGAGGTGAGTGCTTTCATTACCAACTGCCATAGGGGATGCCGTACTTCTCTATATAGCGTTTGGATTTTTCGCTGACTTTATAGGCGTAACGGCCGTTGTTTTTTCCTTGGCTGGGTCCCAATGGTTCGACTTCAGCTTGAGCTCGAGCGACTTTGACTGTGTGGCGGCATTCATCTCTTACCCACACTTGAACAATGCCGCCCGGCGCCAAACCCAGATAGACGGACGCCATATAGCGGGCGGTCTGGTCCGGTGTTTCCGAGCAGCGTCGGTTAGTTGAGGCCCGCATGATTTTTCGGGCCTCTTCGGAGATCTCCACCCACGCCCGATAAGTCTGTGGTTCCACGATGGATTGCCAACGTACGTAAATACGCTTGGGCAGGTCGGCTCCCACCACTGACCATCCATTGCCTCCAACTTTATCTTCCCAGCCCCGGGCCCACTCTTTCTCATAACCGAGGTCGCCACCTGCCGCGGAGCCGCTGCCAGTGTGGGTGAATAGCTGGCCATTGATGTCTTCGACGGCGCTGTCTTCGACCCAGACTTTCATGTAGAACGGCTCGATAAAGCCAAGCTGCCACCAGGGGGCTTTCGGGTCATTCTTTCCAGAAAGTGGATCAGTGGCTTGGCAGCCACTTAGCAGTAGTGCGCCCAGCAGTGCGATAAATGCTCTCATTACCAAAGCGTCCAGTCAGGTACGTGAGGGTGTTGCACACGCACGGCATCCACCGTGGGGGCGTTGATATAGACGACTTTAAGGCTGCCGCCATGCTGTTTGCCAAGCGGGTGGTTCCAGTGGGCCGAGAGATGGATATAACGCAGCTTGAGCATGGCCTCCTCGGCTGGCGTCGTACTGTAGTCACCGGCGACAAACCTGTCACATAGTGCTTGAAGCTCCGTTGGAATCGCGTACTCGGGTGTCTCCGGGATTTCCTCGAATTGCACACCGTTCTGCCTGGCCAGCTCATACATGACGCGCAAAGTTACTCCCGCCAGCTTATTGCTCATTGGCCTCTTGAGTTGCAGGCCGGCATACACCCGTTTTCTTCGTGGTCCGAGGCGATTCTGTGGATCCTGGGGCAGCAACAGCGGCTCCGGTGTGACGATTTCCAGCCATTGCGCAGGCCAACCCTTGGCCAGCCAGTGTGCTCTTGCCTGGAGCGCATCCCGGTAAATCGAGGTGTGGGTCACATCAGTATTGATTGAGACTTCCAGCGCCTGCATCGGGCTGACCAGTACACACTCCTGCACCTCATCCAGATAACCGCCGCCGATATCCGAATGCGCGCCGGGCAGGGTGATTTCGGCGTGATCGGGTTTGACCCGGCTCAGGGCGAAGTTGGCCCGATACTCGTCGCGGGCGACCAGCTGCACCACCGAGCGAAAGTAGCGGCGGTCAAGGTGGAGCTTGATACCGGGAGCAATGGCGCTGCGCACATTGCCCAGATTGCTCAAGCCGGCAACCGAAGGCACGGTGTCGAACAGACCGATAAACCCCATATCGACATCGTGGCCGTACTGCCGGTTGAAGTTGGGACTGAGGGCCTCGCAATGGCTATGCAAAATCAGTTGCAGCGGTCCGAGCCAGCGCACCACTTCATTGGCGAAATGTCGGGCTGCCGCCGCACCTCGGCTAAAGCCGAAGGCATCGAAGGTCAGTGAAGTGATTTCACTTTCGAGATTCTCTTTATGGGGTTCACGGACAAGTTCCTCTATTTCCCGAAATGCCCTTTGTACACACCCCAAGACACCTCTTTCTCCACGCCCGGTTCCAGAGGTAATCACGCTGTCTTTCTCGCCTGTCTTTGTGCCGATGCCCTCGATATAGATTGAGCGAAAGGCTTGTGTAGACCTTCACCTTCGACTTTTTGGGGGGCGTGGTACAGCTCTCTCAACAATTTTATATTGCTCACATCATTCCCATAACTGCTCTCCGGATCCCTCATATACGGCTTGCAACTGCCATCGAGATCCTTGGCCTCAATAGGATGCTGGGCGCCACACAGCTGGCCCATGGCCGAGTTGCTGGCATTGTTGCCGGTACCATCGAAGAACACGCCGATGCGCAGCGCCACCTGAATCTTTTCGGGCGGTGGCGCGGGCTCTTTGGCGTATTTCTCGTACTGGGCCCAGAGCTGTTCGCCGTAGCTGGGCTGTTCGGTTTCGGCGGCGCGCTCCGCTGGGAGCTGGTTGGGATACTGGTTGGGATTGGCGGGCCGTAGAAGATTGGGCATCGGCCCGGGTCCGTTGCTGGCCATGACGGGTCCTGGTTCAAGCGAAAGGGTCGCTGAAAACCGTACCGGCAATGGCGGGGCAGGGATTTAGGAGGATTCTGCAAGAGGCTGGGCAGTGGCTGATTCGGTTGTAGGGCTGATGCAGGGCCCCCCGATAGCCAGACAGTTTTTTACTCTCTAGCAACCACAAAAATCATAATTTCGGCATTTCCCGCCTTCTCCCAGAATGCGTCCTACACCGCCCACGGCTGCCTACGTGGGATCACTCAACAGGGCGCAGACATGACAACCCATAAAACAATAATCGACACGCTTGTAGTGGGCGCCGGCCAAGCCGGCGTGGCCATGAGCGAACACCTGAGCCGCCTGGGCGTGCCGCATCTGGTGCTGGAGCGCAACCGCATCGCCGAAGCCTGGCGCAGCGGGCGCTGGGATTCGCTGGTGGCCAACGGCCCGGCTTGGCATGACCGCTTTCCGGGCCTGGAATTCGAAGACCTGGACCCCGATGCCTTCGCCGGCAAGGACCAGGTCGCCGACTACTTCGAAACCTACGCCCGCAAGTTCAACGCGCCGATACGTACTGGCGTCGAAGTCAGGAAAGTGGTGCGCAACACCGCCCGCCCGGGCTTCACCGTGGACACCAGCGACGGGGTGATCGAAGCCCGGCAAGTGGTGGTGGCCACCGGTCCGTTCCAGTGCCCGGTGATCCCGCCGATCGCCCCGCAGGATCAGCGTGTGCTGCAGATGCACTCGGCGGCCTACCGCAATCCGCAACAGCTGCCCGAAGGCGCGGTGCTGGTGGTGGGGGCGGGCTCTTCGGGGGTGCAGATCGCCGATGAGCTGCAACGCGCCGGCAAGCAGGTCTACCTCTCGGTCGGGGCCCATGACCGCCCGCCGCGGGCCTACCGCAACCGTGACTTCTGCTGGTGGCTGGGGGTGCTAGGTGAGTGGGATGCCGAGACCATGCAGCCGGGCAAGGAGCACGTGACCATCGCCGTCAGCGGCGCCCGTGGCGGGCATACCGTGGACTTCCGCCGGCTGGCCCACCAGGGCATGACCCTGGTCGGCCTGACCAAGGCCTTCGATAACGGCGTGGTCAGCTTCGAGGCCAACCTGGCCGAGAACATTGCCCGCGGCGACGAAAACTACCTGGCGCTGCTCGACGCCGCCGATGCCTACATCGCCCGTAACGGCCTGGACCTGCCGCAAGAGCCCGAAGCCCGGGTGATGCTGCCGGACCCGCCGTGCCTGACCCAGCCGCTCCTCGAACTCGACCTGGCCAAGGCAGGCGTCGGCACCATCATCTGGGCCACCGGTTATTCGGTGGACTACAGCTGGCTGCAGGTCGATGCCTTCAAGGATAACGGCAAGCCCCGGCACCAGCGCGGTGTGTCCAGCGAGCCCGGGGTCTATTTCGTCGGCCTGCCGTGGCTGTCGCGCCGTGGCTCGGCGTTTATCTGGGGCGTGTGGCACGACGCCCGGCACATCGCCGAGCACATCGTCAAACAGCGCCTCTACTTCGATTACCGCGACGCCGCGCAGCGTCAAGCCGAGCGCGAATCCTCCGTTCAATCCGCCAGCCGCATGGGAGCCCGCTGATGCCTACGCATACCCGCATCCGCATGTTCAACACCAAAGACACCTACCCGAACCAGAGCCTGGACAACGACCTGTGCCAGGCGGTGCGCGCCGGCAACACCGTGTATGTGCGCGGCCAGGTCGGCACCGACTTCAATGGCCAGCTGGTCGGCCTCGGCGACCCGCGGGCCCAGGCCGAGCAGGCCATGCGCAACGTCAAGCAACTGCTGGAAGAGGCTGGCAGCGACCTCAGCCATATCGTCAAGACCACCACCTACCTGATCGACCCGCGTTACCGCGGGCCGGTCTACCAGGAGGTCGGCAAATGGCTCAAGGGCGTGTTCCCAATCTCCACCGGACTGGTGGTCAGCGCCCTGGGCCAGCCGCAGTGGCTGATGGAAATCGACGTGATCGCGGTCATCCCCGAATAAGGAGTTCGCCATGACTTTTTCCATCGTCGGCCGCTGCGCCGAAACCGGCCAGTTGGGCATTGCCATCAGCTCTTCGAGCATCGCCGTCGGCGCCCGCTGCCCCTGGCTGCGCAGCGGCGTGGGCGCGGTGTCGAGCCAGAACATCACCTTGCCGGCCCTCGGCCCCCAGGTGCTCGACGGCCTGGGCGAAGGCCTGGCGCCGGCGCAGGCCCTGGACCAGGCGCTGACCCGCAACGGCTACAGCCAGTACCGCCAGGTAGCGGTGGTGGATGCCCGGGGGCGCACGGCGGTGTTCAGCGGCAATCACGCGCTGGGCATTAACAACGCGGTGGCCGGTGAGCAATGCGTGGCGGCCGGCAACCTGCTGGCCAGCAGCGCGGTGATCGAGCGCATGGTCGAGGCCTTCGAAAGCAGCGAGGGCTGCCTGGCGGCGCGGCTGCTCAGCGCGCTGCAGGCCGGGCAGGACGCCGGGGGCGAGGCGGGCGCGGTGCATTCGGCGGCGCTGTCGGTGGTCGGCGAGCTGGTCTGGCCGATCGTCGACCTGCGGGTGGACTGGGCCGAGGCCAACCCCATCGGCGAGTTGCACAGGCTCTGGAGCGCCTACGAGCCGCAGTTGCAGGATTACCTGACCCGCGCCCTCAATCCGACCCTGGCGCCGAGCTACGGAGTGCCGGGCGATGAGTGAGCTGCGCAGCCGCGCCTTGCTGGCCAGGCTGGTGGGCTTTGCCACGGTCAGCCGCGATTCGAACCTGGCCTTGATCGAGTTCGTGCGCGACTACCTGCACGGCCTGGGCGTGAGCTGCGAGCTGATCTACAACGCCGAACGGACCAAGGCCAACCTGCTGGCCAGCATCGGTCCGGCGCTGGAAGGCGGCATCGTGCTGTCCGGGCACACCGACGTGGTGCCGGTGGACGGCCAGCCCTGGACGCTTGAACCCTTCAGCCTGACCGAGCGCGACGGCAAGCTCTACGGGCGCGGCACCGCCGACATGAAAGGCTACCTGGCCTCGGTGCTGGCCGCGGTGCCGCTGTTTCTCGAAAGCCCGCTGCGCCGGCCGGTGCACCTGGCGTTCTCCTATGACGAGGAAGTCGGCTGCCTCGGCGTGCGCAGCCTGCTGGAAGTGCTGCCACAGCGCATCCCGCAACCGGCGCTGTGCCTGATCGGCGAGCCCACCGAGCTCAAACCGGTGCTAGGCCACAAGGGCAAGTTGGCCATGCGTTGCCATGTGCACGGCGCACCGTGCCACTCGGCCTATGCGCCTTATGGGGTCAACGCCATCGAGCAGGCGGCGCGGCTGATCGGCCGGCTGGGGGAGATCGGCCGGCGCCTGGCGGCCCCCGAGCATCACGACGCCCGCTTCGACCCGGCGTTTTCCACCGTGCAGGTCGGGGTGATCCAGGGCGGCACGGCGCTGAATATCGTCCCGGCCGACTGCCGCTTCGACTTCGAGGTGCGCGCCTTGCCGGCCTTCGAACCCCGGGCAGTGGTGGACGAACTGCAAGGCTATGCCGAACAGGAGCTGTTGCCGACGATGCAGGCAATCAAGGCCGATACGGCGATCCGCTTCGAAGCGATCTCGGCTTATCCAGGTTTGGCGACTGCTCCCGAAAGCGCCGCCGCGCAACTGGTGGCGCAACTGTGCGGGAGCGATGCCTTCGGCACCGTGGCCTTTGGCACCGAAGGCGGATTGTTCGACCAGGCCGGCATCCCGGCGGTGGTCTGCGGCCCCGGCAGCATGGACCAGGGCCATAAGCCGGACGAGTTCGTCAGCGTCGAGCAGATGGCGGCCTGCGACCGGCTGATGGACCGCCTGGCCGAATACCTCTGCAAGCATTGATAACGATTTTTCAATAAGAACAAGGAATCCGCGGTGAAAGATTTCAACGAGTGGACAGCCCTGGCGCAACGCCAACGCCTGATCGACAGCGCCTTTATCGACGGTGAGGCGTGCCAGGCCGAGAGCGGCGCACGCTTCGATGTGGTCAACCCGGCCACCGAGAAACGCCTGGCCCAGGTGGCCGCCTGCGGTGCGGTCGAGGTCGACCGGGCGGTGCGCAGCGCCCGTCGTGCGTTCGAGCAGGGCTCCTGGGCCAGGATGGCGCCGGGCGAGCGCAAGGCGATCCTGCTGCGCCTGTCGCAGCTGATGCTGGAGCACCGCGACGAACTGGCCTTGCTCGATTCCCTGAGCATGGGCAAGCCGGTGATGGATGCCTGGAATATCGATGTGCCGGGCGCGGCCCATGTATTTGCCTGGTACGGCGAAAGCCTCGACAAGCTCTATGACCAGGTGGCGCCGAGCGCCAGCAATGTCCTGGCGACCATCACCCGGGTGCCGCTGGGAGTGATCGGCGCGGTGGTGCCGTGGAATTTCCCGTTGGACATGGCTGCCTGGAAGCTGGCCCCGGCCCTGGCCGCCGGTAACAGCGTGGTGCTCAAGCCGGCCGAACAGTCGCCGTTCTCGGCCCTGCGCCTGGCCGAGCTGGCCATCGAAGCCGGCTTTCCCAAGGGCGTGCTCAACGTGGTGCCGGGCCTGGGCGAGGAGGCCGGTCGCGCCCTCGGCCTGCACATGGAGGTGGATGCCCTGGTGTTCACCGGTTCCACCGAGGTCGGCAAGTACTTCATGCAGTACGCCGCGCAATCGAACCTCAAGCAGGTCTGGCTGGAGTGCGGCGGCAAGAGCCCGAACCTGGTGTTCGCCGATTGCCAGGACCTGGACCTGGCGGCCGAGAAAGCCGCGTTCGGCATCTTCTTCAACCAGGGCGAAGTCTGCTCGGCCAACTCGCGCCTGCTGGTGCAGCGCTCGATCGCCGATGGGTTCATCGAGCGCCTGGTGGCCAAGGCGCGCCAGTGGCAGCCGGGCAATCCGCTGGACCCGGCGAGCCGGGCCGGGGCCATCGTCGATGCGCGGCAGGCCCGGCGCATAAGGCAGTACATCGAGCAGGCCCAGGCCGAGGGCGCGCAGTTGGTGTGCGGCGGTCGGCAGTTGAGCATCGACGGTTCGAGCAACTTTATCGAGCCGACCATCTTCAGCGGCGTGACCGCCGACATGACCCTGGCCCGCGAAGAGGTGTTCGGCCCGGTGCTGGCGATCACGCTGTTCGACGACGAAGACCAGGCGGTGGCCCTGGCCAACCAGCACATCTATGGCCTGGCCGCTTCGCTGTGGACCGACGACCTCAATCGCGCGCATCGAGTGGCGCGGCGGCTGAATGCCGGGACCGTGTCGGTGAATACCGTCGATGCGCTGGATGTCACCGTGCCCTTCGGCGGCGGCAAGCAGTCGGGCTTCGGCCGCGACCTGTCGCTGCATTCGTTCGACAAGTACACCCAGCTGAAAACCACCTGGATTCAACTGCGCGGCTGAGGCCCCGAAACGCGGCACCGATCTTCAAAAAAATAGAACAACAAGACGGAGCAACCGATGAACAGCAATGCAAGCGTGCAAACCGGCGCCCTGGCGCCGCCCGCGAGTCGCAAGAAACTCGGCCTCACCGCGCTGTTGGCGGTGGCCATCGGCCTGGTGGTCTCACAAGGCGTGATGGTGCTGATGCTGCAAGGCGTCGGCATCGCTGGCCTGGGCTTTATCGTGCCCCTGGGCCTGGCCTACCTGCTGGCCCTGAGCTACGCCTGTTCGTTCTCCGAACTGGCGCTGATGATCCCCCGCGCCGGCAGCCTGAGCACTTACACCGAGGTCGCCATCGGCCAGTTCCCGGCGATCCTGGCGACCTTTTCCGGCTACATAGTGGTAGCGATGTTCGCCTTGTCGGCCGAGCTGTTGCTGATGGAGTTCATCATCGACAAGGTCTACCCGCACGCCATGCCGCCGCTGACCGTGGCCCTGGGGGTACTGGCGCTGTTCACCGTGCTCAACCTGTTCAACATCGACATCTTCGCCCGCCTGCAGACGGTGCTGGCGGTGGTGATGACCGTGGTCCTGCTGGTGATGGGCCTGAGCGCGATGAACAGCGACATTGTCGCGCCCAACCCGACGTTGTTCGACAGCGCCCACTGGAACCCCCTGGGCCTGGGGGTGGTCGCCCTGACGGCGATGGCGGTCTGGGGCTTCGTCGGCGCCGAGTTCGTCTGCCCGCTGGTGGAAGAAACCCGGCGTCCGGAGCGCAATATCCCGGGCTCGATGATGCTCGGCCTGACCATCATCTTCGTGATCATCAGTCTGTATGGCCTGGGCGCCTTGCTCACCGTGCCCCAGGCGGAACTGGCCAGCAACGGCCTGCCGCATTACCTGTTCGCCACCACGGTGTTCGGCGAGGCGGGCAAGGTGTTCCTGGTGACCGCCGCGATCACCGCCACCTGCAGCACCCTCAACAGTTCGCTGGCAGCGATCCCGCGCATGCTGTTCGGCATGGCTCGCAATGGCCAGGCCTTTGGCATGTTCAAGCTTCAGGGCAAGCGCACCGGCGCGCCCTGGGTGGCGGTGCTGTTCATCGCCGCGGTCACCGGCCTGCCGTTGCTGCTGATGCACGACCATGCCGACGCGATCAACCAGCTGCTGCTCTCGGCGGCCCTGGCCTGGCTGCTGGCCTACATCATCACCCACGTCAATGTCATCGCCCTGCGTCGCCGTTACCCGCAGGTGGCGCGGCCGTTCCGTACGCCGTTCTACCCCTTGCCGCAGCTGTTCGGCATCGTCGGCATGCTGTTTGCGATCTGGAACGTCTCGCCCAGCCCGGAGATGACCTTTTCGATTTTTGCCTACGCAGGCCTGGTGCTGCTGATCGTCTCGATCATCGCCGTGCTGTGGATCAAGGGCGTGATGGGCAAGCCACTGTTCAAGCCGGAGCCGCTGGCCAGCGTGCTCGGCACTCTCGATAAAAACCCGCAAGGAGACTCGCAATGACCGTTCAGATCAAACCCGTGCGCAGCACCGGCGACTACCAGGCCGCGGATGCCGCGCACCACATTCATGCGTTCCTCGATCAGAAGGCGCTGAACGCCGAAGGGCCGCGGGTGATCGTGCGCGGTGAGGGCCTGGCGCTCTGGGACAATGACGGCAAGCGCTACCTGGACGGCATGTCGGGCCTGTGGTGCACCAACCTCGGCTACGGCCGCAAGGACCTGGCCGCGGCCGCCAGCCAGCAGCTCGAGCAGCTGCCGTACTACAACATGTTCTTCCACACCACCCACCCGGCGGTGGTCGAGCTGTCGGAGCTGCTGTTCAGCCTGCTGCCCGCGCACTACAGCCACGCGATCTACACCAACTCCGGCTCCGAGGCCAACGAGGTGCTGATCCGCACCGTGCGCCGCTACTGGCAGATCCTCGGCAAGCCGCAGAAGAAGATCATGATCGGCCGCTGGAACGGCTACCACGGCTCGACCCTCGGCGCCACGGCGCTGGGCGGGATGAAGTTCATGCACGACATGGGCGGGGTGATCCCGGACGTGGCGCACATCGACGAGCCGTACTGGTTCGCCCACGAAGGCGACCTGACCCCGGCCGAGTTCGGCCTGCGCGCTGCGCGGCAGCTGGAGGAGAAGATCCTCGAACTGGGCGCCGAGAATGTCGCGGCCTTCGTCGCCGAACCCTTCCAGGGCGCCGGCGGCATGATCTTCCCGCCAGAAAGCTACTGGCCGGAAATCCAGCGCATCTGCCGCCAGTACGACGTGCTGCTGTGCGCCGACGAAGTGATCGGCGGTTTCGGCCGTACCGGCGAGTGGTTCGCCCACCAGCATTTCGGCTTCGAGCCCGACACCCTGTCGATCGCCAAGGGCCTGACCAGCGGCTACATCCCCATGGGCGGTCTGATCCTCTCCAGGCGCATGGCCGAGGTGCTGGTGGAGCAGGGCGGGGTGTTCGCCCACGGCCTGACCTATTCCGGCCACCCGGTGGCGGCGGCGGTGGCCATCGCCAACCTCAAGGCCCTGCGCGACGAAGGCATCGTCAGCCGGGTCAAGCACGAGACCGGGCCGTACCTGCAGCGCTGCCTGCGCGAGGTGTTCGACAACCATCCGTTGATTGGCGAAGTGCAGGGCGCGGGTCTGGTCGCCGCCTTGCAGTTCGCCGAAGACAAGGCCAGCCGCAAGCGCTTCGCCAACGAGAACGACATGGCCTGGCGTTGCCGCACCATCGGCTTCGAAGAGGGCCTGATCATCCGCTCGACCCTGGGCCGGATGATCATGGCCCCGGCCCTGGTGGCCAGCCACGCCGACATTGATGAACTGGTCGACAAGACCCGTACCGCCGTAGACAGGACCGCCCGCGAATACGGTCGTCTGTAGGCCCAAAAGCGGCCGGCGCGCGCGGGCGCGTCGGCCTATTCGAGGAACCGCTACATGTCCAGATCCTTGCGTTGCTGTGTTCCCTTTGCCCTGGCCCTGTTGTGCACCGCGGTTGCGGCCGCACCGCAGAGCCTCACCGTCATCTCCTTTGGCGGTGCCACCAAGCAGGCCCAGGACAAGGCCTACTTCCAACCTTTCACCGCCAGCGGCGCAGGACGCGTGGTCGCCGGCGAATACAACGGTGAGCTGTCGAAAATCAAGGCCATGGTCGATGTCGGCCATACCAGTTGGGACGTGGTCGAAGTCGAAAGCCCGGAGCTGTTGCGCGGCTGTGACGAAGGCTTGTTCGAACGCCTCGACCCGGCGCGCTTCGGCGACGCGGCGCAATTCGTGCCGGGGACCCTGAGCGAATGCGGGGTGGCCACCTATGTCTGGTCGATGGTCATGGCCTACGACCAGGACAAGCTGGCCAAGGCGCCGACCTCCTGGGCAGACTTCTGGAACGTCGCCGACTTCCCCGGCAAGCGCGGCTTGCGCAAGGGCGCCAAGTACACCCTGGAAATCGCCTTGCTCGCCGACGGGGTCAAGCCGGACCAGCTGTACCAGGTGCTGGGCACTCCCGAGGGCGTGACCCGGGCGTTCGCCAAGCTCGATCAGATCAAGGGCAATATCCAGTGGTGGGAGGCGGGCGCGCAGCCGCCGCAATGGCTGATCGCCGGTGACGTGGTGATGAGCGCGGCCTACAACGGGCGGATCGCCTCGGCGCAGAAGGAAGGCATGAAACTGAGCATCGTCTGGCCGCAAAGCCTGTACGACCCGGAGTACTGGGCGGTGGTCAAGGGCACGCCGAACAAGGCGCTGGCCGAAGACTTCATCGCCTTCGCCAGCCAGCCGCAGACCCAGAAGGTGTTCTCCGAGGAGATCCCCTACGGGCCGGTGCACCGTGACGCGCTGGCGTTGCTGCCGGCGGCGGTGCAACGGCAGCTGCCCACCGCCGAGGCCAACCTGGCCGGCGCGCGGGCGGTGGACGCGGAGTTCTGGGTGGACCATGGCGAGGAGCTGGAACAGCGCTTCAACGCCTGGGCGGCGCGCTGAGGTCAATGGCCGCCGGCTTCGTAAAGGAGGGCACCCGCTCTTTGTAGGAGCCGGCTTGCTGGCGATAGAGGCAACGCGGTGTGCCTGATGCGACGCTTCGCGAGCAAGCTGCGCTCCTGCAGATGCAGATTGGGTATTGGCCGCATCGCCGGCAAGCGCCGCCTGGACAGGTAGGACTTTTGCTTCAAGTTGGGTAGGAGAAATCTAGTGGTACTGGTTATATATCCAGTATTCTCGGGAGATTCCGCTGCCAGCGTGATGCAGACCGAAAAATGGGCCCGTGGACAGAAAATCCAGCTCGGTTAATTTGAAGACCTCTCCTTTGGAAAGGGAGAGTTTCTTAAATCAATGGAGCAATAAACATGAACAAACCACAAACCCAATCACCGCTTCGCCACGGTCGCGTCACCTCCCCAGCCTCCCGCGGCGCAGTCGCCATCGACCTGGGCCTGTTGGGCGGTTGGCAGGTCAATGAGATGGAAGGCGGCAAGAACTTCCCGGCCCTGGCCGCGGGTCCGTTCCCTGCACCGTTCAACACGGATAACCCAAGCGACGTGCCGCCGGCCGATGGCTTCATCCTCAGCGGTGGCAAGACCGATGCCCGGGACTGCGTCAACTTCACCGATGAGGAGATGAGCAAGAAGCTCGGTCGCGCCTTCGCCTGGCCGACGCTCAACGTCAACCCCGGCCAGATCTTCAAGGTGACCTGGCAGTACACCGCGCCGCACACCACCCGTGGTTATCGCTGGCTGATCACCAAGGACGGCTGGGACCCGAAACAGCGCATCACCCGCGCCCAACTGGAGGCTCAACCTTTCGCCGAGGACTTCTATCCGCAGGTGCCTTACTACAGCCATGCCGGCGAACTGAAGGCCAAGGTCGATCATGAAGTGAAGCTGCCGGCCAATAAAAAGGGCCGTCACGTGATAGTCCTGATGTGGATCGTGGCCAATACCGGCAACGCCTTCTATCAGGCCTTCGACGTCGACTTCAAATAAGTCTGCGGATCATTAAAACGTTCTGAAGGATTAGAACATGTCACAGATTGACTTTACCCAACTGAAAACGACGCAGGACGATGCCGCGTCGCGGATGCCGAGCCTGGATGGCAAGAAAATCCTCATGGGCTACTGGCACAACTGGCCGGCCGGTCCCTCGGACGGCTACCAGCGCGGGCAGTTTGCCAATATGAACCTGGAGGATGTGCCCCGCGACTACAACGTGGTGGCCGTGGCGTTCATGAAAGGCAGCGGTATTCCGACGTTCAAGCCGTACAACCTGTCCGATGCCGAGTTTCGTCGCCAGGTGGGCGTGCTGAACAGCCAGGGCAGGGCGGTGCTGATGTCCCTGGGGGGCGCCGATGCTCATATCGCGTTGAACCCGGGCCACGAACAGCCCCTGGCCAATGAAATCATCCGTCTGGTGGAAACCTACGGCTTTGACGGGCTGGACATCGATCTTGAACAGAGCGCGATTGACTTCGCCAGCAACAAGATCGTCCTGCCGGCCGCGCTGAAGCTGGTCAAGGATCACTATGCTGCCGAGGGCAAGCATTTCATCATCAGCATGGCGCCGGAGTTCCCCTACCTGACTGCTGCCGGTCGATACGTCGACTACCTCAAGGCGCTGGAAGGCTACTACGACTTCATCGCGCCGCAGTTCTACAACCAGGGCGGCGATGGCCTCTGGGTTCAGGAGGCCAACAACGGCAAGGGGGCCTGGATCGCCCAGAACAACGACGCCATGAAAGAGGACTTCCTCTATTACCTGACCGAAAGCCTGGTGAGTGGTACTCGCGGTTTCACCAGGATTGCCGCTGACAAATTCGTCATTGGCCTGCCCGCCAACGTCGATGCCGCGGCCACCGGATACGTGGTCAACCCGGCGGCCGTTGCCAATGCGTTCAAACGCCTCGATGCCAAAGGGCTGTCGATCAAGGGCCTGATGACCTGGTCGGTCAATTGGGACAGCGGGGTCAACAAGGACCACGTGCCCTACAACCAGGAGTTCAGCCGGCGCTACGGGCCGTTGATCAACGGTGGCAAGCTGTCCTCCTCAACCCAGGATGAGCCCCACCCGCAGACCGCCTACTAGCACTCGATCAAGGAGGCATCCGGCAGACGTGCCGGATGCTCGACAGTCAAGCCTATTGACTGGATCGCTGAGGGCAAGCAATGAAAATCCGATGTCGTAAGGCATCGGATTTTTTTGGCTTTCAAGATGGGGGCCGTCCACCAGGTCCTGGCAGAGGACGGCAGCGTGGAGGGCCCGACTATCGGGCCATTGCAGCTGCTGCGCATCAGTGCCGGCGACATGCTTGCCTAGGCGCTCAACTGATGAAGATGATCTTCGACACCAGTTCTGCGCTGTTCTTGGCCTGAAGCTTCTTCATCAGCCGGGCGCGGTGGACTTCCACGGTGCGGTGGGAAATGCCCAGCTTGCGCGCCACTTCCTTGCAGGTCAGGCCATTGACGATATGCAGCGAGATTTCCCGTTCGCGCGGGGTCAACTGGATCATCGGCGCCGGTTGGCGGTCCAGGCGCTCGAAATGCCAGACCATCAGCTTGAACGGGTCCTCGGCCGTCAGGGAAAAACCGTGGGCGCGGGCCCAGAACACCTCGCCGTTGCGATGCTGCATGAAGCGTTCGTCGGAGTAGAAGGTGCCGGGTCCGTTGCGCAGCCAGTGCTCGCTGCGTTCGCCGATGCTCTGGTAGTCGGCCTGGGAGGGGTACAACAGCAGGGTCAGGTGGCCTTGCAAGTGTTCGCGCTCGTAGCCGAACAGGCGTACGAAGGCCTGGTTGCAATCGAGCATCCGGCGATGCCCGGTGATCATCTGCGGTGCGGGGGAAACCTGGAAGGCCAGGCGCTCGAGGTCCTGGAATTGCTGGGCGTGTAGGGTCATCAGGCATCCTGCCTCGGGTTTGTCGGCGCACCCCTTTTTTTGGGGGGGCGGGGGACTACTTACTGCCGTACGTAGTTCCCCCAACTAGCGTGTGATTCGGGTGTTGAATCATTGTATGGAATACCCGCTTCAAGGAAGAAGAAAATCACATGATTCACGATTCCGTATCCATCGTCGCTGCCGCCCATAGCCCTTTCGGTCGTCTGGACGGCCTGAACCTCGAGGACCTGATCGTCCAGGTTACCCGCGAGGCCCTGGCAGACGCTGAGATCGAGGCTGCACAAATCGACGCGCTGTTTCTCGGGCACTTCAACTCCGGCCTGGTGGCGGATGGTTTCCCCGCCTCGCTGATGCTCCAGGCCGATCCGCAACTGCGCTTCAAGCCCGCCACTCGCTGCGAGAACGCTTGCGCCTCCGGTTCGGCGGCGATCCAGGCCGGGATCAACGCGATCCGCAGCGGCGCCGCCGAACTGGTACTGGTGGTTGGCGCGGAGAAAATGACCGGCAACAGCACCGTCGAAGTCACTCGGGCCCTGGCCGGCGCCGGCTACCAGAACGCCCTCCAGGAGGCCGGCATGAGTTTCGCCCAGCTTTTTGGCCGGGTGGCGCAGCAGTACGCCGACCGCTACCACAGCCCGTTGTCCTCGATGGCCATGATTGCGGTGAAGAACCACGCCAATGCCATGGCCAACCCCCTGGCACAGATGCACCGCGTGATGGATTTTGAACACTGCAACAACGTTTCCCAGGGCAACCCGCTGATCGCACCGCCACTGCGCCTGACCGACTGCTCGTTGATCAGTGACGGTGCGGCGGCGATCATCCTGGCCTCGCCCCAGCGCGCCCGTTCGATGCGACGCCAGGTGGCGATTCGTGCCATGACCCAGGTGAACGACTTCCTGCCCTTGTCGAGCCGTGACATGCTGGCCTTCGAGGGGCCGCGACGGGCCATCCACGGGGCCCTGCGCCAGGCCGGCGTGACCCTTGGCGACCTGAGTTTCGCTGAGGTACACGACTGCTTCACCATCGCTGAATTGCTGATCTACGAAGCCATGGGCCTGGCGCCCAGGGGCGAGGGGCACCGGGCCCTCGACGACGGCACCGTGCGCCAGGGCGGACGCCTGCCGGTGAACCTGTCCGGCGGGCTCAAGGCCAAGGGGCATCCGGTGGGGGCCACCGGGGTATCGATGCATGCCCTGGGCTTTGCCCAACTGATCGGCAAACCCATCGGCCTGGGTGTGCCCGGTGCCGAGTTCGGCTTGCTGTTCAACATGGGCGGCATGGCGGTGGCCAACTACGCCAGCGTCCTGCAAGCGGTCAAGGTCTGAGGATGAACATCGCCCATTGGCTGCGCGATGCGGCCCAGCGCTGGCCGCGGCGGGGAGCTCTGTTCGAGGGTCGCCGCCAGGTCGCTGACTACCAGGCGTTTGCCGAGCAGGCCAGGGCACGTGCCCTGCAACTGCGCCATGAGTACGGCATCGAGCCTGGCGACCGAGTGGCGCTGCTGCTGAAGAACAGCTGCGGTTATCTCGAACTGTTGTACGCCATCTGGTGGAGCGGGGCGGTGGCGGTTCCGATCAACAGCAAGCTGCATGCACTGGAAGCCGCCTGGATTGCCGGCAATGCCGGGGCCCGGCTGATCTACACCGATGAGGGCCAGAGCTTCGACGCCGAGGCCCTGCCTGCCGGCTGCCGCGAACTGGCCGCGCCCGGGCTGGCCGTGCAAGGCGGGGTGCCGGGCGATGAACTGGTGGAGCCGCACCTGCGGGAGGACAACGACCTGGCCTGGCTGTTCTACACCTCCGGGACCACTGGCCGCCCCAAGGGGGTGATGTTGTCCCATGGCAACCTGATCGCCATGTCCTTGTGTTATCCGCTGGACGTGGATCCGGTGGCCGCTGATGACGCAGTGGTCTATGCCGCGCCGATGTCTCACGGCGCCGGCCTCTACAACTTCATCCATGTGCGCTGTGGCGCCCGGCATGTGGTGCCGACGTCCCAGGGGTTCCAGGCGGCGGAGTTGTTCGAGCTGGCGCAGGCGCTGGGCCAGGTCAGCCTGTTTGCCGCGCCGACCATGCTCAAGCGCATGGTGCAGCAGGCCCGGCAGCAGGGCTATTGCGGCGAAGGGATCAAGACCATCGTCTACGGCGGCGGCCCGATGTACCTGGCGGATCTCGCCCAGGCCCTGGACACCTTCGGCCCGCGGCTGGTGCAGATCTACGGCCAGGGCGAATGCCCAATGACCATCAGCGCCCTGTCCAGGGAGACCATTGCCGACCGCGGGCATGCTGACTGGCCGACCATTGCTGCCTCGGTAGGGCGTGCCCACGCCTGCGTTGAGGTGCGCGTGGTGGATACTGCGGGCCAACCCCTGGCTGCCGGGGAGAGGGGGATAATCGCCGTGCGCGGGGCTGTGGTGATGCAGGGGTACTGGGACAATCCGCAAGCCACCCGGGAGGCCCTGGTGGACGGCTGGCTGCTCACCGGTGACATCGGTTTCCTGAATGAGCGGGGTTACCTGACCCTGACCGATCGCTGCAAGGATGTGATCATCTCCGGCGGCAGCAACATCTACCCGCGGGAAGTCGAGGAAGTGCTGATCCAGCACCCCGAGGTATTCGAAGTGTGCGTGGTGGGGGAGGCCGACCCGCAGTGGGGCGAGTCGGTGGTGGCCTTCGTGGTCCTGCGTTCGCCCGGAAACCTCGATGCGCAGGCGCTCAACCTTTGGTTCCTGGCGCGCATGGCCTCGTTCAAGAAACCGAAGAAGTACCTGTTTTGCGCCGAGCTGCCCAAGAATAGCTATGGCAAGATTCTCAAGACCCGCTTGCGCCAGTGGTTGCAGGACCCCACCGGGCCCTTGAGCAACCTCTGAAACGCGGCATTTCATGGATAGCACTACGACAGGAGTCCCCACGATGGGCGTGCCACCTTCCAACCCCCAGCGCCAGCGGCGCCGGGCCTTCATCGGCGCCACTTCCGGCCACTTGATCGAGTGGTACGACTATGGCGTCTACGGTTTCCTGGCCTTGTACATCGGCAAGGCCTTCTTCGTTTCCGACGATCCCACCAGCAGCCTTCTGGCAAGCTTCGCGGCCTTTGCCCTGAGCTTCTTCATCCGGCCCCTGGGCGGCCTGTTCTTCGGCCCTCTGGCCGACAAGATCGGCCGACGCAAGACCCTGATCACGGTGCTGGTGATGATGGCCGGCTCCACCTGCCTGCTGGGCCTGTTGCCGACCTACGCCAGCATCGGCATCGCCGCGCCGGTGATCCTGGTGCTGGTCCGCTGTGTGCAGGGTTTCTCTGCCGGTGGCGAGATCGGCACCATCACCAGCTTCATTTCCGAATACGCCAGCCCAGGGCGCCGGGGATTCGCCACCTGCTGGCTGATGGTCACCGCTGTGCTCGGCCTGCTCCTGGGCGGCGCCGTGGCCAATGGCATGACCTGGGCCCTGGGCGCCGAGCTGATGCAGGATTGGGGCTGGCGGATCCCGTTCCTGATCGCAGGTCCCCTGGGCTTCATCTCGCTGTATATCCGCCTGAAACTGGAGGACAGCCCGGAATTCCTCGCCTTGCTGCAGGCCGGGCAGACCTCCAAGGCGCCGCTGCGCGAGGTTTGGCAGTGGAAGCGCCCGATCGCTTTGGTGTTCTTCATCATCACCCTGCATAGCTCGATCTTTTACCTGGTGCTGACCTTCGCCTCGACCTACATGTCCAACACCCTCAAGTTCGACAGTGGCACCACCTTGCTCTATGTATTTGTCGCCAGCCTCTCGGCGGCGGTGGTCATGCCCTTCGGCGGCGCCTTCACCGATCGCTACGGACGCAAGCCGTTCCTGATGGTGATCGGTACCCTGGCGACCCTGGCCATGTACTGGTTCTTCAAGGCCGCGCCCAACGCCACCCCGGCCACCTTGTTCTGGCCGCTGATGGCCGTGGCGATCCTGTTCGGGCTCTATGCGTCCTCGACCTACGCGCTGATGAGCGAGCTGCTGCCGACCCGTATCCGCTCCACCGGCATCGCCGTGGCCTACAACATCCCGGTGGCGGTGTTCGGCGGTAGCGCGCCGCTGATTTCCACCTGGCTGATCAAGCTCACTGGCGACATCACCGCGCCCTGGTACTTCTACGTGGCGACCGGGATCGCGTCGCTGCTGGCCCTGCTAGTGCTGCGCAAGGAAGACTTCGTCGCCTGTACCCGCGACGTCCGGCACCAGGGGCATGGGGCTGCGCAACTCCTGGTCAATCCGCAAGCTTAAGCCCACCTGTCAGCGCCGGCCCCGGCCGGATGGCAAGGACGTCGGTATGGGTCAATGATGGGCAATGCATCGGGCGGGGCGATCCGCTCCTGCTCGCTGGCCCTCAGGCGAGCCAGGCCTTGAACTGCTCCTTGCAGTAATCGACGAACAACTGCGCAGGCTTGGTCAGCTGCGCCCGTTTCAGCCAGCCGGCCACCAGCGCCGAGCCGGTGACATCTTCGGCAATCTCCACACAGACCACTTCCTGGCCGTCATAGGTGCTGTTGCCGTGGGGCCTGGTCACCAGCAAGGCAAAGCCGAACCCCTGGCCGACCATGCCGCGCACCATCTCGATCGACGGCGAGCCGAAGACGATATTCGGCGTCAGTTGCAGCTCCTCGAAGATGCTCACGAAGTAGGTGCGGCTGGGCTGCACATCCAGCAGGATCATCGGCTCCAGCACCAGGTCGCGCAGTGACACCTGGGCCTGTCCGGCAAAACGGTGCCCGGCCGGCACCAGGGCATACGGCCGTTGCGGCGCCATCAGCGCCTCGGTCTCGATGGTGCTGTCCAGGTCGTGTTCGTAGAAGATCGCCAGGTCGAAGCGTCCGCCGGTCAGGCCCTGCACCAGTTCCTGCTGCTCGCCGTCCTGCAGGCGGATCTCCACCCCCGGAAAACGCTGGCGAAAGCCGGCGATCAGCCGTGGCAGGTAGAGCGGGGCGACCGTCTCGAAGCAACCGATATCGATCTGCCCGCACACCACGTCGTTGTCGGCCAGGGCGTTCTGCTCGAACTCATGAGCCATGCGCAGCAGTTCCTGGGCCTTGCGGTAGAAACGCGCGCCGCCCGGGGTCAGGGACACGCCCTGGGCGTGATGGCGGATCAGCAACTGCACGCCGAAGCTGTCTTCCAGGCCCTTGACCGCCGTGGAGATCGACGGCTGGGCGATGTACAGCTTGCGCGACGCCTCGGCGACGCTGCCACAGTCGACGGTGGTGACGAAATACTTCAATTGACGCAAGGAATAGGACGCCACAGTGCACCTCTGGCCGATGGTTTTGCTCCACGATACCCGCTCCACGGGCCGGCGCTGCAGCGGATTTTGCTCGGCAGTGGGCATATTTTCGCTGGGTAGGCGTTGCACGCCGCGCAAGGCGCCCGGGCCACCCGGCAGCCTGAGGAACGGCTCGCCTCCGGTGAAGCGTGGTGAAATAGCCGCGACCGAATGACGGATGGCGAACGCTGGGCGGCTGGGTTGTGGGCGACGGGACAATGCCGCCAGGGAGGGCGCGGAGGTCGACAGGGGCGGTGCCGCTGCGTGAGCGGCCAATGCAAGGGCCTTCACAGGGGGGGATCTGCAAAAGCCCTCACAGGCAGGCGTGCAGTTCTTCGGTGCACGCCCTGGAACAAGCCTTTCAATTAGAAGGTGTAGGCAATCCCCGCCTGCACCGTGCGCGGCGCGCCCGGGTAAACGTAGGTATTGAACGCGCCTTCGTCATAGCCCTTGTTGAACAGGTTCTTCACGTCCAGGTTCAGGCGCACGTGTTCGTTGAACCGGTAGAAGCTCAACAGGTCGACCACGCTGTAGCGCTCCATGGTGTAGGTGGTCGCGGCGGTCTGGCCGGCGCGATCATCCACGTACTTCACGCCCATGCCCAGGCCCAGCCCTTTGGCCACGCCGTCCTGGAATTCGTAGGTGTTGAGCAGGCTGAAGGTGTTGCGCGGGATGTTTGCCAGGCGTGTGCCATCGGCCAGCGTGTTGTCCTTGGTCACCTCGGCGTCCACGTACGCGTAGCCGCCGAGCATGCGCCACTCGGGGGTGATGTTGCCGGCGATGTTCAGGTCGATGCCACGGCTGCGGACTTCACCGGCCGCCACGCTGTAGTTGGAGTCGACCGGGTCGACGGTCAGTACATTCTGTTTGACGATGTGGTAGATCGCGGCATCCACGCTCAGCTGATGCTCCAGCGCTTCCCACTTGACGCCCAGTTCATAGGACTTGCCTTTCTCCGCGTCGAACCCGCCCCCTTCACGGCTGGCGCCGTTGTTCGGCTTGAAGGAGCGCGCGGTGTTGGCGTACACCGCGACAGTGTCGGTCAGGTCGTAGATCAGGCCGAAGCGCGGGGTGACCGCATTTTGGTTCTTGGTGAAGTCGCGGGTGGTGCTCAGGTAGTCGTCATAATCGTGTTCGAAACGCTCGAAACGCACGCCGGCCAGGGCTTTGAGGCGTTCGGTCAAGGCCACCTGGTCTTGCACGAAGAGGGCCCAGGTCTTGAGGTTTTCCTTGTCGTGGGTAGTCGTGCGGGTGAGGGCCGGACGCGGCTGGCCCAGCACCGGGTCGAACAGGTCGATCGGGTAGGCAGCGGCACCGGCGGCGGAGCGCTGGATCAGCGATTGGTAGTGGTAGTCCTCATATTCCACACCGGTCAGCAGCGTATGGCTGAAACCAGCGAGGTCGAAATAGCCGGTCAGGTTCAACTGCATATCGCGGTCGCTCCACTCCAGCTTGCGGTAGTTGAAGTTGCGCCCCAGGGTGCGGCCATCGGCCTGCAGGGCATTGGCTTCCACGGCATTGCCTTGCAGCTGGCCATCCAGCCATTGCACGCCACCGGCCAGGGTCCAGTCTTCGTTCAGCAGATGCTCGAAACGCAGCTGGGTCATGTTGTTGTCGTTGTGCAGGGTATTGTCCAGGCCCTTTTCCCAGACGTTGGTGTCCCGCGAGGCGCTTCCTTTCTGGTTGGGGTAGCGAGTCAGGCCCCGGTCCAGCGGATGGTTGTTGCGCATGTAGTCGCCTTCGAAGGTGATGCGCGTGCTGTCGTTGACCTGCCAGCTCAGCACCGGGGCGACGTCGTAGCGTTCGGTTTTGACATCGTCGCGAAAGCTTGAGCCGCCTTCGCCCAGCAGGTTCAGGCGGTAGGCCAGGGCGCCGCTTTCATCCAGCGCGCCGGTGGCGTCGAGCGTGGCGCGGTGCATGCCTTGGTCGTCGAGCTGGCTGCCCAGGGTCACTTTGGATTCAGCCTGCGGCTGCTTACTCACCACGTTAAAGGTTCCGCCCGGGTCGCCACGGCCGTACAGCGAACTGGCCGGGCCGCGCAGGACTTCCAGGCGCTCGATGGTGTTGGCGTCCGGCGCGTTGGGATAACCGCGGTTGATCGGGAAACCGTTGCGGTAGAACTCGCCGGTGGTAAAGCCGCGAACGGTGAAGGTGGTCAGGCCCTGTCCGCCGAAGTTGTTGGCGCGGCCCACGCCACCTACGTAGTCGAGCGCATCCTGCAAGCGCGTTGCGCTGATGTCTTCCACCACATCCTTGGGCACGACGCTGACGGACTGCGCGGTTTCATGCAGGGCGGTATCGGTGCGCGTGGCGCTGACCGAACGGGTGGCGCGATACCCCTGCACCGGACCGTCGGCGCGCTCGGCAGCGGCATCGGCGGTGATGCTGGTGGCCTGCAACTCGAGTGAGGAAGCGCTGGATTGATCGGCCCAGACAACAGGGGAAACGGCGTGCAGCAGGCAAAGCGAAACGAACGTACGACGCATCGACAGGACGATCCAGAGCAGGAGAGGGGAGGAAAAACCGCAGCATACTATATGCTAATGCTTATCATTAGAAACGTTGGTTGGTGTACTAACGTACCGATAACAGGGCCGCCCATCGGCACCCGCCGGCACGGAGAAAACGCCCGCGTCGCTCGCCCGCTAGAGGCTTGTATCTACCCCTGTGGATTACCTGATTCTGGCGAAATGCCCATGCTGGAAAACGCCATCAAGGTCGATGTCGTGGTGGTCGGGATGGAATGCTGTCATCTTAGAACGCCCCGGTATCAGGGCTATCGAAACGCTGGCGATGGTGACGTGTCGCAGGACCGATGGTGCGTACTCAACGTCCAGGATGGGTTTAGGAATACCGCCAGCAGATCTATCAAGTAATGCGTTGCAGGTAGCAGTGGCGGCATGTCAATGAAAAAGAATCACACCGTCAACTTACCTCCGCGGCCTCGTCAAACTTCAACCGGGCCGCTTCAACCTCGGGCAATTTGTCGAGTGTCCATTTATGCAATTCGCGAAATGGCTGCTGCAGTGTTCGACCCAGTGGGGTGATCTCATACTGGACTGCCACGGGCGAAAACGAGATGACCTGGCGCGAGACGAGTCCATTTCGTTCCAGCCGACGTAGGCACTGTGTCAGTGCTTTCTGAGTGACGCCCTCCAGGCGACGCCTGATGGCGTTAAAACGGTGCGGCCCGTCATCAAGTACCGCCAGAACCATCATCGACCACTTGTCTGCGATTTGGTCGAACAGTGCCCGGCTTGGGCACTCCGACGAAAAACATTGTGGCTTTAATTCCAGCATCGAAGTTTCCTCATATATACCTAGGCGACTCTAGGTGCCTAATTGACATTTGGTTTACAAAATATACTTATGTGGCTTCCAAAATCAAATGGAGTCCATCCAATGTCAAACCCTGATACCAGCATTTTATTTCGTCCTTTTTCCATCCGGTCGCTTGAGCTGAAAAACCGGATTGTCATGGCGCCAATGACGCGTCTGTTCTCACCCGAAGGCATCCCGGGTGAAGCGAGCACTGCCTACTACCGGCGGCGGGCAGAGGGACGTGTTGGGCTGATTTTGTCGGAAGGCACCGTGATTGATCGCCCAGCATCGCGCAATGATTCCGGCATTCCTTTTTTTCACGGCGAAGCGGCGCTGGCTGGGTGGAAAAACGTGATCGATGCGGTCCACAACGCTGGCGGGCGCATGGCACCGCAGATCTGGCACACCGGTGCCGCACGTTACATCAACGACTGGGAGCCAGATGCGCCAGTGGAAAGCCCGTCGGGCCTTGATTCGCCAGGTGACCTGCGTGGTGTGGCGATGAGTGAAGAGGACATTGCTGACACGGTAGCAGCGTTCGCCAAGGCCGCAGCGGATGCCAAACGGCTGGGCTTCGATACCGTTGAGATCCACGGAGCCCATGGTTATTTGATCGATCAGTTTTTCTGGTCTGGTACCAATCTGCGCACCGACCGCTACGGCGGCCCGACGATCAAGGAACGCTCGCGTTTTGCCAGTGAGATAGTGTCTGCTGTTCGTCATGCTGTTGGCCCTGAGTTCCCGATCATCATGCGTGTCAGCCAGTGGAAGCAACAGGATTACGGAGTACGCGTCGCTGAAACGCCAGCTGTGATGGAAGACTGGTTGTTGCCATTAGTCGAGGCGGGTGTCGACGTCCTGCACTGCTCACAACGTCGCTTCTGGGAACCCGAGTTCCCCGAGATTGACGGTGAGAACGGTCTGAACTGCGCGGGCTGGGCGAAGAAAGTAACCGGGGCCGCGACCATCAGTGTTGGTTCGGTTGGGCTAGAAAATGATGTTACTAATGCCTTCGCCGGCAAGGGTTCAACCCCTGCGAGTCTGGATCGGCTTGTCGAGCGCATGGAGCGCGAAGAGTTTGATCTGATCGCTGTAGGGCGTGTTCTGCTGAGTGACAAGGATTGGGCCGCCAAAGTTGAAAAAGGCAATTACGCGGATCTGAAGGGTTTCAATCCGGCATCTTTAGCCGAATTGGTTTGAGCCTTGTTGCGGAGTGCAGAGTGCGATGCCACAAAGGTTTTAATCTGAAGTAATCAGAGGTCTAGCCTCCGATGCTGAGAGGTCGAGATCGTAATCTGCTGTTGAGTGCGCCATGACTGTTACTGTTTCAATGACCGGACGTGTTAAGGCCACTCAACATCCGTGTAAATTAGGATTGCGTGCAGTGTGGCCCGGGCGTTTTCGCACAGGCTACACAGCGTCACTAATGAACGTAGCGCTAGATTCTGCATGGCTGCCTGGGCCATGTGCTCCAGCTTGATCGCGCTATGGCAGTGACTGGTATTCAGTGCGTCTCCGCATACGGGATGAGCAACCCATATCTGGCAGATCCTTGGTCTTTCGGAAGAGGATATGGGCAGTGAGTCGATAGCCTAAGTGGAGTCGGTTGGTTAGAAGAGAATCGAAGAATCGGCACTCGCTACGACAAGCAGGCAAGAAGCATTGCAGCCATGGTCACTGAAGGCTACGTGATATGCAGCTGTACTTTCCGTACAAAGCCGGGATTGTGCCGTTCGCAACTCGATGGCGCTCAGCTTTGCTCATGTCTCAACTCCGCCCATTCAATCAACGCCTGAATTGATGGCCCGAGTGCATGGCCGATAGGCGTGAGTTGATACTCCACCTTGGGAGGAACCTGCGGGTACACCGTTCGCAGCACGATCCCGTCCCTTTCCAACTGCTTGAGCTGTTGGATCAACATTTTCTGATTGATCCCTTCGATAAGCTTTTCCAAATCCGAGAAGCGAAGCGCACCCTTTGCCGCGAATAGCTGGCAGAGGATGATGATCTTCCATTTCCCCTCTAGTACACGAAGTGTCTCGGTCGTTGCCTCAGCCCATGCTCGTCGATTTTGAGGATCGCCGCAGTTCCAGTCCCGTTCCATTTCTTTTCCTCAAGTGGGTTACCCACCTTTTAGTGTGTACTTACCATTATCTCATGAGCACTCTAAAATCGGTGCAAGGCAATCAATTCAGGAGGCTTGTCCATGAAAATAGGCATTATCGGAACCGGTAATATCGGGGGCACCATAGCCCGAAAGCTCGGAGCTGCTGGGCATGAAATTCGTGTAGCAAACTCTGGAGGTGTCGATGGCGTTCGAGCGTTTGCCGAAGAAATTGGAGCGGAACCTGTAGACATTCGAGGCGCGGTGGATGGAGTGGACGTGATCGTGCTATCGATACCTCTACCAGCTGTGAGCGCACTCCCTTCTGACCTGTTTAGCTATGTACCCGAAAGCGTCCCGGTGGTGGATACGAGTAACTACTACCCTGGTTTGCGTGATCCCCGCATTGCTGAAATCGATCAAGGAATGACGGAAAGTGTCTGGGTTTCAACGCAGGTTGGGCGCCCTGTTGTCAAAGCTTTCAATAATGTGCTGGCCTATACACTGGCAGAGCTAGGTCTTCCAGAGGGTACTAAAGGTCGCTTGGCGGCAGCGGTAGCGGGCGATAATGACAAGGCCAAGGAAACGGTCATGTCCCTGGTTAACCAAGCTGGCTTCGATCCGGTTGACGGAGGTTCTCTGGAAGAGTCTTGGAGGCAACAACCATCCACGCCTGGCTACTGCTGTGATTACGACGCTAAGACCATGCGCAGGGCATTAGCGGCAGCAGTTAAGGGGCAGGCAGCAGCGAAACGAGATCAACTGCCCCAACACTTCGAGTGGCTTGGAGCAAACCCAAGCCATGACGATGTTGTAGCAATGAACCGATCTTTCAACCCGCTGGATTAACGCCCAGGCCCAGCTTGAACTCAGTACCTCTCGATCATGTCGGCCGCCTGTTGAGTCGCCTGGCTGGTACGGGTCGCCAGCTTGCGGACCTCGTCGGCCACTACTGCGAAGCCCCTTCCGGCCTCACCGGCCCTGGCCGCCTCTATGGCCGCGTTCAGGGCCAGTAGATTGGTCTGTTTGGCGATGCTTTGGATGGCGGCGACTATCTGCGTCAGCTGAGCGAGGTTTTCCTGCATCGCTTGATGCTGCCGTTCCTGAGTCTGGCGCAACTGGCTTTCCTCGCGGAAGGAGTGCACGTCTGTGATCGCCCCCACAGTACGTAAGGGCGTGCCGTCGCTGCTTCGCTGGGTCTGACCTCTGCCTCTGAACCAACGGTACTCGTCGTTGCGGTGCCTGAGGCGGTAGGTCACATCGAAGGGGGTTTGGCCGGAGCGGTCGGCGACATGTTCGACAAAAGCCTGCACGGCACGCTGGCTGTCTTCGGGATGCAGGCGGGACAACCAGCTTTCGAACACATTGGGAAACTCTTCGATGGTTTCGTAGCCGAGCAGGCGACGCATCTGTGACGAGAACCAGATGACGTTGTGCGGATTGGCTGGATCGCCTGCGATGATATTGATGTCCCAGAGTGCGTCCTGAATGCATTCGCGGGAAATATCGAAGCGGGCTGAAAGCATCGTGAACTCTTCGTCTCGCAGACGCTGCGTGTGGATGTCACGCACAATACCGACGCTGACCTGTGGCATGCCCTGTCTGTCACGGAGCGTTTCGCCGGAGATCTGGACCCAGCGGTATTCTCCCGAGCGGTTCGCGAGGCGCACCTCCACCTGGTAGGGAGCATGCCCACTGCGATCGGCAAGGTGATGAGCCAGGGCATCCAGGTTGGCCTGGCGGTCATCAGAGTGAAGGCAATCGTTCCAGGGGCCTAGATAGACGGGGAGGTCCGCTTGGGTGGGCAGGTTGCCGAACCATTGCAGTACTGCGTCGCGGGCGGGCTGCAGGCTGCCATCGAGCTGCAATTTCCAGAGCAAATCACCCGACCCGCATGCCGCCAATTGCCAAAGTTGTTCTTGATCGTGCAACTGCGTTTCGTATTCACCCAGCTGACGCTTGAGGCGTTGCAGTTCAGCATTAAGATCGACCACGCTGGCCCGGAGCGCCGTGCGATCGGCGAGCAGGCGTTCGATGCCGGCCAAGACCCGTCGCAGTGACGAATCCTTCGCCGCTATCGATACATTCTCGCCGTCGTGCTGTTCCAGCCGGTCGCCGAGGAGCTTCAATTCCTTGCGGGTGCTATTTCTGAAAAACATCAAATACCTCTGGTTTTACTCACGAGGTTTCGGGGCGGTTCTTGCTCTTGATGCCCCGAGCATTAATTACGGTCTTCGAATGCCCGGGGCAGTCTGACTTGGACTGGAGTATGTCGGCTCAGGCAGCCTGGTACAGACGGCGCTCGACCAGCGCGCTACCACGCAGGCGATGGGTTGCCTTGGCACCGGCCAGCACGGCCAGGTCCAACAGCGGTTCGAGGGTGACGACGGTCATGTAGGCACTGCCGAAGGTCAGAATTGACAGTGCGTTTTCTGCTGTGAAGCCTTGCCCGTAGAAGGCCCAGAAGGCAACCCAGGCGACAATGCCCCCCTGGAAGGCTGTCGACAGCCCCAGCGCTTGTCTATAGCTCAGTTCCACATACGGCGTGTCTGGCGCGATGATGCGTTTCGCCAGGGCGGTAACTGCGAACAGCGGTACCAGAAGGGTGGTGACGTTCATGCCGTATTGCGGCAGGTCGAATGGAGCGAAGAACAGACTCTGGATCAGCAGTCCCAGGGCGAGACCCGCTGCCGCAGGTGCGGCGCCGAGCAGCAGAAACAGCGTTGACCCCAGGATGAGATGGACCTCGGAGACGCCGACTGGATGGCGCGGTAGTAGCTCGAAGAAGCTGAATACCAGGGCCGTGGCAGTGACAGTGCGAGCCAGCAGCGAGAAGACACCACGCTCACCTATGGCTTGCGCAGCGAGTTTGAGGGTATAGGCGCCGACACCTGCGGCAGTGACATAGCTCAGCCAGAGTTTTCCAGCTTCCACCAGATTAGGTTCGATATGCATGACGATTGCCCCTTGGCCGCTTCGCGACCTCGAAAGTAAAAACAGGACGGCTCCGTCCTCAGCTTGTGGCACGGCTGATCGCCACAGGCTTGTGCCGCGGCAGGTGTTCGTGCCCGTTTCCATGGGCCGGTGGGCAACTCGCGTTGAGCAGCGTTACCGGTTGTCCATGGGGGGTATTCAAGTAAGCTTGCTGCCATTCCTCGCTGCGCTGGGTGATGTCTTCCATACCCGCTAAACCGAGTGTGGTGACCATTCTTTCCATGGCTGCGATCCATTGCCGGTAGTAAGTGTCGTTGACGCTTTCTCCGGGTTGCGCCGGGCTCGCCTTGATCTCGTCGCTGAATACCTGCACCCAGTCCTTCCAGGGAAACAGACCGATTTGGTGCAGGTGGAGCAGCAGGGAAAAAGCCTGGGCCTGCCAAGGTTTGTCGAACACCGGGCCTTCATCGTCGAGAGACAGGCCGGCCATTGGGGGGATGTGAGGCATGCCTGCGCTCATACGGCCTCCAGATAGTTGTCCCAAAGATCAATGCAAACACTGTCCGGTCGCGCCACTCCCCACAGTTCTGTAGCACTGAAGCGAACGGCATAGACCTGTTGGGGTTGTTCGCCTAGACCGTGGGCCATCGTGTCTGGGGTGGCAAACGCGCCGTGTGCAATCTCGATGGTCCCGACCTTGCCGCGCGCGTAGCGCGGCAGTCGGGTGTGGGTGATTGGATTGAGGTTCTTCGTCCGCACCCGGTCACCGACCCGGAAGCGGCCGCCGACAGGTTCCTTTGCCCGGGAAGAGGCGCCTCCGAGGATCACCGCCTCGACGATGTCCGGTGTGAGCACCGTTGGCGGCTGTGCCGGTGAGCTCGGCTTGACCGTGCCCTGCAGTTCGCCAGCGCTGATCACGCCTTTTTCCAGCAGCAGGGTTTCGAAGGCGTGAAGCCAGTGTTCGTAGTAACTCGACTGCAAGTATTCAGCCGGTTCCATGCGTTCAATGGAGTGTCGGAACTCGTCGACATTGAAGTGCCCGCCGACGAAGAGCGAAGCGAACAGCGGAAAGATCCTGCGCTCCCAGTCGTGATGGAAGACGGGTTCATTTTCTTCGGTGAGCACTGGGCCGAAACCGTGCATACCGCCTAAGTCGTGTACACCGTTCATGGTTTTCTCCTTCTCGGGTTCAGGCTTCGTCGCCCGGCGTCCTGGGCAGGCCAGTGCCGATCATGGCGTCACGCGTCACCAGCTCGACCAGTCGTTCCTCGCTCCAGCCGTCAGTGCCAGCCGGACGTTCCGGCAGTACCAGGTAGCGCAACTCAGCACTGCTGTCCCAGACGCGGACTTCCTTGTCATTGGGAATAATCAAACCGAATTCGGCCAGCACGCTGCGCGGATCGATGACTATCCGTGACCGATAGGGCGCGGATTTGTACCAGGCTGGGGGCAGGCCCAGGGTCGGCCAGGGGTAGCAGGAGCACAGCGTGCAGACCGTCACGTTGTGCACGGTCGCGGTGTTCTCCACCACCACCATGTCTTCGCCCTGCACGCCGGAGAAACCCAGTTCGGCAATGGCCGCAGTGGCATCTTCCAGCAGCCGATGTTTGTAATCGGGATCGAACCAGGCCTTGGCGACCACCTGAGCGCCGTTGCGCGGGCCGACCTTGTGCTGGTAAGTGTCCACCAGAGCATCCATGGCGGTTGGGTCGACCAAGCCCTTTTCTATCAACAGGGATTCGAGCGCCTTGACCCGCAAGGCGATGGCCTCGGGGGGCTCGGTGTGGTCGTGGTCGTGGTCGTGATGATGTTCGTGGGTGTGGCTCATGTATTGGCTCCTCTGAAGTTGATACTCACGTTCAGTGCGACTTGCCGGTGTTTGCTCGCCAATGCGATGCGCAGGTTTACAACGTCCGCCAATCGACAGAGGCCTCGAATGCAGCTGCAGCTTGATAGAGGGTGCCTTCGGCATAATGTCTTCCGACAAGCATCAGCCCCACGGGCAGTCCGTCTACCAGGCCACAAGGGATCGACATGGCGGGGTGCCCGGTAATGTCCTGAGCGGCCGTATTGCCAAGCATCTCCAACGCACGCGTAACAGTCTCGGTGATTGAAGAGCCCGGTTCAGGGAGCGGCTGAGCGGTGATTGGCACAGTCGGCATGACGAGCAGGTCATAGGTGTTCAACGCCCTGTCATAGGCGGCTCGGGCAAAGCGCGCAATGTTCTGGGCCTTGGCGTAGTAGCGGCCGTTGTAGCGTTCCAGACCGAACTGGCCGACGAACATGCAAAGCTTGAGTGACGGCGACAATGCGTTTGCCTGATCGCGCCAACCGGCCTGTTTGTCCAGCAGACCCACGTCGTAAAGCCCCTTCCAGTTAAAACCCGCTCCGTTACCGTGCATCATTTGCATGGTCAGGCCTTCACAGCCGATAGGGCTCCATAACGATCCCGCCAGGTTGTGTTCGGCAACCGATACCTCCTCGACCCGCGCGCCCAAAGCTTCGAGCTGGGCGATAGCGCTGCGCACCTTTTCTGCGATACGTGGATCCTGGTTAGCGAGTTGGAAGCCTTCCTGGAGGATCCCGATCCGGAGTCCGGTCACGCCTCGTTCCAGATAATCGCTATAGGCATCGACCTGGGGAGCGGTCTGGCGAGGGTCGAGTCCGTCGGCTCCGGCCATCACTTCGAGCATGAGAGCGTTATCGCGTACGTTGCTCGTCATGGGGCCGACATGGTCGAAAGTGGACTCGATCGCCATGATCCCGGTATAGGGCACCAGACCGAAGGTGGGCTTCATTCCGTAAATGCCGCACCATGCTGCCGGAATGCGGATGGAGCCGCCCTGGTCTCCACCGACAGCCAGGTCGACCGCGCCCGACGCCACAAGCGCCGCGCTGCCCGAAGACGAACCGCCGGTCGTGAAACCATGGCGAAAAGGGTTGTGCACAGGCGCTGGGTCTGAGGTATGGCTACCGCCGGAGAGGCAGTAATGTTCGCAGGTGGCTTTGCCGAGGATCGTTGCTCCAGCGTCGAGCAGACGCGTCACCACGGTGGCATCAAACGACGGTACGAAACCCTCCAGTGGTGCGGCACCGTTCATCATCGGGACACCGGCCAGAGAGATATTGTCTTTGAGCGCGACCGTCTTGCCAGCAAGCTTGCCCGAGCTGGCGCCCATCACCTCAGTTCTGTAGTACCAGGCGTTTAGCGGATTTTCCGTGCTTGAAGGGCGGTAACCAGCACTGCGCTCGTAGCGCACTGAAGGGATGAAGTCTGGCAACTCGTCGACGAGATCGTAGGCATCAAAACTGGATTGCATAAGCGCCAGGTATTCGCTGGCTTGCTCGGGTGTCAGCTGTATGTGCAGGCGGCTGGCGAGATCCTGCACTTGTTCGAGAGTCGGGCGGATGATGGCCATGGGGTGTCCTGTTTCCTGTGCCAACCCGTAGGGGCTGGCAATGTCTGTTCAAACGTCATCTCGGGGATGTCCGGGCCCGGTGCGCACTATTGGCGAGCGTGGCCGGGGCTGGTATCAAGCTATCTCCACAGATTGAGCAGCGCTTGGCTGAGGAGGACAGTCGCTTGGTTGAGCGGGACTCGCTTGCCCCTGTTTTTTATAGCCACACCACGGTCGCCGTCGGCGGCCAGAGCGAGCCCTGGCAGCGGGGAGGGTTCCTTATGGATATGCCTTCCATTGCTGTGGCTTAGGCTTATGCCGAGGGTATTAGTCTTCGGATTCAGGCGTGGCCTGTTTCTGAGATGACTTCCCGGGTTTTGGCCAGACAACCCCAACGCTTCTCATGCCTTTGGCGGGGTCCATTTCCGGGTGCGCGAGTACGACGTCCCGATAGGAGGGGCTCCCGATCACGGCCGGTTTGAACTTGATGAGGAAGTCATTGACCTCTTTGCGCAGATCCGGGGCCAGCCCGTAGTCGTCGTAGCACGCCTCGAGACAATCGAGCACGGCTTGCCAGTGCACCTCGGTCAGACCCATCCCGCGATGCGCGGTGACCATGTCTCTACCCCGGTATTTGGCGCTTCCACCCCAGTGCTCGGAAAGGAAATCGACAAAATTGATGTGTTCCTTTTGGAACGTCGATTCCGACATATGGGCCCAGATGTGCCCGATGGCGGGGTGCCCCATTGTCTTTCTCAACACTGCGCCGGCGAACTGATAGATCGCGTCATAGCCGCCAAGACGGGTATAGAGGGAGGGTTGTTGTTCCAGGGTGGGTTGCTGGTCGGTCATTGTCGGGTTACTCCGTTTCGGGTTAGAGGCATCTCATTAGCCAACTGTCGCGTTGGCACAATTGATACGGGATGCGAGGTCTTGCGACGGATCCAGGTTGAATTCGTCGTTGGGCGCACGCTGGGTTGATAAGGACAACGGCTGGTAGAGACGGGCGGGTCTAAAAGACCCTGACGTAGCGCAGGTTCATGCGAAAGTCTTCTTTGGGGCCGTTCTCCACCGCAAGGTCGCGTCCAAGTTGCACCTGGAATTGGTCCTTGGCGGTGAAAAACTTTCTGGCCGTGACGCGCAAGTTGGTGGTTTCCATCCTGTCGTCCTGGTTGACGCCATCGATCTGGTTTTCCCCGCCCCAACTGTGGCCGAAGCCGATAGCCAGCGCAGTGGTCTCGTCGGGCATGTAGCGCCCCATTAACTGAGCGCCGTAGGAAACGTCCTGCTCCCGGCGGGCGGAGCTGGCGCCGAAGTCGTTGTTGTCTCCGTACCAGATGGCGTCACCGACGAGGTCGATGGCCCACTTCTCCGTGAAGTGCTTGACGTAAGCGGCCTGGAGATCAACCTTCCAACGGTTCTCGCCAAGATTGAGCGCGTCGTCTTTGTCATAGTCGCCAGTCGGCACGTACAAGTAAGCAGTCGCACCGAGGGTGTCGTTGGCGTCGTTGAGACGGTACTTGAGCGGCGCTGTAAGAATGAGGTCACCGATGCCGCTGGCGTCGCCCAGACCAGAAGCGTCACCACCGCCTGAGACATGACCGAAGGGCAACAGGAATTGCGGCTCGATGGTCAGCCGCTCGCTCAACTGGTAGATGTGTAGCAGACGCAGAATGCCGACATCGGAAGTCAGGTTGAAATCGGAACTGGTCTTGTGGCCCTGGGAGTAGGCATTGTCCGTCGTGGAGTGCTGGTAGTAGAGCACGCCGATGGTCGCTCCCACGGGGAGCGGCTCGTAATCGCCAGGATCCACCTCGAGAGCGTGAGAGGAAAGGCTGGGGAGGAGGGCTGCGAGCGACAGGTAGCGGAACTGTTTCATGATCGAAGAACCTTTTTTCGGGCAAAAAGAGCCCCGCTATCGCCAGTCAGGCAACGCGCAGGGCTAAAAGTGGAGTCAGCGATGGAGTCAGGTGGGCGACACTTGCGCGTCGCGCATCATCCCGGTCTGCGGGTGGCAGTTGATGTACTCGAACAGTTGCTGGCTACCGTCCGCTACCGAGACCTCGTGATACAGCCGCAGCTTCGAAAGGCCTCCGATCACTCGGAAGAAAGTGGTGAAAATACGTAAGTGAGTGGGATGGGATTCTGCCCAGCGCTCCAGCTTGTCGAGCGATCGCCAGTGACCGATGTCATAGGCGATGTCGAGGAGATTGCCATCAAGGTCGATATTGCGTACGAAGCGGTTGCTATAGCAGCCCAGCGCCTGCCCCTCGTCACGCAGGAAGTTCATGCCGTCTTGCAGTGGCGGCAGCATCTCGTTGAAATAGAGCGCGCGCTCTTCCTCGCCGGCCTCGACCCAGTCTTGTCCAGAGCGGATCAGCGTTAGGTTATCGTGGCCGCGTACCACGACCTTGCCGCCTTTGGCGGGATCGCCTGAAATGACTTGCAGTTCGCTGGTCGGCTGCATCCAGTCGGTCTGTGAGATAGCAAAGCGGTCGCGCGCCGAGCCCCAGTAGCCGTGCTCCTCAATCTCGCCACTGATGCCGTCCATGACCGCGCCGACACCTGGCAAATCGTCCTTGAATGCATACAGCGTCTCGAACTGCTCGGCGCGCGGTGCGATGACCTCGCGGAAATACCCCAGCCCCTCGTTCAGGCGCGCCTCGTCACCCCACCAGTCGGCTACAGGCGCTGAAAGTAACCATCGGTGATAGGCGGCGGGATCACGCCAGTAGCCCACGGCGATGAAGTTTCCATACCCCTGATTGTCGAGGTGGTAGGTCAGGTCGTGATTCCCAGGACCATCGGCGAGGGCAAAGCTGGCGTCAATGTAGCGCATGGCCTGCAGGGCGGCGGCGCGTTGTTCGTCGCGAAATTGCACCCCGAGGTAGGCCATCACAACTTGCTTCACGTTTTCGTCAGCTCGCCCCACAAACATCGGGAAGGGCGGCTTGTAATCGTCGTGAACACGACGGGACAAAGTCCGGGGACATTTGAGATGTTTATCGATTGCAGATTCCATGGGGGCTCCTTTATTTCCGTCTCAAACGGACGGTTCGCTGTTCTACATCCCAGTGGATGTTGGTGTGTTGCGGTGGGTACCACTCCATCGGCGTTGCAGCGCCAGGGTCCCGAGTTGCACCAGGTAAGTGGCAAACTCTTCGGGTGCCATGTCCCATCGCTGTAAAAACCAGGATGAATCGGACAGCCGCTGCTGTTCTCGTAGTTGCATGACCCACCTCGTCATTCGTGTTTGTAGGGACACGGCATGGAGTGAAAATTATCGAGGGGAGATGGAATTCGCTTGGCTCGAATGGACAACCGTTTGGTTAAAAAGGACAGGTATAAATGGCCGGCATATCAGTGCGCGGCAATGGTGCGGGGCTTGTGAAATAAGGGGCGGGGCGCCCTGGGAAGTTGCAAGGGGAGTGTGTTTTGGAGGATCTAGCGACATACGCGCCAGCCGAGTGTTCCGGTGACCATCTGGTAGTGCGTCCAACAGCTGGAATCAGGCCGTGAGGGTGGCCTGCTAATTGCTTGGCTCGCAAAAACGTTACCACGCTTTTTTGTTGAATCGCTGCCGGTAGGTGAATGCAATGAGCCAGACATGTCACTATTCGACCCTTGCCGTTACGGCACCACTCCGGTTTGATTACTGGAAAGATGTGGTTTGTCATCACTGCCTGGACGCCGACAGCAAACTGCTGGCGCAGAGCGATTTCGACGGGGTGCTGGAGGTGCATGGCATGGGCGTATTGGACATCTGCACCTTGTCCGCACCCTTGCATTATTGGGAGCGGTCCGCCCAGCACCTGCGCAGTGATCCTAATGACGATTTGTGGTTGGGCTTTACCAGGAGCGGCTATGGCGAGCTGGAACAGGCTGACCGCCGGACGAAGCTCAGCGCGGACGATCTGTTTCTTTATGACGCATCCCAGCCGTTCAGATTCAGCTTCGGCGGTACCGACAATCACCTTGTCCGCATTCCGCGACAACTGCTCAGTCAGCGGTTACCCGGCATAGCAGGTTGCACCGCGATGGTTCTGGATGATCGTCGCCCAGGGGTGATTCCGTTACGCGAGATGTTGCGCCAAGCCGCGAGTATGCCTTCAGGCTTCCATAACACGGGAATATCCAGTCGTTACTCCAGCACCTTGCTCGACCTTCTGGTGGTCAGCCTGGAACTCCAGGATTTAAAGCAGACTCATGACGAGCTGGACCTGTATGGCCGGATCATGAATTACATCCACCAATATTTGACCGATGTGGACCTGTCGCTCGAACGCATTGCTCAAGCTCACCATGTCTCCACGCGCACTGTGACGCGCGCTTTCGCTCGTCATCAGAAATCGCCGGTCGCGGAAATCTGGAAGGCACGCTTGCTCGCGAGCCGCGACGCGATTGAGCGCGGTCAAGTCCGCAGTATTTCCCAGGCGGCGCTGGATTTCGGTTTCTCCGACTTCTCTCATTTCAGCCACGCCTTTCGCAAGGCCTTTGGCATTGCTCCCCATACTCTTCTGCGACGAGAGTGAAATGGACGGGCTTTATCGCTTCTGAAGCGAAAGCCATTTGAAGGTGATCATCCGAGAGGCGTGCGCAGCGGCTGGCTTTGCCGTAGCGTGGTGCCAGCGGTGATAATTGCTTCCAATGTCATTGCACGCGCAGCTGCATGACAAACCGACTGGAACAGTGGCTCCAGGACAATGGTTTCTGACAAAAAAAATTGAAATTTGCCCCCGTATTTGCCCCCACTCGCATCGGCTGTACGAGTAAGCAGTGCGGCCAATCGCGGCTTTTCGTTTGTATCGTCTTGAGCGGCGAGCCGTCCCTGGCTCCCCACCTCAAACAAGCTAGAACGGGCCGATGTCTGAGACTGCTGACAGGACATTGGACGCGCGCAATGCCGTATCAAAGACTCTCAGGGTCGCCGAAGAACATCTGAATCCGCGAGCGCAACCAGCGTTCCCCCGGGTCGTTGTCCTGGGAGCCGCGCCAGGCCATGTGCAGTTCGAAGGTGCGCACGGGCAGGGGCGGGTCTTCGGCGCGCACGCCGCCGGCGGCGGTCAGGGCTTCGGCGGTGTAGTCCGGCACGGTGGCGACGATGTCGGTGCCGGTGAGCAGGGTGCTCAGGCCGTTGAACTGCGGGACCGCGAGCACCACGTGACGCTTGCGCCCGAGTTTTTCCAGCTCTTCATCGATAAAACCGCTGAGGTCGCCGGCGAACGACACCAGGGCGTGGGGGCGGGCGCAGAAGTCATCGAGGCTCAGGGCGCCGGGCATGCTGTCGGCCCGCAGCAGCTTGGGCAGGCTGCGGCGCAGTACCTTGCGCTTGGCGTTGGCCGGCAGGTCCTGGGTGTAGCTGACGCCGATGGAAATCTCGCCGGAGGCCAGCAGGGCCGGCATCAGCAGGTAGTTGGCGCGGCGCACCACCAGCACGATCCCTGGCGCTTCGGCGCGCAGGCGCTTGAGCAGCATCGGCAGCAGGGCGAACTCGACGTCGTCGGACAGGCCGATGCGGAACACCGCGGTGCTGGTCGCCGGGTCGAACTCGGCGGCGCGGCTGACCGCGGTGGAGATCGAGTCGAGGGCGGGCGAGAGCAGGGCGAAGATTTCCACCGCCCGGGCCGACGGCTCCATGCTGCGCCCGGTGCGCACGAACAGCGGATCGTCGAACAGGCTGCGCAGGCGCGACAGCGCCGCACTGATGGCCGGCTGGCCGAGGAAGAGTTTCTCCGCCGCCCGGGTCACGCTGCGTTCATGCATTAATGTTTCGAACACGATCAACAGGTTCAGGTCGACACGACGCAGGTCATTACGATTCATCTTGAGTCCTGGCAGAGTCAGCAAACTTGACGAGAGCGGCCATATGAGAACAATGGCCGGCATGAATCTTACGGGGAAAGGCTGCTACTCTGCACCGGCTAATTGTTTTTTCCTGTAAGGAACCCTTCGCTCTGGCACGCTGTTTCCCCGTTGTTGCAGGTGCTGCGGAATCAATGACAGGCATGTCGACTATTAATAGTCACTGATGGTCTTGGCCAGAAAGCCCAGATAGAGTTCAGGGCATTAGAGGTTACTTTGACGAGGTTTGCGATGTCCCGCACGATCCGTTTTCACAAGTTTGGTCCGGCCGAGGTGCTCAAGTGCGAAGAGCATGCGGCCGCTCTGCCTGCGCCAGGCGAAGTGCAGGTGCGTGTCGAAGCGATCGGCATCAGTTGGTACGACGTCCTTTGGCGCCAGAACCTGGCGTCTTCCCATGCCCGCCTGCCTTCCGGCCTTGGCCATGAGATGGCCGGCGTGGTGACTGCGGTCGGCGAAGGTGTCGACGACCTGGCCATTGGCGACAAGGTTGCCAGCTTCCCGGCCGAAAGCCCGAACGATTATCCGGTCTATGGCGAGCTGATTGTCCTGCCACGCTCGGCGTTGACCCGCTATCCCGATGTGCTCAGCCCGGTGGAGGCCGCGGTGCATTACACGCCGCTGCTGGTGGCCTACTTTGCCTATGTCGACCTGGCGCGGGTCAAGCCCGGGCAGTTCGCCCTGGTCACCGATGCCAGCCACTGCGCCGGTCCGTCCTTTGTCCAGCTGGGCAAGGCGCTCGGAGTGCGGGTGATTGCCGCGACCAAGACCGCTGAAGAGCGTGAGTACCTGCTGTCCCTGGGGGCCGAGAAAGTCATCGTCACCGAAGAGCAGGACCTGCTCATGCAGATCAACAAATACACCGACAATCGTGGTGTCGACGTGGTGTTCGATGGCCTCGGCGGTCCGCAGATGTCGATGCTCGGCGACGTCCTGGCGCCGCGTGGCAGCCTGGTGCTGTACGGCCTGCAAGGCGGCAACCAGACGCCGTTCCCGGCCTGCGCGGCGTTCCAGAAGAACATCCAGTTCTTCGTGCACTGCATCGGCAACTTCACCGGCAAGCCCGAGCTGGGCATCATCCAGGACCAGGTGGCCTTGCAGCGCGCCTTGCGCGACATCAACCAGCTGACGGCCGATCGTGTGCTGCTGCCGCTGAAGACCCGGATCTTCCCGTTCAACGAGTTCGTCGAAGCCCACCGCTACATGGACGAGTGTCCTTGCCGCGAGCGGGTCGCACTGCAGGTCGAACCGGCCTGATCCTGACGCCAGGGTTCGCCATCGCGCACTCTGGCGTTTCTGTCCTCGCAGTCACTCCCTTCTTTATATTCCCGTCTCGATCCTGAGTGTCTTCTGTGCAGCAGCCGACAATGGCCTATGTTGCGCCTGCTTATTGTGCAAGCCTCCACGGATAGATCCCTTCGCGTTGCGGTCAAACTGCCAGTAAACTGCGCAGCACTCACCGAACCATCCATTTCCCGAGGTTTTGCATGACACTCAGTCCTTTTGCGGGCAAACCGGCACCGACACAATTGCTGGTCGATCTTCCGCGACTGGTAACGGCCTACTACACCGGCCAGCCCGATGCCGCCATCTCTACCCAGCGGGTCGCCTTCGGCACCTCGGGGCATCGTGGCAGCTCGTTCGACCTGAGTTTCAATGAATGGCATGTCCTCGCCATCAGCCAGGCGATCTGCCTGTATCGCCAGGCCCAGGGCATCGATGGCCCGCTGTTTGTCGGCATCGACACTCACGCCTTGTCCACCCCGGCCGGTGCCAGCGCCCTGGAAGTGCTGGCCGCCAACGGCGTGACCGTGATGATCGCCGCTGGCGACGAGTACACTCCGACGCCGGCGGTGTCCCATGCGATTCTCTGCTACAATCGCGGCCGCACCAGCGGCCTGGCCGACGGCATCGTGATCACTCCGTCGCACAACCCGCCACAAAGCGGTGGCTACAAGTACAACCCTACCAACGGCGGCCCGGCCGACACCCATATCACTAAGTGGATCGAAGCCAAGGCCAACGAACTGCTGGCCAACAAGCTGGCCGGTGTGAAGCGCATCAGCTATGAGCAGGCGTTGAAGGCCGACACCACCCATCGTCACGACTACGTCAACAGCTATGTCGCCGACCTGATCAACGTCATCGACCTGGACGCCATCCGCAACGCCAAGCTGCGCCTGGGCGTCGATCCGCTGGGCGGAGCAGGGGTGCGCTACTGGTCGGCGATTGCCGAGCACTATCGCCTGGACCTGGAGGTGGTCAACAAGGAAGTCGATGCGACCTTCCGTTTCATGTCCGTCGACTGGGATGGCCAGATCCGCATGGACCCGTCGTCCAGCTATGCGATGCAAGGCCTGATCGGCCTGAAGAATCGTTTCGACGTGGCCTTCGGTTGCGACCCGGACCACGACCGTCACGGTATCGTGACCCCGACTGGCGGCCTGCTGGCGCCGAACAATTACCTGGCGGTGGCCATCGACTACCTGTTCCAGAACCGCCCGCACTGGCGCGCCGACGCGGCCGTGGGCAAGACTGTGGTCAGCAGTGGCCTGATCGACCGCGTGGCGGCGCGCCTGGGCCGTCGCCTGTACGAAGTGCCGGTGGGCTTCAAGTGGTTCGCCGACGGCCTGTTCGACGGCTCCCTCGGCTTTGGCGGTGAAGAGAGCGCCGGTGCATCGTTCCTGCGCAAGGACGGCGGCGTCTGGAGCACCGACAAGGACGGCCTGATCCCGGCCTTGCTGGCCGCGGAAATGACCGCCCGCACCGGCCGCGACCCGAGCCAGGCCTACCGCGCCTTGTGCGACGAGCTGGGCGAGCCGTTCTCGGTGCGCGTCGATGCCAAGGCCAACCCGCAGCAGAAAGCGCTGCTCGGCAAGCTGTCGCCGGATCAGGTGACCTCGACCCAGCTGGCCGGCGAAAGCATCCAGAAGATCCTCAGCCACGCGCCGGGCAACGACCAGGCGATCGGCGGCCTCAAGGTCATGACTGAGAACGGCTGGTTCGCCGCGCGTCCATCGGGCACCGAAGACATCTACAAGATCTACGCCGAGAGCTTTATTGGCGACGATCACCTGAAGCAATTGGTGCAGGAAGCGCAGACCCTGGTGGACGGCGCGATCAGCGGCTGACCCAGCGGCGTTTCGCGGCAGACAAAAAAGGGGCGACCAGACGGTCGCCCCTTTTTATTGCGGCTGTGTTTTGTAGGCGCGAGGCTTGCCCGCGATGACTCCCGATTGAGCAACAGCTAGCTTCAGTGGGAACGGAATCAGCTTCGGGGCTGCTTTGCAGCCCATCGCGAGCAAGCTTCGCTCCTACAGAAACGGAGCATTTCTTCGCTGTCTCAAGCCAGGTCCACCAGGACGATTTCGCTGTCCTCGAGGGCGGTGACCCGCAGCAGGCGCTCGTCCTCGACCGCGACACCGTCTCGAGCTTCGGCGCGCAAGCCATTGACTTCAATCACCCCGGTCGCGGGCACCAGGTAGGCGCGGCGCCCTTTGTCCAGCGGGTATTCGGCGGACTCGCCGGCCTTCAGGTTGGCGGCTACCAGGCGCGCGTCGGCACGAATCCGCAGGCTCTGGTCATCGCCTTGCTTGCCGCTGGCCAGGGTCACGAAGCCTTCGCGCTGGCCTTTGGGGAACGGCTTGGCACCCCAGGACGGCGCGGAGCCGGCCTCGTTGGGGATGATCCATATCTGGAAGATCCTGGTTTCGCCGGCTTCCAGGTTGTATTCGCTGTGGGCAATCCCGGTACCGGCGCTCATCACCTGCACGTCGCCAGCCTCGGTGCGGCCCTTGTTGCCAAGGTTGTCCTGGTGGGTGATAGCACCTTCACGGACGTAGGTGATGATTTCCATGTCCCGGTGCGGGTGCTGCGGAAAACCGCTGCCGGGGGCGATCACGTCGTCGTTCCACACGCGCAGGTTGCCCCAGTTCATGCGTTTGGGGTCGTAGTACTCGGCGAACGAAAAGTGATGGTGGGCATCCAACCAGCCATGATGGGCGCCGCCCAGGGATTTGAAGGGTCTGAGTTCAAGCATGATCGTCTCCTGTCAGGGTTCGTCATGGGGCGCCTTGGTGGAGCCGCAGAACGAGACCGGTGATTGATGGCGCTCATCATCCATCAGCAAGGCATCGATAAAAAGCGCAAAAACCGTCGTTATCAGATCTAATAAATAGATATATTTTGTAGTCTGCCTTCTGCTTCCAAACATTCAGTTCGGGGCTTAAGTGGATGACCTGTAAGCATTTCACTAGAAGTCATCGACGAATGAAGCGACCATACCGTCCCACACAGCCTCACACCCTGGAGTCAGCGTGCCGCAACACACCCCCGATCTTCCTCCCGAACTCTTGCCCCTGGCCGAAATGCCGCTGCTCAAGCGCTTGGCGGCCAGGTTCTTCGGCCATGGCCTCAGTCGCTTGCGCGCCCAGCATCGCGCGTCCTGGTTGCATGGCCAGGCGGACGGCTTTCGCAGCGGGCATACCGCCGGGGTGGAATACGGTTACCAGGAGGGCAAGGCCGAGGGACTGGAGCAGGGTCGTCAGGTCCTGCTGATTCGCGACAGCCGCTCCACCGAGCATCCGGCGCCCGGGGTAGACGATTATCTGTTCGACGACTGGCGCCTGCCGCTGAGCGCCGAACTGAAGAAGCGCATCAAGGCCGATGTTGGCCGCCTGCTGCCGGCCCATGCCCAACCCAGCAGCGCGCAATGGAAGATGATCTTCAGCGAAACCCCGTCCACCTCGGTGATTGCCGGCGCTGGCGCGGGCAAGTCGACCTCACTGGTCCTGCGCATCCTGCTGCTCAACCATTACCTGGGCTTCGAACTCGACTCGATGACCGTGGTGACCTTCACCCGCGAGTCGCGCAAGGACTTCATCAACAAGCTGCTGGAAGTGTTCGCGCTCTGGGGCCGGCCCCTGGGCCTCAAGGAGGCACGGGAACTGGTGCGTACCTTCCACTCGCGCATCCTGCCGATGGTCCGCAGCCTGCCGGGTTTCGAGCGCCTGCAGGCGTTCGAGAACCTCAGCGATCGCCCGGCGGCGGGGGATCTGGAGGTCGACAGCAATCCCTTCGACCTGCGGATCAACGACGCCCAGCGCAAGCACCTGAATGCCTGTTACCACGCCCTGCACCGGCGTGACGGGCGTTTCCGCGAGGCGATCAAGCCGCTGCTGCGCCACGCCCTGCAGCTCAAGGAACTGGAGCGCGATCACCCGGACGTGCAAAAACGCATGGCCGTGACCGAACTGGCGGCCAAGCGCGACGAAGAACTGTGCGACACCCTGGAAGACCTGTGGTTTCGTGCCGGCGCCTGGCCGATCAAGGGCATCGAGCCGAACCGGCAGACGGTCGAGATCAACGGCTCGCAGTTCCATTGCCATGGCTACGTCGCCGAGCTGGATGCCTGGGTGGTGCTGGGGTTCGACCCTCGGGAAAACCCGCAGTTGAGTCGCCCCGGATCGAAGCTTTCGGTGCGCGCGGAGTGGGCGGTAAAGCGCACCCTGTTTCAAGCTTTTTGTCGTAAGCCAATGATTTGGCTGGATAGTTACGATTCAGCAAAGCGTGTCCTGTCGTCCCTGGCCGGGGATGCCAGTGCCGGGCCGGGCTTCGACTACAAGGTCAAGGGTGAGCTGGCTTCGGCGCCGTTGCTGGACTGTTTTGTCGCCGCGGCCGGGTTTATCGAGAACCTCGGACTGGACGTCTCGGTGGCCGTGGGCCAGATGGTGTTTGCCCGGGACGACCCGGACCGCTTTTTCTTCGAGGCCCTGAGCCTGTTCTGGCGGGCGCTGGACGATCATCTGCTCGACCAGTCGCCGCCGATCATGAGCTACAACCGCATGTTCGCGCTGTTCGGCGAGAACACCCCGGAGAACTTCAAGCTGCTCAGCGATGAGCGCTTACGACCGATGTCGCACCTGATGATCGACGAATTCCAGGACGTCTCGCCGCAGATCGTCTCGTGGATTCGCGCCAGCCTGCGCGAAATCCGCAGTCGCGGGCCGGCAATGCATGTCGGCCGCGGGGCACAGCGCTCGTCGTTGCTCTGCGTAGGGGACGACTGGCAGTCGATCTACGGCTGGCGTGGCAGTTCGCCGAAATTCTTCATGGAGTTCAACAAGGAATTCCCGTCGCCGGCCACCACCCGAGTGATGCTCAGCGAGAACTATCGCAGCCACCAGCACATCATCGACGCCGCGGAACATATCGTCCGCGCCGCGCCGGCGATTGCCGGGAAGAAGGCCAAGGCCAGCGGCGAACCCAAGGAAGTGTTGCCGGTGAATGTGCTGGACCGCGACGACCAGGGGCTTGCAGCACGGCTGGCGGAGCACTATCGCAATGGCGATTCGATCTTGATGTTATTTCGAAAAAGTAGCGATAAATCATTGATTGAAGAGCATATTTTACCAATAGTTAATGTTGATTCTAGATTGCCGGCCGAGGACCGACGCCTCAAGCAACTGACCTATCACAGCTCCAAGGGCTTGCAGGCGGATGCGGTGTTCCTGCTGGGCGATTGCCAGCACCTGACCAGTTCGCCCTACAAGAACCAGGTCTATCGCATGGCCGGGCTGGGCAAGGATGGCGACAGCGAGCCCTACGACAATGCGCAGAAGGACGAGACCTTGCGCCTGGCCTATGTCGGCATCACCCGGGCGGTGAAACATTGCTACTGGTATGTGGACCGCCCAGACACCCAGGCGGCCAATGCACCCAAGGCGTCGGACCGGATTCCTCAGGGCAAGCCGTTCTTCGCCGACCTGCGGGCCTGAAAAAGCCCGCTCGATGGCGGGCTTGAAAACAGTCTGGAGCGGCCGGGGCCAGGAGCAGAGCGACTCTAGGCTTTCAGAGCGACCCTAGGCTTTCAGCGCGAGTGGCGGCATGAAAGCCTCCAGCTCGTCTTCCACCGCCTCGATTATTCGCTCGACATCGGTGGCGTTCATCACGGTGGCGCAGGGGATGCCGGCAATGGCGATCATGGTCTCGCCGCTGGCACGATCGAAGAGCCGGGCGATCATGCTGCCGGGTGCATCCATGCTGGCCTCGAAGCCCATGGGGTGAAAATGCCAGCGCATCAGCTGGCAGGCGTTGGGAAAGGTGACTTTACTGGCGGAGACTCTATTCATGGATTGCCCACCTTGATCATTGAGCGCTTCCTTGTGCTCGCGGTAGGTACGGAAGGACCGTCACTGGACCAACCTGTGGAGCTTTTAAAAATAGCACCGGGATATGACATTCAACGGTTTTTTTCAGGCCGTTTGGCGATTGTCTGGCACTTTTTTGATGCAGGTCATTTCCGCCCGCGGTTTAGGCAAAACGCCAGTATCCAGGGGCCGTGCATTGGCCATTGAAGCGTTGGACGAACTTCGGCAAGCTGCGCCTTTCCGTCCCCTGAGCCCTATATCTGCCCCTATGTCTTCCCTTGATGATGGCCCGGCGCAAACCCAGGCCACCGGCGAGACGGTGCTGCGCTATCACCTGTGCTGGAAGCACCGCGACCTCGATGGCGTCATGGCGCTGTATCACCCGCAAATCCAGTACAACGACTTTTTCCAGAACCGCACCCTGGGCTTGGACGAGCTGCGCGAATACGTGCGCAACAGCATGCCGCGCGCACCCGATGAGGCCCTGGAGCACAGCGACCGCATCCGTCTGGATGGCAACACCGCGTTCATTCAATACCAGGTGACTCTGCGTGGCGGGCAGGGCCTGGTGTCGTTTCGCGCCAGCGAGGCGATCACCGTGCGCGACGGCCTGATCTGGCGCGTCAACGAATACGCCTCGCTGGTGCGCGAGGCCGCGCCGGGCAAGGCCCAAGGCAGCGCACGGCCGGCAGTCAGTCGTCTGGGGCTGTCGCCGCGCCAGTTGAGTTTCATGGCCGAGGACCTGCAGCAGTACTTCGAGCGCCAGCAGCCGTACCTCGACCCCGAGCTGGACCTGCAGCGGGTGGCGAAGGAGTGCGGCTACAGCCGCAACCAGATCTCCTACCTGCTCAACCAGGTGCTGGGGCAGAGCTTCTACCGCTATGTGAACCAGGCGCGCCTGCAGCATCTGCTGGCGACGCTGGACCAGGCGACGCCGCCGGTGCGCATCGACGAGCTGGCGTTCGCCGCTGGCTTCAACTCGCTGTCGGCGTTCTACAGCTGTTTCCGCCAGCACACCGGCCTGTCGCCCAAGGCCTACGCCAAGCAAATTTCTTTGCGTGCACGCGCGCAAGACAACCCCTGAGCCCAGGCACTAGGATCGGCGCCATCGAAGTTCGGGTGGCGGAGTGCGTGTATGCCAGCGTGGCGCAATATCAGTTTGTGGATGGATCAGCTCGACGAGCCACTGCTGGCCCGGCCGTCGCTGGAGCAGGACCTGGATGTCGACGTGGCGATCATCGGCGCCGGTTATACCGGGCTGTGGACCGCCTATTACCTCAAGCGCCTGGCGCCGACCCTGAACATCGCCATCGTCGAGGCGCAGACCGCCGGCTTCGGCGCCTCCGGGCGCAACGGCGGCTGGCTGATGGGCAACCTTTTGGGGGAGGACCGGTTGCTGGCCGGGCTGAGCCCCGAACAGCGCCGCGCCTCCTTCGACCTGCTGCACGGCATTCCCGATGAAGTGGCCATCGTCCTTGAACGCGAAGGCATCGACTGCGATTACCGCAAGGGCGGGGTGCTGTACTGCGCGGCGCGTTACCCCGAGCAGGAAATCACCCAGCGCCGCTACCTGGACAAGCTCTACCGACAGGGCCTCGACGAGCGCGACTACCGCTGGCTGAGCCCCGAGCAACTGACCCAGCAGATCCGCGTGGCCAAGGCCTACGGCGGCATCTACGCGCCCCATTGCGCGACCATCCAGCCGGCCAAGCTGGTGCGCGGCCTGGCCCGGGCCGTGGAGCGCCTGGGCGTGCCCATCTACGAAAACAGCCCGGTCAGCCACTGGCAGGCCGGCAGCCTGCAAACCGCCAAGGCCAGCGTGCGTTGCCGCTGGATAGTGCCGGCGGTGGAGGGCTATTCGGTGACCTTGCCGCCCCTGGGCCGTTACCAGCTGCCGGTGCAAAGCCTGCTGGTGGCCACCGAGCCCTTGTCGGCCGCGACCTGGGACGAGATCGGCCTGAACCAGGGCCAGGCGTTCAGCGAAAGCAGTCGCCAGGTGACCTACGGCCAGCGCACCGCGGATAACCGCCTGGTGTTCGGCGCCCGTGGCGGCTATCAGTTCGCCGGCAAGCTGCGTCACGACTTCGACCTGACCCGCAGCGAAGTCGAGCTGCGACGCTACCTGTTCAGCGAGCTTTTCCCGCAGCTGAACAATGTGCGGATCACCCATTCCTGGGGCGGCAACCTGGGCATGTCCCGGCACTTCCGGCCGCACATGCTCTGCGACCGCCAGCGCGGCATCGCCTTGTCCGGCGGCTACGGCGGCGAAGGCGTGGGCGCCAGCAACCTCGGCGGGCGAACCCTGGCCGCATTGATTCTCCAGAGCAACAATGAATTGACGCGCCAGCCCTGGGTGATCCCCGAAGGCGGCCTCGACGCCTTGCGTGCCTGGGAGCCGGAGCCGTGCCGCTGGCTGGGCTACAACGCGATCATTCGCAGCTTCGTCCATGAAGACCAGACCCTGGCCAACCCGGCCACGCCGCCCTGGCGCCGACGGCTGGCCAGCCGGGTGGCGGGCTTCATGGAAGGCCTGATGCACTAACCAGGTTTTTGACAGCGGTTTTTTCTATCGACAGGTAGCGCCATGAGCATCACTCAATTCAAGAACACCGCCCACGCCACCCTGGAGCAATCGACTCCGGTGGCCGTGCCCCTGGGCAGCCCGGGCGCTGGCGGGCACTTCTTGTCTGGCAATAGAGGAGATTGAACCCCTAAGCGGGAAATACAGAGGGTGACCTGTTTGCCCTGTCGAATCTGTGGATGGCCCGCCGACATTTGCTGACCAGCGCAGGAGAGGTGCGCCTTTGATGCGGAAAGTGGCCGCAGCGGGGGCTTGCGACGGCTGGAAACAGCGAAATGAGCGAGTGATCCGATCATTTTTGATCGGCTCGCCTCTTTCAAAATCGGCGGTGGATGAAGTCAGCCCAAAATACATGGCTACTTCAGACCATCCTTAGCGGCGGGCTGATTAGGCGCAAAAAATCGTACGCAAAACTTTTCGTTATACCGAATGCCTTTGCGTTTCAGTTTGTTAATTCGGAAACGGAATTTGCGTCGCTTTTCCGGCAGGCTAGAGTCTAAATCTCACAGCACATTGATGTGCCTCTTGCACGGATGCACGGAGACTGGCGGCCTTCCCCTCGTCACAGAGGCCGCCTTGAAACAGGGAGTGTTATGAACAAGCCGATCAAGAATATCGTCATCGTGGGCGGCGGCACTGCGGGCTGGATGGCCGCCTCGTACCTCGTCCGGGCGCTCCAACAGCAGGCGAACATTACGCTCATCGAGTCTGAAGCGATCCCCCGGATCGGCGTGGGCGAGGCGACCATCCCGAGTTTGCAGAAGGTGTTCTTCGACTTCCTCGGGATACCGGAGCGGGAGTGGATGCCCCAAGTGAACGGCGCGTTCAAGGCCGCGATCAAGTTCGTGAACTGGAGGAAGTCTCCCGACTCCTCGCGCGACGATCATTTCTACCATTTGTTCGGCAACGTGCCGAACTGCGACGGCGTGCCGCTTACCCACTACTGGCTGCGCAAGCGCGAACAGGGTTTCCAGCAGCCGATGGAGTACGCGTGCTACCCGCAGGCCGCGGCGCTCGACGGCAAGCTGGCGCCGTGCCTGCCCGATGGCACCCGCCAGATGTCCCACGCGTGGCACTTCGACGCGCACCTGGTGGCTGACTTCTTGAAGCGCTGGGCCGTCGAACGCGGGGTGAAGCGCGTGGTCGACGAGGTCGTGGATGTTCACCTGAACGAGCGCGGCTACATCTCCAGCCTGTTCACCAAGGAGGGACGGACGCTGGAGGCGGACCTGTTCATCGACTGCTCCGGCATGCGGGGGCTCCTGATCAATCAGGCCCTGAAGGAGCCCTTCATCGACATGTCCGACTACCTGTTGTGCGACAGCGCGGTCGCCAGCGCCGTGCCCAACGACGACGCGCGCGAGGGGGTCGAGCCGTACACCTCTGCGATCGCCATGAACTCGGGGTGGACCTGGAAGATTCCGATGCTGGGCCGGTTCGGCAGCGGCTACGTCTTCTCGAGCAAGTTCACCTCGCGCGACCAGGCCACCGCCGACTTCCTCAACCTCTGGGGCCTCTCGGACAATCAGCCGCTCAACCAGATCAAGTTCCGGGTCGGGCGCAACAAGCGGGCGTGGGTCAACAACTGCGTCTCGATCGGGCTGTCGTCGTGCTTTCTGGAGCCCCTGGAATCGACGGGAATCTACTTCATCTACGCGGCGCTTTACCAGCTCGTGAAGCACTTCCCCGACACCTCGTTCGACCCGCGGTTGCGCGACGCATTCAACGCCGAGATCGTCTATATGTTCGACGACTGCCGAGACTTCGTCCAAGCGCACTATTTCACTGCGTCGCGCGAAGACACGCCGTTCTGGCTCGCGAACCGGCACGAGCTGCGGCTCTCGGACGCCATCCAAGAGAAGGTTCAGCGCTACAAGGCGGGGCTGCCGCTGACCACCACGTCGTTCGACGATTCCACGTACTACGAGACCTTCGACTACGAATTCAAGAACTTCTGGTTGAACGGCAACTACTACTGCATCTTTGCCGGCTTGGGCATGCTGCCCGACCGGTCGCTGCCGCTCTTGCAGCACCGGCCGGAGTCGATCGAGAAGGCCGAGGCGATGTTCGCCAGCATCCGGCGCGAGGCCGAGCGTCTGCGCACGAGCCTGCCGACGAACTACGACTACCTGCGGTCGCTGCGTGACGGCGACGCTGGGCGGTCTCGCGGCCAGCGCGGGCCGACGCTCGCGGCGCAGGAAATCCTGTAGTGGAACGCACCTTGGACCGGGTAGGCGCATTCACAGTCACGCACGCTGCCGTGGCGGCCTGTGATCCGTTGCAGGCGCGCGCGCTCGTTCTGCAGCTGCCGGGCCTGAACCGTAACAAGGACGTGCCGGGCATCGTCGGCTTGTTGCGCGAGTTCCTCCCGGCGCGCGGCGTGCCCTCCGGCTGGGGCTTCGTCGAAGCCGCCGCCGCGATGCGGGACATCGGGTTCTTCCTGGGGTCGCTCAAGCGGCACGGACACGAGCCCGCGGAGGTGGTGCCCGGCCTTGAGCCGGTGCTGCTCGACCTGGCGCGCGCGACCGACCTGCCGCCGCGCGAGACACTCCTGCATGTGACGGTCTGGAACCCCGCGGCGGCCGACGCGCAGCGCAGCTACACCGGGCTGCCCGACGAAGCGCACCTGCTCGAGAGCGTGCGCATCTCGATGGCGGCCCTCGAGGCGGCCATCGCGGTGACCGTCGAGCTGTCCGATGTCTCCCTGCGGTCGCCCGCGTTCGCGCAAGGGTGCGACGAGTTGGAAGCCTATCTGCAGAAAATGGTCGAATCGATCGTCTATGCGTACCGCTTCATCTCGCCGCAGGTCTTCTACGATGAGCTCCGCCCCTTCTACGAACCGATTCGAGTCGGGGGCCAGAGCTACCTCGGCCCCGGTGCCGTAGAAATGCCCCTCTTCGTGCTGGAGCACGTGCTGTGGGGCTCGCAATCGGACGACCAAGCTTATCGAGCATTCAAAGAGACGTACCTGCCTTACGTGCTTCCCGCGTACAGGGCGGTCTACGCTCGGTTCTCCGGAGAGCCGGCGCTCATCGACCGCGCGCTCGACGAGGCGCGAGCGGTCGGTGCGCGGGACGAGCACGTCCGGGCTGGGCTGACAGCCCTCGAGCGGGTCTTCAAGGTCCTGCTGCGCTTCCGGGCGCCTCACCTTAAATTGGCGGAGCGGGCGTACGAAGTCGGGCAAAGCGGCCCCACAATCGGCAGCGGGGGGTACGCGCCCAGCATGCTCGGTGAACTACTCACGCTCACGTATGCCGCGCGGTCCCGCATCCGCGCCGCGCTCGACGAATCCTGATGCGCGCGACCAAGTGTTATCTCACAAGGAGAGTTTGCCCCCATGACTCAGAAGAGCCCCGCGAACGGACACGATAGCAACCACTTCGACGTAATCATCCTCGGCTCGGGCATGTCCGGTACCCAGATGGGGGCCATCTTGGCCAAACAACAGTTTCGCGTGCTGATCATCGAGGAGTCGTCGCACCCGCGGTTCACGATCGGCGAATCGTCGATCCCCGAGACGTCTCTCATGAACCGCATCATCGCCGATCGCTACGGCATTCCGGAGCTCGACCACATTACGTCGTTCTACTCGACGCAACGCTACGTCGCGTCGAGCACGGGCATCAAGCGCAACTTCGGCTTCGTGTTCCACAAGCCCGGCCAGGAGCACAACCCGAAGGAGTTCACGCAGTGCGTGATTCCCGAGCTGCCGTGGGGGCCGGAGAGCCATTATTACCGGCAGGACGTCGACGCCTATCTGTTGCAAGCGGCCATCAAATACGGCTGCACGGTCCGCCAGAAGACGAGCGTGACCGAATATCACGCGGACAAGGACGGCGTAGCGGTGACCACCGTCCAGGGCGATCGGTTCACCGGCCGGTACATGATCGACTGCGGAGGACCCCGCGCGCCGCTCGCGACCAAGTTCGGGCTCCGCGAAGAGCCGTGTCGCTTCAAGACGCACTCGCGCAGCCTCTACACGCACATGCTCGGGGTCAAGCCGTTCGACGACATTTTCAAGGTCAAGGGGCAGCGCTGGCGCTGGCACGAAGGGACCTTGCACCACATGTTCACGGGCGGCTGGCTCTGGGTGATTCCGTTCAACAACCACCCGCGGTCGACCAACAACCTGGTGAGCGTCGGCCTGCAGCTCGACCCGCGTGTCTACCCGAAAACGGACATTTCCGCGCAGCAGGAATTCGACGAGTTCCTCGCGCGGTTCCCGAGCATCGCGGCGCAGTTCCGGGACGCCGTGCCGGTGCGCGACTGGGTCAAGACCGACCGCCTGCAGTTCTCGTCGAACGCCTGCGTCGGCGACCGCTACTGCCTGATGCTGCACGCGAACGGGTTCATCGACCCGCTCTTCTCCCGGGGGCTGGAGAACACCGCAGTGACCATCCACGCGCTCGCGGCGCGCCTCATCAAAGCGCTGCGCGACGACGACTTCTCCCCCGAGCGCTTCGAGTACATCGAGCGCCTGCAGCAAAAGCTTCTGGACCACAACGACGACTTCGTCAGCTGCTGCTACACGGCGTTCTCGGACTTCCGCCTATGGGACGCGTTCCACAGGCTGTGGGCGGTCGGCACAATCCTCGGGCAGTTCCGGCTCGTGCAAGCCCACGCGAGGTTCCGCGCGTCGCGCGACGAGGGCGACCTCGATCACCTCGACAACGATCCCCCGTATCTCGGGTACCTGTGCGCGGACATGGAGGAGTACTACCAGTTGTTCAACGACGCCAAGGCCGAGGTCGAGGCCGTGAGCGCCGGGCGCAAGCCGGCCGAGGAGGCCGCGGCGCGGATTCACGCCCTCATCGACGAACGAGACTTCGCCAAGCCGATGTTCGGCTTCGGGTACTGCATCACCGGGGACAAGCCGCAGCTCAACAACTCGAAGTACAGCCTGGTGCCGGCGATGAAGCTGATGCACTGGACGCAAACCAGCGCGCCGGCAGAGGTGAAAAAGTACTTCGACTACAACCCGATGTTCGCGCTGCTCAAGGCGTACATCACGACCCGCATCGGCCTGGCGCTGAAAAGTAGTCGGCCGACGACGACAGAAAAACGATGAACGACATTCAATTGGATCAAGCGAGCATCAAGAAGCGTGCCCCGGGGGCGTACGACGCGACTACGCGCCTGGCCGCGAGCTGGTACGTCGCGATGCGCTCGGACGACCTCAAGGACAAGCCGACGGAGTTGATGCTCTTCGGCCGTCCCTGCGTGGCGTGGCGCGGAGCGACGGGGCGGGCCGTGGTGATGGACCGCCACTGCTCGCACCTGGGCGCGAACCTGGCTGACGGGCGGGTCAAGGACGGGTGCCTCCAGTGCCCGTTTCACCACTGGCGGTACGACGAGCAGGGCCAGTGCGTTCACATCCCCGGCCACAGCCAGGCGGTGCCCCGGCTGGAGCCCGTGCCGCGCGGGGCGCGCCAGCCGACGTTGGTCACCGTCGAGCGATACGGCTACGTGTGGGTCTGGTACGGCTCCCCGCAGCCGCTGCACCCGCTGCCCGAAATCGCCGCGGCCGACGTCGACAACGGCGACTTTATGCACCTGCACTTCGCGTTCGAGACGACGACGGCGGTCTTGCGGATCGTCGAGAACTTCTACGACGCGCAGCACGCGACCCCCGTGCATGCGCTCCCGGTCTCGGCCTTCGAGCTCAAGCTCTTCGACGATTGGCGCCAGTGGCCGGAGGTTGAGTCGCTGGCCCGGGCGGGCGCGTGGTTCGGTGCCGGGATCGACTTCACCGTGGACCGGTACTTCGGCCCCCTCGGCATGCTGTCGCGCGCGCTCGGCCTGAACATGTCGCAGATGAACCTGCATTTCGATGGCTACCCCGGCGGGTGCGTCATGACCGTCGCCCTGGACGGAGACGTCAAATACAAGCTGCTCCAGTGTGTGACGCCGGTGAGCGACGGCAAGAATGTCATGCACATGCTCATCTCGATCAAGAAGGTGGGTGGCATCCTGCGCCGCGCGACCGACTTCGTGCTGTTCGGGCTGCAGACCAGGCAGGCGGCGGGGTACGACGTCAAAATCTGGAACGGGATGAAGCCGGACGGCGGCGGCGCATACAGCAAGTACGACAAGCTCGTGCTCAAGTACCGTGCGTTCTACCGGGGCTGGGTCGACCGCGTCGCGAGTGAGCGGTAATGCGTGAAGCCGAGCCGGTCTCGGCCGCGTCGCTGCGCCAGGCGCTCGCGAAGCTGGCGAGCGGCGCCACGGTCATCACGGCGTACGGCGCGGCGGGCCCGCTTGGGCTCGCGACCACCCGCTGCGTGTCGGTGTCGCTCTTGCCGAGGTATTCATGACTATCTGGCTGTTGCAACTCGTGGTGGTGATCGCGCTCTGCAACGTCTGCGGCCGCATTGCCGAACGGCTCGGCCAGTGCGCGGTCGTCGGCGAGATCGCGGCCGGTCTGCTGTTGGGGCCTTCGCTGTTCGGCGTGATCGCACCGAGTTTCTACGACCTGTTGTTCGGCCCACGTGCGCTGTCAGCGATGGCGCAAGTCAGCGAAGTCGGCCTGATACTGCTGATGTTTCAGGTCGGTCTGCATATGGAGTTGGGCGAGACGCTGCGCGGCAAGCGCTGGGGCATGCCCGTCGCGATCGCAGCGGGCGGGCTCGTCGCACCGGCCGCGATCGGCATGATCGTCGCCATCGTCTCGAAAGACACGCTCGCCAGCGACGCGCCGGCGCTGCCCTATGTACTCTTCTGCGGTGTCGCACTTGCGGTCTCAGCGGTGCCGGTGATGGCGCGCATCATCGACGACCTGGCGCTCAGCGCCATGGTGGGCGCACGGTACGCAATGTCTGCCGCGATGCTGACGGATGCGCTCGGATGGATGCTGCTTGCAACGATTGCCTCGCTATCGAGCGGGCCTGGCTGGGCATTTGCGCGCATGCTCCTCAGCCTGCTCGCGTATCTGGTGCTGTGCGCACTCCTGGTGCGCTTCGTGGTTCGACCGGCGCTTGCGCGGCTCGCATCGACTGCGCATGCGGCGCGCGACCGCTTGGCCGTGTTGTTCTGCTTCGTAATAGCGTCGGCACTCGCGACGTCGCTGATCGGATTCCATAGCGCATTTGGCGCGCTTGCGGCGGCGCTGTTCGTGCGGCGCGTGCCCGGCGTCGCGAAGGAGTGGCGCGACAACGTCGAAGGTTTCGTCAAGCTTGTGCTGATGCCGGTGTTTTTCGCCTATGCGGGGCTGCATGCGTCGGTCGGCACGATCGACGACGCGGCATCATGGATGTGGTTCGGTGTATTCCTCGCGGGCGGATTCATCGGCAAGTTCGGCGGCAGCTATCTGGGCGCACGTGCCACCGGGCTTGCGCCACACGATGCGATGCTGGTGAGCTCGTTGATGAATACGCGCGGCTTGATGGAGCTGATCGTCCTGTCAATCGGTCTGCAGATGCAGATCCTTCCGCCAAGGGTCTACACGATCCTCGTGGTGTTCGCGCTGGTGACGACGGCGCTGACCGCACCGTTGATTCGATTCACGCTGCGCGTGCAATCGCGCGCAATGAGCCAACAGGCTGCCTGAGCCAGCTTGAGGGGAGAGATCACCATGAATGCCGCCACCGAAACCAAGGCTCACGATTTGCTCGATGCCGAGGGCCGCGGTGTCCGCGAACTGCGCAACTTGCTGGGGCAGTTCGCTACCGGTGTGACCGTGATCACCACGCGCACCGCTGACGGCCGCAACGTCGGTGTGACCGCCAACTCGTTCTCTTCACTGTCGCTGTCGCCGGCGCTGGTGCTCTGGAGCCTGGCACGCACGGCACCGAGCCTGAAGGTTTTTTGCTCAGCGAGCCACTTCGCCATCAACGTGCTGGGCGCGCACCAGCACCACTTGTCGGAGCAGTTCGCACGGGCAGCAGCTGACAAGTTCGCCGGTGTAGCTCATTCCTATGGCAAGGCGGGAGCCCCGGTGCTGGACGATGTGGTGGCAGTGCTGGTGTGCCGCAACGTCACCCAGTACGAGGGCGGTGACCACCTGATCTTCATTGGCGAGATCGAACAATACCGATACAGCGGCGCAGAACCGCTGGTCTTCCATGCAGGCCAGTACCGGGGTTTGGGGGAGCAATGGAACAGAAAGTGCTCTTAAGCTCGAATAGCCCGGTTTGTGTGATCTTTTGGATCAAGAACGACACCAAGGTCTACCCGAGCCCGGACATGATGGGCAAGCTGTTCGCCCTGGAAGCCATGCCGCTGAATATCGACCGGATCTGCACCCGGGTGTGGAACAAGATCCGCACCGGCAGTTGAGGCATTGCCACCGCTCCCCGATCTGGCGACCGCCGTCGGGGAGCGGCGTTTTTATTGCTTTATCTTCAGGCGCATCGCCAGCACCACCCCTAGCACTGCGGCGGCCAGCACCAGCGCCGCCGGGGCGGACCAGCCGGCATAGGCGACGGCGGCGCTCAGGGCGATGGGCGCGAGCACCTGGCCCAGATAGTTGCCTTGCATCACCAGGCCCAGGCACAGCGGGATCAGCGCGGGTTCCGGCGAGGTCAGCGAGGTGCTGGCGAGAAGGGTGGCGGGCAGCATGCCGGCCACTGCGCAAAAGAAGAAACACAACGGGATTACCAGGCCGGTCGGCGTGACCGAAAGAAAGATCCCCATCCCGAAAAGCCCCATGACGATACTGGTGCCGGCGAGCAGGGCTTGTGGGCGGACGCCCCGTGACAGCAGCAGGCCGGCGCTGAGGTTGCCGACGATATTGACCGCCACCACCGCGGCGCTGACCACCCCGGCGCTGGCGATCGACAGCCCGACCCGCTGCATCAGGAACACGGGCAGGAAGGCCATCACCGCGAAGAACTGCAGGTTGTAGGCGGTGAAAATCAGCGCCATCAGCAGCGGTTGGCGGGCGCGCAGCACGCTGCTCAGCGAGTGGCGCAAAGCGGATTGCACCTGGCGGCGCAGCGCCAGCGGGGCCCTGGGTGTGGTCAACGGCAACAGCAGCGCCGCCAGCAGGGTCAAGGCCGCGCCGGCGATCCAGCTCTGTTGCCAGCCGCCCAGCAGCGGCCCGATAAGCATCGAGGTGCCGATACCGAACGCCATGAAGGTGCTCCAGATGCCGAACACCAGGTGGCGTTTGTGCGCCGGGACCAGGCGATTGAGCACCGCCGGCGCCGCGACCACCACGATGACGAAGCCCAGCCCTTCGACAAAACGCGTGGCCAGCAGCCCATGGAAGTCGTGCAGGCTGGAGCCCAGCGCGCTGGCGGCGCACATGATCAGCAGGCCGAGGGCCAACAGGTAGCGGTCACCCCAGCGCTGCACGAGGATGCCGGCGGCGATGCCACCGAACACCCCGACCAAGGGGAAGGCCGACATGACCCAGCTCAGGGACTCCAGGGGCCGGCCGAATTCATGCTGCAGCTGCGGCAGGGCGATGGTGGCCTTGCCGATATGCAGTGCCGCGGCAATGCCGGCAAACAGCACGTTGAACACGGCGGGCCAATACCCGGTATCGGCGATGGCGTAGCTGAGGGTGTCGGGCTTGGTTGAGGTCATGGGCTTCTCCGAAAGCAGGCGGGCGGGCGAGGATCGCCGGGGTGAGGCACGCCAATGGGTCGGAGCCGACTCTAAAAGTTAAAGTTAACTTCAAGTCAATCGGTAAAAACGGGATGCAGCGTTCTACCCATAGCACCATTGAGCCGTTGATCTCGCTGGACGAAGGGGCCAGGCGAACGGTGCTGTCGGGGTCAGCGTGGCGGCGCCCGGTCGGGCGCCGTGGGTGAGGGCAGGCGTCTGCCGTCAGATGAGCTGCGTATTCTCCGGCAGCAGGGCGCCGCCATCGACGATCAGGGTCTGCCCGGTGATATAGCCGGCCTGCTCGGACGCCAGGAACAGCATGGCGTGGGCGATGTCCTGCGGGCTGCCCAGGCGCTTGAGCGGGATGCTGGCGGCCAGGGCCGGGGAGTCGCCGAGGTTGGCCATGGCCTGGGTGGCGATCAGCCCGGGTTCGACGCCGTTGACGGTGACTCGGTGTTCGGCCAGTTCCAGGGCCGCCGCGCGAATGAAGCCGTTGACCCCGGCCTTGGACGCGGCGTAGTGGGACAGCCCGGGAATCGCCGTGCGCGGCCCGGTCACCGAGGAGGTGATAACGATGCGCGGATGCTCGGCCCGGCACAACGCCGGCAGCGCCGCCTGGGTCAGCCAGAAACAGCTCTTGAGGTTCACCGCCAGGGTCGACTCGAGGATTTCATCCCTCAGGTCGCGCAGGTTTTCCATCGGGAACACCGCGGCGTTGTGGATCAGCAGGTCCAGCCCGCCAAAGGCCCTGAGCGTGGCGGCTACCGCCTGGTTGGCCGCGGCCCGGGTGCTCAGGTCCACGACCAGCAGTTCGGCGCTGCCGCCGGCTTCACGGATCAGGCGCAGGGTTTCGGCGCCCGAGGCTTCGCTGCGGGTGGCGAGCAGCACCTTGGCGCCCTGGGCGGCGAAGACTTGCGCGATGGCGCGGCCAATGCCCTGGCCGGAGCCGGTGATCAGGGCGATACGGCCGCTGAGGTCGAGGATCATGGATGTTCTCCTTGAGTGACGGTGCCCAGGCATTCGTCCAGCAGGCGGTTGTGCAGGTCGACGTCGTCGGTGGTGGCCGCCGGGCAGATCAGCGCCATGTTGTGGAACGGGGTCAGCAACACCCCACGGTTGAGCAGGTAGAGATGCAGGTAGGCCTCGATCAGGCCATGACGGGCATGGTGGGCTTCGCCGCCGTTGCGCGGCGCGTGGTCCATGAACAGGTATTCGACCCGGGCGCCGATCCGCGTCACGTGCCAGGGCAGGCGGTGCTTGGCGATCAGCGCCTGGACCCCGGTCCGCAGGCGTTCGGCCAGGGCGATCATGTGCGCGTAGTTGGCCGCGTTCATGACCTCGCTGAAGGTGGCGCGCATGGCGGCCATCTGCAGGGCGTTGCCGGCCAGGGTGCCGCCGAAGCCGAAGTGGTTGATCGCCTGGCCGGGCTGGAAATGCGGCAGTACCTGCCAGATACGATCGGCCATGGCCTGGCTGGCGCCCCACACCGCGGTGGGGATGCCGCCGGCGATGCACTTGCCGAGCACGAAGAAGTCCGGTTGCAGGCCGTGTTCGCCGCTGTAGCCGGCGGGGCCGCAGGAGATGGTGTGGGTTTCGTCGATGATCAGCGGCACATCGAAACGCCGGGTCAGCTCGCGCAGGCCGTCGTGGAAGCCGGGGGCGGGCGGGACCATGCCGACGTTGGTCATGAAGGGTTCAGTCAGTACCGCGGCCACGTCGCCGTGGGCCAGCGCCGCTTCCAGCGCTGGCAGGTCGTTGAACTCCACCAGCCGGGTGGTGGCGTCGTGTCGCAGGCCATTGGCGTGCACGCCTTCGCGGGGAATCATCTGACCGCTGGCGTCGAATTCGACCTGAGACTCGTCGACGCTGCCGTGGTAGTTGCAGTTGAACACCAGCACTTTCTCCCGGCCGGTGATCATCCGGCACAGGCGCAGCACAAAGCGGTTGGCGTCGGTGGCGGAGGTGGTGACTTGCCAGAACGGCAGGCCGAAGCGCCGCCCCAGTTCCTGGCCGACCCACAGGCTGTCGGCGGTGGGCAGCATCAGGGTCGAGCCGTGCCGGGCCTGATGCGCGATGGCCTCGGCCACGGCGGGCTGGCCATGGCCGAACATGGCGCCGGTGTCGCCCAGGGCGAAGTCGACGTAGCGGTTGCCGTCGCAGTCGGTCAGCGTCGCGCCCTGGGCGTCGGCCACCAGGATCGGGTACAGCCCCGGCCATTGCTGCATCCAGTGCAACGGCGCGCCGTACAGCCAGTGTTTGAGGTTTTCCCGGTAGAAGCCGGCGGAACGCGGGTGGCGTTCGGCGAACAGTTGCAGCTCGGATTGGTAACGGCTGGCGACGCGATCGAGGTTGAGGCCGAGGGTCATGGTCGAAGTCCTGGAATAGAGGGTGGTCGCTGACAGGTTTTTGTAGCCGCTGGCGAAGGCTGCGATCGGCCCGAAGGGCCGTAAAGGCAGCGTCTGCTACGCAGCCGATCGCAGGCTGCGCCAGCGGCTACAGGAACAAGTGTCTGGGTAGCCGCTGCCGAGCAACGCGAGGCTGCGATCGGCAACGCAGCTGCCGCGAAACCTGCGCTTGCGGTGTGTCAGGCGGAACGTGGTGCCCGGATCGCGACCGCTGCGTCGCAGTGCCGCCCGGATCGAACGCAGCCTCGCTGTCGCTCGGCAGCGGCTACAGGTTTGCATCAGACATACGCGGTGCGGTTCAGCACATGGGCGAGGGCGCCCACCGGGAAATTGCTGGGCGCGGCGAAGTCGCTGCCCTGGTAGCCGAAGATCTTGCCGTCGGTCCTGCCCGCTTGCAGGTCGATCAGCACCAGGCCCAGGGTCGGCACGATCTTTTCGCGCCAGACGAACAGGTACAGCTGTTCGGCGAGCTTGTAGTAATGGCAGCGGTCGGTGTCCGCCAGGCCCTGCTCGACGCCCTTGAGGCACTGCCAGCTGTAGAAGTTGCGGTTCAGGTAGACGTGCTCGTAGGCCTCGGTGGCGCTGTAGACGTACTGATTGCGCAGGCCGACCAGCTCTTCGGTCAGCGCGTGTTGCGGGCTGCTGGCGGTCAGTGGCGTGTCGATGCTGCCGTGGATGAACTGGGCCTGGACGCTGGTCAGCTCGCGGCCGGACAGGGCGCGGCTGAACAGATCGACCCGGGTCTCGGCCTGGCTCGGCATCTGCCCGATCACCGCGGTGAAGATGTTCCGGCCCAGGTCGAGGATCAGGCTTACCGAGTGGATCTGGTGGTTCTCTGACTTGAGAAAGTCCACCAGGTAAATGCCGGAACGTATTGAGGTGGCTCGATAAGTTGTCTCGCCGCTGGCTTGGTTTTCAGTGTCCTGCCAATGCAGCGAGCGTGAGCCGAAAAGGTGTTCGATGCGCCAGCCATTGGCGAAATGCAGGGTCAGGCTGCGACCGTTGAGGTCATCCAGGCTGGGCAGGATATGGTTATCGGCGGCAAAACCTTCGGCCAGGGCGCCAACGGTAATCCATTCGGGTTGCAGGTTCATGAGGGCGGACCTTGTCGATGAGGGAGAACCTCATGTTCATCGCGCAAGCCGTTGTTGCCCATCAACCGAATGGTTGAGGCACGGCGGTTTTTTACAAGAACAGCGCGCTCACCAGCTCGGTGCGGTTGTTCACCCCGACCTTGCGGAACAGGTTGATCAGGTGGGTCTTGACCGTCGGCAGGCCCAGCGCCAATTGCTGGGCGATGGTCTTGTTGCAGGCGCCGTCGCGCAGCAGTAAGGCGATCTGCCGCTCCCGGGGCGTAAGGGCCTGCAGGCGTTCGTCGTGGCGCGAATAGGGTGCCTGGGCGGCGATTTCCAACAGGCCTTGCAGCGCCTGCAGGGTGCTCAGTTCGTCTGGCCGGAACGGGCCCAGGCTGGCATCGCGCAGCAGGGACAGGCCGGTGATCGGGCTGCCGTCGGCATTGCGCGCGAGGATTTCCACCACATCCAGCACCCCATGGCGTTGCAGGAAACCCTGGTAGACCTCGGTTTCATGCCGCCCCTGCTGGGCCATGCCCATGTGCAGCGACAGCACCGGGCGGCCCGCCGCCACGCAGTTGCGCGGCCGCAGCGGGTCGTAATGCCGGTAGCGTTGCAGGTAGGCCTCATGCATCTGCGGGCTCATGTGGTACAGCGAGAAATGCTCGGCCTGTAGCTGCGCGTCAATGCGGTAGAAGGCGCACAGGGTCGCCGGCACCACCCGGGTAAAGGCGCTGATGCAGCGTTGGCCAAGCTGTTGGGCATCCGGCAGGGCGGTTGGCGTATGCATGGGACGACTCCCTCTTCATGAACGGCCGGTAAAGAGGGCCGTAACCCTCTGATGCCAGGGTATTTCAGACAGATCGCGAGCCCCGGTTTGCGGCCACTGCGTTGCCGATCGCAGCCTCGCGGGCTCGGCAGCGGCTACACGGGTACCGCATTCCTTGTAGCCGCTGCCGCAGGCTGCGAACGACCGCGTAGCGGGCGCCAAACCTGATGCCACGGTATTTCAGACAGATCGCGAACCCGGGTTTTGCGGCAACTGCGTTGCCGATCGCAGCCTCGCGGGCTCGGCAGCGGCTACACGGGCACTGCATTCCTTGTAGCCGCTGCCGCAGGCTGCGAAAAGCCCCGAAGGGGCTTCCCGCTATCACGCAGACCGCGCTGATATCGGCTCCAGCGCGGTCCAGGCTTCAAGGCTGCGGCGTCAGGCTCAACGGGCCTGCGTGAAGCCCAGCTCCAGGGCGGCGACTATGGCGTCGATCTGCGGCGGCTGGATCACCAGCGGCGGCGACAGGATGATCTTGGTCCCCACCGGACGCACCATCACCCCGTTGTCGCGGGCGATCTGCGCCACCTGGTTGGCATAGCCGCCCATGGGGTCGATCGGCTCGCGGGTGGTTTTGTTAGCCACCAGGTCGAGGGCGATCATCAGGCCCTTGCCGCGCACTTCACCGACGCTGTCGAAGCGTTCGGCGAACGGCAGCAGCTTGTTCAGCATGTAGTCGCCCATCTTCGCGGCATTGGCCGGCAGGTCTTCCTTGACCACGATGTCGAGGCTGGCCAGGGCCGCCGCGCAGGCCACCGGGTGCCCGGAGTAGGTGTAGCCGTGCATGATCGCGCCGGTGAAGTTGGCGTTTTTGCTGAACGCCGACTCGATCCGCTCGTTGACCACCGTGGCGCCCAGCGGGATGTAGCCGGAGGTGATGCCCTTGGCCAGGCACATGATGTCGGGCTTCACGCCCCACAGGCGGCTGCCGAACATCGAGCCGCTGCGACCGAAACCGGTCACCACTTCGTCGGCGATCAGCAGCACGCCGTACTTGTCGCAGACCTCACGGATCAGCGGCCAGTAGTTGGCTGGCGGCACGATCACGCCGCCGGCGCCCTGGATCGGCTCGGCGATAAAGGCCGCGACGGTGTCGGGGCTCTGGAACTGGATTTCCCGCTCGAGCAGGTCGGCGCAGATCTTGCCGAGCTCTTCCGGGTCCTGGCTGTAGGGGTTGCGGTACAGCCACGGGGTGTCGACGTGGAAACAGCCAGGCAGCAGGGGCTCGTAGTTGCGCCGGAATACCGTGTTGCCGTTGACCGAAGCACCGCCGAAGTGGGTGCCGTGGTAGCCCTGGCGCAGCGAGATGAACTTGGTGCGGTCGGCCTGGCCTTCGAGCTTCCAGTACTGGCGGGCCAGTTTCAGCGCGGTTTCGATGGCATCCGAGCCGCCGGAGCTGAAGGCCACGCGGCGCATGCCCTCGGGCTCCAGGAGGTTCATCACCACCCGCGACAGCTCTTCGGCGCGCGGATGGCTGACGCCGTCGAACAGCTGGAAGTATTCCAGTTCGTCCAGCTGGGCGGTGATCGCCGCCTTCACTTCCTTGCGGTTGTGGCCGACGTTGACGTTCCACAACCCGGCGACGCCATCCACCAGTGGGTGGCCCTGGTCGTCGTACACGTAGCAGCCATCGCCACGGACAATGCGGATCGGCTCGCGTTGTTGCATTTCGTTGGGGTGCAGCATGGGATGCCAGAAACGGCTTGCTTCGCTCACGTTGGATCTCCTGAAAACGCACAGACAGCGTGGGACATAGTAGTGCGCCCTTTGCCGGATGCCTGCTTGCCTCTGTGTGCCAGGTATTTGACCGCCACTGCCATCGACCCGGCGTCCCGCGCATTGTGGATCTGCCCGGAAAAATGCATTCGCAGGCTTGGCGACGGCTACGCCGCCGATCGCAGCCTGCGCCAGCGGCTACCGGGCACAGGGTGTTTTTGTAGCCGCTGCCGCAGGCTGCGATCGGCCACGAAGTGGTCGTCCTCCAGGCACCGCGGTTTCTCAGGCATTGCACGTTGGCCGGTTTTGCGTCTGCTTCGCAGCCGAGCGCAGGCTTCGCCAGCGGCTACAAAAAAACGCGCCGGCCGCGTCGCGGTGTTCCCTGGCAGCCAGTGGCAAGTTTCGCGGCAGCCAGGATCAAGACGCTGGCCGGCATTGGTCTCAGAGTTCGATCCATGAGGCCAACTAACGAGGATTGCCCATGAGTATTGCCATCAACCCACGTGTCGCCGCCTTTATTGACAGCCAGCACGGTCTGTTGATCGACGGGCGCAGCCAGCCGGCCTTGTCCGGTGCGCAGATGCCGGTGTTCAACCCGGCCACCGGCGAAGAACTGACCCGCGTCGCCGCCGGTGCCGACGCCGATATCGACCTGGCCGTGGCCGCCGCGCGGCGAGCCTTCGAGGGCCCCTGGGCGGCGCAGCGCCCGGCGGATCGCGAGCGCCTGCTGCTGAAGCTTGCGGACCTCTTGGAAGCCCATGGCGAAGAGCTGGCGCAGCTGGAAACCCTCAACAACGGCCAGTCGATCCACCTGGCCCGGGCCCTGGAAGTCGGCGCCGCCGCCGAGTTCACCCGCTACATGGCAGGCTGGGCGACCAAGATCGAAGGCAAGAGCCTGGACCTGTCCATCGCCGCCGTTCCGGGCGCGCGGTACCGTGCCTACACGGTGCCGGAGCCGGTGGGCGTGGTCGGCGCCATCGTGCCGTGGAATTTCCCTTTGTTGATGGCTATCTGGAAAATCGTCCCGGCCCTGGCCTGCGGCTGCACCGTGGTGCTCAAGCCGGCCGACGAAACCCCGCTGACCGCCTTGCGCCTGGGCCAGCTGTGCCTGGACGCCGGGATTGCCCCGGGGGTGGTCAACGTGGTCACCGGCAGCGGCGCCCAGGCCGGCGCGGCGCTGGCCGCGCACAAAGGCATCGACAAGCTGGCCTTCACCGGCTCGACCCAAATCGGCAAGGTCATCGGCCATGCGGCGGTGGACAACATGACCCGGTTTTCCCTGGAACTGGGCGGCAAGTCGCCGGTGATCGTGCTCGATGACTGCGACCCGCAGGTCGCGGCCGCCGGTGCCGCCGGGGCGATCTTCTTCAACCAGGGCCAGGTCTGTACCGCCGGTTCGCGGCTGTATATCCAGCGGGCGATCTTCGACCAGGTGCTGGAGCGTTTGTCGGCCATCGCCGGCTCCCTGAGCATCGGCCCCGGGCTTGACGAACAGGCGCAGATCAACCCGCTGATTTCCGCCAAGCAGCAGAAGCGCGTGCTGGACATGATCGGCCAGGGCGTGGCCGACGGCGCCCGGGTGCTGTGCGGCGGGGTCGCCTATGGCGAGCAGGGTTTCTACGTGCGCCCGACGGTATTGGCCGACGTGCACGCGGGCATGCAGGTGGTGCGCGAGGAAATCTTCGGCCCGGTGGTGGTGGCCACGCCTTTCGACGAGATCGACGAGGTGGTGGCGCTGGCCAACGACAATCAGTACGGGCTGGGGGCGAGCATCTGGTCCAACGACCTGGCGAAGGTCATGGACCTGATCCCGCGGATCAAGGCCGGTACGGTCTGGGTCAACACCCACAATATGCTCGACCCGTCGATGCCGTTTGGCGGCTACAAGCAATCGGGCATCGGTCGCGAGATGGGTCACGCGGCGATCGAGGCGTATACCGAAAACAAGTCGGTGTGCATCGCGTTCTGATCCCGTAGCCGCTGCCGCAGGCTGCGATCGCGCCCGCAGGGTGCGCAAGATCTCAAGATCGCCGAAGGCCTTCGGCCTTATCGCAGCCTGCGGCAGCGGCTACAGTCGGACACAACCGGCCAGGCTGCGCAGACAGCCAGGTAAAACACGCCCGCCCGGCGTGCCCTTGAAATGCCTAGAACAACAACATCACCCATGCTTTCGAGGTCCAGACACCATGTCTTTCAACGACAGACTCACCCGCCACTTGAACCAGGGCGTGGTCGGCTTTCCCACGGCCCTGGCCAGCGCCGTCGGCCTGATCATGGCCAGCCCGGTGATCCTCACCGCCACCACCGGCTTCGGCATCGGCGGCGGGGCGTTCGCCGCGGCCATGCTGATCGCTATGCTGATGATGCTCGCGCAATCGACGACCTTCGCCGAAGCAGCCTGCATGATCCCCACCACCGGCTCGGTGTACGACTACTTGGCCTGCGGCCTGGGGCGCTTCTTCGCGATCACCGGGACCATCTCCGCCTACCTGATCGTGCATGTGTTCGCCGGCACGGCGGAAACCATCCTCAGCGGCGTCATGGCCCTGGTGAACTTCGAATCCCTCAACACCCTGCTGGAACAGAGCGGCAGCGCCTGGCTGGTGGGTGTCGGGCTGGTGATCTTCTTCGGCCTGCTGAACGCCGTGGGCATCACCGCGTTCAGCCGCGCCGAGGTGATCCTGACTTTCGGCATGTGGACCACCCTGATCATCTTCGGCGTGGTCGGGGTGTTCAAGGCGCCGGCGGTGGAGCTCAGCGGCTGGTTCGGCGAGTCGATGGTCGGCACCGACCTGACCACCATCCTCTCGCTGGTGGGCATGGCCATGTTCATGTTCGTCGGGTGCGAGTTCGTCACCCCGCTGACGCCGGAGGTGCGCAAGGCGGCGAAAACCATTCCTCGGGCCATGGCCCTGGGCCTGGTGGGGGTAGCCACCTGCATGTTCATCTATGGCGCGGCGATGAAGCGCCAGGTGGCGAACATCGCGCTGAACGAAGACGGCAGCGTGCACCTGCTGGACACGCCCATGGCCATCCCGCAGTTCGCCGAGCAGGTGATGGGGCCCTACGGGCGGATCTGGCTGGGCGTCGGCCTGCTGTTCGCCGGGGCGGCGACCATCAACACGCTGATGGCCGGATTGCCGCGCATCCTCTACGGCATGGCGCTGGACGGCGCGCTGCCCAAGGCCTTCACCTACCTGCACCCACGCTTCAAGACGCCGTTGCTGTGCATCGCCGTGGCGGTATTGATCCCGTGCCTGCACGCCTGGTGGCTGGGTGGCAGCACCGACAACATCATGCACCTGGTGCTGGCCGCGGTCTGTGCCTGGAGCACCGCCTACCTGCTGGTGACCCTGGCGGTGGTGGTGCTGCGCATCCGGCGCCCGGACCTGCCGCGGGCCTACAAGTCGCCCTGGTTCCCGCTGCCGCAGATCGTCTCGTCCATCGGCATCCTCCTGGGCATGTGGTTCATCACGCCGCCGGGCATGAACCCGCGGGACATCTACGTGCCCTTTGGCAGCATGCTCGGCCTGACGGCGATCTATGCGCTGGTCTGGACGGTCTTCGTGCAGAAGGTCAACCCGTTCCGCCCGGTGCCGGTGGAGGAGGTGCTGGAAAACGCCTTCAACCTGCAATCCCCCACTGAAACCCAAGCGCAGACCCTGCCTGGAGCCAAGCCCGATGAGCAGTACAAGCTGGCGGCAAAACCTCTCTGAGTTCTGGCGGCGACCACCCTCGGGCTATCGCCCGGGGGTGACCCTGAACCAGTTGCGCCGCGACCTGCCGGGGCTCGACTGGGCGCCGCAGGCGCCCGGGCTGGCGCGCTTCACCTGGGCCGAGGAGGGCTTGGACTTCGAGGTCGAGGAGCTGCCACAGGCGCAGTTCCTGATGCACCTGGTGGTCTGCGAGTTTCGCCTGCGCGTTCCCGGTTCGCCGGGGCCGCAGGCGCGGATCGACATTCGCCATACTGGCGCGATCCGCCGCCAGGGCGTCGCCGCTGGCCTGAAGCAGGGCGCGCAGGATGAGTGGGCTGGGCTGTTGCAGCAGTTGCACAGCGACCCGCAGCTGCTGGCGGCACTATTGCCGCTGGACTTCAAGCGCCTGCAATTGCAACGCGACGAGCAGGGCTGGTGGGTGCGCCTGGAGCATTTCGGTGCCAGCGAGGTGGTCAACCGGCTGCCCGGCTTCCGCCGTTATATCCGCCTGAGCGCCGAGCAACGCGGCGCCTTGCTGGCGACGTTCAAGCGCCTGCATTCACTGTTGCGCGATCACTGAACTGTTCCCACCGCGTCTGGCACAACCCGTGCTTAGGCTATAACGGACTATCCATTGCGCCGCGCTTCCTTGCCCGGCAAATAGATAACATGTTAATGATATCGCCATAACAACAAAGGCGGTCTCAGCCGGCTTCTGGAGGTGCACAGTGCTTGCTTCGCAAAGTTTCGATGCCTGGATCGGCGCATTACAGGGGGTTTGCGGTCGCTTCGACGCCCGCCAGGCGTTGAACCCGGCGTTGTTCATCGGTGAAGTCGGCTTGCGCGACTACGCCGGCCTCGAGGTGGCGCAGATCCGCACCAATGCCGGACTGATCTCGCGCAAAGGCACCAGCGTCGATCATGAGGACGACCGGCACTGCTTCCTGATCATGCAGCGCAGCGGCCATGCCCAGATCAGCCAGGGCGGCGAGCGCATCGAACTGGCGCCGGGGGAAATGGCCTTGCTGGACTCCGCTGGGGCCTGCGAAATCGTCCCCCACGGGCTGATCGAACATGCCTCGCTGCATTTGTCCCGGGACGAGGTGTATCGCCATCTACCGGCGCAGCAGCGCAAGTTCGGCAAGCTCTCGCAGCAGTGCGCCAGTGGCCGCTTGATGCGCCTGCTGGTGGAGCAGATCTGCGGCGAGCCGTTGCCAGGTTGCGCCGACCCGCAGGAAGGCCAGGCGTTGCAGGAAGCGCTGATCGCCTTGCTCGGCCCGACCCTGCGCCAGACGCCCGGCGCCCATCTCGACGGCTACGACAGCCAGCACGGCGGTTGCCTGCGCAGCCAGGCCCGGCAGTTGATCAACCAGTCCCTCACCGAACCCAGCCTGACCCCGGTATCACTGGCCAGCCAGATGAATATCTCGGTGCGCCAGCTGTACCGGCTGTTCGAAGAGCAGGGCGACAGCGTCTGCCGTTTCATCCAGCGCGCGCGCCTCGACCGCAGCGCGGCGGACCTGAGCAACCCGCGTCTGCGTCACGCGTCGATCACCGACATTGCCTTCAAGTGGGGGTTCACCGACTCGGCGCACTTCAGCCGTACTTTCAAGAAGCATTTCGAGCAGTCGCCGCGGGATTACCGCGCCCGTTCGCTGAACGCCTGAGCAGCCCTCAGGGGTTTTCCAGGTCGTGCCCCAGGGACTGGATAAACAGCGAGAACAGCTCCGGCTGTGAGGAGATGTCCAGCTTGGCGTAGAGATGGCGCCGGTGCACCTTGATGGTGTCCGGCGAGATCTTCAGCCGCTCGGCCATGGCCTTGGAGGAGAACCCACGCAGGATCAGCCGGGCGATTTCCACTTCCCGATCCGACAGCACGCCGCAGCCGAAATGGCTCAGGGCGTCGCGGATCTGGCTGGCCATTTCTTCCCCGGCGGGTGGCTGCGGACGTTGGTGGCTTTGCTGCCAATGCTGCTGCATCAACGGCAGGACCCAGGCCGAGAAGGTGGTGAGCTGGCCGATCTCCTCGGCGCTGAACGGTCTCTGCATGCCCAGCGACAGGGACAGGGTGCCGGCCTCCGGGATCTGCAGGATGAACTGCAGTTCGTCCTCCAGCACGTTGTCGTGGAAGTAGCTGGAGAAATACTCGGTCTGGCGGAAATGGTCCGGCGCCACTTCCTCCAGGCGGTACAGGCCGTTGGGATAACCCTCGCGGCAGGCTTGGAAAAACGGGTCGAGCAGGTACAGGCCATTGAGGTAGGTGAGCATCGACGCCGGCTTGTCCGAGGGCTCGGCGTCGTATTCTTCGAGGGCGATGGGCAGGCCGTTGTGCGGGTAGAAGATCGCCAGGGCGTTATCGAACGGCAAGGCCTGGTGCAGCAACAGCACCAGTTGTTTCCAGAAGCGCTCGCCGCCGATCTGCGAGAGGGTGCGCCCGAGTCCGGCATGCATGCCGATTTCCCTGAACAGAGTGATCAAATAGGTGGCTCCGCGTCGATGCCGCTGTGGTCTGGCAGGTTGCTTTCTCGCCAGGTGGCAGCAAGGTTTCGGCGATTTGCCCGGCGACGTCAAGGGGGAGTACTCCAATAGGGGAATTGGCCCTGTACCCCCGGCTGCCTAAAGTGGCCTCCATCAAGTGCGCCCCAGAGCGCATCCACCCGACGTTCTTCGTTTCTGCCTCAAACCAAAAATAACCACGAGGATAACGACATGAGCTCTCCCTGTGCGCCGCAAGGCGCCCTGAAACCCACGCTGAGCGTGTTCGATGTGGTGGCCATTACCGTGTCGGGCGTGACCCCGGCCAGTTCGGTCTTCGTCATCGCGCCGTTCGCCATTCACCAGGCCGGCAGCGGGGTGTTCCTGGCCTTTGTCATGGCGGGGCTGCTGGCGCTGATGTTCGCCTTCTGCTACGCCGAACTGGGCCGCGCCCACAACAGCGCCGGCGGCGAGTATGTGTACGCCAAGCGGGTGTTCGGCGGCATGGCCGGGTACGCGACCTTTCTCACGGTGCTGGTGATGTTGCTGTTCATCCCGCCGGTGCTGGCCACTGGTGCGGCGACTTATCTGAACAATGCCCTGGGCACGCGCTTCGATTCGCAGACTGTGGCCCTGGTGATCGTTATCTGCAGCTATGCGCTGGGCATCCTCAACATCAAGCTGAATGCCTGGATCACCGGCACCTGCCTGTTGCTGGAAATTGCCGCGTTGCTGGTGATCGTGTTCCTGGGCTTTGGCAATGCCTCGCAGCCGGCGAGCATCCTGCTGCAACCGCAGATCGTCGAAAACGGCGTATTGCACATGGCGCCCTGGGCCCTGGTGATCGGCGCGGTGGGCATCGGCCTGTTTTCCTACAACGGTTACGGCCCGGCGGTGCTGCTGGCCGAAGACATGAAATGCAAGGGGCAGGGCGTGCACAAGGCGGTGCTCTGGTCGCTGGTGCTGGTGGTGATCATCGAACTGGTGCCATTGACCGCGCTATTGATTGGCGCGCCGTCCCTCAGCGCCATGCTCGAAAGTCCCGACCCCATCGGCTACCTGCTCACCAGCCACGGCAACGAAACCCTGTCGCGGGTGGTCAGCGCCGGGATCTTCCTCTCGGTGTTCAACGCCATCGTCGCCATCGTGATCCAGATCGGCCGGGTGGTGTTCTCCAGCGGCCGCGATGCCTTGTGGACGCCGGGCATCAACCGCCTGTTCACGCGGATTCATCCGCGCTGGGACTCGCCGTGGCTGGCCACACTGTTCCTGGCCATTCCCTCGGCGGTGCTCAGTTTCAGCTCGAACCTGGCCGACCTGACCTCGTTCAGCGTGCTGCTGATCATGCTGGTGTACCTGATCGTCGCCCTCAGCGCGCTGATGAGCCGGGTGCTGCTGCGCGACCGCGCCCACCCGTACCGCATGCCGCTGTGGCCGTTGCCGGCGCTGCTGGCGGTGATCGGCGCCGGGTATCTGTTGTTCAATCTGTTCCTGGACGCTTCGCTCAGGGACATCATGGTGATCGTCGGCCTGCTGGCGCTGTCGGTGATCCTGTATGGCACCAACGGCCGGTTCAGCCCGGCGTTCCAGAAACTCTAAGGAGAAGTCATGCGCGCACGTCAATTGGGGATCAGCCTGGGCCTGGGTACTCCCGGCCCCTTCAATGCCATCACCGACGTTCCGGGGGTACGGGTGGGCCACAGCACCCTCAGGACCACGGTCGACGGCAAGCAGGTACGTACCGGGGTGACCCTGATCCAGCCCCGCGAGGGCTTTGCCCGGCTGCAACCCTGTTTCGCCGGCTGCCATGTACTCAACGGCAACGGCGATGCCACCGGCCTGGAGTGGATCCGCGAAGCGGGCCTGCTGACCACGCCGCTGGCCATCACCAACACCCACAGCGTCGGCGTGGTGCGCGACGCACTGATCGCCGAGGAGCACGCAAGCCTGGCGGACCCCGCGGAATACTGGTGCATGCCGGTGGTGATGGAGACCTATGACGGCCTGCTCAACGATATCTGGGGCCAGCATGTCGGCCCGCAGCAGGTGCGCGAGGCGCTGGCCAATGCCGAGTCCGGACCGGTGCGTGAGGGCGCGGTGGGCGGCGGCACCGGCATGATCTGCCATGAGTTCAAGGGCGGGATCGGCACAGCTTCGCGCCAGGTGCCGGGGGAGCAGGGCGGCTACACGGTCGGCGCGCTGGTGCAGGCCAACCACGGCAAGCGCGAGGAGTTGCGGGTCGACGGCTACCCGGTGGGGCGACAACTGAGCGGCATCCCGTCGCCTTTCGCCCGGCGCGGTACGCCGGGCATGGGCTCGATCGTGGTGATCCTGGCCACCGACGCGCCTTTGTTGCCGCACCAGTGCCAACGCCTGGCGCAGCGCGCGTCCATCGGCATCGCCCGCACCGGCGGCGGCACCGAGGACTCCAGCGGCGATATCTTCCTGGCCTTCGCCACCGGCAACCGCGACCTGCCGCCTTCCGCCTACGGGCGCCAGGGCGTGCCCTTCAGCACACCCCTGGCGATGCTCAACAACGATTACATCTCGGCCCTGTTCAGCGCCGCCGCCGAAGCGGTGGAGGAGGCCATCGTCAATGCCTTGCTGGCGGGCGAGCCGATGACCGCGGACAGTGGCGCGAGTGTTCCGGCGCTGACCGGGGAAACCCTGCTGCAAGCGATGAAACTAACTGGGTGGAACAGACTTGCATGAACTAAAAAACTGCGACGTAGTCGGCAAAACTATCTGTACTGTTATTTAATATTTAAATTCGAGATTGTCCGACAATTATCAACGGGTATTGAAGCTTAAAGAATATTTCGACTCACCAGTCATTGTTTTCGGGAGTTTGCTGGAACAGCGAAAATCAGGCGTCAAAAAGTAGTGGACGCCTGATTTCAAATTGTGTCAGGTTGCTTACGCCCGGATAGGGCGAGTGATAGGACGATCTCGCCAGGGATTGTCGCTATCGGACAAAAACTGTTCCATTGATTACAAGGAAGTGTGTTTATGTCGAAAGTTAAAGCGAAAGCTATTGTGACCGCCGAACAAGAACTCGTGCCCTTGGCCGCGGCAAGTTCGGCTTACAACCAGATCAATAGCTTCAGCCATCAGTATGACCGGGGTGGCAATCTGACGGTCAATGGCAAACCCTCCTACTCGGTCGATCAGGCAGCCACCCAGCTGCTGCGCGACGGTGCCGCGTACCAGGATCTCAACGGCAACGGCAAGATCGAACTGACCTATACCTTCCTGACCTCGGCGTCCTCGAGCACCATGTACAAGCATGGCATCTCCGGGTTCAGCCAGTTCAACGCCCAGCAGAAAGCCCAGGCCGCGCTGGCCATGCAATCCTGGGCCGACGTGGCCAATGTCACCTTCACCGAAAAGGCTTCCGGTGGTGACGGTCACATGACCTTCGGCAACTACAGCGGCGGCCAGGACGGCGCGGCGGCCTTCGCCTACCTGCCGGGCACCGGTGCTGGCTACGACGGTACGTCCTGGTACCTGATCAACAGCAGCTACACCCAGAACAAGGCCCCCGATCTGAACAACTACGGCCGGCAGACGCTGACCCACGAGATCGGCCACACCCTGGGCCTGGCCCACCCTGGCGACTACAACGCCGGGAACGGCAACCCGACCTACAACGACGCGACCTATGGAGAGGATACGCGCGGCTACAGCATCATGAGCTACTGGAGCGAAAGCAACACCGACCAGAACTTCAGCAAGGCTGGCGTCGAAGCCTATTCGTCCGGCCCACTGATGGACGATATCGCGGCGATCCAGAAGCTCTACGGGGCCAACACCACCACCCGTACCGGCGACACCACCTACGGCTTCAACTCCAATACCGGGCGCGACTTCCTCAGCGCCAGTTCGTCGGCCGACAAGCTGGTGTTTTCGGTATGGGACGCGGGCGGCAAGGACACCCTGGACTTCTCCGGTTTTACCCAAAACCAGAAGATCAACCTCAATGATGCCTCGTTCTCCGACGTTGGCGGCATGGTGGGCAACGTGTCCATCGCCAAGGGCGCGATCATCGAGAACGCCATCGGCGGTTCGGGCAGCGACCTGCTGATTGGCAACAAGGTGGCCAACGAGCTCAAGGGCGGTGCCGGCAACGACATCCTCTACGGTGCCGGCGGTGCGGACAAACTCTGGGGTGGCGCGGGTGCCGACACCTTCGTCTTCGGCGCGAGTTCAGACTCCGCTCCGGGTGCGGCCGACCAGATCCTGGATTTTGTCAGCGGCCTGGACAAGATCGATCTGACCGGTATCACCAAGGGCGCAGGGCTGCACTTCGTGAACGCATTCACCGGTAACGCCGGCGACGCGATCCTCAGCACCTCGGCTGGCAACAGCACCTTGTCGGTGGACTTCTCCGGGCACGGCGTGGCGGACTTTCTGGTCAGCACCGTCGGCCAGGCGGCCTACACCGACATCGTCGCCTGAGTCATTGCGGTAAGGTAAAAGAAGGAGGGTGGCGCTCAGGCGTCGCCCTCTGACCTTGCATTGACAGGCGAACTGCCTGAGGCTGTGGCCCGGAGCTAACCCCTTATGATTCGAACTGCCTTGATCGCTAAGGCCGGCGCGTACCTGATCGCAACACTGATGATGTTTTATGGAGAGACAAGCATGGCAAGCAGCCTGAGATTGGCGGACCCCGCGGAACTGGCCGGGCACTGGCAACTGTCGCAGCCGGCGCAACCTGCCAACCACTGTGCCCTGGACCTCGAGCTGAACGGCACCCTGGGTGCCGGCGCCGAGTGTTTTTCCGCCTGGCTGGGCGATACGGCCATTGGCTGGTTTCCCGAGCCGGACGGTATTGCCGTGACCGGCAAAGAGGGTTCGAAGATCATCTTTCTAAGTCGCCAGAAAGAAGGCTTATATCAAGGCACTTTGAAATCAGGCATCACGATTATATTGCAGCGCGCACCCTGAGTTATCGCGGCTGTATGCATCTTTAAATGTATCTGTATGGATAAGCGTATAAGGCAGTGCCATATACGCGATGTCCTTCGTTCGATTAAAGACAACTAAATAACTAGAACTCCGTTTCGTCTGACGGTAGAGTTCTTTCGCCTGTCCGCCGCAATAAATCCAATAATGTCCCGACTCAAGTACGGGCGGTTTATTTGTCCTGCGCCCCTGGCACGGGATATTACAGCTCAGGAAAGACCAATGAAGATGGCGAAGACCACTGCACCGCTGTTCAAGGCACTGGGCGATTACAAAGGCATTCTGATCAGCGTCGGGTGTTTCACCGCCCTGATCAACGTGCTGATGCTGGTCCCCTCGATCTACATGCTCCAGGTCTACGACCGGGTCCTTTCCTCGCAGAACGAAACCACCCTGGCGATGCTGTCGCTGATGGTGGTCGGGTTCTTCGCGTTCATCGGCCTGCTGGAGGTGGTGCGCAGCTTTATCGTCATTCGCATCGGCAGCCAGCTGGAGCGGCGTTTCAACCTGCGGGTCTACCAGGCGGCGTTCGAGCGCAACCTGTTTCGCGGCGAAGGCCACGCCGGGCAGTCCCTGGGCGACCTGACCCATATCCGCCAGTTCGTCACCGGTCCTGCGCTGTTCGCCTTCTTCGACGCGCCCTGGTTCCCCATCTACCTGTTCGTGATCTTCCTGTTCAATACCTGGCTGGGGGTGTTCGCCACCGCGGGCGCGGTATTGCTGATCGCCCTGGCGTACCTCAATGAGGCGATGACCAAGAAGCCCCTGGGCGAGGCCAGCGGTTATTCGCAGAAATCCACGCAACTGGCCACCAGCCACCTGCACAATGCCGAGACCATCCAGGCCATGGGCATGCTCGGCGCGCTGCGCAAGCGCTGGTTCGAGGTGCATTCGCGCTTTCTCGGCCTGCAGAACCAGGCCAGCGACACCGGCGCGGTCATCAGCTCGCTGAGCAAGACCCTGCGCCTGTGCCTGCAATCGCTGGTGCTGGGCCTGGGGGCCTTGCTGGTGATCAAGGGTGACATGACCGCCGGGATGATGATCGCCGGCTCGATCCTGATGGGCCGGGTGCTGAGCCCGATCGACCAGTTGATCGCCGTCTGGAAGCAGTGGAGTTCCGCCAAGCTGGCCTATCAGCGCCTGGACTCGCTGCTGCAAGCCTTCCCGCCGAGCGACACGGCGATGTCGCTGCCGGCGCCCAAGGGCCAGGTGAGCTTCGAGCAGGTCAGCGCCGGCCCGCCGGGCAAGCGCATGGCGACCTTGCAGCAGGTCAGTTTCAACCTCGGGGCGGGGGAGGTGCTGGGGGTGCTCGGCGCTTCCGGCTCCGGCAAGTCCACCCTGGCCCGGGTGCTGGTGGGCGTATGGCCGACCCTGGCCGGCACGGTGCGCCTGGACGGCGCCGATATCCATCGCTGGAACCGCAACGAACTGGGGCCTCACATCGGTTATCTGCCCCAGGACATCGAGCTGTTTTCCGGGAGCATCGCCGAGAACATCGCGCGCTTTCAGGAAGCCGACCCGCAGCAGGTGGTGCAGGCCGCGCAACAGGCCGGCGTGCACGAACTGATCCTGCGCCTGCCCCAGGGCTACGACACCCTGCTGGGCGATGACGGCAGCGGCCTGTCCGGCGGCCAGAAGCAGCGCGTGGCCCTGGCCCGAGCGCTGTATGGCCAGCCGCGCCTGGTGGTGCTCGACGAGCCGAACTCCAACCTCGACACCGTGGGCGAAAGCGCCCTGGCGTCGGCCATCGCGCAGATGAAGGCCCAGGGCACCAGCGTGATCCTGGTCACCCATCGTTCCTCGGCGCTGGCCCAGGCCGACAAGCTGCTGGTGCTCAACGAAGGGCACCTGCAGGCCTTCGGCCCGAGCCAGGAAGTGCTCAAGGCGCTGTCCAGTGGTGCCCAGGCACAACACCAAAACCAGGCCCAAAACCAGGAGCAGCAGCGGGAAAAAACCTCGGCCCCGACGGCCCCGGGCGGCTTGAGCATGAGCCGCCAGTATCAGGCCCCGACACGGAACCCAGGCGCATGAGCAAGGACAGCGAAATGATGATCGAACAAGGTTACGCGCCGGAGCGTCCCGAGCGCGATGCGCGGTTTTTCGCGCGCATGGGCTGGGTCCTGGCACTGGCCGGCGCCGGAAGCTTTTTTCTCTGGGCGGCCCTGGCGCCGCTGGACCAGGGCATCCCGGTGCAAGGCACGGTGGTGGTCTCGGGCAAGCGCAAGGCCGTGCAATCCATGAGCGGCGGGGTGGTCAGCCGGATCCTGGTGCGTGAAGGCGAGGCGGTGAAGCAGGGCCAGCCGCTGTTCCGCCTGGACCAGACCCAGGTCGAAGCCGATGTGCAGTCGCTGCAGGCGCAGTACCGCATGGCCTGGGCCAGCCTGGCGCGCTGGCAGAGCGAACGCGACAACCTCAAGCAGGTGAATTTCCCCGAGGCCCTGAGCGCCGATCCCGATCCACGCCTGGCCCTGGTGCTGGAAGGCCAGCGGCAACTGTTCAGCAGCCGGCGCGAAGCCTTCGCCCGCGAGCAGGCCGGGATCCGCGCCAATATCGAAGGCGCCACCGCGCAACTGGCCGGGATGCGCCGCGCGCGTACCGACCTCAACAACCAGGCCGAGTCCCTGCGCCAGCAACTGGCCAACCTGCAACCCCTGGCGGATAACGGCTACATTCCGCGCAACCGCCTGATGGAGTACCAGCGCCAGCTGTCCCAGGTGCAGCAGGAACTGGCGCAGAACACCGGTGAAAGCGGGCGGGTGGAGCAGGGCATTCTCGAGTCGCGGCTCAAGTTGCAGCAGCACGGCGAGGAATACCAGAAGGAAGTGCGCAGCCAGTTGGCCGAAGCCCAGCTGAAAAGCCTGACCCTGGAACAGCAGCTGACCTCGGCCGGTTTCGACCTGCAGCACAGCGAAATCCTCGCGCCGGCCGACGGCATCGCGGTCAACCTCGGGGTGCACACCGAAGGCGCCGTGGTGCGCCCCGGGGAAAACCTGCTGGAGATCGTGCCCCAGGGCACTCGCCTGGAAGTGGAAGGGCACCTGCCGGTGAACCTGATCGACAAGGTCGGCAGCCACCTGCCGGTGGACATCCTGTTCACCGCCTTCAACCAGAGCCGCACGCCGCGGGTGTCCGGCGAGGTCAGCCTGATCTCCGCCGACCAGATGGTCGATGAAAAGACCGGGGTGCCGTACTACGTGCTGCGCAGCAGCGTCAGCGACCAGGCCATGGAAAAGCTCAACGGCCTGGTGATCAAGCCGGGCATGCCGGCGGAGATGTTCGTCCGTACCGGCGAGCGCTCGCTGCTCAACTACCTGTTCAAACCCCTGCTCGACCGGGCGGGTTCCGCATTGACCGAGGAATAAGGATGTTCCGTCGCATGAGTCAGCTTTCCATCTTCGGAGCCACAGTCGCTTTACTGGTATGCACCCACGCCCAGGCCATGGGGCCGTTCCAGGTCTATGAACAGGCCTTGCGCAACGACCCGGTGTTTCTCGGCGCGATCAAGGAGCGCGATGCCGGCCTGGAGAACCGCATCATCGGCCGCGCCGGGCTGCTGCCGAAACTCAACTACAGCTACAACAAGGGCCGCAACAACTCCCAGGCCACCGTGCCCGACGGCCGCGGCGGCACCAGCCACGATGACCGCAACTACGACAGCTACGGCTCCACCTTCACCCTGCAACAGCCGCTGATCGACTACGAGGCCTATGCCTCCTACCGCAAGGGTGTGGCCCAGGCGCTGTTCGCCGACGAGAACTTTCGCGGCAAGAGCCAGGAGCTGCTGGTACGGGTGCTGACCTACTACACCCAGGCGCTGTTCGCCCAGGACCAGATCGAGATCGCCCTGGCCAAGAAGAAGGCCTTCGAGCAGCAGTTCCAGCAGAACGAGCACATGTTTCGCCAGGGCGAGGGCACCCGCACCGACATCCTCGAAGCGGAGTCGCGCTACGAGCTGGCCACCGCCGAGGAGATCGAGGCCCGCGACGAGCAGGACGCGGCGCTGCGCGAACTGGGCGCGCTGATCGGCGTGCCGACCGTGGACATCCGCGACCTCGACCCGCTGCGCGAGCGTTTCGAGTCCTTCACCCTGTCGCCGGCCAACTACGACGCCTGGCATGAACTGGCGATCAGTAACAACCCGAACCTGGCCTCCCAGCGCCAGGCCGTGGAAGTGGCGCGTTACGAGATCGAGCGCAATCGCGCCGGCCATCTGCCGCGGCTCAGCGCCTATGCCACCTCGCGCCGGGTCGAGTCGGAAAGCGGCAACACTTACAACCAGCGCTACGACACCAACACCATCGGCATCGAAATCAGCATGCCGCTGTACGCCGGTGGCGGTGTCTCGGCGGCCACCCGCCAGGCCAGCCGGACGATGGAGCAAGCCGAGTACGAGCTGGATTCGCAGACCCGCACCACCCTGATCGAGCTGCGGCGCCAGTTCAGCGCTTGCTTGTCCGGGGTCAGCAAGCTGCGGGCTTATCAGAAGGCGCTGACCTCGGCCGAGGCCCTGGTGGTCTCGACCAAGCAGAGCATCCTCGGCGGCGAACGGGTCAACCTCGACGCGCTGAACGCCGAACAGCAGCTGTACACCACGCGCCGCGACCTGGCGCAGGCCCGCTACGACTATTTGATGGCCTGGACCAAGTTGCACTACTACGCAGGCACCCTGCGTGAAGACGACCTGGCCCGGGTCGACGAAGCCTTCAGGCCCGGCTCATGAACTGACAAAAAGGCGGCCGCGGGCGGCCCGACCTGACATTTTCGACAAAAACAAAAAACGAGAAGTCATCACATGGATAGACGCTTTTATCAGCTCAAGGCGCTGAGTCGCCGCTCGTTGCTCGCTTGCTCCACGCTGTCGGCGGTAGCACTGCCGGGCATGGCCCAGGCGCAGTACCAGGAAACCGGCCAGTTGGGGGTGCCGGCCAGCTGGCAATCGGCCGAATACACCCAGGACTGGGGCCTGGAGCGCATGCGCGCCAGCTCCGCCTATGCCGCCGGCATCACCGGCAGCGGGGTGAAGATCGGTGCCCTCGACTCGGGCTTCGACGCCAGCCATGGCGAAGCCTCGCCCGAGCGCTTCCACGGGGTCACCGCCTCCGGCAGCTATGTCGATGGCACGCCGTTCAGCGTCTCCGGGGTGCTCAACGGCAACAACGACAGCCATGGCACCCATGTCACCGGCACCATGGGCGCGGCCCGCGACGGCGTTGGCATGCACGGCGTGGCCTTCAATGCCCAGGTCTACGTGGGCAACACCAACAAGAACGACAGCTTCCTGTTCGGCCCGACCCCGGACCCGCAGTATTTCAAGGCGGTGTACGGCGCCCTGGCGGATGCCGGGGTGCGCGCCATCAACAACAGCTGGGGCAGCCAGCCGCCGGGTGTCAGCTACCAGACCCTGGGCGACTTGCACGCCGCCTATGCCCAGCACTATGGCCAGGTCACCTGGCTGGACGCGGCAGCCGATATATCGCGCCAGGGCGTGATCAACGTGTTCAGCGCCGGTAACAGCGGTTACGCCAACGCCAGCGTGCGCGCGGCGCTGCCGTACTTCCAGCCGGAGCTGGAAGGCCACTGGCTGGCGGTGTCCGGCCTGGATGCCAATAACCAGCAGCGCTACAACCAGTGCGGCATCGCCAAGTACTGGTGCGTGGCCGCGCCCGGGCGGCTGATCTCCAGCACAGTGCCCGGCGGCGGTTACGCCACCAAGTCCGGCACCTCGATGGCCGCGCCCCATGCCACGGGCGCGCTGGCCCTGGTGATGGAGCGTTATCCCTACATGAATAACCAGCAGGCCCTGGAGGTGCTGCTGACCACCGCCACCCAGCTGGACGGCTCGATCACCGAGGCGCCCACCAGCCTGGTCGGCTGGGGCGTGCCCAACCTGGAGCGGGCCATGCAGGGTCCCGGGCAGTTGCTGGGATCGTTCGACGCCAACCTGGGTGCCGGGCAGGGCGATGTCTGGAGCAACGACATCTCGGACAAGGCGCTGCTGCAGCGCCAGGGCGAGGACGCCGCCGAACACGCGGCCTGGCAACAGACCCTGAAGGACAAGGGCTGGGAAAACGGCCTGGGCGCCGGCGCCAGCCAGCAGGACAAGACCGACTACGCCGTCGGCATGGCCCGCGACGCGGCCGCCGCGCAGCGGGTGTACGAGGGCAGCCTGATCAAGTCCGGCGCCGGCTGGCTGGTGCTCAGCGGCAACAACAGCTATCGCGGCGCGACCACGGTCAACGGCGGTTTGCTGACAGTCAATGGCTCGCTGGCTTCCAGTGTCACGGTCAATGACGGCGGCACCCTCGGCGGTTCCGGCCGCATCGGCGCGCTGCTGGCCAACAGCGGCGCCACCGTGGCGCCGGGCAACTCCATCGGCACCTTGCAGGTGGCGGGGGACGTGACCTTCCAGCCGGGCTCGACCTATGCCGTGGAGCTGTCGCCCACCAGCAGCGACCGCATCGTCGCTGGCGGCAAGGCCACCCTCAACGGCGCCGGGGTCACCCTGGCCCTGGAAAACAGCCCGCAGCTGCTCAGCCTGCAACAGACGCAAAGCCTGATCGGCAGCCAGTACCAGATCCTCCAGGCGGCGAACGGCATCGACGGGCGCTTCGGCTCGGTGGAACCGAACTATCTGTTCCTCGGCGGCAGCCTCGATTATTCGGCCAGCGGCGTGCAGCTGAGCATCGGGCGTAACGCCACCTCGTTCGCCAGTGTCGGCCTGACCCCGAACCAGCGCTCGGTGGCGGCCGCCGCCGAGCAACTGGGGGCCGGTAACCCGGTGTATGAAAGCCTGCTGCGCTCGCCGAGCGCCGGTGTGGCGCAACAGGCGTTCCAGCAGCTGTCCGGGGAAATCTACCCGGCGCTGGGTTCGATGCTGCTCAACGACAGCCGGCAGCTGCGCGATGCGGTTGGCGAGCGTCTGCAGGTCCCGGGCACGGTGGTGCAGAGCGAGGGCAACCTCTGGCTCAAGGTGCTGGGCGCCTGGGGCAAGAACGACGGCAGCCACGACACCGAGGGCTACAACACGTCCATCGGCGGGTTGCTGCTGGGGGCTGATGGCGCGCTCAGCGACAGCACGCGCCTGGGCGCCTTCGTCGGCTACAGCGACAGCTCCCTGAGCATGGGCGGCGGCACCCATTCCAAAGCCTCGGTGGACAGCTATCACCTGGGCACCTACCTCGGCCACGAGCTGGGCGCCTGGCGCCTGAGCGCGGGCGCGGCCCACAGCTGGCATCGCGCCGACGTCAAGCGCGACCTGCAGTTCGGCGAAGTCAGCGGCAAGCAGAAAGCCAAGGTCGATGCCCGTACCAGCCAGGTCTTCGGCGAGGCGGCTTATCGCCTCGACCTGCCGGCGCTGGCCCTGGAACCGTTCGCCAACCTGGCCTACGTGCACCTGCACCGCGACAGCTTCAGCGAGAAGGGCGACGCCGCGGCGTTGAAAGGCGGCAGCGACAGTCGCGAAGCCGCACTCAGTACCCTCGGCCTGCGCGCCCTGAAAAGCCTCGAGCTGTCCGGGCAAACCCGCCTGGACCTTTCCGGCTCCCTGGGCTGGCAGCACAACCTGAGCAACACCCGGGCCGAGGAACACCTGGCCTTTGCTTCCGGCGGCACGCCGTTCAGCGTCGAAAGCACCTCGCTGCCGCGCAATGCCGCGCTGGTCGGCGCCCATGCCAGCCTGGCGCTGAGCCGGGACCTGCGCCTGAGCCTGGATTACAACGGCCAGCTGGCCAGCCGTGAGAAGAACCACGGGGCGGGGTTGAGCCTGAACTGGCAGTTCTGACCCGGCTTTTGACAGCGCCGTGTCGACGCAAGGTCGCGTCGACACGGCAGCCGCTATCGGTACAGCACGGCTCGCCGTTGGCGGGCCGGCTGTTCGGTAAAACCACCCGCGCCGGGTCTGGCGCGGTGTTTCCTCTAGCAAGGCAACTATTTCCAGCAAGGCAACTATTTCTAAGCAAGGCAACTAAGGAAGGTACCGATGAAATACAGATTTACGGGGGCTGCTCCGGCGGCCAACAGCCTGGTGCGCGCCTCCTGCGGCGCTTTGATCTGTGGCCTGGCCGTGGCGGGTAACGCCCAGGCCGCGCCTTATGTCGAAAGCGGCCAGCCGGGCGATCCCGGCAGTTGGCGCAGTGCCGAGTTCAACGCCGAATGGGGCCTGGGGGCGATCCATGCCGAGCAGGCCTATGCCGCCGGTTATACCGGCAAGGGCGTCAAGCTGGGGATCTTCGACCAGCCGGTGTATGCCCAGCACCCGGAATTCAGCGGCAGCAACAAGGTGATCACCCTGGTCACCAGCGGCATCCGCGAATACACCGACCCTTACATTCCGGTCAAAGCCGGCGATGCCTTCCGTTATGACGGCACGCCCTCGGTGGGCTCCGACGGCAAGCTCGGCTCCCACGGCACCCACGTCGGCGGGATCGCCGCCGGCAGCCGCGACGGCGGGCCGATGCATGGCGTGGCCTTCGACGCGCAGATCATCAGCGCCGAAAACGGCGACCCGGGCCCCGAGGACGGGATCATTCTCGGCAACGACGGCGCGGTCTACCGGGCCGGCTGGGATGCCCTGGTGAACAGCGGCGCGCGGATCATCAACAACAGCTGGGGCATCGGCATCACCGACCGCTTCGACCAGGGCGGTCGCGACCCGGCCTTCCCGCATTTCACCGTGCAGGACGCGCAGTTGCAGTTCGACCAGATCCAGCCGCTGCTGGGCACCCGCCAGGGTGGCGCCTACAGCGGGGCGATCGACGCGGCCCGCGGTGGTGTGCTGACCATCTTCGCCGCCGGCAACGACTACAACCTGAACAACCCGGACGCCATCGCCGGCCTGGCCTATTTCGTGCCGGAAATCGCGCCGAACTGGATGACGGTGGCGGCCTTGCAGAAGAACCCGGACACCGCCAGCCCCAATCCCTACACCCTCAGCACCTTCTCCTCGCGCTGCGGCTACACCGCGAGCTTCTGCGTCTCGGCGCCGGGTACGCGGATCTACAGCGCGGTGATCGGCGGCACCAACCTGGACGACATGACCATCGGCTACGCCAACAAGAGCGGCACCTCGATGGCCGCGCCCCATGTGGCGGGCGCGGCGGCGGTGCTGATGGAGCGCTTTCCCTACATGAGCGCTTCGCAGATCGCCACGGTGCTGAGGACCACCGCCACCGACATGGGCGATCCGGGCATCGACGCGTTGTACGGCTGGGGCATGATCAACCTGCAAAAGGGCATCGACGGTCCGGGCATGTTCGTCACCGAAGCGGACATTCCTCAGGAGTTCCGGGTCGAAGGCGCCTACGGCTCCGGCCAGTTCGTGGTCGACCTGCCCGGTATCGGCGCCGTGGTGGATGCCGGCAAACCCACCGAGCGCCTGTGCACTGGCCTGTCTTGCGGCCTGGATGTCTGGCGCAACGACATTTCCGGACACGGCGGCCTGACCAAGCAGGGCATCGGCACCCTGGTGCTGACCGGCAACAACAGCTACAGCGGCCCGACCCTGGTCAATCAGGGACGCCTGGCCATCAACGGTTCGCTGGCCTCGGCGGTGACGGTCAATGACAGCGGCATTCTCGGCGGCAACGGGCGCATCGCCGCGCTGACCGCCAACCGTGGCGGTACCGTGGCGCCGGGCAACTCGATCGGCACCTTGCAGGTGGCGGGCGACGTGACCCTGCAACCGGGCTCGACCTACGCGGTGGAGCTGTCGCCCACCAGCAGCGACCAGATAGTCGCCGGCGGCAAGGCCACCGTCGAAGGGGCCAATGTGACCCTGGCCCTGGAGAACAGCCCGACCCTGCTCAGTGCCCGCGAGGCGCAAAGCCTGCTCGGCCGGCAATACAACATCCTGCAGGCGGCCGGTGGCATCGAAGGGCGCTTCGGTTCGGTGACGCCGAACTACCTGTTCATTGGTGGCAGCCTCGATTACTCGGCCAGCGGCGTACAGTTGCAGGTCGCGCGTAACGCCACGTCCTTCAGCGACGTCGGCCTGACCCCGAACCAGCGTTCCGTGGCGGCCGCCGCCGAGCGACTGGGGGCGGGCAATCCGGTGTACGAAAGCCTGCTGCTGTCGGAGAACGCCGCCAGCGCGCAACAAGCCTTCCAGCAACTGACCGGGGAGATCCATCCGGCCATCGGCACGCTGCTGATCAACGACAGCCGTCAGCTGCGCGATGCGGTGGGCGACCGTCTGCGTCAGGACGGCCTGCTCGATTCGTCGGCGCCCGCGGCCAGCGACAACAATGTGTGGTTCAAGGTGCTGGGGGCCTGGGGCAAGGCCGACGGCGGTTATGACCATGCCAACTACAACACTTCGATCGGCGGCCTGCTCGCCGGGGTCGATGGCTTGATCGCCGAAGACACTCGTCTCGGCCTGTTCACCGGCTACAGCGACAGTTCCCTGAGCATGGGCGACGGCACCCATTCCCAGGCAGAGGTGGACAGCTATCACCTGGGTGCCTACCTGGGTCATCAGCTGGATGCCGTGCGCCTGAGCGTCGGCGGTTCCTATAGCTGGCATCGCATCGATGTGAAGCGCGACCTGCAATACGGCGAGTTCTCCGACCGGCAAAAGGTCAAGCGCGACGCCCAGACCGCCCAGCTGTTCACCGAAGCGGCGTGGCAAGTGGCGCTGCCGGGTGTGGCCCTGGAGCCCTTCGTCAATCTGGCCTACGTGCATGTGGGCAGCGACAGCTTCCGCGAAAAAGGCGGGGCTACCGCACTGCGCAGTGGCGATGACAACCGCGACGCGGTGCTCTCGACCCTCGGCCTGCGGGCCAGCAAACGCTTCGCCCTGTCCGATGTCCGGCAGCTGGAACTGGCCGGCACCCTCGGCTGGCAGCACAACCTGAGCGATACCCATTCGGATCAGCACCTGGCTTTTGCCAATGGTGGTTCGTTCAACATACAGAGCGTTGCGCTGGACCGTAACGCCGCTGTGGTCGGGGCTCGCGCCGGCCTGTTGCTGGGGCGCGATACCCGGGTAAACCTGGACTACAACGGCCTGCTGGGTTCTCGGGACAAGAGTCACGGGGTCGGCCTGACCCTGGACTGGCAGTTCTGAGGCCTGCGGGCCAATGACCATAAGAGTGAGACACAACATGGGTGTATTCGATTACCGGAGTTTCAAGGGCGAGGCGGGCAAGGCGCTGTACAGCGATGCCCTGGCGTTGACGCTCTACGCCTACACGCCCACCGGGCAGCCGCTGGCGTCGGGCTGGACGGCGATTGGTGCCGAGCGGCTGGGGTATCAGGGCAAGGTCGGGCCCCAGGGCACCTTCTTCGGCGAGCAGCCAGGCTTTACCAGCGCCGAAGTGGAGGTGCTGGGGCGTTATGACGAGGCCGGCAAGCTGCTGTCGATCGGTATCGCCTTTCGCGGCACTGGCGGCCTGGGCTTGAGCGATACCCTGGGCGACATCAAGAACAACCTGCTGGCGGCGGTCGGGCCGGTGGGTTACGCGGCGAACTACAGCAAGAATGCCTTCGACAAGCTGTTCGCCAGTGTCGCCGAGTTCGCCAAGGCCCAGGGCCTGAGCGGCCAGGATGTACTGGTCAGCGGCCACAGCCTGGGCGGCCTGGGGGTCAACAGCCTGGCCGAGCTGAGCGGCGAGCACTGGGGCGGTTTCTATGCCGACGCCCGCTATGTGGCGTTCGCCTCGCCGACCCAGGGCCCGGGGGACAAAGTGCTGAACATCGGCTACGAAAACGATCCGGTGTTCAGGGTGCTCGACGGCACCACCTTCAACGCTTCGTCCCTGGGCAGCCATGACAAGGTCCAGGCGTCGGCGACCAACAACATCGTCAACTTCAACGAGCACTACGCGTCGACCCTGGAGAACCTGCTGCCGCAGAGCATCCTCAACCCGCTGTCGTGGAAGGCCCACGGTTCCGCGGGTTACGCCGATGGCTTGAACCGAGTGGTGGATTCGGCGTTCTACGACCTGACCAGCAAGGACTCGACCCTGATCGTTTCCACTTTGTCCGAGGCCAGTCGGGGCAAGACCTGGGTCGAGGACCTCAACCGCAACGCCGAACCGCACAAGGGCAGCACCTTTATCTTCGGCACCGACGGCAGCGACCTGCTCAAGGGCGGGCGCGGCAACGACTTCATCGAGGGCCGCGACGGCAACGACACCTTCCGCGACGACGGTGGCTACAACATCCTGCTGGGCGGCAAGGGGCATAACGTCTTCGACCTGCAGCAGTCGCTGGGTAAGTTCAGCGTGGTCAACGATGGTGACGGTACCCTGTACGTGCGCGATGCCTACGGCGGCATCAGCATGACCCGCGATATCGGCGCGCTGGTGAGCAAGGAGCCGGGTTTTGCCTGGGGCCTGTTCAGCAAGGAAGTGACCCACAGCGTGACCGACCAGGGCCTGCTGGCCGGCAACCAGTTGACCCAATACAACCACTCGCTCAATGGCGACGCCTACGGCAATGCGCTGGTGGCCAGCGTCGACGGCGACTGGCTGTTCGGTCACGGCGGCGACGATGTGCTGCGCAGCGACAAGAGCGACGTGACCTTTGTCGGCGGCGCCGGCAACGACGTCATGTACTCCAGCGGCGGCGGGGCCAACACCTTCCTGTTCAGCGGCGCCTTCGGCTTCGACGCGATCCATGGCTACCAGGGCAGCGACAAGCTGGTGTTCATGGGCGTGGCGGGCGCGGGGCAGGGCTATGACTACACGCAGCACCTGTCACAGAGCGGCCAGGACACCTTGCTCAGCGTCGGCGACTACGCCGTCACGCTGGTCGGGGTCGCACCGGACAGCCTTTCCGCAGGGGGGATCGTCTTCGCCTAGATAAAAAACGCAAGGAGGCATTGCACTAAGGGCGGGGCGCCTGTTGAGGGCGTCCCGTCCGCGTGAGCTATCTCGAATAAAGTTCAACAACAAAGAGAGGCAATACCATGGGTGTGTATGACTACAAAAACCTCGGCACAGAAGATTCAAAGGCGCTGTTTTCCGATGCGCTGGCGATCACGCTGTATTCCTACCACAACCTCGACAACGGCTTTTCCGCCGGTTATCAGCAGTACGGTTTCGGCCTCGGCCTACCGGCGACCCTGGTCACGGGGCTGATCGGCAGCAGCGATTCGCAAGGGGTGATTCCGGGCGTGCCGTGGAACCCCGACTCGGAGAAAGCCGCGCTGGAGGCGGTGCAAAAGGCCGGCTGGACGCCGATCGGCGCTTCCCAGCTGGGCTACGACGGCAAGACCGACTTCAGGGGCACCTACTACGGGGAAAAGGCCGGCTACACCACGGCCCAGGCCGAAGTCCTCGGCAAGTACGACGACCAGGGCCACCTGACCTCCATTGGCATTGCCTTTCGCGGCACCAGCGGGCCCCGTGAATCGGTGATCGGCGACTCCATCGGCGATGTGATCAACGACCTGCTGGCGGCGTTCGGGCCCAGGGACTATGCGAAAAACTACGCCGGCGAAGCCTTCGGCAAGCTGCTCGCCGATGTCGCGGCCTTCGCCCAGGCCAACGGCCTGACGGGCAAGGACATCCTGGTCAGCGGCCACAGCCTCGGCGGCCTGGCGGTCAACAGCCTGGCGGACCTGAGCGGCGATCACTGGTCGGGGTTCTACCAGGATGCCAGCTACGTCGCCTACGCCTCGCCGACCCAGAGCGCGGGGGACAAGGTGCTGAATATCGGCTACGAAAACGACCCGGTGTTCCGCGCCCTCGACGGCTCTTCGTTCAACCTGGCGTCCCTCGGCGTGCACGACACGGCGCAGGAGTCGGCGACCAACAACATCGTCAGTTTCAACGACCATTACGCCTCGGCGGCCTGGAACCTGCTGCCGTTCTCCATCCTGAATATCCCGACCTGGCTGTCGCACCTGCCCACCGGCTACGGCGACGGCATGACACGGATCCTCGAGTCGAAGTTCTACGACCTGACGAGCAAGGACTCGACCATCATCGTCGCCAACCTGTCGGACCCGGCGCGGGCTACCACCTGGGTCCAGGACCTCAACCGCAATGCCGAAACCCACAAGGGCAGCACCTTTATCATCGGCACCGACAGCAACGACCTGATCCAGGGCGGCCAGGGCAACGACTACCTCGAAGGCCGCGCCGGCAACGATACCTTTCGCGACGCCGGCGGCTACAACATCCTGCTGGGCGGGCAGGGCCACAACACCCTGGACCTGCAGCAATCGGTGAAGAACTTCAGCTTCGCCAACGACGGCGCCGGCACCCTGTATGTGCGCGATGCCAATGGCGGCATCAGCATCACCCGCGATATCGGCGCGATCACCAGCAAGGAACCGGGGTTCCTCTGGGGCCTATTCAAGGACGACGTGACCCACAGCGTCACCGACAAGGGCCTGCTGGCGGGGAGCAACCTGACCCAGTACGCCGCTTCGGTGAAGGGCGACGCCGCGGCCAATACCCTGACCGCTCACGCTGGCGGCGACTGGCTGTTCGGCCTGGACGGCGATGACCACCTGATCGGCGGACAGGGCAACGATGTGCTGGTCGGCGGTGCGGGCAACGACCTGCTGCAGGCGGGCGGGGGTAGTAATACCTTGCTGTTCAGCGGCAATTTCGGCCAGGACCGGGTGCTGGGTTACCAGAGCAGCGACAAACTGGTGTTCCTCGGCGTCGCAGGCGTGGTCGCCAACGACGACTTCCGCGCCCACGCCAGCACCGTGGGCAACGATACCCTGCTGACCTTCGGTGGTGACTCGGTGACCCTGGTAGGGGTGAGCCTGGACAGCCTCAACGGCGCGAGCATCACCATCGCCTGAAGCCTGACCGCGCGGGTTGGCGATTTTTGCCTCGCGCGGTCATGGGTTTTTCTTTGTGTGTCCCTCGACCGCATTTTTCGCCAAAGCCAAGGGTATTTGCCCAAAGGGTGACCCGCCAGCCTGGAAGTGACTCCAATACCTGCCCCCTGTGACACAGCGCTCGATAAAACATCGGCCTGTCGCCAGGCGGGTGGATGCCGCGCGTGCGCTCCGGGCCCTTAAAGTCCGCAGGAGCCTGCGCGTTATCAAGGCAGGCAGCCGCTGCCGAGGCTCATTCAATGGCAACAGTGAACAGCAGGAGAAACACAAGGTGAGTGATAACCAGAGGTATGGCATCGGTCTGGCGCTGGTCCTGATGGCGGGCAGCGCAATGGCCGAGGACTTGCCTCAGCAGTCGATCCTCAAGCGCTACGGCGTGACCCCGGACCAGCTACCGGCCGCCGCGCAGGCCACCGAAAAAGAAGTGCAGCCCGAACCGGGCAGCCGCTTTCATATCGACGCAGAGCGGCCTTGGGCGAGCGTGACCCTGGGGGAGGGTAAAAAGCCTGAAACCACCGGCAATATCAGCATCGATAATGCGGCGGCCCGGGAGTTCGAGCGGTGTCAGCGGGTGCGTGGCGAACTGCAGAAGCGCGGGGAGCAGCACTACATTTCCTGCGATAACAGCGTGCCGGGGCAGAATTCGGCACCCTGGTCGCCCTGAGGGCGACCGGGTTCGATCGGTCAGTCCTCTTGGCGGACGGTGGCGACATCGGCCGCCTTGATGCGGATTTTCTTGCCGGCGATGTCTTCGAATTCGTAGAACCCGTCGGCGGTCTTGGCGTTAGGCATGTCCTTGGTCAGGTATTGCGTGCCGTTCTGCAGCGTCACCACGGTTGGCGAGGCACAGCCGCCCAGTGCCAGGAAGGCTGCAACGGCCAACGGCAGGCCCAGGTATTTGACGTTCATAGACAAACCTCTCTTCATGAATCTTTGTGAGTCCACCCATGATTGGCGGCTCGCGACTATATGGCTATCCGCCCTTGGTGTGATTAACCGCAAGAAAGTTCTGCGGCCCCGTAAAAAAACCTGTAACGCCACTTATCCAATAGTGTTTGCCAGGGCAGGTCGGCAGCTGTTATCTGTATGCATAACCAGTATCAACCTCTTTGCGGCGCGCTTGTCCTGTGACTTCCAACCCTCTGGAAAACCCTCTTTATTACCTGCACAACTTCCAGCAGGTGCTGGCGTGGCTCAAGCTGCGCTACGCCGATGTGCTGTCACCCGAAGAGCGTAGCTTCATCGACGACTTCTCGGCGCTGGCCCAGCCATCCCAGGCCCTGCTGGTGCGCATGATCATGCGCAAGGGCTGTCATTTTCGCACGTCCCGGCTGGTCTATGAAGAAATCGGCGATACTCGCGCGGCCGTCGCACCGCTGGTGCGCCTGGGCTGGGTCGACGAGCAGGCGCCGCTGACCCTGGAAGAGCTGTTCAACCTGTTGCAGAAGGCGGAAATCCTCCACGTTTTTCGCGCGCAAATCGAGCAGCCGAAGGCCCGCAAGTCCGACTGGCTGGCCGCCTTGGTGCCGCTGTTCGACGAGCCGCGAAGCCTGGGCCAGTGGTGCCCGGATCTGGAAGACGGGGTGTGCAGCCTGACGGTCATGGCGCTGTGCGACCGCCTGCGCCTGATGTTCTTCGGCAACCTGCACCAGGACTGGTCGGAGTTCGTGCTGGCCGACCTGGGTATCTTCACCTACGAAAAGGTCGAGTTTCGCGACGACGCTCGGGCGCTGCGCAGCCGCGCCGACGTCGAGGGTTTCCTGTACCTGGAGGACTGTCGGCAGCATTTTGAAAACGGCGCGGCGCTGGAGGAGGTGCTGACGAGCATCCAGGCGTTCGCCAGCGACAATCCCTGGTTGCAGCGGCGCCGGGCCAAGTTGCTGTTCCTGCTGGGGCAGCATTGCGAGCGGCTAGCCGAATGGCCGCTGGCGGCCGCCATCTACCAGGCCTGCGCCGATCCCGGGGCGAGAGCGCGGCTGATCCGCGTCTTCGAGCGCAGTTGCGATTACCCGCAGGCGCTGGCCCTGGCCGAGGCGGCGGCACTGGCCCCGCACAACGCGGCCGAGCAGCAGCAACTGCTGCGGCTGCTGCCCAGGTTGCGGCGCAAGCTGGGCGGCCCGGCCACGCCGCGCGGCGGCACCCAGCCGACGCTGCGCCTGGACCTCAGCCTGCCGCGGGTCGATCCGGCGCTGTCGGTGGAATTCCATGTGCAGGCCCATCTCCACGAGGAGCAGGCGCCGGTGCATTACGTGGAGAACAGCCTGATCAATTCGCTGTTCGGGCTGCTCTGCTGGCCGGCGATCTTCGCGCCGCTGCCCGGGGCGTTCTTCCACCCGTTCCAGCGCGGTCCGGCCGACCTGTTGAGCGAGGACTTCCACAGCCGTCGCGCCGAGCTGTTCCAGGCCTGCCTGGCGGAGCTGGATGACGGGCGTTATGCGCAGACCATCCGCCAGCGCTACCTCGACAAGTGGGGCGTGCAGTCGCCTTTCGTGTTCTGGGGCGCCCTCGGCGAAGAATTGCTGGAGCAGGCGCTGGCCTGCCTGCCGGCCGAGCACCTCAAGCACTGGTTCGAGCGCCTGCTGCAGGACATCAAGGCCAACCGCGCCGGCATGCCGGACCTGATCCAGTTCTGGCCGCAGCAGAAAACCTACCGCATGATCGAGGTCAAGGGCCCTGGCGACCGCCTGCAGGACAACCAGTTGCGCTGGCTGGAGTTCTGCCGGCAGCACCAGATGCCGGTGGCGGTCTGCTACGTGCAATGGGCGGAGCAGGACGGGTGAATTACCGTATCGCGGTACGGGCGCTGTGCGAATTCACCGCCAAGGTCGGCGACCTCGACCTGCGCTTCACCCCGTCGCCCACCGCGCTGGAAGGCATCCAGGGCCATCGCACGGTGGCGGCGCGGCGCAGCGCGAACTATCGGAGTGAGGTGCCCCTCGAAGGCAGCTTCGGCGCGTTGACGGTCAAGGGCAGGGCGGACGGCTACGACCCGGACGCCAACCTGCTGGAGGAGGTCAAGACCTACCGCGGCGACCTGGAGCGCATGCCGGCCAACCATCGCCAGCTGCATTGGGCCCAGGCGAAGGTCTATGGCTGGCTGCTGTGCCAGCAGTTGCAGTTGAGCAGCATCCGTCTGGCGCTGGTGTATTTCGACATCCTCAGCGAGCGCGAGACGTCGCTGGTGGAAGAGCACGAGGCCCAGGCCCTGGAGCAGTTCTTCAACCGGCAATGCAGCCTGTTCCTGCAGTGGGCCGAGCAGGAGCTCGCCCACAGGCACGCCCGCGACCAGGCCATGGCGGCGCTGGGTTTCCCCCATCCCGACTTCCGTCCCGGGCAGCGCGCGCTGGCCGAGTCGGTGTACAAGGCGGTGAGTACCGGGCGCTGCCTGATGGCCCAGGCGCCGACCGGGATCGGCAAGACCCTGGGCACGGTGTTTCCCATGCTCAAGGCGATGCCGGGGCAGCAGCTGGACAAGCTGTTCTTCCTCACCGCCAAGACCCCGGGACGCAAACTGGCGCTGGATGCCGCCGAGGTGCTGTTCGAACGCAGCCCCGGGCTGCCGTTGCGGGTGCTGGAACTGGTGGCGCGGGACAAGGCTTGCGAGCACCCGGAGCAGGCCTGTCATGGCGAGTCCTGCCCGCTGGCCAAGGGTTTCTACGACCGTCTGCCGGCGGCGCGGCAGGCGGCGAGCCAGCGGTCCTTGCTGGACCAGCAGGCGCTGCGCGAGATCGCCCTGGCGCATGGGCTGTGCCCGTATTACCTGAGCCAGGAAATGGCCCGCTGGAGCGATCTGCTGGTGGCGGACTACAACTACTACTTCGATTTCAGCGCCTTGCTGTTCGGCCTGGCGCAGGCCAACCAATGGAAGGTCGCCGCGCTGGTGGACGAAGCGCACAACCTGGTGGAGCGCGGGCGCTCGATGTACAGCGCCAGCCTCGACCAGTACCAGTTGCACAGCGTGCGCCAGGCCGCCCCGGAGCCGCTGAAGAAGCCGCTGCAACGGCTCAACCGGGAATGGAATGCCCTGCACAAGGAGCAGTTGCGGCCGTACCAGGCCTACGACCAGGCGCCGGCCCCGCTGCTCAAGGCGCTGTCGCTGTGTATCTCGGCGATCGGCGATTACCTCAACGACCACCCGCAAGGGCTGGACAGCCGGTTGCAGGGCTTCTACTTCGATGCCCTGCAATTCGCCCGGGTGGCCGAACTGTTCGACGAGCAGTTCCTGTTCGATATCAGCAAGCGCCAGATCAATGCCCGGCGCAGTCTGTCCGAGCTGTGCCTGCGCAACGTGGTGCCGGCGGGCTTCCTGGCGCCGCGGCTGAGCGCGGCGCGCAGTACGGTGCTGTTCTCGGCGACCCTCAACCCCTGGCATTACTACCGCGACCTGCTGGGGCTGCCGGAAACCACGGTGTGGGTGGACGTGGAGTCGCCGTTCAGTGCAGCGCAGCTGGACGTGCACATCGTCAGCCGGATCTCCACCCGTTTCGCCCATCGCCAGGCGTCGCTGGCGCCCATCGTCGAGCTGATCGCCAGCCAGTTCCGCCAGCGCCCCGGCAACTACCTGGCGTTCTTCAGCAGCTTCGACTACTTGCAGCAGGTGGCCAGCCTGCTGGCCGAACAGCATCCGGATATTCCTTTGTGGCAACAGTCGCGCGGGATGGATGAAGGGCAACGCCAGGGGTTTCTCGAGCGCTTCGACGCCGATGGCCAGGGAGTGGGTTTCGCCGTGCTGGGCGGGGCATTCGGCGAGGGTATCGACCTGCCGGGTTCGCGCCTGATCGGCGCCTTTATCGCCACCCTCGGCCTGGCCCAGCTGAACCCAGTGAACGAGCAGATGAAACAGCGCATGGCGGCGATTTTCGGCGCCGGTTACGACTACACCTACCTGTACCCCAGCCTGCAGAAGGTGGTGCAGGCCGCGGGCCGGGTGATTCGCAGCCAGCAGGACCGCGGCGTAGTGATGCTGATCGACGACCGGTTCGCCGAGCCCCGGGTCCGGCAATTGCTGCCGGGCTGGTGGTCGCTCGACGCTCCGGGCGACGAGGTGCTTCAGGGCGCCGGGTAGGCGGCGTCGCGGATCTCCCGGGTAAAGGCCCCCGACATGCCCTCGAAGGCGGTGTTGGTCAACGCCACCACGGTCAGCCTGGCCTGCGGGTCGACAAACCAGCTGTGGCCGTAGGCGCCACCCCACTGCAGGGTGCCCTTGGATTGCGGGGTGCCGGCCAGGGCCGGATCGTCCAGCACCGCCCAGCCGTAGCCGAAGCCCCAGCCCGGCCCCTGGGTCTGCGCCTGGGCGTCGACCTGGTCGGTCATCATCGCCTGCACGCTGCGGGCGGAAAGCAGCGGGCCGCCACCCTGGCGCAAGGTGTCGAGAAAACGCGCCACGTCCATGGCGGTACCGGCCATGCCGGCGCCACCGGAAGGGTAGGCGCGCGGGTCGAAGATCCGCTTGAGGGAGAACAGCGTGGTGCTTTCGCCGACCCGGATCGCCGCCTCGTCCTGCATCCGGCTCGGCCGCGGACGATCATCGCGGTAAACCGCGCCGAGGCGGGCAGGGTCCTTGACCGAGAACGCGGTGTCGTTCATGTGCAAAGGTTGGGTGACCAGTTCCTCGGTCAGGGCTGGCAGGCTTTTGCCGCTGGCCTTTTCCAGCACGGCGCCGAGCACGTCGATGGCCATGGAATAGCGCCACTGCGTGCCCGGCGGATAACTCAAGGGCACGCTGGCAATGCGTTTCAGGTTGTCTTCCAGGCTTATGCCCGGCTCGGCCAGGCCATCCGACACCCCAGCGGTGCGATACGCCCCGTGCTCGGCCTCGAGAAAGCCATAGCTCAGGCCGGCGGTGTGGGTCAGCAATTGCTTGAGGGTGATCGGCGGGCGGGTGCCGTCGGCCAGCCTTGGGCGGAAATCCGCCAGCCATTGGCTGACCGTATCGTCCAGGGACAGCGTGCCCTGTTCCACCAGGCGCATGGCGACCACGGACACCATGGGCTTGGTGATAGAGGCCAGGCGCAGGATGGTGTCGCCGGTCATGGGCCGGGCCGCCTCCCGATCGGCGAAACCGGCGGCGCGCTGGTACACCACCTGGCCGTCGCGCATCACCACCACCACGGTGCCGACGATCCGCTGTTCGCCGATGGCGCGTTCGATGGCCGTGTCCATGCGCCTGCCGAGTGCCTCGTCCGGCGTGGCGGCGCTGGCCAGCGAAGCGCCGAGGGTGGCTGCCAGGGCGAGCAGGCCTTTATGGGGTCGATCCATAGGGAGAGCCTCTATAATCACAATGTCCGCTATGATTAACCGCCATTCGTCCTAATTTCAATAGTGATCACTATGATAAATAATCCTGCTGCCGTGATGCGCCGTCGTGGACGGCCGATTGCCTTTGATCGCGACCAGGTCCTGGGCCTTGCGGCAGAGGTGTTCTGGCGCCTGGGCTATGAAGGCGCCTCGATGCCGGAGTTGTCGGCGGCCATGGGCATCACCGTGCAAAGCCTGTATGCCGCGTTCAGGTCCAAGGCCGAGCTTTACCAGCAGGCGCTGGCGCATTACCAGCGCAGCACTGGCTCCTTTGCCGAGCGGGCACTGCGCGAGGAGGCGGATGTGGTGGACGGTTTCCTCCGCCTGCTCCGCGAGGCGGCCCATGAATACAGCCTGCCCGGGCGGCCGCGAGGCTGCATGATTTCCACCGCGACCCTGACCTGCGCGGTGGAAAACGATGCGCTACGGGAATTCGTCGGTGCTCTGAGGGCCAATACCCTCAAGGCCTTTGAGGCGCATATCGAGCAGGGCATCGCCAACGGACAACTGCGCGCCGATACCCAGGCAGCGGCGCTGGCCCGGTATATCGGGGCGATCATTCAAGGCATGTCGGTACAGGCCCAGGATGGTGCGGATTGCGCCGCGTTGTTGGCCATCGGCGAGTTGGCGGGGCGGGAAATACAGCGGGCCAGGGCCTGACGGCATGCCGGCCAATGAGTGAACCTCAGCGGCTGCCGAGGCCTGTTCCATCCTGTGAGATGCGGATGAACCGGCGCAGGGTTTCACCAGGCCCGGTGCGGAACTCGGTGGGCCTGGGACGGCCCTCGTCCGCGGCGATGAAGACGAAGTCATCGCCGTCCAGTCGATAGCTGGCAGGCAAGTGCTTGCCGGTGTCGGCGCCCATGGAGTCGACCCAGGTAATGGATTTCGGTGTGGTCCGGGTATCGAGGGTAAAACTGCCCGCGAGCAACAGCTCGCCTTCGAGCGTCACGACGCGGAACCCTTGCCCTTGGATCAGGGTAAGAGCTCCTGGGGCACCATGTTCGTCAGGCGGGTTGCTGACCCCGTTGTCCTCGTACTCCACCTGTTCCCAGGCACCTTGAAGCTGTTGCAGGTCGAACTGGTCGTCGCAGGTCATCGTCGTTCGGGTCTTCTGTCTTCGCTGGATAAGAGGGGGTCAGTTGAAAATGTTGCGCCCGATGCAGTACGTCAGCAGGTCCTGGTCGCTCTCGACTTCCAGCTTGCGCATGGCGGAGATTTTTTGCGCGCTGATGGTCTTCGAACTGCGGTTCTGGCTGCGGGCAATGTCACTGACGCTCTTGCCGGAAACGAACAGCCGCAGGATTTCAAACTCCTTGGGTGAGAGCATGGAGATCCGGTCGTCGATGCTGGCGTTGGATTCGATGACCGAGCTCGGCGCAGGTTCCAGACTCTGATAAGAGCCTCTTTCGACAATGGTCTTGAGCGCCACCTGGATTTCATTGTGCAGCTGGCTTTTCTGGATCACTCCGACCACTCCCAGTTCGTGCAGGCGTGTGAGGATCAACTGGTTGGAGATCATGGTCAGGATCAGGATCTGCAGGCGCGGGAAGTGGCGCTTCAGGTACTCGACCAGCTTGAGGCCGTCGCCGTAGGGAGAGTCCCCGGGCATGTTGTAGTCGGTAATGACGATATCGACCGGCTGTTGTTCGAGGATCTCGATCAAGCCCTGTGAGCTGATGGCTTCACCAACTATTTCAAAGTTGCTTTCTCGTTCCATCAACTCGCGAACGCCGAGCAGAACAATCGGATGATCGTCGGCGATGACTACTTTAAATTTTTCCATGACTAGCCACTCGTAATACGCCGGTTGGTAAGGAGAAAGAGTAAAGGATTGCGCTCATCAAATCTTGTCGCGTCTCATTCAAGTGCATTAAGAATATCCGTCAAGCTTTGTATCAGGCTTTTCACCTCAAGGGTCACGGAAGAGGTGATCGCGCTTTGCAGTATCCGGGACTCCAGTTCGGCGCAGTTTTTCGCCAGCCCGCTCAGCTGCACGGCACCCAGCGCTCCGGCGGCGCTGTGCAGCCGTTCGGCGAGCCGCTTGGCATCCTGGGCGTCGAGGGCGTCGGTCACGCTCTGGACATCCTGGCGCATGGTGGTAATGAACAGCTCACGCATTTTTGGGGAAAGCTCGATCATTGTGTCGCCGGTCGCGGGGGAAGGCGTTGCATCGATCATCGGTTGCGGTTCCTGGGCAGGCGCATTCGCGCAGAGATTCGACAGGTAGTGGTGCAGAGTCTGCAGGCTCAAGGGTTTGACCAGCCAGGCATTCATGCCGACAGCCATGCAGCGGGCGCCTTCTTCGCGCATGGCATTGGCCGTGACCCCGACGATTGGAGTCTCCCGGTCACGCTCACGCAGGGCGCGGGTCAGTTCATAGCCGTTGAGCAGCGGCATGTTCACATCGGTCAGCACCAGGTCGAACACCTGTGGCTGCCAGAGCTGCAAGGCTTCTTCGCCATTGGAGGCGGCTGTCACCGTGCAGCCCAGGGCTTCGAGCTGCTCCTTGATGATCGCCTGATTGATCGCGTTGTCCTCGGCCACCAGGATATGCAGGCCGAGCCTGTTGCCCAGGTCGCATTCGGGAGCGGCGGGCGCGATGGTTTTCCCGTGCAGGGTCAGGGAGACGGCCCTGGCGATGGCCCGCACATCATGGGCATCCACGGTGCAACCTCGCGGTGGCGGTGCCGGGTGTTCGCCGGCGACGCACAGGACCCGTGGTCCGGCCCAGGCCGGCAGGCTGTCGGAGGGCAGGACATCGACCAGCAGGTTGGCCTGGCGCGACTCTTCGACAAAGGCCGGCAATGGCTTGGCGACCACGCCGAGGCGATTCAGCCAGTCACTGGTGCTCTGCGCCAGCTCCACGGCGGGAGCTCGCACATACACCGCCTGGGTGCTCGGCAGGATGTCCGCGCAACCTTCCAGAGCGCCGGGCATGACCTTCAGCCCCAGCCGGAGCGAGAAGCTGCTGCCCAGGCCGGGCTCGCTGACCACGCGTATCTGGCCGTCCATCATTTCCGTCAAGCAGCGGCATATCGCCAGGCCGAGTCCGGCTCCGGCTTCGCTGGAGGCGTCGCGTACCTGGTAGAAGGTGTCGAACAGGCGTTCCTGTTGCGCCGGTGAAATGCCGATGCCGGAGTCGGTGACCTGCCACTCCAGGCTGGCCTGGCCATCCATGCAGTGCAGGAGCTTGACTCGCAATACCACGCGCCCGGTGTCGGTGAACTTGATGGCGTTGCTGAGCAGGTTGCTGAGGATCTGCCGGATCCGTACCGGGTCGCCCAGCAACTGGTCGGGCAACGCCGCATCGACACAGGCGTACAGCAGCAGGCCTTTGTTTTCGGCGAAGACGCTGTAGGCGTGCAGTGTGTCCTCGATCATCTGCAGCGGGCAGAACGCCTGGGACTCGATCGCCATCTGCCCGGATTCGATCTTGGAAATGTCCAGGACATCGCTGATCAATTGGAACAGGGTGCTGGACGAGCGCTGGATGGTTTGCAGGTGCTCGCGCTGGCGGGCATCCAGGCGCGTCAGCCCGAGCAGTTCCAGGGTGCCCAGTACGCCATAGAGCGGGGTGCGTATTTCGTGGCTCATGGTGGCGAGGAACAGCGTCTTGGCTTCGCTCGCCGCATCGGCGGAGCGTCGTGCCTGCTCCAGCATGGCCGCGCCCTCGATGTGGCTGGTCACGTCGTGGAAGGCACAGAGCAAGGCATCCTCGCCCTGGTAACGGGTGGGCACGAACCCTACCTGCAGGTGAGTACCGTCGATGTCCAGCCGGGTTTCACCGGCGACGTACAGGTCCTGCCGGCTCTCCAGGGCCATCCGCAGTTTTGTGCTGCCTTGCCATTGCTGGGCTTTGCGGTTTTCCAGCAGGACCTTGAAGTCCGAGCGACGCACCACGCACAGGCCGGTGGGTGCGCAATCGATCACGGCCCGGCTGAAGGCCTCGCTCTCGGCGGTGCGTTGGTAAGCCTCGTAGACCGGTTTGACGATACGCGACTGATACCGGCGACTGACCAGCCAGCCACAGCCAATGCCGCCGATCAGCAGGGCCAGCAAGACTGGCAAGGGCCACAGGGTGTAGTTGAAGTAGCTCTTGAAACCGATGGTATAGAGAGCGGTCCAGGGCTCGGCGGAATGGCTCGAGACTTTGAAGACCATGCCGTCGCCGGTGATGTTCAGCCCGTCATGCAGCACGACGCCCGGTTGCAGCGAACCGCTCAGCACCTTTCCGGAGGGGGCGACCAGGGCGACATGGTCATAGGTCGACCACGGCATGAGTCGCTTGATGTCATTGACCAGATCCATGCTGAACAGCGACGCGACGCCGATCTGGTTGCCAGTGTCCTGGACTCGTGACCATTGCGGCCCGAGATGGGTGCTGACATAGGCCAGCAGCCGGACGGGGGCCTCGTTGGCCTGATGGGGGACGAGGGGCTCCCAATCGACCGCGCCATCGGCCCGTGCCGAATCTTTCGCCAGCAGATGCTTGAGCGTTTGCAGGACGAGGGTCTTGTTGGGGGTGTCGTTTTTCCAGAGCGGGTCGCGTGAATGCCCGGCGGCCGGAATGCCGATATTGAAGTTGCCCTTGGCATCGAACAGGAAAAATGGCGGTGACTGGTAATGGGAAGTGGACCAGAAGGCGCTGTAATAGTCGGTCAGGTGCTCTCCCAGGTCGGCCAGTCTGGCCAAGGTGTCAGGCTCGACGCCCTGGTGATTGACGGAGAGGCTGAAGGGCGTGGAAAAGGCAAATTCCTGGCCCAGGTAGTTGTGCGGCCCCTCTTCGGGCAAGGCGCTTTTCAGGTATGAAATCGAGTCGTTGGCGTGAAGGGGGATCTTGCTACTTTGTACGGCCACGCCCCGGAGGAAGTCTTCATGTTCGCGGATGTCTTCCATCATCCGCGCAAAATGCGCTTTGAACCTGCCGTGTTGTTCTTCGAGCAGTTTGTGCGACGACCAGTAACTGATGGCGATCAACAACAGGGTCAAGCCGAGGAAAATCAACAATCCCTTGTTCAGGCGAGTCGAGTATCGTTTCAGATTCTCGATGAGCGTGTCCTGGTGGTTCATCACTGGTATCCAAAAAAGCATGAAAAAGTCGAAGCCTTGAGGATTTTACCTTTAAACAACGACTTGTCAGTGATGTGGGGCATGTAATCCTGAAGGGGCGGATGTCCTCGGCTCAATAACTGGCGGCTGGACCGTCGTTCACCAGCAACTGTTGAAACTGCTCGGAGGGGACTGCGCGAGAGATCAGGAAACCCTGCACCTGGCTGCAGTCGATCTTGCGCAGCAGCGCCAGCTCCTCGGCGTTTTCCACGCCTTCGGCCACCACGGTCAGGCCCAGCTGGCGACCCAGGGCAATGATGCTGGTCAGGGCCTTGGTCAGTTCTTCGCTGGCGTGGCATCCCTGGACCAGGGCGCGATCGATCTTCAGTTCGGTGAACGGAGTGGAAACCAGGTTCATGTACGAGCTGTAGCCCTTGCCGAAGTCGTCCTGGGACAGGCCGAAGCCCTTGATGCGCAAGCGGCAGGCACCGGCATAGAAGTTACTGATGTCCTGGGGCACCGAACATTCCATGAGTTCGAAACAGATCTGCCCCGGTACTCCCTGGTGTTCCATGACAAAGTCGAACAGGCGGTCCGCCAGGTCGTGGCTGTTGAGCAGATGGGTCGGCAGATTGATCGACACCGGAATGTCGTAGTCCTGCTGGCGCCAGCGTGCCTGGGCCTGGATCGCCTGGCGCAGGACCAGCCACAGCAGGTCCTCCTCGAGATCGAAGGACTTGAGGGCGGGCAGGAAGGTGTCGGGGAGCAGCATGCCCTGTGTCGGATGCATCCAGCGGACCAGGGCTTCGGCGGCGACGATGCGGCCGTTGAACAGTGATTTCTTGGGTTGGAACCAGGCTTCGAACTGCTCTTGCTCGATGGCCTGGACCAGCGCGTCCCGACTGAGCATGGAGGCGGGCAAGGGGCGCGGCGAGCTCGGCTGCGAAATGCTCAATTGCGTGGTCAGGGTCTGCAAGGCGGCAAGGTTCACCGGTTTCGAAATCAGGCCGATGACTTTCACCCCGAGGTTCTTGGCAACCAGGCTGGCACTCATCAGCATGCGCCGCGAAGCCGAGCTCATGATCGCCAGCGCCGGCTTGGAGTGCAGGGCCGCCAGGCCCTGGATGAACTGCACGCCATCCATTCCCGGCATCAACAGGTCGGTGAGTACCAGGTCGAACTTGCGCCATTTCAAGCGTTCCAGTGCCTCTTCGCCATCCCGTGCGCCTTCCAGGTAGTAGGGGCCCAGCTCACCGAACAGATGCTGCAGGTACATGTGCTGGAAGGGATGGTCTTCAACGATCAATATGCTACAGGGCTTCATTCTTCGCTCTTTCATAGGGCGCTAGGTAATTGAACAGGGCGCGTAATGCAAAAGGTTTGACCAGGCAATGGTTCATTCCGGCCGCCAGACATTGCTCTTCTTCTCCACGCATCGCGTTGGCCGTGGCACCGATGATCGGGACCGTACAGCCACGGCGTCGCAGCTCCTTGGCCAGTTCATAGCCATTCATCATGGGCATGTTGACGTCGGTGAGGACCAGATCGAACCGCTCGGGGTTCCACATCGACAGGGCTTCCTCGCCGTTTGACGCAAGCTCCACGCTGCAGCCCAGCTCTTCCAGCTGATCCCTGAGGATCAGTTGGTTGATGACGTTGTCTTCGGCCACCAGCACGTTCAGGTCCAGTTGCTTCAACGTCCAGTGTTCGTTGTGGTTCTCGACCTTGGCCACCCACAGCCCCTGGGCCTGGCTGACCGCCTGATGAATGGAACGCAGGTGGTTCAGGTTCACGTGCCAGCATCCGGTACCAACCTGCGGTTGGTTATTGCCGGTCCCGGTGGCGAGGATCAGCGGGCCGGGCCAGTCGGGCTGCAGGCGTTGTTCCAGTTCGCCGGGGTGAACCTCGACCAGCAGGCAATCGCTGGTCGGCGCGATCTTCGAGGGATGGCAGAGTTGCACCCGCGCGCCCCATTGGCGCAGCCAGCCGCCGATGGATTCCGCCAGCTCGCGGACGCTGGACATCACATAGATGGTTTCCGGCAGCAGCTGCGTGGCGGGCAGGGTGACCGGCCCATCGATCGCCGCTTCCAGGGGCAGGGTTAGGGAGAAGCTGCTACCCAGCCCCAGTTCGCTGACCATGCGCAGGCTGCCGTTCATCAATTGCGTGAGACGCTGACAGATAGGCAGGCCCAGGCCGGTGCCCGCCACCACGTTGGCGTTGCCGCCGGTTTGATAGAAGGGTTCGAAGATCAACGGCTGATGATCCTGGGCAATGCCTTTGCCGGTGTCGGAGACCTGCCACAGGATGCTGGAGCGCTCGCCATCGCGGCTCAGCAGGCTGACCCGCAGCACGATGCGCCCCAGGTCGGTGAACTTCACCGCGTTGTTGAGCAGGTTGCTGAGGATCTGCCGGATCCGGGTGACGTCGCCGATCAGCCGCTCGGGGATTTGCGGGTCCACGCAGGAATACAGCAGCAGGCCCTTGTTCGACGCCGCCGCGGAATAGCCCTGGATCAGCTCGTGGACCAGATCCAGTGGCGAGAACTCATTGAGCTCCAGGGCCAGTTGCCCGGCCTCGATCTTGGACACGTCCAGCACATCGCAGATCAACTGCAACAGGGTCGAGGAAGAACACTCGATGGCGCGCAGGTAATCGCGCTGCTGGGTATCCAGTTGGGTGCGCGCGAGCAGCTCCAGGGTGCCCAGCACGCCATACAGCGGGGTGCGAATTTCATGGCTCATGGTGGCGAGGAACAGGGTCTTGGCTTCGTTGGCGGCATCGGCCATCTGCCGCGCTTCTTCCAGCGCGGCTTCCACCTGCTTGCGCGCGCTGATGTCGCTGAAGGCGCAGAACAACACGTCCTCGCCCTTGTAGCGGGTGGGCGCGGAACTCAGGTAAAGATGGCGCCCGTCGGTGGTCTCGAAGTAGTCGAAGCGGTTCGGCTCGTGGCTCTTGAAGGCTTGCTGGATCCAGCCGGCGCAGAGTATTTCCCGTTCGACGCCATCGCCCAGCCACTGCTGCGCCAGGGTGTTTTCCAGGACCACCTGGCCATCGGTACGCCGCAGCACGCACAAGGCCACGGGCGCGGTCTGGATCACGTCGCGGCTGAACAGCTCGCTCTCGACCAGCGCCTGGATACGGCTCAGCGCAGGGGTGATGAAACGGTGCTCGATGCGGCGGGTCAGCAGGCAGATCAGGCTGATGCTGAACAGGCAGAACGCCAGGGCGCCGGCCAGCTGCGGCCAGAGCGCGATCAGCAGGGACTGCAGGCTGAAGGAGTAGACCAGTTGCCAGTCGGAGGTCATCAGTTGCTTGCGGATCACCAGATGATCGGGCCACCAGCCACTGCCGACAAAACCGAAGAAGTTGCTGCCTTGCAGTTGCTGCAGGGCCTGCCCCAGGCGCCCGGCCGGGGTGTTGGTGAACAGCAGCGCGCCTTCGGAGTTGAACATCATGAACTCGCCGGCGCTCTGGTCGCTGAGGGCCTTGAGCACTTCCCGCCCATCCATTTCCAGGCCCAGCCAGCCGGAGTCATCGGTGCGCTCGTCGAGCCGGGTGAAAATGTACAGCTGCGAAGTCTGCGTGGACGGGTCGGTCAGCCACAGCTCGTTGGTGTCCGGATGCTCCCCATGGTTCAGGACCTCAAGCTTGGAGAGGATGGTCCTGGGCAGGTTGGGGGAGGTCGGGTTACTGCTGTAGAGGCGCATGACCCGGGCCTCGGGGCCAGGGCTTACATAGAGCAGGTTGACCTGCTTGGCCTTGAAGTATTCGCGCATGCGCTGGCTCAGCCAGATGCTCCACGGATCATCGATGTCGCCCAGTTGCAGGTGCAGTTCTTCGCTGGAAGGCGGATACCCCTGGACCTGCCTGGATCGGCGTACCGCGGACAGGCTGAGGCTTTCCAGCAAGGCCTCGCGGCTGGTGAAGAAGGTCTGGGCTTCGGCGATGGCGCTGCTCATGTAGCCGCGGCGCCGGGAAATGTCGTTGCTGAGGGTGGAATTGAGGAAGTTGTAGACGGCGCCGAGGATGCCGACCAAAAGAATGAGTGCGAAAAGACGCAGCAACCTGCTGGCGGCTTCAGGACTGGAAAATAGGGGACTGATCTGATGAAGGTAGGTCTTTAATCTCATTGACCCACTCTAAATAAACCCTCATTAATCCGGGATAGGACGATCCTTAAAGTCGCGGTATTTCGCCGCTTCCAGCCTGGTCCACGACGAAAAAAACCTGGCACGGGCACCAGGTTTTTTCAGTGGGGCATGCCTCGTGACAGCCGGCTCAGACCACTGCCAGTCGCTGCTTGCGCAGTGGCGCGGGAAAGGCCTGGTCGATGGCCGCCAGGTCTTTGTCGTGCAAGCGCAAGCCGGCCGCCTCGGCATTCAGCCGGACATGCTCGGGGTGTACCGCCTTGGGAATGGCGATCACGCCGTCCTGGCGCAGGACCCAGGCCAGCGAGACCTGGGCCGTGGTCACGCCATGGCGGTCGGCGATCTGCTGCAGCGTAGGGTGGCGCAGCAGCTTGCCGGCCTGGGCGATAGGGCAGTAAGCCATGAGCGGCAAGCGCTGTTGTCGCGTGGCGGGCAGCAGGTCGAATTCGATGCCGCGTTCCTCGATGTTGTACAGCACCTGGTTGGTGGCGCAGGCCGGGCTCGCCAGTTCCTCGAGGTCATCGAGGTCGAAATTGGAAACGCCCCAGCGGCCGATCTTGCCGTCTTCGCGCAGGCGCTCGAAGGCTTCCACGGTTTCCTCGAGCGGGTACTGCCCACGCCAGTGCAGCAGGTACAGATCGATGTAGTCGGTACCCAGGCGCCGCAGGCTGCGTTCGCAGGCTTGGGGAATGCCTTTGCGGCTGGCGTTGTGCGGGTACACCTTGCTGACCAGGAACACCCGGTCGCGCTGGCCGGTGATGGCGGCGCCAACCACTTCCTCCGCGCCGCCCTCGGCGTACATCTCGGCGGTGTCGATCAGGCTCATGCCCCGTTCGATACCGGCCTGCAGCGCGGCAATCTCGGCGTTGCGCTGGTGGCGCTCCTCGCCCATGCGCCAGGTACCCTGGCCAATCACCGGGACGGGCACGCCCGCCAGCTCGAGTGTTCGCATGACAATCTCCTGAAAGGGTTAGGGATCCAGAGAAGCAAAGGCGCGGTGCTCGGTCAAGGTAACGAAGAGGACGGGAGAAATTTTTATATTCATTTAAGGAATAAAATAACTACTATTTATTCCTTTTAATATGAAAAGACACAGGGCACCTTAGAGGCCTGCACGGCGATGCGCCAGTGCCCACCCCAGACAGGAAGGCCCATCATGACCATCAAGGCAATCAATGTTCGCAACCAGTTCAAGGGCATCATCAAGGAGATCCATGAAGGCCAGGTGGTCTCGGAGATCGATGTGCAGACCGCCTCGGGCATCGTCACCTCGGTGATCACCACGCGCTCGGTGCGCGACCTGGAGTTGAAGGTCGGCAGCGAGGTCATCGCCTTCGTCAAATCCACCGAGGTGTCGATCGCCAAGCTCTGAGACCCGCGATCCGAGCCCGCGTCATGCCCCGCACCGCGCTTGCCACCCTCGCCGAACCCTGCCACAGGGCACCGGCGAGGCTGGCAAGGCGCCCTTTCCCGAGAAAAGTCGGGCCTCTTTAGAATGATTATTTCTTTGGGTTATGGGATGCGCTGATTCGCGCATATCCATCGCAGCGGAAAACACGCTGTTGTCCTGCTCCCGTCCGCCATGAAATCCATTCGGCTGCTGAAGCGGAAAATCCCGCGCGAGCGGCTGCGCTGAAGCTGTCCCGGCAGCCGCGATTGCTGTTCGATCGGCATCTTGTGCGGCGTTCGCCACTCCCTAGAATCCGCCCCATCCGCTTCGTCCAACTATCGAATCGCTTAGGGAGTTTCACCATGATGAATGCCATGCAGATGCAAATGCCGATGAACGCCAACATGCCGATGATGGGCATGCCGATGATGATGGCGACCATGAGCTGCGAAATGATGGACGACGGCATGCTGTGCAAGATGATGCCGGCCGCGGGCATGGACATGGCCATGTTCAAGAACAGCGCGCAAATGATGCAAATGATGATGAACTGCGGCATGCCGATGATGATGCACTGCGCCAACATGAGCATGATGTGCATGTCCCGGGCGAGCATGGCCATGCCGATGATGGGCGCCATGATGCCAATGCCGATGATGGGCATGCCGATGCCGTCGATGAAGTGCGTGATGGAGTGCACCGTCGAGGCCGACTGCATGATGTGCAAGATCATGCCAATGGCCGGCATGAACATGGACATGATGAAAAGCTGCTGCGCCCTGATGATGAAGATGATGAACGACTGCGGCATGCCGATGATGATGAGCTGCAACGGCATGCCGATGATGTGCTGCACCTGCTGATTCCTCGCAGCGGCACCCAACAAGCCCGGCCGGGACGATCCCGCCGGGTTTTTTTATTTCAGGCACCCACTCGAACTTCGGATTCCCCCTGGGGTTGGGCGACGGCCCTTGCTCGTTCCCGGTACTCCCGTGGCGAGCATTTGATGATGCGCTTGAAGGCATTGCTGAACGCGCTGTCGGAATCGTAGCCCAGGGCCTGGGCGATCGAGGAAATCGTCAGGTGGGTGTTGCGCAAGGACCGGGTCGCCAGTTGCATGCGCCAACGCAACACGTATTCCAGGGGCGAAAAGCCGGCGGCCTGTTTGAAACGCAGCGCCAGTGTCGAGCGCGAGACACCGGCCACTTGGGCCAGGGCCTCGACCGTCCAGCGTTGGGCAGGGCTGGTGTGAATGGCCTGGACGGCGGCACCGATACGCGGTTCGGACAGCGCCGAGAGCCAGCCCGGTGTATTGCCTCCTTCCTGCTCCAGATAAATGCGCAGTACCTGCACCAGCATGATGTGGCCCAGGTGCTGGACCATCAGGGCGCCGCCGGGGGATGGAGTGGAGAGTTCGTGCGCCAGCCGTTGCAAGGCCCAGCGCAATACGGATGCCTGGTCCGACTCGCTCTTGATCACCGCGACCGGTGGCAGGCTGTCGAACAGAAGCTCGGCTTCGTCGCCAAAGGCGAAACGCCCGCCGACCAGAAAGCAATCTTCATCACTGCCGCAGTGCGCCACGCCGTTGACGGCGTGAGGATAGATCGCCTCGGCCGCGATCGCTGGCAGCGAAAGATCGCTGCCAATCAACAGGGGGCGCCCACGGGATAGCAGGAAACAGTCGCCTGCTTCCAGCCATATCGGCTCTGCTTCTCCTTCCACCGCCAGCCAGCAAGCCCCCCGCACAAGCACGTTGAACTTGACGCCTTCCGGCGCCGGGAAGCGCACGGCCCAGTCGCCGCCGGCTTTCAAACCACCGAAAAAGGAATGCTGGCTACTGAGCTGGGTGAGGACTTCTGATAGGGGATCCATGTGTCAAACCGGACGCTCTCGATAGAAAGTAGGACGCCATTGCATTCACGCTCCAGGTTCGGGCTCGCAGAATGAAAGCGCTTCAAATTGGCAGCTTGGTTTCCATTCGTAAAGGACATTGCAATGACCCATAGACAGACGCCTGTTCATTCCGGTTTCAGCGCAGCTTCGACGGCATCCGAGGTACTCGAAGGCCTCGATCTTTCCCGAACCACGGCGCTGGTAACGGGAGGGCATTCCGGCCTGGGCCTGGAAACCACTCGGGCGCTGGCCGGCGCCGGGGCACGGGTCATAGTGGCGGCCCGCGATCGCCAGGCGGCCCAGGCCCGGGTTGCCGGTCTCGCCAATGTCGAGGTGCATGGGCTGGACCTGGCCGACCTGGCGAGCATCAAGCGTTTCTCGGAGGCATTTCTGGCGAGCGGCACGCACCTGGACATATTGATGGGCAACGCCGGCATCATGGCTTGCCCTGAAACCCGAGTGGGCCCCGGTTGGGAGGCGCAGTTCGCGACCAATCACCTGGGCCACCATGCGCTGGTCAACCGGCTCTGGCCGGCGTTGCAAGGCGGCGCCAGGGTGGTGATGGTGTCCTCCGCGGGCCATCACTCATCCGCCATTCGCTGGGACGACCCGCAGTTCGATCGGGGCTACGACAAGTGGCTGGCCTACGGCCAGTCGAAAACCGCCAACGCGCTGTTCGCCGTGCACCTGGACCGGTTGGGGCGCGAGCAGGGCGTGCGGGCGTTCTCTCTGCACCCCGGCATGATCGCCACGCCTCTGCAGCGTTACCTGCCCATGGAAGAAATGGTCGCCCTGGGCTGGATAGACGCCGAGGGCAATCCGGCGAACCCGGCCTTCAAGAACCCTCGGCAAGGCGCCGCCACCCAGGTCTGGGCAGCGACATCGCCGAAGCTGGATGGCCTGGGTGGGTTGTATTGCGAAGACTGCGAGGTGGCCAGGCTCGACGAGAGCGAGCCGGCGTCGTTCGTTGGCGTAAGGCCCCATGCCGTCGATCCGGAACAGGCCGAACGTCTTTGGCGCCTGTCGGCCGAACTGACCCGGGTGGATGCCTTCTCATGAGCCGTGGTGTGTTTTTCGCGGTAGAGATTTGCGTGGCGCAACTCCACCTTCAGTCCAGGCGTTCCGGGTAGGTCACCACCAGGTAGGCCACCGCTTCGCTGTCGGCGGGGTTGCGGTAGCGGTGCGGCTGGTCGGCGTAGAACAGGATCGAGTCGCCGGTGGAGAGCAGGTAGCGTTCTTGGTTGACGCTGATTTCCAGTACACCCTGGGACACCACCAGGTTTTCCTGGACCCCCGGCCCGTGTCCTTCGGACTGGTCTTCGCCGAGCGGGCTCAGGCGCAGTTCGTAGAATTCCGATTGGCGCGCCACGTCGAAGGGGAACAGGGCGCGGCTGACAAAGGCGCCGTTGGCGCTGACCAGGCGTTTGCTCCGGCTCGACGGCAGCACCGCCACGCCTTCGAAGGCGCGGTGTTCGAGAAAGGCCGCGACCGACACCTTCAGGCCCTTGGCGATCTTGCACAGCACCTTGATCGACGGCACGCTGCGCCCGGACTCGATCTGCGCCAGCATCGCCCGGCTGACCCCGCACTGGCGGGCCAGGGCATCCAGGGACAGATGACGCTTGCTGCGCAGGCGTTGCAGGTTCTGCGCGACCCGTTCGCTGATGGGGTCTTCTTCCTGAGTTTCCAGATGGGTCAAATCCAGGCCGGGTTCGTCGGCGCTCGCCAGAAAGCGCGAGGGTTCCTGGACGCTCACGCGTGGTAGGTCCTGGTCGGCCGGGCCGCCTGAACCCACTGGAACGCCTGGTAACCGGCATTGCGCGCGTACATCTCCCACATGGCCCGGGCCAGTTGCTGGGCCTGCTTGCGTTTGCGGAACTGGGCGAAGTCGATAACGTTGTCAGTCGGTTTCATAAGGCACTTCACTGTCGTGACCAATGGGCGGGATGAGCTGAGAGTACGTGGTTATTTTTATAACCATAAATACTGATTATTTATTTATTAATTCCTTTGTGTTCTTAAGTGCCGGGCCGTGGCAAAGCCCGCTCAAATCACATGGGCCTTGTGCAATTCGGTCAGGGCCAACGCCTTGAGGCGGGCCAGCAGCGGGTCGCGGCGGTCCCGCGGGTGGCTCAGTTGCACGGCCAGTTCCTGGCGAATACGGCTGGGGCGGTTGTCCATCACCAGCACCCGGTCGCTCAGGTACAGCGCCTCGTCGACATCGTGGGTCACCAGCAGCAGGGCGATGGCGTGACGCTCGGCCAGTTGCAGCAGCAGGTCCTGCAGTTTCATCCGGGTAAAGGCGTCCACCGCGCTGAAGGGCTCGTCGAGCAACAGCACCTGTGGCCGCGCGTACAGGCCGCGGGCGATCGCCACCCGCTGCGCCATGCCGCCGGACAGCGCCTTGGGCAGGGCCTGGGCAAAACCCGCAAGGCCGACTTCCTCGATCAGTTGCGCGACCCAGGCGCGGTCGTAATGCTCGTCGTCGCCAAAGCCGATGTTCTGTTCCACCGTCAGCCAGGGCATCAGCCGCGGTTCCTGGAAGACAAAGGCCAGGCGTTCGGTATGGCTGCGCAGTTGCCCCTGAAAGTCCTTCTCCAGGCCGGCGACGATGCGCAGCAGGGTGCTTTTGCCGCAGCCGCTGGGGCCCAGCAGGCTCACGGTTTCCCGCGGCTGCAGTTGCAGGTGGATATCGTGGAGGACGGTGGTGGCGGCGAAGGTCTTGCGTTCCACGTGGATGTCCAGCAGGGCTTGGGTCATGGCTCGATCCTCTGTGCGTTAGTCATTGCCGCCTTGGCCATTGAAGGTGTCGCGCCAGGCCAGGAAGCGTTTTTCCAGGCCGGCGAGGAGGCCGTCGCTGAGCTTGCCCAGCACGGCGAGGACGATGATCGCCGCCAGCACGATGTCCGGCCGCGAGGTTTCCCGGCCGTCGCTGAGCAGATAACCCAGGCCCTTGGTGGCGGCGATCAGTTCGGCGGCCACCAGGAACATCCAGGCCAGGCTCATGCCGCTGCGCAAGCCGGTGAACAGGCCGGGCAGGGCGGCCGGCAGGAGAATCCGCCGCACCAGCCGGCGCCGGCCGAAACCGTACATGTGGCCGACCTCCACCAGCTTGCGGTCGATATCGCGAATTGCCGCCACGCCATTGAGGTACACCGGGAAGAAGGCGCCGATGGCGATCAGCACCACCTTCGAAGTTTCGTCGATGCCCAGCCACAGCAGGAGCAACGGCACCCAGGCCAGGCTGGGGATCGAGCGCAGGCCGGCGAAGGTCGGCTCCAGGTAGGCTTCGGCCTCCCGGCTCAGGCCGACCCAGGCGGCGAAGACCAGCGCCAGGCCGGCGCCGATGGCAAAGCCCAGCAGCACCCGCAGCAGGCTGGCGCCAATGTGTTTCCACAGCGCGCCTTCGGCCAGGTCGCCGAGGGTCAGGGCGATCTCGCTGGGGGCCGGCATCTGGTACGACGGCAGCCAGCCGATGCGCACCACGAACTCCAGCAGCAGGATGATCACTACCGGCAGGGCCAGGCCCTTGAGGCGCAGGCGCCAGCGGGCGGGGTTGAAGCCTGGGAGCTTGCCCGGCGCGGACAGGGCCAGGCGGGTCGAGAGGTCGTTGCTGTCGCTGCTCATGGCGATTCTCCGGCAACACCGAATCCGCGCCAGGCGCGGACTCGGTCGTCGCCTGGGCGGTGGGTTATTGACGGGCCACGGCCTGCTTGACGTCGGTGTCGAGCAGTTGGTCGATCACCTGGTCCACGTTCACCCCGCGGCGTACCAGTTCCTCGGACACCAGGATCGGCGCAGCGGCCTTGGAGGCCAGCACATCCTCGGCGCTCAACCGCGGGTTGCCGAGGTCGGTGCGCGACAGTTGCAGCCGGGCCACTTCCAGCGGCAGGCCGGATTCATCGGCCAGTAGCCTGGCCAGCTCGTCCGGGTGCTTGACCGACCATTCGCGGGCCTGCTCATAGGCGGCGAGCACGCTGGCGATGGTCTGCGGATGCTCCTTGGCGTACTGCTCGGTGACGCTGAGCACGCCGTAGCTGTTGAAAGCAGTGTTGCGGTACAGCAGGCGCGCCCCGGCCTGTACTTCGCTGGCGGCCATGTGCGGATCGAGACCGGCCCAGGCGTCGACGTCGCCTTTCTCCAGGGCGGTGCGACCGTCCGGGTGCTGCAGGTGCACCAGTTCCACATCGTCTTTTTTCAGCCCGGCCTGTTGCAGGCTGCGCAGGGTGAACAGGTAGGGATCGGTGCCCTTGGTGGCGGCGATCTTCTTGCCCTTGAGGTCGGCGACGGTCTGGTACGGCGAATCCTTGCGCACCACCAGGGCGGTCCATTCGGCGCGGCTGTAGACATACACCGACTTGATCGGGCTGCCGTTGGCCCGGCTCAGCACCGCCGCCAGGCTGGCGGACGAGGCGAAGTCGACGCCGCCGCTGTTGAGGTATTCCAGGGAGCGGTTGCTGCCCTGGCTGAGGACCCAGCCGACCTTGGTCTGGGGCAGGGCCTTTTCGAGAAAGCCGAAGTGCTTGAGCACCAGGCTGACCGGCGAGTAATAGGCGTAGTCCAGGTGCACTTCGGCTGGCGGGCTTTCCGCGGCCTGGGCCAGGGGTTGCAGGCTCGAACTCAGGAACAGTGCAAGGGCGCAGGCGCTGAGCAGGTATCTGGCGCGGGCCAGGGGGAAGCGCAAGACGGGTTTCATGGATGGCTCCGGACAAGGCGGCGAGAGGGCAAGTTGTTATTTCCGCTCCTTATTTCAAAAGTCGCGGAAGGTAGGAATAAATCCTGTCGGAAAGGAATATTGCAGGCTCTGTGCCATAGCCGGGGAAGGGCGGCTTCAAGGTGTTCCAACAGGAAAAAAGCCTCTGGCGATGTTGCCTGGCCAACAGTCTGTTGCCGCGCTGTTTCTCCACCAACAGCCTCCTGGCGCGGGTGCAAAAGCGGCTATGAGCTTATGCATTAACAGAATTTCAAAATCGGATTCTAAGAGCGTTATGTTCTAGAAAATCCGCTTTTCCAATCATCCAGGAATTTCCCATGACGCTCTCCCGACGCCTGCGCCGTCTGTTCTTCAGCACCCTGTTCGCGGCGCCCCTGGCCCAGGCCGCCGAGCCGCTGGTGCTGCAGGTCGGCGACCAGAACTACTACAACGTGCGAGCCTCGGTGGAGGCCTCGGGAGTGCTTGAAGGCGCGCCCTACAAGGTCGACTGGAAACACTTCCAGGCCGCCGCGCCCCTGGCCGAGGCGCTGAACACCGGCGCCCTGGACCTGGGCTTTCTCGGCGATTCGGGCTTTCTGTTCCTGGCCGCGAAGCAGGCGCCGGTGAAGCTGATCGGCGTCTCGCGGCAGAACCCGGACACCATCGCCTTGCTGGTGCCCAAGGATTCGCCGGTGCAGACCATCGCCGACCTCAAGGACAAGAAGGTCGCCTACTGGCCCGGCGCCTGGAGCCAGCAACTGACCCTGCGCGCCCTGGAGCAGGCCGGCCTGCCGGAGGACCATGTCGAGTTCATCAAGCTGATGCCGATCGACGCTGCCGCGGCCTTGCCCCAGGGCAGCATCGACGCCTTCCCGGTGTGGGAACCCTATATCTCGCAGCAGATCCTGTTCTCCGGCGCGCGGCCGATCCTCACCGCGAAGAACCTGATGCCCGGCCTCAGCGCCATCGCCGCCTCGACCCCGGCCATCGACAGCAAGCGCGCCGCCATCGCCGACTTCCTCGGCCGCCTGAAGCTGGCCCGGGCCTGGGTCGACAGCCACACCGACCAGTACGCCGACCTGTGGGCGAAAAAGGCCAACCTCGACCCGAACGTCTCGCGCCATTGGCTGCGCCAGGCGCACATGAGCGTCGGCCCGGTGGACCCGCAGGCCGCCGCCGACCTGCAAAGCACCGCGGACTTCCTGTTCAAGGTCAAGGCGCTGCCGGCGCCCTTGGCCACCGCGACTGTTGTCGACACTTCCTTTACCCAGGCCCTGAGCCAGTGACGCCTTGGGGGCCAGGTCACAGGCCCCGGCGCATTCAACGCCCTTCGTGCTGGCGCCGATAAGCCCCCGGCTGCACGCCCACGGCCTTGGCGAAGGCGCGGGTAAAGGCCGCGACCGATTGATAACCCACTGCCGCGCCGACCTGTTCCACGGTGTGGTTGGCCTTGAGCAACTGGCAGGCATGGCGCATGCGCAGCGCCAGCAGGACCTGGCCCGGGGATTGCCCGGCCAGTTCGTTGAAGCGCTTGAAGAAGGCCGAGCGCGACAGCCCGGTGCAGGCCGCCATGCTTTCCAGGGGCCAGGGTTGTTCGGGGTGTTCGATCAACTGTTCCAGCAGCGCTGCGAAAGCCGGGTGCCGGGCCAGCGCCACCAGCCCGCCAAGGCCCTGGTTATCGGCCACTTGCTGGCGCAGCACATAGAGGAACAGCAGATGGCTCAGGCGCTCCAGCAGCGCCGAGGAGGGCGCGGGCGTGCGCTGGCACTCTTGCAGGATCAGCTCGAACAGGGCCCGCGCCGCGCTCAGGGACGGGTCGCCGGCGCGCAGCACGATCCAGTCCGGCAGGGCGTCGATGATCAGCGACGACAGCCCGGACTTGAAATGAAAGAAGCCGCAGACCAGGCCCACGCCATCCTCGGCCTGATCTTGTGCGTGAGCGTCGAGCGCCTGCATGGCCCTGCGTGGCAGTTCAAGGGCGGCGCCATGCGCTTGGGCGCTGGACAGGCGATAGTCCAGGTCGCGCAGCAGGAACAGCGCATCCCCGGCATTCAGGCGCTGGGCCGGCTCATGGCCCTCGATATGCAGCCAGCAATGGCCCTGCACGATCAGGTGGAAGCTGGCCCGGGCCAGGCCGTGGGTGCTGGCGTGCCAGCCGCCGCAGTAGCGGCCGACATGGAACAGGCTAGCGTCGAGTTCAAGGCTTTCTAATAACCAATCAACCAGTGGGCTGGACGAAATCATCTAATGGAAACACTCAGGAGCAAGTAATCGCTACTTTAGAATATGGATCGGAATTCTTATAACCAACAGACTGGCCGGACACCAACACAGCAGGAGTCCACCGCATGTCGCGCATCACTCTACACAGCCTGCAAAGCGCTCCCGAAGCGGCCCGGCCGTTTTTGCAGAACGCCCAGAACAACTCGGGGTTCATCCCCAATCTGCTGGGCATCCTGGCCAATGCCCCGGCGGCGCTGGAGACCTACGTTACGGTATCGGCGCTCAATGGCAAGGCCGAGCTGAGCCTGGCCGAACGGGAGGTGGTGCAACTGGTGGCCGCCACCACTCACGGTTGCGATTTCTGTGTGGCCGGGCACACTGCGGTGGCGCAGAATAAGGCCAAACTGTCGGACGAAGTGATCAGCGCGTTGCGTGAGCGCAGCCCCTTGCCGGAGGAAAAACTGCAGGCATTGGCTGCCTTCGCCGCCGAGGTGATCGCCACCCGCGGCAATGTCAGTGAGCCGACGTTCGCGGCATTCAAGGCCGCCGGCTACAGCGAGGGCAATGCCCTGGAAGTGATTCTCGGGGTGAGCCTGGCGACCCTGTGCAATTTCGCCAACGTGTTCGCCCGCACGCCGCTGAACCCGGAACTGGCGAAGTACCGCTGGCAAGCGCCGCAGCAATGATGCAGCGGCTGGATTCAAGGCACGGCCGTTTGGCCGGTGCCGCGTAAAAAGGAGAAAACCACATGCTCAACCCCGCATTCAGTCAATGGCTGGACGCCGAGGCCCAGGCCCTGGATCTGGGCCAGTGCGACCCACAGCAGGTGCTGGCGCGACTGGCCGAGGCGCAGGTGCTGCGCATCGGCATTCCGGCCGGGCAGGGCGGTAGCGACGGCGACCTGGGCGACGCCGTGGAGGCGGTGGCCGCGGTGGCCAGCCGTTCCCTGGCGGCGGCCTTTGTGTTCTGGGGCCAGCGGGCCTTTATCGAATACCTGCTGCACAGCCCCAACGCGGCCTTGCGCGAGCATCTGTTGCCGGACCTGCTCAGCGGCGAACTGGCGGGGGCCACCGGGCTGTCGAACGCCATGAAGTTCCTCTCCGGCATCGAGGCCCTGCAAGTCCGCGCGCAGCCACGGGCGGGTGGTTGGAATCTGAACGGGCGCCTGCACTGGGTGACCAATCTGCGCAAAAGCGGTTTTGTGGTGGCCGCGGCCATCGAGCACGAGCAGGGCGGCGCGCCCTTTATCCTGGCGATCCCCGCGGGCCTGGCCGGCTTGCAACGTTCCGAGGATTTGCAACTGATGGGCTTGCAGTCGAGCAACACCGCGGCGCTGGAGTTGCAGCAGGTCGAGGTCGGCCACGACTGGTTGCTGCACGAGGACGCCAAGGCCTTTCTGCCGGCGGTGCGCCCGGCGTTTCTCGGCCTGCAATGCGGCATGGCCATCGGCCTGGCGCGGCGCGCGCTGGATGAAGTGCAGACGCACCTGCACAGCGGGCGTTCGATTCTTCGCGAGCCGTTGCAGGAGCAACGCCAGCAGTTGGAGGAGAGCGTCGCCGAGCTCAAGCGCGGCTTGCTGGAGGGGCGTTTCCTGACCCAGCCAGCGGCGCTGTTCCGGCTACGCATCGCCCTGGCTGAAGCTGCCGCCAATGCCGTGCAGCTGGAGTTGCAGGCCAGTGGCGGCAAGGCCTACCTGAGCGAGCATGGCGGCGGTTTTGCCCGGCGCTGGCGCGAGTCGGCCTTCGTGCCGATCGTCACGCCGAGCCTGGTGCAGTTGCGCGCCGAGTTGCAGCGCCAGGCCCGGGACGCGGCGGCATGAGCGCGGCCTTGCTCGAAGCCCGGCAGATCAGCCTCGGCTACCCCGGTGAAGCAGGCTGGCAAGCGGTGCTGGAAGGCTTCGACTTGCGCTTGCAGCCAGGGGAGGTGGTGTCGATCCTCGGCCCCAGCGGCGTCGGCAAGTCCAGCCTGTTGCGGGTCCTGGCCGGCTTGCAGGCGCCCCACAGTGGTAGCGTCAGCCTGCTGGGCCAGGCGCTGGACGGGCCGCATCCACGGGTGGCCGTGGCGTTCCAGGACCCCAGCCTGCTGCCCTGGCTGAACCTGGAACACAACGTCGCCTTCGGCCTCGATTTCGCCCGCCAGCCGGCGCTGGACGCCCGGCAGCGCCAGGCGCGGATCGACCAGGCGATCGCCGAGGTCGGCCTGCAGCATGCCCGCGGGCATTACCCGGCGCAGCTGTCCGGCGGCATGGCCCAGCGCACCGCGCTGGCCCGTTGCCTGGCGCGCCAGCCGCAGGTGCTGTTGCTCGACGAACCCTTCGGCGCGCTGGACGAAGTGACCCGCGCCGACATGCAGCAACTGCTGCTCAAGGTGATTGCCGAGCACCGCACCGCGGCGCTGTTGATCACCCACGACATCGACGAAGCCCTGCTGCTTTCCGACCGAATCCTGCTACTGGGTAACAGCCCGGCGCGGACCCTCGGCGAGTGGCGCATCGACCTGCCTCAGCCGCGCGCCGAGCTGGTGGAAGAACTGGGCGCCCTGCGTATCGAGATTCTCAAAACCCTTCGGCGGGCGAGCCGCGCTGCACAACCCCAAGCCTTGCTGCCTCAGCCCGCACCTCTGTCTCTGTAGGAGCGAAGCTTGCTCGCGATAAAAACGTCAGTGCGGCGCAGGGTCCCAGACACCCCGTCAGCGTTGAGGTCATTCGCGAGCAAGCTTCGCTCCTACAGACGAGCCCGAAGAGATGGAAGAGCCTGAATTGGCGGTAAATGGCCGGGTTCAACCCCTTGCCCGAATGATCGGAGATACACCATGTGCCTGGATGACTTCACCCACAGCCGTCGCGACTTCCTCAAGCTCAGCGCCTTGCTCACCGCCGGCGGCGCCTTGCCGTTGCTCAATAGCCTGCAGGCCCGCGCCGCCGCGGAGCCGGACGCGCCGGTGCGCATCGGCTACCTGCCGATCACCGACGCCACGCCCTTGCTGGTGGCCCATAACAACGGCCTGTTCGAGGCCGAGGGCATCCGCTCCGAGCGCCCGGTGCTGCTGCGCAGTTGGGCGCAGGTGATCGAGGCGTTCATTTCCGGGCAGGTTAATGTGATCCACCTGCTGTCGCCGATGACCGTCTGGGCTCGCTATGGCAGTAAGGTGCCGGCCAAGGTGGTGGCCTGGAACCACGTCGGCGGCTCCGGCCTGACCGTGGCGCCGGGCATCACCGAGGTCCGGCAGCTGGGCGGGCAGGCGCTGGCGATTCCGTTCTGGTACTCGATCCACAACGTGGTGGTGCAGCAACTGTTGCGCGACAACGGCCTGACCCCGGTCAGCCGGCCAGCCAGCAGCCCGCTGGCGGCCAACGAGGTCAACCTGCTGGTGCTGCCGCCGTCGGACATGCCGCCGGCCCTGGCCAGCAAGCGCATCGCCGGCTACATAGTCGCCGAGCCCTTCAACGCCCTGGCCGAGGAACTCAAGGTCGGCCGGGTGCAGCGCTTTACCGGGGATATCTGGCGCAACCACGCCTGCTGCGTGGTGTTCATGCACGAGCAGGATTTGAATAACCGCCCCGAATGGTCGCAGAAGGTGGTCAATGCCATCGTCAAGGCGCAGCTGTGGACCCGCGACCACCGCGCCGAGGTCGCCAGTCTGCTGTCCCGCGACGGCGCCAACCGCTACACCCCGCATGCGCCCCAGGTGCTGAGCCGGGTCTTGGCGCCGAGTGCCAGCGAACGCCAGCAGTACCTGGCCGACGGCGCGATCCAGCACGCCCAGTGGGACGAGCAGCGCATCGATTTCCAGCCGTACCCGTTCCCCAGCTACACCGAGGAACTGGTCAAGCGCCTCAAGGACACCCTGATCGAAGGCGACAAGGGCTTTTTGGCCAGCCTCGACCCGCAGCACACCGCCCGCGATCTGGTTGACGAGCGCTTCGTGCGCAACGCCATCGCGTCGGTTGGCGGGCTCAAGGCATTCGGCTTGCCCGACAGCTTCGAACGCAGCGAGGAGTTCAGCCTCTGATGGCCAAGCGATCCGCATCGAACCTGCATGGGCTGCTGGGCGTGGGCGGGCTGCTGGGCCTGCTGCTGTTGTGGTGGCTGGGGGTGCGCCTGTTTGGCAGCGCCGACGGGCTGGCGGCGCGTTTTTCGCCGGCGGCGACCCTGGCCAGCCTGCTGGAACTGCTGGGCCGCGCCGAGCTGTACGAGCATGTGCTGGTCAGCCTCAAGCGCATCCTGGTTGGCCTGGCGCTGGCCTTGCTGGTGGGCGTGCCCCTGGGCCTGCTGATCGGCAGCTACCGCCACCTGGAGGCGGCCACCACCCCGGCGTTCCAGTTCCTGCGGATGATCTCGCCGCTGTCGTGGATGCCGGTGGTGGTGATGCTGATGGGGGTAGGGGACCAGCCGATCTACTTCCTGCTGGCCTTCGCCGCGGTCTGGCCGATCCTGCTCAACACCGCGGCCGGGGTGCGCCAGCTCGACCCGCGCTGGCTGCAACTGAGCCGCAGCCTCAGCGCCACCCGCTGGGAAACCCTGCGCAAGGTGATCCTGCCCGGGGTGCTGGGCCATGTGCTGACCGGCGTGCGCCTGGCTATCGGCATTTTGTGGATCGTCCTGGTGCCTTGCGAAATGCTTGGCGTCAGCGCCGGCCTGGGCTATTTCATCCTCGATACCCGCGACCGCCTGGCCTATTCGGAACTGATGGCCATGGTCCTGCTGATCGGCGCCCTGGGCTTTGCCCTGGACAGCCTGGCCCGTGGTCTGCACCGGCGCTGGACGCACTTGCCGTAACGCCGCGACGGGCGCATTGTCAGTGGGAAGTCTGAAGTCATGCTGGCGTTCGATCCGGCGTTGACGCACTGGCGTATAGCGAAGCGGGCGCCGGTGGCCGGCGTGGGCGTCCAGCCTATCTGGAGGTGCGCCATGAGCCAGTATCAACGCTTGTTGCTGGTCATCGACCCGGCAATGCGCCAGTCCCCCGCGATCCCGCGTGCCGCTGCCCTGGCCAAGGCCAGCGGGGCGAGCCTGCATATCGCGGCCTTGCTGAAACCGGCGTCGATTCTTTCCCTGTTCGAGCACAACGTGCGCAATGAAGCGCGCGAACGTTACCGCCTGGGGCACCAGGAATGGTTGCAGGAGGAGGTGCATCGCCTGCGCGGCCATGGTGTCAAGGTCAACGGCGAGGTGGCCTGGGCCGACGACCTGCTGGAGGAAATCCTGCAGCACGTCGCGGAAATCCAGCCCGACCTGCTGATCAAGGACGTGCAGCACGAACCGGCGCTCAAACGGGCCTTTCTCACGCCGATGGACTGGCACCTGCTGCGCCAGTGCCCGGTACCGCTGTATCTCATGGGCCGCCACGGCCATACGTTGCCGCAAATGGTGGTCGCGGCGGTCGACCCGTCGCGGCCGGAGTACCAGCACAACGGGCTCAACGACCGGATCATCCACGAAGCCAACAGCCTGGCCCTGCAATGCGATGCCGAGCTGCACCTGCTGCACGCCTATGACGTGTCGTCGGTCTACCTGGGCGATGCCGGGGGCGGTGGCCTGGTGCTGGCGGACCTGACCCGGGAACTGCGGGTGACCCTGGAAAAAGCCTTCCTGGAACTGGCCGAGCGTTATGGCGTGCCCGAGGAACGCCGGCATTTCATCCTCGGACAGCCGGTCACCGTGCTGGCCAACTTCGTCACCGAGAACCAGGCCGATGTGCTGGTCATGGGCCGTGTGCATCGCCAGGGCCTGGAGAAACTGGTGGGCAGCACGACCGAGCACGCGCTGTATCAGGTGCCCTGCAGCCTGCTGGCGCTGTAGCCGGGCGCCTTGGGAGGTGAGACATGAGCGAATATCCGTCATTGCAGATGACCCTGCGCAACCGTCAGGCCGCCGGGCAAGGGCTGGTCGCGCCGTTGCAGAAATACAGCCGCCGGCCCGAAGTGATCGTGCTGGCGTTGCCCCGGGGCGGGGTGCCGGTGGCCTGGGAAATCGCCCGGGCCCTGGAGGTGCGGCTGGACCTGATGCTGGTGCGCAAGCTTGGCGTGCCCGGCCATGAAGAACTGGCGATGGGCGCCATCGCCAGCGGTGGTATCCGCATCCTCAATCAGGACGTCCTGAGCAGCCATCACCTCGGTGATGCCGCGCTGCAAGCGGTGACCATACGGGAAACCCAGGAGTTGCAGCGCCGCGAACGGGTCTACCGTGGCGACCGGGCCGCGCCCGACCTGCGTGACCAGGTGGTGATCCTGGTGGACGACGGGCTGGCCACCGGCGCCTCGATGCACGCCGCGGTACAGGCGGCGCGCCTGCAGCACCCGGCGCGGATCGTGGTGGCCGTGCCCCTGGGGCCGCAGGAAACCGTCGACACCCTGAGTTTCGAGGTCGACGAGCTGATCTGCCCGATCACGCCCCTGTGGTTCGTGTCGATCGGCAATGGTTATGCGGACTTTGCCCAGACCTCGGACGAGGAGGTGATCGACCTGTTGCAGCGCGCCTGGCAGCGGCCCTGCGAAGGCGGTTCGGCATGAAGGCCCGGGCTGCCTGAAAGCGGGCGCTCCGGAACCAAAACCGCCGTTGCCCCTCCAAGCTGTGCCCGGCGCTGCGTGCAGGCCGGGCGAGGGATCCATGGGCGAGGGATTTTTGCCATTGAGGTGACGACCGCAACGGTCCGGCACAGGGCAAAACATGAAACAAGGCTTCAAGCTTCTCTGCGCAGTGTTGCTCGCCGCTGGTCTGGGCGGTTGCATCGCTGCCCCCATCGAAATGACCGCGCAGACCGAGCAACGCCTGCGCGCCCAGGCGCCGATCCGCTTTCTGTTGACCTTCGACGATGGCCCCAGCGCTTCCAGTTTCTACAACCCGACCGAACGGGTGCTCGACGACCTGCTCGACAATCCACTGCAACCGGCGATCAAGGCGGTGTTCTTCGTCCAGACCCGCGCCTCGCGGGCCGGCGGCAGCGACATAGGGCGGCGGATAATGGCCCGCGAGCACACCGAGGGCCATGTGCTGGGCTTTCATACCGCCACGCCGAGGCACACCAACCATCGCTCGCTCGACCCACCGGAACTGGAGGCGTCCCTGAACGACGGCAGCGCCGATATCGCGCTGATCACCGGGGTGCCGCCGAACCTGGTGCGCCCGCCATTCTGGAACTACGACAAGCGCACCTTCGCCGCCTACCAACGGCATGGCCTGCATGTGTTGCTTACCGACCTCAGCGCCAACGACGGCAAGGTCTGGGGTTTCAACGCCAGCCCACGGCGCCGGGCCAATATGCTGCGCCAGCTGTCGGAAGTGCGCGAACGCATTGCCCTGGGCCAGTTGCCGACGGTGGACGGAGTGATCCCGGTGGTGGTGACCTTCCACGACCTCAATCGCTACACCGCCCGCCACACCCGGGAATACCTGCAGATCCTGCTCGACAGCGCCCAGGCCACTGGCCTTGCGACCGCGCCCAAGCCGTTCTACGACGATACCGCGGCGCTGCAACGGGCGGTCATGGCCCGTACCGTCACCAACAGCGAACAGCCGGTGCGGTTGCCGGGGCTGTGGAACTGGCTGTGGGACAGGAATTCCCATTGAGCAGGCGTGACCGTTCGCATTGGGCACGACATGACCGTCGGTCCGCCAGTGCCTCGCCAGGATCGAATAAAACGCTGGTTTTACAGTCACATGGGTGGTTGCAGGCGCCGGCGCCGCCGGTTCGCACAGGGCACGTTGCGTTGCCGGGCTGCTTTGCCAACCCATCGTTCTGACCCAGGTTCTAGGACACTTCCATGAAGCGACTCGCGACACTCACCCTGACCCTTTGCTCCACGCTGCTGCTGGGTGGCTGCTACCCCCATTGGGACGACGGCCGACGCTACGATCGCGACCATGACGGTTGGCGCGACCACAGCCGTTATGACCGCGACTACTACCGCGACCGCGATCGTGACGACGACCGTTACGACCGCCGCTACGACCGGCGGGACAAGGACGGGCGCTATCGTCGCGACCGTGACGATGACGACGATGATGATTGAGTTGCCGGGCGCTTTTCGCCCGACCTGACAACGGCGCCCGAGGGCGCCGTTGTCGTGTGTGCCGGGCGTTACTTCACCGCATAGAACTTGCGCACATAGGCCGTGCTGTGCCACGCGCAGGGTGTGCCCTGGGCAACGAACAGCGTAGCGCCGGGGCCGGCGCTCAGGCGGCTGCCGTCCGCGCCCTCGAGGGTCACGCTGCCTTCCACCAGGTGCATCAATTCATTGAGCTTGTGCGGCCGGCCGTGGCGGCGGTACGGCGTGGAATCCCAGACCCCGATCCGCAGGTCGCTGGCGTCGTCCTCGAAGGCGTTGCGCGAGCGGCATTGCGGTTCCGGGCCGATCAGGATCTGCGGCTCGGGAGCTGCCGAGGGCGAGAGCATGGCCCGCGGGTCGAGCAGCGTCAGGCCCGGTTCGGCGCCCGCCGCGGCACGGTTCACCGCGCAGAAGGCCCAGAGCGTGCCGGGCTCGGCCTCGAGCTTGAAGGCGCTGCCGCGGCCGATCACCACGCTGGCGCCCGGGGCCAGTTCCAGGGCCGGTTCCCCAGACGACTCGGCGCTGTCGAGCAACACCTTGCCGGCGTGCACCACGAGCATTTCGATGTGGGGGAAATCCTCGCTGGCAAAACGTCCGCTGGTGCGCACGACACCGGCGGCAATGCCGTCGCTGCCGTTATAGGCAACCAGCCGATCGGCGCCGAAGGGGTCGTCACTGCCCAGGGCAGCAGGGGTGAACAGGCTGGCGTCGAAGCGGCCGTCGGCGCCTGCCAGCAGCAAAGCGGCGGGTATGGACATGTAAAGGACTCTCTGGAGTGTTGGAAAAAGGCGCCGCGACCCAGGAGCTCGCGGCGTTGCGGGTCAACCGATGGCCTGGGTCACCAGGGCGAACTGGCGCACGTTGCCGAGCGCCCGGGGCGGGGTGCCGCGGGCCATCTGCGCGACCTGGTCGACCTGTTTCAGGCCGGCGCTTTCCAGCCATTCGGCCAGGCCGCAGTCGGCCGGAATATCGATGCGCACGAAGGCATCGGGAACCTTGCTCAGCAGGCTGGCGATCATCTGCCGGGCCTGCTCGGCGGTTTCCGCGACCACCGGGCCGATGCAGCGGCCACGGCCGAACGGCCGCAGCAGGGCGAAGGCGCGCAACTGGCCGTCGCGTTCGATGCCGACGCCGTGCTCGACCACCGCGAACAGGTCCTCCAGCACCTGCTGGCGGTCCAGGCCGCTGCCGGCGTTGGCCAGGCTCAACTGGCGCAGGCGGTCGGCCTTGCGCAGCGGCCGGCAGTTTTCACCGGCGGGCAGGGCGCCCACCTCCGGCACCCGCACCTGGCCCTGATGCTGCTGGATCACGCCGAACTCGACGAAGCCCAGGCTGGCATACAGCGGCGCGCCGGCCAGGGTGGCGTTGAGGATCGGCGTGCGCGACTCGCAGGCGTGCAGGGCCTTTTCCATCAGGGCCCGGCCGATGCCCTGGCCCTGGTAGTCGCCGCTGACGATCACCAGGCCGATGGTGGCGTAGTCCCCCTGCAGGCAGGCGAAGGCACTGCCGATCAGGCGCTCGCCGTCCTCCACCACAAAGCCCTGGCCGACCCGCTGCAACATCGCCCAGTCTTCCAGGCGATGGGGCCACTTCAATTGCACGGACAGGGCGTGGGCCGCCGGCAAGTCGGCGACTGTCATCGGGCGGTACACATAAGCGGGGCGAGGGGTGGCGGACATGGCAAGACTCCGTGAAAAAGATAAGCGCGATCGTCGGCGATGCGCCTGTATCCCATCTGCGATCACACCTGGCAAGAGCCCCGCGGCGATTCGGCAGAATCCCTAAAAGACTGGCCGGCAGACCACAGTAACTACTTAAAAGGGGCCCAAGGTCGGCAGCAAATGCTTGCGCTTTTTTCCTAGGATGGAGGCCTGGTTTTTACCGGCCGGGCCGGCCTTCGCCGACCTTATTGCCGCCTTCAAGTGGAGTGCTCCATGGATAGTTTCGATCCTCGTCTTGTCGCTGTGCGCAGCGCTCATTTCATCGCCGGCCAGTACCGCGACGCCGCGCCCGGGCTGGAGGTCTCGCGGCCGTCGGACGGCCAGGCCTACGGGCAGTTGCCGATCGCCGACGCCGGGCTGGTGGACGAGGCGGTGAACAACGCCTGGCAGGCCTTCGCCCGCTCCGACTGGGCCAGCCGTCCGCCCCGGGAGCGGGCGCGGGTGATGCGGCGCTGGGCCGATCTGGTGGAAGCCGACGCGGCGATTCTGGCGCCGCTGGAGGCGGTGGGTTCGACTCGGCCGCATCAGGATGTGATCGGCTGGGACATTCCCTATGTCGCCGAAGGCATCCGCTTTTTCGCCGAGCTGGCGGACAAGTACGGCGGTTCGCTGGCCGCCACCCAGACCGACCGCCTGGGCATGCAGATCGCCGAACCCTACGGGGTGATCGCCGCCATCGCGCCGTGGAATTTCCCGCTGAGCATGGCCTCGTGGAAAGTCGCGCCGGCCCTGGCCGCCGGTAACGCGGTGGTGCTCAAGCCCTCGGAGCTGACGCCGTTTTCCAGCCTGCGGTTCGCCGAACTGGCGCTACAAGCCGGGGTTCCGGCGGGCATCTTCAACGTGGTGCAGGGCGACGGCCGGGTCACCGGCGATGCCCTGTGTCGCCATCCGCGGGTGGCCAAGGTGACCTTCACCGGCTCCACCGCCACGGGGTCGAGCATCATGTCCACCTGCGCCCTGGTCGGCCCCAAGCCGGTGACCCTGGAACTGGGCGGCAAGAGCCCGCAACTGGTGTTCGCCGATGTGCCGGACCTCGCCAAGACCGCGCGCACCGTGGCCATGGCCATCACCGGCAACGCCGGGCAGGTGTGCGTCTCCGGCTCGCGGCTGCTGATCGAGCGCTCGATCATGCAGCCCTTCGTCGAGCACCTGCGGGCGTACTTCGAACAATTGCGCCCGGGCCCGACCTGGTCGTCGGCCAGCACGCTGTCGCCGATCATTTCCCGGCAGCAGGCGAACCGCATCGACGGCATCGTCCAGCGTTCGCGCCAGGCCGGCGCCGAGGTGCTCTGCGGCGGCGGGCTGTTCGACGGCCTGGGCGGCGCCTATTACCAGCCGACCCTGCTGACCGGCCTGGACAACCGCAACCCGGCGGTCTGCGAGGAGATCTTCGGGCCGGTGCTGACGGTGCAGGCCTTCGACGACGAAGCCGAGGCCCTGGCCCTGGCCGAGCATGCCACCTACGGCCTGGCCGCCGGAGTACACACCGCCGACATCAACCGCGCCCTGCGCCTGGTCCGGCGCCTGGAAGCCGGCACGGTGTGGGTCAACCGCTATGGGCGCAGCAACGACTACATCCTGCCCACCGGCGGCTACAAGCGCTCCGGCATCGGCAAGGACCTGGGGCGCGAAGCCTTCGAGGCCAACCTGCGCTTCAAGAGCGTGCTGATCGATATCGCCGGCTGAAAACCGTGATCGGCGGGGGCGGGTGAGAGGGGCGGTACGAAGTATGCATTGAACCTGCCGGCGCGGCCGCAGGCCGGCCGCCACCGGTTGGGGATTGACCGGCAGACACTCTGCGATTCAGCGAAACGGGCGCTTCCAGACGGGGGCGCCCGTTTTCGTTGGGGCCGGCGCAGGTTCTGCGGCGACCGGGCCCGGACTTGAGCCCCGGCGGCCGGCAAAGGTCCATAAAAGCGCATGAATACGGGCTTTGCCCAAGGCTGGCGCGCCCCGCAAAGTCTGCTGAGGGCACCCCGAAAAACGGTGGTTTGTATCGAGCAGCCCGCGCTTTTAACGCCATCTGCTGATTTCACGGTGTTGTAATGAAGCTGTGATTGCAACGCTGCATCAGGGCTCCGGCAGCCGCGCTCTTGCGTGTCACGCCATGACCTCAACGAACTTCAGGACCGCACTCAATGAGCTTTCTTCGTCCCAAATTCATTACGTTCGACTGCTACGGTACGCTGACCAACTTCCACATGGGCACCATGACCCGCGAGCTGTTCGCCGACCGCGTCGGCCCTGAACAGATGGACCAGTTCGTCAAGGACTTCTCGGCCTACCGCCTGGACCAGGTCATGGGCGACTGGAGGCCCTACGACGAAATCCTCAAGACCGCGCTGGCGCGGACCTGCAAGCGCTGGGGCGTCGAGTACCGCGGCGAAGGCCAGCTGTACTACGACGCCGTGCCGACCTGGGGGCCCCATCCGGACGTGCCGGCCGGCCTGTCGAAGATCGCCGACAAGATCCCCCTGGTGATCTTCTCCAACGCCAGCGACAGCCAGATCATGTCCAACGTCGACAAGCTCGGCGCGCCGTTCCACAAGGTCTTCACCGCCGAACAGGCGCAAGCCTACAAGCCACGCCTGGCGGCCTTCGAGTTCATGCTCGACAACCTCGGCTGCGGACCGCAAGACATCCTGCATGTGTCTTCCAGCTTCCGTTACGACCTGATGCCGGCCCACGACATGAAGATCAAGCACAAGGCTTTCGTCGCCCGTGGCCACGAACAGCCGGCCAACGCCATCTACGGCTACCAGCAGATCCCGGACATCGGCGGCCTGGCTGGGCTGGTCGGGCTCTGATCGGTCATGGGCGCTCTTCAAGGCAGGGTCAGGGAGTCAGGCATGGGCAGTGAATCCTATTGGCTCGACAGTGCGCCGGCCTTCACCGGGGCACAGAGCGGCGCGCTGCCGGACAGCGTCGACGTGGCGATCGTCGGTGGCGGTTTCACCGGGCTGTCCGCGGCCCGCGCGCTGGCCATGAAGGGCGCCCGGGTGGTGGTGCTGGAAGCCGGCCGGGTGATCGGCGAAGCCTCCGGGCGCAACGGCGGCCAGTGCAACACCGGGGTGGCCCAGGATTACGCCGCCCTCAGCGCCAGCCTCGGCGCCGAGCGCGCGCGGGCCTATTACCAGGCCTATGAGCGGGCGGTGCAGAGCGTGGTGGCGCTGGTGGAGCAGGAGGGCATCGGTTGCGACCTCAAGCGCAACGGCAAGCTCAAGCTGGCGGCCAAGCCCCTGCATTACGAAGGGCTGGCGCGCACCTGCGAGCTGATCCGCCGCGAGGTCGATGCCGATGTCGAGCTGCTGTCCGCCGAGCAGGTGCGCGGCGAAATCGATTCCGCCGGTTTTCACGGCGGCCTGTTGCAGCGCAACGGCGTGCAGATGCACGTCGGGCGCTTCGGCATCGGCCTGGCGCACGCCGCGGCGCGCCATGGCGCGCTGATCTATCAGGACTGCGCGGTCCAAGGCTGGCAGGGCAACAGTGGCGGCTACCGGCTCGACACCGCGCGCGGTTCGTTGCAGGCGCGGCAGATTCTGCTGGCCACCGGTGCCTGCCAGCATGGCGACCTCGGCTGGTACCGGCGGCGCATCGTGCCGGTGGGCAGCTTCGTGGTAACCACCGAGGTGCTGCCGCAGGCCCTGGTCGAGCGGCTGCTGCCGCAGCAGCGCTCCTATGTCACCAGCCGCACCATCGGCAACTACTTCCGCCTGACCCCGGATAACCGCCTGCTGTTCGGCGGCCGGGCGCGCTTCGCCATGTCCAGCCCCAGTTCCGATGCCAAGAGCGGCAAGGTGCTGCAGGCGGCCATGGTGCAGATGTTCCCGCAACTGGCCGGGGTCGCTATCGACTACTGCTGGGGCGGGCTGGTGGACATGACCAGCGACCGGCTGCCCCGGGCCGGCGAACGCAACGGCATCTACCACGCCATGGGCTACAGCGGCCATGGCGTGCAGATGTCGGTACACATGGGCCAGGTCATGGCCGAGGTCATGGACGGCGCCAATCCATCCCTCAACCCCTGGCAAGACCTGGCATGGCCGGCGATCCCCGGGCACTTCGGCAAGCCCTGGTTCCTGCCGCTGGTAGGGGCTTACTACCGCTTCCAGGACTATCTGCACTGAGTTTGCTTCACCGTCGTTTTGCGTTTCCAGGACGCTCCGGTCAACCGCGAGCACTCGAGCCTTCTCATTATTCGACAGGTAGAACTGCTATGACTGACAACAAAGTCGATCCGCAACTGATTTCCGGCGAAGAAAGCCTGAGGGTTTTCGAAGGCCTGAACCGTGGCATGTCCCGCCGCAGCGCCTTGCGCATGCTCGGCGTGGCCGGTGTCGCCGCCGCGGGCGCCGGCAGCCTGTTCGGCAGTGCCGGCACCTTGCTCGCCAGCGACAGCGCGGCGCCGGGCAAGGGCAAGCCGGGCGGGCGCATCCGCGTCGCCGGGATGTCCAGTTCCACCGCCGACACCCTCGACCCGGCCAAGGGCGCGCTGTCCACCGACTATGTGCGGCACTTCATGTTCTACAACGGCCTGACCCGCTTCGACAGCCACCTGGTGCCGCAGCTGGAACTGGCCGAGCGCATCGACAATACCGACGCCACGTTGTGGATCATCACCCTGCGCAAGGACGTGACCTTCCACAACGGCAAGGGCTTGACCGCCGCCGACGTGGTGTTCTCGCTGTCGCGGCACAAGGACCCGGCCACCGGTTCCAAGGTCATGCCGCTGATGGAGCAGTTCGCCGAGATCAAGGCCACCGGCACCCATGAGGTGCAGATCCGCCTCAAGGCGCCGAACGCCGAGCTGCCGTCGATCCTCGCGGTCTCGCACCTGCTGATCGTGCCCGAAGGCACCACCGACTTCAGCCAGGGCATCGGCACCGGGCCGTTCAAGGTCAAGGAGTTCAAGCCGGGCGTGCGCTCGATCTCCGCGCGCAACCCGAACTACTGGAAGCCGGGCCTGCCGTACCTGGACGAGATCGAGTTCATCGCCATCGCCGACGAGCCGTCGCGGGTCAACGCCTTGCTCTCCGGGGACGTGAACCTGATCAACGAAGTCAACCCGCGCTCCACCGCGCGCATCGCCGCCAGCGCCGGGCACCGGGTGGTGGACGCGCCGTCGGGCAACTACACCGACCTGATCATTCGCCAGGACCAGCTGCCCGGCCAGAGCCCGGAATTCACCCAGGCGCTGAAGCATCTGCTGGACCGCGAACAGGTCAAGTCCGCGGTGTTCCGTGGCTACGCCGTGGTCGGCAACGACCACCCGATCGCCCCGGGGTCGCGTTACTACAACGCCGACCTGCCGCAGACCCCGTACGACCCGGAAAAGGCCCGCTTCCTGCTGAAAAAGGCCGGCATGGAGAAGGTCAGCATGCCGCTGGTGGCCTCGCCGGCCGCCACCGGTTCGGTGGACATCGCCGTGCTCTTGCAGCAGTCGGCCAAGCAGGCCGGGCTGACCCTCAACGTCAACCGCCTGCCCAGCGACGGCTACTGGTCCAACCACTGGATGAAGCACCCGCTGAGCTTCGGCAACATCAACCCGCGGCCGAACGCCGACGTGATCTTCTCGCAGTTTTTCCAGTCCAGCGCGCCATGGAACGAATCGGGCTGGAAGAACGAGCAGTTCGACCAGTTGCTGATGCTGGCCCGCGGCGAAACCGACGACGCCAAGCGCAGCACGATGTACGCCGACATGCAGACCCTGGTGCACGACCACTGCGGCATTGGCATCCCGGTGTTCATCAGCAACATCGACGGGGTCGACCAGCGCATCAAGGGCTATGGCAGCAACCCCCTGGGCGGCTTCATGGGCTACATGTTCGCCGAGCAGGTGTGGCTGGACGCGTGAGGGGCGAAAGCGGGTTCCGTCGGGGCTGCAAGGCAGGAGGGAAGGGCGATGAATAGCAACACACTGTGGTTGATCGGGCGGCGCATGGGCGCCGCGGTCGTGACCTTGTTGATCGTGTCCATGGTGGTGTTCGCCATCACCGCGGTGCTGCCGGGGGACGCGGCGCAACAGGCCCTGGGGCAGTTCGCCACGCCGGAACAGGTGGCGGCGCTGCGCCTGAAGCTGGGCCTGGACCAGCCCGGTGTGGTGCGTTACCTGCACTGGCTGCTCAGCCTGCTGGCCGGCGACATGGGCACCTCGGTGTCCAACGCCATGCCGGTCAGCGAGCTGATGGCCGGACGGGTGCCCAACACCCTGATGCTTGCGGCGGTGACCGCGGTGGTCTCGGTGCCGCTGGCGCTGACCCTGGGCATCGGCTCGGCCATGGGCCGCGGCGGGCGCCTGGACAGCTTCCTGAGCTTCATCACCCTGGCCCTGGTGGCGGTGCCGGAGTTCCTGGTGGCGACCCTGGCGGTGCTGGTGTTCGCGGTGAACCTGGGCTGGCTGTCGGCCTTGTCCTACGCCAGCGAAACCCACTCGCCGCTGCAGTTCCTGCGCACCTACGCCTTGCCGGTGATGACCCTGTGCTTCGTCATCGTCGCGCAGATGGCGCGCATGACCCGCGCCGCGGTGATCGACCAGCTCGACAGCCCCTACGTGGAAATGGCCCGGCTCAAGGGCGTCAGCCCGGTGCGCATCGTGCTGCGCCACGCCTTGCCCAACGCCATCGGGCCGATCGCCAACGCGGTGGCGCTGAGCCTGTCGTACCTGCTGGGCGGGGTGGTGATCGTCGAGACCATCTTCAACTATCCCGGGATCGCCAGCCTGATGGTCGACGCGGTGACCAACCGCGACATGGCGCTGGTGCAGGCCTGCACCATGCTGTTCTGCACGGCCTACCTGGGCTTGGTGCTGATTGCCGACCTGTGCGCGATTCTTTCCAATCCGAGGCTGAGAAACCAATGACCAATCTCATGGTGAAGTCGACGCCGGCCACGCCCGACCTGGCGCTGGGCAAGGTGTCCCACGGGCCGTCCTGGCTCGGCCTGACCGGGGCCGCGATGTGTGTGCTGTGGCTGCTGGTGGCGCTGTTCGGCCCCTGGCTGGCGCCGCACCCGGTGGGCGAAGTGGTGTCCGCCAATGTGTTCGACGCCATGGGCGCGGCCTACCCGTTCGGCACCGATTACCTGGGCCGCGACATGCTCAGCCGGGTGCTGGTGGGCGCGCGGTTCACCGTCGGCCTGGCGCTGATTTCCGCGGTCCTGGCTAGCGGCCTGGGCACCGCCTGCGCCTTGCTCTCGGTGGTCGCACCGAAATGGCTGGATGAAGTCATCAGCCGCCTGATGGACGCCTTTATCTCCATCCCGAGCAAGATGCTGGCGCTGATCATGGTCTCGGCCTTCGGCTCCTCGGTGGTGCTGCTGGTGTGCACCGCGGTGCTGAGCTTCACCCCCGGGGCGTTCCGTATCGCCCGCAGCCTGGCGGTGAATATCGAAGCCCTGGAGTACGTGCAGGTGGCCCGCACCCGCGGTGAGCGCCGGCTGTACATCGCCTGCGTGGAGATCCTGCCGAACATGCTCAACCCGGTGCTCACCGACCTGGGCCTGCGCTTCGGCTTCATCGTCCTGCTGCTCAGCGGCATGAGCTTCCTTGGCCTGGGCGTGCAGCCGCCGGACGCCGACCTCGGTTCGCTGGTGCGCGAGAACATCGGTGGCCTCAACCAGGGCGCGCCGGCCATCGTCATCCCGGCGCTGGCTATCGGCACCCTGACCATTGGCGTGAACCTGTTCATCGACAGGATTTCGTCGCGCCGCAGCCGCCGTCCGGGAGGTCATTGAAATGAGCCAGTTGATTCGAGTGCAAGACCTGCGGGTGGTCGCCGGCGGCGAGGGCGGCGAAGTGGAGATCGTCAAGGGCGTGAGCTTCGCCCTGGAGCAGGGCGAGGTACTGGCGCTGATCGGCGAGTCCGGCTCGGGCAAGACCACTATCGCCCTGGCCCTGCTGGGGTATGCCCGCCGCGGTTGTCGCCTGGCGTCCGGGGTGGTGCGGGTCGGCGAGCACGACATGCTGGCCCTGGGCGAGGAGCAGTTGCAGGGCCTGCGCGGCAATCGCGTGTCCTACATCGCGCAGAGCGCGGCGGCGGCCTTCAACCCGGCGAAACGCCTGCTCGACCAGGTGCTGGAGGGCGCCCTGATCCATGGCCTGGACAGCCGCGCCAACCTGGAGGCCAAGGCCATCGAGCTGTTTCGCGACCTGGCCCTGCCGGACCCGGAACACATCGGCCAGCGTTACCCGCATCAGGTCTCGGGCGGGCAGTTGCAACGGGTCATGGCGGCCATGGCGCTGATCAGCGACCCGCTGCTGGTGATCCTCGACGAACCGACCACCGCGCTCGACGTCACCACCCAGATCGACGTGCTGCGCGCCTTCAAACGGGTGGTGCGCGAACGCGGGGCCACGGCGGTGTATGTGTCCCACGACCTGGCGGTGGTGGCGCAGATGGCCGATCAGATCGTGGTGCTCAACGGCGGCCAGATCCTCGAACAGAGCGCCACCGCGCCGCTGCTCGAGGGCCCGGCCCACGATTACACCCGCAGCCTGCTGGCGGCCGCGCGCCCGGACTCGACCATTCGCCCGCCCAGCGATATCGCCGAGGACCAGCCGCTGCTGACCATCAAGGGCCTGACCGCCGGCTACGGCAACAAGAACCTGCAAGGCATGCCGATGATCCGCGTGCTGGAGGACATCGACCTGACCGTGCGCCGTGGCCAGGCCATCGGCGTGATCGGCGAGTCCGGCTCGGGCAAGTCGACCCTGGCGCGGGTGGTGGCCGGCCTGCTGACCCCGGCCCTGGGCAGCCTGACCTTCGATGGCCAACCCCTGGGCGGCAGCCTGTCGAGCCGCACCGACGAGCAGTTCCGGCGGATCCAGATGGTGTTCCAGAACGCCGACACCGCGCTCAACCCCATGCACAGCGTCAGCGCCATTCTCAGCCGGCCGCTGAAGATGTATTTCGGCCTCAAGGGCGCGGCGCTGCGCCAGCGCATCGACGAGTTGCTGGACCTGGTGCGGCTGCCGCGCACGCTCGCGCAGCGGCGGCCCAACGAGCTGTCCGGCGGGCAGAAGCAACGGGTCAACCTGGCCCGCGCGCTGGCGGCCAAGCCCGACCTGATCCTTTGCGACGAGGTGACGTCGGCCCTGGATACCGTGGTCGGCGCGGCGATTCTCGAACTGCTGCGCGACCTGCGCCAGGAGCTGGGGGTGTCCTACCTGTTCATCAGCCACGACATTTCCACGGTGCGCGCGCTGTGCGACGACATTGTGGTGATGTACAGCGGGCACAAGGTCGAGGCCGGCAGCCGCGTGGCCTTCGGCCAGGCGCCGTTCCATCCCTATACCGACCTGCTGATCCACTCGGTGCCGGAGCTGCGCCAGGGCTGGCTGGAAAGCTGCGGCAGCACCTGCGCCAGCCTGCCGCCGATCGGCGCCAGGGCCAATGTGCCGGAGCTGTGCACCTTCCTCAATCGCTGCCCGGTGCGCATCGACGGCCTGTGCAACCGCACCGCGCCGAACCGCCGCGCCATCGACGGCGGCAGCGAGATCCTCTGCCACCGCGACAGCGGCGAGTTGTTGCAGAGCCAACAGAACTTCAATGGCATGACCGAGGGAGCCTACGCATGAAGGGGCGTTTTGTACGGCTGGGCGAGCGCGAACGGGCGCCGGTACGGCTGCGGGTGGACGGGGAGCCCATCGAGGCATTGCAGGGCGACACGCTGATGGTGGCGTTGCTGACCCAGGGGACGGCCCTGCGCCAGTCGGAGTTCGATTCCGGCCGGCGCGCCGGCTTCTGCCTGATGGGCGCCTGCCAGGACTGCTGGGTCTGGACCCGCGCCGGCGAGCGCCTGCGCGCCTGTTCCAGCGAGGTCCGCGAGGGCCTGGACATTCTCACCACACAACCGGAGGCGGTATGGCCACTGCACGGCTGAACATCCCGTCCGGCAGCGCGCCGCGGGTGGTGATAGTCGGCGCCGGCCCGGCCGGCACCCGCTGCGCCGAAACCCTGCTGGCGGCCGGCATTGTGCCGACCCTGGTCGACGAAAACCGCCGCGACGGCGGGCAGATCTACCGTCGCCAGCCCGAAGGTTTCCGCCGCGACTACGCCACCCTGTACGGCAGCGAAGCGCACAAGGCCCGGGCCCTGCACGACAGCTTCGAGCGCCTGCGCCCGCGCATCGACTATCGCCCGGACACCCTGGCGTGGAACCTGACCCCGGGGCAGCTGTGCTGCGTCAGCCAGGGCCGGCACTTCACCCTGGGCTACGACGCGCTGATCCTCTGCACCGGCGCCACCGACCGCCTGATGCCGCTCGAAGGCTGGCAACTGGCGGGCACCTACAGCCTGGGCGGCGCGCAGATCGCCCTCAAGGCGCAGTCGGTGTCCATCGGCCACCGCGTGGTGTTCATGGGCAGCGGGCCGCTGCTGTACCTGGTGGCCAGCCAGTACCTCAAGGCCGGGGCGCAGGTCGCCGCGGTGCTCGACACCTCTCCGCTGGGCAAGCGCATCGGTGCCTTGCCGAAGCTGTTGGCGCGCCCGGGATTGCTCTGGACCGGCATGAAGCTGCTGGCGCGGCTGTGCCTGGCCCGGGTCCCGGTGCACCTGGGCATCCAGCCGATCCGGGTACTGGGCGATGCCCAGGGCGGGGTCAGCCTGGTGCAGGTCAAGACCGCCAAGGGCGACAGCCTGGATGTCGAGTGCGATGCCCTGGCCCTGGGCTATCACTTGCGCCCGGAAACCCAGTTGGCCGACCTCGCCGGTTGCCGCCTGGCCTTCGACCCGGCGTCCAGCCAATGGCTGCTGGAACTCGACGAGGCCGGGCGCACCAGCGTCAACGGGGTCTACGCCGCCGGCGACGGGGCGAAGATCCGTGGCGCCGACGCCGCCGAACACGCTGGGCGCCTCTCGGCGCTGGCCCTGCTCGAGGATCTGCAACTGCCGGTCAACGCCGCGGAACGGGACGAACAGCGCCAGGCCCTGGCGGTGATGGACCAGTTCCGCCTGGGCCTGGCCCAGGCCTTTCCCTGGCCGAGCGCCCAGGCCAAGGCACTGCCGGACACCGCCATCGTCTGCCGGTGCGAGATGATCAGCGCCGGCGAACTGCGCCGCACCGTGCGCGAGAAGGGCGCCTGCGAGGTCAACCGCGCCAAGGCCTTCAGCCGGGTCGGCATGGGCCGCTGCCAGGGTCGCTACTGTTCCCAGGCCGGGGCCGAGGTGATCGCCGCCGCGGCTGGGGTCGCGGTGCAGGAGGTGGGCCGGCAGCGCGGCCAGGCCCCGGTCAAACCCCTTTCGATGCTCACCGGGGAGGTGACGCCATGACCGTGCAACAGTCCGATGTGCTGATTGTCGGCGGCGGCCTGATGGGCTCGGCGGCGGCGTTTTTCCTGCGCCGGCGCGGCCAGTCGGTGACCCTGCTGGAGCGCGACCAGATCGGCCAGTACGCCAGCGGGGTGAACTTCGGCAACGTGCGGCGCCAGGGCCGTTATCTCGGCCAGCTGGAGCTGGCCAACCGTTCCTGGGCCCTGTGGAAGCGCCTGCCGGAGCTGATCGACGACGACCTGGAGTTCATTGCCAGCGGGCATATGCGGGTGTGCTACCGCGAGGACGAAATCGCCGAGCTGGAAGCCTATGCCGCGGCGCCCGAGGCGAGTGAGCTGGACCTGCAGATCTACCGCGGCCGCGAGCTGCACGAGCGCTTTCCGTTTCTCGGGCCGGACGTCAAGGGCGGCTCCTACGCGCCCCATGACGGCCACGCCAACCCGCGCCTGGCGGCCCCGGCCTTTGCCCGGGCGGCGGTGCGCGCCGGGGCGCGGATCGAAGAACGCACCGAGGTGAGCGAGGTGCAGAAGGTCGGCGGCGGGTTCCTGGTCGGCACCACCGATGGCCGCCAGTTCAGCGCCGAACGCCTGCTGATCACCGCCGGCGCCTGGGGCCAGAAGCTCTCCGAGCAGTTCGGCGAACCGGTGCCGCTGGACACCAACGGCCCGCAGATGGCGGTCACCGAGCCGGTGCCTTACGCCTTGCCGACGGTGATCGGGGTCTACACCAAGATCCCCGAGGAGGTGATCTACTTCCGCCAGATTCCCCGCGGCAACATCATCATCGGCGGCGGCTACCGCAGCAAACCGGACATGCTCACCAGGCGCGCCCAGGTCGAACCGCGCAGCATCCTCAACCAGATCCAGCAGATGCGCCGGCTGCTGCCGGGCGTCGGCAACCTCAACATCATCCGCGTGTGGAGCGGCATCGAAGGGTATCTGCCCGATTCGCTGCCGATCATGGGCCCCAGCGGCCAGATCGACGGCCTGTACTACGCCTTCGGTTTCTGTGGCCATGGCTTCCAGCTCGGCCCGGGCGTCGGCGACGTGATGGCCGAGCTGATCGCCACCGGCAGCACCGGCACCTCGATCGACGCCTTTTCGATTCGCCGCTTCGCCGGCACCACCGCACAACGGAGCAAGGCCTCATGAAACCCCGGGTACTGGAGATCTTCAAGCGCCTGATCGCCTTCGACACCGTGTCCTCGGAGTCGAACCTGGCGCTGATCGAATACGTGCGCGAGTTGCTGCTGGGCAAGGGCATCGAGTCGCTGATCGTCAAGGACGAAAGCGGGCGCAAGGCCAACCTGTTCGCCAGCACCGGGCCCCGGGAACTGCCGGGGATCCTGCTGTCCGGGCACACCGACGTGGTGCCCGCCGCAGGCCAGGCCTGGAGCCTGCCGGCGTTCCAGGTCACGGAGCAGGGCGGGCGCCTCTACGGGCGCGGTAGCTGCGACATGAAGGGGTTTATCGCCCTGGCCATAGACGCCATGCTCGATGCCGCGGACTGCACCTTGAGCCGGCCGCTGCAACTGGCGCTGTCCCATGACGAGGAAATCGGCTGCGTCGGCGTGCGCCGGCTGCTGGACGTGTTGCACCTGGCGCCGGTGCGGCCGTTCCTGTGCCTGATCGGCGAACCCACCCACATGCAGTTCGTGCTCGGGCACAAGGGCAAGGGCTCGTACCGCGTCCATTGCCGTGGCCAGGAAGCGCATTCCTCCCTGGCGCCGCTGGCGGCCAACGCGATTCACCTGGCCTGCGATTTCATCGCCGGTTTGCGCGACAGCCAGCAGCACCTGCGCGAGCAGGGCGCGCGGGACGCCGACTACGACATTCCCTACAGCACCGTGCACGTCGGGCAGATTGGCGGCGGCAAGGCGCTGAACATAGTGCCGAACCTGTGCACCCTGGATTTCGAGGTGCGCAACCTGCCGGCGGACGATCTTGAGCAGTTCCTCGACCAGATGCGCGAACGCGCCGAGCTGATCGTGCGCGAGGCGCGCCAGCTTTCCGAAGTGGCGGCCATCGAGATTGAAACCCTGAATGTCTACCCGGGGCTGGAGACCCATCCGAGTGTCGAGGCGGTGCGTTTCCTCCACGACTTCGCCGCGCCCGGCACCGGCTACGCCAAGGTCGGCTTCGGCACCGAAGGCGGCCTGTTCAACCAGCGCCTGGACATCCCGGTGGTGGTCTGTGGCCCGGGCTCCATCGAGCAGGCGCACAAGCCCGACGAGTTCATCGAGGTCAGCCAGATGGACGCCGGCCAGCGTTTTCTCGAAGGCTTGCTGGGTTCCCTGAAACGCTGAGCCGGCCCCTGTAGCCGCTGCCGAAGGCTGCGATCGGGCGCTGGCCCGCCAAGGCTGTATCCCGGATCGGCCTGACGCACCGCGATCAGCGGTTTCACGACGGCTGCGCCGCCGATCGCAGGCTGCGCCAGCGGCTACAGCGATCCCGGTTTTCCTGCTGAACACCGAACCCTGTAGCCGCTGCCGAAGGCTGCGATCGGGCGCTGGCCCGCCAAGGCTGTATCCCGGATCGGCCTGATGCACCGCGATCAGCGGTTTCACGGCGGCTGCGCCGCCGATCGCAGGCTGCGCCAGCGGCTACAGAGATCCCGGTTTTCCTGCTGAACGCCAAACCCTGTAGCCGCTGCCGAAGGCTGCGATCGGGCGCTGGCCCGCCAAGGCTGTATCCCGGATCGGCCTGATGCACCGCGATCAGCGGTTTCACGACGGCTGCGCCGCCGATCGCAGGCTGCGCCAGCGGCTACAGAGATCCCGGTTTTCCTGCTGAACGCCAAACCCTGTAGCCGCTGCCGAAGGCTGCGATCGGGCGCTAGCCCGCCAAGCTGTATCCCGGATCGATCTGACGCACCGCAGTTATCTGTTTTGCCACGGCTGCGCCAGCGGCTACAGGGCGGTGTTCAGGTGCTCGGTAGAGCCTGCTGTGACGCCGCGTTTTTCAGCATCCGACGCTGTCGGCCCGGCGCTTTCAGCATCCTGGGCTGCGGTGCCTGCTTAGACTGGGGGCTGTCTCGGAACAGGACTCGACCATGCTCAAGAATCGTTTGAAAGACCCCAGCCTCTTGGTGGAACTGGCCTACATCGACGGGCAGTGGGTGGCCGCCGACGATGGCGCGACCCTGGCGGTGCTCGACCCGGCCAGCGGCGAATGCCTGGCCCGGGTCCCGGCCCTGCAGGGCGCGCAGACCCGCCAGGCCATCGCCGCCGCCGAACGCGCCTGGCCAGCCTGGCGCGCGCGTCCGGCGGCGGAGCGGGCACAGCTGCTGGAGCGCTGGTACCAGGCCATGCTCGACAACCTCGACGACCTGGCCCTGATCATGACCGCCGAACAGGGCAAGCCCTTCGCCGAAGCCCAGGGCGAAATCCGCTACGGCGCCGGTTTCGTCAAATGGTTCGCCGAGGAGGCGCGGCGCATCTGCGGCGACACCCTGCCGGCACCCGCTGGCGACCGGCGCTTGCTGACCCTCAAGCAGCCGGTGGGGGTCTGCGCGGCGATCACCCCGTGGAATTTCCCCAACGCGATGATCACCCGTAAATGCGCGCCGGCCCTGGCCGCCGGTTGCCCGATCATCGTCAAGCCTTCCGACCTGACGCCGTTGTCGGCCCTGGCCCTGGCGGTGCTGGCCGAGCGGGTGGGGATTCCGCCGGGGGTGTTCAGTGTGCTCACTGGCATGCCGGCGGGGATTGGCGAAGAGCTGACCGGCAACCCGGCGGTGCGCAAGATTTCCTTTACCGGTTCCACCGCGGTCGGCCGCCTGCTGATGCGCCAGAGCGCCGAGCACATCAAGCGCCTGAGCCTGGAACTGGGCGGCAACGCGCCGTTCGTGGTGTTCGACGATGCCGACCTGGAACAGGCGATCGCCGGGATCATGCAGAGCAAGTTCCGCAACGCCGGGCAGACCTGCGTCTGCGCCAACCGCATCCTGGTCCAGGATGGCATCTACGCACGTTTTGCCCAGCGCCTGGTGGAGGAGGTGGCCAAGCTCAAGGTCGGCAACGGCCTGGAACCGGGCGTGAGCATCGGCCCGCTGATCAATGCCGCGGCGGTGAGCAAGGTCGCCCGGCATATCGACGATGCCCTGGGCAAGGGCGCGACCCTGCTGTGCGGCGCGATCCCCCAGGGCGAAAGCCAGTTCGTGCTGCCCACGGTGCTGGGCGAGGCCAGCACCGAAATGCTCCTGGCCCACGAGGAAACCTTCGGCCCGGTGGCGCCGCTGATGCGCTTTCACGACGAGGCCGAGGCGCTGGCCATCGCCAATGCCACGCCTTACGGGCTGGGCGCCTACTACTTCACCCAGGACCTGCGCCGCTCCTGGCGTTTCGGCGAAGCGCTGGAGTTCGGCATGGTCGGCCTCAACACCGGGATCATCTCCATGGAAGTGGCGCCGTTCGGCGGCATCAAGCAATCGGGCCTGGGCCGCGAAGGCAGCAAGTACGGCCTGGACGAATACCTGGAGATCAAGGCTTTCCACATCGGCGGCCTGTGACCCGCCCGCACCGACTTCGAGGAGACATGCGACATGAGCAAGGCATTCAGGATCGCCGCCATCGCCGGCGACGGGATCGGCAAGGAAGTGCTGCCGGAAGGATTGCGGGTGCTGCGGCAGGCCGCGCACAAGTGGCGGCTGGACCTGGAGATCGAGGTGCTGGACTGGGCGCACTGCGATTACTACCTGGAGCACGGGCAGATGATGCCCGGGGACTGGTTCGAACGGCTCAAGGATTTCGACGCCATCTACTTCGGCGCCGTGGGCTGGCCGGACAAGGTGCCGGACCATATTTCCCTGTGGGGTTCGCTGCTCAAGTTCCGCCGCGACTTCGACCAGTACGTGAATATCCGCCCGGTGCGGCTGTTCCCCGGGGTACCGTGCCCGTTGGCCGGGCGCGAGCCGGGGGACATCGATTTCGTGGTGATCCGCGAGAACACCGAGGGCGAGTATTCCTCGGTGGGCGGCAAGATGTTCGAGGGCACCGAGCATGAGTTGGTGCTGCAGGAGTCGGTGTTCACCCGGCGTGGCGTGGACCGCATTCTCCAGTACGCCTTCGACCTGGCCCAGGCCCGGCCGCGCAAGCGCCTGACCGCGGCGACCAAGTCCAACGGGATTTCCATCAGCATGCCGTACTGGGATGAGCGCACGGCGCTGATGGCCGAGCAGTACCCGCAGGTCAGCTGGGACAAGCAGCACATCGACATTCTCTGCGCGCGTTTTGTCTTGCAGCCGGAGCGTTTCGACGTAGTGGTGGCCTCCAACCTGTTCGGCGACATTCTCTCCGACCTCGGCCCGGCCTGTGCCGGCACCATCGGCATCGCGCCTTCGGCCAACCTCGACCCGCAGCGGCGCTTCCCGTCGCTGTTCGAGCCGGTGCACGGCTCGGCGCCGGACATCTACGGGCGCAATATCGCCAACCCGATCGCGATGATCTGGTCCGGCGCGCTGATGCTGGATTTCCTCGGCAATGGCGAGCAGCGCTACCGCGACGCCCACGACGGCATTCTCAAGGCCATCGAACAGGTGATCGCCCTGGGCCCGATCACCCCGGACCTGGGCGGCCAGGCTTCGACCCAAGACGTCGGCGCGGCGATTGCCGAAGCCCTGTAGCCGCTGCCGCAGGCTGCGATCGGGCGCTAGCCCGCCAAGCTGTATCCCGGGTCGGCCTGATGCACCGCGGTCAGCGGTTTTGCGCCGGCTGCGCCGCCGATCGCAGGCTGCGCCAGCGGCTACAGCGATCTCGGTTTTCCTGCTGAACGCCGCCCCCTGTAGCCGCTGCCGAAGGCTGCGATCGGGCGCTGGCCCGCCAAGCTGTATCCCGGATTGGCCTGATGCACCGCGGTCAGCGGTTCCACGACGGCTACGCCGCCGATCGCAGGCTGCGCCAGCGGCTACAGCAATCTCGGGGGTCAGTAGCCCTGGGTCCGGTCGATCTGCCCGAGCATCGGTTCGCCGCGCTGGTGGCGGCGGATATTGTCCAGCAGCACGGTGAAGGCGCTTCGCGGCTGGGTCATGGCGGCGATGTGCGGGGTCAGGAGGATCTGCGGGTGATCCCAGAACGGGTGTTCGGCCGGGGCCGGTTCCTGTTGCAGGACGTCGAGCACCGCGCCGCTGAGCTGGCCGCTGGCCAGGGCGTCGAGCAGGTCCTGTTCCACCAGGTGGCCGCCACGGCCCATATTGATCAGCGCCGCGCCACGGGGTAGCTGACGGAACAGCGTGCGGTCGAGGATGCCCTGGGTCTGTTCGGTCAGGGGCAGCACGCACAGCAGGATGTCGCACTGGCTGAGAAAGGCCGGCAACTGCTGGTCGCCGGCAAAGCACTGCACGCCGTCGATGCGGTGGGCGCTGCGGGCCCAGCCGGACAGGGCGAACCCCAGCGGCCGCAGGGTGGCGAGGATCTGCTGTGCCTGTTGCCCCAGGCCCATGACCCCGACCCGGCGTTGCGCCGCCGGTTGCAGCAGGTGCGCCTGCCAGCAGCGGGCGAGCTGTTGCTGCCGGTAGCGCAGCATGTCGCGGTGCAGGCTGAGCACGGCGAAGCTGGCGTATTCGCACATGCCCCGGGTGATGCCCGGGTCCAGCAGGCGCACCACCGGCAAGTCCGGCGGCAGGCGCGCGAGGTCCAGTTGATCGACCCCGGCCGAGAGGGCGAACAGCACTTCCAGGTTAGGCAACAGGCTCAGGTCGTCCGGTGCCTGCCAGGCCGCCAGGTAGCGGATCTCCTCGGGGTTGCCAAGGTCCGGCCAGGCGCGCCATTGAATGTCCGGGGCCTGTTCGGCGAACAGCGCCCGCCAGTGTTCGCCACGCACGGGGTCGGCTTTATAGAGAAGGGCCATGGGCGGCTCCTGATCGACGGGGGATGCTTTCATGATGCCGCAACGGCAAAGCAGGATCTGTCGAAAGGCCGCGCCCGAAAGCCTTGTACAGCACGCTTCGCGGCCCTGGCCGGCAGATTCGGCGGGGCTGAAGGAATCTGCCGTTTGCCGGGGTGAAAACAGTGGATCCGGATTCCTCAGGGGCCAAGTTCGGCTGAGTCGGTTCCGTCGAAGCCTTAATCTGAAGCCATCGCAACCGCTTCCCGGTTGCCTGGCTCAGTATGAGGAACGCCATGAATAGCAAGGTCGACGAAACACCTCATTGGCTCCAGCAGCGCGATCGGTTCGTGCCGCGGGGCGTGGTCACTGCCCATCCGCTGGTCATCGACCGCGCCGAGGGCTCCCAGGTGTGGGACGTGGACGGCGAGCGCTATCTGGATTTCGTTGGCGGCATCGGCGTATTGAACATCGGCCACAACCACCCCAGGGTGGTGGCGGCGGTGCAGGCGCAGTTGCAGAAAGTCTCCCACGCCTGCTTCCAGGTGGTGGCCTACAGACCCTACCTGGACCTGGCCCGGCGCCTGAGCCAGATGATCGGCGGCGCCGAGCCCTACAAGGCAGCGTTCTTCACCTCTGGTGCCGAGGCCGTGGAGAACGCGGTGAAGATCGCCCGCGCCCATACCCAGCGTCCGGCGGTGATCGCCTTTCGTGGTGGTTTCCATGGCCGCACCTTGCTCGGCAGCACGCTGACCGGCATGAGCCAGCCGTATAAACAGAACTTCGGCACTGCCCCCGAGGTGTTCCATACGCCGTACCCGAACGCCTATCGCGGGGTCAGCAGCGAGATGGCACTGCAGGCGTTGCAGGAGCTGTTCGCCACCCAGGTCGCGCCCGAGCGCGTGGCGGCGATCATCATCGAGCCGGTGCAGGGCGACGGCGGTTTCCTCGCCGCTCCGGTGGAGTTCCTCCAGGCCTTGCGCGCCCTGGCCACGCAACACGGCATCGTGTTGATCCTCGATGAAATCCAGACTGGCTTCGGTCGCACCGGCAGCTGGTTCGGCTTCCAGCACGCCGGCATCCAGCCGGACCTGGTCACCGTGGCCAAGAGCCTGGCCGGCGGCTTGCCGCTGTCCGGCGTGGTGGGCAAGGCGCAGATCATGGACGCGCCTCTGCCCGGCGGCCTTGGCGGCACCTATGGCGGCAACGCCCTGGCCTGCGCCGCGGCGCTGGCGGTGCTGGATACCTACGAAGAGGAACAGTTGCTGGCCCGTGGCGTGGCGCTGGGCTTGCGTCTGCGCGAAGGGTTGCTGCGCCTGCAGCGGCTGTACCCGTGCATCGGCGATGTGCGTGGCAGCGGCTTCATGCTGGCGCTGGAACTGGTCAAGGACGACGCGGCGCGCAGCCCGGATGCCGAGCTGACACAGCGGCTGATCGACCAGGCGCGCCTGGGCGGGTTGCTGGTGATCAAGTGCGGGGTCCACCGTAACGTCCTGCGCTTCCTGGCACCGCTGGTAACAACTCCCGAGCAGATCGACGAAGCCCTGGCGATTCTCGACGCCGCGCTGGCACGAGTCTTGAACTGAGCTGATGCCCCGGTCGGCGCCGGGCTGCCGGGCGCCACCGGTGGGCATTTTTGGAGCATGGATCGATGGAACGCATCATAGGAGGCTGTACACGCCATGGGGCTGACTGATTATCGTGCGTTGCTGATCGACTGCGACGCGGTCCTGGTGGACCGCGACTCGGGGGTCTGGGCCGCCTTGCAGCCCTTGCTCGACAGTCGCCGCGGGCAAGCGGACAAGGAGCAGGTGCTGGGCGAATTCGCCGAAACGGTGCGGGGCCTGTACCCGCGTTTCGCCGAGCTGGGGTTCAGCGGCCTGCTGTGTTTCGCCCATCGCCAGCTGGCCGAGCGCTGGGGCCTGAAGGCGTCCTGGGAGGAGGGCATGAGCTTCGCCCGTTCGGTGCCGGGCTGGTCGCTGTTCGAGGACGCGCCGGGGGCGATGCTGTACCTGCGCAAGTTCTATCGCCTGCTGGTGCTGGGCGATCGCGATGCCGAGGACCGCGCGTTGTTGTGCGAGCGGCTGGGGATCGCCCAGGACGACTTCATCTCCCTGGCCAGCCAGCCGTTGCAGGATCGCCAGTGGCTGGCGGACAACGACCTGCGTGCCGAGGACATTCTCCAGGTGACCCGGCCGCCGGCCACCGCGACGCAAGCGACGGCGGGCCTGTGCCTGATTTGCCGCGCCGGCAGCCGCAATCCGCAACCCTGCGCCGCCGACTACTGCATCAACAGCATGGCCGACCTGGTGGCCCAGCATCAGGCGTCGTTACGGCGCTGATCTTGCTTGTCGATTGCATCCCACAGCAATCAAGAGGTAAACGATGGAAGGTTTAGTCAAACTGGACCGTATTGATATCAACATCTTGGTTGAGCTGCAAAAAGACGGACGCATGACCAATGTCAGCCTCGCCGACGCCGTGGGGTTGTCGGCCAGTCCGTGTCTGCAGCGGGTCAAGCGCCTGGAGTCGGCCGGCTACATTTCCAGCTACAAGGCGCACCTGAACCTGGCCAAGATCACCGACTCGGTCATGGTGTTCACCGAGATCACCCTGAGCGACCACAAGCGCGAAGACTTCGCCAAGTTCGAGTCGAATATCCGCCTGGTGGACGAGGTGCTCGAGTGTCACCTGATCAGCGGCGGCTACGACTATCTGGTGCGGTTCATGACCCGCAGCATCCAGCATTACCAGGAGGTGGTGGAAAGCCTGCTGGACAAGAACATCGGCATCTCCAAGTACTTCAGCTACATCGTCATCAAGTCGCCGGTCCTCAAGGACGGCGTGCCCCTGCGTAAATTGTTGCGCCACTGACGCGTTCTTCTCTCAAAACGAAATGTTATCTGATAACATTTTGTCGTCTGATCAATCACCCTCACGCGCGCCCCTGACCGGGCGCGCATGCGTCTGGGCCGGCCTTTTGCCGGGCCCGTGAGTGACAGCGGGTGGCGCGCAAGGAAGCAACACCGGGCATGAAAAGCCCCGCGTGCACCCCGATCGGACAATCCACGCACCGCTGACCCCTGGATGCTTCAGCCTGGCGCACACCGCATAAATCGCTGTTTATCCCGAGAAAACGGCAGGCGACGGGCGTGTGCCGCGGCAAATCGGAACAAAGCACAGAACAGCCTGCGCTGTAATGCCAGCCAGTGGTAGGTGCGCATCGTCTCCCCGGGAAGTTCAACGCCATCAGAGCGGGGGCGGCGATTCGTTGAATGAGAGCACAAAGGAGCGCAACACGATGCACAAGAGCACGGCAAACACATTGATAGGGCTGGGCGCGCTGATGCTGGCCGGCGGTACCCAGGCCCACCAGATCTGGTACGAGCACACGCCGGGGCAGCCCCTGACGCTGTATTACGGCGAGTACGACAAGAACATGTTGGAAGTGACCCCTGGCGGCCTCGACCGTTTTCGCCAGCTCAAGGGCTGGTCGGCGGCGAATCCTGCCCTGGGGCTGAGCCTGCAACGCCAGTCGTTCAGCGTCGGCCATCAGCCCAAGGCCGACGAAAGCCTGCTGGCGCAGGACACGCAGTATCCGATCTTCGACCTGCACGAAGGCGGCAAGACCCTCAAGACCTACTGGACGCCCGCCACCCGCTGGGTCGGCGACCTGCGCGCGCGCCAGCCGGAACTGGCGCTGGACATCGTCCCCACCGGCGTGGCCGCCGCGGGCCAGGCGCAGTTCCAGGTGTTCTATGGGCTCAAGCCGCTGGCCGCCCAGGCCGTGATCCTGGAAACCGGCTCGGGCGAAGTCTTCACCCAGACCAGCGACAAGGACGGCAAGGTCAGCTTCGCGCTGCCGTGGCAGGGCACCTACGTGGTGGCCGCCGAATACAAGGACCGCACCCCGGGCACCCGCCAGGGCCCGGACAACCAGGCCGAGGCCTACGACCTCAAGAGCTTCAGTTCCACGCTGTCGTTCCACCAGCCACAGGGCAAGCCACCGTTGCCACGGGCGCCTTCAACGCTGCCGGCCTCGGAAGTCGCGCGTTTGAAAAAGCAATCCTGACCCCGTGTCCCGACCCCCTGTGCCGAGTCGGCGACAGGGTTTTGCCCAGGTTCAACGACCTTCAACATGAGTGACTGATATGACTCTTTCTACTGGATTGGCAGGGCAGGCGGGCGTTGCGTCCCCTGCACTGGCGGGCAGCGTGGCCAAGGCCAATACGCGGATGCTGGCGATCGACGCCCTGCGTGGCTTCGTCATGCTGTGCATGCTGGTGGACCACGTGCGCGAGACCTTCCTCCTGCATCGCCAGGTCACCGACCCGATCGACGCCCTGAGCGTGACCCCGGACCTGTACTTCACCCGCATGCTCAGCGAGATCTGCGCGCCGGTGTTCATTTTCCTCACCGGCCTGTCGGCCTGGCTCTACAGCCAGAAACACAGCCTCGGGGAAACCTCGGTGTTCCTGCTCAAGCGCGGCCTGTTCCTGGTGTTCCTCGAACTGACCTTCGTGTGTTTTGCCTGGAACGCCGAGTTCCCGCCCAAGACCCTGTGGCTGCAGGTGATCTGGTGCATCGGCATCTGCATGATCGTGCTGGCCGGCCTGCTGCACTTCAAGCGCAGCTGGCTGATCGTGCTGGGGGTGGCCATCGTCGCCGGGCACAACCTGCTGGATGATGTGGTGGTGGGCCCCGAGTCGCCGTTCTTCGTGCCCTGGTCGATCCTGCACCAGCGGGTGTTCATCGACATCACCGAGTTCACCCGCGCCCGCACCACCTACCCGGTATTGCCGTGGATCGGCGTGATCCTGCTGGGCTGGGCCATCGGCCCGTGGTTCGGCAAGGACGTGCAGCCGGCGGCGCGGATTTCGCGGCTGCTCAAGGTCGGTGTCGGCCTGCTGGTGGCCTTCGTGTTCATCCGCTACCTGAACGTCTACGGCGAGAAACCCTGGGTGCAGACCGGCGATGCGCTGCGCACCTTCATGAGCTTCATGAGCGCCAAGAAGTACCCGCCGTCGCTGATGTTCCTGATGCCGACCCTGGGCCTGGGGCTGATCCTCCTGGCGTACTTCGAGAAGGTCCAGGAACGCTGGTCGACCGCGCAACTGGCGATCTACGGCGGCGCGCCGATGTTCTTCTACCTGTTGCACCTGTACGTGCTCAAGGCCATGTACCTGGTGGCCGTGGCCATCTGGGGCGCCAACCAGGGCACTTACTACGGCTTCGACAACCTGTCCGGCGTCTGGCTGTGGAGCCTGGTCCTCGGCGTGCTGTTGTTCTTCCCGACGCGCTGGTTCGCCGGCCTCAAGCAGCGTCGCCGCGATATCGCGATCCTCAAATACCTCTGAGTGGGATCCCGGTGGTGCGCCCGTATAGCGGCGCACTGCCTCTTATCGCCCGCCATTTATCGATTTTCGGGAGTTCCACAGTGAAGACCTTGACCCGACACACCCTGTTGTTGGCATTTTTTTGGCATTGGGGAGGCCAGAGCCTGCTCGCGCTGGCCGCGGAGCAGGACAATGCCAAGGGCTTTATCGAAGACAGCCAGTGGAGCCTGTTCAACCGCAGCCTCTACGACCGTCGCGACTATCGGCACGGTTCCTTGAGCAACGGCGCGCGCAACGCCTACAAGCCCCGCGCCGAACGCAGCGACCTGGCCGAGGAGTGGGCCTACGGCCTGATGGCCGACTACAGCTCCGGCTTCACCCAGGGCACGCTCGGCTTCGGCCTGGACGCCCATGTGTATTCCGGCTGGAAACTCGACAGCGGCGGTGGCCGGGCCGGCAAGGCGCGGTTGCTGGGGGTGGACAACGACGGCCATCCCAAGGACGAGTTCAGCCGCGGCGGCGCGGTGGCCAAGCTGCGTTTTTCCTCCACCGAACTGCGCTACGGCGAGCAGCGGGTCAAGACCCCGGTGTTCGGTTCCTCCGACAGCCGCCTGCTGCCCGAGACCGCCACCGGCTGGTTCCTCACCAGCCGCGAGCTGAGCGACACCACCCTGTACGGCGGCCACTTCAACGAAAGCACCGACCGCAACGCCACCAGCCACGACCAGGGTTTCGTGGTCAATTACTCCAATGGCCAGCAGGGCGACAGCTTCGACCTGGTCGGTGTGCGCAATACTGCAATCAAGGGCCTCAACGCCAGCCTGTTCAGCGCCCTGTACGAAGACACCTGGCGCCAGCAGTACCTCGGCGCCTTCTACAACCTTCCTTTGAGCCAGGGCCAGGACCTGACGTTCGACTTCAACCTGTACCGCACCCAGGACACCGGCAAGGCCTTGTCGGGGCGCATTGACAACACCACCTGGAGCCTGATGTCGACCTACAAGAGCGGCGCCCACAGCTTTGGCCTGGGCTACCAGAAGGTCGACGGCGACACGCCTTACGACTACGTCACCCGTGGCGCGATCCTGCTGAGCAACGCCGTGGCCCTGTCGGACTTCAACGCCCCTGAGGAAGCCTCCTGGCAGGCCCGCTACGACCTGAACATGGCCGGCTACAGCGTGCCCGGCCTGACCTTCAGCGCCCTGTACGTGCGCGGCAGCGGCATCGACGGCAGCCACATGGACCCGCGCGGCGGCTACGCCTGGCTGGGCTACGGCGAAGGCGGCAAGCACTGGGAACGCGACCTGCAGGCCAAATACGTGGTGCAGTCCGGCCCGGCGAAAAACCTCGCCGTCACCCTGCGCCACGCCGTGCACCGCGGCAATACAGCCCAGGCCGAGCTGGATGCCGACCAGCTGCGGCTGGCGATCGAGTATCCATTGGGCGGCAGGTTCTAGCGCGCAGGCACGGCCCGTCAGCGCCCGGCCCCTCCTTGCGGAGGGGTTTTCATGGTCCGGACATTTATTGCCCGGGCCTTTATGGCCGGGTGCCGTTAATGCTGCTATGCCTTGGAGAGCCCTTCAGGCTTTACCGCAGCAGTTGTCATGACACGGACGTAGGGTGACACCGGTCCTCGCCTGGCCGATTGGCCGCGCGGGAACCTCACTTGACTGCCATGGGGTAACCAGGTCGTGGAGAACACAAGGATCAAGGCGCGCCAGCTGATCGTCTGCATCGATGGCACCAACAACCGTTTCAGTGACGAACCGACCAACGTGGTCCGGCTGTTTCGCTCGCTACCCAAGGACAGCGAAACGCTGCTGGCCTATTACGACCAGGGCGTGGGCACCTTCGGGCTCAGCGAAACCCTGTTCGAATGGCAGAAGGTGCCGTCGCGCATCGCCGGGCTGATGTTCGGCTGGGGCATCAAGCGCAACGTGCTCAATGCCTACCGCTTCCTGATGGAGAACTACAGGGACGGCGACCAGATCTTCCTCTTCGGCTTCTCCCGCGGCTCCTACGCGGTGCGGGTGCTGGCGGCGCTGCTGCATACCATCGGCCTGTTGCCGGCCCATCAGGTCCAGCTAATGGACTTTGCCTGGTCGCTGCTGACCACGCGCCTGCAACCCGATGGAAACAGCTCCAAACCGAATCGCCAACGCGCCATGAGTTACGCCTGGTGGCGCATGAGCGCGGACAAAAAGCCGGACTTCAAGTTGATGGGGGCGTTCAAGGGCAGCTTTGCCCGGCCGGTGAGCATTCACTTTCTCGGGCTGTTCGACACCGTGAGTTCGGTGGGCTGGGTGTACGACCCGCTGATCGTTCCCTACACCCGCCGGAACAAGGATGTGAAGATCATCCGCCATGCGGTGTCCCTGGACGAACGCCGCAGCTTTTTCCGCCAGAACCTCTGGACAGAGGACGAGGGGGTGAACCTCAAGCAGGTCTGGTTCGCCGGCGTGCATTCGGATGTGGGCGGCGGTTACCCCGCCGGCGAATCGCAGCTGGCGTTGATTGCCTTGCGCTGGATGGTCGGCGAGTGCCTGGAGGCCGGGTTGAGCATCGATGCCGAAGCCTGTCGCGCAGAACTCTATCCACCCTCTGTGCTACAGGATCCGCTGGCCCAGGCCCACGATTCCCTGACCCGCAACTGGCTGATCGCCGAGTGGGTGCCACGCCTGGTCTGGAACCCGAAGACCCACAAGCGGGTCCGTGAGTACGGTTCGATGCCGCCGTTCGGCAAACCCAGGTCGCGGGAGATTCCCGTGCCTGGGGCCGGGCAGAAAGTCCGGGTGCATGACTCCGTGGCCGTCCGCCTGAAAGGCTCCCTGGCCGACGACCAGCCCTGGGGCAGTCAACTGACGTACCAGCCGGAAAACCTGCTGCGCATCGATGCCGCGCTGATCGAGCAGGTGGGCGACTCGCCGAGGCTGGATGAGTACAACCTCTAGGGTCGCTCGCCCATTCACTGCCGATGCCGGCGCAGCAGCTCGATCTGCTGCGCCGGCACCTGCTGGCGCAGGGCTTTGTACAGGGCGCGGGTTTCCAGCAGGTTCCAGATCCGCAGCAGGGTTTCCAGGGCGTCCAGCGGCTTGCTGATGAAGTCGCGGGCGCCCAGGGCCAGGGCGCGCAGGCGGGTGTCGCGGGTGGCGTCGGCGGTCAGCACCAGGATCGGCAGGTAATCGTGGGCCGGGATCCGCCGGTTGAGCTGTTCGAGCACGGCGAAGCCGTCGAATTCGGGCATGTGCAGGTCGAGGATCACCAGGTCCGGCTCGAAGCTGTTGAACAGCTCCAGGGTGCGCAGCGGCTGGGTGCTGCTCAGCACGTTGTGCAGGCCTTCGCGGGCCAGCAGTTGCTCCATCAGCTCGAGGTTGGGGCGCTGGTCGTCGATGATCAGGATGCGCAAATCGTGGTTCATGCGGGCTCCGGTAAATGTTGCTCAAGGTGGGCGAGAAACGCCGGGATATGAATGGGCTTGGTCAGGATTGCCGTGGCCCCGGCCTGCAACAGGGCGCGGTGGGTCAGGGCGCTGGCGTCGGCGGTGATCATCAGCACCGGGGTGCTGGCGGTGGTCGGCGATTCCCGCAGCCGGCGCAGCACTTCCAGGCCTGCAAGGTCCGGCAGGCTGACGTCCAGCAGGATCAGTTGCGGTGCATGCTGGCGCGCCAGGTCCAGGCCCATCTGGCCCTGCATGCTCGACAGCAGGCGAATGCCCGGGCGGCGTTGCAGCAGGGTTTCGATCAGCGCCAGGCTCGACAGGTTGTCTTCGATGCACAGCACCTGGCCGCGGTATGCCACGGCCTCGGCCCGGGCCGGCAGCACCGCCGTTGGTTGTTCCAATAGCTGTTGCTCCAGGGCCAGGGGAGCGCCGGTCGCGGCCACCTGGACAAAGGGCAGTTGCAAGGTAAAGCAGCAGCCCTGGCCCGGCGTGCTGTGCACCCGCAGGCTGCCGTCCATCATTTCCAGCAGACTCTTGCTCAGGGCCAGGCCCAGGCCGGTGCCTTCCACCCGCGGGTCGGCGCCCAGGCGTTCGAAGGGACGGAACAACTGGTCCAGGCGCTCCAGGGGAATGCCGGCGCCGGTGTCGCTGACCGCCACCTCGACCCGGGTGTCCAGGACCTTGACCGCGATCCGCACCTGGCCCTGGGGCCGGTTGTACTTGATGGCGTTGGACAGCAGGTTGAGCAGCACCTGGATCAGCCGCTGGCGGTCGGCGATCACCCCGCTGTGTTCATTCAGCGCGGGCAGGGCGGCCAGTTGGATGCCGGCGTCGGTGGCCATCGGCGAGACCAGGGTCAGGGCCTCGTGCAGCACCGCGGCCAGGGCGATCGGCTCGACATTCAGCGCCAGGTGCCCGGCCTCGATGCGGGCGATGTCCAGCACCTCGTTGATCAGGGTCAGCAGGTGCTGGCCGGCGCGCAGGATATGCCCGACCTGGGGCCGCTGGCCGCTCGGCGAGTCCATGTCCAGCAGTTGTGCAAAACCGAGGATGGCGTTGAGCGGGGTGCGCAGTTCGTGGCTCATGCGTGAGAGGAATTCGCTCTTGGCGCGGCTGGCGCTTTCGGCTTCCTCGCGGGCGGTGCGCAGGGCGATTTCCGCGGCGCGGCGGTCGGTGATGTCGCGGGTGATCTTGGAGAAACCGCGCAACGCGCCGCTGGCATCGTACTGCGCGGTGATCACCACGCTGGCCCAGAAGCGGCTGCCGTCCTTGCGGCAGCGCCAGGCCTCTTCCATGTAATGGCCGTCGCGGGTGGCTTCGCGCAGGGCCATGTCCGGGTGCGCCGGGCATTCTTCCGCCAGGTAGAACAGCGAGAAGTGCCGGCCGAGGATTTCCTGTTCGCTGTAGCCCTTGATCCGCTCGGCGCCGGCGTTCCAGGTGGTGACCCGGCCTTGGGTGTCGAGGGCGAAGATCCCGTAGTCCTTGACCCCGTCGATGATCAGCCGCAAGCGTTCTTCGTTGTCGCGCAGGGCCCGCTCGCGCTCGGCCAGCAGTTGCCCGGCTTCCACCAGGCGGGTGCCGAGCTGGCCGATTTCGTCCTGTTCCGGGGCTTGCGGGCGCAACGGTTGGCCGAGGGCCAGGCGCTGGGCGTTGCCTTGCACCTGCTGCACCCGGGCGACTATGCCCTTGGACAAGAACAGCACCGCGACAATCGCCCCGAACAGGCCGCAGAGCGCCGCCAGCAGCGTGGCCAGCAGCAGGCGCATGCGGGTCGCCGAGGCCGCGGCGCTGCGCTCGGCGAGCAAGCCGTCTTCGCGGATGCGCATGGCGCTGATCTGCTCGCGCAGCACGTCCAGCACCTGTTTGTTCTCGATCAGGATCGCGGTGATGCTGGCGCTGTCGTCGGGCCGGCCGTTGCGCAGGGCCACCAGGCCGTCGAGCTTGTGGCCGATCAGCGGGGCGATGGCCTTGAGGTGGTCGCGCATGCGCGCATCGCGAATGTTGCTGTCCAGCCGTTGCAGCGCGGCCTGGATCAGCGGCTGGGCACGTTCGTAGCTGGGCAGGAAGTCTTCGCGGCGGGTTAGCAGGTAGCCGCGCACGCTGGCCGCCGCTTCGGCCAGCAGGGTGTGCACGGTCTGGATGTCGCCCTGCACCAGCAGCACCCGGCGCACGTCTTCCTCGGCGCGGGCGGTCTGGCGTTCGGTGATGTAGATCAGCACCAGCGACAGCAGCAGGATCACCAGCGGCAGGGAGATCACCACCAGCGCCTTGCCGCGCAGGGGCAGGTCGAGCCAGTGCCGGCTGGCCAGCAGCCTCATGGCCAGTCTCCCGCGGGCTGCGCCACCAGCCCCAGGGCGATGCCGCGCACCGCGGCCTGGGTGCGGTCCGCCGCGCCGAGCTTGCCGATCACCCGTTCCACATGGGCCTTGGCGGTGCCGGTGGTGATGCCGAGCTTTTCGCCGATCTCGCGGTTGCTGAAACCGCCGGCCACCAGGCCCAGCACCTGACGTTCGCGGGCGGTCAGGGTTGCGGCCTGGGCGCTGCCGCCGGCGTTGCGTTCGGCCATGCGCCGCAGCAGCCGGGCGCTGACGCTGCTGTTGAGGGCTTCCTCGCCCTGGGCCACCCGCTGCAGGGCGCCGAGCACTTCGCCGCGGCTGGCGTCCTTGAGCAGGTAGCCGACAGCGCCGGCGGCAATCGCCGCTTCCAGGTGATCGGGGCTGTCGTCCATGGTGAAGATCACCACCTTGATCGCCGGTTGCCGCTGTTGCAGCAGGCGCGCGGCGCCCAGGCCGTTGAGCAGCGGCATGCGGATGTCGAGGATGGCGATGTCCGGTTGCAGGCGCTCGCACAGCTCGAGGGCTTCCTGGCCATCCCGGGCCTGGCCGACCACCTCGAACTCCGGGTGGCCGGCCAGCAGGGCGACAAAACCGGTGCGGGTGACTTCATGGTCGTCCGCCAGCACCAGGCGCAGGGCAGGGTTCATGGCTGTTCTCCAGCAGCGGGCAGCGGCACCCGGGCCAGCAGGCGGGTACCGTGGCCGGGGGCGCTGTGCCAGGACAGCTCGCCGCCCAGCAGGCTGGCGCGCTCCCGCATCGCCGCCAGGCCCAGGTGCTGGCTGCCGCAGCTGGACAGCGGGGTGCCCAGGGCGAAGCCGACGCCGTTGTCTGCCAGCGCCAGCGCGGCCTGGCCGTCGGCCAGTTGCAGGCTCAGTTCGACGCGGCTGGCGCGGGCATGCTTGAGGATGTTGTTGATGCCTTCCTGGGCGATGCGGAACAGGGCGATCTCGCTGGCGCCCGGCAGGCGCGCGCTGGACTGTTGCCGCCAGTGCACCTCGAGACCGGCGTCGCGCAGGCGGTCGGCTTCCTTGTCGATGGCCTTGTACAGGCCAAAGTCGTCCAGCACGTTGGGGCGCAGGCCGCCGATCAACTGCCGGCCCTCGCCGACGCAGCCCTGGGCCAGGGTCAGGATGGTCTGCAGCTCGTTGTGCAGCTCCTGTGGCAATGTCGGGCAGCGTCCGGCAAACCCCTGCAGGCGCTGGTGCAGCCCGGCCAGGGTTTGCGCCAGGCCGTCGTGCAGGTCGTAGGCCACGCGCTTGCGTTCGTCTTCCTGGGCGCTGAACAGCCGGTGCACCAGTTCCGACATGGTGCGTTCCCGGGCTTGCAGGGCCTGGAGCAAGCGCTGGTTTTCCAGGTGCGCGGCCAGCAGGGTGGCCAGCAATTGCAGGGATTCCAGGTCCTCGCTGTCGGGCGCGGCCAGGGCCACGCTGTTGGCCAGCAGCAAGGCGCCGAAGGCCAGGCCGTCGGCGCCGGGCAGGGGAATGCGCAGCACCTGGGGCAGGGCGGCATCGGTCTGCGGCAGCCATTCGGGGTGCAGGGTCGCAGACCTGGCCAGCTCGTGCAGGGCGGCCAGGCGTTCGCTGCCACCGTGCTGGGCGGTGGCCTGGGGCGGCTGGGCGGGGTGCCATTCCAGCAGCAGGCCGTGGTCCATCGCCATAAAGGCACAGGCCCGCTGCAGGGCGCGCTGGCGCATGGCCGCGGGCGGCAACTGGGTCAGTTCCTGGCCGGTGTCCACCAGCAGGCGCAGGCGCGCCGCGCGGCTTTGCGCCTGGCGATACTGGCTGCGAATGGCCAGGGCGCTGCCGGGGTCGTGGGTCGGGCTTTGCATGAAAAACAGGCTCCAGCGTGAAGGGTGTGCGCTCGCGAGCAGGCATTAGACCCGCTTGCCGGCTGTGGGCCTATCTGCCGAATGGCATAGGCCGCCGGCACCGGTTGGCCGATGGCGAGGCCGCAACGGGTGGGCAAAGTGGGCGCATTGAAACCCACTGGAGCCTTCCGATGAAACTGCCAACCACCGCCATTGCCCTGTTGCTGGCGCTGACCGCGCCCCTGGCCCAGGCCCTGGACGCCACGCCTTATGTGTACCGCACCGTCGCCGCGCAGCCGCAGAACCAGGGCGACCGGGAGATCGCCGGCCTGTTCGATCGCTGGAACGCGGCCCTGCAAACCGGCAGCGCAAAAAACGTAACCAGTCTTTACGCCGCCGACGCGATCCTCCAGCCGACCGTGTCGAACCAGGTGCGCACCACCCCGGCGCAGATCCAGGACTACTTCGAGCACTTCCTCGCGGGCAAGCCGGTGGGCCAGATCAACTACCGGGAAATCCGCCACCTGGGCGCGGATGCGGCCATGGACAGCGGCGTCTACACCTTCACCCTGCACGAGGCCGGTGGCGCGACCCGCCAGGTCCAGGCGCGCTACACCTTCCTCTACGAGCGCATCGACGGCCAGTGGAAGATCCTCAACCACCATTCCTCGGCCATGCCCCAGGCGCAGCCGCCATTGCAGGCCAGCCATCGCTGAGCAAGCGCTGCCGCACCTTGAAAAAAACGCCGGGACTTGTGCCCGGCGTTTTGCTGTCTTCAGCCTTCCTGGCGATAACGCCCCGGGGTCATGCCGAACCAGCGGCGGCAGGCCTTGTGAAAGCTGCTCTGGTCGCGAAAACCGAGCAGGGCGCCGATGTACTTGACGCTGCGCGCCGAGTTGCGCAGGAAACTGTGGGCCAGCATCAACCGCGCCTCGTCGAGCAGCGCCGAGAAGTGCATGTCTTCGTTGCCCAGGCGTCGCTGCAGGCTGCGGCTGCTGACCCCCACCAGCTGCGCGATATGCCGCAGGTCGCTGGGCCCGCCCTGGGCCAGGCGCTCGGACAGCACCCGCCTTACCTGCGCGGTCATCGAGCCGTCGAGCAGCAGCTTGAGGCGGGTTCGTGCGTATTCCATGTGCAGCACGTCCAGGGCCGGGTCGGCGCTGGGCAGGGCCATGGCGCAATCGCGCGGGCTGAAGCTCAGGCTGTTGTAGGGCGCGTCGAACTGCAGGTTGGCGCCCAGCAGGTGCTCCAGGGCGCGGGTGTCGGGCGGGCGCGGGTAGGTGAAGCTCGCCGCCAGCGGTTGCGGCTTGTGCCCGGGCAGCAGCCAGTGCACCAGGCCCAGGGTCTGCGCCGCGCCGGCATCGATGAAGGCCCGCGGCACCAGGCCCGGTTCGAGGGCGATGTCGAAGCCGATCAGGGTGACGGCCTGGGGGCTGCGCTCCAGGCACAGGTAGAAGCCGTTGCTGACCAGCGAGTGATAGTCCACCAGGCGTTGCAGCGCGGTGTCCAGGGTGGCGCCGGACATCAGCGCGTAGCCGAGCACTTCCAGGTTGGCCGGGTGGGCCTTGGTGTACGCCAGCAGGCCGAGGTCCGGGTTGCCGCACAGCTGCACGGCGTCTTGCAGCAACGCGTAGACCAGCTCCAGCCTGACGCCCATGGGGTTTTCACAGGTCTCCTGATGGCTGCTGCCGTGGCGCTTGAGCAAGGCCTCGACCTTGACTCCGGCATCGGTCAGGACATCGGCAAGCACCCGGAAACTGGTGCCGGTCATTCTGTGCATAGTACTTCCTGGACTGGTGGCTAATTGATGTCATTGGCGCTGGCGCATGATCGCAATAAACCTCGGGCCACAGTCGAGAAAGGGCGGTGCGGTGTTTCCAAGGACAAACGAAAGGTATCCGGGAACACTTTCGAGCCGTCCGGGCAGGGGGGATCATAAATAGCAATGAGCCATTATCACGTCGGGCGCGCCGACGCATCCTGGCCAAGCCCACCCGGCGCGCTGTCGCCGCTTCGACTACGGATCTGTCATGCAAAGCGTCAAAGACTTCTATCGGGAACTGGCGCAGGGGCGACTGGCGCTGGCCTTCCAGCCGGTGGTGCGGCTGCCCGACACCAGCCGGGTGCTGTATCTGGAAGGTTTGCTGCGCCATGTCGAGCAGCCCGGCAATGGCGTCTACCCGTTCGCCATGCTCGAACGCCATCAACTGATGCGCGAGCTGGACCGCAGCGTGGTGGGGGGCGTGATCGAGCGCCTGCTGGACGACGAGCACCTGCGCCTGGGCTGCAACATCTCGGCGCAGAGCGCGATCGTCGATCCGTTCTGGTCCGCCACCCTTGCGCAGTTGCGCGACGCCCCTTCAGTGGCCGCGCGGCTGGTGATCGAAATCACCGAAAGCGCCACGCCGCCGAGCACCGAGGCGGCCATCGAGTTTGTCCTGTGCCTGCGCGAGCTGGGCTGCCGGGTGGCGGTGGACGACTTCGGCGCCGGCCTCGGCACCCTGGAGTTCATCCGCCGGACCTGCCCCGACATGGTCAAGATCGACCAGGGTTACCTGCAACGCGCCCGCAGCGAACCCAACAGCGTGCAGACCCTGAAACACCTGGTGCAGCTGTGCAAGACCCTGGCGCCCTGCGTGATCATCGAAGGCATCGAGAGCGAAGCCGACCGCGCCCTGGCCACGGCCTGCGGTGGCGAATGGGGCCAGGGCTACCTGTTCGGCCGGCCACGGCTCGACCGCCTGGGCGTGCCGTGCCGGTTGCGTGGGGTGGTGGCCGAGCGAGTGGTGGCGGACTGAGCGGGGGCGGTTTGCCGGTGCTTGTCAGAGATGACGGCGGCGTATTTGATGGCGCCATCGCCGGCAAGTCGGATCGCCGCCCGCTGGCTCCTACAGAATCGTGGGGGTCGCAATGGCGCGTCTGTAGGCGCCTGGCTGGCCAGCGATAGCGGCAGTCCATTCACCCATGCCGCCAGCGACCGGCCACGGCTTCAGTAATAAACGCCCTTGGCGTCGTAGGGCAGCAGCACGGTATCGACCGCCGCATCCACCGGCAGGCTTACCACCGCCACCAGCGGGCAGACGATGCTCATCCAGCAGTAGATAGTGGCGTAGCCGTCGTAGCCGCGGGCGTCACGCATGGTCAGCAGCTGGATATTTTGCTGGGTGCCTTTGTAGAAGTCGTAGGAAATGTATTGATTGCTGGCACGGGCCATCAGGGTGCCGCAGCCCGAGAGGGCGAGTGTGCCGAGCAGGACGAGAGCAGTGAGCGCTTTGATGATGCCATTCCTTAGCAAGCCGATTTGCGGCGCGCATCTTCGCACTGGTCGAGGCTTCAGGCCAGCCCGGGTGGCAATGGTCGGGGCGAACAGCCGGCGAGGGCGTCGGGCGCCTCAGCCGAGAAACCGCGGGTAAACCCGTTGAGCTTTCAGCCCAGCACCTCACGCAACCGATGCCACAGCATGCCCAGCGCCAGCAGCGGCGCGCGCAGGGCGGGGCCGCCGGGGAAGGTCATGTGCGGCACTGCGCTGAAGATGTCCAGGCCTCGGCTGTGCCCGGCGTGGATGGCCTCGGCCAGCAGGCGCGCGGTCCAGTGGCTGACGTTGAGCCCATGCCCGGAGTAACCCTGGGCGTAATACACGTTGGGGTATTGGCGCAGGCGCCCGACCTGGGGGAAGCGGTTGGCGGTGATGCCGATCTTGCCGCCCCATTGGTAGTCGATGCGTACATTCGCCAGCTGCGGGAACACCTTGAGCAGCTTCGGCCGCATATAGGCGCCGATGTCCGCCGGGTCGCGCCCGGAGTAGTGGCAGGCGCCGCCGAACAGCAGGCGCCGGTCCGCCGAGAGCCGGTAATAGTCGAGGCCGACCTTCTGGTCGCACAGCGCCAGGTTCTGCGGGATCAGTTCGGCGGCCAGGGCCGGCGCCAGGGGCTCGGTGGCGATGATGTAGCTGCCCGCCGGCAGTACCTTGCCGGCAAGGCGCGGCTCCAAGTCATCCAGGTGGGCATTGCAGGCCAGCACCAGGCTTGCGGCGCGCACCGTGCCGCTGGCGCAACGCACCCGCACGCTGTCGCCGTGGATCAGCTCCAGCACCGGGCTCTGCTCGAAGATCCGCACCCCCAGCGTCCGGGCCAGGGCGGCTTCGCCGAGCACCAGGTTGAGCGGGTGCAGGTGCCCGGAACCCATGTCCACCAGGCCCCCGGCATAGACCGAGGACGCCACCACCTGGGCCATGTCCTGCGGGGCGACCAGGCGGGTTTCATGCACGTAGCCCAGGGCCGCGAGGTGTTCCTGCTCGGCCTGGAACGCGGCGAACTGGGCCGGGGTGTTGGCCAGTTCGCAGAAGCCCCAGCGCAGGTCGCAGTCGATGCCGTGCTCGCGAACGCGCTGGCCGACCAGCGCCACCGAGTCGATGCCGGCCTGTTCCAGGTAACGCACGCCCTCGGTGCCGACGTAGCGGGCGAAGCCGCTGACGTCGTGGCCGATGCCGCGGATCAGTTGCCCGCCGTTGCGCCCGCTGGCGCCCCAGCCGATGCGCCGGGCTTCCAGGAGAATCACCGAGAGGCCGCGCTGCGCCAGTTCGATGGCGGTGTTGACCCCGGTGAAACCACCGCCGATCACGCAGACGTCGGCGCTGAGGTCGGCATTCAGCGGCGGGTAGTCCGGCAGGGCGTTGGCCGAGGCGGCGTAGTAGGAGCGGGTGTGTTGTGCATGGCTGTGCTGGTTCATTTGTTGGACTTCACTTTGCTCCAGGCGCGGGTCATCAGGCGCATGGTCTGCGGGCTCTGGGTGCTGGAGATGTACAGCTTGTCGAGCACCGCCTGGGGTGGGTAGACCTCGGGGTTGTTCACCAGCTCGGGGTCCATGTATTGCTGCGACGCCGGGTTGGGGTTGGCGTAGCCGACATAGGCGCTGACCTTGGCGATCACTTGCGGGTCCAGCAGGTTATTGATAAAGGCATGGGCCTCCTTGGGATTGCTGGCGTCCGCCGGGATCGCCAGCAGGTCGAACCACAGGTTGCTGCCTTCCTTGGGAATCGAATAGGCGATCTTCACCCCGTTCTTGGCTTCCTTGGCGCGGTTGGCGGCCTGAAACACGTCGCCGGAATAACCGAAGGCCAGGCAGATGTTGCCGTTGGCCAGGTCCGAGACGTACTTGGAGGAGTGGAAGTAGGTGATGTAGGGACGGATCGCCAGCAGCTTGGCTTCGGCTTTCTTGTAGTCCGCGGGGTTTTCGCTGCGCGGGTCCAGGCCCATATAGTTGAGCACCGCCGGGAACACTTCGTCCGGCGAGTCCATCATCGACACCCCGCACTGGCTGAGCTTTTTCAGATTCTCCGGTTCGAAGAACACCGCCCAGGAATCGATGCTGTCGATGCCCAGCACCTGCTTGACCTTGTCGACGTTGTAGCCGATGCCGTTGGTGCCCCACAGGTAAGGCACCGAGTACTGGTTGCCGGGGTCGTTCTGTTCCAGCAGGGCCAGCAGTTTCGGGTCGAGGTTCCGCCAGTTCGGCAGCTGCGCGCGGTCCAGCTTGAGAAAGGCCCCGGCCTTGACCTGCCGCGCCAGGAAGTGGTTGGACGGCACCACCAGGTCATAGCCGGTGCGCCCGGCCAGCAGCTTGCCCTCCAGGGTTTCGTTGGAGTCGAAGACGTCGTAGATGACCCGGGTCCCGGTCTTGGCCTGGAAGTCGGCGAGGGTGGTCTCGCCGATATAGTCGGTCCAGTTGTACACGCTGACTGTTGATTCGGCCTGGGCCGTGGCGCCGAACAGCACCGTCAGGGCCAGCGGAACCACTGATTTCCATAGACGCATAGCGATACCCCTTTTTGCGGTTGTTATTGGTTTGCCAAATTCATGAAGCCCGTCGCCCCGTAGCCGCTGCCGAGCCTGCGAGGCTGCGATCGGCGGCGCAGCCGTCGTAAACCCGGCCACCGCGTTGCATCAGGTACACCGCGTGCGACGGTCTGGCGATGGCTGCGCCATCGATCGCAGCCTCGCAGGCTCGGCAGCGGCTACAACGGTGTGCGCGGTAGCGCCCGAATCGCGCAGGCCTCAGACGCTGAGCAACAGGAACTCGCGCTCCCAGGAGCTGATCACGCGCTTGAAGTTCTCGTGCTCGGCGCGTTTCACTGCCACGTAGCCGCGCACGAACTTGCTGCCCAGGTAGCGCTCGATGGTCGGGCACTCTTCCATGCGGGTCAGGGCGTCTTCGATGGTGATCGGCAGGCGCAGGTTGCGCCGCTCATAGGCCCGGCCTTCCACCGCGGCGCTCGGCTCGATGCCCTCGACCATGCCCAGGTAGCCGCACAGCAGGCTGGCGGCGATGGCCAGGTAAGGGTTGGCGTCGGCGCCGGGCAGGCGGTTTTCCACGCGCATGGCTTCCGGGCCGGAGGTCGGCACGCGCAGGCCGACGGTGCGGTTCTCTTCGCCCCATTCGACGTTGACCGGCGCCGAGGTGTCCGGCAGGAAGCGGCGGAACGAATTGACGTTGGGCGCGAACATCGGCAGCACCTGGGGGATGTACTTCTGCAACCCGCCGATGTGATGGCGGAACAGCTCGCTCATGCGGCCCTCGGCGTCGGCGAAGATCGGCTTGCCGGTGGCGCTGTCGACCACGCTCTGGTGCAGGTGCATGGCGCTGCCGGGTTCGTCGGCCACCGGCTTGGCCATGAAGGTGGCGGTGACGTTGTGCTTGAGCGCGGCCTCGCGCAGGGTGCGCTTGAACACGGTGATCTGGTCGGCCAGGTCGAGGGCGTCGCCGTGGCGGAAGTTGATTTCCATCTGCGCCGGGCCGTCTTCGTGGATCAGTGTATCGAGGTCCAGGCCCTGGGCTTCGCACCAGTCGTAGACATCCTCGAACAGCGGGTCGAATTCGTTGGCGGCGTCGATGGAGAACGACTGGCGTCCGCTTTCGGCCCGGCCGGAACGGCCCAGCGGCGCCTTCAATGGCAGGTCCGGGTCTTCGCAGCGCTGGGTCAGGTAGAACTCCATCTCCGGCGCGACGATCGGCTGCCAGCCCTTGTCGGCGTACAGCTGCAACACTTTCTTCAGCACGTTGCGCGGCGACAGTTCGATGGGGTTGCCGAACTTGTCGAAGGTGTCGTGGATGACGATGGCGGTCGGCTCGATGGCCCAGGGCACCAGGTAAATGCCCGAGGCGTCGGGGCGGCAGACCATGTCGATGTCCGCCGGGTCCAGCAGGTCGTAGTAGATGTCGTCGTCGACGAAGTCCCCGGTTACCGTTTGCAACAGCACACTTTCCGGCAGGCGCATGCCTCGCTCATGCAGGAACTTGTTGGTGGGCGCTATCTTGCCGCGGGCGATGCCGGTCAGGTCGCTGACCACACACTCCACTTCGGTAATCTTGTGTTCTTTCAGCCAGGTAGACAGCTGATCGAAAGGGGCATTCATAAGGACCTCGTCAATGATTGTCGGTGACGCGCCAGCACTTGGAGTCGCCTATCAAGGCTTCCCCTGTGGCGCGTTGACGACTATCTTGGGCAAGCCTCGCGGTTCCATCTATCCACTTTAAGCAGCACCAAAGCGCACCAAAAGAGTGCGCAAGGTCCCTTCATGACAGCGTCGACAGCTCTCCAGGTCCAGGCCTTCAACACCTTCGATGTGGCCGATCAGATCCGTGCCACCCCGGGTTGGGTGCAGCATTACCAGCAGATGTCGCCCGGGCATTTCGCCGGGCAGGTGCGTTATCTGGACCTGCAAGGGGTGCAGATCTACGAGGAGTGCATGAACACCCGGGTCGAGCAGAATTTCAGCGCGCCGCAGGACTCCCTGGCGTTCTGTTTCGATCGCAGCGACAACGCCCTGTACCTGCTCAACGGCGAGAGCCGCAACATCTGGATCACCCCGGAGAACTACCAGGAAATCGCCGTGGTGTTCGGCCCGGAATTCGTCCGCGGCCATGGCCTCGACGCGCAGCGCCTCGATGGCCTGTTCCTGGCACCGCTCAACTGCGGGCAGAACGCCTTGTTCAGCCGCTGGCTCAGCACGACCCTGACCCGCCTGTCGCAGACCCTCGACCCACCCAGCCGCGAAGCCCTGACCCAGCAGTTGCTGGAGGACTGCCTGTTTATCCTCGACAACGCCTGTGTGCGCCTGGACGGTGGCGGCCTGCGCCGGCGCGCCGAGGAGCGGGCGATCATGCAGCGGGTGGCCCAATGGGCGGCGGACGGCCCGGAAGACAGCCTCAACCTGCTGGAGTTGGCGCAGGTGGCCGGGGTTTCCCTGCGCCAGTTGCAAGGCGCGTTCAAGGCCTTCGCCGGCATGGCACCGACCCAGTGGCTGCGCCTGCGCCGGCTGAACAGTGCGCACCGCGAACTGCTGCGCCGCGGCCCGGACGAAACCACCGTGGCCGAGGTGGCCATGCGCTGGTCGTTCTGGCACCTCGGGCGGTTTTCCAGCAGTTACCGCGCGCTGTTCAAGGAACTGCCGAGCGAGACCCTGCGCCGCGGCCAGCGTTGAGCTGTTCCTGGGCGCGGGCCCGCAGGGTCGGCGCCATTTCCAGTGTCATGCGCGGGGAGGCCTGTCTGCCGAAGGGCGGCGCTGGCCATTGCGGCTCGGACGCGGCGGCTTGGGCTGGTCATCCTCGTGCGCGCTTCCCACAGGGTGGTCGCGCAGGTAGCGCCACAGTGCCTGGGCGATGGCATCGCCGTTGCCCCCCTTGCCGAAGACCTGCTGGCCGATGCTCAAGCCGAGCTGGCGGTAGCTTTCGAACTGCGCCTCGTCGAAGAACTGGTCGACGGTGGGCTGGTTGGGGAAGGACGTGTTGATCAGCGCGTAGTTCTGCACATCCGGCGATACCGAGGGGATCAGCCGGGGCTTGAGCACCAGGATGCGACTGACCAGGGTGTCCGGCTCGGTGCAGGCGTAGACGTTGAGCAGCAGCGCGCAATGCGGGTCCGCCGGCGACGGCGCGATCTTGAAGTCCTCCATGCGCCCGAACACTTTGCCCAGTACATCGTCCCCGACGATCTCTGCGTCTTCCCTGATCTCCAGGCCGTGGTCGATGCGCGCCAGGCGGATGAGATTGCTCAGATCGTCGAACCGGTAGTCGGGATCGCAGCCACAGTCGCACATCACGATCAGCTCGACCTGGCGCTCCTGGCGCAGCAGTTCATAGGCCGCCGTGTTCTCGAAGTGGCCGCCGTCCGAGAGGTACTGATAGGCGCGCCGATGGCCATGGAAGTGCGCGGTCAGTTCGTAGAACAGGTAGGTCTGGGTCGGCAGCCAGCGCGACAGCTTCAGGCCCAGGGATTGCCTGGGCTTTTCCGGTTTAGCGTCGATAAAGCGGCTGGGCCACCAGTTGCCCAGGCGCACGTTGGCCAGGCCCAGCAGAAGCGACATGCCCAGGCTGGTGGCGCGCCCCAGGCCGGTGGTGAAGGCCGCGCCGGAAACGCCGATCCACTGGCCGATGGTCAGCGGGTAGGCGATTTCCGAAGCGGGGATATTCTCCAGGTCGCGCTGATAGACCTTGCCATCGAGGATGAAGGTCCCTTCGCCCTTGACGCTGCCCGGCGCCAGGCACAGCGGCTTGCCCTTGCGGTCGCGCTGCACCAGTTGCTCGGCGGGGTCGACCGTGAGGTTCATGGTCACGTTGATCAGGTGCAGCGGGCCGGCGTTCGGCGTGCCGTAGTAGTGCTCGACGCTGATATCGTCGTTGCTCAGTGGCTCGGCCACGCTCATGTGCTTGCGCCGTTGCTCGGGCGTGCCGTCGAAGCGCTTGCCGTTGGTGGCGCCCATGTAGGCGCGGACCAGGCGCGCGCTGTAGTAGGACTGCAACGACGAGGTATTGAGGAAACCGACGAAGCGGCTGCTGACCCAGGTCAGGGCCGCTGCCACCCCGGCCAGCAGGGCCAGCCGCAGCACATAGCCGTCTTCCTGCAGGCGGATGCTGCCATCGGCGGTGACCCATATCACGAACAGCATCCACGCCAGGCAGACCGCCGCCAGCAACAGCAGGCCGCCGACCAGGCTCATGACCTCCAGGGGCAGCAGGCGCAGCCAGTCTGGCAGGCTCTTCTCGTCCCGCAACAGCGCCAGGCGGCGCACCAGCCAGATCAGCAGTGGAAGAATGCCGATGGAGCCCTGGGTCAGGGTCTGCAGGTGCAGGTAGATTGTTTCGGAGAGCGACACCAGGAACGCGGCGAACAGCAGCGCGCCGAGGGCCATGATGATCTGCGACAGCACCCGGGTGACCTCGACCCGGTAGTTGCGCACGGTAAAGATCCCGTCTTCGTCGTTGGCCTTGCGGGTGCGGTATTTCAGGCGCCAGATCAGCAGCCAGGCGTAGGCGATGCCCAGCAGCGCGATGGCGGCGAACCCGAGGAACAGGTGGCGCACGTTGGCCCTGTCGTCCGGCTGTTGCAGCAGGGCCCAGATGCCGATGAAGAGCAGCGCCATCACCGTGCAAGCCACGGCCGCCAGGTTGCTCAGGGCCGGAGGATTGCTCAGGCTGTTTTTCGGCAGCACCAGCCAGTAGGCCAGGCAGCAGGGCAGCAAGCCGAGGAGGAATACCGCGCCGGGCAGCAGGAACAGATTGGGCAGGTACTTCACTTGCAACAGCATCAGCAACGACAGGATCAGGACGATCGGCATGCCGATGACAAAGTGCAGCGACAGCCAGTTGCGCCAGGTGATCGCCAGGGCGTAGAGCGCGTCCCCCGAGCCGGTCGGGGTCAGGTAGCGGCCGTTCTCCCGGAGCCAGGCCGTGGGTCCCTTGCCGATGTCCTTGTCGCTGACGCTGGCGTAGTCGGTGTGGGTGCTGATACGTCCCGGCGGCTCGTAGTGCAGGACCTGATAGGCGTTGACCGCCGCAGTCCTGGCCGCTTGCTGGGCGGGCGACAGGTGCGAGGCTTCGGCGCGCTCCTGGGCCTGCTCCCGGCGCAGGCGATTGGGGATGAACAGGCTGGAGAAGAAACTGCCGATATAACCGCCGCCGCTGACCGTGCAGAGGTAGTCGAAACGCGGCAGCAGGGTGGTGGTGAGGTTGTCTTGCGGTGTCTTCGACGGTCGTGGGTTGGCCTGTTCCGGCGCATCGGCCCGGGCCATTGCCTGCAGCACCCCCAGGCAAAAGGTGGCGCTGCGGATGCCGCCCCCGGACAGCGCCAGCCCCCAGATCCTGGGAGGCTGGCCGGCCGGCGCGGCAAGGTATTTGAGACCCAATGCAGTACGGCGGTTCTCGATACGCTTCCTTTCCCCCTCGTAGTGCTGGGTCGAGTCCATGATTGCTCCTTGCAAACTGAAGTAGTGGCATTGTGCAAATAGGATTAAAGCAGAACGCCGTCACATTTTTCCGAATACAAGGAGCAACTCGGGATGAAGTTCACGAAATATTCTTTATTTAGAAATGTAATTAAAAATCATCGGCTTAGAGAGTTAATGCGGCTGTATCAAGATCTATGAATGCCTTGACCGCAGCCTGCAACCGCCGTGTAACTTGCTTGTTACTTGAGGTCACTACTTTGCGTGGGTCGCTATTTCCCGCCCTGTAACTTCAAGGAATTCAACCGCGTATGCCTACTCTCACTCGCAGGAAGCTCATGCAGGCCGCCGCCATCGGCTCGGCCTTTACCTTACTGCCAGACTCCATCCGCCAGGCCCTGGCGATCCCCGCCAACAACCGCACCGGCACTATCCGCGACGTCGAGCACGTGGTGATCCTGATGCAGGAAAACCGCTCCTTCGACCATTACTTCGGCACCTTGCCCGGGGTCCGCGGTTTCAGCGACCGCTTCACCATCCCGCTGCCCGGCAAGCGTTCGGTGTGGGAGCAGCAGGGCATCGGGCGAGTGGTGTTGCCGTATCACCTGGACAGCTCGCGGGGCAACGCGCAGCGGGTCAACGGCACGCCGCATTCGTGGATCGACGAGCACGCGGCCTGGGGCAGCGGGCGCATGAGCGCCTGGCCGACCTTCAAGACCAACACGTCCATGGGCTACTACCGCGAGCAGGAGCTGCCGTTCCAGTTCGCCCTGGCCAACACCTTCACCCTGTGCGATGCCTACCACTGCTCGGTGCACGCCGGGACCAACCCCAACCGCCTGTTCCACTGGACCGGCACCAACGGCCCGACCGGCGCCAACGTGGCGGCGGTGGTCAACGAATGGGACGGCCCGGGCGCAGTGGACGTCGGCTACACCTGGAAAACCTACCCCGAGCGCCTGGAAGAGCGGGGCGTCAGCTGGAAGATCTACCAGTACCTGCCGGACAACTTCGGCGACAACCCGTTGGCCGGTTTCCGCCAGTACCGCCGCGCCAGCGTGGCGGCCGGCAACCCGGCGCAGCCGCCGGAAGACTTCACTGCCTTCGTGCCGTACAGCGATGCGCTGAATGCCCGGGTGCCGCTGTACAAGGGCAACGGCAACACCTTGCCGGCGCGCAGCGGTAGCGACCTGGAGGGCATGATCGCCGGGTTCCGCAACGATGTGCAGCAGGGCAAGCTGCCCAAGGTCAGCTGGATCGTCGCCCCGGCCACCTATTCCGAGCACCCGGGGCCGTCGAGCCCGGTACAGGGTGGCTGGTTCACCCAGGAAATCCTCAAGGCGCTGACCGACAACCCCGAGGTCTGGAGCAAGACCGTGCTGCTGGTCAACTACGACGAGAACGACGGTTTCTTCGACCATCTGCCGTCGCCCTCGGCACCTTCGCGGCGCCTGGATGGCAGCTTCGCCGGCAAGTCCACGGTGGATTTCGACAGTGAGGTGTTCACCCACCCGGCGCCACCGGGGACCACCCAGCAACCGCGTCCGGACGGCGGTATCTACGGCCCTGGCCCGCGGGTGCCGATGCTGGTGCTGTCGCCCTGGAGCCGCGGCGGCTGGGTCAACTCCCAGGCGTTCGACCACACCTCGGTCCTGCAATTTCTCGAGAAGCGCTTCGGCGTGCGCGAGCCGAACATCAGCGCCTGGCGCCGTGCCGTGTGCGGCGACCTGACTTCGGCCTTCAACTTCGTCAATCCCAACAGCGAAATCCTCCCGCCGCTGCACACCACCACCCGCCAGGCCGCGGACCTGTTGCGCCAGCGCCAGGAACAACTGGCCCAGGTGCCGCTGCCGGACCCCAGCCGCCAGCAACTGCCGCAGCAGCAGCAGCGCGTGGCCCGGCCATCGCGAGCCTTGCCGTATCGGCTGAATGTCGAGGCCAAGGCCAAGCGCAAGGCGTTGAGCCTGACCCTGAGCCTGCAGAACAGCGGCGAGCAGGGCGCGGTGTTCCATGTCTACGATCGCCTGCACCTGCTGGACATTCCCCGTCGCTATACGGTGGAGGCGGGCAAGCAGCTCAAGGACAGCTGGCAGACCGCGGGCCGCTACAAGCTGTGGCTGCTGGGGCCTAACGGCTTCCACCGCAGCTTCCACGGCAACCTGCTGGAGCGCCAGCCCGAGGTATCGATGTTCAGCCGCGGCAACAACCTGCAGCTGACCCTGAGCAACCCGGGCAAGGAGCCGGTATCGATCACCATCGAGCGTTGCCCCTACACCCATCAGGGGCCATGGCGTTTCGACGTGCCCGGGCGCAGCGAGGTCCACCAGATGTTCGCCTGCCAGGCCAGTGGCGGCTGGTACGACCTGACCCTGCGCGGCGAGGGCGGCTGGCTGCGGCGCCTGGCCGGGCGCCTGGAAACCGGTGCGCACAGCATCAGCGACCCGTTGATGGGCGTGTAAGCGCGCGCCCGTGCCCGGCCCGCAAGGGGCCGGGCGCTGTTTCAGCAGCCGACCGGGTGCTTCACCTGGATGTCTTCAGCCCTGGGACCATGGTTCCAGAGCACCCGCCGATGTTCCCCAGCAGACGAAAACCAGAACTCAATCACACGAAAGGACTTGGTTTGCCTTATGAATATTAATTAGAATCAGTCTCATTTGAATGATCCTTCGCGCAGGGCTCTTGACATGATTGAAGCAGCGACGCCACCGGAGCAAAGCCTACATGCCCTGTACCGCGACCATCGCAGCTGGCTCGAGAGCTGGTTGCGCCAGCGCATGGGCAACGCCTGGGATGCGGCGGACCTGAGCCAGGACACCTTCCTGCGCGTGCTCACCAGTTCCCAGCAACTGGTCGACCTGCGCGAGCCGCGGGCCTACCTGGTGACCGTGGGCAAGCGCCTGCTGAGCAACTTCTACACCCGGCGCAAACTGGAGCAGGCCTACCTGGACGCGCTGGCCAGCCTGCCCGAAGACAGCGTGCCGTCCCCGGAACAGCGCTGGGTGCTGCTGGAAACCCTGCAAGCCCTCGACGAATTGCTCGACGGCCTGGCGCCCCTGGTGCGCCGGGCGTTTCTCTGGAGCCAGCTGGAAGGGCTGGGTTATCGCGAGATCGCCGAACGCCTCGACGTCTCGGAACGCACCGTCAAGCGCTACATGGCCCAGGCCTACGAACACTGCCTGCTGGTGGAGCTGTGATGCGCTCGGCGCCGTCCAGCGAAACCCGCGAGGTGGCCCGCGCGGCGGCCCAGTGGCTGGCGCTGCTGGAGTCCGGCGCGGCCAACGCCGACGATCACGCGCGCCTGCAGCACTGGCGCAACAGCAACAGCCAGAACGAAAGCGCCTGGCAGAAAGCGCAGCTGCTGCGCCAGCGTTTCTCCGCGCTGCCCTCGGCCCTGGCGCTGGCCACCCTGGATCGTCCCGAGCCGTCGCGGCGCGCGGTACTCAAGCGCGCCCTCGGCGTCGCCGCACTGGTGCCGACTGCCTGGCTGCTGGGGCGCCAACTGCCCCTGGACGTATGGCGCGCCGACCTGCAGACCGGTACCGGCGAACATCGCAAATTATCCCTGGCCGATGGCAGCGCCTTGCAGTTGAACACCGCCAGCGCGGTCAACGTCGACCTGGGCGCCCGGCAGGTGACCCTGGTGCGCGGCGAGATGGCGCTCAAGGTCACCGGCAGCGCGCCGCTGACCATCCAGGCGCCTTATGGCCGCATCGTCGTCAGCCGCAGCGAAGTCTGCGTGCGCCTCAATGAACACGATTGCCGGGTGTCGGTGGTCAGCGGCTCGGTGCAACTGCAACCCTTGTTCGGCCCGCAATTGCAGTTGGGCGAAGGCCAGCGGGTGCGGCTGTGGGTGGACGGCGCCGGGCAGATCGATGCCTTCGACGCGCAGTTGCCGGGCTGGCGCGACGGCGTGCTGATGGCGCAGAACCAGCCCCTGGGGGATTTCCTGCGCGAGCTCGGTCGTTATCGCCCGGGCCTGCTGCGTTGGGAACCGGAACTGGAAGCCCTGCGCGTCACCGGCAGCTTCCGTCTCGACAACACCGACCGCGTGCTGTCGCTGCTGGCCGCCAGCCTGCCGCTGGAGGTGCATTCGCGCACCCGTTATTGGGTCACCCTGACTTCGGCAAAAGAAACCCCGCCGACAAACACCCCGCAAAAAAATATTGGCTGAAGCCTGTCCCTTTTTTTTGCCTCGCCGGTCATTCCAGGTAAGTGAACAAAAAAACGAGAGCTTCCTCCCATGCCCGTAGTATTGCCATACCGTTTGCGTCCGGTTTCCCCCGGACTGTTGCAGTTGGGCCTCATCCTGACACTCAGTTCCAGCCCGTTATTCATCCAGGCCAGTTGGGCCGACGACGCTGCGCGGCGCAGCTACCAGGTGCCGGCCGGCCCGCTGAGCGCCGCGCTGACCCGTTTCGCCGGCCTCGCCGGGGTCAACCTGTCGGTGGACCCACAGCTGGTCAGCGGCCGCAACAGCGGCGGCCTGTCCGGCGAGTACGGGGTGGAGGAGGGCTTTGCCCGCTTGCTGCAAGGCTCCGGCCTGCAACTGCAACCGGTGGGTGAGCAGGCGTACATCCTGACCCCGGCGCCGCAAGGCGGCAGCCTGCAACTGGCGCCGACCTCGATTCTCGGCGCCAGCGGCGCGACCGACAGCGACGTCTTCGCTGGTGGCCAGGTGGCGCGCCGTGGCTCGCAAGGCCTGCTGGGTTCGAAGGACTTCATGGAAACGCCGTTCAGCATGACCACCTACACCAGCGAGGTGGTGAAGAACCAGCAGGCGCGGACCCTCGGCGACCTGATCGCCAGCGACCCCTCGGTGCGCGCCACCAACCCGGCGGGCGGCCGTTATGAACAGTTCACCATCCGCGGCTTCAGCCTGTTCAACAGCGATGTCGCCTACAACGGCCTGTACGGCGTGCTGCCGACCTACACCATCGACATGGAAATGGCCGACCGGGTGGACATCCTCAAGGGCCCGACCCAACTGATCAACGGCATCTCGCCGCGGGGCAGCGTCGGCGGCGGGATCAACGTGGTGCCCAAGCGCGCCACCGACAAGCCCATTACCGAACTCACCGGCAGCTACGCCTCGGACAGCCAAGTGGGCGGCGCGGTGGACATTGGCCGGCGCTTCGGCGAGGACAACAAGTTCGGCGTGCGCCTGAACGCGGTCAAGCAGTCCGGCGACACCGAATGGGATCACCAGAGCGTCGACCGCGAGATGGCGGTGCTGGGCTTGGACTTCCGTGGCGAACGCCTGCGCCTGTCGACCGACATCGGCCATACCGAACGCGACACCGACGCGCCCCAGGAGCGGGTGCAGATAGGCGCCAACGCCAAGGTGCCGGACGCGGATGACGTGCGGCACAACTATGCGCAGTCCTGGAGCAAGGCACGCACCAAGGACACCTTCGGCACGGTCAATGCCGAATACGACGTCAACGACTCGATCATGCTGTACGGCGGCGTCGGCGCGCGCAAAAGCAACCACGACTTCCTCCGGCATGCCGTGTCGATCACCAACGACGCCGGCGACTTCAGCGTGCAGCCGCGCGACTTCACTCGCGACGAAAACGTGCGCACCACCACGGCGGGCGTGCGCAGCTGGTTCCACTCCGGCCCGGTGAGCCATGAGGTCAACCTGGCGGCCAGCTACTTCTACATGGATTTCGAAAACGGCGGCGCGCGCTATGCCGCATCTCCCAGCAACCTCTACAACCCACGGCCGACGCCAACCCCGTCGCGGCCGACGCGCTTCGACCCCAAGGTCTACACCGAGAACCGCTTCAGCGGTGTGGCGCTGTCCGACACCCTGGGCTTCTTCGATGACCGCCTGCTGCTGACCCTCGGCGCGCGCTGGCAACGGGTCAAGGTCGACGACTGGAGCGACGGCGTCAAAGGCGACACCGCCTATGACGAGGAAAAGGTCTCGCCTTCGGGCGGCCTGCTGTTCAAGGCCACCGATCAGTTGTCGCTGTACGTCAACTACATGGAAGGCCTGAGCCAGGGCAAGATCGCGCCGTCGACCTCGATCAACGAAGACGAAATCTTCCCGCCGTTCATCAGCCGCCAGGTCGAGGCCGGCGCCAAGTACGACGCCGGGGCCTTCGCCCTGACCGCCGCGGTGTTCCGCATCAAGCAGCCGGCCTACGAGACCAACGCCACCACCCGGGTCTTCGGCCCGAACGGCAAACGGCAGAACGACGGCGTCGAGCTCAGCGTGTTCGGCGAACCGCTCAAGGGCTTCCGCCTGCTGGGCGGGGTGATGTACATCGACAGCGAACTGAAGGACACCACCAACGGTACCTTCGACGGCAATCGCGCGCCGGCCACGCCGAAGTACAACGTCAACCTGGGGGCCGAGTGGGACGTGCCGAAGGTCCAGGGCCTGACCCTGACCGCACGCGGCATCTACTCCAGCTCGCAGTACCTGGACCAGGCCAACAGCAAGGAAATCGACTCCTGGGAGCGTTTCGACCTGGGCGCGCGCTACGCCTTCAAGCTCGACGACAAGGACATCACCTTGCGCGCCAATGTCGAGAACGTGCTGGACAAGCGTTACTGGAGTTCGGCCGGGGCCTCGGACGACAGCGAGCCGGGCTTGACCCTGGCGACGCCACGGACCCTGTTGCTCTCGGCAACCGTGGGTTTCTAAGAAGCGATGCGGACAAGCGCCACAGGGAAGGGCGCACCGCCGTGTTGGTCATGACCGGTTCCTTTGGTCGAGGAAGAAAGTATGCCCATTATCAGTTGATCAACTTGCTCGCCTCTTGAATGAGGTGTTGGCCATTTAATGGCAACTAATGAAGTTGTCGGAAAGATGGCAATAACATGGCAGTTTCATACGTCATAAATGACGTTTTACCAAGTTTATCAACTTGGTTTTTGGCGTGGGCGCGATAGTTAACTTATATCCGCAAGTGTCATGCGACTATTCCAAATAAGTTTGAATAAGTAGTTGTGCGTTTTTATTAATGATAATAATTTGCATGTCGAATTTAACGAGGGTGAACAGATGTTGAATGATGGCATATTGCGCACTAGTCCTCTGCAAAAAACCAATGCCGACTATCTGGCCCGGCAAGGCAAGTTCGAATCCAATGTGCGCAGTTACCCGCGCAAGTTGCCACTGGCCATCGCCAAGGCGCATGGGGTCTGGGTCACCGACGTCGAAGGCAAGACCTACCTGGACTGCCTGGCCGGCGCCGGCACCCTGGCCCTGGGGCACAACCACCCGGCGATCATGGCCAGTCTCGACAGTTTCCTGGCCTCGGGCCTGCCCATGCACACTCTGGACCTGACCACCGTGGTCAAGGACGCCTTCAGCGAAACCCTGCTCAGCCTGCTGCCGGGCCAGGGCCGCGACTACTGCCTGCAGTTCTGCGGGCCGTCCGGGGCGGACGCGGTGGAAGCGGCGCTGAAGCTGGCCAAGACCCATACCGGGCGGCACAACGTCATCAGTTTCTCCGGGGCCTACCACGGCATGACCCACGGTGCCCTGGCGCTGACCGGCAATACCGCGCCCAAGCACGCCATCGCCGGCCTGATGCCGGGCGTGCAGTTCATGCCGTACCCCCACGAATACCGCTGCCCGCTGGGGATCGGCGGCGAGGCCGGGGTCGAGGCGCTGACCCATTACTTCACCCAGTTCATCGAAGACGTGGAAAGCGGCGTGTCGCTGCCGGCGGCGGTGATTCTCGAGGCGGTGCAGGGCGAGGGCGGGGTCAACTGCGCGCCGGCCAGCTGGCTGCGGGCGATCCGCGAAGTGACTCGCCAGCACGGCATCGTGCTGATCCTCGATGAGGTGCAGGCCGGCTTTGCCCGCACCGGCAAGATGTTCGCCTTCGAGCACGCCGGCATCGAGCCGGACATGATCGTCATGTCCAAGGCGGTGGGCGGCGGCCTGCCGATGGCGGTGCTGGGCATCAAGCGCGAATTCGATGCCTGGGAGCCGGGCAACCACGCCGGCACCTTCCGCGGCAACCAGATGGCCATGGCCGCGGGCCTGGCGACCCTGCAAGTGTTGCGCGAGCAGAACATCGCGGCCCTGGCCGAACGTCGCGGGCAGTGGCTCAAGGAGCAACTGATGGCCTTGCAGCCGAGCTATCCGGCCCTGGGCCAGGTGCGCGGGCGTGGCCTGATGCTGGGCATCGAGATCGTCGACGAACGCCAGCCGGCCGACCGCCACGGGCATTTCCCGTCGGACCCGGGCCTGGCCGTGGCCATCCAGCAGCACTGCTTCAAACAGGGCCTGCTGCTGGAGCGCGGCGGACGTCGCGGCAATGTGATCCGCCTGTTGCCGCCGTTGGTCGTCGACGACGAACAGTGCCAGCAAGTTATCCAGCGATTTACTCGCGCAATGGCGGACGCCTTATTGCAGGCACGTGCTTGAAGTGCTGTTCTTGAAATGAAGCGTATTCGATGAAAGTGTGTCGTTTTTCACACTTTTAAGTCTTGGTTGAATAACTGTCAGGCGACAGGTTTTTCTTGTTAAAGGTTGCAGGAAAGTGCAGGCGGACGAGTTCGTTTGACGGGTATCTGTCGGCTTTCGGTATGGCCGAATAGCAACTAACTATTTGCCGCGACAGTACGCAGCCAGTGACCGCACGGGCTACTGTGGAGCATGTATGAATTATTCAGATCGCGATGTTTTATCAAAGCATGTTTTATCGAAGATGGTCAGTGAGCTGGCGACCACTCGCGCCTTGCTCAATTGCCTGATCAAAGAGTTCGCCTTGCCGGAAAACTGCCTCAGTTACAGCTGGCCGACACAGATGCAGGGCATCGCCCCCGGCAGTTACCTGGACGGCCTGGAATGGAAGGGCATCCCGCTGACCATCGACCTGCCCAACCAGCAGCAGTTCTTCGTCATGGTCGACCGCCGCGACCACCTGGGCAGCCACCGTTACCTGTCGGACGTGTATGCCCGGCGCGAAGCAGGCGAGACCTGGCGCTGCCTGGCCTTTGCCGAGTTCGTCGAGCAACTGCTCGGCGCCTGCGAACACATGACCCGGGCCAGCAACGACGAGCTGCTGGACCAAGTGCTGCAAAGCCAGTCGCTGACCGCCGCCATCGTCGCCCACAACATGGACGGCCAGGGCCCGGCGCCGCTGAGCGGCTACCTGGCCAGCGAACAGGGCCTGTGGTTCGGCCACCCCAACCATCCGGCGCCCAAGGCGCGGCTGTGGCCGGCACACCTGGCCCAGGAAACCTATGCCCCGGAATTCCAGGCCGAGACCGCGCTGCACCTGTTCGAAGTGCCGCGCCAGGGCCTGCGGGTGACCGCCAGCGGCCTCAGCGAAGAGCAGGTGATGGCCGGTTTCGCCGACCAGGGCCGGGCGCGCCCGGGGCACGCGATGATCTGTATGCACCCGGTGCAGGCCGAGCTGTTCATGCAGGACCGCCGCGTGCAGCGCCTGCTGGAACTGGGCGAGGTGATCGACCACGGGCCGACTGGGCCGCTCGCCAGCCCGACGGCCTCGATGCGCACCTGGTACATCGAGGACCACGACTTTTTCATCAAGGGCTCGCTGAACGTGCGCATCACCAATTGCGTGCGCAAGAACGCCTGGTACGAGCTGGAAAGCACGCTGATCATCGACCAGCTGTTCCAGCGCCTGCAGCGGACCCAGGCCGAAACCCTGGGCGGCTTGTCGGCGGTGGCCGAGCCGGGTTCCATGAGCTGGGCGCCGCTGCAGGCCAGCGAAGCCGACGCCCACTGGTTCCGCGAACAGACCGGGGCGATCCTGCGGGAGAACTTCTGCCGCCGCGCCGGCGCCGAGCGCAGCGTGATGGCCGGCACCCTGTTCGCCCGCGACATCCATTCGCGGCCGCTGGTGCATGACTTCCTGCAAGGCTTCAACGCCAGTGAACTGACGGACGAGCAACTGGTGGACTGGTTCGACCAGTACCAGGCGCTGCTGCTGCGGCCGGTGCTGGCGCTGTTCTTCAACCACGGCGTGGTGATGGAGCCGCACCTGCAGAACAGCGTGCTGATCCACGACCAGGGCCAGCCGCAACAGCTGCTGCTGCGGGACTTCGAGGGGGTCAAGCTTACCGATGAGCTGGGCATGGCGCAGATCGAGGTCGGCCTGCACCCGCGGGTGCGCCAGTCGCTGCTGTATTCCCGCGAGCAGGGCTGGAGCCGCATCACCTATTGCCTGCTGATCAACAACCTGTCGGAAGCGGTGCTGGCCCTGAGCTGGGAACGCCCGCACCTGGCGCCGCTGATGTGGCAACGGGTCGAGCAGCAATTGCGGCGCATCCGTGACGAGCTGGTACGCCCGGCGCCGGAACTGGACGCGCTGATCGCCGGCCAGCCGATTGCCTGCAAGACCAATCTCAAGGTGCGCCTGGCCGCCAAGGCCGACCGCCAGGCCGGCTACGTCAACCTGAGTTCGCCATGGAGCGAGGAGGCCCGTTATGGCTGAGTTGTCCCAGGCAGTCCTGCGCGCCATCGACCAGGCCCGGGCCGGCAGTGCCGACCCGCTGGCGGCCTTTATCTACGATCTGGATGCCTTGCAGGCCCATGTGCGCCAGGTGATGGCGGCGTTGCCGGCCGGGGTCGAGCTGTATTACGCGATCAAGGCCAACAGCGAGGCGCCGGTACTGGCGGCGCTGGCCCCGCTGGTCAGTGGTTTCGAGATTTCCTCGGGCGGCGAGATCGAGCGGGTGGTGGCCTGTCCGACCCGCAAGCCCTATGTGTTTTCCGGCCCCGGCAAGCTCGATTCCGACCTGCGCGCGGCCCTGGCCCATCAGGTGGAAGCGGTGCACCTGGAAAGCCTCAACGAGATCGAGCGCCTGCAACGCCTGGCCGAAGAAGCAGGGCGAGTACAGCCGGTGTTCATCCGCATCAACCCGCAGTTGCCGCAGAACCAGTCGAGCCGGCTGGCCATGGCCGGCACCGCCACGCCGTTCGGCATCGACGAGGCGGAGCTGGCCGAGGCCGTGCAAAGGGTCGACCGCGCCAGCCATCTGCGCCTCAAGGGTTTCCATGTGCACGCCATGTCCCACCAGCAGTCGGTGGAGCGCCATGAACAGTTGCTGGACTTCTATCTGCAACGCTGGCCGCTGTGGAAGGCCCTGGCGGCGCATCCCGAGCACCTGACCCACCTGAATGTCGGCGGCGGCATCGGCGTCGATTACCTCAGCGGCCAGCAGTTCGACTGGCAGCGCCTGTGCCGCTACCTGGAACGCCGGCTGGCGGAGCAGGGCGCTCAGGCGCCGATTCTGCGCTTCGAGCCCGGGCGGTTTATCAGCGCCTTCTGCGGTTACTACGTGATCGAAGTGCTGGACACCAAGACCAGCCACGGCGAGCACTTCCTGGTGTGCCGCGGCGGCACCCACCAGTTCCGCCTGCCCGCGGCGCAGAGCCACGACCATCCGTTGATTCACCTGCCACGCACGCCGCAGCCGGCGCACAGCGCGGAGCAGGCCTGGACCGTGGTCGGCCAGCTGTGCACGCCCAAGGATGTGTTGAGCCGGGCCCAGCCGCTCAAGGGCGTCAGCGTCGGCGACCTGCTGGTGCTGCCGATGGCCGGGGCCTATGGCTACAACATTTCCCACGCCGATTTCCTTTGCCATCCGCGGCCGGCGCAGCACTTCCTGCGCCAGGGTGAATTGCTCGAAGGAGCCGCTCTGTGAGTTTCAAGGCACCGCGCGCTTGGGTGGTGGTCAACGTGCTGCTCGGCACTATGACCGTCAGCCTCAACAACAGCTCGCTGAACCCGGCGCTGCCGGCGTTCATGCAGGCCTTCGCCATCGGCCCGCTGATGGCCACCTGGATAGTCGCGGCCTTCATGACCAGCATGGGCATGACCATGCCGCTGACCAGCTTCCTCAGCCAGCGCCTGGGTCGGCGACGCCTGTACCTGTGGGGCGTGGCGCTGTTTATCGGCGGTTCGCTGCTCGGTGCCCTGGCCGATTCCATCGCCCTGGTGATCGCCGCGCGGGTGGTGCAGGGCATCGCCAGCGGGCTGATGATCCCGCTGTCCCTGGCGATCATCTTCGCGGTGTACGCCAAGGACGAGCGCGGCCGGGTCACCGGCCTGTGGGGCGCGGCGGTGATGCTGGCGCCGGCGGTGGGCCCGCTGTGCGGCAGCCTGCTGCTGGAGTGGTTCAGCTGGCGCTCGCTGTTTTTGATGAACGTGCCGATCGGCGTCGTCGCGCTGCTGATGGGCCTCGCGGTCTTGCCGGCTTCCGAGCCGGCCGAGCGCAAGCCGTTCGACCTGGCCGGCTACCTGCTGATCGCTTCGGGCATCGGCCTGCTGATGATTGCCATTAGCCGCCTGCACCACGCTGCCGCGCTGGCCAACCCTATGAACCTGGGAATGCTGCTGGTAGCGCTGCTGTGCCTGGTGGCCTTTGTCCGTCTGGAGCTGCGCCGCGAGGCGCCGCTGCTCAACCTGCGGATCTTCGCCCTGCGCGGTTACCGCCTGAGCGTGATCATCGCCGTGGTGCAGTCGGTGGGCATGTTCGAGTGCCTGGTGCTGCTGCCGTTGCTGGTGCAGACGGTGCTCGGCTACAGCGCCATCTGGACCGGCCTGGCGCTGCTGTGCACGGCGGTGTTCGCCAGTCTGTTCGGGCGCATGGGCGGCAGCGCCCTGGATCGCCACGGGCCGCGCCGGGTGGTGTCCATCGGCCTGCTGCTGACCGGGCTGTCGACCCTGGCCCTGGGCCTGCTCCCGGCCAATGCGGCGATCGGCCTGGTGTTCGCGCTGATGATGCTGCGCGGCGCGGGCCTGGGCCTGTCCTACATGCCGGTGACCACCGCCGGGCTGAATGCCTTGCCCGAGCCGATGGTCACCCAGGGCGCGGCGATGAACAACATATCGCGGCGCCTGGTGTCGTCCCTGGGCATTGTCATCGCCTCGCTGTGGCTGGAGTTCCGCCTGATCGATGGCGGCGTGCAGGCCCAGGCGGGCATGTCATCCGCCATCAGCGAGGTGTTCGTGGCCACCGGCCTGCTGATCCTGCTGGCACTGCCCTGCGCCTGGCGTTTTCCCCTTTCCGACGAGACCGCCGAGGCTGTGCCCGGCGCCCTCGAACACCGTTAACCCTTCTTCGCACAAGGTATGAACATGGCGACTGCAATCTCGACAACCTCAAGCCAGCCCTCCGGTCCCGGTGCCTGGCTGGCCACGGTGGATGGGCGTATCGACGAAAAAGTCCAGCAGCGGGTGGTTGGCCAGCTGTTGCAGACCCTGCTGTATGAAGGCGTGCTGCCGTTCGACAGCCAGCCGCTGGAGGGCGGCCCGCACGGCCATGACAGCGGCCAGCGCCGTTTTGTGGTGCTCGGCATCGACGGCCAGCAGCAGCGGGTGGAGTACCACTGCAACGGCCTGCTCAGCGCCAGCTTCGATTTGATCCGCCTCGATTCCGCCAGCCTCGAACGCCTCGACAGCCGCGGCCGGCGCAGCGTGCCGGACCTGCACCAGGCCCTGGCCGAGCTGCTTGGTGACTATCAGGACAGCCCGCACCTGGGGCGTTTCATCCAGGAACTGGAGCAGACCCAGCTCAAGGATCTGCAAGCGCGCAGCCAGGGCTACCAGGCCGAGAAACCGTCCTGCCAGCTGGACGTGGACGCCCTGGAGCAGCACTTCATGGACGCCCACAGCTACCACCCGTGCTACAAGTCGCGCATCGGCTTTTCCCTGGCGGACAACCAGGCCTACGGCCCGGAATTCGCCACGCCGATCGCCGTGGTGTGGCTGGCGGTTGCGCGCAACCGGGCCTCGCTCAACCATTCGCAGAAACTCGACTTCCCGGCCTTTATCCGCCAGGAGCTGGGCGCCGAGCGCTGGCAGCAGGTCGAGCGACAACTGGCCAGCCAGGGTAGGGCGCTGGACGACTACCAGCTGCTGCCGGTGCACCCGTGGCAGTGGGAAAACCTGATTGTCTCGACCTTCTACCCGGAGTTGCTCAGCGGCGAGCTGATCTACCTCGGCACCTCGGATGATCAGTACAAGGCCCAGCAGTCGATCCGCACCCTGGCCAACGCCACGGCCAAGCAGCGGCCCTACGTCAAGCTGGCCATGAGCATGACCAACACTTCCAGCACGCGCATCCTGGCCCGGCACACGGTGCTGAACGGGCCGATCATCACCGACTGGCTGCAACAGCTGATCGCCAGCGACAGCACCGCGCGCCAGCTGGATTTCGTGATCCTCGGCGAAGTGGCCGGGGTCAGCTTCGACTACCAGCACCTGCCTCCGTCCCGCAGTCCCCAGGCCTACGGCACCCTGGGGGCGATCTGGCGCGAAAGCCTCCATCAGTACCTGAAGGCGGACGAGCAGGCGGTGCCGTTCAACGGCCTGAGCCATGTGGAGAACCGCTACGGCACAGGGCCGCAGCAGCCGTTCATCGACGCCTGGATCCGCCAGTACGGCCTGCAGGCCTGGACCCGCCAGCTGCTGCAGGTGACGGTGCCGCCGATCATCCACATGCTCTACGCCGAAGGCATCGGCATGGAATCCCACGGCCAGAACATCGTGCTGATCGTCAAGCAGGGCTGGCCGCAGCGCATCGCCCTCAAGGACTTCCACGACGGCGTGCGCTACTCGCCGGCGCACCTGGCGCGCCCCGAGCTGTGCCCGGAGCTGGTGCCGCTGCCGGCCAGCCACGCCAAGCTGAATCGCAACTCCTTCATCCTCACCGACGATGTCAACGCGGTACGGGATTTCTCCTGCGACTGCTTCTTCTTCATCTGCCTGGCGGAGATGGCGATCTTTCTGCGCCAGCACTACCAGCTCGACGAAGGCCAGTTCTGGCAAATGACCGCCGAGGTAATCCTCGACTACCAGGACGCCCATCCGCAGCACCGCGACCGTTTCGGCCTGTTCGACGTGTTCGCGCCGAGCTACGAAGTCGAAGAACTGACCAAGCGCCGCCTGCTGGGCGACGGCGAGCGGCGCTTCAAGTCGGTGCCCAACCCACTTCATGCCTACAGGCCGCAAGCATGCTGAGAAGCAACCAGCTGAAACGCAAACTGGCGGCCGGGCAGGCGGTGTACGGGCTGATCAGCTCGATCCCGGCGCCGGCGGCCATCGAGCTGATCGCCGAGGCCGGGTTCGACTTCGTGATCATCGACATGGAACACGTGCTGATCAATCCGGAAACCGTCGAGCACATGATCCGCACCGCCGAGGCCTACGAGCTGACGCCGCTGGTGCGGGTCGCCGACCTCAACCCCAAGACAATGCTGCGCCTGCTCGACGGCGGCGCCCAGGGCATCGTGCTGCCGATGATCGAATCCGCCGAGCAGTTGCAGGCGGCGATTGCCGCCTGCAAATACCACCCGCTGGGCCAGCGCAGCCTCAACGCCGGGCGCCCCGGCAGTTTCGGCAAGCACAGCCTGGCGCAGTACGTGGGGCAGGCCAACGAGCAGATCATGCTGGTGGCGATGATCGAAAGCGTCGCCGGCGTGCGCAACGCCGCGCAGATCGCCGCGGTGCCGGGCCTGGACATGATCCTCGAAGGCGCGGCCGACCTCTCGCAATCCCTCGGCATGCCCTGGCAGATCGACCAGCCGGCGGTCCAGCAGGCGCTGCTCGATGCCTGGCAGGCGGCGGACCATGCCGGCGTGCCGTATTGCGCCATTCCCCGGCAGCAGGGCGACCTGGGCCGCTGGCGCGAGCGCGGGGTCCGGGCCTTTGTCCTCGGCGACGAACGCGGCATTGCCTTTCGTGCTCTCCAGGCCAGGTTGGCCACCCTTTCTCTAGAAGGAAAATAATCCGATGAATTTCACCTCCATGGCCGCCGAACTGGTGATGCAGGACCTGATCGATTGCCTGCTGGCCGAAGACTTCTTTGGCCGCGAACCCTTGCCGCTGCTGACCGCCAGCCAATGGCGCCAGGCCCATCCAGAAGCCCCAGCCCTTGAAGCCCCAACCCTTGAAGGCGCGGATGGGCAGCAGCGGATCTGGGAATGGTGCTGCGACGCCCAGGAACAGCGCTTTATCAGCATCGCCCTGCGCCCGGGCATCACCCAGCAGTGGGAAAAGGTTCCGGGCACGCAGGTTCTGGCCCGTCAGGAGCAGCGCTGGACGGCGCTGGGCCCGGTGGACTTCATGCGCCGGGTGTTCACCGGCATGGGCCCGCGTTTCCAGGACAACGAGAAGGGCCTGACGCTGTTCCTCGAAGTGCTGCATATCAGCGTCTGGCAGACCGCCCTGTCCCTGGAGCACCGGGTCGACCACCAGGGCCTGATGGCCCAGGACGGCGCGACCTTTTTCCGCACCATGGAGCAGTGGGCTTCGCTGCGCGATCGTCCGTACCACCCGCTGGCCAAGGCCAAGCAGGGTTTGCTGCAGGCCGAATACCAGCAGTACCAGGCCGAGTTCGCCCAGCCGGTGGCGCTGAACTGGGTGGCGGTGCGCAAGGACCTGCTGCAAGGCGGCGAGGGCGTGACAGACCTGGAACAGGTCTACCCGGCGCGCTACCTGTTGCCCGAAGCCTTGCAGGCACGCCTGGCCGGTGAACTGCGCGAACGCGGCATCGGTGACAGCCACGTGGCCTTGCCGGTGCACCCGTGGCAGTTCGAGCATGTATTGCCGGCGCAACTGGGCGATGCCTTTGCCCGTGGCGACTGCCAGCGCCTGGACTTCAGCGAGGCCACGGTATTCGCCACCTCGTCGCTGCGCTCGATGACCCCCTGTTTCGCCAGCGCCGACTACCTCAAGCTGCCGATGGCCATCTATTCCCTGGGCGCCTCGCGCTACCTGCCGGCGGTGAAGATGATCAACGGCGGCCTCAGCGAAGCGCTGCTGCATCAGGTGCGACGCCTCGACCCGGTGCTGGAACAGAGCCTGCACCTGTGCGACGAGAGCAAGTGGTGGGCCTTCATGCCGCCCCAGGCGACCCTGTTCGACGAGGCGCCGCGGCACCTGTCGGCGATGGTCCGCGGTTACCCGCAAGCCTTGCTCGACGACCCGGACTGCCGCCTGCTGCCGATGGCCGCCCTGGGCACGCCATTGCCCGGCAGCAACCGGCACTTCTTCGATGAGTGGATGCAGTACCGCGGACTGCCGGTGACCCAGGCTTCGGTGCTGACCCTGTTCGGCGAGCTGTGCCAGCGCTTCTTCGACGTCAACCTGCGGATGTTCCGCCTGGGCATGCTCGGCGAGGTGCACGGGCAGAACGCGGTGCTGGTGTGGAAGGCCGGCCAGGCCCAGGGCCTGCTGCTGCGCGACCACGATTCGCTGCGCATCTTCGTGCCGTGGCTGGAACGCAACGGCATGGCCGACCCGGAATACCGGATCAAGAAGGGCCACGCCAACACCCTGTACCACCAGCGTCCCGAAGACCTGCTGTTCTGGCTGCAGACCCTGGCGATCCAGGTCAACGTGCGGGCGATCATCGACACCCTGGCCCAGGTCTACGCCGTGCCGGCCACCACGCTGTGGAGCACCTTGCGCCAGGTGCTGGACGCTCTGTTGCAGAGCATCGACTTCGACGACGAGGCGCGGGCGATGATCAGGCACCAGCTGTTCGAAGCGCCGCGCTGGCCGCAGAAGCTGCTGCTGACGCCGATGATCGAACGCGCCGGCGGCCCGGGCAGCATGCCGTTCGGCAAGGGCGAAGTGGTCAACCCGTTCCAGCGGCTGGCTCCCGATGCCTGAACCGCTGATCCATCCCGGCAGGCGCACGCTGTTGCGCCTGTCCCTGGGGTTGCTGGCCTTGCCACGGATCGCCCGCGCCGAACCGCTGCGCCTGGTCACCCTGTTCCAGGGCGCCACCGACAGCGCCGTGGCGCTGGGCGTGACGCCCTGCGGCGTAGTGGAGTCTTCGAGCGAAAAGCCGACCTTCCGTTATTTGCGCCCGGCGCTGGCGAAGGTTCCTCATGTTGGCCTGGAAACCCAGCCCAGCCTTGAGGACATCGTGCTGCTGGAGCCGGACGTGATCGTCGCCTCGCGTTTTCGCCACCAGCGCATCGCGCCGCTGCTCGAACGCATGGGCACGGTGCTGATGCTCGAGGAAGTCTTCGAGTTCAAGCGCACCCTGGCGTTGATGGGCGCGGCCCTGAACCGCCAGCAGCAGGCCAGCAGCCTGCTGGGGCAATGGCAGCAGCGGGTGGCGCGCTTGCGCGAGCAGTTGCAGGTGACTTTCGCCGGGCGCTGGCCGCCCACGGTGTCGGTGCTGGATGTGCGTGAAGACCACATCCGCAGTTACCTGCCGAGCAGTTTCGCCGGCTCGGTGCTCACGGAGCTGGGCTTCGCCTGGAACCCGGTCGCCCGCGAGTCCCGGGGCACCTATATCAAACTCACCAGCAAAGAGAACTTGCCCGTGGTCGATGCCGACCTGTTTTTTGTATTCCAGCGCGACAGCCAGGCGGTGCGGCACAACTATGAACGGCTGGTGCATTACCCGTTCTGGCAACAGCTGCGCGCCGTGCAACAGCAGCAGGTGTGGCGGGTCGATGGCATCGCCTGGAGTTTCTCCGGAGGGATCCTCGGCGCCAACCTGATGCTCGACGACATTGCCCGCCTGGTGGCGTCTTCATGAGTCGCGGGCTGAAACTCGGCCTGGCGCTGGTCGTCCTGCTGCTGTGCGCTGGCCTGAGCCTGGCGGCCGGGGCGACCTGGATCGAGCCGTCGCAGTTGCTCAAGGGCCTGCTGCAACCGGACAGCCTCAGCGCCGGCCAGCAGTTGATCTTCAACACTCGCTTGGCGCGCACCCTGATGGCCGTCGCCGTGGGTGCGAGCCTGGCGGTGGCGGGGGCGCTGATGCAGGCGCTGACCCGCAACCCGCTGGCATCGCCGGGGTTGTTCGGGGTGAATGCCGGGGCGACCTTCGCGATCATCCTGTGCTCGTCGCTGTTTGCCCTGTCGTCAATGAGCCAGTGGCTGTGGTGCGCCTTTATCGGCGCCGCGCTGGCCGGCAGCCTGGTGTGGCTGATCGGCAATCGCGGGCAGGGCAGCCTCAACCCGCTGCGCATCGTCCTGGCGGGGGCGGCGATCACCGCGTTGTTTTCCGCCTTCAGCCAGGCGTTGCTGGTGGTCAACGAGGAGGGCCTGGACACCGTGCTGTTCTGGCTCGCCGGGTCGTTGTCCGAGCGTGACCTGGGGCTGGCCGCGCCGCTGCTGATGGGCGTTTTGCTGGCCTTGCTCGGTGCGTTGCTGCTGGCCGGGCAGGTCAATGTGCTCAACGCCGGCGAAGCCATCGCCATCGGCCTGGGGCAGCGCACCGGGTTGATCCGCTGGCTGATGAGCGTGCTGATCATCGGCCTGGCGGGTAGCGCGGTGGCGCTGGCGGGCAGCATCGGTTTCATCGGCCTGCTGGTGCCGCACATGGTGCGCAAGAGCCTGTCCATCGACCATCGCTGGTTGCTGCCGGGGTGCGCGGTGCTGGGGGCGATCCTGCTGTTGCTAGCCGACACCCTGGGGCGCCTGGTGATCCTGCCACAGGAGGTGCCGGTGGGGGTGATGACCGCCTTGTTCGGCGCGCCGTTCTTTATTTTCCTGGCCCGTCGCGGAGGCCGTTATGAATAACACCCTGACCCTGCGCACCGCCGGCTTTTCGCGGCGCATCGACCTGGCGACCCTGTGGCGGCTGTTGCTGGCCGTGCTGGCGACGGCACTGGTGATGCTCGGCGCCTTGTCCCTGGGCAAGCTCAACCTGTCGCCGCTGACCGTGCTGGGGCTGCTGTGGCACGGCGGCGACGAGCGCCTGCTGTTCATCGTCGAGCAACTGCGCCTGCCGCGCCTGCTGCTGGCGGCCCTGGTCGGCGCGGCGCTGGCGGTGTCCGGCCTGATTTTGCAGAGCATCATCCGCAACCCGCTGGCGTCCCCCGATCTGCTGGGCATCACCAGCGGCGCCAGTGCCGCGGCGGTGCTGTACCTGTCGTTCTTCTCCCTGCTGCTGGGCCCGCAGTTCTTGCCGTTGGCGGCGATGCTCGGTGCCGGGCTGGCGGCCCTGGCCATTTACCTGCTGGCCTGGAGGCAGGGCACCTCGCCGCTGCGCCTGGTGCTGATCGGCGTCGGCGTGTCGGCGCTGCTGGCGGCGGTGACCACCTTTGTCCTGGTGTTCAGCCCGCTGACCACCACCTTGTCGGCCTATGTCTGGCTCACCGGCAGCGTCTATGGCGCCAGCTGGCCGGAGCCGCGGGCCCTGGCCGGCTGGTTGCTGGCGATCCTGCCGTTGCTGGTGTGGCTGGCGCGCCAGGTGCGGGTGCAACAATTGGACGATGCCTTGGCCCAGGGCATCGGCGTGCGGGTACAGTGGCTGCGCGCCGGCCTGTTGCTGGTCAGCGTGGCCCTGGCCGGGGCGGCGGTGGCCTGGGGCGGGGCGATTGCCTTTGTCGGGCTGATCGCGCCGCATATCGCCAAGCGCCTGGTGGCCCTGGGCTTTGCCGGGCAGGCGGTGATGGCGGCGCTGGTCGGCGCCAACCTGGTGATGCTAGCCGACCTGATCGGGCGCACCCTGTTCCTGCCGCTGGATCTGCCGGCGGGGATCTTTGTCGCGGTGCTGGGCACGCCGTTCTTTCTTTATCTTTTGATCAACCAGCGGCACTAAGGAATTCCCGATGTCCTCGATGGCAACCCAGCAACTGACCCTGGGCTATCAGCGCCAGGTGATTATCGACGGGCTGGACCTGCAACTGCCGGCGGGCCAGGTGTCGGTGCTGATCGGCAGCAACGGCTGCGGCAAGAGCACCCTGCTCAAATCCCTGGCGCGGCTGCTCAAGCCGCAGCAGGGTTCGGTGATCCTCAATGGCGAGGATATCCAGCGCAAATCCACCGCGGCGGTGGCGCGCGAACTGGCGATCCTGCCGCAGATGCCCAGCGCCCCCGAAGGCATCACCGTGCGCCAGTTGGTGGCGCTGGGGCGTTATCCCTACCAGAACTGGATGCAGCAATGGTCGGCCCAGGACGAAGCCATGGTCGAGCGCGCCCTGTTGCAGACCGGCGTGCGGGCGCTGGCGGAGCGGCCGGTGGATGCCTTGTCCGGCGGCCAGCGCCAGCGCGTGTGGATCGCCATGACCCTGGCCCAGGACACCGAGATCGTGCTGCTCGACGAGCCCACCACCTTTCTCGACCTGGCGCACCAGATCGAAGTGCTGGACCTGTTGCGCGAGCTCAATCGCCAGGAGAACAAGACCATCGTCATGGTCCTGCACGATCTCAACCTGGCCTGCCGCTACGCCGACCATATGGTGGCGGTGCACCAGCGCACCGCGTTCGCCCAGGGCCGGCCCGAGGAGATCCTGACCGAGGAACTGGTCAAGCAGGTGTTCGACCTCAACTGCCGGATCATCGCCGATCCGTTTTTCGGCACGCCGCTGTGCATTCCCTTTGGCCGGGAACTGCCGCGATGAACCTGCAAGCCGCCTTCAACCCGCAAGACTGGAGCGTGCTATCTGGGCCGCTGCGCCTGAAACCCATGGCCCAACGCGACCGCCAGCGCTCCCTCAGCGCCCGCGCTTTGCTCGACGATGACACCTGTATCACGCTGCTCGACCAGCTGGGGCCGGTGATCGGTTCGCCGACCCGGGCGATCACCGCCTCGCTGCTGGCCAAGCGTTTTTCCTTCCTCGCCACCGGCGCCTGCCTGTACGCCATGTCGGTGTGCGACCAGGGCCTGCTGCTGTCCCTGGACGACTGCGTGATCGAGTACGGCCACGACGACGGGCTCTGGACGTCGTCGATGCCGCTGGCAGACCGGCCGCCCCAGGCGTATGCCGCGGGTGAGCGCGACGCCTGGCGCGCGGCGATTGTCGAGGCGCTGTTCGCCGGGCTGCTGGCGCCGCTGTGGCAGACCTTCAACCGGGTCAGCGGCATCTCCCGGCGTATCCTCTGGGAAAACACCGCGGTGAGGGTCTATTCGCTGTACGAAAAACGCATGGGCAAGGTCGAGGACCCGCTGATCCGCCTGCGTCATGAGGCGGACTTCGACTGGCTGCTGCAAGAGGCCGCGCCAGCGCTGTTCGGCCTGGACTACAACCCGCTGCGGCACTTCCGCCGGCCGCCGACGCAACTGGAGGAGGGCAAGAGCATCCGCTTTCGCCGCACCTGCTGCTTTTATTACGAGGCCACCGAACCCGCCGAATACTGCTCCACCTGTCCGCTGTTGCGCCCGAGGAAATGCCGATGATCGCTCCGCGCCAACACCACGCCAGCGCCGCCTTGCTTGAGCATTACCACGGCATCGCGGCCTCGACCATTGGCCACTTTGGCGATGAGGGTTACCTGCGCGGTATCCGCCCGCTGTTCGACGGCCTGCGGATGCTCGGCAATGTGGTCACGGTCAAGGTCTTCGCTCCGGATGGCGCCATCCTGCGCGACGCGCTGCTGCTCAGCGAACCGGGGGACGTGCTGGTGATCCAGTGCGTGGGCGATCAGGAGTGCGCCTGCTGGGGCGAACTGCGCACCCTGGCCGGGTTGATCAAGGGCCTGGCCGGGGTGGTGGTGGAGGGCGCGGTCACCGATGTCGCCGCCTTGCGCGAGCATCGCCTGCCGCTGTTCAGCCGTGGCGTCAGCGCCTACACCACCCGCGGCATCGGCGAGCAAGGGGAGGTCAACCTGCCCATCGAAGTGGCCGGGGTGCGAGTCAAGCCGGGGGATATCGCCATCGGCGACGACGACGGCGTGTTCATCCTCGATGGGCAACGGGCCGAGGCGCTGTTGCCGCAGCTGCTGGCCAAGGAAGAGCAGGACCGCGAGCGGCGCGCGGCGTTCTTGCAGCGCCTGGCTTCCACCCGCTGACGCGTCGGCGAATCGGCCAAGTTTGCACTTTTATAAGGCTCGCGGCTCCGGCCTTGCACCAGGCTAAGGCGATTCCTGGCACAGGGTAGGCTATCCGTGATCCTTGCAGAATGACCGCGCAACCCCGCCAGCACGGCCTTTCAAGGCGTGCGGCGCCGCCTGGCACAAAGGCTGCAAGACAGCCGCTAACGCCCCACCGCGCATGTCGCGGGCGGGCCGCCCCCTCGGTCAACGCAGATCGATCGGCCAACCGGCCATGGGCACTCGGTGAGTCAGGCACAGCAGCCCGATCGCACACCGCAAATAACAGGCAAAGGCGCCTGGAACCGTGAGGTTTCAGGCGCTTTTTTTTTTGCTTTAAAAAAACCGTGATTGGCTTGGGTCGGGTGCTATTTATGAATGCCATTGTTGCCCCTTTGAACACACACAAAACCCTGATCGTGATCGGCAACGGCATGGTCGGACATCATTGCGTCGAACAGCTGGTGGCGCGCGGTGCCCTCGAGCAGTACCGCCTGCACGTCTTCAGCGAAGAACCGATGCGCGCCTACGACCGGGTGCACCTGTCCGAGTATTTCACCGGTCGCGACGCCGAATCCCTGGCCCTGGGCGATGCCGCGCTGTACCAGACCCCGGGCCTGACCCTGCACCTGGGGGTGGCGGTGCTGCGCATTGACCGCGAGCACCGCCAGGTCATCACCGCCGCCGGCCCGGTGCATTACGACAAGCTGGTGCTGGCCACCGGGTCCTATCCCTTCGTGCCGCTGATCGAGGGCGCCGCAGACGACTCGCGCCTGGTCTATCGCACCCTGCAAGACCTCGACGCCATCCGCGCCGCGGCCGCCAATGCCCGGCGCGGCGTGGTGGTGGGCGGCGGGCTGCTCGGCCTGGAGGCGGCCAACGCCTTGAAGAGCCTGGGCCTGGAAGCCCATGTGGTGGAATTCGCGCCGCGGCTGATGCCGGTGCAGCTGGACGAGCAGGGCGGTCGCGCGTTGAAGGCGCGGATCGAAGCCCTGGGCGTCGGCGTGCACCTGGGCAAGGGCACCCAGTCGATCAGCGCCGGCGAGCAGTACCGCTACCGGATGAACTTCGCCGGCGACGACTTCCTCGAAACCGACCTGATCGTGTTCTCCGCCGGGATTCGCGCCCAGGATGCCCTGGCCCGCGACTGCGCCCTGGAGATCGGCCCGCGTGGCGGCGTGGTGGTGGACAACCGGTGCCTGAGTGGCGACCCGCACATCTACGCGATCGGCGAGTGCGCCAGCTGGAACGGCAGTATCTTCGGCCTGGTGGCCCCGGGTTACCAGATGGCCCGCAGCGTCGCCGCCCAGCTGTGCGGCGAGCCGGGCGAGCCTTTCATGGGCGCGGACATGTCGACCAAGCTCAAGTTGCTGGGGGTGGATGTCGGTTCCATCGGCGATGCCCAGGGCCTGACCCCGGGCGCACGCAGCTACCAGTTCATCGACGAGGCCACCGCCAGCTACCGGCGCCTGGTGGTGGATGCCAGCGGCAAGCAGGTGCTCGGCGCGGTGCTGGTGGGCGACAACAGTTACTACGACACCTTGCTGCAATACATGCAGAACGGCATCGCCTTGCCCGCCGAACCGGCCGGCCTGATCCTGCCGTCCAGCGCCGGCGCGCCGACCCTTGGCCCGGGCGCCTTGCCCGAGTCGGCCACGGTCTGTTCCTGCCACAACGTGACCAAGGGCGCGATCTGCTCGGCCATCGACGGTGGCTGTTCCGAGCTCGGCCAGCTCAAGGCCCGGACCAAGGCCTGCACCGGTTGCGGCGGCTGCGCCGGCCTGCTCAAGCAGGTGTTCGAGCATGAGCTGATCGCCCGTGGCGTCAGCGTCGACAAGAGCCTGTGCGAACACTTCGCCTATACCCGCCAGGAGCTGTACGCGCTGGTGCGGGTCGAGGGCATCCTCAGTTTCGACGAGATGCTCGCCAAGCATGGCCGCGGCCACGTTGGCTGCGATATCTGCAAGCCGGCGGTGGGCTCGATCCTCGCCTCGTGCTGGAACCAGCCGATCATGGACCGCTCCCTGGTGCCGCTGCAGGACACCAACGACACCTTCATGGCCAACATGCAGAAGAACGGCACCTACTCGGTGGTGCCGCGCATCGCCGGTGGCGAGATCACTGCCGACAAGCTGATCGTGATCGGCCAGGTGGCGAAGAAATACGAGCTCTACACCAAGATCACCGGCGGTCAGCGCATCGACCTGTTCGGCGCCCAACTGCACCAGTTGCCGGATATCTGGGCCGAGCTGATCGCCGCCGGTTTCGAGACCGGGCATGCCTATGGCAAGTCGACCCGCACCGTGAAGTCCTGCGTGGGCAGTACCTGGTGCCGCTACGGCGTGCAGGACAGCGTGCGCATGGCCCTGGAGATCGAGGACCGCTACAAGGGCCTGCGCTCGCCGCACAAGCTGAAGTTCGCGGTATCCGGCTGCACCCGCGAATGCGCCGAGGCGCAGAGCAAGGACGTCGGCGTGATCGCCACCGAGAACGGCTGGAACCTGTATGTCTGCGGCAACGGCGGCATGCGTCCGCGCCACGCCGAACTGTTCGCCACCGACCTCGACGACCAGACGCTGATCCGCTACATCGACCGCTTCCTGATGTTCTACATCCGCACCGCCGACCGCCTGCAACGCACCTCGGTGTGGCGCGAAAGCCTGGAGGGCGGCCTGGATTACCTCAAGGCGGTGGTGATCGACGACAGCCTGGGGCTGGGCGCCGAGCTGGAAGCGCAGATGCAACTGGTGGTGGACCGCTACGAATGCGAATGGGCCAACGCCCTCAAGGACCCGGAAAAACTCAAGCGCTTCCGCACCTTCGTCAACGACCAGCGCCCCGACCCGGACATTCATTTTGTCGAGGAACGCGGCCAGCGTCGGCCGATCATGGCCGCCGAACTCAACCTGATCCCTGTCACCGAGGAGGTGCTCTGATGAGCCTGTCGCCAAGCCTGCAACCTATCGAAAGTGGATTCGCCGAGCAGCCCGGCGTGCAGTGGCAGGCGGTGTGCAGCCGCCAGGATCTGGTCAGCCACAGCGGTGTGGTGGTCTGGCACGACGGCGCCCAGGTGGCGCTGATCTACCTGCCGGATGCCGCGCAGCAGACCCTCTACGCCATCGACAACCACGACCCGCAGTCCGGCGCCAACGTGATCGGGCGTGGCCTGGTGGGCTGCATCAAGGATGAGCTGGTGATCGCCTCGCCCCTGTACAAGCAGCACTTCCGCCTGGCCGACGGCACCTGCCTGGAATACCCGGAGCAACGCCTGCGCACCTGGCCGGCGCGGCTGCGTGGCGACGTGGTGGAAATCGGCGTGCGCTAAGCCGCGCGCCTTAGCCAATCCACGATTCAACCTATATGCATGCCTGACTCCGCGCCACCCGGCGCGGGGCCGGAACCCCTGTTGCTCAAGTATCGGAGACGCCCATGAAAACCGCTGCTCAGTTGCTGAAGTTGAAGGCCGTGGAACACCGCCAGGTGCACAGTATCGGCCCGGACCAGATGGTGCTCGAAGCACTGCAGATGATGGCGCAGAAAAACGTCGGCGCATTGCCGGTGATGGAAGCCGGGCAGGTGGTCGGCGTCATCAGCGAACGCGACTATGCACGCAAGGTGGTGCTGCAAGGCCGCTCATCGGTAGGCACCCCGGTCCGCGCCATCATGAGCGCCCCCGTGGTCACCGCCGACAGCCAGCACAGCATCGAACGCTGCATGGCCGTGATGACCGACAGCCACCTGCGCCACCTGCCGGTGCTGGAAGGCGAGCAACTGATTGGCTTGCTGTCGATTGGTGATCTGGTGAAGGAAGCGATTGTCGAACAGGCGGACCTGATTCGGCAGTTGGAGCACTATATTCGGGGGCATTGAGGGAGCAGCACCTTGTGCTGCTTCATTCCGCTTGGGGGAGCACGGGCTGTCTTCCTATAGATGCTGTGCTTGGGATCTTTCGTTCAGCCTGAAGACGATGCCTTCCACTTCCATTTCAACGGTGTACTTGAACAACACATGGACGCTCTTGGACATGCCTGGAAAACGATAGCTATCCCAGCCGCCTGTCATGCCGGAGATAGGAACTCTATAAGGCGCTCCTGACTCCAGCGGCTCGCCATATTGAGATTTAACCCACGCCTGATTCATCTTCGTTTTGAGCTGGTAGGGAAGGCTCCCTCGGTATATGGGTTCTCCTTCAAAACCCTCAAGAAAGGTAATGAACAGGTTTTCAAAACGTTGAGTGCTGGCCCAAAAACCCAATTCGATCCCTGGCTCCGGCGACACTGTCACCCTGTCGCTGTCATCAAAGATGCCCTTTGGTGGCCCTCCTGGTAGATACATTCCTGAGGCAATCATTTCGGGGTAAGTGCGCCCGAGGTTTTTGACCAAGTCATCGATCATTGCAGCGTTCATATCAATACCAGCCTTGTTCCTGATGGAGGTTATGCAGGTCGCTTCGTGCCTTTTCGACTTGCTCTTCGGTGAAGCCTTCTTCAAGCAGGAAGGGTTTGATGGCTTCGAGGTTGCTGTCTACGGCTGTGCGCAGGTCAGCGGCATCCTTAGCCTGCTGGGCCTTGTTGTTTCTACCGCCATACGTCTCACTGTACTTTTGGTGCACCTTCCGGGGAATTGCAATGCTGGGGGCTTTCAGTAGGTGTTTCCTTATTTTTGCTTCGGGTATGCCCGGAACGTTTTCATTCAAAAAAAACTCCAACGCCTTCTGCGACGGTATGTGATCAATATCCAACCCATCCTTGGCGCTTCTACTGGAAAGATCATTCGCCGGGCCGACTTCCAGTGGGTTGACCATGGGTTTGGCGAAGACCAGGTACAACGAGCGCAGGCCGCTGCCGATCGGGAAGGTGATGATGCAGTCTTCGACCTTAAGCTCGTCGAGGGGCGCGCCCTGGAGTTGGCTGTCGCCGCCTTCGGCGATGGGGTGGACCATGAGGTTGGCCAGTTCGTCGGTCACCCCCGGGTAGGGCGTCGGGGCGGTGACCACTGGGCCGTTGTGCGGTGTCCAGGTGATGGTGAGCGTGCCGAGGTGGGCCTGCATGGCGTTTTTGTCGGCGTTCCAGTGGGCCTTGATCACCGGGACGCTGTCCTGGCCCGACTGGGCGCTGGTGTGGATGCCATGGATTTGCAGCGCGCCCTGGCTGTCGCGGCGGAACTGGAAGCGCACCCGGGTGGTGGCGGCACGCAGCTCGCGCAGTTGTTCTTCGCTGTAGAAGGCGTCGTCGCCAAGCCGGGTCGGGGTCATGGCCAGGAGCAGCACCTGTCCAGCCGGGCCGCTGACTGTCCTGGCCGCGGTGCCGGCCATCTGCACTGACCAGGCGAAGCTCCTGAGGAGCAGCTCGCCGGCGACCCTGCCGAGCCCGACCTCGGTCGCCGAGGAGGCCATCAGCATGGTCTTGCCGAAATTGCCTGCGGGCTCGCTGGCGCTGCCGGCCTGGGTGGTGCCCCAGGGCGCGCTGCTGATGGACTTGGCGAAGACCAGGTCGGTGCGAGGAACGGGATCGGGCCAGGGGTCTGGCCGAAGGTAGACCGGCTGCGGTTCAGGCGCGGGGCAGAGCAGGTTGCCGATTCCTGCGCTGGAGCTGTCGGTGACCAGCACCCAGTCGCCGTTTCTGACGGCGGCCAGAATCTCCCGATCGCTGTTGATCGTGTAGTGCTCGCGCAACAGCTCGTCCAACCCCGCAAGGCTTGACCGATTGCGTTGCAGCGCCATGCGCACCTGGGTTTCGGCGAAATACGGATCGTGCGCATTCCATGCCTGCCGGTCGGAGGCTTTCAACAAGCGCATGTCAGTAAGCGCAAATCAGTAAATGCATGAGCGGCCCCGGCTTCTGGATAAGCCACGCATGCTAGGGGGCCGGTCCGGCGCGGCGCTTTAGGCCCTTTCTGAAACGCTCGAAAGAAAACTCGCTTGTGGGCCGGCGATAAAACCGGCGATCCATTTCTGGCGCTAAACGCTGCCGTTCGTCACGGCGCACGGAGCGGGATTCAACTTTTGCCCACAATGATTTTCACAGCCGTTGTAAGGGCCGCACCAGGCCCGGAGGGGCTGCTATCCGCCGGAGGTTGAGCCAGATGAACGACGACTCCCTGGACGAAACGCTCGAGGAACGCCGTCAGCGCCGGGTGGCGCGGGCGCTGAGCCTGAACCCCGACGAAGTGGCGCGCTGGGTGGTGGCCATGGAAGAGGACGGCAGCGGCATGGGCTATGTCATCGAGTTTTCCGCCGCCACGCCGGTCGGGGTGCTGGCCAGGGTGCCGGGGCTGGGCAGCGACCGGCTGATCAATATCGGCCCCATCGACTAGCCATCATGGCCTGCATGCCAGCACTGACCGCCGAACGCCTGCGGGCCTTGCACCGCGAAGGCTTCGTGCTGTTGCCCGGGGTGCTCGACGCGGACCGGATCAACTTGCTACGCCACGCCATCGACGGCCTCGAACCCCAGCATTGGGACTACAGCGGCTTGCTCGAGCACTACAAGTGCGTGTTCAACCGCGACCCGCTGTGGCTGGCGTTTCTCGACCTGCCGGGGGTGATCGAGCTGGCCGAAGCGGCGCTGGGTGACGATTGCCATGTCATCGGCCAGACCGCCTGGCGCTGTCATCCAGGTTTCCAGGGGATGGGCCTGCACCTGGATTACCTGGCGATGCAGCTGCCGTGCAGCCTGCTCAGCGATCCGGCCTTCGAGCTGCCGATGCAGATCTGCACCTGCCACCTGTACCTGGACGATATGGACCAGGACCTGTGCCCGACCCGCGTGGTGCCGGGCAGTCATCGCGCCGGGCGGCCGCCACGGGCCGGCGAGGAACATTGGCATGGCCAAACTGCCCAGGCCGTGCTGTGCCAGGCCGGCGACGCGCTGATGTTTCGCAGCGAGCTGTGGCATGCCGGCAGCGAGAACAGCAGCGCCGAACGCATCCGCTACCTGCTGCAGGTGCACTATGGCCGGCGCATGGTGGCGCAGAAGTTTTCGCCCTACCTGCACTGGCGTTTCAACTCGGAGGTGCTGGCGGCGGCCTCGGCGCGCCAGCGGCGGTTGCTGGGCGAGCATGAGGAAGCGGAATACGACTGAGTCAGCTGTCGGGAAAGGGGATCGACAGCAGCCAGCGGCTGAACGCCTGCAACGATGGCAGGTGCTGATAGCGGCTGGGGTAGGCCAGGTAATAGCCGCGGCCGCTGTCCACCGGCTCGAACAGCGCCACCAGCTCGCCGCTGTGAATCTCGTCCTGCACCAGGATGCGCGGCACCAGGCCGATGCCGATGCCGGCGACCACCGCCTGGATCAGGTGCGCGGTCAGTTCGAACCCCGGGCCCATGCGCATCGCCCGCGGATGCAAGCCGTTCTGCTCGAACCACTCGGGCCAGGCGTCGGGACGCGACACCACGTTCAGCAGCAGCTGCCCGGCCACCTCGGCGACGGACATCGAAGCGTGCTCGGGCAGGGCCTTGGGGCTGGCCACCACCGTGAGCTTTTCCGACAGCAGCCGATGGGCCTCGTAGCCGGGCCAGTGGCCGGTGCCGGCGCAGATGATCGCGTGCATGTCGGCGGTGTCTTTCGACAGGTCGCTGGTGACGATCCGCGAATGGATATGCACCAGGGTGCCCGGATGGCTGGCGTAAAAGTCATGCATGCGCGGCAGCAGCCATTTCGAGCCGAAGGTCGGCAGCACCGCCAGGTGCAGCGGACCGCCGCCAGCCTTGTGGGCGATGGTCTGCAAGGTGGCGTTGCGGATCCGCGCCAGGGCCGCCGCCAGTTCGTGGTGATACAGCGCGCCGGCGGCGGTCAGCTCGATATGCCGGCCGTCACGGCTGAACAGCGGCACTTCCAGCAGTGACTCCAGGGCCTGGACCTGGCGGCTGACGGCGCTCTGGGTCAGCGCCAGTTCTTCGGCGGCCTTGGTGAAGCTGCCATGCCGCGCCGCGGCCTCGAAGGCCACCAGCACCGACATCGACGGAGTGAGTCGTCTGGGGTTCATTCATAAAACTCATGGAAAAAGCACATGAAATACATTTGCCCACGGTGCAAGGCTTTAGGAAAATAGGCTTTTTCGGCTGGCCGCCGCCCCTCGAGCTGCGTGCAAGCATACGTGTTTTGCATGCACCGCTGCGCCTTTTCTCTGCCTGGAAACCTTTTTGATGATTGCTCTGCTTGCCCCCGAACGCGACCCGCTGGCCCACTACCAAAGCTTCCTCGACGCCCTGGCCGCCGACGGTTTTCGTGGCGAGATCGCCCGTGACCTGGGCCTGCGCACGGTGCTGGCCACCGACAACTCGATCTACCAGCGGCTGCCGCAGGCCGCGGTTTTCCCCCGGGATGTCGCGGACGTGGAACGCCTGGCGCGGCTGGCGGCGAGCCCGGAACATCGCGCGGTGGTGCTCACCCCCCGTGGCGGCGGCACCGGCACCAACGGCCAGTCGCTGACCGACGGCATCGTGGTCGACCTGTCGCGGCACATGAACCAGATCCTCGAGATCAACGTCGAGGAACGCTGGGTGCGGGTGCAGAGCGGGGTGGTCAAGGACCAGCTCAACGCCGCCCTCAAGCCCCATGGCCTGTTCTTCGCCCCGGAGCTGTCGACCTCCAACCGCGCCACCGTCGGCGGCATGATCAACACCGACGCCAGCGGCCAGGGCAGCTGCACCTACGGCAAGACCCGCGACCACGTACTGGCGCTGAGTACCGTGCTGCTGGGCGGCAGCCGCCTGGACAGCGCGTCGATCGACAACCGCCAGTTGACCGAAGAGGCCGCGCAGCCCGGGCGGATCGGCGAGGTCTACCGCTGTGCCCAGGACATCGCCGACCACCAGGCCGAGCTGATCGAGGCGATCTTTCCCAAGCTCAATCGCTGCCTGACCGGTTATGACCTGGCGCACCTGCGCGAGAGTCCGGAGCAATTCAACCTCAACAGCGTGCTCTGCGGCTCCGAGGGCTCCCTGGGCTTTATCGTCGAGGCGCGGCTGAATGTGCTGCCGATTCCCCGGCACTCGATCCTGGTCAACGTGCGCTACGCCGGCTTCATGGATGCGCTGCGCGATGCCAAGGCGCTGATGGCGCTGAAGCCGCTGTCGATCGAGACGGTGGACTCCAAGGTGCTGATGCTGGCCATGCAGGACATCGTCTGGCACGGCGTGGCGCGGTATTTCCCCGAGCAGGCGGACGCCCCGACCCTGGGCATCAACCTGATCGAGTTCAGCGGTGACGACCAGGAAGAGCTGGAGCAGCGGGTCGACGCCTTCGTCCGCCACCTGCAGCAGGACAGCTCGGTGGTGCGCCTGGGCCATACCCTGGCCATCGGCGCCCAGGCGGTGAACCAGGTGTACGCCATGCGTAAGCGCGCGGTGGGCCTGCTGGGCAACGTCCAGGGCGAAGCGCGGCCGCAGCCCTTTGTCGAAGACACCGCGGTGCCACCGGAGAACCTGGCGGACTACATCCTCGAATTCCGTGCGCTGCTCGATGGCTACGGCCTGCAATACGGTATGTTCGGCCATGTCGATGCCGGCGTGCTGCACGTGCGGCCGATCCTCGACATGAAGGACCCCAAGCAGGCGGCGTTGATCCGGCCGATCTCCGATGCGGTGGCGGCGCTGACCCACAAGCACGGCGGCCTGTTGTGGGGCGAGCACGGCAAGGGCCTGCGCTCGCAGTATGTGCCGGACTATTTCGGTGAGCTCTACCCGTCGCTGCAGGCCCTGAAGGCCGCGTTCGACCCGTTCAACCAGCTCAACCCCGGCAAGATCGCCACCCCGGCCTCGGTGCCGGAGGCGCGCCTGACCCGGGTCGACGAAGTGGTGCTGCGCGGCGAACTCGACCGCACCATCGACGAGCGCGTCTGGCAGAGCTACGACAGCGCCCTGCATTGCAATGGCAACGGCGCCTGCTACAACTTCGACCCGGACGACGCCATGTGCCCGTCGTGGAAGGCCACCCGCAACCGCATTCATTCGCCCAAGGGCCGCGCCTCGCTGATCCGCGAGTGGCTGCGCCTGCAGGGCGAACAGGGGGTGGACGTGCTGAACGGCGGTGGCGCGCGGCTTTCCAACCTGGCCCGGCGCGTCTACAACAGCGCGGCGCAGCTGGCCGGGCGCGAGGACTTCTCCCATGAGGTGTACGACGCCATGGCCGGTTGCCTGGCGTGCAAGTCCTGCGCGGGGCAGTGCCCGGTCAAGGTCAATGTGCCGGAGTTTCGCTCGCGCTTCCTCGAGCTGTACCACGGCCGCTACCTGCGCCCGCTGAAGGACTACCTGATCGGCTCCCTGGAGTTCAGCGTTCCCTATCTGGCGCGCTTGCCGCGGCTGTACAACGCGCTGATCGGCGCGGCGCCGGTGAGCCGGGCGCTCCAGCACCTGGCGGGGATGGTCGACAGCCCGTTGCTCAGCACCCTGGATTTCCAGGCGGTGTGCCGCCGGCGCAATGTGCGCATGGCCAACGCCGCGCAACTGGCGGCGCTGTCCGCCGAACAGCGCGAACGCAGCGTGATTCTGGTGCAGGACGCCTTTACCCGGTTCTTCGAGACGCCGCTGGCGGCCGAGTGGCTGGAGCTGATCGAGCGCCTGGGCTTCCAGATCTACCTCGCGCCGTTCGCGCCAAACGGCAAGCCCTTGCAGGTCCAGGGTTTCCTCGGCGCCTTTGCCCGGGCCGCGCGCTACAACGCGCAGTCGCTGCTGAAGCTGCAGGCCAGCGGGGTGCCCCTGGTCGGCCTCGATCCGGCGATGACCCTGGTCTACCGCCAGGAGTACCGCAAGACCTTGGGGGCGGCTCAGGCGCCGGAGGTGCTGCTGCCGCAGGAATGGCTGGCCCGGGTGCTGCCTGCAGTACCTAGTGAGGCATCGGCCGAAGCGAACCCGACCGCCGAGGCCGAGCCCTATCAGTTCCTCGCGCACTGCACCGAGAAGACCAACGAGCCGGGTAGCATCGGCCTGTGGCAACAGGTGTTCGCGCGGATGGGCCTGAAGCTGCAAGTGCTGGCCAGCGGTTGCTGCGGCATGTCCGGTACCTACGGCCACGAGGCCCGCAACCTGGCCACTTCGCAGGTGATCTACCAGCAGTCCTGGCAGCCGCTGGTGGCCCGCCACGGCCAGGGCGGCCGGCTGCTGGCCGACGGTTACTCCTGCCGCAGCCAGGTCAAGCGCCAGGAGGGGCAGGGCCTGCAGCATCCACTCCAGGCTCTGCTGGAACAACTGCGCAAACGCCCGCTAGCGACCTGACGACAGGGGGCGATGTAGCCGCTGCCGAGCCCGCGAGGCTGCGCTCGGTTTGGGCGGCATTCCGACGCAGCGACCGCAAACCCAGCATCCCGGATCTTCCCGCCGGCACGGGGGGCTTCAGTCGGTGCCGTCCATCAACTGCTTGATGCGCAGCCAGTCGTTGCGCGCTTCCAGGTATTTTTCGTTGGCCCGCTGCTTGGCGCTGCTGAACAGGGCCAGGCGGTCGTCGTCGACATGGTCGGTGTTAAGCAGCTCATAGGCCTGGACATCCAGGCGGTCGGCTTCGGCAAACAGCCGGGCGTTGTTCGCCAGCTCCCGGTTGATTCGTTCTGTCCTGCTCATGGATGCATCGTCCTCCTTAATCCTGCATAGGGCCGGCCACGGCAAGACACCTGAGCCCATGGGTATTCACCTTGCACCGGGTGCCTCGGCCGCTGGCCGAGATATCGAGACCTTGCCTGAATTTGGAGAATCGCCTTTTACCCGGGGTTCCATGGCGCTGCCGAGTGGTTGTCGGCAGCGCGCGGATGGGCGCGGGTCAAGGTTATTCCTGCGTGCCATGGATCAGCTCCAGGGCCTCGCTGCGCGACAGCGGCCGTTGCATGCGCTGCGACAACAGGGCTATGGCCCGCGGGTATTCGCAGGCGACCACCGACTCCACCTGTTCGTTGAAACACAGCAGGGCGATAAAGCGGTACTGCTCCGGCTCGCCCTCGAAGACGATCTGGTTCCACCGGCGGGCATGGCCGAGCACCTCGAAGGTCTGGTCGTAGAAATAGGTCCAGAAGAACGGCACCACGCTGAAACTCAGCTGTTCGCCGAGCATATTGCAGGCGGCGAGCCGGCCCTGTTGCTGGGCCACGCGCCAGTGTTCGATGCGCTGCGTGCGGCCGTCGCAGGGGTAACTCACGAGATCGCCGGCCGCCCACAGGCCATTGGCCACGGCCAGGCCGGCATCGGCCTTGAGCGAACCGTCCTCGGCCCGGTCGAGGCCTTCGACGAAGGCCGTGGCAGGGCTGACGCCGATGCCGAACAGCACCAGGTCGACGGCGATGCGCTGGTCGTTGTCGAGGACCACCTGTTGCACCTGGCCCTCGCCGACCAGGGCCCGGGCTTCGCAACCGGCGTGGTAGATCACCCCGTGCCGTTCGTGCAGGGCCCGTATGGCGTTACCGATGCGTTCGCCCAACTGGCGTTGCAGCGGTACCGGGTGGCGACCGATCAGGTGCACCATCAGCCCGCGCTTGCGCAGGGCCGAGGCGGCTTCCAGGCCGATAAAGCTGTCGCCGACGATCGCCACGCGTTTACCGGGGCGGGCCTGTTCCAGCAGGCGCGCGGCATCCTCCCGCGAGCGCAGCATGAACACCCCCGGCAGGTCGGCGCCTTCGATGGCCGGCAGGCGCGGCTCGGCGCCGGTGGCCAGGAGCGCGGCGTCGTAGTCCAGGCGCTGGCCGTTGGCCAACAGGATCTGCCGCCGACGTGGGTCCAGGCGCAGGACCTCGGCCTGCAGCACCTGTAGATCGGCCTTGCGATAGAACTCCGGCTCGAGCAGGGCCGGGACTTCCTCCGGCGGCATCTCGCCGGCCAGCACGTATTTGCTCAGGGCGGTGCGGTCATAGGCGGGCCGCGCTTGCTTGTCGATCCAGGTCAGGTTCCTGGCGAAGCCCTTGGCCCGCAGGGTCGCTACCGCGGCGGCCCCGGCAGCGCCGGCGCCGATCACCAGCAGCCGGCGCGAGTCGGCCTGCCGTGGCGGGGCGGGTTCGGCCATGGGCTGGTCGGCAACCCAGACCCGGTTGTCATGGCGGATGTCGACTTTGTAGCGCTTGAGGCTCGCCAGCGGAGGCGGCTCGCAGACCAGTCCGCTGTCGCAGGCAAAGGCGCCCTTGTGCCAGGGGCAGATCAGTCGTCCCTGATACACCGCGCCCTGTTCCAGCGGCGCCCCGGCGTGGGGGCAATCGGCCTGGTAGGCCCGGACCTGATCGCCGGTGCGAACCAGCAGCACGGCTTCGGCGCCGACCTGGACCCGGGTGCCGCGGTCTTCGGGCAACTGGTCGAGGCGGGCCACGACATAAAAGGTCATCGCTTTTCTCCTGCGCATTGCGCGCCCTCGGCCATCCTTGCGCGCCACCTTCTCGGGGGCGCGGGGCCGGGTACGGAATCTTCTGCTCGAGGGCGCAACGCGGCCCGGCCAAGTGGCTTCGCACGGCTTTCGTCATGAACGCCGCCATTCGCTGGATTAAGTGTGGACCCTGCAAAGCGCGGCCGATGGGCGCGCTCCGATAGCCGGTCATGCCCGGGCCCGGGCCAGGCCGCTAGACAGCCAGACCGCTAGACCGCCAGTTCGATCAACCGGCCTTCGACCTGGCCGGCCTCGATGGTCAGATACCCCAGGCTGACCGGCAGCTTGAAACGCCTTGGCCCGGCGCTGCCCGGGTTGATGTAGAGCACATCGTCCTGCCAGAACTGCAGCGGCCGGTGGGAGTGGCCGGTGACCACCACCCGCACGCCCGGCGGCAGAGGCTTTGGCACCTCGGCCAGGACATGGCAGAGCAGCAGGTCGACGCCATCGAGCTGCACGGTGATGTGATGGGGCAATGCCCGGGCCCAGTCATGGGGCTGATCGACATTGCCGAATACCGCGGTCACCGGCGCCAGGTGTCCGAGGGTGGCGAGCATCTGCGGGTCGCCGATATCACCGGCATGCAGGATGTGCGCGCAGCCCTGCAGCGCCGCCAGCGCGCCGGGACGGAGCAAGCCGTGGGTGTCGGAGATCAGGCCTATTTTCATGCGTCGCTTTTCATCGAAGGCTGGCTAATGTGGTTTCGCCGTGGTGCAAGCATAGCCGGTCGCGCTCGACGACAACCGGCGCGGGCAGGCAGGTGGCATGGGCGGTCCGGGCAAAAAAAGCCGGAGTGCGTCAGGGACGACACTCCGGCGTTGTGGATCAGGCTTTGCGGGTACCGCCGCCGGAGCCTTGGGTGCCGCCTTTCTTGCCTGCGTCAGGGGCTTTTTGCCGATCGGCGGGGATGTTGCCCCCCGAGCCCTGGCCGCCGGATTTCTTGCCGGTCGGGGAGGGCTTTTGAGTGTCCTTGTTGCCCATGAGTGGGTTTTTTCCGCTGGTAGCCATTTTTTCAATCCTCGATAGTGAGCGATTTGACACCTCGCAAGATTGGGAAACACAACCGCAAACGAAAGTTTGAAAAAGTTTCTTGCGGAACGACGAGTGGACTGGTCGTGAGGGGGCGCATGCATGCCGGCTCCAGCCTGTGCGTTTATGCCCATGGCCCGTCCGCTTCGGCGGCGCTTTTTATGGTTCTCGTAGCGGGCGAGCATCGGTTGGGTGCTTAGGTCGTGGGTCATGTGTTTGGGGCTGCGCGATCAGCCGCCCGAGACTTTCCAGTGCCTGACGTCGTCGGCGAAGATCACCTGGCGCACCTCGTGGGCGATGCCGTAGGCCAGCGACTCATGGGCGGCGATGACCTTTTCCTCGGCCGACAGGCATTTGAAGATATCCAGCTGGGTCGCCGCGTCAGCGGTTTCCAGCTCATAGATTTTCACGTAGCGCGCCAGGTCGTTGTCCAGGCTGGAGAGGTATTCGCGCAGGCGCTGGTGATCCACCGAGTTCTGGCTGAAGTACCAGTTCATCGGGTGGATCAGAAAGCGCGAATGCGGCGCGGTGATGCGCCGGTTGGCGGCGAGAAACATGATGATGCCCATCGACTCGATGTTGCCGGCGTTGATCGCGCACAGCGGCACCGGCAGCGATTTGAGAAAGGTGTAGAGGGTGAAGCCGAAGTTGGTGCTGCCGCCGGTGGTGGAAAGATTCAGCAGCAGCGAGGTGGCGCCTTGTTCGATGGCTTCCAGGCAACTGTCGCGAAAGCGTTCGCTGGTGCCCTGGTCGATCTGGCAGTGAAAATGCACGATGTGCTCGGTCATCGGACGGCCTCCCGGTATGGGCCACGGTGCGTGACCTGGCTCTACGATTGAGCCCGGGTGGCGGCGAAAGTTTCGCTGAGCAGGTGTCTGGCCAGGAGGGCCGGGCGACCGCTCATCCATTGCCTTGCACCCCCTGGCCCGGCCCGCTGCCTGACGGAGTAGGGCCCGGATTCACCGGGCCTGCCGTGAGGTGCACCATGTCCCAGTCGATGCATGACCCCAGCGAGCCCCGCACTCCTGAACCCGACCCTCTGCAACCGGCTCGCCGGCACGACCCGGTGATCGATCCCAACGTCAACGGCGATGCCGAACGCGATAAGCGGCGTGACGATGACAGGGAACGGCCAATGATCCCCGATCTGCCGGCACCGAACGAACCGACGCCACTGTCCGATGACCGCCGCTGACCGTGACACGACGGGTGGCTGAAGGAACAGGAGACTCACTGTAGGAGCGAGGCTTGCCCGCGATGATCGCCAACGATGACGCGAATCCAGCCGATATGCGCGGCGTTCTCAGGCTCATCGCGAGCAAGCTCGCTCCAACAGTGTCGGGGGTGGGGGATCAGTTGCGGTCCAGCCATACCGTCTGTGCGTTGCAGAACTCGCGGACGCCGAAGTGCGACAGCTCACGGCCGAAGCCGCTTTTCTTCACGCCGCCGAAGGTCACCCGTGGATCGCTGGCGCAATAGCCGTTGATGAACACGCCGCCGGTTTCCAGCTCGGCGGTCAGGCGTTCGGCCAGGGCGACATCCCGGGTGTAAATAGTCGAGGCCAGGCCGAACTCACTGTCGTTGGCCAGTTCCAGGGCGTGTCGGGCATCCCGGGCACTGATGATCGAGGCCACCGGGCCGAACAGTTCCTGCTTGAACGAGGTCATCCGGTCGGTGACGCCGGCCAGCACCGTCGGCAGGTAGAAGTTGCCCGGACCCTCGGCCTTGGCGCCGCCTAGCAGCAGGGTCGCGCCTTCGCTCAAGGTGGCCTGCACTTGTTCGTCCAGTTCGTCGCGCAGGTCGAAGCGCGCCATGGGGCCGATGTAGGTGGCGCCGGCCAGTGGATCGCCGACTACCAGCTGGCGAGTGGCGGCGACGAACTTCTCGGTGAAGGCCTCGACCACCCCTTGCTCGACGATCAGGCGCTTGGCGGCGGCGCAGACTTGCCCGGTGTTCTGGTAGCGGCCGATGACCGCGGCCTGCACGGCGGCGTCCAGGTCGGCGTCGTTGAGCACGATAAAGGGGTCGGAACCGCCGAGTTCCAGCACGCATTTCTTCAGAGCCGCGCCGGCCTGGGCGCCGATGGCGATGCCGGCGCGCACGCTGCCGGTCAGGGTCACGGCGGCGATCCGTGGGTCGGCGATGGCCCGGGAGACGCCGTCCGCGGTGACGTTGATCACCTCGAACACGCCCTGGGGGAAACCGGCGCGCTGGAAGGCTTCCAGCAGCAGGTAGGCGCTGCCCATGACGTTCGGCGCATGCTTGAGCACGTAGGTATTGCCGGCGATCAGCGCCGGCACCGCGCCGCGCAGCACCTGCCAGATCGGGAAGTTCCACGGCATCACCGCAAGGATCGGGCCCAGCGGCCGGTACTCGATGCGCGCCTTGCCGCTCGGCACCGGGGCCGGCTCGGGGGCGAGCATCGCCGGGCCTTCGGCGGCGTACCACTCGCAGAGCTGGGCGCACTTCTCGATCTCGCCGCGGGCCTGGGCGATTGGCTTGCCCATTTCCAGGGTGATGCTGCGGGCCAGGGGCTCGCCGTTGTCGCGCAGGGCCTTGGCCAGGGCCAGCAACAGGGCCGAGCGCTGTTCCAGGCCGGTGCGGCGCCACTGGGCGGCGGCCGCGGCGGCGCGGGCGAGGGCGGCGTCCAGCGCCTCGGCGGATTCATAGGGGTAATGGGCGATCTGCTCGCCCGTGGCGGGGTTGATCGAAAGGGCGTGGGTCTGGCTGGAAACCGGGGTCATGGCAGCGTCCTGTGGGCTGGGGAATGGCCGCAGGTTAGGCTGGTACAGGGCTTATGAAAACTGAATAATAAAGAGCCTATCTTTCACGTTTGGAGAATGAGATGGACCTGGTGCAGCTGGAAATCTTCAAGGCGGTGGCCGAGCAGGGCAGCATCAGCGCCGCGGCGCAACTCATCCACCGGGTGCCCTCCAACCTGACCACGCGGATCAAGCAGCTGGAGCAGGATTTGGGGGTGGAGCTGTTTATCCGCGAGAAAAGCCGCCTGCGCCTGTCGCCGGCCGGCTGGAGTTTCCTCGACTACGCCCGGCGGATTCTCGACCTGGTGCAGGAAGCGCGGCTGACGGTCGCCGGCGAAGAACCCCAGGGCCCGTTCTCCCTGGGTTCCCTGGAGAGCACGGCGGCGGTGCGGATTCCGGCCTTGCTGGCGGCCTATAACCAGAAGCACGTCAAAGTCGAGCTGGACCTGTCCACCGGCCCCTCCGGGACCATGATCGATGGCGTGCTGTCCGGGCGCCTGACCGCGGCTTTCGTCGATGGCCCGGTGCTGCACCCGAGCCTGGAAGGCGTGCCGGTGTTCGACGAGGAAATGCTCATCATCGCGCCGCTGGGGCATGCGCCCATCACCCGCGGGCGCGACGTCAACGGCGAGAGCATCTACGCCTTTCGCGCCAACTGCTCGTACCGCCATCACTTCGAGCGCTGGTTCAGCGAGGATGGCGCGGTACCCGGCAAGATCCACGAACTGGAGTCCTACCACGGCATGCTGGCCTGCGTCAGTGCCGGCGCCGGCCTGGCGCTGATGCCGCGCAGCATGCTCGAAAGCATGCCGGGCTGCAGCACGGTGAGCATCTGGCAGCTGGCGCAGCCGTTCCGTTTCCTGCAGACCTGGCTGATCTGGCGCCGCGGCACGGTATCGCGCAGCCTGACCCACTTCGTGCGCCTGCTGGAGGAGCGTGGGGCAGTATCGGCCAGCGCCTAGGAGGTCGGCACGGTCTGATTGCGCCCCGCGCGCTTGGCCATGTACAGCGCCGAGTCGGCCTGCATCAAGAGGGTCTTGAACTCGGGCGTGGCGGGCACGCAGCTGTAGACGCCGAGGCTGATGGTCACGACGCCGCCGGGGTTGTCGACATGCTCGATCGCCAGTTCCTGTACCGCCAGGCGGATGCTCTCGGCCAGCACGTAGGCGCTGCCAGGCTCGGTGTCCGGCAGCAGCACCGCGAACTCTTCGCCGCCGTAGCGCACCGCCAGGTCCGAGGGGCGCCGCACGCACTGGCTGATGGCCCGGCTGACGGCGCAGATGCAATGGTCGCCCGCCACATGGCCATAGCGGTCGTTGAAGCTCTTGAAGTGGTCGATATCGAGCATGATCAGGCTGATCGACGAGCGCTGCCGGGCCGCCCGCAGCCACTCCAGTTCCAGGTTGCGCTCCAGGTGCCGGCGGTTGGCCAGGCCGGTCAGGCCGTCCTGCAACACCAGGGTCTCCAGCACCGAGCGGGCTTTCTTCAAATGGCTTTCCACTCGCAGGCCCTTGCGCACCTGCTTGAACAACAGGATGCCGACCAGCAGATTGATCAGCAGCACCACGGCGATCATTGCGGTCAGTTGGTAGGTATCGGCACGCCAGCTGCTGAGAATGGACTCCTGGGAGTTGGCCGCCGCCACCACCAGCGGGTACTTGTACAGCACCCGATAGCCGAACAGGCGGTCGACGCCGTCGATGATCGACTTGACCATGACCGTGTCGGCGGGGGCACGGGGTATGTGCACGGAGAAGATTTCGCCCCGGGCCAGGGACGCACCGATGAGCTTTTCGTCGAACGGCCGCCTGGCGATGATCGTGCCCTGGGGCAGGGCGAGAAAGATCGCGCCCTTGTCGTCGATGCTGAAACGATCGAAGAACTTGTCGAAGTACTCCATCTTGATGGTCGCCAGCACCACGCCCTTGAAGTTGCCCTGGGCGTCGTTGACCCGGCGCGAGAACGGGATCACCCAGTCGCCCGTGGTCTTGCTGCGCAGGGCCGCGCCGACCCTGGGGGACAGGGTTGCATTCTCGCGGTGGAACTTGAAGTAGTCGCGGTCCGAGTTGTTCGCCTTTGGCGGCTTGTAGTCGAACGAGGTGAGCACCCAGTTGCCTTCCCGGTCATAGAAGAACAGGCCGTGCAACTGTTCGGTGGTGAACACGCGCTTTTTCAGCAGCTTCTGGGTTTTTTCCAGGGCCTGGGGCGACAGGTCGTCGAGGCGCTCGATCAGCTCTTCGAGGATCAGGTTGGCTTCGTCGAAGGTATCGGTCGCCTGTTGTGCCATGGACAGGGCCAGGTTGCCGGAGATCAGCCGGGCTTGCGCCAGTTCATGGGCCTTGCTGTTGATGACCTGGATGCCATAAATGCTGAGAATCGACACCGCGACCACCATCAGGAAGGCGATAGTGACCGCCAGTGCGGGAAGTCGTTTCGACTCCAGGGCAATGTCTTCGGGGCTGATGTCGGGTTTTCCGTCCATGGTGTTCCTTGTCTTGCCGGGAGTGAAACAGGGCTGTCGTCGGGCTCCTCGATGACAGCTGCCGCTCGTTGAGAAAAGTTGCCAGGGCCTTAGCCACGATAGCTCAGTGCTTCCCACCGCAAGATAAAAAACAGGGCGCTCGCCGGCAGTGCGCCCTGTAGGGGCCGGTTCATGCGCTGGGCTGGGCCGGTGGCTCGCCAGCCGCCTTGTCCTGGCTGTCGCTGATCAGCATGAGGTTCTGCGGCGACGACAGGGCGATGCCCACTTCGCGCAGGCGCCCGAGGATGGTGAACAGCAGGTCGCTGCGGGCACCGGACACCGAGCGCGGGCTGCCGACGTAGCCGCTGACGCTGATGATCAGGCCATTGCTGGTCAGGTCCTTGAACGATACCGAGGTCGCCGGCGCCTTGAGAATCGCCTCGTGCTCGGCATAGGCCTGCAGCAACAGCTCGCGCACCTGCAGCACATCGGTTTCCAGGGGCAGGGTGAGGGTGATGCCGACCACGCCCAGGGCGTTGTCCATGGTCACGTTGCGCACGTTCTGCGAGATGAACTGCGAGTTCGGCACGATCACTGTGGAGCGGTCGGACATCTGGATTTCCGTGGCGCGCACGTTGATCCGCCGGATATCGCCCTCGACCCCGGCCAGGCTGACCCAGTCGCCGACCTTCACCGGCCGCTCGGTAAGCAGGATCAACCCGGAAATGAAGTTCTGCACGATGGCCTGCAGGCCGAAACCAATACCCACCGACAGGGCGCTGACCACCCAGGTCAGGTTGGTCAGGTTGATCCGCAGGGTCGACATCACCACGATCGCCAGCAGGACAAAGCCGATATAGCCGACCAGGGTCACCAGCGAGGCGCGCATGCCGGCGTCCATATTGGTTTCCGGCAGCAGCCGCTCGCTCAGCCAGCGCTTGAGCACCCGCACGGCGAACATCCCGCCGACCAGGAACGCCGCCGCCAGCAGCAGGTCCTGGGGCACGATGTTGAGGTTGCCCAGGGACCGGCCGCTGACATCCAGTTGGGCAAAGCCTTCCAGCAGTTCCCCCGGGCTCGAGCCGGACGGCATGAAGGCCAGCAGCGCCGCGGTGAACAGCAGCAGGGTCCGGCCGATGCCCGCCAGCACGGTGGTGGCCTGGGCCTGGTGGCGCGGCGACAGGCCCAGGGCCGCCGCCAGCGCCAGGCCGCCGGGTTGCTTGGGCGACAGCAGGGTTTCGCAGAGGTCGCCGAAGCAGGCGATCAGCAGGTAGGCGCTGGTGGTCACCACGCTGATCCACAGCAGCTTGACGGTGAGGAAGTACGCCAGGCTCAGGTAGCCGCTGAGCAGCGACAGCAGGATCACCGTCACCCATACCGCCACGATGAAGGGCAGCAGCCCGGCGATGCCGGTGGGGCGCTCCAGCTCGAAGCGCCGGCGGGTACGGCGATGGCGCAGCAGGGCGAAGAAAAAGATCAGCGCGGTGACCAGCGCCGTCAGGCCGTTGACCGCCACGGTCAGGGCCAGGCTGCTGGCGATCACGCTGTTGATCCGCTCCTCGCCGGCGGTGAGCAGCAGCGCCAGCGCGAGGATCAGCGGGAACGGCCCCAGGGCCGTGGCGATCTGATCGGGAATCGGCGGCAGGCGCCAGGACGGCCGCGACAACATCAACATGGCGCGGCCGAGGCCGACGATGAAGGAGCAGAAAATCAGCAGGGTCAGCCACTGGCCGATCAGGTTGAGCACATCGGCGCTCAGGGTCGCGCTGTTGACCAGCCCCCAGCGCAGCAGCGAGGCGGCGGCATTGATGGTGACGATGGTCGCCAGCCCCACGGTCAGCGCCAGGGCGCTGCGGCGCAGGCGGCCCTCGGGCAGCCAGCGGATCATCGACCAGATCGCCAGGCGTTCCAGCAGGCGCCGGCCGACCACCCAGATCAGCGCCGCGATGACCAGCGTGGTGATGAACAGCCCGCGATTGCCGGGGGCCAGTGCCGTATCGAATGCGGCCCAGACTTCATCGGAGAGGCGGTTCAGGCGTCCGAGGTCATCCTCGGTCGGGCGGATCAGCGTGGACCAGAAGGCCGGGCTGAGGGGGCTCGCCGAGCGGGTGCTGATCTGCGAATTGAACAGGCTGCGCCGCAGGTTGATGATCTGCGCGGCGAGGTCGCGGCCGGACTGGCTGAGCAGGTTGGCCTGGCGCTCTTCGTCGAGCAGGTTGTCCTTCTGCGCGCTCAGCACCTGGCGCTGGCTGGTCAGGCTGGGGGCTTCGTCGGGCAACGGTGGGCCCAGGACCTTGAGCTGGTCGTCCAGGCGCTCGATATCGGTGGCGCGCAGGGCGATCAGGCTGTCGGCCTGCTTCTGCACTTGCAGCGCGGCCTGGCGCAGGTCCGAGAGCAGGTCGTCGTTACCGCTCGCCGACACGCTTTGGCGGATCAGCTCCAGCCGGTCATTGAGTTGCTCAAGATCCGCGCCCTCGGCCAGCAGCGGCAGCTGGTTGCGGGCAACACTCTGCGGCCCGGACGCCGGGGCCGCGAAGGCCGGCAGCGCAATACACAGCAACAGGGCCAACAGCCCCATCCCCCAGCGGTTCTGTCTCACTCGCCGCATCTGTCATGTCCTCTTTTGCTGTTCACCAGCCCTGACGAGCATAGACCGCGCCATCGCGGCATAAATTCCCCGGTGGGCGGCCCGCCGCCATGGCGATCAGGGTGGCGCAGCATGCCGGTTTACACGGCGTTCGAGAACGGGGGCGGTGAAAAAATCCCTAAGGGGAAACCAGGCCGCTCAGCGCCGGCCGCCGCGATAGGCCCCCGGTGGCAGCCCGGTCCACTGTTTGAAGGCGCGCTGGAAGGCGCTGGGTTCCGAGTAGCCCAGGCGTTCGGCCAATTTGGCGACGCTCACCGAGCCGCGGGCGAGCAGGGTGCAGGCCAGGTCCCGGCGCAATTCATCGCGCACCCCGAGGAAGGTCACGCCGAGCGCCGCCAGTCGGCGGGCCAGGGTCTGCCGCGAAATGCCCAGGGCCCTGGCCGCCTCGAGTTCCGACAGCCCGGCAAAGGGCTCGGCGGCGCACAGCAAGGCGCGCAGATGGGCTTCGAAACTGGCCAGCGGGCCGGGGGCGATCACCGCCGGCAACAGGTGGCTGGCGAAGCGCGCCGCCTCCGCCGGCCGGCGCATCAGCGGCGCCTGCAGGTTTACCGCCGGCAGCTCCAGCCATGCCTGCGTGGCGAAAGCCGGTTGGCGGCCGAACAGAAAGCGCGTTTGCGCGGTGAAGGCGCCGAGATGCCCGGGCAGGACGATCCGCCGCAGCGGCAGGGTTTCGCCGGTGAGCCAGCTGCCGGTGTGCCAGAGCGCCAACAGCAGCATATGCGGCCAGAGCACCGAGTCGGTTTGCGCCCCGGGGCGCGGCGTCAGTACCAGGCGGGCAATCCTGGCGTGCTTTTCCAGGCGCCAGGGCGGCGAATCGTCGAACAGCTTGTAGAAGCGCGCGGCCTCTTCGAAGGCATCGGCCAGGGTCGGCAGGTGCACCAGCAACCGCAGCAATTGCTCGAAGCTGCCCGGCGGCACGGTGCGGGCGAAGAACCCCAAGGCTTCGTCGGCGCCGACGCCCACGGCCAGGCGACTCAAGGCGCGGTAGTTGAGCGGCGCCACGCGATAGCCGTCGCGCAGGGCCTCCCTGGGCAAGTCGCAGCGTTCGAGCAGCGCGGCGCGTGCGTCGGCGTCGAGACGCAGTTGCCCCAGCATCTCGCGCACAAAACGCGCGGGAATGGTCGGGGCGACGATCCAGTGCGGGTAAGGGCGGGTCATGTCAGTTGAGGCAAAGCGTCATTGGCGGCCACTCCGGCGTCCTGCAGATTGATACGACCCACTCCCAAGGAGCCAGTCGATGACAACCACAACCTTGCCCGAGCGGCACGACTACATGAGCAACGGATGCGCCCGGACCTACCTGTCCACCGCCGGTACCCAGCCCGCCGTGCCCGCCGCGCAACTCGACGAGCTGATGGCCCGCCTGCAACGCGACGGCTTCGTGGTGCTCGAACGGCTGTTCGATGAGCAGCAGGTTAGTCGCATGCGCGAGGATCTGCTGGGACGTTTCTGCCAGACCGGGCGCAACTCGTTCGAGGGCGCACGCACCCAGCGGTTGTATGCGGTGATTGCGAAAACGCGGGTCTGCGATGGGCTGGTGGAGCACCCGCTGATCCTGGGCCTGCTGGACCGACTCCTGGCGCCCAATTACCTGCTGTCGCAGCTGCAGGCGATCAATATCCTGCCGGGCGAGTGCGCCCAGCACCTGCATTACGACGATGCCTTCTATCCCATGGCCCGCCCGCGGCCGGCCTATGGCGCGGCGACGATCATGGCCCTGGACGACTTCACCGGCGACAACGGCGCCACCGTGGTGATTCCCGGCAGCCATCTGTGGGACGGGCGCCTGCCCACCGCCGCCGAACAGGCCGCCGTGCTGCCGGTGGTCATGCCCAAGGGCTCGGTGGTGTTTTTCCTCGGCACCCTCTGGCACGGCGGCGGCGCCAATCGCAGCGGCGCGCCACGCCTGGCGCTGACGGCGCAGTACTGCGAACCCTGGGCGCGCCAGCAGGAGAACTTCATCCTGTCGACCCCGCGCCACGTCGCCCGGCAATGCAGCGAACACATCCAGCGCATGCTCGGTTACTCGATCCACGCGCCGTTCATGGGCATGGTCAATGGCATGCACCCCAAGCGCATGCTGGACGATCCGGATGCTCGCTGAGCCGTGACCAAGAACCAGGCCATGGCTCGAATACGCAAGGCCATATCGCCTGACCCGGGCGGCCAGGCGGGGGACGCTGCGTGGCGATCCGCGGAGCGTCCCGGCGTTCAGCCCAAAGCGGGCCTCGAACGGGGCGGCGAGGGCGCCATCACGCGGTTTTGTCCGCCATCAAGGCATTCAACTCGCCATAGGTATGGGCCTTCAAGGCATGGGTGTCGAGCTGGCCGCTGTCGAGGAAACTGCGGGCCAGCGTGGCCATGGCGCCATACAGGAACTCGGCGATGCTCGAGCCGGCGCTGAGGCGTCTTACCCCGAGCCGCTCCAACTCGTCGGGGGCGGGCAAGCCATCCCGGGACAGGAGGTTGACCGGCAGTCGGCTGTCCCGGCACACCGCGGCGATTTCCTCGGCGTCCACCACGCCGGCGGCAAACAGGCCATTGGCCCCGGCATCGGTATACAGCGCGGCGCGCTTGAGCAGTTCTTCGAGCCGCTGTTCGGCGGGGAACAGGTTTTTCAGGTAGACGTCGCTGCGCACGTTGATGAACAGGTTGACCCCGCGCTGGTCCGCCACCTTGCGGGCGACTTCGACCTTGCGCACCAGCAGCTCGGGGGAGCCCAGGCCGTCTTCGATGTTGATCCCGACCGCGCCGGCGGCGATGACCGCGTCGATCGTCTCGGCGACGCGCCCGAGGTGATCGGAGTAGCCACCCTCGATGTCCACGGTCAGCGGCACGCTGAGCACGCGGGCCATCGAGTGCACCGTGCTGCGGAGCAACTCCAGGGGCAGCTTGTTGCCATCCTGGTAGCCATGGGACCAGGCCACCGCCGCGCTGCTGGTCGCCACGGCCTTGCTGCCCAGGCGTTCGACGAGACGCGCGCCGCCGGCATCGGTGACGTTGGCCAAGACCAGCAGGCCTTGCTGGTGAAGGTTGTGGAAAGCGTTATCCAGTGTCGTCATGAATCCAGTTCCTTTGAAAGTCCTGCTTATGGATGAGGGCCAACGGCATCACGGTTATCGGCCCGTTCACTGTGCTGAAGCACTCTGCCCGGTCATTGCTGCCTGGAAAGGCAACCCGCCCCCTCGGCAGCGCTATAGCTTAGGCCAGGCTGGAGAGCATGGTTTTAATGTTGTTCATGAGCACAGGGAGCGCAGTGGGATCTGTGGGTTTATGCATGAGTCGAGCCGCGCCCGCCCGGAGGGCATGGACCTGGCCTGCGACCATTTCCGGCCGCGCAGGTCCTCCCGCTCCCCCTGGACGATGGCGAAGCTATTTTGGAGGACCGGCTATTACCCGTTCGTGGCGTCGCTCATAAGCTGGGTTCGTCGACCAAAGGCCAGTTGTTCAAGGCCTGGTCAGCGTTTCTGAACCTGGAAGAGAAGCACACGAGAATGAAAAGACTGCACAAGAAAATCGCCCTGGTCACCGGTTCGTCCAAAGGCATCGGCGCCGCCATCGCCAAGCAGCTGGCCAGGGACGGCGCCACGGTGATCGTCAACTACAGCCGCGGTCGCGAAGAGGCCGAGCGGGTGGTCGAAGAGGTCCTGCAGGCGGGCGGTCGCGCCTATGCCATCCAGGCGGATGTCGCCAATGCCCTGGAAGTGAAGGCGCTGTTCAAGGCCATCGTCCATGAGCACGGCCATCTCGATATCCTGGTGAACAACGCCGGTGTCTATTCCACCGCGCCCCTGGCCGAGATCGATGAGCAGGAGTTCCACCGCCAGTTCAACCTCAACGTCCTGGGCCTGATTCAGTGCACCCGCGAAGCGGTCGGCGTGTTCAACCCGGATGGCGGCAGCATCGTCAACATCAGCTCCAGCGTCACCTCGTTCACCCCGGCCCATTCGACGGTCTACACCGCCTCCAAAGGCGCGGTGGACGCCATCACCAGGACCCTGGCCAATGAACTGGGGCCGAAGAACATCCGGGTCAACTCGGTCAACCCGGGGCTGGTGGTCACCGAAGGCGTGCATGCCAGCGGCTTCTTCGAGGATGCCTTCCGGCAGAAGATCGAAGCCATCACCCCCCTGGGGCGGATCGGCAAGCCCGAGGACATCGCACCCGCGGTGGCCTTCCTCGCGTCCAGTGACGCCGGGTGGATCACCGGCGAGATCCTGGTGATCGGCGGCGGTCTGCACTAATCCTTGAGATCAGCCTCCGCGGCGGCCGACTGCTCGCGCTGGTACTGGCGTGGCGAGTGCGACATGACCCGCTTGAACGCGGTGCTGAAGGCGCTCTCCGATTCATAGCCCAGGGAAAACGCGATGGTCGCCACCGAGTCGCTGGAGTTTCTCAGGCGATCGCCGGCCAGCAGCATGCGCCAGTGGGTCAGGTATTCCATCGGCGCGGCGCCGACGATCTGCTTGAAGCGCAGGGCAAAGGCCGAGCGCGACATGGCCGCCAGCCGCGCCAGTTCCTCGACTGTCCAGCGTCGCGCCGGAGCGGCGTGCAGGGCGCTCAGGGCGGCGCTGAGGTTGCGGTCCGCCAGGCCGAAAAACCAGCCCATGTCATCGCGGTCCAGGCCGTTGCGTTCCAGGGCCGCGAGGTGGGCCCGCAGCACCTCGACCAGCATGATGTGCGCCAGGTGCTCGTTCATCAGCGAGCGGCCGGGCCGCTGCTGTTGCAGCTCGGCGGTAAAGCGTTCCAGCGCCCAGCGCAGGATCGACGCCTGCGGCGAGTGGCCCTGCACATGCACCAGCGAGGGCAGGGTACTGAGCAGGAACCGGGTAGGAATACCGCTGAAGTCGAAACGCCCGCCCACCAGTTGCACATCGTCGCCGCCGTAATCGAGGGTGAGTTCGTCCGGGGCCGGGGTTTGAAAGAAGCCTGCGGAATCCATGGCCGGCACGGACAGATCGCTGGACAAGGTAAAGGGCAGGCCCCGGGTCATCAGGAAGCAGTCGCCTTGCTGGAGGTGCTGCGGCGTGGGTTCACCACTGACCTTGACCCAGCAGCTGCCCTTGACCACGGCCGTGAACTTGATGCCGGCCCGGCTGGGAAAGTCGAAGGCCCAGTCGCCGCCCAGCTTCAAGGCCGCCGAATGGTAGTTACGGATTCTCAGCAGCGAAAGGACACCGGAAAGCGGATCCATGGGGCACCTTTTTGGACGATTGGCAAAATTGAACCGACTTTAGCATGCAGATAATCCTGGAGCGGGGCTGCCAGGAGGAAATCCTCGGTCCAGGGTTGTCGCCGAAAGTCATTGCCCGCGGCCCTGAAAGAACACGTCGCCGATCACCCCGAACACGGTGCTTTTCAGGGCATTGTCCAGTTCCACCCAGGCCAGGCCGGTGGTCGCCCGGTAATCCCCCAGTTCCAGGGGGCGGACCACGACGTTGGCGGGTACTGCGCGCCCGGCGTGGGCGGGCAGCAAGCCAATGCCGAGCCCGGCGGACACCAGGGCGAGCATGGTGGTGAACTCGCCCAGTTCCGCGGCGACTTCCAGTTGCCGGCCATGACTGTTCAGCACTTGCATCAGTTGATCGTGAAAGCCCGGGGCGTAACGCCTAGCCAGGATCAACACCGGCAGTTGCGCCAGCGCCGCCGGTTGCAGGGTGGCGCACGAGGCCAGCGGATGGTCGCTGGGGAGTGCGACCATGAAACGTTCCTGCAACACCTCCCGGGTCTGGATGCCGGGAATGATCGCCGGCAGGCGCATCAGGCCGAAGTCCAGCTGGCCGTTTTTCAGCGCCGCGGCCTGATCCGGCCCCGGCATGTCCTTGAGTTCCAGCTCGATCCGCGGGAAGCGCTGATGCAGGGCGCGGATCAGTGTCGGCAGGAATTCCGGCAGTACCGAGGAAACGAACCCCAGGCGCACGCGGCCAATTTCCCCACGGCCCGAAGCCCTGGCCACATCCATCGCGTGAGCCGCCTGATGCAAGGTCGCGCGGGCCTCGGGCAGGAAGATCGCCCCGACCTCGGTCAGTGCCACGGCGTGGCGGTTGCGTTCGAACAGGCGCACGCCCAATTCCTCTTCCAGCAGTTTGATCTGCATGCTCAAGGCCGGCTGGACGATGGCCAGCCGTTGCGCCGCGCGGCCGAAATGCAGCTCTTCTGCCAGGGTCACGAACGAGCGCAGGTGTTTGATTTCCATCGGGCGACTCCAGGCTGAAAACGATTCGAGGCGGTGATCACGAGGGTTGATTACCAGATCACCAATGACGATTGGACAGCACCCGCCAGCTGCGTTGAAGTGCCCGCAAGGCCCATTTAAAAAAACGCGGCCGTCTTGTGGAGAAAAGCATGTCATTCAATCCCGGTTGTTTCCAGCTGGATGGGAGAAGGGCCCTGATCACAGGTTCAGGCAAGGGCATTGGCCTGGAACTGGCCCGGGGCCTGGGCGCCGCCGGTGCCAAGGTGGTGATCAACGATCGTAATAGGGACAAGGCCCAGGCCGTTGCCCGGCAGTTGCGCGACGAGGGCATCGGCGCGGAGATCGCGGTGTTCGACGTCACCGATCGCGCCGGGCTGTTCGAGGCCATAGACACCTTCGAGGCGCAGGTCGGGGCCATCGACATCCTGGTGAACAACGCCGGCATCCAGCGGCGCGCACCGCTGGAGGAGTTCGCCGCCGAGGACTGGCACGCGCTGATGCGGGTCAACCTGGACGGGGTGTTCCATGTGTCCCAGGCCGTGGCGCGGCACATGATCGGCCGGCGCCGCGGCAAGATCATCAACATCTGCTCGGTGCAGAGCGCGCTGGCCCGGCCGAGCATCGCCCCGTACGCGGCGTCCAAGGGCGCGGTGAAGATGCTCACCCAAGGCATGTGCGCCGAATGGGCGCGCCATGGCATCCAGGCCAACGGCCTGGCCCCGGGCTATTTCGCGACCGAAATGAACCGGGCGCTGATCGACGACCAGGGGTTTTCCCAATGGTTGTGCAAACGCACGCCGGCCGGGCGTTGGGGCCGGGTCGAGGAGCTATGCGGCACGGCGGTGTTCCTGGCCTCGGCGGCCTCGGACTTCATCAATGGCCAGACGATCTTTGTCGACGGAGGATTGACCAGCGTCGTTTGAGCCCCGCACCCATACCTGAAAAACAACAACAAACAGGGGACACCCATGAGCCATCTCAACGAACCGGCACTGCCGCCGCACACCCGCGACCAGGCCGGGCATGCGCCAACCACCGCCACGGGCTTCGCGCCCAGGCGCTGGCTGTACCTGATTCCGCTGATCTTCATCACCTACAGCCTGGCCTATCTGGACCGGGCCAACTATGGCTTCGCCAGCGCGGCGGGCATCGAGCAGGACCTGGGCATCAGCAAGAGCACCTCGTCACTGATCGGCGCCTTGTTCTTCCTCGGCTACTTCTTCTTCCAGGTGCCCGGCGCCATCTACGCGCAGCGCTACAGCGTGCGCAAGCTGGTGTTCTGCAGCCTGATCCTGTGGGGCCTGTGTGCGATGGCCACCGGCCTGGTGACCAATATCCCGATGCTGATGGTGATCCGGGTGTCGCTGGGCATAGTCGAAGCCGCGGTGATGCCGGCGATGCTGATCTTCATCAGCAACTGGTTCACCCGCCAGGAGCGTTCGCGGGCCAATACCTTCCTGGTGCTGGGCAACCCGATCACGGTGCTGTGGATGTCGGTGGTCTCGGGCTACCTGATTCATGCCTGGGGCTGGCGCGAGATGTTCGTCATCGAAGGCGCGCCGGCGGTGCTGTGGGCGTTTGTCTGGTGGCGCCTGGCGCGGGACAAGCCCGAGCAGGTCGACTGGCTGAGCCGGCAGGAAAAAGACCGCTTGGCCGCCATCCTCGCCGAAGAGCAGAAAGGCCTGAAGGCCGTGCGCAACTATCGCCAGGCCTTCACCAGCCCGGTGGTGATCCAGCTCTGTGCGGTGCATGCCTTATGGAGCATCGGCGTCTACGGTTTCATCATGTGGCTGCCGACCATCATCAAGCAGGCGGCCGCCACGGACATCGTCACGGTCGGCTGGCTGAGCGCGGTGCCTTATGTCGCCGCCGTCGCCGCCATGCTCGCGGTGTCCTGGGCCTCGGACCGCTCCGGGCGGCGCAAGTCGTTTGTCTGGCCGCTGCTGGGGTTGGGAGCGCTGGCGTTCTTCTGTTCGTACTTGCTGGGGCCATCCCACTTCTGGCTGTCGTTCGCCTTGCTGACCGTCGCTGGCGCCGCGCTCTACGCGCCTTACGGACCGTTTTTCGCGCTGATCCCGGAAGTGCTCCCGGCCAATGTGTTCGGCGGGGCGATCGGCCTGATCAACGCTTGCGGCGCGCTGGGGGCCTTTGTCGGTTCGTGGATCGTCGGCTATCTGATCGGCCTCACCGGCAATCCCGGGGCGGCCTATGTGTTCATGACCCTCGGCGTGCTGTCTTCGGCGCTGCTGATGGCCGTGGTGAAGGTCCGACGTTGAGGTCACGCCGGGCGAAGACAGAACCCGGGGCCGACGGCTGCCTCGCCATTGCGCCGGCCCACCGGGTAGATACCGGCCGTGGCCGCTCGGCCACAGCCGTCTGGGGCCAGGCTATCAATGGGCCTGGGCCACGCCCTGCAGCACCGTGCTGTTGGCCTGGCTATCGTGGGCCTTGACGATATTGCCCAGGGACACCACGCCCACCAGGCGTTTCTGGCGATTGACCACCGGCAGGCGCCGCAGCTGGATATCGGCCATGTTGCGGGCCACCTCGTCGACCTCCTGGTCGTCGAAGCAATAGCGAATGTCATTGCTCATGACGCTGCTGATCGGCATATCGCAGCTTTGGCCTTTGGCCACGGCACGAATGACGATATCGCGGTCGGTGATCATGCCGACCAGCCGGTCCTCGTTGTTCACCAGGATGGCGCCGCTGTCGATGCTGGCCATCATGTTGGCGACTTCCCGCAGCGTCTGTTCGGGGCGTGCGGTCTGTACGTTACGGGTCATGACTTCAGAGATCTTCATCATGCTTCTCCTCGAAAGGCCGGGCCGCTGTGGCCCGGCATGAAAGGCAAGGGCCCAGGCCCTCGCAGGTAAGGCTCAACGATCAGCTACGACCTCCACGGGCGCCGCCGGGCTGGCCGCCTTTCTTGTTGGCGTCCGATGCTTTCTGCCGACACTAATTGGGAGTGCCGGTATTTTTCAAAAGTTGAAATTTGTTCGGCGGCGTACGACGAGTGGTTAGCCGCTAGGGACAGGGCCTTCGAGGGTGCGTTCTGTCCGTCTTCGGCAAAGGTTTCTGAACGCCGCTCACCAGCCCCGATCACGCGTGCTCGGCGCCTGCGACAAAACGCGTACGGCGAGCCAAGGCGAACAAGGCCAGGCCAATGACCAGGAACAGCCCGAGCGCGAGGTGGCTGGCGGTGACGATGCCGCAGGCGTCCACCAGCAAACCCATGGGCACCGGCGTGGCGTTGAACAGGTAGACGGTGGCGTAGAAATACGCAATCAATTTGCCGTGGCTGTGCCGGGGCGCCAACTGGTTGACCAGGCGGGCATTGCCGACGAACAGCGCGCCATAGGCATAGCCACCGATCGCCAGCCCCGGCAGGGCGAGGTACAGGGCCTGGCTGTAGCAGGCCAGGAGCAGGAGCAGCAATGCCAGGCATTGGCACAGCCAACCGCTGAGCAGCACCTGGCGCGCGTCCATGCGCTGGCAACAGAGCTGGCTGATGCCGGCGATCAGCAGATAGGCCGAGACCACATAACCAAAGATTCCGCGGTCCTCCAGGCCGAACACCTGCTGCGCCACCTGCGGGCCGATCACGAACACGCAGGCGGCGAAGGACCAGCTGAAGAACACACTCCAGGCGCACAAGTGAAAGGGCAGGCCGATGCCGCGCAAGGCTTGCCTGAGGCTGGCCGGGTGGGTGTTTGCCACCGCGGGTGCCGCCGCATCGCTGGCCGCCCGGGATGGCCAGAGGATCAGGGTCGCGACCGCCGAAGCCAGGCCGAGCGCGGCGATCAGCCAGAAAGGCGCTGCCAGGGGGCGCAGGTCCAGCTGCAACGCCGCGCCGCTGACCAGCGGCCCCAGGGCCAGGCCTGAAACCATCGCCAGGGTCGCCACCAGGGCCGGCAACTTGTCGTTGTGCCCCGGGTTGAAACGCACCAGCGCCACATTCACCGCCGCGGTCATCACCCCCGACCCGAGGCCGGCCAGCAACCGCGCCGCGCACAACGGGCCCAGGGCGGTGCCGTGGGCAAAGGTCGCGGCCCCCACAAGCACCAGCAGGCTGGCGGGAGCGAACAGGCGGCGCAGGTCGCTGACACTGCTGGCGATCCGCGCCATGGCCACCAGGGCGATCAGCACACCGATGCCATAGGCGCCGAAAATCAGCGTCAGGTCCAGCGCGCTCAGGTCGAACTGCTCTTTGTAGAAGGGGTAGAGCGGCGTGGGAGCACTGCTGTTCATCAGGGGCACCGTCAAGGACAGCGCCAGGCAAAACAAAAAGCTGCTCGAACGCCGTCCACCGGCAAGCGTGGATGCGGGCATAAAGGTATGGGGTCCGTTGGGTATCGAGGTGAACGTCAGGGCGTCGGTTCGGCGCCGGCAGGCTGCTGCGAACCGGCCAGCAAATGATATCGGGCACGCCGCCGGGCACCATGCGCGAAACCCCGGAGTTTGTTGGCCGGCGTCCAGGGCGGTGGCGGGTGTGTGGGAGAGGGGAGTGGCTTAGCGGCTGTAACGCTGGCGAATGACCCGCGCCGCTTCATCCGCGAGGATCTGGTAGAGCGCCGGGGAAGGGTGGAAGCTGTCCCCGGCCATCAGGCTGGCGGCCGGCTGGAAGCGGGTCGCCAGCAATGCGCAGCGATCCTGGCCGGCCAGCAGTTCGACCAGCAGGCTGTTGAAACGCCGGGCCCTGAGGCCCAGGTACCAGCGCAGCGGCTGGGGCAGGGCGGGGAACAGGTGCATGGGCGGCACAGGCAGGAAGACGATGTGCCGGGCCTCGAAGCGCTCGCTCAAGAGTGCGATCAGGCGCGAGATCCGCGCCTGCCATTCGGCCGCGGCGATGCGGCTGGTGACGTCGTTGACGCCGATGGACACCAGGGCCACATCGAAGGGCTCGGCCGGGCCGTCCTCCAACAGCTGGAACAACTGTCGCGAGTCCAGCCCGGACTGTGCCCGCAGCTGCCATGACAGCTGGAAGTCGCCGGCGAGGCCAGCCACCAGCCGGCCGGCAATCGCCTCGTCCTGGGTAAGGGCGCCCACGCCCGCCGCCGCGGAGTCGCCGAGGATCAACAGGCGCAGGGCCGGCCCGCAGGCGTCGGCGTGCCTGCCTTGGCGCGGGCCTTCGGCCTCCGGCAACCTGGGGGTGACCCAGCGGGTGTACAGGCCCTGGGCGAGTAACAGCGGCCCCAGGGCCACCTTGGCGAACACGTCGGTCATGGGCAGTACGCTCGCAGTAAAAAAAGGTGGCGTTGGCAGGTAGCCGTGGCCCGCCTCGGAACGGCTATGACAGGCGAGTGTAGTCCTGACCGCCGGTGACGCCGAAGGGTGAATAACGGCCCCCGGTTATCCCCGATAGCCAATCGCAATTACCCCTGGCTTTTCATCGCCAAATGGAAGTATTGAGCCGCTTGCCATGGCCTAGTATGGCGGCTGTAGGGCGTTGTAAGGCGATTGGCGTGCCGAGGTTAACCGGCCCGGTGCGCAGGCAGTCGGTTGTTCGGCCATCAGAAAAAGAACCGGTCGCGACACAGGTGTCCCCAAGGACAGAGGGACCGGTCTGCAGCACATGCAAGGAGCAGCGCATGACACCCGTGAAGCTGATGTTGAGCATTTTCCTTCCTTTGGTGCTGTTACAGGCCTGTAGCAGCGATACGAAAAACCCCTGCGGCGACAAGCCCGGCGAGCGACTCGACGAAGCCAAATGCGTCGGCCGCGATGCCGGCAGCCTCAGAGGCGCCGACGAGGACTATTTCGCCGACATGGACTACGGCGTGTCCAGGCAACCGCAACTGCTGGTCGAGCGACTGTCGCCCTTCATCCCCGGCATTACCGAACAGCAGGCGCTCCAGGCCTTCGCCCGCGGGCGCAACAACTGGATCGTCTGGACCGCCGGCAACGATGCGCTGTGGGACAAGCTCTCGCGCGACAGCGTCGGCAACCTGGACCTGCTCAAGACCGTCTCCAACCACCCGAGCCTGAAATACAACCGCGATAAACGCTGGCAAGTGCTGGGGGTGGTCAACGAACCCTGCTACGTCAAGGGCGAGGGGCCGCGCGACGACCGCTACGGCCTGTGGCTGGACAAGCGCGACCCATCCTGCGCCGCCGACCCTTTCGAGAACGAAACCAAGTACCCCGGGGTGAAGATCGGCGCCCGGGGCAAGAACCTGCCGGTGGGCTCCTACTACGGCTACGGCACCGGGATCGTCGGCCTGCGGCTGTTCCCCAACCCGGACTTCGACGAGCACGCGCAGAAGAAGTGGGACGCCAAGCGCTATTACGAAGACCCGGCCTATTACAACGACAACAAGCTGGTGAAACCTTACCGGGTCGGCATGTCCTGCGGCTTCTGCCATGTCGGGCCGAACCCGACCAACCCGCCGGCCGACCCTGAACATCCGGCCTGGTCCAACCTCAACTCCAACCCCGGCGCGCAGTACTTCTGGGTCGACCGGATCTTCATGTGGAACCAGGACCCGAGCAGCTTCCCGTACCAGCTGTTCCACACCTCGAAACCGGGAGCGCTGGACACCTCGTTCGTCTCCACCGACTACATCAACAACCCGCGCACCATGAACGCGGTCTACAACCTCAAGGCGCGCATCGAGCTGGCCTCGAACCTGGGCAAGGAAAAACTCGCCGGCGGCGGGCTGAACAACCGCCAGTTCAACGAGGTGCCCGGCGTGCCGCCGGACAGCCCGCTGGCGCAGTTCTACAAAAAGCCCGACACGGTGTTCACCCCACGGGTGCTCAAGGACGGCGCCGACTCGGTGGGCGCGCTCGGGGCCTTGAACCGGGTGTTCATCAATATCGGCCTGTACAGCGAGGAGTGGACCACCCACTTCCGGCCGCTGATCGGCGGCAAGCCGATCACCCCGTTCCGCATCGACGTGGCGCGCAAGAACTCCTCCTACTGGAACGCCAACGAGGCGCAGACCCCGGACCTGGCGTTGTTCTTCCTGGCCTCGGCGACCCCGGACTACCTGAAGAACGCCCCCGGTGGCACGGCACACCTGAGCGAACCGGCGGCGGTACTGGAGCGCGGCAAGGAAGTCTTCGCCGACACCTGCGCCCGTTGCCACTCCAGCAAACTGCCGGAAAAGGCCTGGACCTTCTTTCCCGACCATGGCTGCGTGAACGACGGTTACCTCAAGTGCTGGAACAATTACTGGACCTGGAGCAAGACGCCGGAGTTCAAGACGGAGATGCGCGCCATCGTCAAGGATGAGAAGTTCCTGACCGACAACTTCCTCTCCACCGAACTGCGGGTGCCAGTCACCCTGACCGAAACCAACGCCTGCAGCCCGCTGGCGACCAACGCCCTGGGCGGCAATATCTGGGACAACTTCTCGTCGGAGTCGTACAAGCAATTGCCGGCGGTAGGCTCGGTGCTGGTGCAGAACCCGTACACCGGCGAGCCCTGGGAATACGCGATGCCGGCGGGCGGACGTGGTTATACGCGGCCGGCCTCGCTGGTCAGCGTGTGGTCCACCGCGCCGCTGCTGCTGAACAACCGCCTGGGTCAATTCCACTGGAAGGGCGGGGTGGAGGACCGCATGGCGTCCTTCGACAGCTCGATCGAGATGCTGCTGTGGCCGGAACACCGCACCGGCGACTTCCAGGTCATGACCCGCTCCGGCAAGACCCATATGGGTACCGTCGACGTCACCAGTGAGACCAGCTACCTGCGGGTCAGCAGCGGCTATCTGCCGACCTTCCTGCAAAAGCTCGAAGGCCTGTTCAGCCACTGGCTGCCGTGGCTGTTCGGCGAGGATGGCATCCAGCTCGGGCCGATCCCGCAAGGTACGCCGGTGAGCCTGCTGTCCAACATCGACCTGGAGAAACGCGACCAGGTGCTGGATCTGCTGCTGAAGATCAAGCACGACCTCAAGCAACTGCCGCCTGGTGCCTCCGACGAGGAAGCCCGCAAGGTCTTCGCCGGCCTGGTCAAGCCGCTGCTGCAGGTGAGCAAGTGCCCGGACTTCGTGGTGGACAAGGGGCATTACTTCGGCACCAGCTTCCTCAAGGAGGAAGCGCCCCTGAGTGATGCAGACAAACGGGCCTTGATCGCCCTGCTGAAAACTTTCTAGGTGGCCAGCGATGAACAACGAAACGGATTACGAGTACATCGTGGTGGGCTCCGGGGCCGGGGGCGGCACCGTCGCCGCCCGCCTGGCCGAACAGGGCCGCAAGGTGCTGGTGCTGGAGTCGGGCAGCGACCCGGCGGCGGCAGACACCACCGCCCCGCGGCTGCCGGAGGAGTACCAGGTGCCGGCGTTCCACCCGCGCTCCACCGAGAACGATGCGATGCGCTGGGACTTCTTCGTCCGCCACTACAGCAACGATGCCCGCCAGTCGCAGGACCCCAAGTTCACCCGGACCTTCCAGGGCGAGAACGTCGACGGGGTGCTGTACCCACGGGCCAGTTGCCTGGGCGGCTGCACCGCGCACAACGCGATGATCACTGTCTACCCGCACAACCAGGACTGGGACCATATCGCGCAGATCACCGGTGATCCGTCGTGGAACGCCAGTGCCATGCGCGAGCACTTCCAGAACCTGGAGAACTGCCATCACCGGCCGTTCCAGCGGTTTCTCTCCTGGTTCGGCATCAACCCGTCGCGGCACGGCTTCAAGGGCTGGCTGCACGTGGAAAAGGCCGTGCCGGAAGCAGTGATCGATGACCTGTCGCTGGTGCGCTCGATCGTCAAGTCCGCCGAGCAGGCGTTCAAGACCCTGGGCGAAACCCTCAAGCGCATCGGCTGGCAATTGCAGGGCGTGGGCGACCCCAACGACTGGCGGCTGGTGCGCGAGGAAGCCATCGGCCTGCGCTATCCGCCGCTGACCACCCGGCACCACCATCGCCACGGCACCCGTGAACGCCTGCTGGATGTGCAACAGCGCCACCCGGACAAGCTGCACATCGAGCTGGACGCGCTGGTGACCCGGGTGCTGCTCGATGACCAGCAGCGCGCCTATGGCGTGGAGTACATCAAGGGCGCGCGGCTGTACCGGGCCTGCACCTTGCCGCGCAATGCCACCGGTGAACTGCGCCAGGTGCACGCCAGCCGTGAAGTGATACTCGCCGGCGGCGCCTTCAACACCCCGCAACTGCTGATGCTCTCAGGCATCGGCCCGCGCGAAACCCTGGAAGCCAAGGACATCCCGGTGCGGGTCGAATTGCCGGGCGTAGGGCGCAACCTGCAGGACCGCTACGAGGTCGGGGTGGTCAACCGGATGAACTTCGAGAACTGGGAAGTGCTCAAGGGCGCGCGCTACGCCAAGGGCGATCCGCAGTACGAGGAGTGGGCCAAGGGCAAGGTCGGGGTCTACAGCACCAACGGCGCGGTCCTGGCGATCATCAAGAAATCCCTGAAGCAACGGCCGCTGCCGGACCTGTTCTGCTTCTCTCTGCTGGCGCTGTTTCGCGGTTATTTCCCCGGCTACTCGAAGCTGATCGTCGAGCACCTGAACTACCTGACCTGGGCCATACTCAAGGCCCATACCAACAATAACGCCGGCTACGTCACCCTGCGCTCGAAAGACCCGGCCGACACCCCGCTGATCAACTTCCATTACTTCGAGGAGGGCAGCGACACCCAGGGCGAAGACCTGCAATCGGTGGTGGAGGGCATCAAGTTCGTGCGCAACCTGGCCCAGCCGCTGAAAGACGCCGGGCTGATCGCCAGCGAGGAACTGCCCGGCGACGCGGTACAGACCGACGAACAGCTCAAGACCTTCGTCATGAACCAGGCCTGGGGCCACCACGCCTCCTGCACCTGCCCGATCGGCGCCGACGACGACCCGATGGCCGTGCTCGACAGCGCCTTCCGCGTACGCGGCGTGGGCAACCTGCGGGTGGTGGACGCCTCGATCTTCCCGAAAATTCCCGGGTTCTTCATCGTCACTTCGATCTATGTGGCGGCGGAGAAGGCGGCGCAGGTGATCCTGCAGGATGCGGCCGCGGTACGGGCGCAGGCGGTTCGCGGGGCAGGGCAGGCTACGGCCAGTGCGGACAGAGCGACCACGGTGGAGGCGATGGTTGCGTCAAAACGCTGAACGCTGGACAGGAGGCCGAGCCGTCGAAAGGCTCGGCCTTTTTTTGCCTTCACGGCGTGCCCGGATGCGGATCCGGATACTCAGCCATCACCTCCAGCGGCTTGGCATAAGGCCCATCCCACAATTGCCCGTGCAGCTCACCGATGCGCCTGGCCATCGCGCTGTCGTGCATCACCACTTCCAGGTTGCGCGAATTGTCCAGATAACCGCCAAGCCAGTTGCTGGTACCGACCCAGGCCACCTGCCCATCGATCTCCATGGTCTTGCTGTGAATCACCCGCGCATAGGGAATGAACCCCTGGGACGCCTGGGGCAGGGTGACGATCCTGACCTGGACATTGGGCAGCACCGCCAGGCTTTTCAAGTAGGGCAGTTCCAGCTTGTCGGTGTTCCAGTTGGACACCATCAACTTGATCGACACGCCCCGCGCCGCGGCTGCCCGCACGGCATTGTCGATCAGCGGGTAATAGGGCCGGGTCCGGTCAGGCCCGTAGGACAGCGGCGCATAGTCCAGCAGTTGCACCCGTACTTCGTTCTTCGCTTCGGCCAGCAGGCGCGGCAACTCCTGTTGCGAGTCGCCCACGCCGGGCGGGTTGTAGCGTTGCGGGCTGGCCACCAGGTAATTGCCGCTGCGTAGCGGCGGCTGGCCGGGGGCGGGCAGGGGCACCGGCTGGTTTGCCGCCACGGCCGCCTGGGCCTGCCAATCCTGTTCGAAGATCGCCTGCACCTGGGCCACGGTGCTTTCATCGCTGATGCGCAACCCGGTTTCGTGGATATGCTCCAGCGAGCGCCAGTCGAAGTTCTGGCTGCCGACGAACGCCTGTTTGCCATCCACCACCATGTACTTGGCATGGATGATCCCGCCGCTCACCTGGGCGTAGGGCAGTACCCGGAAGGTCAGGTTGGGAATCGCCCGCAATCGCTCCAGGGTGGCGGGATCTGACAGCTTCAGGCCCTTTTCTTCCAGCAGGAAGCGAATCTTCACGCCGCGTTTGCCGGCCGCCTCAAGGTGTTCGATCACCGTGCCCAGCACCGACCCGGGATGGTCCGCCGCATAAAACTGGCCGATGTCGATCCGGCTTTTCGCGCCATCGAACAGCTCGATCCACACGGGGCCGGGTTGCCGCAGATCCGCCGTGCCAAGCGCGGTGTCCACCGGCACCGTATGCACCAACTCGAACCCCGCAACGGCAAAGTCCGCCTGGGCCAGCGGACTGATCAGCAAGCCAGCCAGGCCTGCGATCCGAACGCTGAGCAGCGCTCGTGGAAATTTCATGCATACGGACATAGGCGTCTCATGTCGAAAAAAGGCGGGCGTGGCCTGCGCCCGCCCTGGGAAATTACGCGGTGCGGCTGTGCAACGGGCTCGGCGCCCGCTGCGGCACCTCATCCTGCACACGGGCGCCGGTGGCCGCGCGGATCAGCAGCATCTTCAGTTGATCGTTGATGCGCTCCAGGCTGTCCTGGAAAAAATTATGGAACACCACGCAGAACAGGGCGATGGCGATCCCCAGGCCGGTGGCGAACAACGCCGTGCCGATACCGCCGGAAATCTGGCCCGGGTCGGACACCCCGGCGCTGGCCAGGGCCTTGAAGGTGTCGATGATCCCCAGGATGGTCCCCAGCAAGCCTAGCAAGGGGGCGGCAGTGGTGATGGTCTCGATGATCCACAGGCTGCGGGCCAGTGGCGCGCGGGTCGACAGGTACTGGCTCTCGATCACGTCGTCCAGGTCCTTGCGCGAACCCTGGGCAGCCTTTTGCGCCAGCACCGGCAGGACCATGCTCAAGGGCAGGCTGTCGCGGCGGGTCGCGCCTTGCGGCAAATCCCGCTCGCTGTGCACGTGACCGCCCAGGGCCTCCATCAACGCCCTGGCCTGGCGCCGTACATAGGCGAAGTAGAGACCGCGCTCGATGGCGATGAAGATCGCGATGGCCACCGCGGCATACATCACATAGAAGGTGATGTCGTGAAGCAGGTTCATGTCCATGATGCTTTACCTCATTCTTCGATAATGGCGGATGACGATCAGAAATTCGCTTCCAGGGAGACGGTCACGGTCCGTTCCAGGCCCACGATGTAGGCCGGGTCGCCGTCACGGAAACCGCCGTAGGGCGCGGCGTTGGTCTTGGTGGTGTACACGCCGTCCAGGTACTTCTTGTCGAACAGGTTGTCGACGTTCAGGCGCAGGGTCGCGTCCTTGATCACCTTCTTGTCCACCGGCAGGTAGATACCGGCGCCGAGGTTGAACACGGTGCGTCCGGATATGGCTTCGTCGTTGGTCAGGTCGCCATACAGCTTGCTGGTGTATTTGCCGCCGAAGGTGCCGTAGAAGCGCCCGTCGTCGTAGCCGATGTTGGCCGCCAGCATGTTCTTCGGCACGTTGGCGAACTGCTTGCCGCTGGTGGGCAGGACAATGGCCTTGCCGGCGTTGTAGACGGTCAGGTCGTCCTGCTGCTCGGCGCGGGTATAGGTGTAGGAGGTGTAGTAGTTGAAGTGGTGGGGCAGCAGGCCGCTCCATTCCAGTTCCAGGCCGCTGTTGTCGACGGCGCCGGCGTTGATGTCGGCGAAGTCGCCGTTGATGTCCCTGGACGAAACCTGGCGGTCCTTGAACTGCATGTAGAACAAGGTGGCGGCCAGGGTCATGTCGTCGCCGCTGTAGCGCCAGCCCAGCTCGTGGTTCCAGCTGGTTTCCGGCTTGGAATCGATGGAGCCGACACCCTGGTCGTAGAGCACATAGTTCTGCGGGATACGCATGTTGCGCGACAGGCTGTAGAACACCTGGTCGCGCTCGTCGAGCTGGTATTTCAGGCCGACGTTGGGCAGCAACTTGTTATAGGTCTGGTGACGCTTTTCCGGCTGTTCGGTGAGGCTGCCGTGGTTGTTGCCGTCACGCTTGACGTTCATGTAGGCCAGGCCGGCCACCAGGGTCCAGTCCGGGGCGAAATACCAGGTGTCCTGGGCCCAGACTTTCTGCGCCGGGGTGATGGTGAAGCGGTCGCGACCCTGGACCTTGTTGCCATTGGCGTCCACCACGTTATCCGAATCCGGCCAGGTACTCTCCGGCTTGCCGCTGCTCTTGAGTGGGATGAACGGCTGGGTCTGGCTCTGGCGCGCGCGCTCATACCAGTAGCCGAATTGCAGGCTGTGGTCGCCCAGGTCCCAGTTCAGCTTGGTGGTGATGCCCGGACGCCAGGTCTGGGTGCGCGAAGGGCGGTAATAGACGCCGCTGGTGGAGGAGCCGTCGGCGTTGTACTGGGCGGCGGTCTGCAGGTTGCTGAGGTCGAACACGCCGCCCCGGTTCGAACCGCTGTTCAGCGCATAGCTGGAGGCGCCCACGCCGCTGCCATTACCCCAGTAGTAATACGGGATGACCGACAGGGCCAGGTTGTCCGCCAGTTTGAATTGCGTGTTGAGCACCGCGGTAAAGGTCTGGAACGGGTTCTGCGCCAGGGCGTAGTAGCTGCTGACCTTGCCGTTGCTGCCCAGGGCCGGCGTCGAAGGGTAGGGGTCGTACTTGCGACCGTTCTGTTGGAACTGGGTCTTGGTCAACTGGCTGTAACTGTTGTTGTCCTGCTCGTGGTACTTGAGGATCAGGTTGGCCGTGTTGCCGCCGCCCATGTCGAAGAAGCTGTTCCATTCCACCTTGTCCGCCCGCACCGCGCCGTCGCCGCGCCATTTCTCGCCTTCGGTGTGGGACAGCGAAAGCCAGTTGCTCAGGCCGTTGACTTCGCCGGTATTGAGCCGGGCGAAGGTCTTGAAGGTGCCGTTGCTGCCAGCCACCTGCTTGACGAAGGCGCCGGTTTCCTTGGTCGGGCGGATGGTCACGATGCCGATGTTGCCGCCGCTGGAACCGATGTGCGGGCCATCGGCCTCGGCCGAACCCTGGGTGACGAAGATCTGCTCGATGTTTTCCGGGTCGCCCAGCAGGTTGGAGTACAGCGCGTAGTTGCCGGAGTCGTTGATCGGCATGCCGTCCACCGACATCCCCACCTGGTCGGAGTTGAGCCCGCGCATGGTGAAGCGGAAACCCGAAAGCCCGGTGGCATCTTCGCTGGAGATGTTCAGGCCCGGGGTGTATTTGAGTTTGTCGACGGCGTTGCCGGTGGCGGTCTGTTTATCCAGCGCCTCCTTGGTCACCGTGGAGCGCGCCTTGACGCTCTCCTCCTGGACCATGTAGCCACCGCCCGCCGTGGCCTTGCCTTGCACGCCAATGGTGCCGACGTCGCTGTCGCTGGTGTCTGCCATGGCGATCCCATGGCCCATGCTCGCGGCAACGAGTGCCAGATGAATCCGGGTGAACTTCATCACTGTCGTCCTGCTGTTGGGTGCTTACTGCACGCTGTAGTTGAAGGTGGCGGTGAAACGTTGCTCGTTGCGCCCACCGAAGGCTTGCTCGGGGAACGGCTTGACCTGCTTGATCCGGCGCAGGCTGTTGGTGGCGGCCCGGTTCAGCAGCATGCTTGACGCCTGGGTCTGGATCCCGGAGTCGAGGACGCGGCCCTGGCGATCCACCAGCAACCAGACCACCACCTCGCCACTGGGGCGTTCGAGGGACGCCTGGCGTCCGGTGGGGTACTGCTTGTAGGTGTCCAGCTCGTTGCGCAAACCTTTGAGATAGCCGCCTTCCAGGGCCTGGCCGTCGACTTTCGGCGGGGCGGGTGGCGCAGGCGTCGGTGTCGGGGCGACGGCGGGTTGCACGGGTTTGGCGGTGGCCGGCGGCGTGGGTGTCGGCGTTGCCTTGGCGGCCACGGGCGCTGGCTTGGGCTTGGGTTCAGGTTTCGGCAGTGGCTTTGGTTGTGGCTTGGGCGGCGGCGGAGGAGGGGCCGGCTCGGCGTCTTGGTCTTCGATGACCGGCGGCGGCGTTTCCTGTTCCACCACTGGCTCGGGGACGGCCTCCGGTTCTGGTTCGACCAGGGCGATTTCAACCGCCGACTCGTCATACACCGGCTGCACTTTCAAGGTTTGCGACTGGATACCCAGTGCAATCAGCACCAGGGCGATCAGGGCCGGGACACTGCCCAGCAACTGACGCGCACGAAACAAGGCGTACATGATCAGGACTTGCGCGTGGCGATGGAGACCGAGGTAAAGCCACCCAGGCGCAGGGTGTCCATGACCTCGACCAGGCGGGAGACTTCCACGCCCTTGTCGCTGTTGACGATGATGGTCGACTTGCTGTCAGGCTTTTGCGCGGCCTTGAGCGCCGGCACCAGGGCTTCGACGCTGAGGTCCTTGCCATCGAGCTGCAACTGGCCTTCCAGGCCCAGGGTGAGGATGAACTTGTTCTGCGGCTTGAGCTGTTGCGAACTGCTGGCGCTGGGCAACTGGGTCTTCATGCCCAGTGCCGGAATCACGTTCAGGCTCACGAGTACGAAAAACACCAAGAGGAACATCATCACGTCGATCATCGGGATCAGTTCGATGTGCGCCTTGCGTTTTTTCGGTTCGTCCCAGGTTCTCATTCCGTTACCCCGTCATTGATTAGGGGCGCCACGCTAGCAACGGAAAATGACCGATTGGTTAACTTTAATTTAAGCTTTTAGGTGTCTAGGACGCGGATTTCAGAAGAACCATCAGTTATTTTTGATGGTCATGAAATTGACATGCCAGGGGCGCATTTTTGCGCATTTATCGGCGAGCCCCTCGACATGAGCGCTGCACTTCCTTCGTTACTCACCCCGCGACTGGCGCTCAAAGCGCTGCAAAAACACCAGGCCGAGACACTGTTCGAGCTGGCCAACGGCCCCGGGATTGCTGACAACACCGCAGCGATTCCATCGTACGGGCTGTTGCGCGCCGATTGGCGGCCCGCGTCATGAGCGACGATATCCGCAAGCCGGTGGATCCGGGCCGTCGCCGGGTGCTGTCGGGCCTGGCGGTGGCGACGGCTTTTTCGATCCTCAGCCCCTTCGCCCGTAGTGCCGGCATCGACTACCCGTTCACCCTGGGCGTGGCCTCGGGCGATCCACTGCCGGATGGCTTTGTCATCTGGACCCGCTTGGCGCCGTTGTTCAACGCGGCCGATGGGCGTGGCGGCTTGAACCGTTCGGTGCCGGTGCGCTGGCGGGTGGCCAGTGACGCGGCGATGAGGCGGATCGTGAAACAAGGCGAAGTCATGGCCACTGAGCGTTTCGCCCATTCCGTCCATGTCGAGGTCGCGGGGCTGGAGGCTGGGCGGCCCTATTGGTACCAGTTTGAAAGCCTCGGAGCACAGAGTCCGACAGGGCAGTCGCGCACGGCTCCACCTGTGCACGCGATGGCGTCGGCGCGGCTGGGCTTTGTCTCCTGTTCTCACTGGGAGCGCGGCTACTTCAGTGCCTACCGCCACCTGGCCGCGGAACAGCCTGACCTGGTGTTCTTCCTCGGCGATTACATTTACGAAAAATCCTATGCGCCCGACTCCGGCAAGATCATTCGCCCCCACAGCAGTGACGAGGCGCTGGACCTGGCGGGCTATCGCAACCGCTATGCCCAGTACAAGACCGATCCTGACTTGCAGGCGCTGCATGCCAGCGCGCCCAGCGTGGCGACCTGGGACGATCACGAAGTGCAAAACGACTACGCCAATCGCTGGTCCCAGGATCCGGGGACTCCGGTAGCCGCGTTCCTCAAGCGGCGAGCGGCGGCCTATCAGGCCTTCTACGAACATATGCCATTGCGCGCCACCAGCCTGCCGCGGGGGCCGGACATGCGCATCTATCGGAACCTGGACTATGGGCGACTGGCCCGATTCCATGTATTGGACGGCCGGCAGTACCGCTCCGAGCAACCGTGCATTGCGCCCAATGGCAGCCACCAGGGGCATATCGCCGAAGACAGTTGCCTGGATTTGCGCGACCCCGGGCGCACCATGCTGGGCTGGCAGCAGGAAGCCTGGCTGGACCAGGGGCTGGCCCGGTCCCGGGCGCAATGGAATGTGATCGCCCAGGACCTGCTGGTGGCGCCGCTGCTCCAGCACGTCCCGGCGAGCCAGGCGCTGGGGCACTGGACCGACGGTTGGGACGGCTACAGGGCGACTCGCGAACGGGTGCTGGCCTCCATCGAACGCCGGCGAGCCAGTAACCCGGTGTTCTGGGGCGGCGACATTCATTCGTTCTGGGTCACGGACCTGCATGCGCGCGCCCACGACCCTGACTCGCGGATCGTCGCCACTGAATTCGTCGGCACCTCGGTCACGTCCGACGGCCAGTCGTTCGACGCCATCCTGCCATTCAATCCCCATGTAAGGTTTTTCGAGAGCCGCTGGCGGGGATATGTGGCGGTGGAGCTGGAAGAACGGAAGATGCTGACCCACTTGCGGATCATTTCCGACCCCAGGGACCCGTATGCCAGTGTCTCGACCCTCAAGTCCTTTGTGGTGGAGTCGGGGCGGGCGGGGGCGATTGCGGTCTAGTCAGTTCCACTCAAAATGCTGGCCGGGCCAATCATTTTGAGTGGATATGCAGCGTTCAGAAGGTTGCGAAAAAACGCCGGTTTTCGAACGGCGCGGGCAGGGCAGGTGGCCCAGGACTACTGCTTTGGCTGCCAGGCCGTCGATTCGGCCGCGGCCTTGAACCTGGCGCGGTTTTCCGGGGTGGCCGGGGGTTCCGAGTCACCGAAGATCGCCTTGAGCCAATGGCCGTCGGTAGGGTTGGGGAAGAGGACGAACTTGCGGCCGAACTGCTCTTTGTCTTCCGTCATCAGGCTGTTGCGCTGCTTGACGTCCGCGACGTAGTACTTGCGTTTGAAGTCATTGAGGTTGTCGCCCAGCATGACCACCACTTCGTAGTCCTTGGCGATTTCCGTTTGCCGTGGCTCTTTGTTGGAGCTGTCGCGATAGACCGTCAGGTGTTGTTCATCGGCAAACGGCAGCTTGTTCTTGCGCAAGTTGGCCAGGGCATATTCCTTGGTTTTTTCGCCCTGGTCGCGGCTGGTGACGTAGAACACCTCGACCCCCTTCGATTGGGCGTAATTCAAGAACTCCACTGCCCCGGGCGTGGCGACCGGGCCATTGTCGGCGACCCACTGGTCCCAGGCGCCGTCATCGAAAAACTCTTTCCCCGAATTGATCATGTAGCCCCAGTAGCTGTTGCTACCCAGCACGGTATCGTCGACATCGCTGATGACGGCCAACGGTCGGTCGCCGTCCTTGCGGGCTTGCAGGGCCTGGTCCAGACGCATCCTGGCGATGTTGAAGCCTTGGTAATAAAGCGCCTCGAACTCAGCCGCCGTCTGCTTCCAGGCAACCGCCGCGGTCAAGAGATTGGAGGGGGAACTGGCAGCCTCTTCGGCAAACACAGGCGTCCACTGGAACATCAGAAGCGAGAAGAGCGCAGGGGTAATCAAGGCTTGGTTTATTTTTGATTTCATACTCGATACCTGAATGGAAACGGGGCGGGTAAATACGCAGCAGGGCAAAGATGGCGCCGCGCTGACCAATACCGCCAAGGGGTTCTATAGCACTCGGGTGCCCCGCTCAATACGGGTGTCGTGTTTTGAGATCAATGAGGCGTGATTCCGACTCAGGTCCCGCATGCAGAGGTTCAAGGCGCGCGCATCGCCGTGAAAATGGATTTTCCATTGCCGGGGCAAAGCCCAGAGCTCCAGGGGGACGCGCGTCAATATGCTGACTTTTTTTGACGCCAACAGCTTCATCTTAAAAATTAGACGTATTATTGACATGATGGCATTCGTATCCCAGTATCCGCTTCTGTTTTGCGTCATTTAACTGATGTTTTTTTGACGCCGGACTTCTGAGGCCCTCCAGAAAAAGGCGATACAGCCTTTGTTAAAGATCAGGTATCCACGGAAAGATCAGCCATAAGGCCAACAGCCATGGCTCATTTTCGTGGGGGTGCCGGCTTTAGACGGTGGGGGTTGCGATATTTTTTAGGGATGATCTATGTCTGCCAAACGAGTACTGGTAACCGGGGGGGCTGGCTTCATTGGTTCCCACTTAGTGGATGCGTTGCTGGCAAGAGGCTATGCCGTCCGGGTTCTGGACGATCTCTCTACCGGCAAGGTCAGCAACCTGCCGATGGACAGCGCGGCCTTGAAACTGGTGGTCGGCGATGTCGCCGATGCCGCGACCCTCACTGAAGCCATGCAGGGCTGCAGCGCGGTGGTGCACTTGGCGGCTGTCGCTTCGGTCCACGCCTCGGTCGAACACCCGGCAGCTACTCATCGGAGTAATTTCATCGGCACGCTGCGGGTATGCGAGGCGATGATCGCCGCGGGCATCCGTCGAGTGGTCTTTGCCTCCAGTGCCGCGGTTTACGGCAATAACGGGGAGGGCACCCCGATTGATGAAGACACGCCCACGTCCCCCCTGACGCCTTATGCCGCGGACAAGCTTGCCAGCGAGCACTACCTGAATTTCTATCGTCGCCAGCATGGACTGGAGCCGGTGATCCTGCGCTTCTTCAATATCTTCGGGCCCCGCCAGGACCCATTGTCGCCGTACTCCGGGGTGATCAGCATTTTCAGCGAGCGAGCGAAAAGCGGACGGCCGATCGTGGTGTTCGGCGATGGCGAGCAAACCCGCGATTTCGTCTATGTCGAAGACCTGGTGAAAGTCCTGCTCCAGGGCCTGGAACACCCCCAGCCCGCGGCTGATGCCACCAATGTCGGTCTCGGCGGGGTCACCACGCTCAATGACCTGATTACGGCCCTGGAACGGATCAGCGGCAAACCCCTAAGCGTGAGTCATGCCGCTGCCCGCTCGGGCGATATCCGGCATTCCAAGGCCGACAATCGCCGCTTGCGCGAACGCTTTGACCTGGGGTCGCCAACCACCGTGGCGGAAGGCCTGGCACGGCTTTACCACAGTCTTTAATGCCACGCCTTGCGGGCCCGGTTGCAGAGGGCTCGCGGGTCCGGTATCGCGCGGATTGATCTACTCAAGAGTGATTTATGGACATCGAGTTTCGCAGGGGGCGTGTTTGTAAAGGGGTACGGCGGCTGTTTACCGCGCTGGCGTTGTGTGCGACCCACTCGGTGGTGCAAGCCTCGCCGGCGGCGCCCGCCAGTGTCGGGTTCTGGTACGCCGATCGGCCACCGCTTCAAGAGTTGGCGCAGTTCGAATGGGTTGTGGTCGAGCCGGGCCATATGAGCACCGCCAATGTTGCCACCTTGCGCGAACTTGGCAGCCAGCCGTTCGCCTACCTGTCGGTGGGTGAGTTCGATGGCGACCGCGTCGCCCTGGACAAAGCGTCGCTGACCCGCAGCGCAAGCGCTACGCGTAACAAGGCCTGGAATAGCCAGGTCATGGATATTTCGACGCCGGCCTGGCGCGAACATCTGTTCAAGCGTGCCAAGGCGTTGCAAGGGCAGGGTTATGCCGGTCTGTTCCTCGATACGCTCGACAGCTTTCAATTGCTCCCCGAGGCTCATCGCGAACCGCAACGCAAAGCCCTGGCGTCGTTTCTGCGGGAACTGCACAGCCGCCAGCCGAACCTCAAGCTGTTCTTCAACCGGGGCTTCGAAGTGTTGGGCGAGCTCGATGGCGTTGCCTCGGCCGTGGCCGTCGAATCGATCCATGCCGGCTGGGATGCCTCAGCCAAGCGTTATCGCCCGGTTTCCGAGTCCGACCGCAACTGGCTTGAAGGTGAGCTCAAACCACTTCGCGCGAAAAACATGCCGTTGGTGGCCATCGACTACTTGCCGCCCAACCGTCGCGAAGAAGCGCGCAAGCTGGTTCGCCAATTGAGCCAGGAAGGCTTTATCCCGGTGGTCACCACCCCGGACCTCAACGCCATCGGCATGAGCACCGTGGAAGTACAGCCGCGGCGCATCGCCATGCTCTACGACCCGCGCGAAGGCGAACTCTACGATCACGCCGGGCACCGGATGCTTGGCGGTCTGCTGGAATACCTGGGCTATCGGGTGGACTATCTGCCGGCCGATGCCAGTTTGCCGTCCCACAGCTTCGCCGGCCTGTACGCCGGGGTGGTGGTGTGGATGACCAGCGGCCCACCCCAGGACAGCCGTGCCTTTAATGGCTGGATTGGCCAACGCCTGGACGAACAGGTACCGCTGGCCATCATGGCCGGCCTGCCGATCGAGGATCGCGCATTGCTCAAGCGCCTGGGGCTGAACCTCGCGGCGCCGGGGGCTCGCGGCGCACTGCGAGTGCTGAGCCAGGACAAGGCCCTGATCGGTGGCTTCGAGGCGCCGGTAGTGGCGCGCACCCGAGAGCTGACCCGTGTGACGCTGCTGCCCGACGGGCCGCAACCGGCCCTGTTGCTGGGGGATGAGCAGGGCGGCAAGTACGCCCCCGTGGCCATCGGCACCTGGGGGGGCATGGCCCTGGCGCCTTATGTGGTAGAGACCAATGTCGAGCGCAGCCGCTGGATTCTCGACCCCTTTGCCTTTATCCAGAAAGCCCTGCGCCTGCCGGCGCAACCGCGCCCGGACACCACCACCGAGAACGGCCGGCGGATCGCCACGGTGCATATCGACGGGGATGGCTTCCCATCCCATGCCGAAGTGCGCGGCACCCCTTATTCCGGGCGCCAGGTGCTGGATGACTACATTCGTCCCAACCCGTACCTGACCTCGGTTTCGATCATCGAAGGGGAGGTCGGGCCCAAGGGCATGTCGCCGTTCCTCGCCAGGGAGCTGGAGCCCCTCGCCCAGGAGATCTTTGCCGATCCCAAAGTCGAGGTTGCCAGCCACACCTACAGCCACCCGTTCTACCTGCAGCCGGAAAAGGCCAGGCAGGACGAGGACTTCCACGCCGAATACGGATTGCGCCTGAACATCCAGGGCTACAAGACCCTGGACTTCAAGCGCGAGATCGTCGGATCGCGGGACTACATCAACAGCCGCCTGACCACTGCGCAGAAACCGGTGAAGTTGCTCTTCTGGCCGGGGGATGCGCTGCCCAGCGCCGAGACCATCAAGCTGGCCTACGACGCCGGGCTGAAAAACGTCAACGGCGGGCAGACCATCCTGACCAAAGCCAATTCGTCGCTGACCGGCCTGTACCCCTTGTTGCGTCCCACCGAAGGCGGCTTGCAGTACTACGCCCCGGTGATCAACGAGAACATGTACACCAACCTCTGGAAAGGCCCGTATTACGGCTTTCGCGACGTCATCGATACGTTCGAGCTGACCGACAGCCCACGGCGCCTGCGCGGCATTCACCTGTACTACCACTTCTATTCGGGCACCAAGCAGGCGTCGATCAAGGCCATGGCCGATATCTACCGGTTCATGCGCGGCCAGCAGCCCTTGTCGTTGTGGATGAGCGACTACCTCGATCGGGTCCATGGCCTGTACCAGGCCAGCCTGGCCCGCACCGCCAATGGCGACTGGCAGGTCCGCGGCATGGACGGCTTGCGTACCCTGCGCCTGGACCCGGAGCTGGGCTGGCCGGATCTGGGGCGTTCGCGGAACGTGGCCGGTGTCCGCGATCTGCCCCAGGGCCGTTATGTGGCCTTGAGCGGCGACCATGCGCTGCTGGCCCTGCGGCCCGAGCGTGACCCGCGTCCGGCATTGGAGCTGGCGAATATTCCCTTGCGTGACTGGCGTTATGTGAGTGACCGACAGGTGAGCTTCTCTTTTGCCGGCCAATTCAACCTGGAGTTCTCGGTGCGTTCGGCCGGCGCCTGTCGGGTCGAGGCCCAGGGCCAACGTTATGCCGGCAAGTCCGAGCAGGGCCTGTGGCATTTCCAACTTCCCATGAAGCAGGTGAGTGATGCCCAACTCTTCTGCAACTAAGGCGCCACGCGCACGGCTGCTCAACCCCTGGGCATTGCTGCTGGTGGCGATGGTCGTCGGCGTGCTGCTGTGGGCGACCTATCGCAACGAAGATACCTTCCGTCCCACGCTCGGCCCCCCGGACGAAGTGTCCGCCAGCTATGCCGAGGTGCTGCTGGCGGCCCATCCGGAAAACAACGAATTGCGCACCCAGCTGCTCGACCTGCTGATTCAGCTGGGCGATTACCCGAGGGCGGAAAAGCACCTGGCCGAATGGCCGCAGGCCGATCCAGCGCTGAAGTCCTACTACCGCCTGCAACTGGATGCCCTGGCGCTGACCAACAGCACCGACGGCCCAGCGTTGCAGGCCCTGGCCGAACGTTTCAAGGCCTTTGACTACAAGAGGCTGCCATCCCCCCAGCTCGAGCGCCTGGCCACGCTGGCCTTGAGTGTCCAGGCCCCGGGGCTGGCCGCGGACGCCTATGCCGAACTGGCGCGTCGCGATCCAGGGCAGCGTGAGCATTGGCTGCCCGAGGCGGCGAAGTGGTACCAGGCCAGCGAGCAATCCGGACGCGCCGCCGACCTTTATGTGCAGTTGCTCGATGCCAGCCAGACGCCTGAAGCGCGTCGCCAGTTCCTGCAGGAAGCCTTCAACACCCTGGTGGCGGCGGATCGCGGCGCTCAGGCGGCCGAGCTGTTGGCCCGGGAACTGGCCGCGCAACCGGATGCGCAATTCGATGCTGCGCTGCTTGACCGGGGCGTCGATGTGGCGGTAGCGCACAAGCGTCCGGACCTGGCCGAGCCATTTTTCATCGCATGGCGCAAGTTGCAGCCCGACAACCCGGAAATCCTGGCCAAGGAGTTCAGGCAGCGACTGGCCTTCGGTGACCTCAAGGGCGCTCATGCGGCGGGCTCGCAACTGCTGGAGCAACATCCGGAGGATCCGTTGCTGCTGGAGCAGATGGCCCATCTCGCCGAATGGCGGGGCGACTCGGCCTCGGCGCTGGGCTACTGGATCAGCCTGAGCAAGCTGCGGGACAACCCGGCCGAGTTCGAGCACACCTGGCGCCTGGCGATGCAGAGCTACGACTTCGACCGGGGCATTCCGCTGCTGGCGGGGATCATGGACAGCCGCGCCCTGAGCAATGTCGAACTCGATGCCCTGGTGTACGCCGAAGAATCCCGGGGCACGCCCGAGCAGGCGGAAAAGTGGTTGCGCCGCTATGTCGCCAAATACCCGAAGCACCGCCTGGCCTGGGTCCGCCTGTTGCAGAACCTGGAAAACACCGAGCAGTACCCACAGCGGCTGGCGGTCTGGAAGAACTTCGCCAGCCGTTATCCGTTGACCAGCGCCGAGCGGGTGGACTGGGCCAACAACCACCTCAAGCTGTTTGACAGCCAGTCGGCCTGGAAGGTGATCACCGCGGTCGACGGCAACAAAATCAACGACCTCGACTACTGGCAGTCCCGTGCCGCGCTGGCCTGGGACCTGGAGTCGGACGATCAGCTGCAGCTCGCACTGGAGAAGATGCTGGCCATCAAGGGCTCGCTCAATACCGGCGACGAGAGTGAGCTGATCGCCCTCTATCGCACCCGCGATCCGCGCAAGGCCTTGCAGTTGACCGTCGACAGCTGGCGCCAGGGGCACCATCCGCGGCGCCTGGTCGCAGCCCTGCAATTGGCCCAGGAGCTTCAGGACTGGCCATTGGTGATCGATCTGCTCAAGGAGGCTGAGCAGTATCCGGAAGCCGCCGACTATTCCCAGGTCCTGGCAGCGCGCGGGGCGCTGCAGGTCCACCAGGGTCATCACGACGAGGCCCTGCGCCTGTATCGCCTGGGCTTGAGTCGCTTCCCGGAGGACAACACCTTCCGCGAACGCCTGATGTGGCTGTATGTCGACCTGGGGCGCACGGGCGAGATCAAGCCGCTGCTGCAGCAATGGCGTTCCCTGGCGCGCGGTGACAGCACGCTTTGGCTGCCGTTTGCCGCCGCCAGCCAGTTGCTGGGGCGCAATACCGAGGCCCTGGCCTGGTACCGCTTGTACCTGCAAGCCAATCCCCGGGACTGGATGGTCCAGGCGGCCTACGCCGATGCGCTGGAAGGCGCCGGTTATGCCGACTCGGCCCAGCGCCTGCGGCTCAAGCTCAATCGTCAGGTGACGCCCGAGCAGATCCGCGCCACGCCCCAGGGCTATGCGACCTGGCTGCGCCTGGTGGCCAGCAGCTACTCGTCGCGCAAGGCGCAGAACAAGGCGATGCAGTGGCTGGACGGCTCCAGGCCGATGCTGCAGCTGTGGTTCGAGCAAATGCTGGTGCGCCTGGATGACATCAATCAGTCAGCGCAGAAGGATGACTGGCTGGCCTGGGCCCGCGCCCGTGGCCTTAAGGTCAGTCGCTACGAACAGATCCAGCAAGCCCTGCGCGGCAACAATCGCCAAGCCCTGGAACGCCTGGTGGCCATCGATGGCCTGGACCCGGCGCAGCGGGTCGAGGCCCTGAACAGCCTGGGTCGTGGCGGCGAAGCGCTGGCCGTCGACCTGTCGGCGCTGGGCGAGGACCAGCCTCCCGCGATCCGTGAGCAATTGCGGCGCCAGGCCATCGAGATGACCGAGCGCACGCCCCAGGGCGTACAAATCGCCTGGGAACGCCAGGACTACGGCGGACTGCTGTTCAACGGCCCGCGCCTGAGCGCCGCGCGTTACCTGAATGACGACTGGTACGCCAGGCTCGTGGTGGAGCAGGGCCGATACAGCGGCGACACCCTCGATGAATCACGCCTGGGCAACGAGACCAATACCGGATTGACCTTGCAGCGGCAGTTGGAGGACGGCGACTACAAACTGATCTTCGACAGCAGCCTGCGCAAGGACGATGACCGCAACGGCCTGGGCGCCAGCCGCACCTGGCAGGTGGACAGCGGCAACGAACTGGACGTCGGCGCCGACTGGCACCGTAAGAACGAGGACAGCGGGCTGATGCGTGCCTTCGGCCAGCAGGACGATGTCTGGGTCGGCGGGCGGCATCGCTATTCGGCCCGTGACCAGTTGTCCTGGAGCCTGGCCCAGCGCTGGTTCTCGACCCGCAGCGGCGATGACCTGGGCAGTGGCCAGGCGTTGAAGATCGAGTTCGACCACACCTTGCAGTTCGAAGGGCCGAACTGGGCATTGCGCAGCGGCATCGACTACCAGCAAAACAGCCTGGACCACCTTTCGCTGCCCAACCTGGCCAATACCCTGGGCGGGGGCATCGACCTGGCGGGGGCCGGCCTCGAGGATCCGAACCAGATCACCAGCCAGACCCTGCTGCAAAAGCGCTACGGCCAGCTGTTCTTCGGCAGTTCGTGGCGGCGTGGCTTCCCGGGGGCACTGAACCGCACGCGTGGGCAGTACACCTGGCTGGTGGACGTCAGCTCAGGCTGGCAGTGGACCGACAACACCATCAACTACGCCATCAGTACCGGTGTCGGCACCGAGGTGATAGGGGATGACGAATTGGCGGTGACCTTCGGCTACCAGTCGGCCCCACAAGGCGGAACGGGCAAGTCCGGGGGCACGGCAGGTGTCAGCTACAGCGTCCGTTTTGGACGCTGATCATGGAATTCAAAGAGGAGTGAACCTTATGCAATCCATTCGTTGCGTGAGTCTGGCGATGGTCGCCTTGCTGATGGCCGGCTGCAGCAGCTTTACCGGTCAGGACAGCCCCGAGCTGTCGAAATCCGCCCGCTGGGGCGTGTTGCCACTGGTCAACTATTCCCAGACGCCCCAGGCCGGCGAGCGCAGTGAGCAGATTCTGCTTAGCGTACTGAGCAACCGGGGCCTGCAACCCCAGGTCTACAACAGCGCGGCAGGGCAGGGCGAACAAGCCCTGCTCGACGATAACGAGCGCCTGGCCGGAGCCATGGATTGGGCTCGCGAGCAGAATCTCGACTATGTGGTGTCCGGCAGCATTGAAGAGTGGCAGTACAAGAACGGCCTGGATGGCGAGCCGGCGGTGGGCATCAGCCTGCGGGTGGTCGAGGCGGGCACCGGCAAGGTGCTCTGGAGCAATAGCGGCGCCCGTGCCGGCTGGTCCCGCGAAAGCCTGGCCGGTGCGGCGCAGAAGGTGCTCGACAAGCTTGTCGGTGGCCTCAGGATCGAGTGACTGTCATGAGATCTCCACACATGGACTACGCGCTGGCGCCCCGCGCCAGCGGTCCGGCGTCATGGCTGGAAACTTTCCTGGTGACGGCCCTGGTCATCGGTGTGGGTCTGTGGCTTGCGCCACAAGACCCGCTGCAGGTGCAGGGTGAGTTTCCCTGGTCGGTGCTGGCGCCACTGTTGCTGGGTGTGCGCTACGGCTTTGTCCGCGGCCTGATCAGCGCCAGCCTGCTGGTGGCGGCGTTCTTCATCCTGCGCCAGTCGGGGCTGCCCGGTTACGCGCAGATCGCTCCCTCCTACATTGTCGGCGTGCTGGTCTGCGGCATGCTCGTGGGCGAGGTGCGAGACCTGTGGGAACGGCGACTGCTGCGCTTGCAGATGGCCAACGAGTATCGCCAGTACCGGCTCGACGATTTCACCCGGGCGCACCAGATTCTGCGGGTGTCCCACGATCGCCTGGAGCAGCGCCTGGCCGGCAGCGACCAGAGCCTGCGCAGTTCGTTGCTGGGCCTGCGCGATCGCCTGCGCGTGCTGCCCAATGGCGATGACCCGCTGAGCCTGCTGGCCGAGCCCGTACTGAGCCTGCTTGGTCAGTACGGCTCGTTGCGGGTAGCCGCGCTGTATCGCGTGGAGCAGGCCGGCCATGCGTCGCCGAACCTGACCCTGCTGGCCGCCACCGGGACCATGGGGCCCCTGGAGCACAATGACCTGCTGGTGCGCCTGTGCCTGGAGCGCGAGGAACTGGTGAGTGTGCGTGAAGAGCTGCTCGATAGCGGCGGGCAGGCTTCGGTGTCGTCCCTGCAGGCCTGTATTCCCTTGGTGGACACCCAGGGACAGGTGCTGGCGATCCTCGCGGTACGGCAGATGCCGTTCTTCGCCTTCCAGGAGCGCACCCTCAGCCTGCTGGCGCTGCTGGCCGGGCATATCGCCGACCTGCTGCGCTCTGACTTGCAGGTGCTGCAACTGGAAAGCGACGATGCCCAACACTTCACACGCCAGCTCAAGCGTTCGCTGGTGGATGTCGAGCAGCACGGCCTGTCCGGTTGCCTCTATGCATTTGAATCGACCCAGGCCAACGATGAACTGACGCGGCTTTTCGAACGCAGCCAGCGCGGACTGGACCTGCACCTGGGCCTTGCCAACAACCGCGGGCACGCTCTGTTGCTGGTGCTGTTGCCACTGACCAGTGCCGAGGGCGCCCAAGGCTATCTGGCGCGCCTGGGCAAGCTGATTCACGAGCATTTCGGCATGAGCGTGGAACTGGCCAGCCTGGGGGTCACCGTGCTGCCTTACGACCTGGAGTCGGCCCGGCGACGGGATGGGCTGCGTAACTTCCTGTACAACGAGTGTGGCCTGAATGATCAGCAAGTGGCTGTTTAGCGCAGCGTTGTTTTTCGAGGCGGGGAGCTGGGCCAGCCTGACGGCGCAGTTGCCCGACCCGCAGATCGCGCTGCTGTATGCAATGACCCACGGGATCGCCTGCGGCCTGCTGACGGCGGCGGTCTGGCGGCTGCTGCCGGCGCGCTATCGCACGCCGTTGCCGTGGAGTCCGCTGTTCATTTTCAGCCTGGCGTTCTTTGTCCCGCTGCTGGGCTCGGTGGGGGTAATTGCGGCGATCTTTCCGGCGCTGTATCTGCCCCGCAAGCGCGATACGCAGATGTGGCAGGCCGTCGGCATTCCCGGCCTGCCGTTTCGCGCGCAGTCCCATTTGCATTCGCCGACCTTCGGTGACAGTGGCTTGCAGGATGTGTTGCGTCACGCGCCGGACCCCGACCAGCGCCTGGCGGCGTTGCTCGCCACCCGCAGGATGCCGGGCAAGGAAGCGGTGCCGATTCTGAAGCTGGCCCTGGGCGATCCGAGCGACGATGTCCGTCTCCTGGCGTATTCGATGCTCGACAAACAGGAAACCGATATCAACCAGCGCATCCAGTCTTCCCTCGAACAGTTGCCCGGTGCCGCGCCCAGGAAGGCCGGCGCCCTGCATGCCACCCTGGCGCGCTGGTACTGGGAACTGGCCTACCTGGGCCTGGCCCAGGGCAGCGTCCAGCTGCACGTGCTGGAGCAAGCCGGCGAACATGCCAGGCTGGCGCTGGAGGCGGGAGAGGGCGGCGAGTTGCTGTTGCTGGCCGGGCGTATCGCCCTTGAGCGTGGCGATATCGACAAGGCGCGGCTGCATATGCACCAGGCCCAGGAAGCGGGCATGGACCCGGCCAAGGTCTTGCCGTTCCGTGCCGAAATCGCCTTTGAAAGCGGGAACTATGCCGAGATTCCCGCGCTGTTGAGCCGCTTGCCGCCGCAGATGCAACAACGTCCGCCCTTTGCCGGGCTGATAAGGACCTGGACATGAAGAAAACCGTCAACCCAACGCCCATCGCCGATGTCTGCCTGTTGCTCGAGGGCACCTGGCCTTATGTGCGCGGCGGTGTGTCCAGCTGGATTCACCAGATGATCCTCGGGCTGCCGCAACTGACCTTTTCGGTGTTGTTCATCGGTGGCCAGCGCGAAGCCTACGGTCAGCGCCGCTATGAGATTCCAGCCAACGTCGTGCACATCGAAGAGGTGTATCTGGAGCAAGCCTGGCGCAACCCGAAGCACAGGCGAGTCGCCCACACCGCGTCCCTGGAAGAATTGAGCAACCTTTACCGTTACCTGCACAACCCGGAAAAACCGGCCGCCGAGCTGGGCATTGGCGTGCTCGACTCCCTGGCCCAGGCGCGGATCACCCTGGATGACGTGCTCTACAGTCGCCCCAGCTGGGAGGCGCTGACCGAAGGGTACGAGCAGCACTGCGCCGATCCTTCCTTCGTCAATTATTTCTGGACCCTGCGCACCATGCAGTCGCCGTTGCTGATGCTCGCAGATGCCGCCCGGCGCATGCCGCGGGCGCGGGTCCTGCACTCGATTTCAACCGGTTATGCCGGGCTGGCGGGCTGCATCCTCAAGCAACTGTGGGGGTGCCAGTTGCTGCTCAGCGAGCACGGGATCTACACCAAGGAGCGCAAGATCGACCTGGCCCAGGCCAGCTGGATCGCCGAAACCAGCAACCAGGCACTCAACGACAGCATGGACACCGGCTCCGGCTACATCCGTATGCTCTGGGTGCGCTTCTTCGAGCGCATCGGTCATCTGGTCTACGACAGCGCCGACCAGATCATTGCCTTGTACGACGGCAACCGCCAGCGACAGATCAAGGACGGCGCACCGGCCGAACGCACCCAAGTGATTCCCAATGGCATCGACTTGCAGCTCTGGACCCAGGCCCTTGAGTCCCGGGCCGAAGGCATCGCCCCCGTGGTCGGACTGATCGGCCGGGTGGTGCCGATCAAGGACGTGAAGACCTTCCTGCGGGCCATGCGGGGAGTGGTCAGTGTGATGCCGCAGGTCGAAGGCTGGATCGTCGGGCCGCAAGAGGAAGATCCCGAGTACGTCGCCGAGTGTCGCAGCCTAGTGGCCAGCCTCGGGCTGGAGCAAAAGGTACTGTTCCTCGGGTTCCAGAAGATCCAGGACATCCTGCCGCAACTGGGCCTGATGGTGCTGACTTCCATCAGCGAGGCCCAGCCCCTGGTGATTCTCGAAGCCTGGGCCGCCGGCACTCCAGTGGTGAGCAGCGACGTGGGCTCCTGCCGCGAGCTGATCGAGGGCGGCGAAGCGTCCGACCGCGATCTCGGGCTGGCCGGGGAGGTGGTGGCGATCGCCGATCCCCAGGCCACGTCCCAGGCAATCATCGACCTGCTGCGCAGCCCCGAGCGCTGGAAGTCCGCCCAGGCCGCCGGCTTGTCGCGGGTTCACCGCTACTACAGCGAAACCTTGATGATCGAGCGCTATCGCAGGCTTTATCACAGCGCCATGGGCACCCTGCAAAAGGAGGCCGTGTAAATGGCCGGTATCGGTTTTGAACTGCGCAAGATTCTCTCGCGCGACTCCTACACGGCGACGCTGCATGCCTATGTCTATGCCGGCCTGATCAGCTCCGGGCCCTGGGTCCTGTCGATTCTCAGCGTGATGCTGGTAGGGGGCATCAGCCTTGGGCTGGTGGTTCCGGAGGTGGTGATCCGCCAGTTCCTGATCACTGTGACCTACCTGATGGCCACGTCGCTGATCCTCACCGGCGGCTTACAACTCTTCTTCACCCGTTTTGTCTCCGACCGCCTGTTCGAGCGCAAGTACGAGCAAATCCTGCCGAACCTGGTGGGCATGCTGCTGCTGGTGACCCTGGGGGCCGGGGTGCTGGGCATCCTCCTGTTGATCACCTTGTTCGACCAGGGACTGATCTACCGCCTGCTGACCCTGGCCAACTTCGTGGTGCTCTGCAACCTGTGGCTGGTGATCATATTCCTCTCGGGGATGAAGGCTTATAACCGCATCCTGCTGGTGATGCTGGTGGGCTATGGGCTGATGGTCGGCAGCGCATTCTTCCTCAGGCACCTGGGCATGGAAGGGCTGCTGCTGGCGTTGCTGCTGGGGCACAGCAGCCTATTGTTCCTGTTTCTCTACGACATCCTGCGCGAATACCGGGCCGAGAAACTGGTGGCCTTCGACTTTCTGGACCGGCGCCAGGTGTTTGTCAGCCTGCTGTTGACCGGGCTTTGCTACAACCTGGGAATCTGGATCGACAAGTTCATCTTCTGGTTCAACCCGCAGACCTCGAGCCAGGTGATCGGGCCGATGCGCGCCTCGATTCTTTATGACTTGCCGATTTTCCTCGCCTACCTGGCGATCATTCCTGGCATGGCGGTGTTCCTGGTAAGGATCGAAACCGACTTCGCCGAATGGTACGAGCGCCTGTTCCGGGCGGTGCGCGACGGCGAGACCCTGCAGCATATCGGTTCGTTGAAAGCCGAGATGACCTTCTCGATCCGTCAGGGCCTGCTGGAAATCTGCAAGGTCCAGGGGCTGACGGTGGTTCTGCTGTTTCTCTTTGGCCCGCGCATACTGGAGTGGCTGGGGATGTCCAGCTACTACCTGCCGCTGTTCTATATCGACCTGATCGGGGTGAGCATCCAGGTGGTGTTCATGGCGATCCTTAACGTGTTTTTCTACCTCGACAAACGGATGATCGTGCTGGAACTGTGCCTCTTGTTCGTGGCACTCAACGGCGCCTTGACCCTGCTGAGCCTGTACCTGGGGCCGAGTTTCTTCGGCTATGGCTTCACCTTCTCGCTGCTGCTTTGCGTGCTGCTGGGGCTGGCGCGGTTATCGACGGCGCTGGATGACCTGGAGTACGAAACCTTCATGTTGTCTCGTTGAAACTCAAGCCGGTCAAGCGCTGCCCGGCGGGTTGCAATCCTGGCGGTACGGCTCAAGCAGCCGGGCGGTGGCGCTCCAGAGTTCACGGCGCGCTGCCTCGTCCGTCGCAGGCTCGATTGGCGTGAGGGGGCGAGCCTGTTTGACCGATACGTAGGTTGCGGTCTGTCGGCCGAATGCGGGATCGGTCGCAAGCCGAACGATAATCCCGGCGCCTCGCTCGGGGTTACCGATGTTGAAGGCGTTGAGGAGTCTGGAGAGCCCGCCGGCAAAGCCCAGTTCACGCCCCAGGCCGGTCACGTTGAATCCGGGGCACAAGCAGTTGACTGCCACTGCGCTGCCCTTGAGTTGCCGCGCCAGCTCAAAGGAAAACATGATGTCCAGAAGTTTGGTCAGCCCGTAGATTCTGGAGGAGCCCCGCGCCGTAAAAGGCTCGGTATCGCGCAGGTCCTGCTCGATGTTCAAGCCACGGCTCTGACGCGATGCCTGCGAGGCAACAGTGATGATGCGCGATGGCGAGGACTTCACCAGCGTATCGCGCAGAACGTCGGTGAGCAGCCAGGGCGCAAAGTAGTTCACGGCCATCATTTCCCCGAATCCGTCGCGGGTGATCCGCTGCGTGAACGCGTGCAGCCCGGCATTGTTGATCAGCACGTCAATGCGCCGATGCTCGGAAGCGATGCGCCGGCCAGTCGCGGCGACAGCCGCCAAGTCAGTCAAGTCGACCTGATAAGTCGATACCGGCGTGCCTGGGGCTGCACGCTCGATGTCGATACGGGTCCGTTCAGCCTTGGTCGTATCGCGGGCGGTCAGGATCAGCTTCGCACCGCGGCGCGCCAGCTCCAGTGCCGCAAGCCGTCCGATCCCATCGGTCGCACCGGTGATCAGGATGGTGGGGCTATTCATTTTCTCAATCCCGACGGGTTGATGGTGGCGCGCTTGATCTTTCAATTCTGCGCCGTATCCCGGGCAGTTCTGGCCACGCGCCGTTTAACCTTTGACCTCAAGCGCAAGCTCGACAGCGCCCAACAACGCATCGCTGCTGAAGGGTTTACGCAGGCACTCGGTGGCGCCATAGCGGCTCGATGCGGCCAGCGCCGCTTCGTCCCAATGGGCCGACATGCAAATGACCGGAATTTTCCTGTCCATGAGCGCAAGGGCTTGCATGACCTCGATCCCCGACAGGCCGTGCATTTTCAGATCCAGCAGCAGGCAGGCGACGTCATCGAAGCTCGCGAGGGACAGGAACTCTTCACCCGAGACGAATACCCGGGAGGGATACCCGGCCGAGCGGAGCAGGTTGGCCAGGCTTTTCCGTACGGAGACATCGTCGTCCACGATGCAGACGATCGTCATGGGGCTGGCGGGCGATGCTGGGGCAGGGCGGCCGGCTTTCTCGCTCATGAAGAACCCTGCGGGCCAGACGCCGGGTCCGAGCCAATCAGGCCATACAGCTTGACGAGGCTGACCAGCGAGCGTGTCTGCATCTTTTCCATGATGTGCTTGCGATGGACCTTGGCCGTGACTTCGCTGGTGCCCAGCCGATTGGCAATGTGTTTGTTGGACAGCCCGGCGACGATCAGCGGCAGCACTTCTCGTTCCCGGGGCGTCAACAGGGCGGCTTTCTGACGGGCGCTCTGAATCCGTTGCCATTGCTCGAATGCCTTGGCTGCCCGCTGGCGAGTGGCGCGCAGCACATCCAGCAACTGATCGTCGTTGAACGGCTTGGTCAGGAACTCGACTGCGCCTGCTTTCATGGCCTGCACCGACATCGGGATAGTCCCGAAACCCGTCATGAAAATGACCGGCCATGGATGGCCGCGCTGGCCCAGCGCCGATTGCAGTTCCAGCCCCGTCGCCTCGGGCAGGCTGATGTCCAGCAACAGGCAAGCGGGGCCGATGTCGAGGTCGGCGTTGAGCAGTTCTTCGGCCGAGGCGAATATCCGGTGCACGATGCCTTCGGCGCGCAGCAGCCGGCTGAGCGCCGTGCGCACGGACGCTTCATCGTCCACGATGAACACCGGCACGCTGTCAGGATCGATCGTCGGCTGATCCTGGGACGCCAGGGGGCCCGGAACCATCGGATGGAACAGGGGCGGTTCACGTTCTTTCAATAATCGGTAACCTCGGCGTGGGATCGTCTGGATGAGTTCTTTTTCTCCGAGCAACTTGCGCAGCGAGGAAATCTGCACTTGCAGATTGTTTTCCTCGACGACGGTGTCGGGCCAGACCTGGGTGATCAATTCATCTTTACTGACGATCCGGCCATCGGCCTGCATCAGCACCGAGAGGATCTCGAACGCCCGTCCTCCAACACGCAGCGGCCGTCCATCAAGAAAGGCTTCGCGCTGTTCCAGGGAAATGGTGGCTTGACCGAGTCGGATCATGCGTTGCTCTGCACTATGTGGGGGAGAGTGACGCGCCAGCGTCGATTCATCTGGCACACACGCTAGGGGACGGCCCCGCATATTGCAATTATCCCGAGGGATAACACGCGCTGGATATGGCGTGAAAATCACCGGCAACAGGACAGTTCCACGGCCATCGTGGTGCCGATTACGGACAAGATCGTTCACTGCGGTTATCTGGCCAGAGCGCTGCATATACTCTCGAGGCTCAGCCTGAAACGACTCTTTAGCGGTGATTGTTCATGCCCGGCAGCGCGCCCTCATCATTCAGCTCCCACAATCCCGATCTCGTCCACGATGAAGCCTGGCTGGAGCGTTGTACCTTCGCCATGCTGCGTCGGGAAAACGACCTGACCTGGTTCGCGCTCCAGGACAGGCAATCGGGCACGCGCTGGCTCGCTGCCCGGGCACCGATCCAGCGGCCTGCCACCTGCCAGCGGCTGGAGCGCGATTTTCACCTGCGCCTGGATTCGGCCTGGGCGATCGCCCCTGTCGCGTTCATCCGCTCGGCCGAAGGGCCCTTGTTGGTCTACCCCGCGCCAGGCACGCCCTTGACCGATTTGATGGGCGCAGCAGCGTTGCCGTTGGAACGCTTCCTGGCCATCGCCGTTGCGGCAGCCAATGCGTTGGGCGGTGCGCACAAAGCGAGCGCGCGACATGCCAGCCTGCAACCCCACCACCTGATGGTGGACGCCGCCAGTTCGGTACGGCTCCTGGGTTTTCACGGCCATTGCGGGGAGGCGTCCGTCGCTCAATTGCCTGACCTGGAGCAATGGCCATATCTGGCCCCCGAGCAGGTCCGGCGCGACAATCCCGGTTTCGATGCGCGCAGCGATATCTACGCCCTGGCCACGATTCTCTATCAAGCGCTGACGGGCCATCTGCCGCTCACCGCCCGCGAACCGTCCCAATGGCTGCACGTGCATGCGGCTGTTCAGCCGGAATCACCGGCGGTGCATGTCGCCGATCTGCCGGAAGGGCTCTGCCGAGTGCTGCTCAAGAGCTTGGCCAAAGAGCCGGAGGCCCGCTATCAGAGCGCCGAGTCGATGGCCGCGGATCTTGCCTGGTGCCAGCAGCAGTGGCTCGAGCACGGGCGTGTCGATGCGTTCCGCCTGGGGGCTTTCGATACGACACCCGCCGCGATCCGCAATGCTGCCTTGTTCGGCAGGGAGGCCGAACGCATGCAATTGATCGAGCAGCTGGGCCAGGTTCGCAGCGATGGCATCGCCCGAGTCCTGCTGGTCGCCGGGGCGCCAGGTGCCGGCAAATCGACACTGATCCACCAGGGTGTCCGGCCCATGGCTCCCGGCTATTGGGCCAGCGGCAAGAGCAATCTGCTGCAGCAGGAAACGCCCTATGCGCCATTGGCGGAAATCTTCAGGTCGCTGATCACCCAGTTGCTCGGCAAGCCGGCCCTGGAGCTTGAGACGACGAGCCGGCAACTGGTCGAACGACTCAAGGGACGGGGCCGGCTCCTGGTGGAGCTGGCGCCCGAAGCCGAGCTGGTCATCGGTGCCACGCCCGAACCGCCCAATCTGCCGGCCCGGTATGCGCTCGACCACGCCAACCGGACACTGCTCGATGTGCTGGAGGTCTTCGCCCAGCCGGGACGCCCCTTGGTGGTGTTCGTGGATGACCTGCAGTGGGCGGACGATTCGACCCTGTCGTTCCTGCAGGCTTTCATCGCCCGGCCGCCCCGGCATCTGGTGCTGATCCTGGCCTACCGCGAGGCCGAGCCGCAGGCGCTCGAGCGTGAAGGTGGGTTGCTGCAGGTGCTGGGTGGCGAGCAAGGTATGCCGTACCTGAAGGTGATGCTGGGCCCCTTGTCGGTGCCCGCGGTGGCCGCGCTGATCGCCGCTGAACTGGACACCACCGCCGAAGACATCGAGGCGCTTGCGCCAGTGGTGCACTTCAAGACGGCGGGCAACCCGCTCTTTATCAGCCAGGTATTGAGGGCGTTGATCGATGAGCGCCTGGTGCGCTTCGACGCGAGGGATCGCCGCTGGGTCTGGAACCAGGCAGAAGTGGACAACTATCGCTACGCCGACAACGTCGCGGACTTGATGGTACAACGCCTCGAACGGTTGTCACCGATGGAGCGGGAAGTGATGCGCATGGCCGGATACGTCGGCAGGCGCTGCGAAGAATCGTTGTTGCCCCGGTTGCTGCCGGCGTGCGACCGGCAACGGATCGCCAGCGATGTGCAGGAACTGGTCAGTGCCGGTTTCCTGCTGCGCGAGCGCGAGTACCTGGTATTTCCCCATGACCGGGTGCTGGAGGCGGCCTGCCGGCTGCCGGCGCAAGCGGGGCAGGGGGCCGAGCACGCGCGCATCGCCGCCGCCATGCTCGATCAGTGGGGCGCGCATGCCCCGGAGCGGGTGTTCGAAATCGCCAGCCAGATTCAGCGCATCGACGTCGATGCATTGGACGAGCGTCGCCGCGCCGTATTCGTCGAACGGCTGGTGGAGGCCGCCGAGCAGGCCCGCAACACCGCCGCTGTCGAGCAGGCGGCGGGCTATTTGCGCACGGCCGAGACTCTGCTCGGCCAGGCGAGCGACCCGGCCCTCTATGCCCAGGCGTTCGCCACCCGCTGGCTGGCGGCCGAATGCGACATGCTCCTGGCCGATCTGGCCGGCGCCCAACGCCGCCTCGACGATTGCCTGGTCCACGCCAGGAGCGCGCTCGACCGTGCGAAAACCTATCGGTTGCGGGCCACGTTACGCACGCTGCACTGCGATTACGAAGGTGCGATAACCGAGGCCCTGACGGGGCTGGCGCTGCTGGGCATTTCTCTGCAACGGCGGCCCTCGCAGGAGCAACTGACCCAGGCCTTCGCTCAGGTGCGCACACTTGTCAGCCCACGGCGCATCGCCGACCTGGCGCAGCTACCCAAGGCCGATGACCCGCTTGTCGAAGCGACCATGGCGCTGCTCGGCACGCTGATTTCCTCCTTCTTCGTCGACGACGACATCCGCTTGCTGCATCTGGCAAAAATGGTTGAACTCACGCTGCTGCATGGCGTGACGCCGGGCAGTAGCTACGGGATCGCCTGGTTCGGCGTGATGATCGCCGAGCGCTATGGCGAATATGTCGATGGGCACGCCTTCGCCGAAGTGGCCCTGGAGCTCATCGACAAGTACGGCCATGAAGCCGGTCGAACCGGCACCCTGGTGGCGCTCGACCAGGTCAGCCCCTGGACCAGGCCAATGGCCTATGCCCTGCAGCGGGCCATGGCCGCATTCGAGTGTGGCCAGGCCGGCGGCGACCTGGGCATGTCCTGCTATGCCTGCAACCATATCGGCTCGGACCTGCTGTTCATGGGTGAACCCCTGCAAGAGGTGTTGAACGAGCTGGAGCATGGTTTGGCATGGGTGCGCCAGTTTCATTACATCGATATCGAGCGAATCCTGCTGGCGCAGCAATTGTTCGCCAGCGATTTGCGTAATGGGCGGCCGCACCGGCCGCTTGCCGAGCTGGACGGCACGGAGCACGACCGTTTCGGCCTTATCGATCACCGCAGCGTGTCGCAGCCGACCCTGTTCTTTTCGTCGCTGTATTCAGGCATGTCCGCGTTTTACTTTGGCGATATCCCTTATGCATTGCGGCGCTTCGAAGAGGTTGCCGCACTGGCCTGGTCTATTCCGGCGCATATCAACCTGGCTGATTACTACCTGTTTTACGGGCTGGCACTGGGCAGTGCGCAGGCCCCCGGCGATTTGGCCGATAAGCTGGAAAAGCTGGAGCGGCAACGCCAGCGGTTCCTGCAATGGGTCGAACTCAACCCGACGACCTTTCGCAGCAAGTTGCTGCTGATCGAAGGGGTGATCGCCCGCTTGCGCGGCCTGGAGCTGGCGGCTATCCGCTGCTTCGACCAGTCGCAGATCGCGGCGGCGGCGGCCGGGTTCATCCATGAGCAGGCGCTGGCGCACGAACAACTGGCCAATATCTGCATTCCCAACGGGCTGGTGTCTGGCGCCAATCACCACCTGCGGGTGGCGCGCGACTGCTACAGCCTGTGGGGCGCCGACGGCAAGGTGCGTCAGCTGGAGGCCCTGCATCCGTCCCTGGGCGCGCAGCCGTCGTTTGAGCCGATCCGGCCGGTGACTCAGGTCCGGCTCGATCTTGAAGCGGGCGTCGAGGTGGCCCGTGCGCTTTCGCAAGAGATATTGCTCGAGCGACTGGTTGAAACCCTGATGAATCACCTGATGATCCAGGCCGGCGCCGATAAAGGTGTGCTGATGATCGTCAACGACGCCGAGCTTCAACTGGCGGCCACAGCCTCTGTCGAAGCCGGCAATGTGCAAGTCGTGCTGGATGCCGGGCGGCCGCTTGAGGCGTTCGCGCCGGTCTCGGTGCTCAACGCGACCATGCGCACCCGCGCGCCCCTGGTGCTCGACGACGCCCAGGCCGACTGTCCCGAGGCCTACAGCGCCGACCTGCAACAGCGCCGCACGCGTTCCTTGCTGTGCCTGCCGCTGCTCAAGCAAGGCATGTTGATTGGCCTGGTCTATCTGGAAAACAGCCTGGTCTCCAGGCTGTTCAGTGCCGAGCGCCTGACCATGCTGGAGATTCTCGCTTCCCAGGCCGCGGTGTCGCTGCAGACCGCCAGCCTCTATGCCAGGCTGCTCGAAGACAACCAGCTGCGTGCGCAAATGGAGGCGGACTTGCGCAGCTCGCGGGCGGAACTTGCGCGCAGCTCGCACCTTAAGGTCATGGGCGAGCTTTCAGCGTCGATTGCCCATGAAATCAGCCAGCCGCTGCTGGGGATCTTGTCCAACGCCTCGGCCAGCCTGAGCTGGCTCAAGCGCGACCAGCCCGATCTGCAAGAGGCGATTCAGGGGCTGGAAGACATTCGCTCAGACAGCACCCGTGCCGCCAACATTGTCCAGGCGCTTCGCGCTCTTGCCAAACAGGCGCCCTTGCAGCGGTTGCCGGTGCGGATCGAAGACTTGATCCGCGAGGTCTTGTGCCTGACCGCGAGCGACCTGGAGAGCGCCAACGTGCGCCTGGAAACCCGGCTCGATACGCACTGCACGGTGTGGGTGGATGCGGTGCAGATCCAGCAGGTGGTGTACAACCTGATCACCAATGCATTGGAGGCCATCGCCGGAGCGGGGCAACAGGATGGGCGCATCGTCATCGACTCGGTCATCGAGGACGAGCATGTTCAGCTCTGCTTGCAGGACAACGGCCCGGGAATCGGCGCCCAGGAACGCGAGCAGATTTTCGATGCGTTCTACACCACCAAGGGCAATGGCATGGGCATGGGGCTGGCCATCTGTAGATCGGTGATCGGCGCACACGACGGGACGCTGAACCTCCAGGACAGTGAACAGGGGGCCAGGTTCTGTATCAGCCTGCCGCTTGCGCCGGCCAGCGGCGGATAAAAAAAGGCCGCGCAAGCGGCCAAAGGGGAGGAGTGGGGTTGCCCGGCCTCGATCAATTCATGGGTGAAGTTCCACTGCCCGGGCCTGTCGCAGGCCATGGGGCGCGTGATTGAGGATTATCCTGCTGGACAGGTCCCGCTCAATCACAGGCATCGGCGCAGCGTTGCTCCTGGTGGCGTGATGAAAGGCGCAGCGCCAGGCCCTGGGGGTTACACCTTCCAGGCGGGTAAAGGTCCGGGTGAAATGCGAGTGGTCGCCGAAACCGCATTCATAGGCAATCTCGGTGATGGCCATCGCCGTGACCAGCAGGCTCTTGGCTTTTTCGATCTTCATCCTCATCAACCAGCCTTGCGGTGAATGGCCGGTAATCTTTTTGAATGCCCGGGAGAAATGGCTGCGCGACAGGTTGCACTGTTCGGCCACTTCACTGATGCGCAAGCAACAGCCCATGTCACGCATCATCAGTTCCTTGGCGCGACGCTCCTGCCAGCCGGTCAGGGCTCCCAATGGTCTTGCAAGGGTGCCTGGAGTGTCGGAATTCAGCGATTGTGGGTTCATGGCGGCTCTCCTGATCATTGAGGAAAGTTTGTCCGCCAGAGACATTTAAAGTCCTTAAGCAAACCTTAAGAGTTATGAAACGTTGCCCCCAATCATGGCGCTTAGTTGCGCGACTCAGGCCGGCAAGTGGAGTATTGGCTTTCACAGGCTGCACCAGTCGGAGTAGTTGCACTGCTGATATTGAGTGGCTGCGCCGGTCAATGAACCGGGAGGGAGGGGCGACATACTGCGCAATGAACAGCTAGCGGTTAGACCGCTAGCTTTTATAAGCAAGTTGATTCCTGCGTTCAGTGGCTGGCGAACTCGATCAGGTCGGCATTGAGCTGAGCCTGATGGGTGACGGGAAAGCCGTGAGCGGCTCCCTCGTAGACCTTTAAAGTTGCATTGGGAAGGATCTCGGCAGAGCGCTTTCCGGTCGTTTCAAGCGGGACAATAAAGTCACCGCTGCCATGAATGACAAGCACCGGAATAAAGATGGACTGCATTTCCTGGCGAAAATCCGTAGCCCAGAATTGCTCGATGCACGCGTACTGGCTGTGTATCGCCCCCGACATGCCTTGCTGCCAGAAAGCCATGCGCCAACCTTCGTTCGTTGCTGCGCTTTGCGGGTCCAGGCCAAAGAAAGCGCTCGAGAAATCGAGGAAGAGTTGTGAGCGGTCCTCCAGGATTGCCTTGCGTACACCGTCAACGACTTCGATCGAAACACCATCCGCGTTGCCGCCCGTAGCGCCCATGAGCGGAGTGATTGCCCCCAGGAGCACCAGCTTGGCAACACGATCGGTCCCGTGCCGGGTCACGTATCGAACGATTTCGCCTCCGCCCATGGAATGCCCGACCAAGACCGCATCCTTGAGGTCGAGGGTTTCGATGATGACCGCCAAGTCGTCTGCGAAAGTGTCCATATCGTTACCGCCAGCCGGTTGGCCCGAGCGACCATGCCCGCGACGATCATGAGCAATGACGCGAAACCCCGCATTCGCGAGAAATTGCATTTGACCGTCCCAGGCATCGCTGTTGAGAGGCCAGCCATGGGAAAGAACAATCGGGCGACCTTGTCCGAAGTCGCGAAAAAAAATCTGTGTTCCGTCTTTCGCTGTGACGTGGTTTTTCATGAGCTATGTCCTTGGGTTTCTATTGGAGATGCAACTTCAAGACTGTGCAGGCACCGTCATCGCCGCGGCGCGGACAAGTAGATAACCCCGTCCGTAAAGTAGCGTGGGGCAACCCTAAAAGAACAAGCGCACAGGTTCTTGTATAAGTGTGCTGAGTCAATCGCACAGAAAAAAACCAATAGCGAAGTTGCAAGAGAATAAAACTAATCGATGCCCGTTATTTGTGCTCTTGCTTATTCAGGTGCGCGTTATCGGGGCAGCATCCGAAGTTCAACTTCCAACGCGCTGCTTAAAAAAGCACAAACAAACAATTTTCCGCATTGCCGACACAGGCAGACTGCCTGTCCCGGTCAATGGTGTGGGTTCGCTCTTGCTCGGAACATTCCCCACATCCGGTTGATTTATCCCAACTTCTGCTACGGAGTACCCCTTATGAGTACGTTCACCACACGTGATGGCACCCAGATTTACTACAAGGACTGGGGCAGCGGTCAGCCGATCGTCTTCAGTCACGGCTGGCCGTTGAATGCCGACAGTTGGGAATCGCAGATGATCTTTCTCGCAGACCAGGGCTATCGGGTCATCGCTCACGACCGTCGCGGCCATGGTCGCTCCAGCCAGCCGTGGTCCGGCAATGACATGGACACCTATGCCGACGACCTCGCGCAACTGATCGAACACCTGGATTTGCAGAATGCCGTGCTGTTCGGTTTCTCCACCGGTGGCGGCGAAGTGGCGCGCTATATCGGGCGCCATGGCACTGGCCGCGTGGCCAAGGCCGGGCTGATTTCCGCGGTGCCGCCCTTGATGCTCAAGACCGAAGCCAACCCAGGCGGCCTGCCGATCGAAGTGTTCGACGGCATTCGCCAGGCTTCGCTGGCCGATCGCTCGCAACTGTACAAAGACCTCGCCAGTGGCCCGTTTTTCGGCTTCAACCAGCCCGGCGCCAAACCGTCCGCGGGCATGATCGACTGGTTCTGGCTGCAAGGCATGGCCGCCGGCCACAAAAACGCCTACGACTGCATCAAGGCGTTCTCGGAAACCGACTTCACCGAAGACCTGAAGAAAATCGACGTGCCGACACTGGTGGTGCATGGTGACGCAGACCAGGTGGTGCCGATCGAAGCGTCGGGCATCGCCTCGGCAGCGCTGGTCAAGGGTTCCACGCTGAAGATCTACTCCGGTGCTCCCCACGGCCTGACCGATACCCATAAAGATCAGCTCAACGCCGATCTGCTGGCGTTCATCAAGGGCTGATGCGCCTCGGGCGCGGGCACAGCCCCGCGCCTGACTCCACGCCTTATCAGCCGCTATCGATGAGAACCCGACCGTGAAAAAACTGACTAACGCCACCGGCGCCCCGGTGTCCGACAACCTCAATATCCAGACCGCCGGACCCCGTGGCCCGGCGCTGCTGCAAGACATCTGGCTGCTGGAAAAACTCGCCCATTTCGACCGTGAGGTCATTCCCGAACGCCGCATGCACGCCAAGGGCGCCGGCGCCTATGGCACCTTCACCGTCACCCATGACATCTCGCGCTACACCAAGGCCGATATTTTCAGCGCGGTGGGCAAGCAGACGCCGTTGTTCGTGCGGTTTTCCTCGGTGGCCGGTGAACGTGGCGCCGCCGACGCCGAACGCGATATCCGTGGTTTCGCCGTGAAGTTCTACACCGACGAAGGCAACTGGGACATCGTTGGTAACAACACCCCGGTATTTTTCTTCCGCGACCCGCTGCGCTTTGCCGACCTCAACCACGTGGTCAAGCGCGACCCACGCACCGGCCTGCGCAACGCCAACAGCAACTGGGATTTCTGGAGCCTGCTGCCTGAGGCGCTGCACCAGGTGACCATCGTGATGAGCGACCGCGGCATTCCCCGCAGCTTCCGCCACATGCACGGTTTTGGCAGCCACACCTTCAGCCTGATCGACCGCGACAACCGGCGGGTCTGGGTAAAGTTTCATTTCGTCTGCCAGCAAGGCATCGAAAACCTGACGGATGCAGAGGCCGCCGCAGTGATCGGCAAGGACCGCGAAAGCAACCTGCGGGATCTGTACGAGAGCATCGAGCAGGGGCGCTTCCCGCGCTGGAAACTGTGTATCCAGGTGATGGAAGAAGCGCAGGCGAACACCTATCGGCACAACCCGTTCGACCTGACCAAAGTCTGGCCGCATGGCCAATTCCCACTGATCGAAGTCGGCACCCTGGAGCTCAACCGTAACGCTGAGAACCACTTTGCCGAAATCGAACAGGCGGCGTTTTCCCCGGCTAACGTGGTGCCTGGCATCGGCTTTTCGCCGGACCGCATGCTTCAGGCGCGGCTGTTTTCCTATGGCGACGCCCAGCGTTATCGCTTGGGGGTGAACTTCAATCACATCCCGGTCAACGCCCCGCGTTGCCCGTATCACAGCTATCACCGCGACGGCGCCATGCGCACCGATGGCAACCTCGGTGGCACTGCCAGCTATTTCCCGAACAGCGTGGGGGAGTGGGAGGACACACCGGCGCTGTCCGAGCCGCCGCTGCCGTTGGAAGGCTTTGCCCAGCACTATGACCATCGGCTTGAAGAGGACCATTACGAGCAGCCCGGCAATCTGTTCCGCCTGTTGAGCCCGGCGCGCCAGCAAGCGTTGTTCGAAAACACCGCGCGGGCAATGGATGGCGTTGCGCAAGCGATCCGTCAGCGGCATATCGACAACTGCAGCAAGGCTGACCCGGCGTACGGGCGCGGCGTGGCGCAGGCGTTGGAGCGTTTGGTCCCCTTGGATAAGCCAGGGCTTTAAGCAACGGCAGGCGATTGGGGCATGCAGGCCATCCGCCAAGAGCGCAGGACTGTGCGAACTGCGCTCTTGGCGGTGGTCTACACGCTTTGCGGATCAGTCGCCGGGAATGCCTTGCAGATCGCTGATCATCTGTTCGATGACCTGTCCTGCATGGTCGCCATAGGCTGCGGCGTCCATGTCGATCCGCCCCGAAATATGCTCGGTGTGCTCATCCAGGGTGATTTCGAAAGCCACGCGGCAGGTCTCGTTGGGCAATAGCCGCAGGCTCATCCACTGGTTGTCGCCCAGGGCGATGCGGCTGCCTGCGCTGCGTGAGTTCCAGGCGTTGAACAGCTGGGGAAACGGCAGTTCGAAGCCGGCGGTGCGGGTAGACATACCCTCGGGATACAAGGCTGCCGGCTCCATGTCCTGGCGAGCCGCGGCATTGATCACCGCCCGCTGCACGCGCTTGATCACCGCGGCCAATGGCTCGCCGGGCTCATGCCGGGTACTGACCGGGATGGTATTGGACAACGGCCCCACCAGCTTCTGGGCCGCGGCGCCCGGGCGATTGGCGAAGGGGACGCCGGTCACCACCGTGGCGACACCGCTGACGGCACTGATTGCCCGTTGGTAGATGGCCAACAGCAGCACGAACGGCGTCACGCGCTGGGCCCTGGCATAGTCCAGAACCCTGCTGCGCGGCACGCTGGAGGTGAACTTCAGGCTCTGCATGCGCCCCATGCCGCCAGCGCCCTTGGCGCGCAGTGCGTCGAGCCCGTAGGGCCCCGTCCCCGGGTAGATCTCAAGCCGTTGCGCCGCGCTTGCCGGCGGCGGCAGGTGCTGCAGCCGGCAATAGTCGTTCCAGGCGCTGCAGGATACCGGGGGCAGGCCCGAGTAATGCTGGGCGATATCCTCCAGCAGCAGGTCAATCGACGCGCCATCGCAGGTATAGATCCAGAAGCCGATCCAGATATGCAGGCCAGCCTCGTCTACCGCCGAGGCGATGCGCAGCCCGGGTTCGGCGGCTTGCCTGGCCCGGTAGGCCAGGAAGTCCTGGTCGGTGACGGCGGCCTGCACCTTGCCCAGTTGCTCGCGCAGCGCCTGGCGCAATGCCTGTTCGCTGGGGGCCCGGCCGACCAGCTGTTCTCCTTCGATCTCGAATCGGGCCGCCAGGATCGGATGCCGGGCCAGGGTCTGGGCCACGGCGTCGAATACTTGCGCGTGGCAACACTGCTCACTGAAGTCCAGACGCAGCGCGCCAGAATAGGCGCGCCCCGTCTGGTCAAGCATCGCCCCGGTCCATTTTTCCCGCAGCCCCGCGACGCTGGAAAGCGTCGCCAGGGGTCCCTTGAAGGGAGGGATCAGGTAGTTCTGATGCATGACGATAACCTACGGCTGGGGGCTCGATGGGGCCGGCTCGAGAGCCAGGGCATTGCGTCCGGCCCAGATCAGCAAGGCCCCCCCGATCATCGCCAGCGCCGACAGTGCGAAAGCGCTGACGAAACCATTGGCCGTGATGGTCGGCACTGCGGTGCTGTCGGAGACCGCCAGGCCCACGGCAGCCAGCAGGGTGACCCCGAACACCTGGAACAGCTGCTGGATGGTGGTGGTGATACCCGAGCCGGCACCAGCATCCGCCTCGCTCAGGTCACTGGTGGCCAACGACTGAGCGACCGGTGCGACACAACCGAAGCCGATGGAGGTGACCAGCATGGCCGGGAGCATTCCCAGCCAGTAGCTATGCAGGGGTACGCCGAAGGCAAACAAGGCGAAACCCAGCGCCGAGGTTGCCAGGCCGACGACTGCTGCCGCCTGCGGGCTCCAGCGCTGCATGACGAACTGCGAAAGGAAGATGCCGGGGAAGAAACCCAGGCAGAAGGGCAGCCAGGCCAGGCCAGTCTGCATCGGGCTCAGGCCGAGGTAGTCTTGCAGCAGCAGTACGCCCAGGTAGAACAAGGCGCCGGAGGTCGCCGCCAGGATGGCCACGATGGCGTAGCCGGCCAGGCGGGGAGAGCGAGCCATCAGGCGTGCGGGAATAATGCCGTTTTCCGAACGCTTGCAACGACGCAGCACCAGGGCGATACCCAGCAAGCCCAGCACCAGGAGCGCCACGCGTTGTCCGGGCAGGTGCTCGATGCCGGAGCCCATCACGGCCATGACGGTCGCGGCGACGGCCACCACCAGGATCAGTGCATTGCCCAGGTCCAGAGGGGTGGAAGTGCGGTGGGTGAACTTGGGAATCATGACCATGGTCGCCACGCTCAGCAGCATGACGATCGGCACGTTGATCCCGAACACCCAGCGCCACGACAGATAATGAGTCAGTACGCCGGACAGCAGTACGCCGATGATCGAGCCCAGGCCGCCCAGTGCCGCCCAGATGCCAAACGCCTTGCCGCGCTCGGGGCCTGCGGGAAACAGCAACGACACCATGGCCAGCCCGGTGGCCGAAGCCAGGGCTTCGCCGACCCCTTGCCCGGCACGGCTGACGATCAGCACGGTGGCATCTTCGGCGAAGGTCGCCAGCAAGGAAAATGCGCCAAAAATCACTACGCCGACCTGGAAGGTGCGCCGCACCCCAAAGGCGTCGCCGATCCGTCCGCCCAGCAGCAACAGCGATCCGGCGGTGATGAGGTAGGCATTGACTACCCAGGTCAGGGACCCGTCCGTGAGTCCCAGCTCGTGCTTGATCCGTGGCAGGGCCACGTTCACCACGGTGGCGTCCAGCAGCAGTATCAGCTGGATGATCGAGATGACAGCCAGTGCCTGCCATCGTTTTTCATTGAGCGTTGCATTCGCGGGTGTGTGAGTCATGTTTATCCAATCCTTAGATTAATGGGTGTCGACCGGCATCCGGCCGGCACCCGAGGCTTTTTTCCAGAGCGATCAGCCCATGGGGTTGACGTTGGCCAGGGCCAATGAGTTACGGATCATCTTGATCCCGTAGTCGGTGCCGATGCGCTCGGGGTGAAACTGCACGCTTTCGATCGGCCGGGTAGGCTGGCGCGCCGCCCTGTTCACGCCATCGCCCGAGCAGGCGGTGGCTGGTAACGCGCTCACAGGGCGCTCTCCCGTTGATCGCGGATACGGGCGTGCTTCCAGGAAATGTAGGCGCCGGTCTCGGTCCTCGGGTCCAGGCTCTGCTCCAGTTGCAGCTGGACCGAGGTGCCGAAATGGCCGGCCATCTGTTCCTGTACCTGGGCCAGCGAACGCTCGCCGATACCCGCCACCATCGACACTTCGACATGGTCGCTGCCGTCGCTGGCGGTGCAGATCCTGACCTCGTAGCCGGAGACCCACTCGGCCGCAGCCAGCACCGCCGACTCGATCAGCGCCGGCAGTACCTGGCGACCGGCCAGGGTCATCACATCGCTCACCCGGCCAAAGACCCGCAGGCAACGAGAACGATTGCCGCACCCGCACTCCTCGGCAGCGTGCAGTCGCGCCAGGTCGCCGGTGCGGTAGCGGATCAGCGGCTTGGCCCCGGGTACCAGCATCGTCAGGCACAGTTCGCCGATATCGCCTTCCATTCCGGGAACCGGAAGAATCTCCGCCAGGTAGTTGGTCTCGGAGAAGTGCAGGTTGCCGTTGGCGCAGCCGGTGGCCACCGCATGGGCTTCCTGGGAGCCATACAGGCCATGGGTGCAGTGGGCATTCCAGACCCGGGCAATATTGCTCAGCATCTGCGGCGTGCACAGTTCGCCCAGCACCATGATCTGGCCCACCGCGGTCGCGCGCGGATCGATCCCCTGGCTGACATAGAGCCGGGCCAGGGCCAGGGCCACGGCGGGCGAGCAGATCAGCGAGCGCACGCCAAGGTCGTTGATCAACTGGGCGGCCTTGACCAGGCCGACCCGAGGGCTTTCCGGCCACAGCCGCACATAGGGAATGCCCAGGTTGCGGCAGACCTCGCCATAGGTATCGCCGAACGCATACAGCTCCGACGGCCCCATGATCGCGGTAAGGGCATCGGTGGTGCCGAATGTCGACTGGTACAGGTCGGAGACGGCCTTCTGCACATAGGCACCGCTGGTGTCCACGTCAATCGCCGCCCGAGGGCAGGGGGTGGGCGCCCCCGTGGTCCCGGTCGTCTCGTAGTACACCGCGATCTGCTCGAAAGGCAGGCTGCAGACCGAGCGGCCCACGGCGCGCAGGTCTTCCTTGGTGGTGAACGGTATGCCGTCCAGCGCCGGCAGCGCGCTGGGGCCGCCCAGTTGCGAACGCAGGTGCCTGGCATAGAACGTCGAGCGTTCCTGGACATACTGCAAGACTTCCCGGGCCCGCAGTTGCCCCTTGGCCTCCAGTTCCTGTGGCGTGGTGCGTCCATCCAGGTAGGCGTCCACATCCTCCAGCCATTGCCGGTGCAGGTTGTCCTTGATCATGGCTGGTTCCCCGCGTCCAGGCTGTTGGCGAACTCACTGATGGTCTCGGTGAGCATGAGGTTCTCCAGGGGTACGCTGATGGACAGCTGGGACTCGAGTTCGATCTTGATCTTCATCGCCGACAGCGAGTCGCCGCCCAGGTCGAAGAAGTTGTCCTCGGGCAGTACCACCGGCTCCTCAAGATGGCTGGCGATAACCCGGATAACGGTGCGCAGGATGGTTTGCGGAGTCTTGCTGGTGGAGTCTTTCATGTCATTCCTCAGGGTTTCACGCAGGGCCAGTACATCCACCTTGCCGTTCTTCGACAGGGGTAATTGGGGCAACGGCTGGACAGTTTTCGGCACCATGTAGGCAGGCAGGCGCAGGGTCAGGGCCTGGGTGATTGCAGCAGCCAGTCCGGGCTCGCCGACATAGACCAGGGCGATCTGCTTGGGATGCCCGTCGGGACCGGGCAGGGCTACGGCACAGGCCCGCGAGACACCGGGGCAGGACTCGGCCACGCTCTCGATCTCGCCCAGCTCGATGCGCAGGCCATTGAGCTTGATCTGGTTGTCGAGACGTCCCAGGATCTCGATTTCGCCGTTGGGCAGGTAGCGCCCGAGGTCACCGGTGCGGTACATCCGCTGGCCGCTGCGCGGGTGCTGGACAAAGGCCTTGCCGGTCAGCTCCGGCTGGCCGATGTAGCCACAGGCCAGGGACACATCGCTTTGCACCAGCATTTCCCCGGGCACCCAATCCGGGCAATCGGTCCAGTCGCCCGCCACGATGTGATAGGCCGAGTTGCGCATCGGCGCGCCATAGATCACCGAACGCACCATTTGGCCTTCTTGCTCGTCGATTTCGTGCAGCACCGACCAGTTGGTGGTCTCGGTGGGGCCTCCACAGGAGTACAGCCGTGCCTTCGGGTACAGCGCCCTGGCTCGCGGCAGCAGCGGCAGAGGGATCCAGTCGCCGGCCATGACGATATTGGCCAGCGATTCCACCGCGCAGAAGCTGCGCGCGTTTTCCGCGACACTGCACAGCAAGTCCATGATGGCCGGCACGCAGGCCCAGAAGGTCACGCCGTGGCGCCGCTGCAGGCGCAGCCAGGTATCGGGGTCCGGTCCTACCGCCTGGGCAGGAACCACCACCGAGCCGCCGTGCAGCAGGGGGCCGAAGATATCGAAGACCGACATGTCGAAGTGCAGGGCGGCAGTGGCCAGGTGGCGGGTGGAGGTATCCAGGCCAAAGCGTTCGACGACGTCATAGACGTGGTTGACCACCGCGGCCTCTGGAATCTCGACCCCCTTGGGGTTGCCGGTGGAGCCGGAGGTGAAGATCACGTAGGGCGAGTAGTCCGCGGGCAGGGGTGCCAGGACCAGGTCCGTGTGCTGCCCGGCCCAGGCACGCAGGTCCTCGTCCGTCAGCACGAGCCGCTGCGCCTGCTCCGGCAACCGGGTATCGGCACCGGCGATAACCGTGCGCACCCCGGCCTGGGACAGTACCGAGCGGATGCGCTCGGGCGGCAGGTCGATATCCACCGGCACATAGCCGACACCGGCCAGCAGGCAGCCGTAGACCGCCGCATAGTGGCCGCTGCCCTTGGGCAGCACGATCCCGACAAAGCGTTCGCCGGGGTTGCGGGCTTGCTGGATCAGCTGGCCGATCCGTGCCGCGGCCCGGCCGATTTCACCCCAGCTGTAGCTGCCCCGTGGATCGAGGACGGCGGTTTCCCCGGCGCGTTCGGCGATCCGTGCCAGCAGCAGGTCGCGCAGGTGAACCTCCGGTACCGGCGCCTGGGTCGCGTTTACCGCCTGGCGTACTTCGATCTGCGCGGCAGGTCGCAGGTCGAGCCAGGTGCGTTGCCAGACCTCGCTGTCGTCGGCCAGTTGCTGCAGCAGCGTGCGGAATGCGCCGAACATCGCTTCCACCACGTCAGGGCGAATGACCCCGGACAGGTAGTCCCATTTGAAGTACAAGGTGCCCTCGGATTCGCGCAGCTGCACATCCAGGGTGACTTGTGGCGTTTGCGAGACGCCGTAGACCTCTTGCCCAAGACGCGCCGCATCATGGCGGCCCGGGTGCCCGAGCAGGCTGGTGAGGACGATCGGCATCAGCGGCGCACCGCCACTGCGACGGGCCCGGGCCAGCTCGCGCAGCACCTCGACACCGTTGAACAGCCGATGGTCCAGTGCCTGCCAGATGGCGCCTTGCAACTTCTGGCCGCGAGCCTCGAGGGTATCGGCGGCCGCTGTTTCGTAAGGCACCAGCAGGGTATTGGTAAAGTCGCCGACGACCTGGTCGATATCGGCACTGACGGGCATCCGGTCCGAGACCGGGAAGTTCAGGGTGAAGCGGTCTTCTTCGCTCCAGCAGCGCAGCACTTCGCACAAGGCCAGCGCGACCGCCCCGGATGGCGAGATATTGCGCGCCTGGGCCTGGGCCTGGAGTCGCTCCCAGGCCGCGACGGCGAGGCTGCCCTCGTATCGCTCGAAGCGCGACGGGCCGCTGAACTCCCCGGGCTCCAGCTGCGGCAAGCGCGGCGCCGCCGGCAGATGGTTGATCTTGTCCAGCCAGTATTCGCGGTCGGCCTGGTACTGGGCGCTCTTGAGCACCTTTTGCCGATAAGCGACGTAGTCATGGAAGCTGGTCTGGAGCACAGGCAGCTGTGGGTCATCTTCCAGGTAGAGATCGATCAGGTCGGGGATGATCACCTGGAAGATCGACCAGGCATCGGCGATCAGCATGTCGATGCACAGATGCACACGGCTGGTGCCGGCGCTGATGCGGCTGATGCGGAACTGGAACAGTGGCCATTGCGTGGTGCCGATTTCTTCGTTGGCCATGCGTTCGCGGACCTGGTCGATCTCCCAGTCGATCTGCGTCGCATCCAGGGCGCTGAGATCGACGTACTCCACCGCCTGGGTACCGTCGACATCGCCGATGCTCTGGCGTCCGCTGGCATCGATGGTCATGCGCAGCATCGGATGGCGCTCGACCAGCAGCCCCACGGCACGGGTGAAGCGCTCGCGGTCCAGGGCCTGCACTTCCCATTCGAAATAACCCTGGCAGCCGACGCCGCCGTAGTCGTAGAACGAGCCACGACCGATCCACAGTGCCTGTTGGCTTTCGTTGAGTTCGAACGGCAGCCGTTGCTGCTGCGCCGGCAAGTGTTCGAACGTCGGCAACTGGGTATTGCGCGAGGCATTGGCCAGGCGAACCAGGTTCGCCAGTACCGGCTCCTCGAGGAAGGCGCCCATTTGCACATGGATGCCGTGCTTGCAGGCCAGCTCCCCGACCATGCGCAAGGCGCGCAGGGAATCGCCGCCGGCGTCGAAGAAACTCGACTCCAGCGTCGCCTCGTCACACAGCGTCCAGGCCAGCCAGCAATCACGTACCGCGTGGTCTGCCCGGGTCACCGGGGCAAAGACGGTCTGGTCCGCATCGCGCTCGATCGGGCCGACCTGCAGCGCGTTGTAGTCCACCTTGCCGTTGCGCCCCAGGGGCAGGGTGCCGGTCACGATCTGGCCGGGCTGAGCGGCCGGGTGCAGGCGCGAGGCCAAGTGCTTGCGGACCTTGGCCATCACCTCTACGGCGTCCGGAGCCAGCTCCAGGAACAATGCCAGGGTCGCGCCCAGGTCGTTGCTCAAGCAGGTGGCCGCCGCCTTCACCACGCCCGGTACCTGCAGCGCGGTGATCTCCAGCTCAGTCAGGTCGACCCGATGTCCGCGGATCTTTACCACCGAGTCGGTCCGCCCGAAGATTTCCACGGTGCCATCGGCGGCCATGCGCGCCCGATCGCCGGTGCTGTATTGCAATGGCGACGTGGCGTCCAGGGTGTTGCCACGAAACGCCTTCTTGGTGTCCTCGGGGTTCACGTAGCCCACCGACAGCGTTTCGCCGGTGATGATCAGCTCGCCGACACAACGGGCCGCAAGCGGCTGGCCATGGCGGTCGACCACGTACATCCGGGCGCCGGGTATCGCCCGTCCGACCGAGGGCAGCAAGGTGCGGCGCGGCGCGCACAGGTCCTCTATGGACACCACCGCGGCCTCCGCGGAGCCATAGACATTGATCACCCGGTAGCCGAGATCGGCCGGCGGCCATTGCTTGCAGCGCTCACCGGCGATCAGCATGGTGCGCAGGCCGGTCCGGGTCCCGGTGGCCCACAGCGCTTCGGCGATGGACGTCATGGCCAGCGTATGGTTCATGTCGCCTTCGAGCAGCCAGCGCGCCAGCAGGTTGACGTCCTGCAGCACCTGCGGGGCAGGGATGCACACCGTGCCGCCGGCGCACAGGACCGGCAGCGGGTCGACCTCGACCATCCCGTAGCCGGGCGACGATAGCCATGAGCCGCGGCTATGCTCGCCCAGCCCGGCCTGATCGATAATGGCGTCCAGGGTTGCGGCCATTCCCCGATAGGACAGGCATACGGCCTTGGGCCGTCCGGTACTGCCGGAAGTGCCGGCGATAAAGCAGGCCTCGTTGGTGGTTTCGACCCACTTGCCGTGTTCCCAGTCGACGTGGGCAGGGCGTATCTGCACCTTGTCGATATCCAGCAGCGGGCAGCTCGCCCAGTCTCGCGCTCGCTCGGTGGTGCTGCCTGCGGTCAACACCGCATGGGGACTGCACTCTTCGATAAAGGCCCGGATGCGCTCATCGGGATGCGCCGGGTCGATCAGCACGCAGGTGCCGCCCATGCGTTGCACGGCGATGATCGAGGCCAGGTGTTGCCAGCCGCGCTCCAGGAACAGCGCCAGGCGCGGGCTCGAGCGCCGGGAAGTGACGCGTTCGCGTATGTGCTGGACCAAGGCCTCGGAGGCATCCCAGAGTTCGGCGTAGGTCAGGGTGCGGTCGCTGTTGTCATCCACGATCGCCACGGCCGATGGCTTGCTCTGTACATGCCGGTAGATGCGCTCCACCAGGAACGGGCGCTCGCCGGTTTCGGCCGGGGCAGGGCAGGTGGGCTGGATCGTGGACGCCGGCAGGGCTTTGGGATCCAGTACCCGGGCGCAAGCGAAGGCCACCAGTTCAAGCAACTCCAAGCGCACGGCCCGGGTCATGCGATCGCTGCGTACCGACAGTTGGCAGCGGCCGTCCTGCACCAGTAGCCAGACCGGCGATTGCGCCGCTGGCAGGTTGTTGCCATCGCTGATCTCGATATCGGCACGCAATGGCGTGTCGTCATGGGGCGCTTCGGCACTGTCGCGCAACTGCGCGATATAGCCCCGAGCGTCTTGCGCAAGGTTCAACGCCGTGCAATCGACGCCGAGCTGCGACCGCTTGCCGCCGTCATGGATGCCCAGGGTCACCCGGCCTTCCGGGCTGAGCAGGGAGCCCAGGACCGCGGCGACCGTAATCAGGTCGTTGATGCTGGCCGTCAGGCCAGGGGGCAGGGCAATGTCTTCCTGCTCCCGTGCGCTGTCGGCCGATTGCCCGGCCGCCGGGCACGCGAACGCGTCCCACAGGCTGCGCTCGGTGCCTGGCAGCGATTGTGGCTCGGCGGGTACTGATGTCATGTCGTCCCTCATCTTGTTCATGCCTTCCCTGTTGTCACGCTGTGGTTTTGTTCTCGATCTGGTGAATGGCCCCGATCTGCTCAGCCAGCACTGAGGCAGCCTGAAGCACGGCTTCACGCTCCTGGTCGGCGAGTGTCGAGGCATCGACTGCGATGAAGCGTTTGCTGCCCTTGGCCGCCGTATTCCAGGTGGCGACAGCCCGGCCACCGATGAGCACCACCGGCCGCCCGTTACCGGCCGCGTCGTAGCCGCCGACCCGTTCCAGCTCAAGGCAGTCGCGCTGTCTCGAACCGGGCGCATAGCCCATGACCAGCGGATCCCAGGCCGGCAGGAAGCGGATCTGCGCCGTTGCGGGGGCCTTGGCGCGGTCGAGGAACTGCTCAAGGCGCGCCAGCCCGGCCGGGCTGTGCCACATCTGGTTTCCGACCTGGCGGGCTGCGCAGGCTTGAAGCAGCGTGCGCGCGGTTTCCTTGGAAACCCCGAGCCACCAGGCCAGGTCGTCGACCGTGACCGGTCCGTAGTGCTCGACGTAGCGCCCGGCGATATCGCGCAGTAGCAGGTCGCGGTCCAGTGGCACGCCGTCACCGGGTAGCAGCCCATCGGGTGCAGCCGAGTACAGCCAGCGGTTGGACCATTGGTTGGCCGCCGGTATACGGACCAAGGCGCCGTCATAGGCGGCAACCGAGGTCAACGCACGCGCCTGGGGCGCCGGCAGGTCGAGGGCGCTGCCGATGTCCTGCAGGCGCACCGAGACGCCACTGCTGAAGGCGACCAGCGTCAGCAGCAGTCGCCGGTAATCGTCCAGGCCAAGCCCTGCGTCCCGTAAGCGCCATTCGTGGTTGGCCAGCGGCAGGCGGGTGGCGGCGAAGACCTTGGCCGCCAGCTCGCCGGGAAGCAGGAACTTGGAGCGCCGCATGCCCGGGATCCGCAGCAGGTCGCTGGCGTTTTCCATGGCCAGTACGGTCTGGCGATCGAGGTTGCGATTGCGCGCCATGACCGCCAGCCAACTGGTAGGCCGGGCCGAATAGACCCCGACATAGGCCTGTGCAATCTGTGCCACGGTGGCATCCGCCAGGCGCTCGAAGTGTTCCGACACTATCCATTCCCGCAGGTGGGTGTCGGTGAGGCCATTGCTGGCAGTTCTAATGCTCATAAGGTTCTCGATAGCTGTTGGGCTGCGCAGTTCAGTCGCCGACGACATCGAAGTTGCAGCCGCGAGCGGCCTCGAGCTGGTACATGTCGGACTTGGCCGGGACGAAGAACGTGCCGTCCTTGCCCTCGCGATGGCGTTCGCCAGGTACCGAGACCGGCAGTGCCGCCTGCCCGGTGACTCGTTCGTAGTCGCGCATCAGGCGGGTCATGGAAACCATGCGATCGAGCATCCGGCGCAGCATCTCCATGCCTTCCTTGTCGCCCAGTACCTCGCCTTTCTTGTCGCCCACGAGCATGGCCGGGAAACCGTAGCCGACCATGATCATGCGGTTGAGCAAGGCGCACTGGAGCATCTGGTTGTAGACCTCCACATGGCCCATGCGCCGGCCGGTGACCATGACCCCGGCAACCTTGTTGGTGAGGGTGCGATCGTGGCGCAGGAACCCGGTCCCGACCCGCTCCAGGAATGCCGACATCAAGGGCGTGGCGCCAAAGCCATGGACAGCGCAGGCGAAGATCACGCCATCGCTGGCTTCCATGAGTTGCACCGCGCGCGCGGCGTCGTCCTGCTGCGCGCAGGGCTCGTTGCGAAAATTGCAATCGCCGCAGGCCCCGCAGGGGTCGATTTTGGCGCTGGCCAGTGAAAAGACCTCGAGAATCACATCCTGCTTTTCCAGGTACTCGGCCGCCCACTCCAACGCCCTGGCATTGTTGCCATCCAAGCGTTCCGAGCCGTTGATGGCGACATATTTGATCTTGTCCGTCATGGTGCTTCTCTCTTCTTAGAGTTTGCGTATTGGCCGGGCACGACGATCGCCGGACCGTCGTGCCATGCCTCCAGCGGTGCCGGAGACTGCTTCAGCCTGCCAGGTAGTCAGCGATCGGATACTTCACGCACAGCGCCTCGGCCTCCGCGCAGAATTGCTTGCGCAGCGCCGGGTCCAGGGTGAACTCGCTCTCGCCGAGCGGAGTCACCTGGTCCAGGATCCGGCAGAGCAGGTCGACGATCTGCCGGCATCCCTGCGGGTCGACATGGCGCTGGGCGAGGGCGCCGGTACCGATGCGCAGGCCACTGGTGACGAAGGACGAACGTGTTTCGCCGGGCACCCGGTTCTTGTTGACGATGATTCCGCAGTGCTCCAGCGCGGTCTCGGCGATAGCGCCGGTCATCGCTGCGCGCAAGCGAATCAGAATGGTGTGGTTTTCGCTGCGACCGCCCACCACCTCATAGTCCCGGGCCTGGAATTCGCTGGCCATCACATCGGCCGCGGTGCGGATGCGTTGCATCTCGGCATCGAATTCGGGGGTCATGGCATAACCCAGCGCCGCGGCCTTGGCGGCCATCATGTTGACGGCCGGCGCGCCTTGCATCCTCGGGAACACCGCCAGTTCGAGCACCCGGGCGAAGGTCGCATCGCGGCCGGGGACTTTTTCATTGGCGTCACGGCCCGAGAGAATCAGGCCGCCACGGGGGCCTGCGAGCTGTTTGTGGGTGCAGGTGGTGGTGACGTGCGCGGCGTCGATCGGGCTCGGATGGCGCCCGGTCGCCACCAGGCCGGCGATATGCGAGATGTCGGCCATCAGGATGGCGCCGGCTTCATCGGCGATCTGCCGGAAGCGCTCGAAGTCCACGACCCTGGAGTAGGCCGTGGCGCCGCAGATGATCAGTCGCGGCCGATGCTTGAGGGCCAGCCTGAGGACTTCGTCGTAGTCGATCAGGCCTTCCTTGGTGGTGCCATAGCCGATGGCCTTGTAGTAGGTGCCCGAGAACGTCACGGGGCTGCCATGGGTCAGGTGGCCACCGTTATCCAGGGCCATGCCCAGTAGCGTGTCGCCAGGTTCGAGCAGGGCGGCGAGCACCTGGTAGTTGGCGCTAGAGGCCGAGTGCGACTGGACACCGGCATATTGCGCACCGAACAGCTCCCGGGCACGGTGGATCGCCAGGGACTCGACCAGGTCCACGTTTTCGCAGCCAGCGTGATAGCGGCGTCCGGGAACGCCTTCGGCGGTGACATTGACCAGCGCGGAGGACGAAGCCGCCAGGGTGCGGGGCTTGACCGCGCAGCAAGAGGCGACCAGCGAGAGGGTGCGTTGCTGGCGAGCGACCTCGGCGTCCAGGATCTGCGCCAGTTCGGCGTCGTGTGCCTGAAGATCGGCCAAGCCACGCTTGAGCAGATCGGCCTGGGTGAGAAGTGGTTGATGATTGACTGTCATGACTTGCTATCCCTTCCTTTGGTGTTGTGTGCTGCGAACGCCAGCACGGTTTCCTCGACCTCGCGCGCATGGGTACGCACGAAGTAATGCCCGCCACCGGCCAGGGTTGCGGCCTGGGTGACGTCGATGAACGTGCGCCATTGCTCCAGTACCGTTTCGGGCTCGGCGGTAGCCGGATCTTCATCGCCGAGCAGGAGCAATGCCGGTACGCCATGCGCCGGGTGCTGCGCCAGGTAGCGATAGGCCTCGCAGGCGATCAGATGGTCTCTGCGGCCGCGGGCCAGCATGCTCTCGACCTGGCTGTCGAGCAGTCCGGTGAAGGCGCCCAGGGAACGCAGGTAGTCGGTCCAGGTCTGGTCCGCCGTGGTTTCGGCGGCGCCAATCGCGGCATCGGCATCCAGCACCGGGCGCGAGGCTGCAACCACCAGTGACAGGCTCTCGTGCCTGTCGGCCATGCTCGAGGCAATGCACGCCGCGGTGGCCGCGCCGGCGCAGTGACCGTAGATCACCAGGCGGGCGGCGCCGATCTCTTCGATCTCGGTGGCAAGGGTGTCGAGCAGGGCATGGAAGTCCAAGGCGTCCTCGACCTTGAAGTCACCGAAATCCACGCCGAAAACCTGCACATCCTGCGTGCCTTGAAACAGGCCGCGGTAGGCCGTGGCGTCTCCGCCGCCGAAAGGCACTGCAATTACCGCGGTCGAACCCGCGGCGGCTTGCACATCGCCAAAACAGACCAGGCGCACGGCTTGTCGAGTGGCTTCGCAGAGGATGCGCCGGGCCAGGTCAACGGCCGTCGGGTGCTCGAAAAGCGTCACGATGGGCAGGTTGCAGGACAAGCGCGACATCACCCGAATAGCGTCGAAGGAGTCGCCGCCGAGGTTGAAGAAATTGTCTGCAGGGCCGACATGCGGCAGCTTGAGCACCTCGGCAAACGTGGCAGAGACGCGAGCCACTTCGTCGGCGAGGACGTGTTCATCGAACTGGATGTTTTCAGTCATTCCATTCACTCCTATCCATAAGTACATCAGCGAGTTCATTGAGCAGGTGGGTGGCGGCACTGGCGTCGCAAAACGGCCCCTCGATCTCCAGGAGCAGTTGCGAAGCGCCTATGCGGCGTATTTCGATTCCCACCGGAAACGTCGCGCTCATCACCTGCGAGGCCGGGATACCGCGCCTGCCCGCGCCGTTGATGAACAGCTCGGACGCCCGGCAACAAGCCAGCGCCTGGCGCGCTGCGGGACAGCGACGAGCACGTGCCTCAAGGCTGGTTTGCCCGGGCAGCAGCTGTTCTCCAGGGACTGCGAAGGAGAGCGGGACAAGGCCCGTCATCATGCCGATGGCATCCTGCTGGTGAGCCGGGCGCCAGTCATGGGAGGAACACAGGGTGTCGCCCTCGGCGATGACATCGGCCCGCCGCAGGCAGGCCAGGAGCGTCGCCAAGGGCGGCTTGTCGATATTGATCGTGGCGATGTCCAGTCTGCGTTGCAGACTCACTCGCGGCCCTTGGGCATTGAAGGCCAGGCGCCCGGTTTGCCGCAGGCGCACTGGCGTCATCGGTTGCGCAACAACTGTGCGCAGCCCGTCCTCAGCGTGCGCGTGCAGGGCTTGCGCCTGGACATAATCGTCATAGCACTCACGCCCTCGACGCATGTGCGCCAGGGCTGAACCGACGTCAGCGGATTGCGCTGCTTGCAGCCGCCGCGCCAGAACCTCGAGGCTATGTTCGTCGGCCAACCCATGATGGATCGAGAGGAGGCAGTGCCATCCAGTGCCAGTGGCCAGGCTGCCGGCGGCAAATAGCGCAGTGCCGGATCTGACAGCCAACTGGGCCTTGCGCAAGGCCTCGGCAGCGCTGCTGCCACGAACATCGAGCACTTCAAGATACTGCCCCAGCTCCTCGCCCCATCCAGCGATCAGCAGCTGGCGCAAGAGTCCGAGATCCGGGTCGGTCCCATCCTTGAGCGGTATGACCGTGGAAACTTCCTGGACGACCCCGGTGTAGAAGCCCTGGGCGACCATGGCCCTGGCCTCGACGCTGAGCCTGGCGTCGGCAAGCACCTGCATCATGCCCAGCCGTTCGATCGATTCCGTGGCCGGGCCTTGAGCTGTTGTTTTTGACATGTCCGATCCTCGGCGCGCAGGCATCATCCGGCGGCGATTTCGATCCATTGGAGAACGCATTTCCGGGCGCCCGTAGCTCTCCCGTCCAGCGGGAAGGCCATAAGGCGCGCAGCGTTTTTTTACGACGGCCTTAGTCGGTCATGTCGTAAAAATGCGTCGGCTTTTTACTTGCTTCGAGCGGGCCGATCAGTTTCTAAGGCGCACGCAAAGGAGGGAACCTGACGGAATGTCGGGCAGGGTTCCGAGGGGGTAGGAATCATTGCTCGCAGCATTTCGCTCATGGGCCGAGGTGCTGAGGGCGGGGGTTTCAAGGGGGGCTGGCAGGTTCCGGACAACAATATCGGCAAACAAAAACATTAAGCCATTCCTTAGCTTGGGTAGGAAAAATGTCGCCTTTTGGGCGATCTAAATAAAGCATCCTTTGATACGGCATCAGGTAATCCCTGATTTGGCTAGGGGATGACCCTGCTCGCCATAGGGGAAAACCTTAGTAGGTAATGTCGTAAGCGCAAGTAAGTTTTTTCCGATTTTTTAAAAAATTATCGGACTGCCCCAGGCTGCGGTTCAGCCGTGGAAAACATGCGGACCTGCCATCAGCAAAGCCGGAGGTGCGCCACGGCCAAGTAATAGGCCGCGGCGTCAGGGGAGGGGAGAAATAGAGGAAAGCGGGGGCTCAGCAGTGGATGTGTTCAGCCGCATGCATGGCCAGGTAGGCATCGAGCTTCTTGTCGTTCAAACCCAAGGTACTGAGAATTTGCGCCATGAAGCTGACAGGCGCGCTACCAGGGGCGGTAACCACCCCCTGGTCGGCAACGGCATAGGGCACATCCTGGTAATAGTCCGCTCCGCGGTAATGCACCTGCTTCAGGTTCTCAGCAGAGTTGGACGTATGCTGCACGTGATCCAGCACTCCGGCCTGGGCCAGGACGCGGGTGCCGTCACAGATTCCCGCAACGACGATTTTCCTGGCGTGGGCCGCACGAACCAGCGCCTCGATTGCCGGTGCCTTGTCTGTTTTCCACACAGGGCCTCCCGTCACGATCAGCAAGTCGACATCGTCCAGCTCGATGGCTTCGATGGCCAGGTTCGGGATGATGGTCATTCCTCCGGATGAGGTCACTTGCTTGCCACCGGGGGCTGCGAAACGAGTGTCGAAGCCATAGTAGGCTCGCCCCGTGGAGTTGATGAGTGCGGGTTCCCAGTCGGAGAAATTCTCGGTGAGAATAGTGACGGCACGTACCATTTGAGTGTCCTTCTCAAGTATCCATGATGATCGGCGGCAATGATCCAGAATGCGGGTCCTGGCCGGTTGCCATCGAGTGTAGGCGCTGGCGCGTCGCTGAATGACGGGGCTGAGTATCGGCGGGATGCATCGGACTCGACAATGACAGTGGTCAAAGGGTCGTCAGGTTGAGCATTGGAATCAGCAAGAGCGAAACGGTGTAACCCCGACCTGTAAAGCACTGACACCCGAGCGGCAAAAAATCCAACAGAAGGGCCCAGCAGGGCCCTTTTTTGTTATCGGGTTTTCAGAACGTTGCTCTGAATGCAATGACCATCAAAGCCACGCTTTGATCCGGGCGCATACCGCCTGGGTGGAAATGCCGTAGCGATCATGCAGGGTCGGTAGGGCGCCAGCGTCGAGGAAGGCGTCAGGCAAGGCAATCTGCCGGAACGCCGGAGTCACCCCGTTGCGCAGCAAGACCCCGGCCACGGCTTCGCCCAGGCCGCCGATGATCGAGTGATTCTCGGCGGTCACCACCAGCCGACCGGGCTTTCTGGCTTCGGCGAGGATGCTTTGTTCGTCCAGCGGCTTGATCGTCGGCACATGCAGCACGGCGACCTCGACGCCGTCGGCCTGCAGCTGCTTGGCCGCTTCCAGGGCGCGCATGGTCATCAGGCCGGTGGAGATGATCAGCACGTCGTTGCCGGTACGCAGGGTCTTGGCCTTGCCCAGCTCGAAGGTGTAGCCGTATTCGTCCAGCACCAGCGGCACATTGCCCCGTAGCAGGCGCATGTAGACCGGCCCCTGGTGCGCGGCAATGGCCGGCACCGCCTGTTCGATTTCCAATGCATCGCAGGGGTCGACGATCATCAGGTTGGGCATCGCCCGGAAGATCGCCAGGTCGTCCGTCGCCTGATGGCTGGGGCCGTAGCCGGTGGTGAGGCCCGGCAGCCCGCAGGCGATCTTGACGTTGAGGTTTTCCTCGGCAATCGCCATGCAGATGAAGTCATAGGCGCGGCGCGAGGCAAACACTGCATAGGTGGTGGCGAAAGGCACGAAACCTTCGCGTGCCATCCCCGCCGCCGCGCTCATCAGCAACTGCTCGGCCATGCCCATCTGATAGAAGCGCTCGGGATGGGCCTTGGCGAAGATGTGCAGGTCGGTGTACTTGGACAGGTCGGCGGACAGCCCGACGATATCCGCGCGCTGCTGCGCCAGCGCCGCCAGGGTGTGGCCGAAAGGCGCCGCGCGGGTGGCTTGGCCCTCGGCGGCAATCGAGGCAATCATCGCCGAAGTGGTCAGGCGTCTTTTCGCCGGCTGGACAGTGGTGGCCGGTGTGTTGGCGGCGTTGCTCATGCTTGTTTTCCTTCTTCCAGGTGGTTCAGCGCCAGGTCCCACTCGTGCTCTTCGACGCGGATGAAATGGGTCTTTTCACGGTCTTCCAGGAACGGCACGCCCTTGCCCATGCGCGTGTCGCAGATGATCACCCGGGGTTGGCCGGCGGGGTGATTGCGCGCGGCGTCGAAGGCGGCGACCAGGGCCTGCAGGTCATTGCCATCGACCCTCTGGGTGAACCATCCGAAGGCCTGCCAGCGCTCGACGATGGGCTCGAACGAGAGGATTTCGCTGGAGTAGCCATCGGCCTGCTGGTTGTTGACGTCGACGATGGCGATCAGATTGTCGAGCTTCCAGTGCGCGGCCGACATCACCGCTTCCCAGGTCGAGCCTTCGTTCAGTTCGCCGTCGGACAGCAGGTTGTAGACGAAGCAGGGCGAGCCTTTGCGCTTCAGGCCCAGGCAGGCGCCGACCGCGATCCCCAGGCCCTGGCCCAGGGAGCCGCCGGTGATTTCCATGCCCGGGGTGTAGGTGGCCATGCCCGACATCGGCAGGCGGCTGTCATCCGAGCCGTAGGTTTCCAGCTCGTCGAACGGGATGATCCCGGCCTCGATCAAGGCCGCATAGAGGGCAATCGCGTAGTGACCGATGGACAGGTAAAAGCGGTCGCGCGCCTCCCAGTGCGGCTCTTCGGGGCGATGGTTCAGCGCGTGGAAGTAGGACACCGCCAGCAGGTCGGCGGCGCCGAGGGCCTGGCCGACATAGCCCTGGCCCTGGACCTGGCCCATGCGCAGCGCGTGGCGGCGAATATTGTGGGCGCGCTGCGCCAGGGTGATCGATGCAGCGGGTGAAGGATGGATTGTCATGGGGAAACTCCGTTGACTCAACGATTGACCAGGGCGGCAGGGATACGCAGCACCAACAGGGCGCCGCCCAGCAGCACGGCGGTGATCAGGTACATGCCGATGGCGCTGGAGCCGGTCTGGGTGGTGATCCAGCCAATCAGGTAGGGCGAGCAGAAACCGGCGAGGTTGGCGAAGCTGTTGACCGCCGCGATGCCAGCGGCGGCGGACACCCCGCCCAGCAGCGTGGTGGGCAGCATCCAGAACATCGAGGAGGCCGAGAGAATGCCGGCCGCCGCCAGGCACAGGCTCAAGATGGAAAGGGTGATGCTGCCGCCCAGCAGCGCGGCGAGGGTCAGGCCCAGGGCGCCGGCGATCATCGGGATGATCAGGTGCCAGCGCCGTTCGCGATGTCTGTCGCCACTGCGCCCGACCAACAGCATCGCGGCGATGGCGCAGAGGTAGGGCAGGCTGGTGAGGAAGCCGGTATGCAGCGGGTCGGCGACCCCCGCGTTGCGCACCAGTGTGGGCAGCCAGAAAGTGATTGCGTACTGCCCCATTACCACGCAGAAGTAGATGCCGGCGAGCAGCCACAGACGCTGGTCGCGGATGAACTCGCCCACTGAGCCATGGGTGACCTTCTTTTGTTCATCTTCGGCAAGCTCGCGGCTGATCAGGGCTTTCTCTTCGTCGTCGAGCCAGGTGGCCTGGTGCACGCCGTCCTTGAGATAGCTCAGCACCAGCAACCCGACCAGCACCGTGGGCACGGCCTCGAGCACGAACATCCACTGCCAGCCAGCCCAGCCGTGGACCCCGGCGAAATGGTTCATGATCCAGCCCGAGAGCGGGCCGCCGACCATGCCCGAGAGCGGGATGGCGATGAACCACAGTACGGTCATGCGCGCCCGCCGGTAGGACGGGAACCAGTAGGTCAGGTACAGCAGCAACCCAGGTGCCAGGCCGGCTTCAGCGACGCCCAAGAGAAAGCGCAGGACATAGAACTGCCAGGCGGTTTCGACGAAGGCGAAGAGGGCGGAGATGATGCCCCAGGTGATCATGATGCGGGCGATCCAGACCCGCGCGCCGACCTTGTGCAGGATGATGTTGCTCGGCACTTCGCAGAGGAAATAGCCGATGAAGAACATGCCCGCGCCCAGCCCGTACACCGTTTCGCTGAGGGCCAGGTCGTTCATCATCTGCAACTTGGCAAAGCCGACGTTGACGCGATCGAGATAGGCGCACAGGTAGCACAGCATCAGGAAGGGCATCAGGCGCCACGCGGTTTTGCGGTAGGCGTTGGAGCGCACGGTCGAAACCGCTTCGAGCGATAGGGTTGTCATGGTCTGATCTCTTGTTTTTATTGACCGGCAGGCCCGCAGGCCCGACTGCATCGTCGATCCAGAACCGCACGGGCCGTGAGGCCCGCCAGGTGTACTTCAGTGAATCAGCATGCCGCCGTTCACATCCAGGGTAATGCCGGTGAGGTAGGACGACAGGTCGCTGGCCAGGAACAGCGCGGCGTTCGCCACATCCTGGGCGGCACCCAGGCGGCCCAGCGGAATGCCGTCGATGATCGCGTGGCGACGCTCGTCCTGCATCAGCCCGCCGGTGATGTCGGTGTGGATCAGCCCGGGGGTGATCGAGTTGACACGCACCTGGTCCGGCCCCAGTTCCCGCGCCATGGCCTTGGCCAGGCCGAGCACGCCGGCTTTCGCGGCGCTGTAGTGCGGGCCGCCGAAGATGCCGCCGCCGCGTTGTGCGGAAACCGACGACAGGCAGACGATGCTGCCGCCAGCCTGCTGGCGCATCAGCGGGATTACCGCCTGGGACATCAGCAAGGTGCCGCGCAGGCTGACGTCCAGCACCTTGTCATAGTCGTCGGGGCGGATGTCCAGGGTCTTGAGGGGCTGGGTGATACCGGCGTTGTTGACGAGAATGTCGATGCGCCCGAAATGCTCGATGATCCGGGCGACCGCCTGTTGCACCTGGGCCTCGTCGGCGACGTTGGCGGCCAGGCCCAGGTGGTCTTCGCCCAGGGACGCGGCGGCATCTCGCGCGGCGGCGGCATCCAGGTCGAGGATCGCCACCCGGGCGCCGTGTCGCGCGAAGGTGGTCGCGGTGGCGCGGCCGATGCCACGCGCGGAGGCTGCACCGGTGATGATCGCGACTTTGCCTTGAAGGAGCATGGAGAGTACCTCTGATTGTTTTTATAGGGTCGACCCGCAACGAATCGATGACCCAGCTTCTCTCCCCTCAGACCCCTGAGCAATAACGCGAATCTCACTGGGTGCTGAAAATAATTCAGCACTCGCCAGCGGGACAATCGAATGGTTGAATGACCAAACGCCCGGCTCAGGCCCTCTGCAGCGGAATAACAACAATCATGCGTTCATCCGGCGATGCACCTTCGGTACTGCCACCCCTGAAAGCCATTCAGGCCTTCGAACAGACCGCGCGCTTCGGCAACGTCGCCCGCGCTGCGGAAGTGCTCGACCTGACCCCCTCGGCCGTCAGCCACCAGTTGGCCAAGCTGGAGGCGATGATCGGCCGCCAGCTGTTTTTCCGCACGGCCCGTGGGGTGACGCTGACTCCGGTCGGCGAGCAGTACCTGGCCGAAGTCTCCGGCATCCTCCACAGCCTCGCCGTGGCGACCGAACGCGCCACCAGCGATGTCAGCCTCGATTGCCTGCGCCTGCATTCATCGCCGAGCTTTGGCCTGCTGTGGTTGATGCCGCGGCTGGAGCAGTTTCGCCAGAGCCACCCGGATATCCAGCTCAACCTGTCGTGCTCCTACGAATCCCTGCACTTCAGCCGGGACAAGATCGACGTCGATATCCGCCACGGCTTGCCTAACTGGCCGAGCTTTGAAGTGCGCACGGTGCGCAATGAAAAGATCGCGGTGCTGGCCTCACCCAAGCTTCTGGAAAAGCGCCCGGTCCGCACGGTGGCGGACCTGCTCGACAGCCAGCTGATCCTCTCGGAAGCGACGTTGGTAAAGTGGCCGCAGCTGTTTGCCCAGCACGGTGTGTCGCGGCCAGAAAAACCCTACACCCTGAGCTTTGACCGCTCCTACATGACCCTGGAGGCAGCTAGCCACGGGCTCGGCTTCGCCTTGGAAAGCACCTTGCTGGCGCAGGATTATCTGGCGCGGGGGGCCCTGGTCGAGGTCGCACCCCAGTTGAGCACACCTATCACTGCCCATCATTTAGTATTTCCACGGGCGCACTCAAACTTTCCGAGAGTCAGGCGATTTCTTGAATGGATGCAGAAAGAATTGGGACATGACTTCAGTTACTGATCTGGAGTTCCCTCGTGGCAGCACCGGGCCCGACGGCTCAGCCCGTGAGGAGGGCAGGTCACCCCTCGAGCCGCACCAGCGCCTGCTGTAGTTCCCGACTGTCGCCACCCAGCGCAGTGGTCGCTTGTGCCGCCAGTTTCAGCAGCATTTTGCGCGCCCCCTTTATGACTTCTTCATTGAATCGCTCAGAAGGGCCCGAGAGGGTCAGGGCCCCCTTGAGTTCATTATTCATACCGAATACAGGCACCGAGACCGCTGCGGTATCCGGATCGCGTTCGCCAAATGAACTGGCCCAGAGCTGTTCGCGAACCTCCGGGAGGGCATGGTCAGTGGATAGGCCGAATGTGCGGAGAATTTTTCCGGAAGCCCCGGCCTGGAGCGGGAAGCGGTCGCCCTCGTGAATGGAAACCCGCACGGAACGCCTGGGCTCGACCCGAAAAAGAACAACCCGACTGTCGTTCTCGATGACGTAGAACGAGGAGGTTTCCCCGCTGTCTTCCGAGAGCGTCTCGAGTTTCGGGTAGATGATATCGCGCAGGCGAAATGAGCTTTGGTAAAGCGGTGCCAGCCGGAGTGGCTCGTGGCCGATGGCGAACTGACCGTCTGGCAGTCGGCGAATGAAGCCGGCTCTTTCCAGAGAGTTCATCAAGCGCAGAATGGTACTTTTGTAGAGGCCGGTGCGACGAGCCAACTCCGCCAGTGGCAGCACGTTGCGCTCGGCATCGAAGGCGCTGAGTATCGCAAAGGCACGGTCCACCGCGGCAACGCCTCCGTCAGCGGTGTTCTGGGGAGAGGCTTTATCGAGTATTTCGTTACTGTTCATAGTCATTTCGGCCAGTGATTGGGCAGCACGTCAGTGATCGTCAATAGGCTCGGCCCTGCTGCGGCCGAGCATTTTGACGGTACCTTACCCGCAGCGGATGCCTGTCGACTAGTCTGCGTGACAGAACGTGATTCTGATATCCAGCATTCGCAGCTTACGCATCTCGCATGAAGAAACGCAGCGACAAGGCCATGAGCGCGGCAAAGAACAAGACACAGCCCATGACCATCAGGCCCGCAGCGAACGACTGGGTGGACTCTTTGAGGTAACCCATCAGGTAGGGGCCGACAAAACCACCGAACGCACCGAAGGAGTTGATCAGTGCGATGCCACCTGCGGCCGCCTGGCCCGACAGGAACTTGGCCGGCAGGGTATAGAAGATGGTTTTGGCAGAAATTGTCCCGACCAGGGCCAGCGTTATGCCTATCAGGGCAGGCACCAATGCGTTCATGTTCAGCGCGAAGATCAGCGCCAGGCCTGCCAGCACCAGGGCAATCACCAGATTGAGGATACCTCTGCCCGTGCGGTCGACGTACCTGGCCCAGAACAGCAGACCGATCGTGGAGAAGAAGTAGGGAATCGCCGCTACCCAGCCGATCATGCTGAGTTCCACGCCTTGTGCCTTGAGCATCTGTGGCAGCCAGATACCAATACCGTAAGTGCCGATGGTGAAGCTGAACGTGATAGAGCTGAGGATCCATACGCGTGGATCTTTGAGTGCGGTGCCGAAGGCGTGGCGTTTCTGGTCCTTGCCGTTTTCCTTTTCCAGCATGCCGTTCAAGGCATCGCGCTCTTCCTGGCTCAGCCATTTGGCTTCGCTGGGGCGGTTGGCCAGCACTTTCAGGGTGATCAAGCCCAGTACACACGCCGGAAGCCCTTCGATCAGGAACATCCATTGCCACCCGGCCAGGCCCCAGACGCCATGCATCTGCAGCAACCAGATCGACAGCGGGCCGCCTACCAAAAAGGAAATCGGGGTCGCGACGGTGAACCAGGCCAGTACGCGCGTGCGGTACTGCGCGGGGAACCACAGGGTCAGGAAGAAGATCACGCCAGGAAAGAAACCCGCTTCCGCCACCCCCAGGATGAACCGCACGACATAGAAGCTATAAGGGCCGATCACCCAGGCAGTGGCCGCTGCTGCCAGGCCCCAACTGATCATGATGCGAGCCATCCACAACCGGGCACCGAAGCGGTACATCGCCAGGTTGCTGGGCACTTCGCACAGGCAGTAGCCGAAGAACATGATGCCCGCGCCCAGTCCGAACTGGGCGGCAGTGAGGCCGAGCTGATCGGTCATCTGCAATGCGGCATAACCAACGCTGGTGCGGTCCAGATAGTTGAAGAAGTAAGCCAGCGCAAGTAATGGAATCAAACGCCAGGCGGCTTTTTTCATGGCTTTGCGTTGAAGCTCGGAATGTTCTTCAGGTTTGTGCAGGGACAAATCGGTAGCCGGGGTCGTGACGTTCGCCATGACTGCATCCTCGGTGTTGTTGTTATGGATAACCGTGGCGGGATAGGCCGACGGTCTTGGCAGAATTTCGTGCGGCTCCGGCACCCCATCCTGCAGTTCGCGCCGAGCCTCCCTCGCCGCGTTCAGATCCAGTGGCCGCAGTGACAGGCCCAGGCTGGCCTGTCGCTACGCCGTTCAAGCGCTTCTTATCGTTCCGGCTGCTTCGAGGGCGGCGATCGCCTCGGGCGCGTAACCGATCTGTTCCAGCAGTTCCCGGGAGTGACTGCCCATTTCCGGGACGTTCAAGCGAGCGCCAAAACGTTGGCCATCCATCTCGAATGGGAGCATTGGAACTTTCACTTTCTGGCCGTCGGCAAGCACCAGTTCGGTCATGCCCCCGGACTCGTTCAGATGGCGATCCTCGAACAGATCCTCCGGGCGCTGGATCGGAGAGAAGGGCAGGCCGGCCTGTTCGCAAAGCGTCATCACGGCCTGCTTGCTCATGCCGCCAATGCGCTCGCGCACCAACGGCATGATTCGCTCGCGCGCTTTCACTCGCTGGTTATTGCGAGCCAGGTTTGGATCGCTGCCCAACTCCTGGAAGTCGAAGGCGTTGCAGAACGCTCCCCACTGGCTATCGCTCACCACACCGATAAACACCTGCTCGCCTGCTTCATCCGTGTCGAAGACGTCATAGATTGCCCAGGCTGAAATGCGGCTGGGCATCGGGGCCGCGGCGGCCCCCGTCACCACTTTTTGCATCATGTGTTGGGCAACGAGGAATGCCGAGTTTTCGAACAGACCGGTCTGGACGAATTGGCCTCGGCCGGTTTCTTTGCGCTGCAGCAGAGCGGCAAGAATGGAAACGGCGCTGAACATGCCGCCCATGACGTCGTTTACCGACGCGCCGGCACGAAGAGGGCGTCCGACAGGCCCGGTCATGTACGCCAGGCCGGTCATCATCTGCACCACTTCATCGAGCGCGGTGCGATTTTCGTAGGGGCCAGGCAAGAAGCCTTTCATCGAGCTGTAGATGATGTCCGGCTTGATGGCTTTGACCTGCTCGTAGCCCAAGCCCAGCTTTTCCATGGCGCCGGGACGGAAGTTCTCGGTGACGACATCGGCGGTGGCGATGAGCTTCTTCACCGCAGCCATGCCTTCAGCGGATTTGATGTCCACCGCAAAACTCTTCTTGTTGCGGTTGTAGGTCATCCAGTAGCCCGCACCCGAGCCCATCAGGCGCCGTGTGTTGTCGCCCTCCGGTACGGGTTCGACCTTGATGACCTCGGCGCCGAGGTCCGCGAGCAACAGACCGCAGGTTGGCCCCATCACCATGTGGACGAACTCGATGACGCGAATCCCGGCCAGTGGTCGTTTTTTTTCTTCTGGCAGACTCATACGGCCTCCTTGGCATAGGTGAAGTTCTTGCCGACGCCGGCATCAGGGATGAAGCCGTACAGCGGTTCGCCTGGCAGCCCCTTGAGCAGCCATTCCCGGGCGCTTACCAGGCGATCAAGATCGACACCGGTGCGCAGCCCCATGGATTCGAGAAGGTAAACCAGGTCTTCGGTCACGATATTGCCCGAGGCACCCGGCGCGTATGGACAGCCGCCAATGCCGCCCTGAGAACCGTCGAACGTCGTTACGCCGGCTTCCAACGCTGCAACGACGTTAGCCAGGCCTTGTCCGCGGGTATTGTGGAAATGCGCACTGCCGCTGAGTTGGCCTATTTCATTGCGCAGCCGCTTGAACAGGCGGCGGACCTGGGTGGGGTTGGCATAGCCAACCGTGTCGGAAAGACCAACCTCATCGACGCCGAGTTCGGCCATTTTCACGGCGATGGCGATGGTTTCGTCATCCGTCACCACGCCTTGCAGCGTGCAGCCAAAAGCCGTCGAGACACCGGCCTCTATCTGGATGCCGGGGAAGCATTCGTTGCGTAGCTCCACCACCGCCTTGACCTCCTCGAAGACCTGCGCATGGGTTTTGCGGATATTGGAAATCGAATGCTGCTCGCTCACGGAAATCGGCAGGGTGATCTTGTGCACACCGGCATAGAACGCTGCTTGGGCACCTCTCAGGTTGGGCACCAGCGCAGTGACGTAGAGGTTCGGCAAGGTCAGCGCGTGAGCCACGACAAGCGCGCAGTCGGCCATTTGCGGCAGCAGCTTGGGGGAGACGAACGAGCCCACCTCGATCTCGCGCAGGCCTGCCTTGGCCAAGGCCGTTATCCACTCCAATTTGGACTCGGTGGACATGATGGCCTTGATGCTTTGCAGGCCGTCACGCGGCCCCACTTCACTTACCAGGATGTCGATGTCAGCAGCGTCTTTCACAGTAGGTTCTCCTCATCTGCTGGAGAGCCTGTCGAACATTCACGCAATGCGGCAGCTAGGGAAAAGCACCTATTGCTGTGTTGTTCTGTCAGGCGGAATGATGTTCTATTTTTAGTATTGGTCGTAAAAATACATCCTGTCAATGACTCCTTCGATGAGCTGTTCTACAGGCCATCCGCTGCGCGCTGGCGAGGCTACGTCCCCTGGATGGCAGGCGATTTGCTCCGGCCAAAGCATCGCCTTCTGGAAGCGTCACGCTTGACAGGATAAAGAAATGCTCAGAAAGTTGTTCTGCCAAAAGAAACAATGTTCTATCTGGCAGAACATTTTTTTAACAAGAACAAGATTCTCTGTGCACCCGGACTGCAAGGTTGTCGCTCGAACAAATACCGTTCGCCCCCTTCGTCACGGTGCCAGCTGATACGCGGAGTGCTGCAATGAGTCTTTATCCCCCTCCCCAGGACCGGACCACCGAAGTTTTCACCCGCCTGCCGGAGGAGTTCTGGCGCACCGGTGACTCCGATTGGGTCCGCGCCAACAAGCCTGGCCAGAAGGTTGCCAGTTTTCTGGAAGGACCTTCTTTCGACCTGGACGGCAATCTCTATGTGACCGACATCCCTTACGGCCGCGTATTTCGCATCTCGCCGAAGGGGGAGTGGGAGTTGGTCGTCGAGTACGACGGCTGGCCCAACGGCCTGAAGATCCACCGCGATGGTCGGATTTTCATCGCCGACTACAAGCGCGGCATCATGTTGCTGGACCCGCTCAGCAAACGCATCGAACCCTTCCTCACCCACCGCCGCAGCGAAGGCTTCAAAGGGGTCAATGACCTGTTCTTCGATCGTGGTGGGCGCCTCTATTTCACCGACCAGGGCCAGACTGGCATGCACGACCCCAGTGGGCGGGTGTTCCGTTATGACCTGGAAAACCAGCGCCTGGATTGCCTGCTGGATAACGGCGCGAGCCCCAATGGCCTGGTGATGGATCTGCACGAGCAGGCATTGCTGGTAGCGATGACCCGAGGTAATGCGGTATGGCGCCTGCCCATTCAACAGGACGGCAGCACGTCCAAGGTGGGGACATTCACGGCCATGGCCGGCGGTGTGAGTGGTGCCGACGGAATGGCCCTGGATGAGCAAGGCAACCTGTTCGTCTGCGATGCGGGTAATGGCTGTGTGTGGGTCTTCGACGGCCATGCCGTTCCTCTCTACCGTCTTCGCTCCTGCACCGAAGGACGAACCCTGACCAACCTGGCCTTTGGCGGGGAAGGGAACCGCGACCTGTTCATCACCGACTCTTCAACCGGCCACATCCTCAAGGTGGCCATGGAGCATCCCGGCAAACGGTTGTTCTCGCACACCGCGCAATAACCACACGCAATGAAGACCGGTTCGCCTGGCCCTCGGCTTCGACTCGCCTCGAAGAAAGCTGACGGCTGACCTTCGCCCAGACAAGACAAATAAGAAGAGGGACACATGCTTACGATTCTCAGCTACACCATGATCGCCTGCTTCATGTACCTGATCATGAGCAAGCGCCTGTCGCCACTGGTCGCGCTCGTACTGGTACCCATCGTGTTCGGCTGCCTGGCCGGCTTCTCCACCGGGCTGGGGCCGATGATGCTCGACGGTATGAAGATGCTCGCCCCCACGGGGATCATGCTCACCTTCGCCATCCTGTACTTCTGCATGATGACGGATGCAGGCCTGTTCAATCCGCTGATCAAGCTGATCCTGAAACTGGTCCAGGGCGACCCACTGAAAATCGTGGTCGGTACCGCGATCCTCGGCACCTGCGTGGGCCTCGATGGGGATGGTGCAACCATGTACATCATTACCACCGCAGCGATGCTGCCGCTCTATCGCCGCACCGGTATCAGCCTCCAGGTCATGGCGACCGTCCTGCTCCTGACCATTGGCGTGATGAATATCCTGCCCTGGGCAGGCCCGTTCTCCCGTGCGGCCAGTGCGATGCATGTCGATATCACCGAGCTGTTCATCGAGATGATCCCGATCATGATCGCGGGGCTCAGCTGGGTGATCTTCAGCGCGTTCTGGCTGGGGCTGAAGGAGCGTCGTCGCCTCGGCACCATCACGCTCGATCACGATGAGTTCATGGAGCACTTCACCGAGTTTCGCCTGGGTGACTGGCGTTTCCTGTTCAACGCAGCGCTGACCATCACGCTCATCGCTCTGATGATGTTGAACCTCATGCCGCTTCCGGTACTGTTCACCATCGCCTGTGCCCTGGGGCTGGCAGTCAACTTCCCCACGCTCAAGGCGCAGAAGGCGGTCATTGGTAAACATGCAGATAACGTCATGGCTGTCACCTCGCTGATTTTCGCCGCGGGCATCTTCGTCGGGATCATGTCCGGCACCGGTATGGTCAAGGCCATTTCCGAAAGCCTGATCATGGTCATCCCGGACTCCGCAGGACATTTCATGTCGGTGTTCACGGCCTTCATCAGCATGCCGTTTACCTATGTCCTGACCAATGACGCGTTCTACTTCGGAATCCTGCCGATCCTGGCCGAGACCGCCAGTCACTACGGTATCGGGGCCAAGGAGATGGCCATTGCGAGCCTGATCGGACAACCGGTTCACCTGCTCAGCCCGCTGGTGGCCTCCACTTACCTGTTGTGCGGCCTCCTCGATGTCGACTATGGCGACAATCAGCGCGCCTCGATCACCTGGAGCATCGGGACGTGCCTGGTGATGTTTGTCGCGGCCATCGCGCTGGGATCAATCAATCTCTATAACTGAGCCCCTCTTGGCGTATTGCAGTTATAGATGTTCGCCGCGTACGTCTGGGCTTTGAAGAACTTCGGACAAGGACGTTCGTTGGCGCTTGGCAACTTGCCCCGAGCTTTTACTGCTGGCAAATCCACAGTTGCTCTGGGTCAAGTCTCAATCGCCAGGGTGAATTAGTCTTCAGTCAACGCCGGCACCTATTGTAAAGTCAGGCTATTAGCCCGCTCGGAAGATTGCCCCATCGGTCTCGCGCTAGCCGCTGATCTGTTACTCATTCGCTTACTCCTCTGCGGTGTCATATGACTCGTTCGATACGGCGTATCCTGGGCCGACTAAACAAACGTGGCCACTCACTCGCAATTATCTTCTGCTTGCTAATGAGTGTTCTCATTGGCGGGGCACTTTGGTTATCCGATAATAACGAGTACCTGCGTGACCTCAGTGAAGTCGCTCTTGTCGTTCAGGCCACTGTGCTCGGTGTGCTTTATTTCTCGACACGCCTTCGCGATTATCATTTCGAACGTCACCTCGAAGAACTGAGGATGCGCAAGGAGAAGGTCAAGGCCCTGAATGCCCGCTTGCGTAACTTGATCAATGCCGCGACCCAGGTGGCTGTTGTTACCACAGACTCTCGCGGGCGCACGCTCTTGTTCAGCGCCGGAGCCGAAAAGCTGTTCGGTTTCAGTCGTGAAGAAATGTTGGGACGTGAACCTGCGCATATCCTGCATGTGCAGGAAGAATTCATCGGCGGCGACCGCACTCCGGATAACCCGGCTCATCAGCAAACCACCGACAAGAAGCTGAGCAACCAGCTGCCTGGCGGGGAGGGTTGTATGACCACAGAACGGACCTATCGCCGCAAGGATGGCAGTCACTTCATAGGTGAGTTGCGATGCGCGAAGATCATCGATGCAAACTCTGGGCAGGTTGAGCACATCAACGTCATTATCGATGTCAGCGAACGCATTGCCTTGCTGAATAAAATCAATGAAGCCAAGGCTTTCCTGAAGCTCCTCACTCAGCGTATTCCAAACGTGCTCTATCAGTACCATCTAAGAGAAGAGGGTGAGAGTTATTTTTCTTACTGCAGTCCGAGCCTGGAACACGTCTTCGAGCTCAAGCCAGAAGAGGTCGTCGGTATCAGGTTCAAGCAAAATCCTTTGTTTCACAGGGTTCACGAAGAAGACCTCGCACTTATCTATGCGGCAACCAGGGAGTCGGTCGAAACGGGTAAACCCTGGGCATGTGATTTCCGCGTACATCTGCCGGAGAAAGGTACTCGTTGGCTGCGCGGCGAGTCTTATGCGGAAAAACAAGCCGATGAGACACTTGTCTGGTATGGCTCGTTTATCGATATCACTGAACTGAAAGACCGCGAGGCCGCGTTACGCGTCCAGGCCATCACGGACGAGCTGACGGGTATTTACAATCGACGCTACTTTATGGACAGCCTTGAACACCATATCGATCTGGCAAAACGCTACGGTTCATTTTTTTCCCTGATCATGTTGGATCTCGATCACTTCAAGTCGATCAACGACCGCTGGGGGCATGAGGGGGGCGATAGGGTACTCAAGGAGACCTGTCGCCTGATTGGCCAACGTTTACGCAGCATTGATGTGTTCTGCCGCATTGGTGGCGAGGAGCTGGCGATTCTCTGCCCATCCACTCAGGCTAAGCAAGCCGCAAGTCTGGCCGAATCCTTGTGCCAATCGCTGGCCAATCATGTCATCCCCCCGGTAGGTCAGGTGACAGCGAGTTTCGGGGTTGCCTGTTGGCAAAGAGAGTTGGACGTGCAGGCGCTTTTACGCCGGGCCGATGAGGCGACCTACAGCGCCAAGCAAGAAGGGCGTAATCGTGTCCGTATGGCAGTTCAGTAGACGTTTTGCTCTCGATCTACCGCTCGATCAGACCGAATTGAATCCTTGGTTTAGTGGTCTCGACGGGCTCATTCCTGCCATTTGGCGGCCACGGGCATCGAGATCGGAAAGCTTGGCGTCGTCGTGCTGTTGACCAGGAATACCCGGCCGAAGCCTTCCGGCGCCAGTTCCCTCCAGATAGAAGCAGCCTCCGATGAGTGACGACTGCCACACCTTCGCATGGATTTCCTCCCGCCTCAGTAGGTGAAGGCAATGGGCGGTGCGTTGCCATTGAGCAGGTAGTCGCCGATAGCCTTGTACTTGTAGGCCAGGGCGTCGTGGGTGGTGTGGGTGCGGGCGTTACGCCAGTGGCGATCGAAGTTGTACCGCGACTGAGTGGTGGCGGCGCCGCCGACCTCGTAGAGGCGCTCGCAAACGTGCAAGGCGGCGCGGGTTGAGGCGATCTTGGCTTCGGCCACTGCAATTGACGACCGCGCCAGGATCGCCTCCAGCCCGGCACCTTCGGCCAGGCCCTGCAACTGGCTACGGGCGGCCAGGTCGACGGCGCCGGCGGCTTTCTCCACCAGGGCTTCGGCGCCATGGATACGGGCCGCCAGATCACCCAGGGTATGCAGGATGTAAGGATCGTTGCGCGCCTGGTTGACCCCGCTTTCACGCACCGGGCGCGAGCCGGTACGGGCCCACAGAACGGCGTCGTCGAGAGCCGCGAGGCCGATGCCGATATCGATGGCGCAGTGAATCAGTTGCGCGCTGGCACCAATGTAGTTGCGTCGCTGGTACCACTGGGCCAAAGGGATCACTTGCTCCGGGCGCACCGGGACGTTCTCCAGCAGGGTACTGCCGCTGGCGGTGACCCGCTGGCCCATGCCGTCCCAGTCATCGAGCATGACGATGCCCGGAGTATCGGCCGGCAGCATCACGTAGACCGCATTGCCATCCTCGTCCACGGCCTGGATTTTCAGCAGGTCGGCGAACAGGCAACCGGTGCTGTAGAACTTGCTGCCGTTGAGCACCAGGCCTTCGCCTCGGCGCTCCAGGCGGGTATGGATTTCGCCGCGAAAGGTGCCGCTGCGCTCGGCAATCGCTCCCGAGGACAGCCGGCGTTCGGCAAAGGCCCCAAGGTACAGGCGCTGTTGTTCGGGGCTGGCGATCAGACGCAAGTGTTCGACGGTGGCGAAATGCGGGAACAGCGCCTGGGCAACGCTGGGGTCGGCCTTGCCCAGGGCGATGAAGATCTGCGCCACCTGTAGTTGGCTGACGTCGCCGCCCCCCAACTCGGAGGGAACCCGGGCGGCACCCAGGCCCGAGTGGCGGATCAGGTCGAGCTGGGCATGGGGCAGGATCCTGCCGGCGTCGCGCTCGGCGGCGCCGGGTTGGATCTGGGTGGCCAGGTGTTGGGCCAGGGCGAGGTAGTCGGTCATGGGAATGTCCATCGAGAAAGTCAGGAAGCGTCGCGCAGGACGTGGCGTGGCACGCCGAACAACAGGATCAGGGTGCCGCTGGCCACCAGGGCCGCGACGATGTAGAGCGCCAAGCTGATATCGCCGGTGCTGGTCTTGATCGCGCCGATCATGATCGGCGTCAGCAGGCTGCTGATCTGCCCGCAGCAGTTGACCAGCGCCAGGCCGGCGGCCTTGGCGTGGTCCGACAGGTAGTAGGTGGGAATGGTCCAGAAGATCGCCGTGGCCACCAGATACCCGCTGGTCATCAGGGTCAGTACGGCAATCGCCGAGTAGGGGCTGAACAGGAAACCGGGCAGGACCAGCATCGCCAGGGCTGCGCCCAGGCCACCCAAAGCGAAGTGCCAACGACGCTCCTGATGCAGGTCCGAATGCCGGCACGCCCATAGCATCAGGCTGACACCGACCACATAGGGCAGGGCCGAGAGCATCCCCAGTTGCCCAAGGTTGCTGACCCCCGAGTCGCGAATGATCGACGGTGCCCAGATGTTGGTGACATTACCGGTGCACATGATCGTCAGGCAGTAGGCCAGGGTGATGAACCAGACCTTGCGATCCTTCAGCGCTTCGACAAAGCGTTGATGACCGCCGGGTTTACGGTGTTGCCGTTCATGGGCCAGAGCCCGCTCGATGGCTTGCTTTTCAGCGCTGCTCAGCCATCTGGCGGTGGCGGGTTTGTCGTCCAGCCAATACCAGGCGAACAACCCGGCGAGCACCGGTGGAATGCCGGTGACCACGAACAGCCATTGCCAGCCGGTAAAGCCACCGAGGCCGGCGAAGTGCCCCATGATCCAGGTCGACAGCGGGCCGCCGATGATCCCGCAGACGGCGATTGCCATGATGAACCGCGAGGTGATCCGCGCCCGGTGGGTGGCGGGAAACCAGTAGGTCAGGTACAGGATCACGCCGGGAAAGAATCCGGCCTCGGCCGCACCCAGCAAGATCCGCAGCACATAGAACTGTGCCGGAGTCTGGGCGAAGGCGGTGGCGATGGTCACCAGGCCCCAGAGGATCATGATCCGGGTCATGGTTTTTTTTGCGCCGATCTTCTCCAGCAGCAGGTTGCTGGGAATCTCGAACAGCAGGTAGCCGATGGAGAAGACCCCGACGATGATGCCGAAGGCGGCGTCGCTGATGTTCAGGTCAGTCTTGAACTGCAAATGGGCAAAACCGATGTTGACCCGGTCCAGCCAGTTGAGGACAAAACACAGGAACAGGAACGGCATGATGCGCCACGCCAGCTTGCGATACAGGCGTTGGTCGAACGCTAGCGCCGCGCTGTCGGTGTTCTGATGAGTGTGGGCGGTCAAGGTGCTGGGAGTGTTCATCGGCCCTTACCAGCTCACATCAACTTTGGCGAAGTAGTAGGCACCTTCCAGGCCATAGGGCGAGTACCAGCTGTAGGTCGGATTATCGGTGGGGAAGAAGTAGAAACGCTTGGCCTCGGCGTTGAGTTGCTGGGGACGGCGGTCGAAGATATTTTCCCCGCCGATGGTCAGTTTCACCGCGTCGCTCAGGTAGTAGCCCAGGCTCAGGTCGGTGATGAATGCCGGGCGTATTTCCTCGTCGCGGCTGGCGGAAATCTGGTTGCGCCCGGTGACTTTGGAGTAGCGGGTTTGCTTGAGCGTGAGGTCGAAGTCACCCAGTTGCCAGGCGGCGGTCAGCGAGGTGACGTTCTTCGGATAGGCGCTGGTCAGGTTGCCCTGGCGGTCGCGGCCGACCGCGCTGATCCCGGTGCCGGCCAGTGCCGCGGGCTCCTTGATCTTCTCGATGGTCTGCAGGCTCTGGTTGCTGAGCAGGGTCCACTTGGTCTTGCCATAACGGCCCAGGTCATAGCGGTAGTCGGCCACCAGGTCGATGCCGCGGGTGCGGGTGTCGGCCAGGTTGCCGAAGTAGGAGACGATCTGGTTCGGGTTGAGACCCTGGCTGGCCAGCAGGTTGGAAACAGCCGTGCCTTGCAGGTTGCTGGTTTGCAGGATGCGATCCTTGATATCGATCTGATACAGATCGACGGTGATATCCAGGTTCTCGGTCGGCGTGGCGACAAACCCCAGGCTGTAGTTCATCGAGCGTTCCGGCTTCAGCTCTTTGGCGCCCAGGGCCTGGCCAGCCGCATCATCGACTGTCACATAGCGGGTAGTGGCCTGTTCCAGTTGGCCGGTGATCGGGCTGTTGCGCCAGGCGGTGAGGGACGAGGAGTAGTACTGCTGTTGCAGCGACGGCGCGCGGAAACCGTTGCTGATGGTGCCGCGCACGGCGAACTGTGGGGTGAAGGCATAACGGGTCGAAAGCTTACCGCTACCGGTATCGCCGAAGTCGCTGTAGTGCTCGAAGCGCCCGGCCAGGCTCATGTCCCAGCGTTCGGTGAGGCTCTGGCTGAAGTCGATATAGCCGGCGGTGTTGGTCCGCGAATAGTTGTGCGCGTCCTGCGGAGTGAAGCCGACCAGGCCTGGCGCGCCCGGGTTGGGACGCTGACCGGCCAATGGGTGGCCGACCGGGAACACATAACCGCCATCGGCATAGGAGGCGTATTCGCCGGCCTCGATCTCGAAACCATCGCGACGAAACTCCAGTCCGGTGGAGACGTTCAGCGGCTTGGCGAACAGCCCGGTGTCAAAGGCGCGGGTCAGGTCCAGGTTGTTGGTCCACTGGCTGGCGATCAGGTGTCCGCCATCCATGTCACGAGGGCTGTCGGGTCCCAGGGACGGGTTCAGCGAACGCTCGTTACGGGTGTTGGCGTCGTTGTAGCCATAGCTGCTGCTCAGGTCCCATTTCCAGCCCAGCCACTCTTCGTTGCGTACCCCGATCACCGTCTGAAAATCGTCCTCTTCGACCACGAAGCGTGGCGAGAAACCATCCGGATACACCGAGACGATGTTCTGCGGTGAGTTCGCGGTGCGGTAGGTGCCCCAACTGGTGGAGTTGCGGTGGCTGAGGGTGGAAAACGAGTACAGGGTGAAGGCTTCGTTGAGCGGCAACTCAGCGTTGTAGCCAAAGTTATAGGTCTGCGAGCGGGGTTGACCCAGTTGCTGGCGATAGCGGCTCTCGCTGGTTTCCCGCGGGTCGGGCTGGCCGTTCTGGCGAAAGTAGATGCTGGTGCGGTCCGGAACCGCGCCTGCGACGTTGGAGCTTTCCTGAACCCCGATATCGGCGCTGAGGCTGAAGAAACCATCATTGGGCAATTCAAAGCCCTGATTGATCTGGCCCTGGCCACGGGCGCCGAAATTGCCCTTGCCGCCGACCCGCTCCTTGAATTGCCCGTACAGCGCGCTGGCACTGCCACCGGAGCGGTTGTTCTTGAGGATGATATTGATCACCCCGGCAATGGCGTCCGAGCCGTATTGCGCCGCGGCGCCATCGCGCAGCACTTCGACGTGATCCACGGCGCTGATGGGGATCAGGTCGAGGTCGGCGGGCGACTGGCCGCTGGAGGTGGTGGCGGTCTGTACGAAGATCAGCGAGGTGGTGTGCCGACGCTTGCCATTGACCAGCACCAGCACATGGTTGCCACCCAGCCCGCGCAGCGTGGCGGACTTGACCGACAAGCCGGTACCGCCGGTAAAGCCCGCAGCGTTGGTATAGGACGGCACGCTGGCCGCCAAGGCGTCGCGCAGATTCTGCTTGCCCGAGCGAGCCAGGTCGTCGGCGCTGATGACGTCGATGGGCGCCAGGCTCTTGGCCAAGGTCCGGCCACTGTCCCGGGCGCCGGTGACGACCACGGTCTGCAGGGCGGTTTCGTTGGCGGCCGATGGCCGTGATCCGTCCTCTTCGGCCAGCGCCACCTGGCTGGCGCAGAGCCCGAGGAGGCTGGCGCTCAGCAGGCTGAGCCTGGGGTACAAGCATGTGTAAGGGCGAGACATGGTGAGGCTCCGATGAAGAGGTGCCGCTTTCCATTCCTGGTGGTGGGTGTTCCTGACAGTACTGGCGAGGCTGAAAGTGTTGGCTTTTCTGGTTATAGAAGTGCGTTACCGGCCGAGCATGACGTCCTGGCGAGCCTGGTCGACCAGCTCCATGTGGCGCTTCAGACGGTTTTTTCTCTCCGCCAGAAGCAGAGTCTTGGTCCACTCGACGGCCTTGCCGGAATGAGCCGCCAGGCGCGCGGCCAGCTCCAGGGAGCTGTCGTAGGCGTCGGCCACGACCCGATTGACCAGGCCCATGCTCAGCGCCTGGTCGGCATCGAAATGCCGGGCGCTGAGCATGATGTCCAGGGCGGCGGCTTCGCCGATCAGGCTTGGCAGGGTAATGGCGCTGAAGCCGGACAACATGCCGTGCTGGACTTCCGGAAAATTGAACCGGGTGTCATGCCGGGCAATACGGAAATCGCAATGAATGGCCAGGCTGATGCCCAAACCCAGGGTGTAGCCGTGCAAGGCGGCAACCACCGGTTTGCTCAGGTCATGGCCAACGCCGGGCAGGGCGCGGGCGAGCAGTTCGCTACTGACCGTCTCGCCGGTGGTTTCTATTTCCTTGAGATCGGAACCTGCACAGAACGCCCGCTCGCCAGCACCACGCAGAACGATTGCACGGACGGCGCGATCGTCCTGCGCCCGCTGCCAGACCTCCGCCAACTCGCGCTTGGCCTGGCTGTCCAGGGCATTCAGGCGCTCCGGACGATTGAGGGTGACCACCAGAATCCCTTCACCAAGGTGTTGATACTCGACTGTCATGGTTTCGATTTCATTGAGTGTGAAAGAAAGACGCTTTGCCCCTTGAGGTCCGCGTCAAAGTGGGGAAAACTTAATTGATGTGCACAATGCAAACAACTTGTTTGTTATATGAACATATTCTTATTAGGTCACAAACGGTTATAAAAAATGAAAGCGATAGTTCTAAAAGCCTTTGGCGGGCCGGAGCAGTTGCAAGTCCAAGAGGTGCCCACACCCCAGGTGGGCCCAGGCGAGGTCCTGGTCAAGGTGCAGGCGGCCGGGGTCTGTCACCACGATCTATTGCACCGCGCCGGCCGCCTGCCAGGGGCGCATACCGACGTGGTGTTGGGCCATGAGGCGGCAGGTGACGTGGTCGAGGTCGGGGCGGGGGTATCGCAACTGGCCGTGGGCGCCCGCGTGGTGATCTACCAGCGGCGTTTTTGCGGACAGTGCCGGGATTGCCTGCGTGGACGCCAGGATCTGTGTCGGGCCCTGGGCCTGCCGTCGGTGGACACCGAAGGAGCCTATGCGCAATACCTGCGAGTGCCGGCGATTTCGGCCATCGAACTGCCCGACGGCTTGGGCTACACCCAGGCCGCGCTGGCTTCATGCCCGATTGCGACCAGCGTCCGGGCCCTGTACGGCGAGGCCGCACTCAAGCCTGGCGAAACCGTGTTGATCAACGGCGCCAGCGGCGGCCTGGGAGGGCACCAGATCCAGCTGGCTCGGGCGCTGGGTGCACGGGTGATCGCGGTCACCAGCAGCCCGGAAAAACATGACTTCCTGCAGGCTCTGGGCGCCCATGAGGTGATAGTGACGAGCGAGGGATACAGCGCCCAAATCTGGAAACTCACCGGTAAAAGGGGAGTGGACGTGGCCATGGATAACCTCGGGCATACCCTGGAGGACACCCTGCGCAGCATGACCCTGGGCGGGCGAGTCGTGGTGTTGGGCAATGTCCATCCCGGCAGTGTCCCGATCGCACCGGGCCTGCTGATCGGGCGGCGGCTCAAGGTCCAGGGCTCGGGTAGCGCAACACTTGAAGAGTTGCGCATGGCCCTGGCGCTGATCCACAGCGGCCAGGTCAAGCCGTTGATCGATCGCGTGCTGCCTTTTCATGAAGTGGCCCGGGCTCACGAGTTGCTGGAGTCGCGACAGGCCAGCGGACGTATCGTCCTGAGCGGGTGGTAGCCATGGACATCAGTACATTGCTTGCCCAGGCTGCCTGCAAATGGCCGAACGAACCGGCGCTGCGCGAACCGTCCAGCGCCCGGACCCTGACCTTCCTGGAACTCGATCAGGCCCTCGATGCTGTCGGCCAGGCCCTGGACCGGCTGCAGGTCGCGCCCGGGGCGCGAGTGGCGCTGTTGGCCGACGCCAGTCTCGACTACCTGCTCGCCGATTATGGCTGCATGGCCAACGGTCGGGTACGGGTGCCTCTCGACCCAGCACTGGCCGCGGACGAGCTGCTGGCCCAACTGCGCGACGCTGGCGCTGTCTTGTTGCTGTTTTCACCAGCCTACGCGGCACTGGTCGAAGACCTGCGTCTGGCGGGCATCGAGTGTCGGCCCTTGAGTTCCGTGAGCGAAGCCGTGCCGTCGGCAGTCCGGCCGCGACCGGCGCAGTCGCCTCAGGCGCTGGCCTCGTTGAACTACACCGGCGGCACCACCGGCGTGCCCAAGGCGGTCATGCACCGGCATGCGAGCCTGTGTGCGGTCTTGCAGAACATTGTCATGGCCCGCGGCGCTTCAACTGGCGATGTGCTGCTCAATGTCCGTCCGTTGTGGCCGATTGCCGCGGTAGCGGTGTTGGCGCATCTGCTCAGTGGCGGGCAGGTGGTGCTGGGCGGGCGCTTCGATGGCAAGGGCTTTGTTGCGCAATTGCGCGAGTATCAGGTCGCGTTCAGCTCCCTGGTGCCTACTCAGCTTGTGCGATTGCTGCGCGAGACGGACGCTTCCCCCGTGGACTTGCCATTCTTCAAGAGCCTCGACGTTGGGGCCGCCGCGCTGGCAAGCGAAGCGCTGGAGGGTGCGTACCGCCTGTTTGGTGAGCGCATCAGTGTCCTTTACGGGATGACCGAAGCCCCCTGGAGCTGCTACCTCTCGGCCGCGCAGATGGCCACGGCGCGACGTGCCGGAGAGAGCGCCGAAGGGCTGGTGGGACGTCCGGTGTTTGCCGCGGCGGTGCGCATCGACCAGGCCGATGTCAACGGCGTCGGTGAAATCCTGCTCGGCGGTCCGCAGTTGATGAGTGGCTACTGGCAGCTCGAAGAGCTCAGTGCTCGGGCGCTCGATAACGGCTGGTTGCGCAGCGGCGATCTGGGGCGGATTCGCGCCGATGGGCAATTGCTGGTCCTGGGACGCTGCAAGGACATCATTCGCAGCGGTGGAAAGTCGGTACAGCCCGGCGAGGTCGAACAGAGTCTGCTGGGCCATCCCGGGGTGGTCGACGTCCATGTGTTCGGGCTGCCGGACGTCGAGTGGGGCGAGCAGGTGTGTGCGGCGGTGGTGCTGGACGGCTCGCGCAAGCTGTCGGCGGCGCAACTGATGGAACACTGTCGAGCGCAGTTGTCGCGGTACAAGGTACCGCGACGGATCTATTTCATCGATCAGCTGCCGCGATCGCACTACGGCAAGGTGCAGAAGAACCGTTTGCTTGCGGCACTCGCTCCGGATCTGTCGTCCTAAAGGTTGCCCAGTTGCGCCGCGATACCTTCGCAGGCCCGGCGCACATGGCTGGCCAGGGGAGAACCCGGGTGGGTCTCGTCTTCCATCTCCAGGCCGGCCACAACCACCGCGCCCATGGCGATCGCGTTCTCGGGCCGGATGGGGAAGGCGACTGACGACAGGCCAGGCTTGAACTCGCCATGACCGAAGGCAAAGTCGTCCTCGCGGCGGATCTGCTCCAGGGTTGGGAGCGCCTTGGCATAGCGCTCTTCACCCAGAATGGCCAGGGCCGTCGATTCGCTGTAGGTGGCCAGTACCGCGCGCCCGCTCGGGCTGCCGTCGATGGGGAACTGGTCGGCCAGGTCGACGATCACGTTGAGCGGGGTGGTTGGGGTCCACATCCGTTCGATCAGCACCACCTGATCGCCCACGGGAACCGACAGCGAGACGATCGCCTGGCGCTCGCCTATGACGCGCTGCAATTCGATGGCATAGGGCAGGGCAATCTTCCTGAGGTTCAAGCGATTCAGATAGGCCGCCGAATAGATCAGGCACTCGGGGCCGATGCGGTAGGTGCCGCCTTGCGCCTCGATCAGGCTCCAGTAGGTCAGGGTTTTGAGCAGACGGTGGATGGTGGTGCGGTCGATGCCGGTCAGTCGCGCCAGGTCCAGTGCGCTGGCACCGTGCTTGAGACCGGAAAGGGTGCGAAGCAACACAATCGAACGGTCGATGACCTGAACGCGCCCGCCAGCAGCGTTTTCCTTGCCGTTGTTGCGTGCCGGTTGAGTCGAAGAAATATCCATTGTGGCAGTGGCTTCCGAAAAGCATTTTGATCGGCTGGCACGGAATGCCGGCTCGGCCGGTGGCCAAGGTTAGCCGTGATCCGCCGCAGGGTGAAGAGCAGAACGAAGTGAGCCTAAGCTAATGTAAAAACGATATTTATTACAGATTTTTAAGATCGTTTAGTTTCAGCGGAAACGGATAGCCGTCGGCGTCTTTCGGCAGACGCCTCAGCTTGTGCACGTCATCGAGCGATAAGGAATGCCATCGTTCAACTCACATGGGAGTGAATCATGTCGTACTCGCTGGACATCACCGCCTTGCCATCCCTGGATCTGTCATTGCTCGCTGGCCGCCCGCAGCAGCGTCGGAAATTTCTGGATGAGTTACGCCATGCCGCTCGGGATGTAATGAAGCATGAAGTGCCTTCCTGAATTAGGCCTGGCTTGCTGCCGGCTCGCGAATGGACGAAGAAGCGTTTGAGGTGAGGGTGGTCAGCTCCTGGCGACTGTGCTCGGGGTTGACCAGGCGCAGAGCCAGCAGGCCGCCGACCAACAGGGCGATGCCGAACAGGCCGATGCTAAGTTCGAAGCCTTTGACCAGATCGCCACCTTTCCAGCCGATGGCCTGCCCGACCATGTGCGGGGCGAGCATGCCGGCGCTGGTCAGCAGGCCGATGTGGATGGCCAGCATGCTGCCGCGCTGCCTGGGCGGGGCAATGTAGGCGATGATGGAGTTGGCAAAGGCTGGCACAAGGTTCACCACGACCCCGCCCACCAGGTACAGGGCCATGGTGCTATACAGGCCCTGCTCGACGAAGCCCATCAGGCTCAGCGCTACGCCGCCGATCAGGCAGGCCACTGCTGGTGGCACGGCCATCGCCATGCGTACGCTGGCCCCATGCTTGAGAGCACGCTGCGACAGGCTGGACACTGCCAGATTGAGAAAGATCACGCCGACCGTGGCAGCCATCACCACATAGCCGGATTGCATCGGGGTCATCTGCAGGCCTTTCTGCAGATAGGTCGGCACCCAGCTGTAGATCAGTGCGGTGGGTAGGTAGGTGCAGAATCCGGCCAGTGTGATGAACACGAAAGTGCGGTTGAGCAGCAGGTGGCGATAGGGGGCAACACCGCGCCCCCCAGTGATCGTATCGTCATGCTGGCCCTCGCGGCCAATCAGCAGCCAGATGACCAGCCAGACCAGGCCGATACCAGCAAGGATCAGGTAACCAACCCGCCAGCCCATATGCTCGATCAGTAGTGGTAGCGACAGTGCTCCGGCGATGGCTCCGACCATGATCGCCACTTGAGTCCAGGCGGCGGGCTGGACTCGCTCGCGCGGGGCGTACCACTTGAAGCAGGCGTGCTGGGTCACCGCCGTACCTGGGCCACAACCGGCACCGAGCAGCATGCGGCTGGCGACCAGGGCATAGAAGCTGGTGCTGATGGCGGTGAGCAATTGGGCGGCCATCCAGACTACTGACATGCCGGAGAGAATCCAGCGACTCGGCAGGCGGTTGGCAAGAAAGCCGACCAGCACGCCAGAGACCGAGTAGAGAAAAAAGAACGCACTGCCGATAAAGCCGAACTGCTCCGGCGATAACCGCAGTTCGTCGATGATCTGTGGGCCGGCGAAGGCGAAGATGGTCTTGTCCAGTACGCTGATGACCATCACCGCCATGAGCATCAGGACGATCAGGCCGCGACGGTGGTCGGAAGGGGGCTGCATTGGCTCAGGCCTCGCTCAGGTAGGTTTCGACCAGGCGTGCCCAGAGACTGGCACCGAAGGGGATCGCCTGGTCGTTAAAGTCATAACCGGGATTGTGCACCATACAACCGCTCGGGCCGCTGTTGCCATTGCCCAGAACGATGTAGCAACCAGGGCGTACCTCGAGCATGGCGGCGAAGTCCTCACTGCCCAGGTAGCCGCTGGGTACTGTGGTCAGCACCGACTGCTCGCCGACTAGCTCGCGCGCCACGTTCTGCAGCAGGGTGGTCTCTTTGACAGTATTAAGCAGTACGCCTATGCGCTCGTCGTAATGCAGGTCCAGGGTCAGGCCGTGGCCCTGCGCCACACCCTGGCTGATTTCGGTAATGCGTTTGCGCAGCAGTTTGCGAATATCCGGATTGGTCGAGCGCACGCTGATCTTCAACGTGGCGACGTCCGGGATCACGTTGTGTGCCTCGCCAGACTGCAGCGAACCGACGGTGACCACGCCCACTTCGCCGGCTGGCACATTACGCGCAACAATCGACTGCAGAGCCAACACCAGTTCAGCAGAGGCCACTACCGGGTCCTTGGCCTTGTGCGGCATTGCACCGTGCCCCCCAACACCAATGAGGCGGATGGTCGCCACATCGGATGAGGCGCTCATGGCTCCGGCCTGGGTAAGGAATATGCCCACCGGCAGGCCTGGCATATTGTGCAGGGCGTAGACGGCGTCACAGGGGAAACGTTGAAACAAACCCTCCTCGATCATCCGTTTGGCCCCGCCGAGGGTTTCTTCGGCTGGCTGGAAAATCAGGTTAAGGGTGCCGTCGAACTGCTGTGTCTCGGCCAGGTAGCGGGCCGCGCAGAGCAGGATGGCGGTATGACCGTCGTGGCCACAGGCGTGCATCTTGCCGGCCTGCTGGCTGCAATAAGGCACGCCACTTTCTTCGTGAATCGGCAGGGCATCCATGTCGGCGCGAATGCCGATGCTCTTGCTGCTGTTGCCACATTTCAGCACGCCCACCACGCCTGTACCGCCAATGCGAGTGTGCACGCTGTAACCCCATTGGCGCAGGTACGTGGCCACCAACTGGCTGGTGCGCTGCTCTTCAAAGCCCAATTCAGGATGCTGGTGGATACGCTGGCGAATCTGGGCGAACTCACTTTGCGAGGCGAGGATCTGCGGGATCAACGCGGGTTGAATCGGATTCATAGGACAACCTTGGAGGTGACGGCGATAGGTACGGAGCAGCATGCCGCAGGCACCGAGCGCTGAATAATCACCTCTGCGCATGCGTATCGGTTTTGGTTATGCAGGCACCGGGCGGCCCAGTGCCGCCCGGGATGCAATGAGGGGCGTTTGCGGGAGGCGTGATCACGCCATGGCGGGGTCAGTCGCTGAACAGTCCACTGCACTTGGCTGCATGCGGGTTCGTGTAGGCGTACACCAGCTCATCGGCCAGCGTCTTGGCTTCGCGCGTCATCAGTTCCTGATCCCGGCAGACCAGGGAGATATTCATCAAGGGGACGGGTTCGACAATCTGCAGAATTTCCAGGTTGTTGAACAGTCGCTGGGTCAGCTCCAGCACGCGGACCGACCAGTAGCTGATGGCATCGCTGCTGGCTGCCAGTTCTGCGTACAGCACCACCGAGGCGCATTCGATGATGTTGTCTGGCCTGGCGATGCCGTGTTCGCTGAGCATCTGTCCGATCTTCGATTGCTCGAGTGACTCCTGCAGCAGCCAATCCTGCCCTTTCAATTCATTCAATGAGCGGGCATGACGCATGGGGTGATCTTTGCGTACGGCCAGTACGGTGGCTTGTTCGTACAGCGCAGTCCAGTGGAAACCATCGGAGCTGCGGGCTTCCGGCAGCGACGTCAGTACCAGATCAAGTTGTCCCTCGCGCAGTCCTTCCATCAACTTGGAGGGACGCAGTTCATGGATCTGCACCTGGACCTTGGGGAAGCGCTTGCGGTAACGGTTGAGGCTGCTCACGAACTGCTGGCTGGGAGTGACCGGTGATACGCCAATAGCGAGCTTGCCATCCATCACCCCCTTGAGCGTGTCGATCTCTTCACGGGCGCGGCGTACTTCCTGGAGTACCAGGCGGGCGCGTTTAACCAGGCGTTCGCCATAATCGGTGACCGTAATGCCGCGGTTGGAGCGTACCAGCAGGGGAACGCCAAGCTCCGCCTCAAGCTCCTTGATGCCCTTGGACAGCGCGGGTTGAGAAATATGCAGCAGGCGCGAAGCTTCTTGGATGCTGCCGCTTTCACAGATGGCGACGATGGCGCGCAGTTGGTGCAGCTTCATGGGGAACGCCTCGCCTATTCAGAGTAATAGACGGAATTTAAAGCAAAAACGCACGTCGGGGTGGCGAGATGATACAGGTGCGGGTTCTGAATGCTTGCCGAGTGCTGCACCGGCGGGAGAAAGCGGCGGCCAGAAGGCCGCCGTAGGGTGTGGCGCGCGAAGTGCTGTGTTCAACGAATACCAGCGGCGCGCAGGGCATTGGGCGTGAATTGCTTGCGGCTGTACTGCACACCGAACTGGTAGGCGTTCGGCTGCTCGTTGTACAACGCGCTGACCGCGTAGCGCCCGGACAGTACGTCGTAATGCGTTTCGGCGCTGAACTGCGGCACCTGCTGGTCGTAGAAGAAAATGCCGTGGCCTTCAGAGACGCGCCACAGCTGTCCACGGCCGTCATAGGCATCGGCTTCGGCGGCTTGCCAGCTGTCCTCGTCGATGAACAGATCCCGGCGCGAGTAGATGTGGCGCTGACCTTCCTTGAGGGTGCCTCTAACATGCCAGACCCGGTGCAGTTCATAGCGGGCATGCTCGGGGTTGAGGTGGCCCGGCTGGATGATGTCGCTGTACTTCAGCTTGGGTGAGCCCATCTTGTAGCTGTTGTAGGGAATGTACATCTCCTTCTTGCCCACCAGTTGCCAGTCGAAGCGATCCGGCGAGCCATTGAACATGTCGAAATCATCCATGGTGCGCATGCCTTCGGCCCCGGGGCTGTCATAGGCAATCTGCGGCGCGCGGCGTACACGGCGTTGACCGGCGTTGTACTGCCAGGCCATGCGCGGTTCCTCGACCTGGTTGATGGTTTCGTGCACCAGCAGCACACCACCGGCCAGGCGCGCCGGGGAAAGGAACTCTTCGCGGTAGAAGTAGAGGATGTTGGCCATCTCCTGTGGGGCATAGTCAATCAGACCGACCGGGTAGGCCAGTTGCTGCTCGATCTGGCTCGGGGTAAAGGTGCCATTGGTCTGCGGCGACGCCTGCACCACCCTACGCTGGAAGGCCAGCCCACGGTAGCGACCGATGTGGTTCCAGATCACTTCCAGGCCATTCTGCGCCACGGCAAAAGGCAGGCCACCGCTGTGGAAGTTCTGCAAACCGTTGCCGCCTTCTGCCAGTTGAGTCTTGGCGGCATTGATGCGGCTGGTGTCGAGATAGTCCTGAGGCAGGCTGACCGAGCGCCGGGTTGGATAAACCGGGATGCGGTAGGTCTGTGGGTAGCGTTTGAACAGGGCGAGCTGGCCGGGGGTCAGCTTGTCCTGATACTGCGCGACATTGGCAGCAGTGATGGTGAACAGGGGCTGGTCTGCCGCAAAGGGGTCGCTGAGGAAGCCATTGGCGTCACGCTGGCCGGCGTTCCGACCGATGCCGCCGGTCCATGCCGGGATGCTGCCGTTGGCATTGCCGGCCTGTTCCGCACCGATTGGCGTAAGGTCCTTGCCCAGTCGAGCGATCTGCTCTGTCGGTGCGGCAGCCAGCGCCTGGTGAGTCAGCAACAAACCCAAGCACAGGCCGCCTGCACGCAAGGGTTGTAAAAGGTATGGGGAGAACGTCATGTGTATAACCCTCAGAAATTCATGCCGACGCTGAAGGCGAGGAAATCGCGGTCAGTGTTGGTGTTAAAGTCACCACCGAAGTAGTCGGTATAACTCAGGCTGGCGGTGTATTTGGACAGGTAGTCGGCATCCAGGCCGACGCTTACCGACTTGTTGCCTTCGGTGAAGGTCGGGCCATAGCCCTCGACGTCGTGAGCGAACGCCAGGTTGGGCTTGAGGTTGATGCCGGCGATGGCGTCGTTGAAATCAAGCGCGGCGCGCAGGCGGTAACCCCAGGATTTCTGGGTGAAGAAACCCTTGTCGGTGCACTGGCCGGGGTTGGCGGTATTGAGCACCGCCGTACACATGCGGTTACCGCGTACACTGCCGACGCCCGGGAGGGTGGCAACGGCAGACGAAGGCAGCGACCCCATGCCGAATACGCTGCTGCGGCCGAAACGCAGGTCGGAGCCGTCGGTCGAGCCGAGGTTGCCGATATGGCTGTAGCCGACTTCGCCGATTAGCGTCAGGCGGTCGCCTCCCAGCACCTGATCGAATGTGTGTACGGCACTGATCTGGGCCTGGGTGAAGGGCATGCGCTTGTAACCCTGTACCAGGCTGCGATAGCGGCTGTCGGCCCAGTCGGTGTCGAAGATTGCCAGGCCGTTCATCCCGCCCAGGGTGTAGAGCCGACCAACACTCGCCGATGTGGAAACATCTATGCCGTTGAGTGCCAGTGGCATGTTCGGCCGGTGGCTGATCTCGCCGGACAGCGCGGTGCCGTCGGGCGTAGTGGTGGCGAAGCTGATGCCGTAAAGATGGATATCTTCCGGATAGTCCAGGTAATAACTGGCGGTCGATGCGCCCGGTGCGCCGAGAATCGCTCCGGGGCTGCTGGCATTGCTGGCAGTCCACATGCTTTCCGGTGTGCGGCTGTGATAATTCAGGGCATAGAAACCGAACTCGGTATCGTTCAGCTCCGGCACCAGCCAGCGCAGCGCCACGCCGAACTGGCCACTGTCACGAGCGTCCCGATCCGCGCCACGGGGTACCCAGCCATAGGTGGCATCATCGCGCTTGAAGTCGCTGCCGTTGGTTGTCATCCCGTAGTTGCAGCCCTTGGGGGCGGTATCGCCGCCGAAGAAGGTGCCGCAGTTATCCAGGACTGTTTTTTCCCATTCCAGCTGGTAGAAGGCCTCCACCGACAGGTTTTCAGTCAGCCCCTGGGTGACATACAGCATATTCACCGGGATCAGTCCTTCCTTGATTTCCGAGCCAGGACGGCGCAGTGCGGCAACGTCGGCAGGGTTGATGGCATTGATGCCGTTGCCGATAAAGGTGCTCTCACCCCAGCTCACCACTTGCTTGCCGGCACGCACGCTGCCGGGCAGGTCGCCCAATAGGTAGTTGTGGTAGACGAACGCATCCAGCAACTCGACGCCCGAGGCCTGGGCGGCATTGTCGCGACCACTGTCATCGATGTCATAGAGCGGGCGATGCTCATCCTTCAGTTCAAAGTCGTACCAGTACTTGCCACGCATGAAGACGCCAGTTTCGCCGTAGCTCAGTTGCAGGTCATGCAGGCCTTTGAAGATTTTCGAAAAGGTCTCGCCTCGCTTGAAGTTGAGACGGCCGTCGTCACTGGTGCTGCTGGACGCCTTGCCACCGTTGGCTTTGCCGACGAACTTGGCGTCGGCTTTATCCATTGCCCAACTGGTACCGAAGGTCAGCGATGAGTCGAGCCGACCCTCGATTTCCCCGATGTTGAAATTAACAGCCTGTGCAGGTAGCGCTGCAAGGGTTGTAGCCAGTGCCAGAGCATGGGGGAGCATAGCCCCTGCGCCTTTTGTTGTTATGTTCATACTGCTCTCCGCCTGGGCGTGCTGTGCTAGGAAGGCCGCGGGCAGTCGCCACACGGCGCATCGCTGGGTAACTGTTGAGAACATTGCGTTGGCATCCTAGGGGACGGCTGAAATTCTGCCTTCTGAAAAAAACTTATGCCTATAGCCAAAGGTGAGGTCGGACATTCTTGATTTAGTCGACCTAAATTCAATACGTTGTTTTTGTCTATTTGGACTACCCAAGCCGTTGAGATGGCAAGGGTCTCTGGAATTCGTACACCACGATGGTGTGGAGCTGATGCTTACCTTCCGTGGAATACGCACTCAAGCAAATCAGGATGTTCAGAATGGAGCATATTTAATGGAAGGTTTAAGAGAGCTCATGCAGAAGCTCACGACCCGTCTTGATAAGCATGATGGTGAGGTCGTCGCCACACTTCAACGTGTCGCGAAGGGCGAGCTGAAGATGGTCGAGACGATTAGTCCTGAGGAGAAGGAATACGCTCGGGCGCTTTTCGGCTGGATTGCAGAAGTTGGCCCGCAAAAAGTCTGGGCGAAGATTCAGCCGGTACTGGCCGATCCTGCCACGTTAAAGGGAGGTATCGCGCTCGATGAAATACTGCCGGATCCGCATCCTGGATATTCAGTATTTCCCACTCCTCATCAACGCAAAGAACTTAAAGACTACCTTAAGGATAAACGCAACCAGGCCAGGCTTGCGGTTCTCCTGATGAGCTACATTTTCTATAAGCAGTTCCACTACCCGCAGCCAGAGACGGGTATGTATGAAATTTCGGGTAATCCATTCCAGAAGGTCAAGTGGCTCTACCGCTATTGGTTCAATCAGCTTGAGGTCGCCGAGAAAGAGTCGGGGCTGGAAGAGTTCTTCGCGTCGCAGGTTTTAAATTTCTTCAAACTGAACGACTCATCGATAGACCCTGGATTCGCGTACCCGCCTGTTCGCACTTTCTCTGTTTCATGTGCAGGCGATTTGCTCGCGGTCGATTGCCTGACGCCGGAAAACACACCGCACCTGTTCGACGACATCATTGACTTCTACAGCACCGCTGACATCGTTAGTGCCAATCTTGAGTCAACCGTTAATAAGAAAAGGCCCGTGGGGCGCGATCAGGATCCAGGTAAACCGGCCCGAATGAATACGTCCGAGGCGATGTTCCAGAAGTTCCGCGACGAAGCGAAAATCAATTTCTTCAGCACCGCAACGAACCATGCGATGGACTGGGGAGAAGAGGGCGTGCTCGCCACCCTTGAGGTTCTTAAAAAATCGGGCGCCTACTATTCCGGCACCGCCGCGAGCCAGGCCGAGCAGGATGATGTGGTCGTTGTCGAGAAGAACGGCATCAAGGTCGGCTTGCTGGCTTACACCTTTGATCTCAATGGTCACGAGGTACCCCCAGACAAGCCTTACCTCGCCAATGAGGTGCGATTCAATGATGCCCACCCAGCACCCGATTACTCACTGATCGAGAAGCAGGTAGCAGCAGCGAAAGCGAAGGGGGCGGATTGGATCATTGCCTACTGCCACTGGGGATGGGAGTTCGAGATGTATCCCCACGTCAGTATTGTTGAAGCCGCGCATAAAGTTATTGCCTGCGGTGTTGACACTATCTTCGGTAACCACCCACATGTCAGTCAGCCTGCGCAGCTTGTACCACGTCCGGGCAAACAGGATGCATTGGTTGTCTATGCTTTCGGTGATTTTGTCAGTTACCATCCAGAAAGCCGCAATTCAAAACTTGCTTACATTATAAAGTTCAACATTGGGAAAGCCCTCGGATCTACTCGCCTGTTCAACCTACGGACACTGCCTATCTATATTGTTAATGAAAGACTGGATGGCGATCGCTTCAACTGCCGAATCGTCAAGTTCTCCGATGTCCTGGAGAATCCGGATAGTTACGGCCTGACTGAACTGGAGAAGAGTCAGCTGCCACATTTACATGACAAGGTGTGGAAGGATATCCTGTCTCCGATTTCAAACATCCAGGAATGATTTGAACTGTAGGGCGTGCGGGCGCGTGTCATTCCGATAGGTGCGAACTTCCCCTATGCAAAACCACTATCTGGTCGCAATGCTGTTCACCTAAACGGTACAGCCTTGCGATTCGATGGGTCGCGGGTTTTGGATATCTTTACCGTCCTCGGCCTTGATGGTCGAGAACGGTCATCTAAGAATAGATTGGTCAGGCTAGCCTCAGCTCTATAGCTCAGGAGGCCTGATGTTGTTGGGTAATAGAGCAGGCAGGGCACTTGCGGCAGATGATTTCTCAGCGGCCGAAGCGCTTTTCGCAATTGGTGCAACTGAATGGCGCCGGGGTGTGCAGATACATCATTTAACTTATGGGCGATATTTACTGTTCATGAGTGATCGAAACCTCCAATCATTGCTAGGGTTTTTGGCGGGAGTAGGGAGCCTCATGTTCACAGATGTATGTTCATGAATGGCCGATCTAGGAAGTTGTCGACGCAAGACTGGTTAAAGCCAGGGGCAGAACAACCAAGGAATTCCGTGTTGATGCGCTAAAGGTTACTGCCCGTGCAGTAGTTGCGGGAAGCTTGACCATTCTTGACGCCAAAGCACCCACCAGAGGTGCCAAAATCAAAAAGCCAATGTACACAGGGATAACCGGAGCAAGCAGATTGATGTCGCGCACCACCGAAGATATCTGAGATCCAACCACCACAATCAGAACCGCAGCCATTGCTGGAACGGGTAGCCATGCCCACGCTGCGTTCCACCCCGCGACAATGTTCGACCGTCTAACAAACCTGCCTGGATAAAGGAGCCCACGAATGGGAAGTATGCGCACCGCGTCGGTAGTAGCCAGGATCGGCGGAGCGAGGGTGTGATGAGCTTTCACGGCCTCGACCCGTTGGGCTGCGGTCAGCTGCCCAGAGCGGTACTGGTTGAATAAGCCATAACAGATAGCCGTGCAAGCCATCGGTGTCCAGCCACGCAGGGGGCTCAACCTCACCCACATGCGCATAGTAGCTGGACCAGGGCCACGCAGCGGGTTCACCCACCATGCCTGCGCGCACCAGGCTCAGCTCCACGTAGCGGCACACCTCCAGCAGGGAAGCATCCCGGATCGACCAGAATGGCCTTGAACCGCCCCAGGAACAAATGCCCCACCTTGCCGTGCCGTCGGTTGAATACCTGCGTGTACACCCCGTTGACATACCGCAGCCCATTCATAAGCCTCAAGCGGTCGGCAAAGCCCGTTGAGAGAGTGGACATCAGAAGCAGGTTTGTCGAATCAGTGGTTTAACACGCTCATGAACATATCTGACACAGCACATGATTTAACATAATATACATTATGCGAACATATCTATGGAGGCTTGGGGGTCGGCGGTGGTCAGATGTGAGCGTCAGGAATAAAGTGGAATTTCGTCAGCTAAAAAATGTAATCCCTTGGTAAACAGCCACTTAGACGACTCTTAAAACGGCTATGCCCGGAAGTTCCCTGCGAATGTCAGGAATAAAGTGGAACGGACCACTTCCTTTTGTCTTTTTTTCCACCTTTCGAATGACAAGATTCATGGGTGGCTTTCGCATCTGGTGTCAAAATCACAGATATTTCGCCACGATTACACTTTTTAGCTGACTTTCTGGTCTGCATTGCCCAGCCTGAAACGTCGCCTAGCTGAAACCATTAGCTCGCAATTCCGCCTGGACCAAATGAAGTAACTCACTGGTCGGCAGTTCGCTCTTGAACTGATATGCCGCTGCCAACAACGTTAGAGGTTGGACACCCAAAAGCCCTGCAATTTCTTGAATCTTTTCAAGTGTTGGGGACTTCAGACCTCTTTCCAAGGTGCTCAGATAAGTCCGACTACTCACGTTCGAAAAGTCCTCCTGGGTCTTCCCCTGTTTTTTGCGAATCTGTTTGAGGGCCTGTCCGAATGCTGCACTAAGTTCCATTTGCTGTACCTGCAAAAGGAACGATGAAGCAATAATGATCACTATAGGGCTACAATCTATAGTGTTCATTTCTACTGGAGGTTGTATGTTTCTGACGCTTGAACACGCGGAGGTGCCGCTCGGAGCCTTAGTGAAAGGCGCGCATTCATGGCGTTACGTCGAGTACCTGACCTCACAGCCGTGGTTCTATGTGATGGCGCTGGAACATGTTGAAGGCATAGCTCGTCCAGCGACACTGCTGATCAAAGCTCTCGATGACTTACTGGAGCTCGAAGGCGTTGACAATGATGCTTGGGAAATCACGCGGGTGCATTTGGTTAGCCCTGGACACCTGAACGGCACAGAGGATTGGAAGATGGAACGGTTGAAGGAAATTGCAAAGATCAAAAGCAATGGTAACTCGAGTCTCCTCTACCTGCTCCATTCAGGCGTGGTTTACTTCGAAAATAGCCAAGCACGCTCGTATCTGTCCAACTCCAATAAGGTGGTGCTTTTCAGGCAAGCACCCGATAGTGGAACCTGACATGCGCTTGCTAGGCGCCCAATGAGTAAAACCGAGGGTGCAACAGCTTCAGAAAATGCACATTTCTGTAAACTGCTTAGCGGCTCTAGAATGCCTGCTACAGAAGTATTTACTGGATTCTTCTGCACATTTTTTTTCACATATTTCAAAGTCGCTTCAGCATGGCTGAGCGATCAGCTCACGTGCCTGGCGAAGGCAATTGCGCATTCCTGGGACTGTGCCAGCGGGGCTCGAACAACGCGTTGTTCCGCCTGGAGTATGGGCTCTCCCAGGGGATCGATTTCTTTGGCGATATGTTCTACCTGATCCACAACACCCGAACCGTCGGTGATGCGCTGCTCGAACTGGCCACCCTCCCCTTGGCGCTGAGCCAGCCTATAGACAATCAAGGGAAACGGAGGCTATTGCTCACCGTTGTCCAGCGGGATGCTCCAGATCACCAGCTCAAGTGCTGCGGCGATCCGAATGCGATGGTCGGCAAGTTGGACGGGCAGCAGGTCCTGAGCGCGCTCCAGCCGACGCAGCAATGTATTGCGGTGCGTACCCAGTGCTTCAGCGGTCTGGGTGATATTGCAGCCATTGGCCAGGAAGGCGTGCAACGAGCGCTGAAGAACCATGGGCTCCGTCGCCAACCGCCCCAGCGTGCTCAAGACAAACTGCCTGGCCGCACGCGCGTCCTGGGTCATCAGAGACACCATCCTCACCTGATCGATCGTGGCAACGGCGGGGGCGCCAGCCAAACGGCCCATCAATCTCTGGGTGGTCAAGGCTTCCAAGTGTGATCGACGGAAACCATTCACCCCCGCTCCCGGGGAGCCGACTGCCGCGCGTATCTTTGGAAATTGCCGAGCAACGCCTTGCAGCATGTTCAGGTCCAGCGGCTTTGCCGCGTTGCTCCAGACCCAAAGGGTGGCAGGGCCCGCGAACACGATCAGGGGCGCGACTGTGCCACTGAGATGCGCCAGAGCGCGCGCCATCTCCTCCAGCGGGCGGAGTTCTGCGTCCGGGATTTCGCTCCAGACGAGGCAGGCATGGTGCTTCTGAGAAAGGCTGTAGCCTAGTCGCTTGCCGAACTGCTCGGTATCCACATCTCTGCCGTCGAGCAACCGACTGACCAGACTGCGTTTGTCAATGTGGTCGTCATGGGCCTGGACGCTCTTTTCTTCCAGGATGATTTGGGTCACCACACGCATGTTGTTGTCGATGAACCCCGAGATCGACCGCAACGAGACTTCCAGGAACTCCTCAAGCACCACCGGATCCTGCGTCAGGCTGAACGCCATCTTCATCCACAGTTCCCAGGCTACGTTTTGTGTCGACCTTGCGACATTCATCAGCAGTTCGGATGCCCCCCTGCGGGCAAGTTCCCTGGCCGTGTCCACCATGTCTGCAGACACGTAGGGTTCCACCGGTTCTCCAGGTCGCTGTAGATTCGCGTTCGCCCAGTGCAGCAATTCTGCCCGATTGGCACGCCGGCACGCCGCCAGGATGACCGGGTCCTCCAACAGCCTCACCTCTTCCGGTGAAGAAAAAAGCGCCTGATTCATGCGCTCGATCCACTCCGGCGGTAGTGTCTGAGCGAGTTCGGCACCTTTGCGCATGAGCTCACGAACGGCTTCCGATGGGCGTGGCCAGGGGGACGGCGTACTGGTCATGGACAACCACTCAAAAAACGCAGGGAAATAGTGCAGGCGCAGGATGACTGATAGCACCCTTATGGCTTGCGCGCCACGAGCAGTTAGCCCGTTGGCGCGCACGGCAATGAGCGACCCTTCACTCCTGGTAGGGTATTACCCCACGACGTGAAAACAGCACAGGTGCTCCGTCGGCATTGAACAGCGCCGCCGTCAGCGAGACACCATCAGCGGATTGTTTCTCCTGGAAACTGTGTCCACCATCGCTGCTCTGCAGCATCAGCCCGTCCAGCCCGACCGCCAGCACTTTAGGGCCAGCTACCACTACAGAGGTGACAGAGCCTTTGCTTTGCGTCGGCAATCTGCGAAAGCCCTGTTCACTCGCAGAGCCGTGCAACAGTGTCCCACGCTGGCCACCAAGCAGCAGACTTCCATCGACCAGTACTGCGCCAGACCAAAGGGTGCCTTCGTAGCCGGTATCCAGATAACGCCAGCTTTTTCCATGGTCTTCGGAGTGCAACACTTGCCCATGCTCGGCTGTGGCGTAAAGCGTGCCGCGGCTGTCGGCAAAAAGCCCCATCAGGTTGAGGTCGGCCCTCTTGGCGCCTGGTGGTGCCTGCAACGGCTGCTCCGTCCACGTCTTCCCACCATCCTCGGTAGTCAGCACCAAAGACCAGAGCCCTACCGCAACGCCCTGCTGGGCATTGAAAAAGTGCACTGCAAACAGGGGCCGATCCTCGGCGCTGGACAGGCGCTGGATCTGCCAGGACTCACCACCATCCATGGTGGACAGGATCGCTCCCCAGTGGCCAACCGCCCAACCGCGCTTGGCATCCACGAAAGACACCCCCGTCAGTGGTGTGGACAGCGGTACCGAGCTCGCCTGGTGGAAACGCTTGCCGTGATCATCGGACAACAACACGACGCCGTGATCGCCGACAGCAACCACGCGCTCGCCCGCCCAAACGGCGTCCAGCATGGTGGCCTGCGTGGCATTGCGCGACTGGACAGCCGGCATTGCCTCTAACGGCGCGGCCTGGAGAGACATCAGCGGCAACGCGGTGGCGAGCAAAACCGCCGTTAATGAAAGCATGTATCGCATCGTTCTCTCCTCAGTGCGCTAGCGCGCCGATCATGCGCACGGGGCGCCTACGCGGGAACACCCGCTCCAGCCAGACGGCGAAGGCCGGCAGCACGGTCATGGCCATGACCATATTGACGATGAACATAAAGGCCAGCAGCTTGCCCATGTCAGCCTGGAACTTCAGCTCGGAGAACGCCCAAGTGGCGACGCCAACTGCCAGGGTGATCGCGGTGAAGATGGTGGCGACGCCCACCTCGAGCAGCGCGTACTCGACCGCCTTGGTGATCGACTGGCCATGGGCCTGATGCAGTTGCAGACGGTTGTAGATGTAGAAGGCGTAGTCGACGCCGATACCCACTGCCAGCACCATCACCGGCAAGGTGGCGATAGTCAGGCCGATCTGTAGCTCCTTCATGAACCAGTAGCCAATGAAGGTGCCTATGGTCAGAGGCAGACAACACACCAACACCGCTCGCCAGTCGCGATAGACAACGAACACCAGCAAGGCGATGGCGGCATAGACGTACAGCAGCATGGGTGTTTCGCTTTTCTCCACCTCTTCGTTGATGGCTGCCAGGACACCGGCGTTGCCTGAAGCGAGGCGAACCGAAATGCCTGGCATCGGATACTCGCTTCGGAAAGCCTTGGCGGCTTCCACCACCCTATTGATCGTCGTGGCTTTGTGATCTGCCAGATACAGGTGCACGGCAGACATACTGCAGTCGGTACGAACCAGCCCGGGCGTGCGCGCAACCTCAGTGGCCAGCGCGGCGTAGTTCATCGGATCGATGGGAACCGCAGCCATCTTCGGATTGCCTTCGTTGTACCCCTCGTTGAATTGGCGCATGTTGGTGGAGAAGGAAGCGACCGACAGTACGTCAGGCACCCCCTGCATGGCCCACACGAAGCGATCCTGGTATTGACCCAGAGCGACATCCTCGCAGGCCACTTGAGTGTCTTCGCCAGACGTATCCCAATTGACTTCGAAAACCACGCTGAGCCAGTCCAGACCGATGTCGTAGTTGCTGGCGATGGAGACTGCATCGCGATTGAAACGCGAGTCCTCGCGCAACTCTGGCGCACCCGCCTGCAGTGTGCCAACGATACGGTCATGGCTTTGCCAGATCGCGACCAGAAAGACTGCCAAGGCAACGCCAAGCACCCACTGCGCCTTGCGCGGCTCGGCGAGCCGAGCAAGGCCTCGTAGCCAGCGGGACCGGCGCTGCCGGGAGACTTCCTGCGCCGCAGCGTACTTGTCATCGACGTGCAGCAAAGACGCCATCAACGGCAACATCACCAGATTGGTGACGATCTTGTAGGCCACGCCAAGTGATGCCGTGATAGCCAGCTCCCGCACCATCGGGATGGGGATCAAGAGCAGCGTTACAAAAGAAACCAATGCGGTCACCAATGCCAGGGTCCCAGGGATCAGCAACCCCGTGAAGCTTGAGCGCGCCGCCTCTTCGGCGCGCTTGCCAATCGCGATTTCACGGACGATGAAGTTGATTTGCTGCACGCCATGGGAGACCCCGATGGCGAATACCAGAAAGGGCACCAGGACCGCCAGCGGGTCGAGGCCGTACCCCAGCAGGCGCAGGCTGCCGAACTGCCATACCAGCGAGGCCAGCGAACAGACCAGCGCCAGCAGCGTGAAGCGCAGCGAGTGGCAGTACCAGTACACCGCCCCCGCCGTTAGCAACAAGGCCAGCAAACAGAACTCCAGCACTGCTGAAGCCCCGTCAGCGATGTCGCCGATCTGCTTGGCGAAACCGATAATCTGGATTTCGAAAGCGCCATCCTCGAATTGCTGGCGGATCTCATTCTCCAGCCGATGGTTGAACGCGACATAGTCCAGATGGGCCCCGTTGGCATCGAACTCATTGAGTTCCGCGGTGATCATCGCACTGCTCTGGTCACGGGAGACCAGCGTGCCAATGAAACCTCCCTGCGCAGTGGAGTTGGAGATCTTCGCGATGTTCTCGTCATCCAAGTGCTCGGGAGAAACCGTCCCTGGTACCAGCGGATCGGCGCGAAAACCTTCTTCAGTGATCTCGTTGACGAAGGCATTGGGCGTCCACAACGAACGCACACTGCTGCGCGATACCCCCGGGAAAAAGGTCACCGCCTGGGTAACGTCATAGAGCCGCTTCAGGCCTGGGGCGCTCCAGATATCGCCATTTCGTGCCCTGACCACGATGGTCAGCCGGTTTGCCCCCAGCAGATCATTGCGGTACGCCTCGAATGTCTTGATGTATTCGTGGCCTATCGGCAATTGCTTTTCGAAACCGGCATCCATACGCAGTTGCACGGCGAACCAGCCCATGATCAGGGTGAAAACGGCCAGGCTCGCCAGCACCAGCCGACGATGACAGAACAAGACGCCCTCAACGCGTGACAGCACGCCACGTGCCCGGATTTCAGATAGTTTTACAGAACCGTTCACGGCAGGCCTCACAAGGTGCGGGAGATCGCGACACCGACATAGTCGCGGTCACGGTACAGCTGATCGTAAGGGGTCTCGCCCCCCATGAACTTCGCGTAGTTGAGGGAAATCTGCCAACTGGCCGGGTTTCGCACGAAGTTCAGGTAGAGGTTCATACTGCTCGCGTCTTCGGTGAAGGTTGCGCTGAGGTTCGGTGTTCTTCCCCCCAGCGAGCGCGAGTAGAAGACGCCTGGGGTGACCTGCCATCCCGGCAGCAAGGTACCGTCATAGGTCAGGCTGAAGTCCAGATTGATACCCGACGAGGTCTTGTCGCCATGGGCCTTCGGCGCTGTCGCGGGGTCCAGCTGCCAGGTATTCAGGCCGGCCGCGATCGGCTCGCCATTGACCTCGTCATGCAGCCCCGGGTATTTGATGACCACCAACTCAGTCAGCAAGGTGCCCGTGCTGGCCCCGGTGAAATCGAGCAGCGTCGGGGAGTTGGAAGGCGTAAAGCTATACAGGCCGGTCAGGTGCCACTGGAATTTCTTCTCGTCCTTCCAGCATTTGCCGCCATTGCTCGAACACAGATCGATGACCGGGTTTAGCGCGACCGAGTCCTTCGGTCGGTACGACAGCTCTGTCCCTACTGCCCAGTCGCCAATCGGCATGTTGGCGCTGACGCCATACATCATCCGATCTTCCTGATAGCGCCAGGTCGGTGCTGCCGCGAAGGTGTTCGGGTCAAGAATGTCTACCTGCAATGACGGCAACTTGTCGTGATAACGCATCACGTAGAGGCCATAGTTGATGTCGCTGTCCTCCGGTTGCCAACGCAGCGAAACACCCCACTGGCCGCTGTCGCGGGCATCCTTTTCGGAGAACCCGTAGGCCCCCCTGCCCTCACCGAGGCCATTGGTGGTGGACCAGTAGCTCCCTACCGGTGGCATTTCACTCTTGTTCCATCGGAACTGATAGTAAGCCTCGATATTCACCCCGGAGCCCAGGCCCGATGCAACGCTGAGAATCGGCGCCGGCAGCACGGCCTCCTTGAGCTGTACGCCGGGACGGGCCAGGGCTTGATAGTCGTAGGCATTGGTATTGTTGATACCACCGGCCACGAACAGGCTTTCGCCCCAGTTGATCACTTGATTACCCAAGCGAGCCCGGACCCGCTGCCCGCCGACATCGAAGCCTTTGCTCACCCACAGATCGAGCAGGCGCGCCTTGAAGGCGAGGTCGTCGCGGGCGTCGTCGCTGAGGCCGTTGCTGCCGACACTCTCGGGCGTGTTGAACGACAGCGTGCCCGTGGTATCGGTGGCGGCAAAGTCGCGGATCCAGGTGCCGCGCGCCATGAAGGTGAGGTCCTCGGGCATCTTCAGCAACAGCTCGTGCGTACCTTTGAGGTAGTTGGTGAAGAGATCGCCCCGGTCGTAGTTCAGGTCGCCCTGGTCAGCCACGCCCGAGGTCTGCGCCAGGCAGCCAGAGGGCACGTTGTGCCCGCTGGGCCCCTGGTTGATCAGGTTGCAGCCCCGCGACTCCGTACGCACGCCCATGCCTGCGGTGATCGTGGAGTCGAACGAGCCACGGATAGTTTCGGTTTCAAATGTGAACCCCATTGCCAATGGGGTTGCGCACGCGATGACAAAGCCTGACGTTTTGGTAATTATTTTTTTCATGCTGGCTCTCGATCTGACGTCGTGTTAGCGCTCGCTGATGGCTCGCAGGTTATCGGAGGTGAAGAAGTCGCGTTTCAGGCGGGGGTTGCCACCTTCGTCGGTGATCCAGCGAATATCGTTCTTGCCCGCGCCGATCGAGGTCATGTCGAAGAGATAACGCGCATCGGCCAGGTTGTACTGGACCTGGGCTTCCACGTCGCAAGCGCCCGTCTCGTACACGGGAATCGAGAGCCCTTCGCGCACCTTCCAGATCTGCCCTTGCTTGTCATAGTCAACGGCCATCAAGGCGTTCCAGCTGTCCTCGTCGATGTAGAACAGGCGCTTTGGTGCCTGGTGGCGCATGCCTTGGCGGACATTGGCCTCGACCACCCAGACGCGATGCAGCTCATAGCGACGCGACTGCGGCGCAACCGAGTCGTTGCCGGCAAAATCCTCTGCTTTGGCGGACGTGTCATAGGCGCCAAAAACGTTGTAAGGCACCAGCAGTTCCTGCTTGCCAAGCAGTTTCCAGTCGAAGCGGTCCATGGCCCCAAAGAACACGTTCGCTTCATCGACGGTGTATTGGTTGTCCAGGCCAATCTGCGGCGCGTCGTAGGAATAGGACGGCATGCGGCGCACGCGACGCTGGCCGGGGAAGTAGTAGAAGGTCGTGGCCTGTTCGCCGGCCACGGCAGTCTGCACCGCGGCCTGACCGGCCAGGGCGGCGGGCTCCTGGTAGTTGAAGAAGGTGGCGTTTTCCAGGCGACCGACGGATGAGAAGAGCGCACTGCCCTTTTTGCCCCATGGTGTGAAGAAGACCGTGTCTGTCGACTGGCGTAACCATTCCCCACCCTTGCGCGGCGAAATCCCGGAAATGCTCCGGGGCAGTTCGACGCCCACCCCGCGATAGCGCATCTTCATGTTCCACATCACCTCGGCACCGGTGCTGGGCATGGGGAACGGGATACCCGGAACATGCGCTTCCTCGAGGGCGACACCGGCAGCATCAAGCTTGGCGAAGCCAACGTTCTGCTTGGTGTTCTCGGCCACGAAGTCTGGAGCGCCGCAGGTACGACGGGTCGGATAGACATCCATGCGATAGCCTGGAACTTTCTTGAACAGTTCAAGCTGGCCGGGGGACAGCTTGCTCGCATGCTGCGCCACATTGTTCGAGTCGATGCTGTAGAGGGGTTTATCGCCCTTGAACTTCCAGTGCTCCCCGCGGACCTGGCCGTAACTCCATCCCGCCCCCTGCTGCCCAGGTTGCGTCCAGGCCGGAATGTCCCCGCCGGAACTTGCGGCGATCTCTCCCCCCAGGGGAGTCAGCTTCGAACCCAGCGCCTCAGGCCCCATGGTCGCAGCCTGGACCGAGAAAATCGCAGTCGATGCCGCAATAGTCACCAGCAGCTGCCTGATAACACGGCGGGTGGATACGTTACCTTCCAGCCGTTCAGTCACATCTTTCATTGGAGGATCCTCAAACAAAGGGCTTTGATCGATGGCAGGGCCTTCCAGACGGAAAAATCGGTTCCTGCCACACATTCGATCATCTGACATGGTCAATTGACCATGTCAGATGATCATGAGGCAAGCCATATGCCAGAATCCAAAATCTAATTATTTCTTTATAAAAAACAAACAGTTACAGTCTGCCGGAGATCTGCGTATGTCGACCTACTGCCCCATAATGGGAATTAAGGAAACACCTGTTACCAAGAAGTGCTTGGTCATGGGGCAAAAGAGCCAGCCTGAGTGTGCGTCGTAACTTGGCGAAAACTGCCTTTGCCAGTTTGGATAGCCAGGGTTCCTACCCTCGTTACTTGCACAACGGACATTGCTTGGTTCTAACAGCAGAGGCTGTGTAGATCTGCTCGCTAACAACAAAAAAAAGCCGCCCAGGAGGGCGGCAAAGAAGCAGGCCTACGGCCAGCCATGGAGTAGTAGATTATTCCTGATACGAAAACATGGAGTATTCGAAACAGCACGCCTTACAGGAACGGAACAGCTCGCTACGCAGTGCAGACTTACCTGGAATGAAGAAGCGAGTAAGAAGAATCTTTCCTCGAACGTTCCAGCGCACCATAGGCGTAATACAGCTGCACAATCGAATATGACCAAGCCAGGAAGGCGCAGGTCATGAAGATCATTTTTGTGTCATCGCCCGGAATCGGGAAGAAGTCGTACCGAAGTGCCACGGTCAGCCCCGCCGCCCCGCCCAGGACAGTAGCCAGTGCGTGGAATACCTCTCCGGCACGTGCCAATCGCCAGGTAAAGTAGCAAAGGTACAACGTGTAGATTGACCACATGAGCATATAGAAGTAAGGCAGCGACTCCTTAACGATGCCGGATAGAAAGTAGACACCTGTAGCGGCAAAACCCGCCACGAACAGGCTGATGTCTTTCGCGAGAGATGGCTTGTAATTGTGCGTAACCGCCATCAACCCAAGCGTCGCGATAATAGGCACGCCAACTCCTCGTGAAAAGGCGTCGAGAAAGATCGCGACGTTGTAATTGGCTTGCCAGCCCGTGGCTATAAACGTAGTGAAGTTCGACGCGGAGATCCCCACAATCAAGAACTCCAGGCCGAGCAAATAATTATTCCGCCGGATGAATGCCACGCCATAACTTAGCCCGCAAATCACCAGCAGAATGCATGAGACCAGTGCAAATATATCTATCAGTTCCACGATAACAGCCTCTTTAAATAGTGTCGCGCCGATGCCTCGCCTCTGCCCATGCGTCGGGGCAACAATAGGGCGCCATTAATGTCCCCCCGCATTGTTCTCAGCCTTTCAAAGCGTTGTCTTTACGCACTTTGTTGTCGGTCCAGGCATCAAGTAGCTTGGCCGCTGCAAAAGCGGACTGTATAGCGCACCATTGAAATGGCTCAGGCAGCATGGAGGGGGTCTTGTGCTGCAGCGCCGCTAGAAGTGGAGGCTCTTTGCCGTTGATCCGCCCGGCGAAAAGCGCCCCCATGAGCGATTGAGTAGCCAGGCCATGGCCCGAACAACCCGCGGTATAGAAAATATTCTGTTTCGCACCCATTGCACCGATGACGGGTAGGAAGTCGTAAGCCCCACTGATGTATCCGCTCCAGCAGTGCTGAATGCCAAGACCTTGCAACGAGGGATAGCGCTCGCGCAGTACCCGGGCCAATGCGGTATAGGCGCGATAATCCGGGACATTGGGGGTCTTCGAGCCGTAGGCATAGCCCAACTCTTTCACCGTTAACACCATGGTGTCATGGGCCGTCAGGCGGTGGCTCTCCATCGTGTAGTGCGGCGTGATGAGCCCTTCCCGCCCTTTCCAACCCAGGGACGCCAGTTGCTCCGCCGACAGCGGCTGGGTTTCGATTGCCGAAACGCGGATCGGCGCAACCTTGTTACGTAGCACCCCCAACTGAGGCGTATAGGCGTTGGTTGCCAGCACCATTACCGGTGCGGTTGCGCTACCGAGAGCGGTCTTGCAGGTGATGACCGACCCTTCACTGTAGGAAAGCAACGGGGTGCGTTCGTAAAGTTTTACCCCCGCCAGGATTGCCGCGCGACGCAGGCCGCTGACGTACTTCCCAGGATTCAAGGTGCCACCGCGCTGCTCGCTGCCAAACAGGAATGCCGGCGGGATTCCCCGCACGCGCATCTCGGCACTATCCACAAAGCGGGTCACAGAGCCCAACTTATGCCCCAGCTCCATATTCGCGCGCAGCCGCTTTTCCTGGCTAGGATGAACAGCAGCCCGGATAACCCCCGAGGGATTGTAATCACAGTCGATACCCAAGGCCGTCAAACGCTCTTCCACGTAAGTGACGGCCTCGTCGTAGAAACTGACGAAGCTCTTTGCCTGCTCCATCCCCACCCGCTTGACGAAGACGTCGCACTCGATACCCATGCTGCCGAGCAGATAGCCCGCATTGCGCCCACTGGCACCGAAGCCGGCGAACTCCTGCTCCAGGACAATGACTTTCGCCCCAAGAGCCGTAAGCTCGAGCGCGGTTGACAGGCCGGCAAAACCACCTCCGACCACGATCACATCGGCGTGCTCATGGCCTTTGAGTTCCGGCTGCAGGTCGACCGGCCGCTCCACCCACCCGCCAAGATTGCGAAATCTCAGGGTTTCAGAACCGTTACGGGCCTCTGTATTCGAAGCTTTCATTCGCTTCACTCCTACGTGCACTCAGTCAATATTTGCGTGCACGAACATCTCATCGGGCACGACAGCACTCGCAATGAAAATGAACGGCGGCGCAGTTGTGCGCTGATCGGCGTCGGCCGCTCTCCCTGACGTTAAAGTCGGTACAGGCAAAGCAGGCCTCGAAGAGACGTCGACCACTCCTCAAACCGTGGGGCGCCCCCACAGGGTCGATTTGAAAGGCTTAAAAGCCTTTACCCGCCCCGGCGAAAGAAGGCATGGCCAGCAGCTCTTGCGGGTCGCGCATCTGGCCATCGACTTCCACCCACCCCAGCAACGTGCTACTGCAGCTCCAGCCCAGCAGGCGCTGCATTTCTGCGGGGAGCTGACGCAGCCGCTCAATGGGGATGGAAAGGAAGTGATTTTCTTCCAGTCGCAAGAATGCCAAGTCATAGGCCATCGTGAGGCCGGTTCGAGGCGCCGAGGACGTGTTGGCGCCACCTCCGTGGTACACCGACCCCATCCACAAAAGCGCAGAGCCCGCCGGCATTTCCGCCGCGATGGTTTCGTCTTGAGTGGGCATTCGCTCGTCATTCCACTCGTGGCTTCCGGGAATGACACGCGTTGCACCGTTCTCTTCGGTAAAGTCTGAAAGGGCCAGCATCATTTGCAGCCGAGCCTCACGACCGTACTGGGGGTGACGCCAGAGCGAGGTGGTATCGTCGCGGTGCAGCGGTTGCCGGCCTTGCCCCGGACCGATCTGAATAGCCTGGGTAATGCTGAGTTGAATATCAGGCTCGACCTCGATTCGATCCTCCCCCACCCAGACATGCGCAGGGACTTGCAAGATTTTTCTCGCCGCCCCGAGAAATAGGGGATTGAGTGCCACCTCCACCGCCGTGTCGCTTCGCCCGATAATTCGTGCGACACGGCGTGTCTGCGTGCCAGCGAAGTAAGGATCCACACCGCACGGCGTTGCACTCAAATAGGGCTCCAGCTCTTCAGCAAGGGACTTCAGCGTTTCTCCCGAGACAAAGTTGGAAATAACGACGGCGCCGTCCCGCTTGATAATCTCCACCACCTGCTCGATCGGCGCATCGCAGCTTACGGTCGATAGTTTTCGTGCCTGCATGTACATCTCCTGCTGTGTGATCGGATGCTCTAGTCAACAACCTGCGCCCGCCCCACATCCGTCGCCTTCATTGCGGGGCCTAAGCGCCCATGAACTCAGGAAGGATGGGTAAATCGACGAGCTGGGATGTGCTCATTAGCTCGCCCCTGATCTGTCGAGTCATGGGCGCGCCCACGCATTGAGCCAGATTGGGCTCAGGACCTGATCAATTGACCAAGTCGAATGATCACAAGCAGTTTGTGTGCCGCTTTTTTGCCAAGGGGTCCAAAGCCAGGAAAATCAAAGCCCCCCGCTCGCCGCGACTGCAGCGCCGGTGATACCTCACGACCCACTTCGCAGCTGAACTTGTTTCGGCGCCCCACGACAGACTGGGTATTTAGGAAACAACCGCTGCTTTTGGGTGCGTAAGGGAGGGCATCACTCATGGGGCGACAAGGCGAAGCCCTGACGGTCACCCATGTCGATTCATGGATTGGGGAGCTACCATGCGTTAGCATTCACGCTTTTCGACGCCGAACCAGGTTGCTGGCGGCAACACCGTAAGGAGATTGTCTACATGGCTCGGATGGGCGCCGAACAGCGCAAACAAGACTTCATTGAAGCAACCGTGAAGGTGATTGCCGAGCACGGGGTAGCTAACGCGACGACTCGGCGTATCGCCGCCCAGGCAAAGTCTCCGCTGGCCTCGTTGCACTACGTATTTCATACCAAGGATGATTTGTTCTGCGCCGTCTACGAGTCCCTGATTAACATGCCGCAGCAGTCATTGGCGCGCGCGCCAACAGGTGCCGGCGCGGCAGAGTCGGCGGCAGAGATACTGCGTCAGTTGGTCAAATGGTTTACTGCCCACCCCGACCTGGCCACGACCCAGTTCGAGCTCTTCTTCTGGAACCTGCGCAACAACCCGGCAATGGCTGCCAGGATTTATTCGATTTCTGTCGAAGCGATAGAGCAGAGAATCGAGATGGTTGCCAATCCCAAGCTGGACAAGACCGCGTCGACCACCATCAGCCGGTTAGTGATCAATTTGTTCGACGGACTCCTGCTCGCCTGGTCAGCCCACGGTGATATGGAGCGCTTGGAGGCCGAGACGGAGGCGGCCTGTCGCGCTGTAAAACTACTGGCTGCCAGCTACTGACCCTGTGCTCGGATGTGCCCCTGCTCCATGCCGCATGGCAGCGTGATGCTTGCGCTGCCTTGCCCGGCTAGCCGATTGGCTGCCATTGCCTCCCTCAAGCCAACCGCCCGCCATCGCCGTCCAGCGATACCTCAGTGGGATACACAGCCTATTGAAGAATCTCGGCGTATGGAGGTTGACGTCCCACAGGCCGCATCCTTGCGCCCCTGACATGAACTGCCGTTTTGGCTGACCGGCGCTACCAGCCTGCCTGTGTCAGCGAAGCCGATCGCCCTTCCCCGCATAGCACGTTGCGGCCATCGCAGCATCGATCCTTAGTCATCCTTCATCACGCAGACAACGTCAGCCTTTGCACGACGCCTTGAGTCGAGGTGTGCAAAACATCCCAAACCAATAGATTTCAGGTGCATTTCGCACCTTGTCCATACCATCGGCGGCATTTATCGTGGTCATGCGATCAAGTCAAACGAACAAGTCTCTATAACACAACAATAGGAGGCGCTATGTCTTCCCACGCTATTCTTCCGATTGAGCCGCTGGATGTTTTGATCATCGGAGCTGGGGTGTCGGGTATCGGCGCAGCTGCTTACCTGCGACGCTATCAGCCTCACAAAACCTTTGCGATCCTGGAATCCCGTGAGCGTGCGGGTGGTACCTGGGACTTGTTCCGTTACCCCGGCATCCGCTCCGACTCGGACCTCTTCACTTTCGGTTTCGACTTCAAGCCCTGGACCAAAGCCAAGTCATTGGCGGACGCCGCAGACATCCTTGAGTATCTGCGCGAGACCGTTGACGAGTACGGGCTGCAGGAACGCATCCAGTACCAGCAAAAAGTGCTTTGCGCGGACTGGGAAAGCGAGAAAGGATTGTGGACGGTCAAAGTCAAGGACGGCAACACGACAGAGCCCCGCACCATTCAATGCCGCTGGCTGTTCAGCGCAGGCGGTTACTATCGTTATGACCAAGGATTCACCCCTCGCTTTGAAGGCACAGAGCAATTCAAGGGGCAGATCATCCATCCGCAACACTGGCCCGAAGACCTGGATTACAGCGGTAAACGCGTGGTCGTGATTGGCAGCGGAGCAACGGCCGTGACGTTGATTCCGGCCATGGCGGACAAAGTAGCCAGCATCACCATGCTGCAGCGCACCCCCTCTTACATCATCAATCAACCGGCCACCGACTCCATTGCAGCCTTTCTACGCAAAGTCCTGCCGGCGCAAACCGCCTACTCACTGACACGCTACAAGAACGCCAAGATCACGCTGGCCTTCTGGGGATTCTGCCAACGCTTCCCCAAACTTTCCCGCAAGCTGCTCCTCTGGCTGACCAAGAAAGAGCTGCCCAAGGACTACCCTGTCGACGTTCATTTCAACCCACCCTACAACCCCTGGGACCAGCGACTGTGCTCTGTTCCTGAAGGCGATTTATTCAAGGCAATCAGTGCGGGTAAAGCCTCCGTCGTCACCGATCATATCGAGCGGTTTACGGAATCGGGCGTTTTGCTCAGATCAGGCCAAGAGCTCAAAGCCGACATCGTCATCACAGCCACCGGGCTCAATGTCCAGCTGTTTGGTGGAGTGACCTTGCACAAGGACGGTAAACCGGTGGTGCTGAGCAAGACCCTGGCTTACAAAGGCATGATGCTGTCCGGCGTGCCCAATTTTGCTTTTGCAGTGGGCTACACAAACTCTTCCTGGACCTTGAAAGTGTGCCTGCTGTGCGATCATTTCTGTCGCTTGCTGGGCTTCATGGATGGGCATGGCTACAACGTTTGCGAGCCCAAGGCCCCGGACGGAATTGAAACCCGCCCCTTGCTGGACTTTGGCGCTGGATACGTACAACGCGCCTTGGACAGCATGCCGCGCCAGGGCCCGTGCGAGCCCTGGGTGATGTCGATGGATTACTTCCGCGACGTCAAGCTGCTGCGCCGAGGAACGGTTGCCGAAAGCTGCCTCAAATTCACCGCAATACCCGCTGCTCCCCTGCGCACTGGCGCCGAACTACAGACCCAGGGTAGCGGGCGATGAGCGCGGATCGGTTCTGTGAATTACCAGGCCAGCGCAGGCTCTGCTATCGCAGCCACGGATCTGAAACGGCCCCGCCGGTCATTCTCATCGTCGGCCTGGGGCTGCAACTGACCTATTGGCCGCAACCGATCATCGCCGGCCTGGTTGAGCAGGGATTGCGCGTCATCACGCTGGACAACCGTGATTCGGGCAGGTCCTTTTTCACCGAGGTGACGCCACCCACGGTCATGCAGCAGTTCTTCCGCAAGCCGACCACAGGTTACGACCTGGGTGACATGGCCGATGATGTGATCGGGCTCATGAATGGCTTGCAACTGGAGACGGCGCACGTCATGGGGATGTCGATGGGCGGCATGATCGCCCAGACACTCGCCGCCCGTTACCCTGAGCGCGTCAGGACCCTCACCTCGATCTTCTCGACCACCGGTTCCCTGCGAGTCGGCCAGCCAGCGCTCAAAGCGATTTTGCAACTCCTGCGCCGCCCACCCAGGACTCAGCATGAAAGTGTTCGCGACTATATAGACATCATGCGTCTCATTGGCTCGACACTTGAGTGCAATGAACAAGCCTTGCGTGACTATGCCATGCAGGCTTGGGAACGAGGCGGCGGTGAGTCAGGCAACCTCGGGACTGCCAGGCAGATTGGCGCCATCATCAACTCGGGCGACCGCACGCAAGAACTACGGCGGATTGGCTGCAGCACGCTGGTCATTCATGGGGATAAAGACCTCATGGTCGCAACCAGCGGAGGTTTCGCCACTGCCGCTGCGGTTCCCGGGGCGCGCTTAGTTCTGTTGCCGGGGATGGGGCATGATCTCCCTCCCTCCCTGTCAGGCACGCTGCTGTCTCTCTTGGCAACCCATATGCGTTAGAAACAAACGTTGCATTTTAGGGGCGTGTTGTTTAGCGCCCCTCTTTTTACCCATTAGAACTTGAGTCTGGCCGTTTGCAGCGCATTGCGGTTGCTCAAGTTCCATGGAAATCAAAACAACAAGAACCCGGCTTGTGCGAAACCGTCGAGCCACACATCACCTGTCTGGGCTGTTACTGCGGCCTGGTGCTGATGCTCCTTCACTGCCCTTTTAACAATGACAACTAAGCCGCAAAGGCAAGAGGTATGTATGGAATTCAAGTTCTTACTCCCCAGCAAAGTTGTGATGGAGCCTGGCCTGCGTGAGCGCACCGGCGAACATCTGCGTGAACTTGGCCTGGAGCGCATCCTGATCGTCACCGATGCCGGGGTTAAGGCGGCAGGTCTGTTGACCAGCGTGTATGCCAGCCTGGAAAAATCGGGCATTTCCTTCGATGAAATCTCGGACGTCAAGGCCAACCCTCGCAGCGCAGACATCAATCACGCTGCACAGATGTACCGCGGCAAAGGTATCGATGGCCTCCTGGCCATTGGCGGGGGCAGCGCGATGGACGCAGCCAAAGCCATCAGCCTGCTCCTGACCCACGAGGGCCGGATCGAGGACTACGAGGGCTCTTTCAAACTGAAGCACGCCATACCGCCTATTGTGGCGATCCCTACCACGTCGGGCACCGGTAGCGAGGTGACGTGCTTCTCGGTGGTCACCGACACCGCACGCCACTTCAAGATGAACGTTCTGGATTATCGAATCGGCCCAGTACTGGCCCTGCTCGACTCGCACATCACCACGACGCTTCCGTCGTCGATTGCCGCCGCGACCGGGATGGATGCCTTGACCCATGCCATCGAAGCCTACACCTGTCGCGTATCGAATCCGATCAGCGATGGTCTGGCGCTGCATGCCATCCGCTTGATCAGCCAGCACCTCAAGCCGGCAGTGCAAGAGCCGGATAACTTGAAGGCCCGCGAGCAGATGCTGGTGGCAAGCCTGATCGCCGGCATGGCATTCGGCAACGCGGACGTTGGCAGCGTGCACTGCATTTCCGAGGCCATCGGTGGCATGTACGACACGCCGCACGGCGTGGGCAACGCGATCTTCCTGCCCTTTGTGTTCGGCCACAATCGTGACGCTGACATTCTCCGGCACGCTCAGGTTGCCTACGCGCTGGGGATCGATCCCAACCTCTCGCCGGTCGATGCCGCCGAGGCGGCTGTCGGCCACCTGTTCCAGATGAGCAGGGACCTGGGCATTCCCCGCTTCGCCGAAGTGAAGGGCGTGCGCGAAGAGGACTTCCTGAGCATTGCTGAAAAGTCGAAGAACAACTTTTCGGACCCCAGCAATGCCAAGGAAATGACCGTGCAGACCTACCGCGAAATCGTCGCCGCTGCTTACAACTTCGTAGAGTGAGGGGTGTCAGTCATGAACGAATCAACCCCGAACGCTTCGTTGAAGCGCACCCTGGGCCCGTTTTCCGTTCTGCTCTTCGGTTTGGCATTCCTTGCCCCGTTGATTGTCTTCGGCACCTATGGGGTCATCTCGCAGGCAAGCCAGAACACCACGGCAATGTCCTATGGGATCGCGGCGATCGGCGTCATTTTCACCGCGTTGAGCTACGGTCGCCTGGTCAGGGTGTTCCCGGCAGCCGGTTCGGCCTATACCTATACCCGCAAGATGCTGAATGCGAATCTCGGGTTCATGGTGGGCTGGGCCGCCCTGCTCGACTACTTCTTCATTCCGATGCTGATCTGGTTGCTCGGCGCCAGCTATCTGAACATGGCCTTTCCCGATGTGCCGCAGTGGGTATGGATCCTGGGTTTCATTGTCAGCACGACGCTGCTGAATATCCTGGGCATCCAGGTGGCGAACCGGTTCAACGTCTTACTGATGCTGGTACAGCTTGCCATCATTGCCGTGTTCATCGGTCTCTGCTGGCATTACATCACTGTCGCCAACGGCCCTGGTGGGCTGCTGTCGGCCAAGCCGTTCTTCAACCAGCAAGTGCCGTTCGCCACGACCATGGCCGGCGCGGCCATTGCCGCCTATTCATTCCTGGGCTTCGACGCGCTGTCCACGCTCAGCGAGGAAACCAGGGATCCGAGCCGGACGATTCCACGCGCCATTCTGCTGGTCGCCTTGATCGGTGGTGCGGTGTACGTCGGCTCCTCGTACTTCATGTATCTGGCCCATCCCTCCCTCGAGTTCGTGAATGTGGATGGCGCGGCATTCGAGATTGCCCGGATGATCGGCGGGGACCTGTTCTTCGCCGTGGTATTGGCAGGCATCATCATCGCCCACTTCGCCGCGGGCATGTCGTTCCAGGCGAGCGTGGGTCGGCTGCTGTACGCCCTCGGCCGAGATAACCAACTGCCCCGCACGTTGTTCGGCGCGCTGCACCCTCGCTACAAGACGCCGGCCTTCAACATCCTGCTCTGCGGTGCCTTCGGCACTGTAGGTTTTGGACTGACGATCGCCACCGCGACGTCTCTGGTGAACTTCGGCGCCTTTCTCGCCTTCACCGCAGTCAATCTTTGCGCGTTGCGGCTGACCTTCGATGCCCGCGTCAAAGACGGAGCCGGGCTTCTGCGAGGTGTGATCTTCCCCCTCATTGGCCTGGTCACGGCCGCCTGGATGCTCGCCAGCCTGGATAAAGACGCACTGATCATGGGCTGTGGCTGGCTGGGCATAGGCGCCGTTTATCTCGCCTGCCGTACCAGCCTCTTCCGCAGCCCTGTAGCGGATGCCCTGGTGTAGCGATCGCCCTTCAATCGAGCGTTCTGACAACAACCACAAGGCAAGCCCCCGGGTTTGCCGTTCAATGGCGAGAATCGATATGCAAACCAAACTGCTGATCAATGGTGTGCTCGTGGCCGGCGAAGGCGAAAGCCTGGCCGTGTACAACCCTTCCCTGGGCAGTGTCCTGGTGCAGACCGCCGAGGCGAGCCGCTCCCAGGTTCACGCATCGGTCCAGAGCGCAAGCGCGGCTTATGAGGCGTGGTCACAAACACCCCCCAAGGATCGCGCGGCGTTGTTGCTCAAGCTCGCCGACCGCATCGATGCACAGGCGCAAGTGTTCGCTCGCCTGGAGGCGGACAACTGCGGCAAGCCTTTCACTGCCGTGCTGCAGGACGAGCTGCCAGCCGTATCGGACGTGTTCCGCTTCTTTGCCGGCGCCGTTCGCTGCCTGCAGGGTTCGGCGGCGGGCGAGTATCTGCCGGGCCATACCTCGATGATCCGCCGCGACCCGGTGGGCGTCGTCGCCTCCATCGCACCGTGGAACTATCCGTTGCTGATGGCGGCCTGGAAACTCGGCCCGGCATTGGCCGCCGGCAACACCGTGGTGCTGAAACCCTCGGAACATACGCCGATGACCACCTTGAAACTGGGAGAGCTGCTCGCCGACATCTTCCCCGCCGGCGTGGTCAACATCGTCCACGGCCGCGGTGCTTCGGTGGGCGAGCCGCTGACCAACCACCCGCAGGTCCGGATGGTGTCGCTCACCGGTTCCGTTCGCACCGGCAGCCGGATCATCGAAGGCACGGCCGACAGCGTGAAGCGGATGCACATGGAACTGGGTGGCAAGGCGCCGGTGCTGATCTTCGATGACGCCGACATCGATGCCGCTGTCGAGGGCATCAGCGCCTTCGGCTTCTACAACGCCGGGCAGGACTGTACCGCTGCCTGTCGCATCTATGTACAGAAGGCGGTCTATGCGCAGTTCGTGCGCAAGCTCGGGGAGGCGGTGTCCAGTATCAAATGCGGGCTTCAGGATGACCCGGCGACGCAGATGGGCCCACTGATCACCCAAGAGCACTTCGAACGTGTCGAGGGTTTTGTGCAGCGTGCCAAGGCGCTTCCACACATCGAGGTCGTCACTGGCGGCAAGCCGGTCGCGGGCCCTGGATTCTTCTTCGAGCCGACGGTATTGGCCGGCGCGAAGCAGGAAGACGAGGTGGTATGCCGTGAAATCTTCGGCCCGGTGGTGACGGTTTCGGAATTCGAGGATGAAGCCCAGGCACTGGCGTGGGCCAATGACTCCGACTACGGCCTGGCGTCTTCGGTGTGGACCTGCGACGCAGGTCGGGCCCATCGGCTGGCCGCGCGCCTGCAATACGGCTGCACTTGGGTCAATACCCACTTCATGCTGGTCAGCGAGATGCCCCATGGCGGCGTGAAGCTGTCCGGGTACGGCAAGGACCTCTCCATGTACGGCCTGGAAGACTACACCGTGGTGCGACATGTGATGTTCAAGCACTGATCGAAGCAACGCCGCATAAATCCCGGGACCCAGCGTCCCGCCCCTCGCCCAGACAACGACAAGAGGTTATGTATGAACAATATCGAGACGTTCGAGAGACTCGAATCCAACGTGCGGATGTATTGCCGCGACCTGCCCCTGGTCTTCGATACGGCCCAAGGCAGCAAGATCCACGCCGAAGATGGTCGCGACTATCTGGACTTCTTCGCCGGCGCCGGCGCCCTGAACTATGGCCACAACGATCCGCGCATGCGCGATGCCTTGATCGAATACCTTTCGGCCAACGGTGTGACCCATGGCCTCGACCTGCATACCAGCACCAAGCGTCGGTTCCTGGAGGCGATCGAGCGTGACCTGTTCGAGCCGCGCGGCTGGGACTACAAGGTTCAATTCACCGGCCCGACCGGCGCCGACGCCGTCGAGGCCGCGTTGAAGCTTGCGCGCAAGGCCACGGGGCGCACCAAGATCGTATCCTTCTACGGTGCTTACCACGGCATGACCGCCGGGGCCCTGGCGGTCACCGGCAACCGCACTCGCCGCGGCCCCGGGCTGTCCAGCGACGTGGTGTTCGTGCCGTACGAAGACAGCCCTTACGGCGAATTCGACAGCATTGGTTTTCTCGAGCGCCTGGCCAACGACCAGGGCAGCGGATCGGAATTGCCGGCGGCGGTGATCGTCGAATCCGTGCAGATCCAGGCCGGTGTCTACGCGGCCTCCAACGAATGGCTGCAACGCTTGCGCCAGTGGACCCGCGATCACGGGGTGCTGCTCATCTGTGACGAGATCCAGGCCGGCTGCGGCCGTACCGGAGACTTCTTCGGCTTCGAGCGTTCCGGGATCGTGCCGGACCTGATCACCTGCGCGAAATCCATCGGCGGCTTTGGCCTGCCGATGGCGATCGTGTTGATTCGCGCTGAGCTGGATATCTGGCAACCCGGCGAGCACATCGGCACGTTCCGCGGCAACCAGCTGGCGTTCCTGACCGCCCGGATCGCGCTCGGCTATTGGCGCGACGAGCAGTTCCTCACATTGCTGGCCGACAACAGCGCGGCCATGGAGCGCGCCGTTGCCGGCTTCGCAGCGATTCCTGGGGTCGCCTCCGCGCGCTGCCGCGGCATGATCGCCGGCATCGACTTCGGCCGCGGCAACCTGGCGTTCGCCAAGGATGCCCAGCAGCGCGTGCTGCAGGCAGGTGTGCTGGTCGACCGCTGCGGCCCGAATGGCGAAGTCATCAAGCTGATGCCACCGGTGAATACCCCGACCGAGCAGCTTGAGGAAGGCTTGAAAGCGTTCGGCGAGTCGGTCGCGGCAGCGCTGAGCCAGTAACTCCAGGGTTCTGCCGTGCGCCATGTGCCGATACACATGGCGCACCCAACCTTCTCACCTGCGGGCAACCATCCGCTTGCGACAGGAACATGAGCCAATGAGCACTGCCACTTCAATCGTTCAGAACGATCTGTCTTCACTCATTCATCCCTACACCAACCTGGCGCAGCACCAAGAGGTCGGGCCATTCGTGATCGCCGGTGGGGACGGCGTGCGGGTCTTCGATGACCAGGGCAATGCCTACATCGAAGCCATGTCGGGCCTATGGAGCGTTGCCTTGGGCTTCAGTGAAAAGCGCCTGGTCGACGCGGCCGTCGAGCAGTTCAAACAGCTGCCCTACTACCACAGCTTCAGCCACAAGACCCATGCTCCAGCGGCAGCGCTCGCCGCCAAACTGGCCGAGCTGGCGCCCGGCGATCTGAATCATGCGTTCTTCACCAACTCAGGTTCCGAGGCCAACGACTCGGTGGTGAAGGTGGTCTGGTACGTGAACAACGCGCAGGGCAAACCAAACAAGAAGAAATTCATCTCCCGCCAGCAGGCCTATCACGGCACCACCGTCGCCTCCGCGAGCTTGACCGGCATACCGTCGATTCATCGCGATTTCGATCTGCCGGCAATCCCTGTCCATCACCTGACGTGCCCGAACTTCTACCGCTTTGCCCGGCCTGGAGAAACGGAAGAAGCCTTTTCGGCGCGTCTGGCGAATGAACTGGAACGCTACATCCTGGCCGAAGGGCCGGAAACCATCGCCGCGTTCATCGGCGAACCGGTGATCGCGGCAGGCGGCGTGATTCCACCTCCCCAAGGCTACTGGGCGGCGATCCAGGCGGTGTGCAAACGCTACGACATTCTCGTGGTGATTGACGAAATCGTTACGGGTTTTGGCAGGCTTGGCACGATGTTCGGCGCCCAGCTGTACGACATCCAGCCCGATATCATGGTGCTCTCCAAGCAGCTCACCTCGTCCTATCAACCACTGGCAGCCCTGCTGGTGTCCGATGCAATCCATGACGTCCTGGTAAGCCAGAGCCAGCGCCTGGGGGCATTCGTTCATGGCCTGACCACCAGCGGCCATCCCGTCGCCACCGCGGTCGCGCTGGAAAACATCCGCATCATCGAGGAACGCGACCTGGTTGGCCATGTTCAGCGCTTGACCCCTGTGTTCCAGCACCGGCTGCGCGCTTTCGAAAACCACCCATTGGTAGGCAATGCCCGAGGTGTCGGGCTGATGGGCGGGATCGAACTGGTTGCGGACAAGTCCACCCGCCAACCATTCGCCCAGCCAGGTGCGTTGGGTAGCTACCTGTTCAAACAGGCTCACAAGCATGGGCTGATCATTCGCGCCATCTACGACACGATCGCCTTCTGTCCGCCGCTGATTACGACGCAGGACGATGTTGATGCGATCTTCAACGCATTTGGTAGGACGTTGGATGACGCAACGCACTGGGCTCGGTCACAGAACCTTCTGTGAGCTGGGGCTTGCACGGCCGCTAAAGGCTGCACCCGTTGGCGGTGCGGATAACTTCACCAATCACGTAAAACAATAATCATGAGGGTTTGACTGTGGGCGAACACAATGATGCCTGCTCCGACTTTGATGTGTCCGTAGTCGGACTCGGGGCCATGGGAACAATCATGGCGCAAGCGTTTCTCAAGCAAGGCAAACGCGTAGCGATCTGGAATCGATCACCCGGCAAGGCCGCAGCGCTCGTGGCCGCCGGCGCTCACCTCTGCGACTCTGCCGAAGCCGCGCTGAGCGCAAGCCCGGTCGCGATCTTCGTGCTGCTGGACAACCACGCGACACACGAGGTGCTTGGGATGCCGGGTGTGGCGCGTGCACTCGCCAAGCGCACGATCGTCGATTACACGACCAACGCCAAGGACGAGGGCCTGGCGCTTCAGGCGCTGATCAATCGGGCGGGAGGTCATTACGTCAAAGGGGCGATCGTGGCCTACCCTCGCAACGTCGGCCATCGTGAAAGTCACTGCATCCATACCGGCGACCGTGAGGCCTTCGAGCAGCATCGGGCGCTACTTGAAGTACTCGCCGGCCATACGGTGTTCCTTCCCTGGGAACAAGCATTCGCCTTTGCGACCGTGCTCCACGCCCATGCATTTGCCGCGATGGTTGCATTTTTCGAGGCCGTGGGTGCGAGCGATCGGTTTGGCATGCCTGTTTCGAAAACGGCCCGGCTCCTGCTCGACACGTCACGCTTTTTCATCGCCGACGCACTCGAGGAAGCGGTACGCCGGCTCGAAGCGCGGGATTTCGCGGGCGATCAGGCGAGGCTTGATGTGCATGCGGGCGCCTTCGCGCACATTGCCCAATCCATGCACGCACAAAGTGCCTGGACGCCGGTGTTCGACGCCGTGTGTCAGGTCGTGCAGCGCGCGGAATCGATGGGCTATGGCGAGCAGGACATCGTGGCCGCCACCCAGGTGTTCGCCCGCGAGCACGACACCTCGAAAGAGGCATGACTGCGCGGTTACAGGCCTCTCGGATCGAACCCGACGACAACAATCATAAAAAATCGCTGGAGGATCATATGCGCCGATTTGGTTTTCTACTGGCCGTCTTGACGCTGGTCATTTTCCTGAGTGCCCTTCTTGCCCCAAGGCCGTCCCTCGTCCACCAAGGGACGGCGCGACACACGGGGCATCCGACTATCAGCATCGGGGATATCTTCAGAGGTTACTAGCGAGGTGTCACGCGGCCGCTGGCACTCATCCGCCAGCGACCGCTTGTGACTCAATGATCTATTGCACCGCTGGCACCAAGGCCCGTCTGGGCCCGTACGAACTGATCGGCGAAGGCCGCCCTTTCCGCCTTGGCCCGCGCGCTGCGGTCCAGCCGGGAAACGGCATATGCCACCAAAAACGCCAGCGGCATGGAAAACAGCGCAGGCTGGGTATAGGGGAACAGCGGCTCGGCGAAGTGCAAGACATCCACCCACACCAGCTTGGAAAACACCACGAACCCCATGGCGCTGAGCAACCCTACGTAGCCACCGGCCAACGCGCCACGCGTGGTCAGCCCCGACCAGAACATCGACAGGAACAGCACCGGGAAGTTGGCCGAGGCGGCGATGCCAAAGGCCAGCGCGACCATGAAGGCCACGTTGATATTTTCGAACACGATGCCCAGGGCTATCGCCACCAACCCAAGGCCAAGGGTGGCCAGCTTGGTCACCCGCAACTCCTGGGCCTCGCTGGCCGATCCCTTCATCATCACCCGCGCATACAGGTCGTGGGCTATCGCGGATGCCCCGGCCAGGGCCAGGCCTGAAACCACGGCCAGGATGGTGGCGAAGGTCACTGCCGACAAAAAGCCCAGCAACAGGTTGCCGCCGACCGCCTGGGCCAGGTGCATGACCACCATGTTGCCCCCGCCCAGCAGCTTGCCACCCACCTGCCCACCCTCGAAGAACTGCGGCTGCTGGCTGACGATCACGATCGACGCCAAGCCCAGCAGGAAAATGACATTGAAGAAGTAACCGATGAACCCGGTGGCATAGAGCACGGATTTACGTGCCTCCCGGGCATCGCTGACGGTGAAGAACCGCATCAGGATATGCGGCAGTCCGGCCGTTCCGAATACCAGCCCCAGGCTCAGCGACAGTGCTGTCAATGGGTCGGCCAGCAGGCTGCCAGGCGCCAGTAGGCGTTCACCCAGGGCATGGGTGTCCATGGCCTGGGTGACCAGCGTGTCATAGCTGAAGTCGAACTCGCGCATCGCCAGAAACAGGACCAGCGAGCCGCCGACCAGCAGCAGGAACGCCTTGATGATCTGCACCCAGGTGGTCGCCACCATGCCGCCAAAGGTGACATACAGCATCATCAGCGCGCCGACGATCACCAAGGCGATGTGGTAGTCCAGGCCAAACAGCAGCCTGATCAGTTGCCCGGCCCCGACCATCTGCGCCACCAGGTAGAAACACACCACGGTCAGCGAGCCGATGGCGGCCATGGTGCGCACCTTGCCTTGGTCGAGGCGGTACGAGGTGATGTCGGCGAAGGTGAAGCGGCCCAGGTTGCGCAGCCGCTCGGTCATCAACAGCAACAACACCGGCCAGCCGGCGAAGAAGGCAATGAGGTAGATGTAGCCATCCATGCCGGAGGTATAGATGAGCGCGGTGATCCCCAACAGCGTCGAGGCGGACATGTAGTCACCGGCCAGCGCCAGGCCGTTCTGCCAGCCCAGGATACCGCCGCCGGCGCTGTAGAAGTCCGCCATCGAGCGGGTGCGCCGCGCCGCCCACCAGGTGATGCACAAAGTGAAGAGCACGAACACCATGAACATGCCGATGGCATGCAGGTTGAGGGGCTGACGCTGGCCCGCGTCCAACGCGGGCGACGCCAGCAGCAGGCCAGAGTTCGGCAACAAAGCCAGAGGCAGTAGTTTCTTCATGCGCCCGACTCCTCGTCCAGCCCGGCGACCAACGCCTGGGTCAGGCGATCGAACTCGCCATTGGCCCGGTACACATAGAACGCCGACAACGCACAGAAGAACACGAACAGGAAGGCGCCGGCAGCGACGCCGATGGTCATGTTCGACCCTTGGGCCAGGCGCCTGGCAATCAGCTCGGGCCAGAATGACACCAACGCGATGTAGCCATAGAACGTGGCCAGGATCAGCAGGAACAGGCTCAGGGTAAAACGGCTTCTGCGCGCCACCAGTTGCTGGAACCGGACACTGGCGCGAACGCGCGCGTATAACAGGCTGGACATGGGACACCTCGGGCAATGTACTTGTTGTTATGGGATGTGCAGGTGCTGCAGCTCGATCAGTGTTCGGCGCCGGTAGTCTGGGCCTCCTGTTGCCGGGCCCACTCGCGCAGGACGAACTTCTGGATCTTGCCGGTGGCGGTCTTGGGCAACTCCACCAGGGAGACATGGCGCGGCGCCTTGAAGTGCGCCAGGCGCTCGCGGCACCAGCGGATCAGGTCGTCAGCCGTGACACTGGCCTGGGCGTCGGCGCGCAGGGTGACGAAGGCATGCGGGGTTTCGCCCCAGCGCGAGTCGGGGCGCGCCACCACGGCGGCCTCGACCACTTCGGGGTGCTGGTAGAGCACCTCCTCGATTTCCAGCGAGCTGATGTTCTCGCCGCCGGAAATGATGATGTCCTTGGCCCGGTCCTTGATTTCCACATAGCCGTCCGGATGCAGCACGGCCAGATCGCCGGTGTGCAGCCAGCCGTTGGCCAGCGCGCTACGGGTGGCCTGCGGGTTATCCAGGTAGCCTTTCATCACCGTGTTGCCGCGCACCACCAACTCGCCCAGGGTGGACCCGTCGGCCGGGACCGGACGACCGGTGTCGGTATCCAGTACCGTGGCCTCCTCGAGCATCGGGTGGGCGACCCCCTGGCGGCTCATGAACCGGGCGCGAGCCTCCAAAGGCAACTCGTCGACGCCCGGTTGCCACAAACACAGGGTGCTGGGGCCGTAGCTTTCGGTCATGCCGTAGGCGTGGGTGATGCTGAAGCCGCGTGCCTCCATCGCGGCGATCACCGCGCTGGGCGGCGCGGCGCCGCCGGTGATCACCGACACCGGCCCGGGAGGCAGGTCGGCATGCCCGGCGTGGATCAGCATCGACATCACCACCGGCGCGGCGCTCAGGTGGGTCACCGCGTGCTCGGCGATAGCGGCGTGGATTGCCTCAGGCTGGACCTTGCGCAGGCACACATGGGTGCCGCCTGAAAGGGTCACTGCCCAGGTATGGCTCCAGCCATTGCAGTGGAACATCGGCAGGGTCCACAGGTAGACGCTGCGCGGCCCGAACTGGAAGACCAGCGCCCCGGCGCAGGCATTGAGGTAGGCGCCGCGGTGATGCAGGACCACGCCCTTGGGATCGCCTGTGGTGCCAGAGGTGTAGTTGATGGCGATCGACTGCCATTCGTTCTGCGGCGCGCTCAGCGGTCGGCCGGGATCGCCCTGGGCCAGGAACGCTTCATAGTCCAGGTCGTGGGGCAAGTCGGCACCTTCGGCCTGGGCATCGTCGATGCCCACCAGCAGTGGCGGCGATTCGAGCATGGCCAGCGCCTGATGGACCACCGCGCCGAACTCGCGGTCGCAGATCAGCACCTTGGCCGCGCAATGGCGCAGGATGAAGGCGATGCTGCGCGCTTCCAGGCGGATATTGATGCACACCAGCACGGCACCGGCGCCGGGCACGCCATAGTGCGCCTCGAGCATCTCGGGGATGTTCGGCGCCAGTATCGCCACCCGCTCGCCCGGCTGCACGCCGACCCGTTCCAGGGCGCTGGCCAGGGCGCGGCTGCGCTGGTGCAGCTGGCGGTAGCTGTAGCGCCGGCCGCCATAAACCACCGCGTCGCGCTCCGGGTATACCTGCGCAGCACGCTTGAGGAACGACAGCGGCGACAGCGGCACATGGTTGGCTTCGTTGGGAGCAAGCTCATGCTCGAAGGTCGGGGTCATCATGACCGGCCCCCCATCGGCACGTTGCCCAGGCATTGAATGTACATACACCTCTCCTGTTTCTTGTTGTTCTTGCGCCGGGCGCTTTACAGGCTACTGCACAGATGGCCGCCATCGACCACGATCTCGGCGCCGCTCATGGCTCGCCCGGCATCGCTGGCGAGCAGCAGCAAGGCGCCGTCCAGGTCGGCCGGCTGGCTGAAGCGCCGACTGGGGATACGCGAGCGCAACTTCTCCCCGGCTTCGCTGGCCAGGAATGCCTCGTTCAGATCGGTCATCACGTACCCTGGCGCCAGGGCGTTCACACGGATGCCATGGCGCGCCAGCTCCAGGGCCATGGCACGGGTCAGGTGCGCCAGGCCAGCCTTGGCCGCGAGATAGGGGCCGACGGCGCTGGCCACGCGGCTGGCGAGGATCGAGGTGACATTGATCAGGCTGCCGCCCTGCCCCGCAGCGACCATCCGCCGGGCGCTTTCCTGGGCCACTGTCCAGGCGCCCTTGAGGTTGGTGTCCAGCACGCGGTCCCAGCTTTCATCGTCGCAATCGAGCCAGGGCTGGCTGTCGCTCACCCCCGCGTTGTTGACCAGCACATCCAGCGGGCCCGCGGCGTCGAGCACCCGGCACACATCGTCACGGCAGGTCACATCGAGGGCAAAGGCCCGGGCGCGACCACCGGCCAGCTCGATGGATTCGACCAGGCTCTGTAATGGCGCCAGGCGCCTGGCGGTCACTACCACCTCGGCACCCGCCGCGGCCAGGGTCATGGCGAAATGTCGGCCGAGGCCGCTGGAGGCGCCGGTCACCAGGGCGCGGCGCCCATCAAGGGCAAACAGTCCGGCAAGGTTCGGCTGCATCAGTGGGCTCCCAGGCGCTGGTCGAGGAGTTTCTTCGCCAGGCTCATGCGGTGCACTTCGCTCGGGCCGTCGTAGATGCGGAACGGGCGGATGTCGCGGAAGATCCGCTCGACCACGGTATCCCCGGTCACCCCGCGCCCGCCGAGGACTTGCACGCATCGATCGACCACCCGCCACAGCGCTTCCGAGCTGATCACCTTGGCCATGCTCGAGTCGACATTGCCGCGCTGGCCCTGGTCGAGCACCCAGGCGCAGTGCCAGACCGCCAGGCGGACCACATGCAGGTCCATCATGTTGTCGGCCAGCATGAAGCCGACCCCCTGGTGCTCGCCCAACGGCTTGCCGAACGCATCGCGGGTGCGCGCATGGTCGCAGGCGATGTCGTGGGCACGTCGCGCGGCCCCGAGCCAGCGCATGCAGTGAGTCAGTCGCGCTGGCGCCAGGCGCACCTGGGCATAACGGAAGCCCTTGCCGATCTCGCCCAGCACATCGCTTGCCGGCACCCGCAGGTTGTCGAAGCGCAGCTGCCCGTGGCCGCCGGTGAAGCAGCTGTCCAGCGTATTCAGTTGCCGTTCGTGGATGATCCCATCGCGCTGCATGTCGGACAGGAACATGGTCGCCGTGCCGTCCTCCATGCGCGCCATGATGATAGCGAATCCGGCCCCCTCGGCCCCGGTGATCAACCATTTGTGGCCATTGATCAGGTAATCGCCGCCGTCGCGGGTAGCGGTGGTACGCAGCATCGACGGATCGGAGCCCGAGCCAGGTGCCGGTTCGGTCATGGCGAAACACGAGCGGACACGTCCCTGGACCAATGGACGCAGCCAGCGGTCCTTCTGCGCTTCGGTGGCCACCACATCCATCAAGTGGATATTGCCTTCGTCCGGGGCGTGGATGTTCAGTGCGACGGGCCCCAGGGGCGAATAACCGGCCTCTTCGAAGACGATTGCCTTGGCCACATGGCTCAGGCCCAGGCCACCCATTTCACGACTGGCGTGAGGCGTCAGCAGCCCCACCGCCTGTGCGCGGGCCTGCAGGTCCCGACGCAGGGCGTCGCTGGGGCCGTGGGCATCCTGGCGGGGGTCGTTCTCGAACGGGATGACCTGTTCGGCGATGAAATCGCGGGTCTTGGCCTGCAATGCAAGCAGTTCTTCCGGCAGGGTGAAATTCATGTCTGTCCTTCTTGGCTCTGGTCGGTCCGGGAAATAAGGTAGGTGTCGCCGCGCTCAGGGCATGGCCTTGGGGTTGCTGATCGCCAGCCGGGCGAGGGTCACCTGGCGCAAGGCGTCTATCAGGGTGCGCCGGCGCTGCGGGTCGTCATGGCGTCCCTGGCGAATGTCGCGGGCCAATTGACGGCGGATCTCCTGCAAGGGCGCGCCCGCCCCGTCGACCAGGACGGCCAGATGCGCCTTCTCCTGGCTGCAGGTGCGTGCTTGCAGGCGACTTTCGCGGGCAGCGATGGCCATGGCATTGGCGATCATCAGCGCCGGGTAACGCAGCTCCCCGGCCAGCGCGGGCAGCACCTGCTCCAGCAAGGTCAGGCGGGCGATCTCGAGTAGTTCGTGAGCGTGCGGCTGGGTCATGGCGCATCTCCACCGGTCATGTTCAAGATGTCGAGTTCGAGCTCCGGCAGCAGGCGCGCGGTCAGTGCCAGTTCGAGGGAAGGCTCTTCGCCGGACAGATGGCGCTGCCCTTGCTGCAGGGCGATCACCGCCCAGCGCAGGGTCGCCATGACCTGCCAGAAATGCAGCTGGCTGGGCTCGATACGCAGGGAGGACACCTCGTGGTAGCCGCGCAGGAAGTCCTCCAGCAGGCCGATCCCACCCGCTTCGAGGTCGGGACGGGTGAAGCGCCAGCAGCGGGCGGTGAACCAGCCGAGGTCCTCGCAAGGATCGCCCCAGCCGGTGAACTCCCAGTCGAGCACGGCCTCCAGCCCCTGTTCGCTGGCCAAGTAGTTGCCGGTGCGGTAGTCGCGGTGCAGCAGACAAAGGCTGCTGCGCGGAGCATGCACTTCGCACCAGCGTAGGCCCCACTCCAGTACCGGATAAGCCTCGGCGAGGGTGTCAAGGTAATGGCGATAGGCACTGACGGTGGCCAGGGCTGGCGAGCCGTCCGGCACTGGCAGAAAGTCCAGCGCTGCGCACGGCGGGCGCACTTGATGCAGGCGCGCCAGGTTGGCCCCGAGCTGCGTCGCCAGTCGCGCCTGGCCATTGGCTCCGGCACCCGCGCTGAGCAGACGTCCGGTAGCGACTCCCGGAAGGTACTCCATCAGGAAGAACACTCGCCCGTGAACACCCGCATCGCGGCACAGCCAGAGCGGCCGAGGCACTTTCACCCCGGCCTGGTGGACCACTTGCAGCACAGCGAACTCCTGTGCTCGGTCGAGGCTGGCCGGCAGCGCAGAGAGCGCATCGCTGCGCAACACCCAGCGTCGCGCGCCGGCCCATGGGCCGCCGTCGATCAGCAGTTCGAGCAGCCAGTTTTCCTGGATGGCGCCGCCGCTCAAGCGCTTGCGGGCCTGGATGACGACGCGCGTTGCCAAGGCATGCTCACGGATGAAATCGACCAGGCGCTGATCGTCAGTCATGGCCGCGAACGCATCGCTGGCCGGAGAAGTCGTAGGGGAACTGCTCATGAATCAATGGATCCTGCCTGCGGTTTTGAGTGGGCAGGACACCTGAGCAATGCCTGGGCCAACTCTTCAGGAATTGGCTGGAGGCCGCGCCAGATCTGGCGCCCAGCATTTTTGAACAAATGAGGGATGCGCGCCGAATTTCACATCTGCAACCAATTCGTTCACTATCGAAAAATTTCATCAATGAACAGGTCCCGCCATGCACTCCCCCACCTCCCAGGTCGTCGTGCTGATCAGCCACCTGCAACGCCCCCGGCAACGCAGCCGCCTTGCCCAGGTGGTGGCCGGGCTCACGGCGGACTATCCCGACACCCACATCGAAGTACTCGACACCTCGGTGTCCGAGGCGCTGCAGACCGCCCGCGAATGGGAACAACGTGGCGCGGTCGACGTGTTCGTCTGCGCCGGGGCCACTGCCGCCTACCTGCGCAAACACCTGACTCGCCCGGTATTGACGATGCACGTCGGCGGCGATGACCTGCTGCGTGCGCTGGGACAAGCGCGTGAGCACTCCTCGCAGGTGGCCTTGCTCAGCTACAACCGCATTGACCGCAACCTTCAGGCCATGGCTGCACTGTTCACCGTGCAGGTTCACCAGGCCGCCTACTCCTCCCTCGAGGAGGCTCGCCAGGCGGTCGAGCAGGCCGCCCAGCTGGGTTGTCGCAGCATCATCGGTTCGTCGACGGTGGTGGAACTGGCGGAACAGGCAGGACTGCACGGCGTACTGTCGCTGAGCGAGGACACGGTACGCAGAGCGCTCGAGGAAGCCCTGGGCATCCTTGACAGCCAACGCATCGAAATCGCCAAACGGCGGCACTTGAATGCCGTGCTGCAACACATCCCCACCGGCGTGGCGGCGGTCGACAACCACGGCGTGGTGCAGTCGCTTAACCCCGCTCTTGCCCAACTGCTGGAGTTGCCGCTCAGCGCGGCGCTGGGCCGGCCACTACAGCAGCTGTGCCCGGAACTGGACTTGCAACAGGCGCTGCAGGACGGCAGCGGCGAGGAAAATCGGGTGATTCGGCTTGGCTCGCATGCGGTGGTCAGCAATCTGCTGCCGATCCTGGAAAACGGCCAGCGTACCGGCCTCGTGCTGACCTGCCAGGACACCACCGCGGTGCAGCGGGCGGACCAGCGCATCCGCTCCACTCGCCGCCCGGGTGCGTTCACCGCCCGCTACCGGCTCGAGCAGCTAGGCGGCAACAGCACGGCCAACCGCGAGATGCTGCAAATGGCCAAGCGTTTCGCCGCCAGCCACTCGACCATCCTGATCACCGGCGAGAGCGGCACCGGCAAGGAGTTGCTGGCCCAAGGCATCCATAACGAGAGCCCACGCTGGCAGGGACCCTTCGTCGCCATCAACTGCGCGGCGCTTCCAGAGTCGCTGCTGGAAAGCGAACTGTTCGGCTACGAGGAAGGCGCCTTCAGCGGCTCGCGCAAAGGCGGCAAGCCCGGGCTGCTCGAAGCGGCGCACCGCGGCACGCTGTTTCTCGACGAAATCGGCGACATGCCGGTGTCGTTGCAGACCCGCCTGCTACGGGTGCTGCAAGAGCGTGAGGTGCTGCGCCTGGGCAGCACCGAACCGATTGCCATTGACGTGCGCATCATCGCCGCCACTCACCAGGACCTGCGTGCCGCCATGGAGGATGGCGAGTTTCGTACCGATCTGTATTACCGGCTCAACATTCTGCGCCTGCAGACCACACCGTTGCGCGAGCGGCCGGAGGATATCGCCCTGATCTGCCAGGGGATCAGCCAGCGCCTGCTGGTTCAGGGCCAGCCGCCGGGCGCCGCGGAGATACCGACCGCCCTGCTGCCGTACCTGACACGGTATGCCTGGCCGGGCAATGTCCGGGAACTGGAGAACGTGATCGAACGCGCGATGCTTTCGGCCCGCGAACTGCTGGGCGAGCACGGCGTGAACGAGCCGTATCTGGCTCGCGTGCTACCCGAACTGGGCGAAAGCCTGCCGCCTTCACCCGCTCGGAAAAAGTCGCCACGCGAAACGGATTTGCACACGATTGGCAAGGCCGCGCAGTTACGCCACGTACGGGAGACGCTGGACAGCTGCCAGGGCAATCTCGACGAAGCCGCACGTCGCCTCGGCATCAGCCGGACCACCTTGTGGCGCCGGCTCAGGTCCGTGCAGTGAGCGAACAAAATTGGCTGAATCCATAGTCGAAATTACATCGGGCAGTGGCCTAGTGAAACCGGCCCCCATTCAGGCGAGAATGCTTGCGACCTTAAAGCTTTAATTGAATCATTACTTGATCAGATGGGATGCCATCTGTTCATGTTTCCTTCACAATAGTTACACAACAGGCAGTGTGGAATTATTTGAATGCACCTTCCGATAACCGATGAGCGTCTACTCAAAGCGTTGGCCGATGCGATTGTTGTCCACCCTCGAGCCACCTTGAAGGAACTGGCCGAAGCGGCAGGCGTCAGCAAGGCTACCCTGCACCGGTTCTGTGGAACCCGTGACAATCTGGTGAGCATGCTGGAGAGCTATGGGCAACAAGTCCTCACTCAAGTGATAGACGATGCGCAGCTGAACAGTTGCGCCCCGGTAACGGCCCTCCATCGTCTGATTGTCGAGCATCTCAAACATCGCGAGATGATGATCTTCCTGCTCTTCCAGTACCGTCCGGACTCCTTCGATGATAGCGAGGCAAATCGCTCGTGGCGGGCGTATGCGGATGCCTTGGATTCCTTCTTCCTGCGCGGTCAACAGGCAGGCGCTTTCCGCATCGACATCAGCGCTGCAATATTCACTGAAATGTTCTTGAGCATGGTGTACGGCATCGTCGATGCCGAGCGCCGCGGGCGTGCGGCCAGCGCGACGTCCGTACAGACACTGGAACTGCTCTTCCTCGAGGGCGCTTCAGCCCCCTCTCGCTAACCTGCCCTCGCCCGTCAAAAAAAGCTCACCCGCTCAAGCGTTGCAGCAATCTAAAGGGGGGGGCGGCAAATGGGACAGGCAACCGGTCCTGAGCGCGCTCCAGCCGCAAACCTCCAGAATTGGCATTTTTATTATTGGTGAGCCTGAGTCTGGTCCGTGAGACCCGAGAAAGCTTGATAAAGCGCGCCAGAAAATAGCCAATTGCGCATCGAAGCAGACCCACCATCGGGCCTACATGGCGACTCGAGTCCTTTGGCCAATCGCCTGGCGGCCGGCGCCGCGATCGGGCTCGCCGGCAACAGCGGCAAGCCACGTGTGAGCACCAAGGCAGGATTGAGAAGCTGTGTTTCGAGGGGGAGACAGGCTGCGCATCAACTGAGCAATTGATCCGCGGCCTGATGCGCTTACATACGATTCGAAGGGGTTCCAACCAGAGGGATACGCTTCCCGGTTTCCAACATTTCTACCGCATCCAGTTGCTCTTCTATTTGTAGAAAACGCATGGCGGTCACTGACGACATTTTTTCAGAAACTTCATCAATATAGCGATTCAAGAGCATTTGCCGCTTTACCTGCAGGGTCTTGTAAACCTTGATCATCTTAGAAGCATCTTCATGGGTGACCGCTCCGGAGCCATAGGCCCGCGCATATTCAAGTAACAGCTCGAACGAGTCCCTGTTCAGGCCATCCATTTCATTGCGATAGCGAGCGTAGACCGGCCAGAAGACTTCGGCTTGCGCACTGTCGAGCCCCATATTGGCCTCGACCACGCGTTTGCGTTTGTAATTAATGGTCTCGATCTGGTTATTGATCTTCTCCTTGTGATCGCTCATCACCTGCTGTACCGAAGGCAGCGGCTCCTGGGCTTGCGCGGCAAAAGCGCAGCCGGCCACGAAGAAAGCGACACAAAATAGATGTCTGGACATGAGTTAACTCCTTTTGCATTGACTAAATAATGACGGTGCGATCACTGCCCGGCATCCTTGAGCGAGATCTTCGGTGCCCACTCCAGCCACTGCTCGTCGACAGCATCGAACAGGGCGAAGGTCTGCCCCTGCTTGGCCGGTTCGCCCATTTGCCCGTTGTCGGGAGTGGCGAAGGCGATTCCGCCCGCCACCATGGCCTCCAGGGACTCGGTGCGCACCGAAACGCCCTTGAACAAACCGGCCTCGATGCCGACGCCGCTGGCGTTCCAGAAGCGGCTGCCGGTACGCACCAGAGGCACATAACGCGGCTCGATAAGAATGCTGACCAGCACCCGGTCAGCCTGCGGCCCCAGGCTCATGTCAATGACCTTGCCCACCGGCATCTTGCGGTAGGTCACTGGGCTGCCGAGCTTGATCGAGCCTTTGTCCGGGGCGCTCAGGGTCAGCCGCAGGCCATTGCCGCCCGCCAAGAGATTCGGTGCTTCGGCCAGGGTCTGGAAGCGCGTCTGGCGCTCGCCCGGGCGACTGCTGGGCAAAGCCTCGATATAAGAGCCGCTGACCAGGGTGCCGAGGTTTTCCGTGCGCAGCAGGCCGAGCGCCGGGCGCACTACCCAGAAACGCGTGCCGCTGCGAGCGAATGGTTCGCCGTTGGCCCCGAGGCGCGCCTTGAGCAGCGCGCCGGACAGGTCGGCTTTCAAATCAATGCGCTCGACCTTGCCGATCAGCAGTCCCTTGAAACGAATCGGCGTGCCTTCGCGCAGCCCTTCGGCATCCTCGACGCTCAGCTGGATTTCCACTCCCCGGGCCATGGCGGCCTCTTCGCTGTCGTAGAGGGCGAAACGTCGCTCCTTGCCGGAGGTCGGTGCTTTCGGGTCCGGGGTGTCGAAGGAGATCCCGCCATTGATCAGGGTCTGCAACGACTCGCTCTTGACCTTCAGCCCGGTCAAATCACCGCTCAGCGTCACACCGCTGGCGTTCCAGAAGCGCGTGGAGCTGTTCACCAGGCGCGTGAACTCGGGCTCGATATGCACCCCGATCATGACCCGCTGGTTGTCCGCCGACAGCTGGTAGCTCTGCACGCTGCCGACGCGGATCTGCCGATAAAGAACCGGCGCGCCGACCTCGACCGAGCCACGCCGATCACTGGTCAGTATCAGGTGCAGGCCTGGCACGTTCATGTCCATGGGCGGTGCCTTGGAGAGGACGCTGAACTCCCGCCGCGGCACTCCGCTCTTGGCGAAACGCACGGCGATGTAATTGCCCTTGACCAGGGCGTCCAGGCCGGTGATCCCGGCCAGCGAGATATTCGGTTTCACGGTCCAGAACTCGGTGCCCTCCAGCAGCAGGGCTTCGACCCGCGGGTCCATCGCCAGCTCGGCGGTGGCGCCGCTGAAGTCCTGGTTCATGTCGACGTTCTTGACCAGGCCGACTTGCACGCCGTTGTACATGACTTGCGTTTGCCCCGGCTGAATGTCGCTCAGGTCCTTCATCTTCAGCGTCACCCGCAGGCCAACCTGGGCCGCGTCATAGTCCTCGTACAGACGGAAGGGCTTGCTGGTGTCCGTGGGCGGGCTGTCGCGATGGTTGTCCGGGGTCGCGAAGGAAATGCCGCCGGCGGCCAGGGTCAGCAGCGATTCACTGCGCACCTTGAACCCCGACAGGCCGCCGGAGATCGAGATCCCGCTGGCGTTCCAGAAGCGCGTGTGCTTGCGCACCAGGTCCGCATAGGCCGGCTCGATGTGCACTCTGATCTCGATGGTGCGCTGGTCCTCGCCAAGCTGGAAACTCTTCACCTGGCCCACCAGGATCTGCTTGTAGAACACCGGGCTCCCCTGCTCCAGGGAGCCCAGGCGCTCGGCCTTGAGGGTGATGTGCAGGCCCGGAACCTTCTCCGACATCGGTGGCGGTTCCTTCAAGGCAGTGAAGGAGCGAACCCCTTGATCGCCTTTATCACCCTTCGCCGGATCCACCGCGATGTAGACCCCGGAGACCAGGGTCTCCAGGCCGGTGACGCCGGCCAGGGAGACCCGCGGCTTGACCAGCCAGAAGTGGGTATCTTCATTCAGATACTTCTCGGTTTCCTTGGTCATTTCGATGGAGGCGAGTACGCCCTTGATGTCGTCGCTGACATTCAGCTCTACCACCTTGCCGACCGAGATGCCCTTGTACAGCACCTCGGTCTTCTTGGCCTGGATACCATCGCCGCTCTCGAAGCGGACCTGGATGATCGGGCCGGCCTCGTCGTAGGCGCGCCAGGCCAGCCAGGCACCGATGACCAGGGCCAACAGGGGCAGGATCCAGATCGCCGACCAGTTGGAGGTCGGGTGTTTTTTCGGGACAGGCAGGTCACTCATTTTCATTGTCCAAGTGGGTGTTGTCCCAGATCAGCCGGGGATCGAAAATCACTGCGGCCAGCATGGTCAGTACCACCACGCTGGCAAAGGCGGCGGCGCCGAGGTTGGCCTCGATGCGCGCCAGGTTGCCGAAGTTCACCAGCGCCACCAGGATGGCGATGACGAAGATGTCGAGCATCGACCAGCGCCCCACCCATTCGATGAAGCGGTACATGATGATCCGCTGGCGGGCGGACATCGGTTGCTGTCGCTGCACCGAATAGAGCAGCAGCGCGATCCCCACCAGCTTGAAGGTGGGCACCACGATACTGGCCACGAACACCACCAGGGCGATGGGGATCATCCCCAGCTGCAGCAGGCTGACCACCCCGCTCATGATGGTGGCCGGCGCGCCCTTGCCGAAGACGCTGACGGTCATGATCGGCAGCAGGTTGGCTGGGATGTAGAGCAGCATTGCCGTGATCAGCAAGGCCCAGGTGCGCCGGATACTGTCGGGGCGGCGCACATGCAACAGCGCCTGGCAACGACTGCAGCGCGCAGGCTGCGAGTCGTCGACGGGGCTGAGTTGATGGCATTCGCCGCAGACCTGGATACCGGCATCGATCGCACGCATTCAGGGCTTCGCCTGGCGTAGCGCCGGTTGCGACTCTTGGTGGTCCGGCCAACCACCGCCCAGGGCGCGGAACAAGTCCACCAGGGCGATCTGTCGCTGGGTGCTGACCTCGATAAAAGCTGTTTCGTTGATGAAGCGGGTACGCTGGGCATCCAGGTAGCGCAGGTGGCTGTCGATCCCCCCCTCGTAGCGGGCCTTGGCCAGTTTCAGCGATTCTTCGCTGGTGTCCGCCAGGGCGCGCCGTGCCGCTTCTTCGCGGCGCAGGGTGTCGCTGGCCGCCAGGGCGTCCGCCACCTCGCGAAAAGCGGTCTGCACCGTGGCTTCATAGGCGGCGACGGCGGAGTCCTTGCGCGCCTCGGCCAGGCTCAGGTTGGCGCTGTTGCGCCCACCGTCGAAGATTGGCAGCGACAGGGTCGGCACAAAGCTCCAGGAGCGTGAACCGCCATCGAACAGGCCGGACATTTGCGCGCTGGAGGTGCCCAGGCTGCCGGTCAGGCTGATGCGCGGGAAGAACGCCGCCCGCGCCGCGCCGATATCGGCATTGCGCGCCTGCAGCCGGTGTTCGGCGGCCAGGATGTCCGGACGCCGCTCGATCAGGCTCGACGGCGAGCCGGCGACTATGTCTTGTACCAGCCGCGGCCGCTCCTGGCGCGGTTCGCCGATGGATTTCGCTGCGTCCGCACTGCCCAGCAGCAGCACCAGGGCGTTGAACGCCTGTTGCTGCTGGCGCAGGTTGCTTTCCTGGTCGGCCCGGGATTGCTCCACCAGCCCCAGGGCTTCCTGGTAGTCCAGGGCGCCGGCCGTGCCCACCGCGCGCTGGCGGCTGATCAGGGCGAAGGAGTATTCGCGGCTGACCAGGGTCTGCTGGGTCAGCTCCAGGCGCCGCTGGGCGCCGTCGAGCTGCAGGTAGGCCTGGCTGACCTCGGCGATCAGGGCGATGCGCGCCGCGCGCCCCGCCTCCTCGGTGGCCAGGTATTGCTGCAGTGCCGCATCGCTGAGGCTCTTGACCCGGCCGAACAGGTCCAGTTCGTATTCCGGCAGGGCCAGGCCCACTTGATAGGAGCTGGCGACCCCGGCCTGGCCATTGCTGGCCAGATCGGCCGGCAGGCGCTGGCGGTTGCCCGAGGCCGCGGCGTTCAGTCCCGGCACCCGGTCGGCGCGCTGGATGCGGTACAAGGCACGGGCCTGCTCGATATCCAGCAGGGTCTGGCGCAGCGAACGGTTGTTGTCCAGGGCGATGCCCACCAGCTGGCGCAGCTGGGGGTCGAGGATAAACCCCTGCCAGTCCAGCTCGCCGACACGCTGCCCCGACTCCGTGGCCGGTAGATTCCAACTGGCGGCCACCGGCGCTTCGGGACGCTGGTAAGTCGGCGCCAGGGAGCAACCGCCCAGGGCCAGCAACAGCGACAGGGAAAGACTTCTTATAGGCATGTGCATCACTCCTGGCCCTCGGCAGCGTGCTCGAGCACCGCGGGTTTACTGCGTAGCAGCGACAGCACCCAGACAAAACAGATAGGTACGAAGATCACCCCGAGCAGCGTCGCGCTGAGCATCCCGCCGATCACCCCGGTGCCGATGGCGCGCTGGCTCGCAGCGCCGGCGCCGGTGGCCAGGGCCAGCGGCACCACGCCGAGGATGAAGGCCATGGAGGTCATGACGATCGGTCGGAAGCGCAGGCGCGCGGCCTCGATGGCGGCGTCACGCAGGCTGTAGCCCTTCTCCCAGAGTTCCTTGGCGAACTCGACGATAAGGATCGCGTTCTTCGCCGACAGGCCGATGATGGTGATCAGGCCAACCTTGAAGTACAGGTCGTTGGGCATGCCCACCAGGGTCACCGCGAGCACTGCACCCACCGCGCCGATCGGCACGATCAGCATGACCGACAGCGGGATCGACCAGCTCTCGTACAGCGCCACCAGCAGCATGAACACCACCAGGATGGCCAGGGCGAACAGCGCCGTGGCCTGGCCGCTGGAGACCTTTTCCTGGTAGGACAGGCCGGTCCACTCGTAGCCGATGCCGGCCGGCAGCTGCGCCGCCAGGCGCTCCATCTCGGCCATGGCCTGGCCGGTACTGAAACCGGGGCCGGCGTCGCCGATGATGCGGATCGACGGGTAGCCGTTGTAGCGCACCAGTTGCACCGGGCCCTCTTCCCACTGGGTGGTGACGAAGGCACTGAAGGGCACCTGCTCGCCCCGGTCGTTGGGCGCGTAAAGCTTGAGCACGCTTTCCGGGGTCATGCGCTCGCCCTGCTCGGCCTGGATCACCACCCGTTGCTGGCGCCCGGCATTGGTGAAGTCGTTGATCACATCGGAACCAAAAGCCGCGGACAGGGTGCTGCCGATGATCCTGAAGCTCACCCCCAGGGCGCGGGCTTTCTCGCGATCGATCTGCAGGCGCAACTGCGGCGCTTCGGCCAGGCCTTCCATCATCGCGTAGAAGAACACCGGGTTGCCGTAGGTCTGGGCCAGTAAGGTATCGCGGGCTTGCAGCAGGGCCTCGCGGCCCAGGCCGCCACGGTCCATCAGGCGCAGGGCGAAACCGCCGGAGTTGCCCAGGCCATTGATCGGCGGTGGCGACACCGCCATGACAGTGCCGTCGTCGGGCACGGCGAAATGCTCGTTCAGCGCCGCCACTTCCGCCGCGGCCGACTGCTGCGCATCCCGCTCGGACCAGTCCTTGAAGGTCGGGAAAGCCAGCGCCGCATTGTCACCCTGGCCGGAAAAGCTGAAGCCCGAGATCACGAATGCCGAGGACACCGCCTCGCGGGACTTGAGGTAGGTTTCCAGCTGTTCGCCGGTGGCGTTGGTGCGCACTCGGCTGGCGCCCGGCGGCAGTTGCACGTCGACCACCATGTAGCCCAGGTCTTCGGTGGGCACGAAGGCTTCCGGCAGACGCAGGTAGCTGTAGCCGAGGATGGCGACAATGCCGCCATAGACCAGCATGAAGCGCCCGGAGCGTTTGACCAGCGCGCTGTTGAACAGCGAATAGCGCTCGGTCAGCCGGGCAAAACCGCGGTTGAAGGCGCCGAAGAACCCGCGTTTCTCGTGATGTCCTTGGGGAATCGGCTTGAGCAGCGTGGCGCACAGCGCCGGGGTGAAGGTCAGGGCCAGGAAGCCGGAGAACAGGATGGATACCGCCAGCGATACCGAGAACTGCTGGTAGATCACCCCCACCGAACCGGACATGAACGCCAGCGGCAGGAACACGGCCGACAGCACCAGGGTGATACCGACGATCGCACCAGACACCTGCTGCATCGCCTTGATGGTGGCATCGACCGGCGACAGGCCCTCCTCGGCCATGATCCGCTCGACGTTCTCCACCACCACGATGGCATCGTCCACCAGGATGCCGATGGCCAGCACCATGCCGAACATGGTCATCATGTTCACCGAGAAGCCCAGCAGGTACATCACCATCAGCGTACCCAGCAGGCACACTGGCACCACGATCGACGGGATCAGGGTGTAGCGTACGTTCTGCAGGAACAGGAACATCACCAGGAACACCAGGACCATGGCTTCGATCAGGGTATGGATCACTTTCTCGATGGCCACGTCGACGAAACGCGAGGTGTCGTAGGGCACCGAATACTGCACGTCCTCGGGGAAGAACGCCGAGAGTTCGGCCAGGCGCTGTTTGACCAGCTCTGCGGTCTGGATGGCGTTGGCCCCCGGCGACAGCTGGATCGCCCCGCCAACTGCCGGAGTGCCGTTGAGGCGCGAGGAAATGTTGTAGTTTTCCTGGCCCAGTTCCAGACGCGCGACGTCAGCGAGCTTGACCGAGGAGCCGTCCTGGTTGGCCCGCAGGACGATCTGGCCGAACTCCTGCGGATTGTCCAGGATGCCCTTGACCGCCAGGGTCGCGGTCAGTTCCTGGGCGCTGCTGCCCGGCGTACTGCCAAAGGCACCGGCGGGCACCTGCACGTTCTGCTCGCGGATAGCGTTGCTCACGTCCTCGATGGACAGGCCGTAGCCCACCAGCTTCTGTGGGTCGATCCAGACCCGCATCGCCGCTTCCGATGAGAAGAACTGCAGCTTGCCGACCCCCGGCAGGCGCCGCAGTTCGTTGTTGATATTGCGCGCGGCATAGTCGCCCAGGGCCGTGGTGTCGGCGTGCTGGGTGCCGTCCTTGTAGTTCAGGGCGTAGATCAGCAGGAAGCCGGCGCTGCTCTGCTCCACTTGCAGGCCCTGGGTCAGCACGGCCTGAGGCATGCGCGCCTCGGCTTTCTTCAGGCGGTTCTGCACGTCCACCTGGGCCAGGTCCGGATCGACACCCGGTTCGAAGGTAACGACGATTTCGGCGGTACCGTTGGAGTTGTTGGTGGACTCGAAATACAGCAAGCCCTTGGCGCCGTTGAGCGACTCCTCGAGCACGCTGGTGACCGACTCCACCAGGACCTTGGCCGAAGCACCTGGGTAGGTGGCGGTTACTGTTATCTGCGGTGGCGCCACGTTGGGGTACTGGGCTACCGGCAGCTTGGAAATAACCAGCATGCCGGCCAGGGAAATGAACAGTGCGACGACCCAGGCGAAGTTGGGGCGCTTGATGAAAAATTGCGACATCGAAAAATCCTCGCGGCGATTGCGCCCTTACTGTTGTGACCCGGAGGCTGTGGCCAGGGCACTCTTGGGCTCGACCTTGGCCCCTGGCTGCAGGCCGGCCAGGCCGCTGACGATCACCCGATCACCGACCTTCAGGCCGTCACGGATCTGCCAGCGGGCGCCCTGCATGGCGCCGGTCTGCACCGGACGCTGTTGGGCCCGGCCCTCGCCGTCCATCACCAGCACCGCGGCGCTGCCGTCGGGACTGCGCAGCACCGCTCGCTGCGGCACCAGGATCGCCTGGCTGTCGGTGCCCTGGGGGGTGCGCACCCGCACATACATGCCCGGCAGCAGGTTGCCGTCGCGGTTGTCGAACTGACCGCGCAGGGCCACCTGGCCGGTGCCCGGATTCACCGCCACATCGGTGAACAGCAACGAGCCCTGGCGCTCGTAGGAGGTGCCTTCGATGCGCACCGACAAGCCCTGCTGTGCATCGGCCGCGAGGGTGCCGTTCTTCAAGGCTTCACGCAGGCGCAGGGCATCGGCCGCTGGCTGGGTGAAATCCACATACACCGGATCCAGTTGCTGGATGCGCACCATCAGGGTGGCGTCGCCCTGTCCTACCAGCGCGCCTTCGGTGACCAGCGCCCGGCCCACGCGCCCGGAAATCGGCGCGGTGACCGAGGCGTAGCCCAGGTTCAGGCGCGCGGTCTGCAAGTCGGCCTCGGCAGAGCGGGTGGCCGCCTGGGTACGACGCAGCTCGGCGGTGGCGCTGTCGTAGTCCTGCTGGCTCACGGCTTCGATCTTCACCAGCGGCGCATAGCGCTTGACCCGTGCCTGGGCTTCCAGCATCCCGGACTGGGCCCGGGCCAGCTCGCCCTCGGCCCGCGCCACGGCGGCCTTGAACGGCGCCGGGTCGATCTGGAACAACAGATCGCCGGCCTTGACGTCGGCCCCTTCGACAAACCGCTTGTGCAGGACGATGCCTGCCACCCGGGCACGCACCTGCGCCACCCGCACCGGCTCGACCCGGCCCGGCAGTTCCGAGACAAGGGCCAAAGGCTCGCTGGTCACCGCCAGCACTTCAACCGGACGCGCCACTTCCACTGTGCTGCTCTGCTCACTCGCCGGGCCACACCCGGCCAATGCGATGGCTACTGCCAGTGACCCTGCCATTCCTACTGCACGCAAATTGCCCATGACTCACCCGAAGCTTGATTGAGAATGCCGCGGATGATACTTTCGAATCTATTTTGAGTCAAATATGTCTCATATGATCATATTAAGAACAAATGGATACATAAAAACCTCAGCGCTCAACCCATGCATTCAGACTCACTTGGAACCTAGCGATGTCTCTGCCCCCCCATGACGAACGACTCATCAAGGCACTGGCTGCGGTCATTGTCGACCGCCCACGAGCCACTCTTAAGGAACTCGCGGAAGCTGTAGGCACGAGCCGAACTACCTTGCACCGTTTTTATGGGACTCGCGATAACCTGCTAAAGATGCTTGAAGCGCATGGCAGAAACATTCTCAACCAAATAATCGAAACCACTTGTTTATCTGGCGCTACACCTCAGGAAGCATTGCACAACCTGATCAAAGAGCATCTTGCTCATCGAGAGCTGCTCATCTTTATCGTCTTTCAGAGTCGCCCCGACTTTCCCAACCCCAAAGACGACGGAGCCCGCTGGCAGTCTTATCTTGATGCATTGGATAGTTTTTTCTTGCGTGGACAATGCATGGGGGCATTTCGTATCGACATCACCGCTGCAGTATTTACAGAACTATTCATTGCTCTGGTATATGGCTTGGCTGATGCCGAGCGGCGCGGACGAGCAGCAAGCTCCAACTCCGCCAAAATATTGGGGCAAATGTTCCTGCATGGTGCCACTCCAATGCGCAGCTGAAATGGCGGATCGACATGGACGAGATAGAGCTTGTCAAAGAGGAGTTTCATGCAGAAGCCCCCTGACCAAGAAATTCACTAGCCTACTTCATATTAAAAACGACACCCCAGTCAAAAGCAGACCAACAACCAATAAGGTCGTGGTCAAGCGCGTGCTGACTCTAAGAGTAGGTTGATGTTCAACAAGCTTGCCAATAGCAAAATACAGCCTATCGAGTATCTGCTGCTCATCGAGCTCTTTTAGCTGAAAAATCGAGTCAATTATAGGTCCGGCATTGGGGAATGGATCATGTAAGAACGGAGCTGCATCAAAAGCACTTTGCTGTAATGCGCGCGCGGAGAGCAAAGCGGACGCAACAAGCACACCAAGCGCCATAACGGCACTTATTGCTTCTAGCATGGTGATCGTATTGAGAGCGGGAGAAACACTAAATCGAAGTATGGCGCCATATAAAGTTACCACCCCCGCCAATGCGCCGAGCGACAAGGTAAACATCAAGCGAAGGTAAACCGTCACTAAACTCCGTGAAACCGAAACCTGTTCAAGATAAATTTTGACAAGCGTTTCTATTGTCAAACGACGCGCCTCAAATGCAAACCGGCGATCATCCAAAGGGGTTACAGACTGCATTTAGAAAACCTCACGACCCATATAAAACTCAAAACACAAGAAACCACTAAAGGGTACAACTCCGCCAACACTGTGCCATTTCGGGTTGGAGGCCGCATTTGCTGCTGGAACGATTGCCTTTGCTGGCCATATACGAAGTGGCAACAAGGTACCTGTCCATTGATTGACAACCCAGGCATGATAGTTTAAAAAATTCTTGAGTCAAATTTGGCTCATTTGATATTATTTAGGCTGACACCGGGCCCGCATAGCGCATGCGCAAGGCGCCTCTTTCATACTCCAGCCAGGCCCCACCTATGGTGTTGATTTCCCATGACGAACGACTCATCAAGGCGCTGGCCGTGGCCATCGTCGAGGGGAACAGCCGTTCCTGTATGGCGCTAGCTCCCAGACCCGAACCGAAACCCAGGCCACGTCCTTCCAGGATCAACTCGATGCCCCCTACCCACACCGGCAACTTGCCGAACCTTCCCCTGGACGCGCTGATCGCCTGCCATGAATGCGACCTGCTCATGCGCCGGGAACCACTTGAACCGGGTGAAAAGAGTTGCTGCCCACGTTGCGACTTCGAGCTGGTCGTGCATCGCCATCAGTGGCAGCGTCGCTGCTTCGCCCTGGTCCTGACCGCCCTGCTCCTCTACATCCCGGCCAACTTCCTGCCGATCATGCACCTGACGCTCCTCGGGCAGACCCGCAGCGAAACGATCTGGACCAGTGTGCTCGGATTGTTCGAAAGCGATATGCCGGGGGTTGCCGTGCTGGTGCTGTTGAGCGGCATGGCGATTCCCCTGCTCAAGCTGCTGTGCCAACTGCTGGTGCTGTTGAGTCTGCGGTTCAAGGTGGCGCGCCCCACCGGCATTCTGCTCTACCGCACTTATCACCACCTGCGCGAATGGGGAATGCTCGAGGTTTACCTGTTCGGGATCCTGGTTTCCATCGTCAAGTTGATCGACATCGCCGACCTGAGCCTGGGTATCGGCCTGGCCTGTTTCGTCGCGTTGTTGCTCACCCAGGTCTGGCTGGAACTGAATATGCCCTCCCATCAGGTCTGGGAAGCGCTATCCAACGAGCAGCCTCGTCGGGTTCAACCCTCTCGCTTTCCTGAGTGACTAAAGACGTCTGGGGAGGTTCGTCAGAAAGTGACCCACCAATGCGGCAGGTTTTATCCATGTTATGTCCATGCCCATCCGGCCTGGGACAGAGCGGTATGAGCCATACAGCAAATTTCAGTGCCTATGTTTTCCACTAGGCTTGCAGTGGGCTCGACCTGGCCATCATGCGGTTGTTCGACTCAAAGGCTGGCCAAGTTTACTGATGATGCGTGATATCAGGAACCGCTCAGTTCCATAGGCGCTCACCGCTAATGCTTCGATCTTTGCGTAGAACTTGTGTCGCCCGCTCCACTGTTAGCGAGTTTGAGTTCTGTAATACGAACGTGTTTGTGCTGAATGGTGAACACGTTGAATTGCATGTCCTACTTGATCAAAGGAAAGAAAAAATGACAGTGCTTATGGCATTACGGATATGTGGCTATGTTTGCAGCCTTAGCCTAATCCTCACTGGCTGTCAGGAAGAAAAACGATCGGAGGAAGCCCCGCGCCCCGTCCGCGCGGTAATCGCGAAGCCCGGTGTGATCGGTGAAGAAGTTGCCCAGACGGGCGAGATCCGCGCTCACATCGAGACCGATCTCGCTTTTCGTATCGCGGGTCGTATTGCAACCCGTAGCGTCGATGTCGGGATGAGCGTCGCCAAGGGGCAGGTTCTTGCAGTGCTCGACCCTAACGACATCCAGAATGAGGTACGGGTTGCCGAGGCCGAAGTGAGGAGCGCAGAAGCGGCAGAAGAGTTTGCCAGATCGGGGCTTGATCGACAGCGCATGCTCTTCGATAAACAGTTCGTCGCACGTGCCCGAGTGGATGAGGCGGCAGCCAACTGGCGGGCAGCAAACGCAAGGCTCAACGTCGCGAAAACGGGGCTGCTCACTGCACGCAACAAATTGAGCTACACCGAGTTACGCGCGCCCGATGCCGCTATCGTGAATGCGGTGATGGTCAATATCGGACAAGTCGTCGATGCCGGTCAGTTGGCAATCAAACTCGCCTCGACACATGAGCGTGACGCGGTCTTCAACGTGTCTGAACGACTCTACACTTCCGTACTCTCTGATGTGCAAGTCGAAGTCGCTCTGGTGTCAGACCCTAAGATCAAAGTCATTGGTTCTATTCGCGATGTGAGCCCGACCGCAGATGCAGCTACGCGCACCTATCGGGTCCGCATTGCTCTGCCAGAAACCCCGCCGGCCATGACATTGGGAGCCACTGTGACAGGGCGCCTGCTATTGCCCGGCAAGGCCCTGTTCATTCTTCCCGCCTCTTCCTTGACGAGTGAGGAAGGCAAGCCGGCAGTCTTTGTAATTCAACCGTCCGATCATGTACTTATCCGTAAACCTGTTGTTGTCACACGCTTCACTGCGACACAAGCGCTGGTCGAGTCAGGGCTCACCGAGGGAGATGCCGTTGTAACCGCTGGGGTCAGCAAACTCCGGGCCGGGCAAAAAGTTGTCTACGATACGGCAGAGGTGGCCCAATGAAGCCGAACACAATACCTCCAAGAGACCAGCAAGGATTCAATCTCTCGGCATGGTCGATCGGACAGATGCCGCTGATGTTTTTCCTCATGCTGGTCACGCTGGTCGGTGGTGCGATCAGCTATTCCAAACTGAGTCGTAACGAAGACCCGACGTTCACCATCAAGACGATGGTAGTGGCAGCTCGCTGGCCCGGAGCAACCATCGACGACACAACGAAACTTTTGACCGACCGCCTGGAGAAAAAGCTTGAAGAGATCCCCTATCTCGACCGGCTCGATAGTTACACGCGCCCGGGCGAAACCGTCATCATGGTCAACCTGCGCGATGATGCGCCGTCGCGAATAGTCCCCGATGCCTGGTATCAGGTTCGCAAGAAGATGGCCGATATTACCGCAACGCTTCCAAGCGGCGTGGAGGGACCATTCTTCGACGACGAATTCGGCGACACCTATGGACAGATCTTCGGATTTACCGCCGAGGGCTTCTCTGACCGTGAACTGCGTGACTACCTCGAAGGCGTGCGTGCGGAACTGCTGCGTATTCCTGGTATTGGCAAAGTACAGTTGCTGGGGGTGCAGGAGGAGCAGATCGTCATCGAATTCTCCCCTGGCCGGCTTGCGGCCTTCGGGCTTGACGAAGAGGCAGTCTTACGCGCCTTAAAGGCACAGAATGCCGTCATACCTTCCGGTACGGTGCGTCTGGCCGAGGACAAGATCGCACTGCGCGTCAGTGGGGGCTTCGCATCCGAGGAGAGCTTGCGGAATGTGACGTTGCGGGCGAATGATCGTTTCGTACCGCTCACCGAACTGGCCGTTATCCAGCGAATACCGGCTGACCCTCCAGCGCCACTGTTCCGGGTCAACGGCGAGAAAGCCCTCGGCCTTGCTATTTCGATGGCCTCGGGTGGTAATCTGCTCAGTTTTGGCGAAGCGGTACGAGCTCGCATGGATGACGTCAGGACGACGCTTCCTCACGGAATCGAGATGATCCAGGTCGCCGACCAATCGACAGTGGTGACGCAAGCGGTCAGTGGCTTCTTGACGGTCCTTGCCGAAGCGGTTGCGATCGTACTCGCGGTATCGTTTCTCTCGCTCGGCGCCCGGGCAGGGTTAGTTGTCAGCCTTTCGATCCCCCTTGTTCTGGCAATGACCTTCATCGGCATGGAGTTGACAGGCATAGGCTTGCAACGCATCTCGCTAGGTGCACTGATCATCGCCCTCGGTCTCCTGGTCGATGACGCGATGATCACCGTCGAGGCCATGGTTGGCAAATTAGAAGAGGGCTGGAATCTAAAGCGGGCAGCGAGCTTCGCTTATGAGTCAACCGCCTTCCCGATGCTGACGGGCACGCTTGTCATGATCGCCGGATTCATCCCGGTTGGTTTTGCGGCTTCAAGCGCGGGTGAGTACTGCTATTCGATGTTTATGGTGGTACTGATCTCGCTATCGGCTTCCTGGGTAGTTGCAGTCCTGTTCTCACCTTTGCTCGGAACCCTGATTCTGCCCAAGTCATTGCCACATCACGGCCATGGCGCTGGTCGCATAATGCAAGCCTATGAGCGGGCGCTGTCCTGGGCCCTTGGCCATCGTGCAATGACCCTCAGCGTCGCCGTCGCGGCATTCGTGGCCTCGCTCAGCGCCGCAACCTATCTCGAACAGCAGTTCTTCCCCCCCTCCGACCGCCCCGAGCTTCTGGTCAGTCTGACGTTACCGCAGAATGCGTCACTGGATGCGACGACGCGCGAGGCGTCGAAGCTTGAGGAGCTGCTAAAAAACGACCCCGATGTTGAGCGCTTCTCGACCTATATCGGCTCCGGGGCAATTCGCTTCTATCTCCCCATGGAGGTTTTGCTCCAGAACGAAAACGTCACCCAGACGGTTGTTGTCGCGAAAGGCGTCAAGGAACGTGATGCGTTACAGGCAAGGCTTGCCGCGGCATTCAAGACGGAATTCTCCGGCCTCATCGCTCGCGCGACGCCGCTAGAACTCGGTCCTCCAGTAGGATGGCCACTCAAGTATCGCGTCACGGGACCCGATCAGAACAAAGTGCGTGATATCGCAGCACGTCTCGCTAACGTCATCTCTGCTAACCCGGACACACGTGAGGTTCACCTCCTGTCGGGCGAGCCACAAAGGAGTGTTCTTGTCGAAGTCGACCAGACTCAGGCGCGGGCCCTGGGTCTGTCGTCCGAAGATATCGCCAGTGCCATGGCGACCATTTTCTCTGGCTCTGCGGTGACGACGGTGCGCGACCAGGACCGACTCATCGATGTGGTGATCCGCGCGCAGATCGGGGAGCGCACCAACCTTGCAACGCTTGCCAATCTCCAACTCCGTACGGCCCAAGGCCATACCATCCCATTGACTCAGATCGCCAAGCTGAGTTTTGGAGTCGAAGATCCCATCGTCTGGCGACGGCAGCGCCTCTCCCTGCTCACCGTACAAGGCGACGTTCGCGATGGACTCGAGGCATCGACCGTAGTGCAAGCACTCGCGCCCACTGTAGCGCGGTTCAGAGCAGAGCTACCCAAGGGGTACAAGGTTGAAACGGGCGGAGCGGTCGAGGAAGCGGCAAAGGGCAGTCAATCGCTGCTCGCCGTTCTACCGCTCACGGCGCTCGTAATGTGCGTGCTCTTGATGGTGCAACTGCGCAGTTTTTCCCGCATGTTCCTGGCACTCGCGATGGCCCCATTCGGACTCATCGGTGTCGTCCTGGCAATGTTGCCGACAGGCACGCCCATGGGCTTTGTCGCGCAGCTTGGGGTCATTGCGCTTGTTGGGATGATCGTGCGCAACGCGATCATTTTGATCGAAGAGGTCGACATCAATATGAATAGGGGCGAATCGCCCAGTGACGCGATCATGCATGCCTCAATACATAGGGCCCGCCCTATTTTGCTGACGGCCTGTGCCGCTATTCTCGGAATGATCCCGATCGCACCGCAGATATTTTGGGGGCCGATGGCCTATGCGGTGATTGGGGGGCTAGCCGTTGCGACAATCGTGACATTGACTGTCCTGCCTTGTGGCATTTCCCTTCTGCTTCAATGGGAGAGTCGTCGCAGGAAACCACAAGAGCCGTCTGCTCCTTCACGATCGGATATCAGCTCCGCTCCAGTACCTCGGACCTAGGTTGAGGTCACTCGAGTGATATCGGAATTGAACTGAAACAACGAGTGCTGAGTTAGAGGCACGCTTCGCTCTGCAAGCGTGCCGGCAAATCCTTCATGGCGCATGCGGCGTGAGATGATGAGCCGCGGTACACAACATGGATATTTCAGATCAAACTTCCTCCTCCACATCCTGATGTCTATTCGAATTAATTTCAAAAACCGATAGAAGCGGCTGACGATTCGTACTGCCAGCAGCATCATCAGGACCACCTCGCGCCACTGGCAAAACTCAGCAACCCGGCACAGCTGGAACGATAGTGCCCGAAGGACCGGCTGCGAGGCGCTGTGGTACTCCAATACACCCTGGCTCCTAGAGGCTGACCTGACGCAATGCCAACTGCACGTCGTCAATTGAACTCGCCGCCCGATACAGAGGCTTGCCATCGATTCAGCGAGGCTTGGACGTCTTCTTTGCTCGTGGCGAACGCACTGTAGCGGTCGTAGAGCTAACGGTGACCATCAGCTGCTCGCTCAAGGTTTGGGCTCGGGCCTGTGCCGCCGCCGCTTGCTCGCGAACAGCTGCCAGTTCGCTCTGCGCGCCCAGCAATTGTCGTTGCAGGCCTTGGTATCGTTCGGCCGCTTCGTCGCCCGCCTGACGGGTAACATCCAACTGGTCAAGCAGAGCCTGGACTTGAGCGTGGGCGGTGGCTCGCTGTTCGCGCGCCTCGGCCAGTTCTGTCTGGGCTGACAGCAAGGATTGTTGCAAGACCTGCAGACGGCCATTGGCTTCCTTGAGCTGCCCCCCTAGCGTTTTGCTCTCCTCTCGGGCTCGATCGATCTCGCGGTACGCCCGGTTCTCGACATCGCGGGTGTAGCGCTGCTGCTGCTCACGCGCCTGCTCAGCCTGCTGACGCGAATCCTGCAGTTGCTGCCGGGCTTCCACCAGTTGTTGGCGCGCTTCGTCGCACTGATCGAGCAGTTCCTCGCGTTGCTGGCGCAGATCGTCGATCTGCGCCAGGCGCTGGACCAGCAACTGTTCCAGATCGCTTAGCCGGGTCTCGGCGCCCTGCCGCGCCGCGAGTGCCTCGGCCGTTTGTTGGCGGGCCTGGGCGGCTTCGAGCCGTGCCCGTGCGTCCAACACGGCCAGTTCCTCGCGTTCTTCGGCGAGCACCTGACGCTGGCCCGCGAGTGACTGCTCAGCAACGCCCTGGGCGAGCAGGGTCGCCTGCTGCCAGATGGCGACAAAGGCTTGCGCCACCTCCGCCGGCAGCCCGGGCAGACGGGTCTCGCCGCGCAGGCGTCCAGCCAGCTGTTCCCACCACTGATCGAGCAGCGCACCGACCCGCGCTGGGCTGCCGCGGCCCAGCTCCAGGCGCACGCGCTCCACCGTCGGCCGCTCGCCCCGCGCCAATACTGCATCGGCGGCAGCAAATACGTCGTTTTCCGGCACCCCTACTGCCACGGCTCATCTCCGACTATATTAGGTCTGATAATGAAAGATTATCCGACCTTATTTGGCCAGTATTGGAATTATAATACGTTGGACGTAATAGATATTACAGATCAGTTGCCACTGGTCGACGAAATGCCGCTGGATCCGCATGCCCTGGCCCTTAATGCCCAGGAGGCTGCAGCAGCGTTCATCGCCGCCGGCACCGCCGCGAATACCGTGCGCAGTTATCGCAGCGCCCTTGCCTACTGGTCGGCCTGGCTGCAATTGCGCTACGGCCAGGCACTGGGTGATGCTCCGCTGCCGCCGACCGTAGCGGTGCAATTCGTCGTCGACCACCTGGCCCGTCCACTGGCGGACGGCAACAGGGCCCACCTGCTACCGCCGTCAGTCGACGCTGCGCTGGTGGCGGCGCGGGTCAAAGCCAAGCCCGGACCATTGGCGTACAACACCGTCAGCCACCGCCTGGCGGTGCTCGGCAAATGGCACCGGCTCAACGCCTGGAACAGCCCGACCGAAGCCCCAGCACTGAAGACCCTGCTGCGCGACGCGCGCAAGGCGCAATCGCGCCAAGGGATAACCGTGCGCAAAAAGACCGCAGTGGTGGTCGAGCCGCTACAAGCACTGCTGGCCACCTGCACCGACGGCGTGCGCGGCGTACGTGATCGCGCCCTACTCCTGCTGGCCTGGAGTGGTGGCGGCCGTCGGCGCTCGGAGGTGGTGGGGTTGCAGATCGGCGATATACGAAAACTGGATGCTGACACCTGGCTGTACGCCTTGGGGGCTACCAAGACCGACACCGGCGGCGTGCGCCGCGAGAAGCCGTTGCGCGGACCTGCAGCGCAGGCCCTCACCACCTGGCTGGCGGCTGCACCAGCCGAATCTGGACCGCTGTTCCGGCGGCTGCACAAGGGTGGCAAGGTGGGCGCCACGGGACTGTCGGCCGACCAGGTCGCACGCATCGTTCAACGCCGAGCCCAACTCGCAGGCCTTGAGGGGGATTGGGCGGCGCACAGTTTGAGGTCTGGGTTTGTCACCGAAGCTGGGCGTCAGGGAGTGCCACTCGGTGAGGTCATGGCTATGACCGAACATCGCAGCGTCAGCACAGTGATGGGTTACTTTCAGGCGGGCTCGTTGCTGGGCAGTCGGGCCACTCAACTCCTCGGGCCAACACAGATAGCGAGCGAAGCTGCGCTAGAGCAAACGGCAGGATCAACAGTCTTCTGCGAACCAACCATGACAAGCACAGGAGACTAGCCAGCATCTGAGACATAGACCGCGCTTAAGTGCGTAGCCATAGCCCGACGGCATCAAGCTCTTTCCACTTGGCTAGGTACACCGTTTTGCGTCTCGCATACTAGTTTTCCCTGACCTGCCAAACAATGCTTAAGGCAATACGCTCAGCCGCTCTTCTCACAAAAACTGACTCACTTTTCTTCATTCCTTCAACAAATGGTTTAACTCGGAGCAGCAGCAGCGGAGGTAATTCGATAAATATTTTTACAGCCTCTTCAACTTCAGTATCATCAAGCAAATTTACTCCGTACTGCCCCAGCTCAACTAAGCCGCAGCGACGTACAAATGCATGCAAATATAACTGATCTGAATATTTCTGGACTACTTCTTGCCGTATCACTCCAATCACTACTCCGATCAAAATTAGAGCTGTCATTCTCGAAAAAGTGTTGGGATCCTCGCAACCAGCTATTCTTGCTTCAGCGCCATCGGGGTATGAATTCCTGGAGAGCCCGCGCTGGAAACCACGTGCAATTCCGTCCAGCCCCTTGGCCAGAGTTCTTGGATACAAAAAACATGAGAATAGAAATCTAACCAAAGACAAAAAACGACAACTCGGTATAGGCGACCTCAATCCCGGCAGGTGAAGATTTTTTGTTGCATGCGCCAAGTTTACATAATTCTGCACCCTAAAGGCGGATCTGATCATTAATGCATTAATAGAATGGTATTGCGTTTGATTGAGGTGATTCCTGGACAACGCTGTAACAGGGGGATAATTTAACTCAGAGGAAAAAGCGCTCCATGGTTTATCTGGACCAATTTTTGATTGCGTCGGCATCGTGCTCAATAGCTTGCGATGCGTACTACAAATTGGCTGATGAAGGCTACACCAGCATCTACGCCAGTATGGCAAACCGCCGCCCGCTATATCCTCTCGAAAACAGTCCAGGCAATATGCAAGTCTGTTCTTCCATGGGAAGCACCAGTTTACTTGATAGCTGAAGAACCTCTGAATCAAACTCAAGTCAAATTGAGCTTTATCAGCTATTAGATCAACCAACGCCACCGGCACGTCATAGTCAGGGTCTTTTGAAAATAAAAACCATTCTTCATGGATACTCAAACTTCCGTTATGCTCCACACGATAGACCCAGGATGAAAGGCATTCATCAATCTGGGGTCTAGGCAGGCCATTAATTTTCACAATCTAATACCCCCAGGGGGATGTGATCGTCTTATTCAGTAATTCAGGAGTAATTTTCTCCTCACCTGTTCTAATGGCGTAGCATGCAGTACTTCTTATTAACTTTACAACATCGTCCATTCTCCCGAGAGTGCTGGACAGCAATAACCCAACAATTTCCTCCCTATCCAGGCCTGACGAGTACTTCAGTGGCAACATCTCTTCAAGCCCCGCAAGAAACGATCTGAAGCCCTCGGTTTCACTCCAGTCAGTAAGCTGAAACTTAATAAACCTCCTACTAAGCTGTTTATCTGCTGCAAGTGCGTTCCCTGCTGAGTTAGTGCCGAAGCCAACTACAGACAAGCCAAAAGGTGCATTAGACAAGCCTTTCAATAGAGAAAGATGTTTCCCTTGCTCTAATCGGGGAACAAGCATTGCGTCATGCAACTCGTCAATAACTATCCCCCTTATATTACGCAACCTTATCACTTCCTCAAGCTCGACCATCAACGAATCAGATTTACGACCAACACCTCTCGTCGACTTACAAGGGACCCCTAATGCATCCGCTATCAACTCATTAAACTTATAACCGTAAGGATTGACATTCAACGCAACATAAATCAATTTTTCTTTAAATCGGCTTTCCCGCTTTAGCTGATTGATAATACTTGTCTTACCTGTGCCACCCTCACCGCAGACAATCATACAGGGCGCTTGGGATCTTCTCGGAAGCTCACAGAAATTATTGACGATGTCAGAAATTTTTGCAGCCAAAGGATAGTCCACCCAAACCTTATCGTTCTGAATTTCTTTAATTCGGCACTCATCGCTCAACGCCAGTAGCTTTCGAGTTGATGACAAAAGATGCAGGCCAACAGTCGTCATTTATTTACCCTTCTAAAGGGCTCTGATTTTTTCGAGTAATCCGGCCGTTCGTTTTTTACTGTACTCTTCTCCGCTTTAGGCGCGGACCCGGCAGCGTTTCTAACCCCATGATATGCATTGAATGCTGCAACTTTACGCCTCTCCTTTTTCGTAAGCTTTACACTCTCACGCACAAGTTGTTCATTTTCTTCTACTACTCCAATCAAGGAGGGAGTCGTCAGCGCCCCATTTCTAGCACGCCGGTTTCTTAAACGAATATCTTCTAGGGTGCAGTCCTCTAACGTTTGATCTGAAAAAGTAAGGGGCTCATATTCATTATTAAGTCCTGCCCAGATAGTTTTCATGGAAAACGGGTCATACTTTATCGTCACATCGTTATGTCCAACATATAGTCGCAGAGTTGGACTCCAATACTTGCACTGGTATAACGACACACCATCAGGTCGAATTGTTCTCCGTTCCTCGGGCATAAAATCCATTCGAAGATCCATTGGACGTGCCACCATAGGGGGGTGACGCGGCCCTTCCTCATGATTTGCGAAATACCTATTCCATACCTCTGAGGGCGAACACCCTAAAGCTCTATGGACACGTCCATGGTAGATGGCAACCTCCCCTGCGAACCATCTACAAAACTCCCTGAAGGTTAACGAAGCTTCTTTCTCACTATTTACACCTTTCCTTTGGACAGTGTTAGACATCGTTGAGCCGGGTAAAAAATGTATATATTCATTCATCATAGTCCCAATCAAACGCTCAATATGCCCGCCGTAGTGCTTCCTTCCAAGAGGCCTCCATTTAGGTTCGATATCATTTCTTGCGCAAGCTTTCTGGAACCCGGTGGTCTTGAACTCCTTAGCGTTATCCATATGAATAATTTTGAACTTTCCATAATATGGGTACTCTGCAGGCAATCGTCCTAGTTGCTCCATGAATGCTTTCTTGGGCAAAATAGCATGAGATATAGCGCATGCTACAGAAAGTGACGAGGGGGCGTGCAGAGCCAAATAATACCCGAGCATTACACGGGTATTCTTTTCGAGAACCACTGTTAGCCAAGGCCGCCCTATTGGCCGCCTGTCTTTTTCATCAACCACAATCACATCAACCTTGGTGTGATCCATTTGAACAAACTCTAATGGCGCATGCGTAATTAACTTTCCCGGCCGGGCTTGGTATTTTTGTTGCGCAGCCTCATGCCCATATTTCTTTTTATAAAGTTCAACCTGATCAAAACTCTTTACTCTCGCAGCCACCGTATTTATAGATGGAGCTTTTTTCCCAGTGCCAATGCATAACTGCTCAACTTTACGCCACACTCGAGCGATTGTCGCAGACTTCCCTTCATAGCTGGTTTTTATTGCTGACGCAATAAACCCTTCGACTTCTTCATCGATCTTTAACACGCCTGGTGCTGGACCTCGCTTTAGTCTTATTAGTGAGTACAGACCTGCATCTTTGTCATACATTCTCAGAAGCCTGTAGAACATTCCATTAGATACACCAAGACGACAACATGCTTCAGACCTGCCAATCTGTTTACTTCGATATTGCCCTATGACTTCAAAGCGAATTCTTGCAATTTCTAGTTCTCCAAAGTCGTCAGTCAAAGACCTGGCTTGAGCGGCAATCGGCACTACTATTTCTTTATCAGGGTCATACCCCGGATCTATATACTCAATATTCTCAATATCAAAAGTCTTCTTTTTTCGCGACTTGCTAATCTCTACTTCAACTAATGAGCCAGGCAAGCATTTTGTAATTACAGCTAAAGCCCCCCCTGCAACCACCAATAGACCTGGCTTCACTTCTATGCTTTTCATCTCGCCGCCCACAAGCGAAAATATAAATAGGACAATAGCGTTGGCTTCTTTTTACAAGCTGTCAACCTGACCACCAACTAGTCAACCGCAGACAGTACTTGCCCCCCCATTATGAATCAATAACTTACGGGCAGCGATAACGCGACAACTGCAGAATTACTCCATAGTCAGCTGACGAATGGTGGAATTTCAGCAAGCGTTTAAGAAAAACAGCATCAACAAACTTCAGTGAAAGGCTCTTCGCGACTAAAGGCAGGTAGAGAGAAGTGACTAAAATTCAGCATTCAAAGGGTGTAAATCAGTGATTGACAATGTGAGTTTTTCCACCTTTCAGCTGCAGCCTTGTCGAATTCTATATAAAAATCAGAAACTTGAATTAATTTCACTTTACTTCTGACGCTCACATCAGATTTGGAGCTAGGCCCAGGCCTCGATCACTCTCCTGCAGCTCGTGCCTGCACCTCAACGATGTAATCCAGGACGAACGGATCCTGAGAACCTTGCTCCCTGTAATAGCCAATCTGGCGTTTTACGGCTGGTTTTGCCGACGCTTTTCAAATGTTGGTGAGCCGCGGCCAACGCTACAGAGTCGAGTTTGTAGGTCTCGCCGGATGTACCTTGATGTTGGTCAGGCACGGAAATAAAGCTCTTGAGCAGGATTTCCATACCAATCGCCGCATTGACCTGGGCAACGTGCGGTAGGTTCTGCGCGTCCAGAACCTCAGAAGCTTTCAGGTAATTATGAGCGCTTTGAAGCATCCAGCTTGGAAAATGACCCATTGCATACTCCTTTGAATGGCCGCCGCAGATGGCTAGAGCCCTTGATTTACGGGGCCTTTTACTGATTACACGTGTGCTTGAAAGGTACCGCACATGCTTGGAAGATGGGGCTTCGCTATTACCCCAGCGATCATTGCCTTCCAAGTCCAGATGAATTCCTCTGGCAGTGGTTTATCGCCACAACACACATCAATAGAGTATCCAGACAGGGCATGCTTCCGACTCCGTCCTGGTTGATGGCGCGCCACATCCTGGCGCTGCCCCCCTCCCCGATCCCGGATGTTGCCGGGTGTTTGGAGCTCTGCAATGAAAACTCGTACTTTCCTTGTCACCGGTGCCAGCAAAGGCATCGGACGTGCGCTCGCGAACCAATTGTCCCAAGCGGGCCACCATGTAGTCGGCATCGCTCGCAACAGCAACGATCCACACTTTCCCGGCACCCTTATTTCCCTAGATCTGGGCGACCGGGCGCAGACCGAAAGAACGTTGGCGGGGCTCGTTTCTCGTTATGACTTCGATGGTTTGATCAATAACGTTGGCCTGGTACACCCGCAGGCATTGGGCGATATACAGCTCGATGACTTTGATGAGGTCATGCGGATCAATCTGCATAGCGCCTTGCAGGCAACGCAAGCACTGCTACCGGGTATGCGCAATCGCGGTTGGGGAAGGATCGTCAACATCTCCAGCCTGACCATTCTGGGAATCCCACATCGCACCGCCTATGCCGCGGCAAAAGCCGCGCTGGTCAGCTTCACGCGGTCCTGGGCATTGGAGTTGGCAACCACCGGGATCACCGTCAACGCCGTTGCTCCAGGCCCCACGGAAACCGAATTGTTCCGCGCCGGCAATCCGCTGGGCAGCGACGGTGAAGCGCGTTACCTGGCGAGCGTTCCCATGGGCAGGCTCGGTCAGCCGGATGAAGTCGCGGCGGCCATCACCTTCCTGTTATCGGAACAGAGCGGCTTTATCACTGGCCAGACATTGTTTGTCGATGGCGGAGCGTCCGTTGGCAAATCGATGTGCTGATACAACAGCGCCGTGCCCTGCGTCGCCCTTGCTGGTCTGCTCAGCGATTACCTGAAGTCGTCCGCACGATCGAGGTCCCGTGTTGCGGTCTGCTGGCAGTGATCAGCTCTGCAAATGACATCGCACGCGCTGCTGCTCATTCTCCAGCAAGGCCTGGGGCTTTTCGCAGCCAGCGGTGCACAGGCCGCAACGTTCGCGGAAGAAGCAGCCACTCGGTAGCCGACGGTTCCCTGGCAATTCGGTAGGCGCCGCAACGTGTTCGGCATGCAGCGGCACGCCTAGTCGTGGTACCGCCTCGAGCAACAAGCGGGTATAGGGATGGCGTGGCTGATCGAGAACCTGGGCTGCGCTGCCAAGTTCAACGATTTGCCCCAGGTACATCACCGCTACCCGGTTTGCCATATGGCGGACTACTGAGACGTTGTGGGAAATCAGGATATAAGTCAGGTTGCGAGCGCTTTGTAACTCCACCAGAAGGTTAAGGATCTGTGCCTGAACCGAAATATCCAGCGCCGATGTCGGCTCGTCCAGGACAATAATATCCGGGTCTGATGAGAGGGCTCGGGCAATGGCAATCCGCTGTCGCTGACCACCGGAAAACTGGTGGGGAAAGCGGTCCAGGTATTCCGGGCGGATGCCGACTTGGGCCGCGACCCGGGCCGCCACATCGCGCATCTGCGCACGGGAGGCGTGACCTCGGGCGTATAACGGCTCGGTGATGATTTTCCAGACAGGCAAGCGCGGATCAAGCGAAGACTGTGGGTCCTGGAAAACAATTTGAACGTTGCTGCTGCCCTCGCCGCCGCTGCGACTGGCCCAGTTCAGCTCGCCGCTGCTGGGCGGCACCAAGCCCATCAATAGCTGCGCCAATGTGCTTTTGCCACAGCCTGACTCGCCCACTATTCCGAGGGTTTCTCCCGCCCGTACCTGAAGGTCAATGCCGTTCAGAGCGTGGGCATATCCCCGCGGTCGACCGAGCCAATCATTACTGATGGGGAAACGGACGCGAACATTGTCAAGTTGGAGAATCGTGGGTGCCATTTGGGTGGTGGTATGAATGACGGCATTGTTCATCACGAAAGCTCCTTGACCGGTAACCAGCACGCACTTTTACGTTGCTCATTACCATTAATGCTGTTGAGGTTCGGGCGTTTGCTACAAACCGGCATGACGTAGGGGCAACGCTCCTGAAAGGTGCAGCCCACAGGCAAAGACGCCAGGTTTGGCACTTGACCGGGGATGGTCAGCAGCGGCTGACCCGGCTCGACCATTTCCGGAAGGCCACTGAGTAACCCTTGCGTATAGGGATGTTGCGGGTTGCCCATCACTTCGACGGTACCGCCCTCTTCAACCACCGCGCCGGTATACATCACATACACCCGGTCGCAGAACTGCGAAACCAAGGCCATGTCATGGGTAATGAGCAGAATGGCGGTGCCCCGTTGCCGGGCTTTTTCCCTCAGCAGCAACAGCACCTGGCGTTGCACGGTAACGTCGAGGGCGGTGGTCGGCTCGTCGGCGATCAGCAGTTGCGGCTCACAGGAGAACGCCAGCGCGATCATCACCCGTTGCCGCATGCCTCCGGACAGCTCGAAAGGGTAACTCTCCAATACTTGCTCCGGGCTGGCGATGTGCATGTCACGCAACAATGCAATTGCCTTGAGACGGGCTTGGGCCGCGCTGATCTTTTGGTGATGGATGATCACGTCGAGCATTTGCCGACCGATGCGCCGAGTCGGGTTCAGGGCCGTCATCGGCTCCTGGAAAATCATCGCGGCATCGCGCCCACGCATCTGTAGCAGCTCCTTTTCAGGAGCCGCCAGCATGTCGCGACCGAGCATGCTCAAGCTGCCGGCGGTGATCCGATAACTGCGCTCTGGCAGCAATCGCATACTGAGCATCGCCGTGACCGACTTGCCCGACCCCGACTCGCCTACCACGCCGACGATTTCGCCGGGATTGACGTGCAACGACACGCCGTTCAGGGCCTTGACGTTATTTTTGTAAGCCGGGAATTCCAGGCTCAGGTTATCGATGGCCAGTACTGGACTCGAAGTGTGCATGGTCATTTCCCCTGTTGCCGTGGATCGAGCAGATCGCGCACGCCATCGCCCAGCAGGTTGAAGCCGGTGGCTGTGATCAGAATCGCCAGGCCCGGAAAGGTCGAGTACCACCAGTTATCCAGGATGTAGTTACGCCCGGTAGCGACCATCGCGCCCCACTCGGCCGTGGGCTGTTGTGCCCCCAGGCCGATAAAGCCCAGGGCCGAGGCCATGAGGATCGCACTGCCGATATCCAGGCTCAGTTGCACCAGTAGTGGAGGCATCGCGTTGCGTGCCACGTGCCAGTGCACCACGTGCCAGCGTCCAGCCCCGAAGGTCTGGGCGGCCTTGACGTACCCCATCTGCCGGATGCTCAAGGCTTGGCCACGGGCCAGCCGCACATAGGACGGAATTCGCACGAGGGTAATCGCCAGCATGGCGTTGAACAGGCTCGCGCCCAACGCCGCCGCCAGGGCCATAATCAGTACCAGCGACGGCACCGACAGCATGATGTCCATCAGGCGCATGATTAACGCGTCGAAACGACCACCGACCACTCCCGAAAAACATCCCAGCAACCCGCCAATGAAACAGGATGCAAAAGCCACGAACAGGCCGACGCCCACCGACTGTTGGCTACCGAACAGCACGCGGCTGAACAGGTCGCGGCCGACTTCGTCGGTGCCGAACCAGTGGTCGCTGGACGGTGGCGCCAGGCGTTCGGCGAGGTTCAGGGCGTTGGGATCGTGGCTGGCGAGCCAAGGGGCGAAGATCATGCACAGCAACACGATAGAAGTGATCGTCAGGCCCGCCATGGTCAGCGGGCTTCGGCGGATCTGGTAGGCCAGGTAAGCGGTTTTTTCGCTCCAGCGCGGGCGGCGCGCTGCCGTCAGGGTTACGGACATTTCAGTTCACCTCGCCGATGCGTGGATCGATCACGCGGTACAAAAGATCGATGGCCATGTTCAACAGCACGTAGATGAACGAAACCAGAATGGCGAAGCCCATCACCGCGGGGAAGTCCAGCGATTGGATCGACTTGACGACATAGGCGCCCATGCCAGGCCAGGCAAATACTGTTTCGGTCAGCACTGCGCCATACAGCAAATCACCCAGGGTCAACCCGAGGACGGTCACCGAAGGAATCAGGGCGTTGGGCAGTGCGTGGCGCAGGATCACGGTCCATCGGGACAGGCCATAGGCGCGTGCGGTGCGGATATAGTCCTCACCCAGTTGATCAAGCATGGCTGAACGAATCTGTCGTGCGACGACACCCAAGGTCACGAACCCCAGCGTTGCAGCGGGAAGAATCAGGTGCGCCACAGCATCGAGAAACAGTCGGCCATCACCGGCGAGCAGCGAGTCGATCAGATAAAAACCGGTGATTGCCGGTGGCGGCGCCAGCCCTTCGGACAACCGGCCACCACCCGGTAGCCAGCCAAGGTGACCGTAGAACAGAACGATTGCACCAAGACCGAGCCAAAAGGCCGGCGTGGAAATTCCAGTGACCGCAAGGGTACGGGCGATCTGGTCAATGACCCGGTTGTGATAAACCGCTGACAGCACGCCAAGCGGGATGCCGACCAGAACCGCCAGTACCAGCGCTACCAGCGCCAGTTCCAGGGTTGCCGGGAAGAACGCTTGCAAGTCTTCCAGCACGGGACGACTGGTGCGTATCGAGGTGCCCAGGTCTCCGTGCAGCAGGTCCATCAGATAACGACCGTATTGTTGATACAGCGGCAGGTCCAATCCCAGCTGATGACGGATGCCGGCCACCAAGGCATCGCTGGCACGGTCGCCAGCGATCAGTCGGGCAGGATCGCCCGGAATCAAGTGCGAAATTGCAAAGGTAATCAGCGAAACACCGAACACGACCAACAACAGGCCGAGCAGACGCTTGCGCAACAAAGTCAGGAAGGCCATTTGGCACCTCAGTAACACGAGCGACGAGAGTCAGAAGCCGCGCCAGCCGCGAACAGTTGGCGCGAGGAAGCGGGTTTACTTGCTCATACTGCCCAGGTTGAACACCTGTTCGAGCATGGGGTTGAACAGGTAGCCCTTGACCGAGTCACGCATCGGCAGCGTGTAGCTCTTCTGATAGAGGTAGGCGTAAACGCTGTCCTTGAGCACCACCTTCTGCGCGCTCTGGTACAGCTCGACGCGCTTGGCGGTATCGCTGGTAGCGGCTGCTTCGCGGATCAGTTTGTCGACTTCCGGGTTGCTGTAGAACGAGCGGTTGCCTTGCAGGCCTTGCATCTTGGAGTCGAACCAAAAGTTCATGAACATGTACGGGTCCGCGAAGTCCGGGCTCCAGGCCCCGGCAGCGATGTCGTAGTCCGCCTGGCCGACGCGCTCACGCAATGTCGCGTTGGCGAGTTTTTCCAGCTTGAGGTTGATGCCCAGTGGCGCCAATGCGGCTTGCAGAGTCAGGCCGATCGGTTCCCAGTTGGGATCCTTGTCCGAATACATGTAGCTGAGGTTGGTGATTTTCTGCGGTGCCTTGGCGAGGCTGTCCTTGGCGGCTGCCATGTCCTGCCTCATCGGCGACAGCGAGCTGTCATAAGCCCACATGCCGTCCGGGATCGGCCCGTTCATCAGCTTGGCTTTGTCCTTGAGGATGCCTTTGACTATGCCGTTGTAATCCACGGCTTCGGTTATCGCACGACGGGCATCGACGCTGGTCAGCGGACCCTTTTTGTTGTTCAGGTACAGGTAGGTCACCCGCAACGACGGGAAATCCTTGACCACGACGCCCGGCTTGCTGGCGAGAGCGCCAAGCTGGTCTTCGGGCATGTCTTCGATGATGTCCAGGTCACCGCGTTCCAACTGCAGGCGGCGCACGGAGGGCTCACCGATGATCTTGATGACCACGGTTTTCAGCGCTGGTTTGGGGCCGGCGAAATAGGTGTTTGGCTCCATGGTCAACGACTGGCCTTTTTGCCAGTTGCTCAGGCGGAAAGGACCGGAGCCCGCGGTGTGGCTCGACAGCCAGGCGTTTACGTCCGGACTCTTGTTGACCACATCGGGGTTGATGATCGAAGCACCGTTGTGGGCCAGGGTAAACAGGAACGGCGCGAAAGGCGTTTTCAGGGTGAAGCGGACGGTCTGCGGATCGACGACCGCCACTACCATGTCCTCCGGGAATGCGCCGGAAGGCCCTTGCTTGAGGGTCATCAAGCGATCAAAGGAAAACTTTACCGCTGTGGCATCTACCGGGGCACCGTCATCGAATTTATTGCCCGGTTTGATTTTGAACTCCCAGACCAGGCTGTCTGGGGAAACGGTCCAGCTCTCGGCCAGGTCGCCCTGCACTTCAGTGCTGCTTTTATCACCCTCGACCTTGTAGCCGACCAAGCGTTGATACGACGGATAGGTGATGGTCCAGTCGTTGTTATCAAAGGTCACGGCCGGGTCGAGGGTCTGCGGATCGGCGGGTTTGCCGATGACCAGCGTGTCCTGGGGTACAGCCGCCGCAGCAGCTTGCCAGGCACCGAGGCTCAATGCACTGCACAAAACGCTCAGCAGCAGTTTGCTGGCGCCGGGAAAGGTTTTGCTGGTCACGGTGTTCATTGGGTTCATGCCGGTTTCCTTGATCATTCGATAGGGAAGTAGGTCAGGTTTTTTATAAAAGCTATAACCGGGCAGTTGCAGGTGAAACGTAAGTGATGCTGGTTTGTTGTTATCAGCCGCATTGAAAGTGGGCTGTGCAGTGTGCTTTTCGAAAACTCTGTGGTTTTTTCGGGGGCGGTGTTGCGGTTCGATTGGCTTGTAAAACCCGTGGCTTACTCGTCCTCCAGCAATGGGTAATCGTCGGCGTTCGGTAGTTCGTAATGCCACCACTCGGTGGGAATTGCCTGGAAACCAGCATCCAGCATGATCCCCAGCAGCAGCAGACGATTGCGTTGCACGTCTGCTGGCAAGTCGGGGTAGAACTGATGGGACTTTTCTTCCATCGCGTCGAATGCGGTGCCCATGTCCAGTGGCTCACCATCGGCGCCCACCAAGGTCAGATCCACCGCCACCCCACGGCTATGGTGGGAGCCCAAGTGCGGGTCACGCACGTAGTCGTTGTCTGGTAGCGCTTCCCACAACAGGTACTGGGCATAGGGTGGCCGGTAGGCGTCGTAAATGCGCAGGACAAACCCGGCCTGGCGCGCGAGCTGGCTAGCTTTTTCCAGGCAAGTTGCAGCCTGACGGTGCAACCTGCAACGAGCATTCGGATAGATCACTTTTCCAGCCAGATTTTCTGCGCCGGCGTAGATCAGGTCGATTTGCACCTGATAGCGCTGGGCATCAATCTCTACAAGTGGGCTGTTGTTCACGCAAACACTCCAATGGGATTCGGTGGGGCGATGGGATCAGCTTTCGAACTGACCGAAAGCTTTTTGCAATTGACGGTTCTTGGCCAAGCGCTCATCGAGGCGATCGCCGTATTTCTCCGCGACGGCCGACACGATGAGATTTAACAGGCAGGCCAAGGGTGCAAGGGAGTCCCAGAACTGCCCGACATCGGTTTTCAGTTGCAAGAGGTCAAGCGGGTAATCCCTGGCCCAGGGGCACTGCAGGTCTGTGATCAGGGCCAGTGGCAGGTCGTTGTCTACCGCCGCGTCGCAGAAGGTCTGGGTCACGCTGGAATAAGCACGGAAGTCCGAAATGATTGCGTAGGGATTGGCGAAGCCGGAGTTCAGGGTTTCTGCGTAGATTCCTGACAGGCCATCGACGTAGTAGACCTTGGGCCGAATGTATTCAAGGTGGCTATGAAACGCTGTGAGAATCCCGCGAGTGGACTGGATTCCGAGGATGAATACGGCATCAGCTTCGTAGATGCGCTGCACGATATCGGCAAAGGCACTGCTGCGCGCTAGACCGTACACGTGCCGGATGGCCTCGATTTCGCGACTCATGGAACGATCGAGAGCGTCTTCCTGATTGCTTTCGGCACGAAAGGCACCGATGCGGTCGGTAATCAGCCACGAGGTGGGCGTTTCACCGCGCAGGCTCTGTTTGACTTCATCAATGTTCTGGTAGCCAAGGGAGCGAAAAAAGCGCCCCACGGAAATCCCTGTGGTGGAGGTCCGCTGCGCGATGCTATCGGCCGACTCGAACGGAAGCTGTTCCGGGTTACCCAACAGATAGCTGGCGATGCGCTTGCCGGTAGGGGTCAGGCTGGAGAACTCCTGCTCCAGCAACTGTAGGAAGCTGTTCTTTTCCGTAGGCATGTCAGAGCCCCTGAGCACAGATTGTTATTAGCTTGTCATTAATTTATGTAATGTTAAAAACATAACATGCGTTTTCGAGACAACACAATGCCTTTTTTCAGCAGGCACCCTAGGGCGCTATCAGGCAAGTGGATCTGCACCGTTTCGGCTCACGTCAAAGGGTGACTCGGCGACCCGGAGCCAGATCGGGGGCTTCTTGCGATTAGTGGGCGTTCAGCCGGACAGCTGCTTTGCATGAGTCTAGAAACGCTGGTGCTCCTCTGGAAGCACGAGCAAGACGCCCGTATCGGCGTTCTTGACCTCGAGGTCTTCGAGGCAGGTTTGAATGGAGTCCACTGCCATCAGCAGCTTGTTGAGCTAAGGCGATGCCGTTGAAGCTACTGCGCTTACGCCTAGTACGCGGCACATGCTGGTTACGCGGAACTGATCCAAGTGCGCTTGCATGAATGCGGACTTCGCCCTCACCTCTTGGCAAAAGTACGCGGCGGCCTTTTTTAGGCTGCTGGTCGAGGCCCACCTGCACATCAAGGCACTGAAGGTGGGCTTTGGGTAACCGCAGGCCAAGCGTGAGGCGGTCGCCAGGATGGTCAAGTAGTCTACCGACAGAGCTCTTTGTATTGATTCACGTTGGAAACTGCAGAGCTTAGTGCTGTTGTTTTGTATTGATAGTAGCGGATTGCATCTGCCTGAGCGGGTCCAACATTACCGAAATATTCTTCCCAAGCGTTACTCTTAGTTAGCAAGTCAGAGAGCATGGTGCTTAGGTCGTTTGCCGTCCAAACTGTCTTGTAGCCTTTAATCTCGCCAGGGGCTGGATGGATATGTTTGACATACTTATCCACCGAGTACCCATACTCGTCGCCCTTTTTATGCTCGTAAGCCATAAATACCGTATACACTGTCCCGACTGACTGCTTGTACCAAGGGATAACGACAAAGTGATGAACCGCTGACCCCGTAATAAGAAAGTGCCAAACAGCTGTCTGCGAGTGATCACCACGAAATAAAAGTGCCTGTTCGATTTGGTACTTCATGCTCGCATTGTTTTCAATGACATCATTTCCAACATCATCTTGCACCTTCCCGTAAACAGCGCAGCTCATTTGAGCTGGCACACCAGGACAATTCTTCAATCCCATGAGTGTTGTGTTGTTGTTTATAGCCCTGATCAGATCTTCCCCTGTCATGTCTCTTGGCTCCTGCCCGGATATTTAACACGTATTTGGAAATAATTAAGATCACTGTCCTTGGTGAATATAGCTTCGATCCGCCCTTTATCAAATTCATCCAGTGGGTGAAGAAAGATGTCAATGGTGATCAGTGTCGTGCCATTTTTCTAAAACTAAACGTTCTTAAGAGCCACAATAAAAAAGGTGTCGGCCTACGGCTGATGCGCACTTGGCAGGCGGAGACTGGCAACCCAGGGCGGTGCTGCACCACCCTCCCCTTGTTGCCCTGCGTTCGGGCCACGCTCGAAACCTCGAGAGGACGGCGATGGCGTCCTCTCTTCTAGTGGGTTCGCCTGCTACATCAGTTCTGCTGTTTCAGCTTGCCTCTGCTTGACAGGAATGATCTTGAACCAGATGGAGTACATCGCCGGCAGGAACACCAGCGTCATGATGGTGCCGACAAATGTCCCGCCGATCAGTGTGTAGGCCAGGGTCCCCCAGAAGACCGAGTGCGTCAGCGGGATGAACGCCAGGATGGCTGCCAACGCTGTCAGCAATACCGGGCGGGCACGCTGTACCGTGGCTTCGATCACTGCGTGGAGCGGGTCCAGTCCTTCTTGTGCGTTGTGATGGATTTGCCCGATCAGAATCAGCGTATTACGCATCAGGATGCCTGAAAGTGCGATCAGGCCGACCAGGGCGTTGATTCCGAATGGTTGCTGGAAGATCAGCAACGTCGGCACCACGCCAATCAATCCCAGCGGCGCGGTGAGAAACACCATGATCATCGCCGAGACCGAGCGTACCTGCAGGATGATGATCAGCAGCGTGACGGCAATCATGATCGGGAGCAGCGGCAAGATCGCCTGGCCGGCCTTGCCCGACTCCTCGATGGCCCCCGCCTGCTCAATACGATACCCGGCAGGCAAGGTGTCGATGACCGGCTGCAGCTCCTTCATGATCACGCTCGAGACGTCCGGTGGCTGCAAGCCTTCGGCAATATCGCCGCGCACGGTAATGGTCGGGGTGCGGTCACGACGCCGAAGGATCGGATCCTCCATGCGCACATCCACCTCTCCAACCTGGGACAGAGGGATACGCTGACCCGCCGCTCCCACCAATGTGAAGCCTTCAATCCGGGCGGGGTCGAGCCGGATGTCACCCGCGGCGCGCCCCACCACCAGCACTGAACGAATATCTTCACGAACCGCTGTGATCGGCACCCCGGCCAGCAGGAACTGCAACTGCTGGGCGACTGCACTGGATGTCAGGCCAACCGCCTGCAAGCGATCCTGATCCAGGCTGAAATGCAGCGTCGGCGTCAGTGGTCCCCAGTCGCGGTTGACCGTCCTCATCATCGGGCTCGCTTGCATGACCTCTTGTACCCGGCCGGCAATCTCGCGCAGCGTCATCGGGTCAGGCCCCATTACCCTGTAGGCGACGGGGAATGGCGAATACGGACCAAACACCAACTGCGTAACCCTGACCCGCGCTTGCGGGGCAAGCCCTTCAGCAATGGCTTCGCGCAGACGGAACTTGAGGGCCTCGCGCGCCTCCTGGTTGTCCGTCAATACCACGATCTTGGCGAACGAGGGATCGGGGAGCTCCGGCGCCATCGCCAGGTAGAAGCGCGGCGCGCCTTGCCCGATATAGGCCGTGACAATTTTTGCTTCATCCTGCTTGTGCAGCCACGCCTCGACCTTTGCGGCAGTGGCACTGGTCTGCTCGATGGAGGTTCCATAGGGCATTTGCACTTCGACCAGCACCTCGGGACGGTCCGAGGTGGGGAAGAACTGCTTCTTGACCAGGCTCATGCCGAGAATCGCCACGACAAACGCCGCGATAACCGTGCCGGCCACCAGCCATTTGCGGGCGATGACCCGCGTCAGAATCCGGCGAAAGCGATTGTAATTGGGGGTGTCGTAGATGGCCGCATGGCCACCTTCGACCGGCTTGATGTCCGGCAACATTTTCACCCCCAGATAGGGGGTAAAGGCCACCGCGACCACCCAGGAGGCGATCAGGGCAATGCCCACGATCCAGAACATGTTGCTGGTGTACTCGCCGGCGGTGGACTGGGCAAAGCCGTTGGGCAAAAAGCCGATGGCGGTCACCAGCGTACCGGAGAGCATTGGCGCGGCCGTATGACTCCAGGCGTACGCGGAGGCTTTGATACGATCGTAGCCCTCCTCCATTTTCACCACCATCATCTCGATGGCAATGATGGCGTCGTCCACCAGCAGGCCAAGCGCCAGAATCAGCGACCCGAGGGTAATACGGTCAAAGTTCTTGCCCGTGGCCGCCATCACCACAAACACCACGGCCAGCGTCAACGGCACAGCGGCGGCCACCACAATACCTACATGCCAGCCCATGCTGAGAAAGCAGACAAGCATCACAACCAACAGGGCGACGAAGAACTTGACCATGAACTCGTCGACGGCCGAACTGATGTTCACAGACTGATCGGTGACCTTGGTCAGCGTCATGCCCAGCGGCATGCCTTCATTGATTTTGCTCGTCTCGGAGTCCAGCGCCTTGCCCAGGTCCAGGCCGTTCCAGCCGTCTCGCATCACGATTCCCAACAACAGAGCCTCTTCCCCGTTATTGCGCACAAGGAAGGTTGCTGGATCTTCATAGCCCCGTTCGACAGTTGCCACGTCAGAGAGCTTGAGCGTGCGCCCCTGGGCCACAATCGCAGTGTCACGAATCTTCTGCACCTTATCGAAGGCACCGTCGAGACGAAGGAAGACTTGCGGCCCGTCGGTTTCAATCGAGCCGGCAGGCGTGAGCGCGTTCTGATTGTTCAGCGCGGCAAAAATATCCTGGGCAGAGACGCCCAGCGTGGCTAGCCGATCATGGGAGAAGGAGACAAAGATGCGTTCGGCCTGCTCGCCGATGATGTTGACCTTCTTCACGCCTGGCACGTGCAGCAGGCGCTGGCGTAACGACTCCGCATCACGCACCAACAGCCGCTGCGGCTCGCCTTTGGCTTTCAAGGCGAAAAGCGCAAATGTCACATCTGAGAACTCGTCGTTGACCATCGGGCCAATGACCCCCGCCGGTAGCTTGATGGCCTCGTCGTCGAGCTTTTTACGCGCCTGATAGAACTCTTCCTGCACTTGCGAGGGCGGCGTGCTGTCAAGCAACGACACCATCGTGAACGCGAGACCTGGACGCGTGTAGGTTTCCGTGCGGTCGTACCATTTCAGTTCCTGCAGGCGTTTTTCCAGTGGCTCTGCAACCTGGTCCTGCATCTCCTGCGCCGTGGCGCCCGGCCATGCGGTAATGACCGTCAACTGCTTCACCGTAAACGGCGGATCTTCCGCCCGCCCCAGCTTGAAGAACGCCAGGGTGCCAGCAACGGCGATCAGGAAGATCAGGAATACCGTGATCGAGCGTTCGCGAACGGCGATCGCCGAGAGATTGAAGCGCCCCTGGCTCATGGATGGCTCCCGGCAACGTTGACGTCACCCTGTTGAGCCAGTCTCACCTCCTCACCCTCGCGTAGCAGATGCGCGCCCAAGGCCACAATCCGTTCGCCAGCCTTGAGATCGCCGGCAACTTGCGCTGCGTCGTCGCTCAAGCCCAGGACCCGGACAGGTCGCCAGGCCACCTTCGCCGGTGTGCCAGCAATGACCCACACGCCAGTGCCTTGGCCCGGGTCATGAATCGCGGCGATCGGCACTTGCAGCACCTGTCCATTGGCGCTGCCCTCGGCGATCCGCAGGGTGACGGTCGAACCTAACGGCGCATTGGCCAGCGCGCCCTCAAGCACATACCGCGCCTCGAAGGTGCGAGTCATCCGGTCGGCCGAGTCAGAAAGCAACCTCAGCTTCGCTGTAACAGCCTCTGTGGTGTTGCCATACAGCGTCGCCTGCGCGGTGGATCCCGCTGCCGGACGTAGCGTCTCGGGCAGGTGCACGATGGCTTCGCGCTGCCCTGCCCGCGCCAGTCGAACCACGGGCTGCCCCGGGCTGACGACTTGCCCGGGCTCGGCCAGCGTCTCCACCACCACGCCATCGGAATCGGCAAACAGCACCGCATAACCAGAAGCATTGCGGGCTACGTCAGCCTGCGCTTCGGCGGCGCTGAGCTGCGCCTTTGCGGTATCGGCTGCGGCTTTGACCTGGTCATAGGCCGATGCAGAAATAGCCCCCGCGGCGACCAGGTCGCGATAGCGCGCCTCGTCATCGGCTGTCTGCTTGGCTCGGGCCCGAGCGGCGATGACCGCCTCTTGCTGCGCTCGCGCCTGCAATCCCAGGTCGATTGGGTCGAGACGCATGAGCGGCTGACCCCGCTTGACGGTCTGGCCCGTGTCGACCAAGCGCTCAAGTATCTTGCCCGATACCCGAAAACCCAGGTCGCCCTGGACGCGGGCCGCCACGACGCCAGTGAAAGAGCGTGAAACACCGGACGCCCCCTGCACCGCAGAGGACCTCACCAGGGGGGCCTGCGTGCGTGGATCTTCAACGGTGGATGAGTCGCCACACGCCGTCAGGACTAGAGGCAACAGGCAAGCGGCAATGGGGACAGATCGGAGCCGGCGCATAGGTTCCCTTACATGAACAATAGGACATGCAGCACATTCTCAGTATAGTGACCATATCTGTCAACGGTCACAATCTGTGACGTATCAGGATTCCCCAGACTCATGGGAAATGCGCTGTATTCATTGAGCAAACTTTATAAGCTGATCAAATTGTGCTGATTGACGGGTCGTGACCATAACGTAATATGGTCACAAATATCCTCGATTTAAGGAGCCTCAATGCCTCCCCTCCGCCCCATTGCTCTTTGGATGAGCGCCAGCTTGATGGCCGGCTGCGCGGTCGGTCCGGACTATCAACGTCCGCACGCCCCGCTGCTGGATCGTTACCTGGGTCAATCTGCCGTCGAGCAGAGGCCTGTGGCGAGGCCGGCCAGTCTTGTGGCCTGGTGGGAAGGTTTTGGTGATCCCGTGCTGACCGACTTCATCTCCAAGGCGCTTGAACAGAACCTGGATCTGGCGCAGGCATCGGCGCGAGTCACACAGGCTCGGGCAGGATTGGGTGCCGCAAATGCCGCCTTGCTGCCCTCGGGGAACATTAGTAGCCAGGCCGCGCGTTCCTACCAATCGATCGAGACCCCGCTCGGCCAGGTGTTGAACTCAACGCCTGGCTATGATCGGTATGGAAACTCCTACGAGGTTAACCTCGGTGCGGGCTGGGAGGTCGATGTCTTTGGCGGCCTGCGACGCGGACGCGAAGCCGCACTCGCCGAGTACCAGGCTTCCGAGGCGGGCGCTGCCGCCACACGACTGGCCATCGCCGCGCAGACCGCCGATATCTACATCACCCTCCGCGGATTGCAGGCCCGGCTGGACATTGCGAACCGCCAAGTCAAAACGCAGCAGGGGCTGCTAGAGAAAGTCCGCTTGCTTTACGGCAAGGGGCTCGCTGCCAACTATCAGGTTCAGCAGACCGAGGGCGCGCTATCGCAGGTCCAGGCGACAGTGCCAGTCCTGCAGACCGGCCTGGATGCTGCCATGAATGCACTGGATGTCATGCTCGGTACACCGCCCGGCACTCATCGCGCGCAACTGGCCAATGCAGGGAGCATTCCTCTTGCGCCGCAGATAAAGGCCATGGGAACGCCGGCCGATCTGCTGCGCCGCAGGCCCGATCTCATCGTCGCCGAGCGCCAGCTTGCGGCCTCCAACGCACGCATCGGGGTGGCGATTGCCGAGTACTACCCGAAATTCTCCCTCAGCGCATTGCTGGGTAGCGCCACGGTGGTATCCGGCGGCAATCTTTTCACCGGCGGCGCCAATCAGTCGGCGGGCGTGTTGGGGCTGCGCTGGAGACTGTTCGACTTTGGCCGCATAAACGCTCAAATCGATCAAGCCAAGGGCCAGGAAGCGCAAGCCCTGGCCGCTTACCGCCAGTCCGTACTGCGCGCCACCGAAGATGTCGAGAATGCCTTTTCCGCCCTGGTGAATCGGGAAGTCCAGGCAACCACCCTGACCGAAGGCGAAGCCTCCCTGACGCAGGCTCGCCAATCGTCGTTCATCGCCTACCAGAAAGGCACGGCCAGCCTGATCGATGTCCTGCACGCCGACGAAACGATGCTGCAGGCTTCCGATGCCCGGGCGCAGGCGCGAACGGAATCGGCACGGGCGGCGGTTGCGGCATTCAAGGCACTCGGTGGTGGCTGGCAACCTCCTGACACCCGGTCCGTGGCGACTCGATGACTTGACCAGGCGACGCGGCGCTTTATGGCACACGCGACTACCCGTTCGAGAGGGGGGCTATGAAAGCGAGCGAGAATTCCCGGGTGCTCATCACCGGAGCCGCAAGCGGATTTGGCGAGGAGTTTGCCCCACGCCACGCCGATTTCATCAGGAGCTCATGTCACGCGTCATGGGCGTGTGAGTGGCGACGAAGCGGCTTCCCCGAGGGAAATATGCTTTGAAAGGCCGGGAGGTAACCTGCACTCCCGGCCGGAAAACTATCGTAGAACGACGCCCTATCTTAGAAACGATAGCTGACGGAAGTGCCGAGCCCGCTCGCGCTGTTCTTGTACTTGGCGCTGTATGCGCCCCGGGTCGCGGAGGTACCCTTGACCTGCACGCTCTCCTCCCACAGATAGGAATAAGCGACATCGATCGTGACATTGTCCGCCGGAGTCCAGCCAGCCCCGAAGCTGATAACCGTCCGGTCGCCCGTTGGAATACGGGGTCCACGATGGGTGTTGTTGGCGGGCGACTGGTCGACTGACAAGCCGGCACGAAGTACCCAGCGATCGTTCAGCTTGTACGCCGTACCGATAGCGTGGGCCCACGTATCGTGCCAGTCCTGTTCTTCGGTAACCGTGCCCAGCGAGCCGCTCAATAAAGGAGGCAAGCCCGTGTTCTCGATGGTTAATTCCTTGAAGCGACTCCAGCGGGTCCAGGTGCTCCCCAGATAGAGCGTCCAGTCATTACTGAGCTGATGAGTTACCGAGAAGTCCACCGACTCCGGCGTATCCACATCCAGCGAAGCGTCATAGCTGCGGCCGCTCACCCCCAACACGCTAAAGATGCCGTCGGTGACCTTGGTCTTGGCATCCAGGTGGTAACTGACCTTGGAATGGTAGGTCAATCCGAGGCGAGTTCGATCGGTAGCCTGTACCAGAATGCCGGCGTTGAACCCCAGGGCCGTATCGTCGCCATTGCTTTTGAGTTTTCCATCGTTGCGCCCAGGACTGAGTGGATTGGGCACCATCCCGGACAACTCGCCGCTGATACGGTTGATGGTGGGACCGAACCCGATCGAAACGGTGTCGTTAAAGGCATAGCTGATGGTGGGCTGGAAGGTGAATGTCGTGACCTCGCTTTTGTTAGCGTAGTAACGCCCCGCAAAGCCGCTGCCATAATCGGTCATCAGGCCGAAAGGCACATAAAACCCGACACCGAATGCCCAGTGCTCATCAATGGGTTTGACGTAGTAGCCCATAGGTACCGTAGTCGTGGGCACCATGTCGCCGTCTTCCTGGCCTGCGAATGTACTGCGGGTCTGGCTGATGTCGGACTTCGCGAAAAGCGCCGCCGCCCCTACGCTGACCTGTTCTCTTTTCAAGCGTGACATGCCCGCCGGATTACCGAACACCGTACTCGCATCTTCAGCGGAGGAGGAACGACCGGCAAATCCAGAGCCCATCCCGCTGATGCTCTGTTCATTGAGAGCGAAGCCGCTCGCAGACACATAAGAAGACGCGAGCGCAACAGCGAGCCCAAGTGGGCTCATGAGCAATATTTTTTTCATTATTAGAACTCTAGGGTTATCACCGGGATAAAACAGCAGAAGCAACGGACGCATACTTATCCATGTGACTATTTCAGTCAATAGTCACATAACAGATAAATAAATGCCCTTCGACGGTTGGAGGAAGGGCAAAGTGAAAAGCCGCTTGGGCAATACCTCGCCCAGAGCAGCAGGCGTTCGAGCGTTAGCCGAAGATCAAGGCATGAGGCTGCGCAAGATGAGATTGGAGGTGAGCGTGGGCGCCTCTTCGACAAAATCGAGGTTGTACTGCAGCAGTAGAGGATTGACGAATGGCCGCAGAGCAAGATGTATCGCGTCTACTGTCTCGTCCAGGGGAGTCTTGCGTTCAAACTCACCGACCTCTCGCCCTTCACGCACAATCTGCAAAATGAATTGCTTGATCTGTGCTTCATAAACTTGCGAACTGGACCAGCGCTCCGACACAGAAAACGCTGCGATGTCATAGAGTTTCCGATCGTTGAAGAACAGGTTCACACCTGTGGCGATCACCGTTTTGACCAGGCGCCGAAAGCGCTCCGTTGCCGAAAGGGTCTCTCCATTGATGGCCTGTTCAACAGCCGCAACGATTTCTGCCAGGCAATTTGTGCAGATGGCTTCACCGATCGCCTGCTTGGAATCAAAAAACTTGTAGATATAGGCTTTGGAAAAACCAATGGCTTTAGCCAGGTCGGAGACCGTGGTTTTGCCATAGCCGTACTGACTGAAGTGCTCGTTGGCCGCCGCGACAATCTGGTTTCGAATGTCGTGATCGGCTGGGCCACGGGCGCTGGGCGGAGATATCGATGGCTGATTCATGGGAACAGCTTACTCACCCTGTAGCGGACTGACAACTTGTGACCGATAAGATATCTAGTCACAAAACCATCGTTCCGAACGCCTTTCCAGGGCAACTGGAAAAACTCCGGCCGAACCTGCTCTCAATACCGTCCTCATAAAGCGAAGCCGGTATTCACCGGCCTCGTCGTCAGTCATGTTTGACCAGATTGAGCGCCGGTAAAGGCCCTCCTGGAAATTGCGCGAGTTGCCCTTGTTGCAGGTCACCCAAATCGATGCCATGGAACCCCAGTTGCTGGATCAGCTCGCTGACCTGCTGCTTGGCGTGCGCATGCTCTCCAGAGACAAACAACACGCGCTTGCCCCCTTCGGCGTTCGGGTTGGCCAGCAGATTCGGCGATAGATGGTTGAAGGCCTTGACCACGCGGGCACCGGGCAGCATTTGCGCCACGACCTGGGTGGAAGGTTGGCCTCCCAGGTCAAAGGGCTTGAACAGCGGCGCTTCAATCGGGTTGTTGGTATCCACCACAATCCTTCCTTCCCAGGGTCCCAGCCCGGCCAGTGCCGATGGAATCTTCGACCAGTTCACCGCCAGGAACACCAGGTCTGCGCTAGCCGCTTGCTCGGCGGTAACGGCTTGAGCCTTGGGCCCCAGTTCGGCGATCAGCGACGTGAGGCTGTCAGGGCCACGGCTGTTGGCGATGCTCACGTCCAGGCCGGCCTTCGTCAGTAACCTGGCGATCGCGCTGCCTAGGGCGCCTGCTCCAATGATGCTGATACTCATGCTCATGTCTGTCTCCTCAGGCGGTGAAGCCGCCGTCAATTATCAATTCGGCACCGGTGACGAAACCGGCTTCGGGGCTGGCCAGATAGGCCACTGCGCTGGCGATGTCCCGGCCTTCCCCGTAGCGTCCCACGGCGATATTGGGACGCACGAAGTCCGCCACCGGCCCCTCGGCGGGGTTCATGTCGCTGTCGGTCGGCCCGGGGTGGACGGTATTCACGGTGATGCCGCGGGGCCCCAGGTCTCGCACCAGGCCGCGGCTGAAGCCCGCCACGGCGCCCTTGGTCAGGGTATAGGCGGAGGCGGTGGCGAAAGCCGCGTATTGCACCATGGAGCTGCCGATATGAATGATTCGCCCCCCCTGCCCCATGTGCTTGAGCGCCTCCTGGGTGGCCACGAAAACACCGGTGACATTTACCGCGAGGATGCGCTGGAAGTCCTCGAAAGCGATGTCTTCCGGAGCACCGAGCACACTGATGCCGGCGTTGTTGACCAGGATATCGACCTTGCCGAATAACGTGGCGACCTGCTGGACCGCGGCGCGTACAGCCTCGGGATCTCCAGCGTCGGCCGCCAGCGAAATAGCTCGACCGCCGGCAGCGGTGATCGCCTCGACCAGGGCCGCGGCACGATCAGGCGAGGCGTTGTAGGTAATGGCGACAGCGGCGCCGTCCGCGGCCAGGCGTTGGGCAATGGCCGCTCCGATACTGCGCGAGCCGCCGGTGACGATGGCGATCTTGCCAGAGAGAGGAAGGGTGACAGCGTTCATGATGTGAGCCTCGAGTGGTGGTTGGTGAGGCTATGAAACGCTTTTCTTTTTCCATCAAGTAGTAGGGAGTGACTAGAATCACTTTCAACGTTTGCTTGAAGGTATCGATCATGGAAACCCTGGCCAATCTGCAATCTTTCGTTCGCAGCGCGGAGGCAGGCAGTTTCTCTGCCGCCGCGCGGCGCCTGGGTATCACGCCGGCCGCGGTGAGCAGGAATGTCGCCCAACTGGAAGCCAACCTGGGGGTACGCCTGTTTCAACGCAGCACTCGCCGACTGGCCTTGACCGAGGCTGGGGAGCGTTTTCTGGCTAACGTCGAGGGTGGGCTGGAGACTGTCCAGGCGGCGATTGCCGACGTAACCAGCAATGCCGGAGAACCGGCTGGAGTGCTGCGTATTTCCGCGGCGCCCGCTTTTGGCCGCGACTACCTGCTGCCGTTGATGCCGCAGTTCATGAAGCGATATCCGGCGGTGGTTCCCGAGTGGCACTTCGACAATCGCCAGGTGGAGCTGATCGCCGATGGATTTGACGTCGCCATCGGCGGCGGCATCGAGCTTTCGCCCGGGGTGATCGCCCGGGATCTGTCACCGGCGCATTTGGTGCTCGTGGCATCGCCGGACTGTCTGTCCAGGCACCCTCCTGTACGTCGTCCCGAGCAGTTGAATAACCTTGAACATCTGGCCATGCGCTCGCTACAAAGCGGCAAGGTCCGCGGCTGGACACTGCAAGGCCCCAAGGAACAGCGTGCGGCACTGGAGTTGCGCCCACGGTTGCTGGTCAACGACCCACAAGCACTTTGCCAGAGCGCGCTCATGGGACTGGGCGTCGCGCTACTGGCGATTCCCGATGTGCTTGAGCATCTGCAAAGTGGCGCCCTTGAACGGGTACTGCCGGGCTGGTATGTCGACGCGGGGCCCATCTCGCTGTACTTCGCGGGGCAGAAACTGCTGCCGGCCAAGACGCGGGTCTTCGTAGACCTGCTGGTGAGTCATGCCCGCGAGCAGCAATGGGCGAAACGCTTTGATGCGCGAGGCTAAAGTTGCCCCACAGGTTGGCTAAAAGCAGCCATGCCCTCCTCCCCTTCACCAGCAGCGCGGATTTGTGGGGGTCATGAAGAGGTTTCCCGGGGCGAGGAATGGCTGGCCGGCCGCGCGGCCGGTGTCCGGGACAGCAAGACAATGCCTACGGCGATCATCACGCCACCCAGCATTTCGTGGGTGGAAAGCATGTCGCCGCTGATGGCGAAGGTGATCAGCGCGGCAAAGAAAGGGCACAGAAACAGGAAGCCGCTGGTGCGCACGGCGCCGCCCGTATGCAGGGCCGCGAACCACAATCCCATGGCCCCCGTCGAAGCGGGAATGGCCAGCCACAGGAACGCAACCATCGTTTGGGCCGGCAGGCTGAACGACTCGCCACGCCAGGCGGCCAGCAACGCGAGCGCGACCGCCCCAATGAGCATTTGCCAGAACGCCAGCGTCCAGGTATCGACGGCCAAGCGAAAGCGCTTGCTGGCCAGCGTGGCGAGAGCCCAGCAGGTCGAGCCCGCCATGACCAGCGCTTCCGCGGGGCCGACTGCGCCGGTCATCACCGACTGCACACCGATGCAGACCACCACCCCGGCGAAGGCCAGCAGCAGGCCCAGCCAGGCCAGGGGGCGTACCCGCTCCTTGAGCAGGATGCCGGCTAGCAGCGCCACCACCAGCGGATTGCTGGCCATCAGGATTGCCGCCTTGGATGCGCTGGTCTGCGTCAGACCCATGGTCAGGAACGCCATGACACCGGTCGTCTGCAACAGGCCGATGATGGTCAGTCGCAGCCAGGGCATGGCCTTGACCGGAACCGCAGTGCCGGCAGCGACCCGGGCACGGTGGCGCAGCCACAACCAGGGCAGCAGCGAGAGAGCCGCCACGAAAAACCGCAGTGCAGCCAGCCACAGCGGCGGCAATTCACTCAGGACAATCTTGCTGGCGACGAAGGACGAGCCTTGCAGAAAGGTGGAGCTGAGGATCAGCAGGAGAAAGCGCCGTTGTGCGACATGCGAGTCCATGGAGGCCCTATCAATCGTGGCGGCGGACAGTAGGTCGCCGAATCACTTGATAGTGTGTTGCCCCGCCTCTCGTCACGCTTCGCGCAGAAAGACAACCTCTACGTCAAACAGGACAAGCGCACGCCCGGTCAACTACGCAAAGTAGCGGCTGGGCGATGCTCCAAGCAGCCGCTTGAACATGGCCGAGAACGCGCCCGGCGTGTCATAGCCCATTTCCAGCGCCACAGTCGTCACGGGTTCGCCCGCGGCCAAGCGCGGCAGCGCCGCCATCACCCGGGCCTGCTGTCGCCACACTTGAAACGGCACCCCGAGTTCGGCTGTGAACAGCCGCGACAGCGTGCGCGCTGTCGCGCCATGCTGGCCAGCCCAGTCGTTCAGCGTGCGATTATCCTGTGGGTTGGCCAGGATCGCTTCGCAGGTGGCCACCAAGCGCTTGTCGCGGCCCGTGGGCAAATGCAGCCCTTGTTCCGGCGACCAGGCAATCTCTTCGAGGATCAGGCTCAGGATGCGGCCATCCCGGCTGTCCTCTGGATAATCAAGGGCAATCGTCGCCGCACGCAGGATGAGTTCGCGCAGCAGGTTCGAAACCCGTACCGCGCCGGGGTGCAGGGGGGCATCAGTGGGATAGCGATCCTGGCGAACATAGGCTGTGCGCAATGCCACCGGGCTGCCTCGGGTCTGCATGGCATGGGAGATTCCCGCGGGCATCCACAAGGCGCGTTGCGGCGGCACCAGCCACAGGCCCGTGCCCGTCCGGATCTCCATGACGCCGGAAACCGCGTAGATGAGCTGCCCGCAGGAATGGGCATGCGGCGCCACGGCATATGCGGCCGGATAGTCCTTCGCCATGACCACGATGGGGCGGTCTACATTTTCATAGTCGCGCCTATCTACACTTCTAGCCAAAACAGAAACTCGCAGGTTGCAATCGTTCAAGGCTACAGGCTAACCCCTTAAAGCGTCTTCATTCGGCTTTCTTCTCAGCCAAACATTCGCGTTCGGTGAACCGATATTTCGATGACGGCGCTGTGCCCTTCGATAAACCTCAATATTGATAGCAGGTTCAAGGGCTCTGGCCGCTCGTAGCCAATAGCCAACGCCTTACATCTCACACAGCCAAATGCGGACATACTTTTCACTGCCGCCTGATAGCTTAAGGCCATCCAGCGGCATGCCCTATAAGCACAGCTGCTGCAGACAAGACACGGAGGTCTGGCAGTCATCATTCATCGAAGGCTGTTTCCATCAGGCACAAGGATCTGAAGCCGGCGACCACCTCATCCTCCATGACCAGCGGTTCGCGCCCGCCACTTGATGGCCTGCAGTGCGCGACTTGTGCAGTACGTGCCGGTGTTCTCCCCGATACCCTGTTTCACGATGAGCAGGCGTTTGGGAAACCCACTCGGCACAATGGATTCCGGAAACCATTCAATAGACGGGGCGGACTCCGAAAAGCCAGACGAGTAGGAACTTATATATGGAGATATATCGTATGTCGGCTCAAGAGAACTTTGTTGGCGGATGGACTCCTTACCACGAACTGACTCCAAAGGATCGGGAAGTATTCAAAGAGGCCCTGGCCGGGTTCGTGGGTGTGCACTACACCCCTGAAAAAGTTTCGACCCAAGTCGTCAACGGCACGAACTATCGCTATCTGTCGAAAGCAACGGTGCCTGGCTCGTCGGACAGCTGGCAGGCCGTAGTGGAAATCTACGCGCCTATTAAAGGCAAGCCGCACATCACCCAGATCCACCGGATCTAAGCAAGGATCAAATCCGTCGGGTCGCGCGCAGGTTGCGCGGCCCGATGGTTCATCGCGACGCTCTCCTTCCAAGCCCTCCCCCAAGCCGTAGCCAACCCATAAACCCCGCCTTGCTGTCAGGTCTCGTTGCCGTTGCTCGACGCCTACCAGCCCTCGTTATTGCGCATTCCTCTGGAATACTTGCCTGATCCTCTGAGCTTGCCGGGTATCGGATAGGAAACCCTTGGCTCCTGGGCTAGAGTCCGATCACTAGGAGCCAGCCGCCATGACCCAAGCCCGCGCCGGCCAGGCATCGCCCCTGGCACACACTCTCGACACCTCCTCGCATTTTCTCTCGCTGGACCTTCCGGCCCACTCCGACGTGCTCGCGGCCAGCCCGGCGCACGGGGCAGCGGATTGGCGTATCCGCCCCTTTACCCGCGTTTCTTGAGCAAGGACGCGCCTCGTGGCGCCTCCTGAAGAAAAAACAAAGACACACCAACCGATGATCAGCAGGTGAGCCATGGAACTACGAATCAACCAGAAGACCTATCAGGTCGATGCCGACGCCGACACGCCGTTGCTGTGGGTGATCCGCGATGACCTGGGCCTGACCGGCACCAAGTACGGCTGCGGCCTGGCCCAGTGCGGCGCTTGTTCGGTGCTGGTGGACGGCAATGTGGTGCGCGCCTGCGTCACCCCGGTGGCGGGTGTGGTCGGCCGCGAGGTCACCACCATCGAGGCGATCGAGGCGGACGCAGTCGGCAAGCGCGTGGTCGCCGCCTGGGTCGAGCACCAGGTGGCCCAGTGCGGCTACTGCCAGTCCGGGCAGGTCATGGCGGCCACCGCGCTGCTCAAGCACAGCCCCGCGCCCAGCGATGCGCAGATCGAGGCGGCCATGGTCAACCTGTGCCGCTGCGGCACCTACAACGCCATCCATGCCGCCGTGCATGACCTGGCCCAGCCTGCCAAGAAGGAAAGCGCCTGATGAACAAACCCATCGATTTCGCTGAAGACCTCCTGGATCTGCCGCTGGACGAACCGGTCAACCTGTCCCGCCGGCGCTTTCTGACCGGTGCCGCCGTGGGCGCGCTGGTGCTCGGTTTCGGCCTGCCACTGGGTTCGGCCAGGGTCCTGGCCGCCACGGCGAACACCGCGGAACGCGGGACCCAGGTGCCGGCGTTTCTGGAGATTCGCCCGGATGGCAGCGTGCGCCTGCTCAGCCCCTTCATGGAAGGCGGACAAGGCACCCACACCGCCATGGCGCAGATCGTCGGTGAAGAGCTGGACGCCGACCCCGCCACCTTCGTGGTCGAGGCCGCGCCGCCCGGCGAAGCCTACGTGGTCATGGAAAACGGCATGCGCATCACCGGCGGCAGCATGTCGGTGCGCATGAGCTACCCGACCATGCGCCGCCTGGGCGCCCTGGCGCGGGCCATGCTGCTGCAGGCCGGTGCCGAGCAACTGGGCGTACCGCTGGCCGAGCTGTCCACCGAGCCTGGCCGGGTGCTGCATGCCGCTTCCGGTCGTTCGCTGGGCTACGGTGAATTGGCCGGTCGCGCCCTGGACATGCCGGTGCCCGACCCGGCCAGCATCACCCTGCGCGACCCGAGCCAGTTCCGCTGGATCGGCAAGCCGGTACGGCGCGTCGATGCCTACGAGAAATCCACCGGCAAGGCGCTGTACAGCATCGACCTGAAGGTCGACGGCATGCTCCACGCCGCCGTGCAGCATGCGCCGCGCCTGGGCATGACCGTGGGCAGCCTGCGCAACGAGGCCCAGGTCAAGGCCATGAAAGGTGTGCACTCCGTTCACCCGCTGCCCGGCGCGGTGGCGGTGGTCGCCGAACGCTGGTGGCACGCCAAGCGCGCGGTGGAAGCCATCCAGGTCGACTGGCAGGAAGCGTCCGCCGATTCGAAAGTGCGGCCAATGCCCGCTGATTTTTCCAGCGATGCGTTCCGCGATTTTCTCGCCGCCCAGCAAGGCCCGGCCCGCGACGACGAAAACGAAGGCGACGTGGCCGCCGCCCTGGCCAGTGCCAAGACCCGGGTCGAGGCCACCTACCACAACCAGTACCTCAACCACGCCCAGCTGGAACCGCCTTCGGCCCTGGCGCGCTACAACCCCGATGGCTCGCTGGAGGTCTGGCTGCCCAACCAGGCGCCGGACATGTTCCGTGACGACATCGCCAGGCGCACCGGTCTTGCCCCTGCGCAAATCACCCTGCACTCGCCGCTGCTGGGCGGCTTTTTCGGCCGGCATTTCCTCTATGACTCGGCCAGTCCCTACCCGCAGGCCATCGCCCTGGCCAAGGCCGTGGGCCGCCCGGTCAAGCTGATCTGGAGCCGCGAGGAAGAGTTCCTGCGTGACGTGCTGCGTCCGGTCGCCGTGGTCAAGTTCCAGGCCGCGTTGGATGCCCAAGGGCTGCCGGTGGCGATCGAAGCGGTGAGCGCCACCGAAGGCCCCACCGAGGCCATCGCCGGCAAACAGGGCGAGAAACTCGACCCCACCGCCCTCGAAGGTTTGTCGGGCAAGTCCTACGCCATTGCCAACAAGCGCATCGCGCAGATCTACGTCAAGGGACCAGCCATGCTCGGCTACTGGCGTTCGGTGGGCAATTCGCTCAACGACTTCTTCTACGAAGCCTTCCTCGACGAACTGGCGGACAAAGGCGGCCGCGACCCGTACGAGCTACGCCAGCACCTGCTGCGCGACAACCCGCGCCTGACCACCTTGCTGCAGGCGGTGGGCGAACTGTCCGGCGGCTGGAAGCGCGGCCCGTTCACTGCTGAGGACGGCACTCGCCGCGCCCGCGGCGTAGCCATGGCCTCGCCGTTCGGCTCGCACACGGCGGCGATCGCCGAAGTGTCGATCGAAAATGGCCAGGTCAAGGTCCACGACATCTGGCAGGCCATCGACCCGGGCAGCATCGTCAACCCGGCGATCGTCGAGGCCCAGGTCAATGGTGCCGTGGCCCTGGGGTTGTCCCAGACGTTGGTGGAAGAAGCGGTGTACGTGGACGGCAAGCCCCGGGCGCGCAACTACGACCTGTACCCGATCCTGCCGCCTTCACGCATGGCGCGGGTGCATGTACGGATTGTCGAGAGTGGCGAAAAAATGGGTGGCATCGGCGAGCCACCGCTGCCCGCGGTGGCGCCGGCGGTGGCCAACGCGGTGGCGCGGCTGACCGGCCAGCGCATCCGTAGCCTGCCATTGAGCCGATACACCTTCAGCTGACCGACAAGGACTGCCCATGAATAACCGCCGATTCGCAAGAACCGCAGGCTGGCTGGCCTTGCCGTGCCTGGTCGCGGCAGGCCTGCTGGCCTGGTATGTCACCCGCGAGCCCGCCTCGCCCTTCGAGCAGGAACAGGCCGCGGCGACCCACTTCGACCCCGCCTTGGTGAGCCGCGGCGAGTACGTCGCCCGGGTCAGCGATTGTGTGGCCTGCCACAGCCTGCCGGGCAAGGCGCCCTTCGCCGGCGGCCTGGAAATGGCCACGCCGCTGGGCGCCATCCACGCCACCAACGTCACCCCCGACCGGGACACCGGCATCGGTGCCTACAGCCTGGCCGACTTCGACCGCGCCGTGCGCCATGGCGTCGCCCCGGGAGGTCGGCGGCTCTACCCGGCGATGCCCTACCCGTCCTACGTCAAGCTCAGCGACGATGACATGCGCGCGCTGTACGCGTTCTTCATGAAAGGCGTGCAACCGGTCAGCCAGCCCAACGTCCCCAGCGCTATCCCCTGGCCGCTGAACATGCGCTGGCCCATCGCGCTGTGGAACGGCCTGTTCGCCCCGAGCACGCCCTACGCGGCCAAGCCTGCGCAGGATGCGTTGTGGAACCGCGGCGCCTACATCGTCCAGGGGCCGGGCCACTGCGGCAGCTGCCACACCCCGCGCGGCCTGGCGTTCAACGAGCAGGCCCTGGACGAGTCCGGCGCGCCGTTCCTCGCCGGCGCCCTGCTCGACGGCTGGTACGCGCCGAGCCTGCGCCAGGACTCCAACACTGGCCTGGGCCGCTGGAGCGAGCCGCAGATCGTGCAGTTCCTCAAGACCGGGCGTAACCAGCACGCGGTGGTCTACGGCTCGATGACCGAGGCGTTCAATAACTCCACCCAGTTCATGACCGACGAGGACCTGGCCGCGATCGCCCGCTACCTCAAGTCGCTGCCCGGCGATCCGCAGCGCGACGGCGCGCCCTGGCAGTACCAGGCCGTGTCCGCCGCCGCCCGCCTGGACAGCCCCGGAGCCCATACCTACGTGACCCGCTGCGCCTCCTGCCACGGCCTGGACGGCCAGGGCCAGGCCGAGTGGATGCCGCCTTTGGCGGGCGCCACTTCGGCACTGGCCAAGGAAAACGCGTCGGCGATCAACATCACCCTCAACGGCTCGCAGCGGATCGTCGCCGCCGGCGTGCCGGATGCCTACCGCATGCCGGCCTTTCGCGAGCAATTGTCGGACCGGGAAATCGCCGAGGTCCTGAGCTTCGTGCGCGGCACCTGGGGCAATTCGGGCGGCGCGGTCGACGCACAAGCGGTCGGCAAGCTGCGCGAGCATACCGACCCGGCCAGCAGCAGCCCGATCATCCTGCACATGCGCTGAAAAAAGGAGCGAGGTGCTGGCGATCCCCCTGGCCAGGAGCGGATCTGCCAGCAGCCCCTCCCATGAACAACCGAGGTCCCCATGGAAAGCATCGATCTACTGGTCCTGAGCACCGCCCATGACTGGCTCCAGGCCGGCCACCGCGTACTGCTCGCCACCGTGGCCCGCACCTGGGGCTCCTCGCCCCGCCCCGTGGGCTCGATGATGGCCCTGCGCGGCGATGGTCGGGTGGTCGGCAGCGTGTCGGGAGGTTGCATCGAGGACGACCTGATCCACCGCTACACCAACGCCTATGGCGGCAATGGCCTCCCGGACGGGCCGCCGCAGGTGGTGCGCTACGGCATCAGCGCCGACGAAGCGCACCGCTTCGGCCTGCCCTGTGGCGGCACGCTGGAGCTGATCCTCGAATTCACCCCCTCGAGGGATGCCCTCGAACGGCTGCTGGCCCAACTCAACACCGGCAAGCTGGTGCGCCGCAGCCTGGACCTGGGCAGCGGCCAGGTGTCCCTGACCATCAGCGCTACCCCGGAGCAGTTCATCTTCGATGGCCGGCAGATGGTCAACACCTTGGGCCCCGGCTACCGCCTGCTGCTGATCGGGGCCGGCGCGCTGGCCGAATACCTGGCGACCATGGCGCTGTTCAACGGCTTCCAGGTCGCGGTCTGCGACCCCCGCCCCGAATACATCGGCGGCTGGAGCGTGGCGGGCGTGGAGCAGTTGGTCGGCATGCCGGACGACATCGTCCGCGAATTCGCCCCGGACCTGCGCACCTGCATCGTCGCCGTCAGCCATGACCCCAAGCTCGACGACCTGGCCCTGCTCGAGGCCCTGAACAGCCCGGCCTTCTACATCGGCGCCATTGGTTCGCGGCGCAACAGCCAGCTACGCCGCGAACGCCTGATCGAACACTTCGGCGAAACCGAAGCCTCGCTCCAGCGCCTGCATGGCCCCATTGGTATCTACATCGGCAGCAAGACCCCCGCCGAGATCGCCGTGAGCGTCATGGCCGAGATCCTCGCCGCCAAGAACGGCGTCTCCCTGCCCCACACCGTCGACATTTCGAATGCCAAGCAAGCCCGCGAGCAAGAGGCGCCCGTGGCCTGATCGATACAGCCGCTTCGGCGGTCAATCGCCGAAATTTGATTTTGATCAAATTCTCCACTGCCGTGCTGGCTAGACTGAAAACCGATACGACGTCATAAGTCGAGGTTGTACTTCATGTCCTGGTTCCGCCGTCATCGCCAACGCCTGTTGCACCTCACCCTCGTGGTGTGGGTGTCAGCCATGGGCGTGATGGCCATCCAGGGCTGCCTGGTGCAGGCAAATCACGATCTGGCCGCGCCACATAATGCCGAGCAGTGGGTGGCGGATGACCATGCCCTCCACGCCAGTGGTTGCCTGCAAAGCTGTGAGGACACTGTCACGGCGATAAAACCTGCATTGCAGCATCCAGCATTGGACGCCCTCCAGTGGGCCGCCCTCTTGCTGTTAACTGCGGCAGTCATAATGATGCTCGATCCGGCGAAAGAATCCTCCTTTGCCACCCTTGCACTGAAGCGCCCCGCCCCGCCGAAAGAACCGGCCCGCCTGGCTTTCGTCCGTTTCAACGATTAACCCCTCCCTGATTCAAAAGTGGCAGAGCACGGGTCGCTCCGTTCTGCTGCGCCGCTTTTCGCGTCTCTGTCATTGCTGCTTATTCCCTCACGAGTTCAGGAGTTCATCATGCACAAGCATTCAACATTCGTTCTAGCTGCCGTCTTGGCTGGCGGGGCACTCATGGCCTCTGCCGAGGATGCGCATCACCCGGCCGATGCGCCAGGCGGCGCAATCGAGAGCACTGCACCGACGCCGACGGCCATGACTGAAGCCATGACCGAGCAGATGGAGAAAATGCAGGCTGCCCATGACAAGGCCGCGGCGGCCAAAACGCCCGCCGAGCGCCAGGCCGCCCTGCAAGAAGGCATGAAAGCGCTGAAGAACGGCATGGCCATGATGAGCAAGGAGCAGGGCTCCATGGGGTGTATGGGGATGTCCGCAGCCAAGGACGGCACAGGCAAAGGCATGATGGACATGATGATGCAGATGATGGAGCAGCAGTCGTCGATGATGGACATGCCAATGAAGAAATGAACCTGAGGTGTGTCGCCAAAGAATCCGGCAAGGCGAAGTCACTGGCCGAGCCGACACCGACCGCCCACTTGTGCAGCTGTTCATGCCCCACGCCACGGCGATCATCATAAAGGCATGAACGGCAAACACACCCGGCAAGTGAGGAGCGCCAACCATGGATCATGCCGAACCGGCCTACGGCCTCTGGTCGCTGGTCATTATCAATTCATTAGTGTTTATCTTGTTCGCCTTCAGCTTCACCCGGCCCAGGACGAACCGCGATTGGCGCTCATTTGGCATGTTCTCGGCGTTCCTGGTGGCGCTGTTTAGCGAAATGTACGGGTTTCCGCTGACGATCTACCTGCTGATGCCCTGGCTTACACGCCACTTCCCTGGCATCGACTTCCTTTCGCACGACGCCGGGCATTTGCTCGAAATGGTCATGGGCTGGAAGGTCAATCCGCACTGGGGGCCATTCCACATTCTCAGCAACTTGCTGATCGCCGGCGGCTTCTGGTTATTGGCGGCCGCCTGGCGTGTGCTCTACAAGGCCCAAAGTACTGGGCAACTGGCCCTCGACGGGCCCTATGCACGGATCCGTCACCCACAGTACGTCGGCTTCGTGCTGATCATGTTCGGTTTTCTGTTGCAGTGGCCTACCTTGATCACTCTGGTGATGTTTCCAATCCTCCTGGTGGTCTACGCCAGGCTGGCGAAGCGAGAAGAACAGGAGATGCTTGCGCATTTCGGTGATACCTATCGCAGTTACTCGCAGCAGACGCCGGCATTCCTGCCGTGGTCAGCCGCTCACAGCCCCCCTCCCCCTACTGGTGCCCCTCCAGGCCCAGGAGAACAGCCATGAACGCTCCCTGGAAAACCGGCATTTCCCTGGCCCTGACCATGGCCATTTCCTACACCATCTGTGCGCTGCTCTATGTGCTGTGGCCGGCGCAGGGTGTCGCTTTTCTCAGTGCCTTGTTCCATGGCCTCGACTTTGCTCGCCTTCAGGCGCCACAAGACTACAACTTGGCGACGTTCGTCGGGCCGCTGCTGGTCTTGAGTGTATGGGGCGCGGTGGTCGGCACCTTGTTCGCGTGGCTGTCAAACAAACTCCATGGCAGGCCCTGATAGCCGCTTCGAGCAGGAGGCCGCGATGAACCAGTCACACATGCAGCACAGCCACCATCGGCAGCCGCTTGCATCAGGAACCATGGCGAAGGATCCGATCTGCGGAATGATGGTGGACAAGAGCACAGCCTTGTCACAAGAACGTGGCGGGCGCCGCTATTACTTTTGCAGCGATACCTGCCTGCGCACCTTCGAGTCGCCAGAGCGTGAACTGAAGGCGATGAAAACCCGGGTCACTATCGCCCTGACCGGCGTTCTGGCCTTGGCGCTGCTGCGTGCAGGCGCCTTCATTGCACTGGCTGCGGGCGCCACGCTGCTGACGTGGGTGCCGATCCCGGCGCTCCCCTGGTTCACATGGGGCATCTGGTTATTCCTGCTGGTCACACCGGTACAGTTCATCGGTGGCTGGAGTTTCTACAAGGGGGCGTGGAACGCCGTTCGCACCCGTAACATCAACATGGATTTCCTGATTGCCCTCGGTACCTCAGTCGCCTATTTCTACAGCGTCGCGGTGTTGTTCTTCCCGGACGTCCTGCCAGTCAAGGTGGCCGAGCGCGACGTCTATTTCGAGGTGTCGGCGGTCATCATCGCCTTCGTGCTGCTGGGCAGGTACATGGAGGAGATCATCAAGAAGAAATCCTCTGCCGCGGTACGGCGCTTGCTCGATCTCAAACCGGCGATCGCGCATGTGATTCGTGACGGGCAAGAAGTCGACCTGCCTGCTGAGAGCGTCATGGCCGGCGAGTTCCTGGTAGTCAAACCTGGCGAAAAAATTCCCACCGACGGTGATGTCAGTGAAGGTCGGTCACCGGTAGATGAGTCCATGCTGACTGGTGAGTCGATGCCGGTCGACAAACACCCGGGCAGTTCGGTGATCGGAGGTACGCTCAATGGCAGTGGCGTGTTCACGTTCAAGGCGAGCAGAATCGGTGCCGATACTGCACTGGCACAGATCATCAAGATGGTCGAGGAGGCACAGAGCAGCACTGCACAGATCCAGCGGTTAGCCGACCAGGTCACTGGCTACTTTGTGCCTGCAGTGGTGGCCGTCGCGCTGTTGGCGCTGGTCGGCTGGTCTCTTGCGGGGAATTTCCCGCAGGGGCTATTGGCCTTTATCGCGGTTCTGATCATTTCCTGTCCCTGCGCACTCGGTGTGGCGACACCCGCCGCGTTAATGGTCGGTGTTGGTAAGGGGGCTGATAACGGCATCCTTATTCGCGGCGGCGAAGTACTGGAGCGGGCAGAAAAACTGAGTACGGTGGTATTCGACAAAACCGGCACCATTACCCGAGGCGAACCAAACGTAACCGATGTGATCTCGCTAGACACCGTGTTGGAAAGCGAGGTCTTGATACTCGCTGCCGCCGTGGAGTCCGGTTCAGAACATCCGCTTGGCGCGGCGATAGTACGCGCCGCTGCGCATCATGGCATCCGCTTGCCGAAAGCTACCGGTATCCAGGGAATCGCCGGCCACGGCATCGAAGGCCGTGTCGACAGTCAACACATATGGCTGGGCAACCGGCGGTTATTCGCCCGCCAAGGCATTTCGACCGAAGCTGCCGAGGAACACCTCATCCGCCTGGAAGCCGATGGCAAGACCTCTATGCTGGTCGGTGCCGATGAGCGCTTGCTCGGGGTGATTGCCGTGGCCGATACCATTAAGCCCGAAGCGGCTGAGGCCGTTGCGGCATTGCAGGCAAGCGGCATCAAGGTCGTGTTGTTGAGTGGCGATAATCACCGTACCGCCGAAGCGGTCGCGCGGCAGGCCGGCATCGAGCGGGTGATCGCCGAGGTCCTGCCGGATGACAAGGCTGCGGTGATCCGTCAATTGCAAAGCGATGGGCAGGTCGTGGCCATGGTTGGCGATGGTGTCAACGATGCGCCGGCCCTGGCCACCGCCGACATCGGCATTGCCATCGGCTCGGGTTCGGATGTCGCCAAGGAAACCGGCGGCATCATCTTGCTCAAGAACGATGTACGTGACGTGGTCACGGCGATCAAGCTGTCGCGCGCGACCATGGTCAAGATTAAACAGAACCTGTTCTGGGCGTTCATCTACAACAGTGTCGGCATTCCAATCGCGGCCTTTGGCCTGCTCAACCCCATCATCGCTGCCGCCGCCATGGCACTCAGCTCGTTGTCGGTGATTGCCAACTCCGCGCTGCTCAAACGTGCCCGTATTGGCTTGAGTCAGGAGGCCAGATCATGAAGCGCGAGGTTTTTATAATCTGCCTCCTGGTGAGTGTTGTGGGTATTGCAACAGTGGTTTACCTGTTGGGGCTGACTGGCAAATCGTTTGTCCTGGCCGGGTTATTCCTGCTGTGCCCGGTCTTGGTCGGGGTGCAACTTTTTCGCGGTATCCGTCAATTTGACAAGGATATGGCCGAGGCTCGTCGGCAGCTGAAAAGAAAGTGATCTTGCCTTATAGCCGCCCCTCTTCCTTTCAAGGAGTGCCATCATGAGTCATAACTTTCCCCAGCATCGCGCAAGAGGTACCTACGGGTACTTTTTAGGCTTCCTCGCCATCGCTGGTTATTTCCTGTTCACCGAGCACAGGGCTCACGTCCTTCCGTATCTGCCATTCCTGTTACTACTGGCCTGTCCACTGATGCATTTTTTCATGCACCGTGGGCATGGGCATGGCGGACGTGAGCATGGTGAAAGTGGTGAACATGGCAGTTGCTGTGGCCATCACCCCAGCGGCGCTGGCAATGACCAGGAACATGCGGGCCTACCCGATAGCAACAGGAAGTACCCCGACCGTCCTGCATGACGGATTCGTCGTACCTGCGCAATGCAACGCAGCTCATCGAGCTTCGGTTGGCGTTGTGGGCCCTGGCTGCATTAAAAGCGACGAATCTCCAACGTCGCCCGCAGCCCGCCAGGGTGGCGATTCTCCAATCTGATCTGCCCGCCCAGGCGCGCTGCAATGGCCTGCACGATAGTCAGCCCCAACCCTGCTCCCTGAGCATTTCCGCGACTATAGAAACGCTCGAAGAGTCGCTCGCGTTCAGTCTCATCGATTCCCGGCCCCTGGTCCTCGACGGACAGTTCGTAGTGTTCCTGTTTCTTGGCCAGCCGCACCGTGATCAGTCCGTGGGGCGGCGAAAAGTTTGCTGCATTGGTCACCAGGTTGTTCAAGGCGATGTCGATGGCCGCCGCGTTGACTCTGACACGGCCGATGCCTTCGTCGACATCGAAAGCCAGCTCGAGCCCCTGGTTCAACAACCAGGGCGTCAGCTGGACCAGGCTTTCACGAACCGTCGCCGCCAGATCGATGCAGGGTGCTGCATGGGTGTCCGTTTGCGGCTCAATACGCGCCATCGTCAGCAACTGGTTGACCAGCCGAGTGGTTCGGTCCACGCCGGCAATCAAATGCTCGAGCGATTCACGGCGATCCTGCTCGCTCCCCTCCTCCATCAGGTTCTGCGCATGCACCCTGAGCACCGCCAGTGGGGTGCGCATTTCATGGGCGGCGTCAGCGATAAAACGCCGTTCACGGCCCATGACTTCCTGAATCTGTGCCAGCACCCGGTTGAGGGCCGCCTGCATGGGCTCGAGTTCAGTGGGCAACGGCATCAACTGCAACGGTTCGAGAGAGCCGGGATGCCTCGCACGCAGCGTCGCCGCCATATCCACCAGTGGTTTCAAGCCCCAGCCGATTGCCAGCCAGATCACCGCAGCGAGCATCAGGCTGCCAAGCAGATTAGGGACGACGGTGTGACGAACAATCCGGTCAACCAGGTCGGCGCGTACATCGTCCCGCTCGCCGACCCATATCTTCAGGCCGTACTGCGTGTCATCAAGGGTGAATGCCCGCCATTTACGGCTATTCGGATCGGTCACGTCGCTGAAGCCGGGCGCGGCCGACGCCGCTGAAAAGACCGGCGCGCTCAAGGTGTGAACCAACAGCTCGCCCTGGGCGTTCCAGACCTGGAACGCGATCTTGCTTTCATAGGGGTGGCCATCGACTTGGGGGACGGCCTGGCCCAGCGCCTGGTTGAACGCCTGATACAGCTCGGCGTGCTCCTTGCTGGCCATCGGCATGCGCATGATCCCTTGCAGCAGGCGAGCATTCTGAGCCAGCTGGGCGTCGTAGACCTCGTCTATTTCATGATTGCTGTCGTGAAGGTTGAGTACGGTCATGATCAACAGGCCAAGGAACAGCAGCCCGAGGATCAACGTCAGGGTACGACGCCTGATAGAGGTCATGGGCGGCCTTCCACCAGGTAACCGACGCCGCGGACGGTGCGGATGAGGTGGCTGGAGAACTTCTTGCGCAGGTGGTGGATATGTACTTCCAGGGTGTTGCTTTCCGCTTCCTCGCTCCAGCCGTAGAGCAACTGCATCAGGTGATCGCGGGTGATCACGCGGCCAGGCGGCGACAACAATTCGTGGAGCAGTTGGTATTCCTTGGGGGTCAGGGCCACCGGTTCGCCCTGGTAGCTGACCTGCTGGGTACCGGGGTTCAGGCTGATGCCTGCATGCTCGATCAGCATCTGGGCGCGGCCGGCGCTGCGCCGCAGCAAGGCGCGCAGGCGCGCCTTGAGTTCGGCCAGGTCGAAGGGCTTGATCAGGTAATCGTCGGCCCCGGCGTCGAGCCCGGCGATGCGGTCTTCCGTGGCATCCCGGGCGGTGAGGATCAGCACCGGGAGGTTGGAGCCACTGTCACGCAGGCGTCGCAGCACATCCAGGCCGTCCATGCGCGGCAGGCCGAGGTCGAGCACCGCCAGATCAAAGGTTTCGCTGAGCAGCGAATGCAAGGCGCTGCCGCCGTCCTGCAGCCAGTCGACGGTGTAGCCCTCGCGTTCCAGGGCATGCTGGATACCCTCGCCGAGGGCCACGTCATCCTCAATCAGTAATAAGCGCACACGGACTCCTGTCAGTTGAGTTTCTTGTTCACGTCCACCAGCAGTGCCTCGATCTCCTTGCGACGCCCGGCGTCGGCGGTTTCCCGGCCGGGTCTCGGGGCTGCCCGCAGGGCTTTTTGCAGTGCGTCGCGGGCTTCGCCGTAGCGTTTTTGACGGTAGAGATGATCACCCCAGAAGTACAGACTGTCGATGCCATCGGGGTTCACCTGCAAGGCCTGCTTGAGCAACTGCTCGGCTTTTTCCGCGTCGCCGAAACCGATGGGCCAGCCCGGCACCCGGTCGTACAGTGCGGCAAGACTCGTGTAGGCCGAGCCTTGCAGAGCCTTGGGGTCCAGGGCCATGGCCTGCTCCAGATAGCCTTTCGCCGCCTTGGCCTTGCTCAGCGCGCCGAGGCCACCCTGGGCGCCGGCCCAACTGCTGGTGACGATGCCGGACCAGATCCAGGCTTCGGCCAGCGATTGACGCTCCCGGGTGAACGCAGAAGTCTGGCTGGCCAGTTGTTCGAACGCGGCGGTGCGTTGGCCTTCCGGGATTTCGTATTGGATGTGTGCCCAGCTTTGCTGAATGCCGTTCAGGCGTTGCTGGTCGGCGGGGTCCAGCGCCCAGACGCTCTGGCTCAAGGCCCCCAGCAGCAGGCATGTGATGAGTTTTTTCATGGTTTGAGATGCTCGTTATCGGGCTTGTGGCTCAGGCGACGGATCAGCGGCAACTGCTTGCGCAGGCCCCGATCCACCAGATTGGGCAGCAGGCTGTTGAGGCGCATGAAAAAGCGCTCCGGCCAGCCCAGGTACAGGTCACGGCGGTCACCGGCGATGGCATGGATCACCGCCGCGGCGACGGTCTGCGGATCGTCGACATTGGACTTGAGCGCGTCATTCAAGGCCCGGGCTGCGGGGCTATTCATGCTCGTATGGGTGGCCCGTGGCGCGACATACAGAACTCCGACCCGGGTGTCCGCCAGTTCCCGGCGCAGGGCTTCGGAAAACCCGCGCAAGGCAAACTTGGTGGCGCAATAGACGGCGTAACCGGGGTAGCCGATGGAACCGTAGGTCGAGCCGACGTTCACCACCATAGCGCTCTCGGCTTGCTTGAGCAGTGGCAGCAAGGTCTTGGTCAAACAGACCGGAGCGCCGATGTTCACCGCCAGCATCGCATTGACGTCGCTGTCATCGAGCTGGTCGAGCATGGTGAAGTGATTGACCCCGGCGGCATTGATCAGCAGGTTGATGCCGCCCATGGCCTGTGCAGCGGTCAGCACTTTGCGCCGGTCGGCGAGGAAGGTCAGGTCCGCCGCCACCCAGCACAGCTGGCTGGGATAGCGGGCGAGCAAAGGCTCCAGGGGCTCGCGTCGACGCGCCACTGCCAGGACCTTGGCGCCACTGGCGCACAGGTCGCTGGCGATGGCCAGGCCAATGCCGCCGCTGGCCCCGGTCAGCACTACGCGAGCGTCAGACAGGCGCATGCAGGTTCTCCCCGCCGCGGGGCAAGCCGCGGAACATGTCGGTGTAAAGCCTGTACACCACCCTGGAGGCATGGACGACCGCAGCCTGGTCGGCCGGATCGTCGAGGGTATTCATCAGCCGGCGGTAGGTCTGCATATGCTCGATATCCAGCGAACCATGGGAGCTGAGGTAGCTGAAAGCGCTTTCCGGCAAGCCCAGGCGTTGGCGAATGCTGCCAGCGGCATGGGTGGCCAGGGCAATGCTGGTGCCCTCGAGCACATTGACCATGCCGAACAGCCCCACCGGATTGTCCCGGGCGATCAGATCGTAGAGAAAACTGACCATCAACTCGATTGGCAACGAGGGACGACCGTTGCGCACCTCATCCCTGTCGCCGCCGCAGGCTTCAATGTCATCGAGCACCCATTGCTCATGGCCATACTCATCCTCGATGTACTCGCACACCGCTTTGCGCAACCACTCCAGGCGCAGCGGCAGGCGCGCGCCGCAGGCCATCATCAAGGGCACGGTGTGACGCACGTGGTAATAGGCTTGCGCCAGGAAGGCCCGGTAGCTTTCCAGGCTGACCCGGCCCTGCAGGGCATCGAGAATGATCGGCAGGTTGAACAGCTCGTTGCGTTCCTGCTGGGTAGCTTCTTGCAGCCGGTCAAAAAAACTCATGGTGCGGATTCCTCGGAAAGTACGGGTTCAGTCAGTTGCGCCCGGTAACGCTCGACAATGGCGTCGCGGCGCGGTCGGCCATTGGCGGTCAGCAGGCCATTGGCAAAGGTGAAGGGTTGATCCAGCCGGGACCAGTGATGGACCTGGGCATAATCAGGCAAGGCCTCGTTGGCCTCGGCCACGGCGGCGGCCAGCTCGTCGTCGGTACAATCCGGGCGATGGGGCCAGAGCAGAGCATGATTGCGCGGCATGGCTTCGCCGTAGACGAAGGCCTGGGCGATATGGCGGCGTTGGGTCAACTCGGCCTCGACCCATTCCGGGTTCACGTTGCGGCCAAAACTGGTGACGAACTGATGCTTCTTGCGCCCCTTGAGGTAAAGAAAGCCATCGGGATCGAACTCGCCGAGATCGCCGCTGGGCCACCATTCATCGGCGTGCGGCGTTTCGCCCAGGTACCCGAGCAAGGTCGACCCCTTGATCAGCACTTCGCCGTCTTCGGCCAGGCGGACCTGCACATGGGGCAATGGCTGGCCGACACTGCCGGGGCGGTTCGCCTCCGGGCGGTTAAGGCAGACCACCGATGCGCATTCGGACAGGCCATAGCCTTCATAGACCGGCAGGCCGAGGCGTTGCGCACGCTGCAACAGCGCACCACAAACCCGTGCCCCACCCACCGCGGCGAAACGCAGCGCGGCGGGATTGAAGGCTTTGTGCTCGGCGGCGCCGACCAGCATCTGCAACAGCTGCGGCACCAGGATCAGGCTCTGCGGCGCGCGGTTGGCCAGGCAACCGAGCAGGCGCGGTACATCGACGCCACTGGCGCCCTGGATGCCCAGGGTTTTCTGGCTGGGCAGGCTCAAGGTCGCGCCGGCGTGCAAGGCGGCATAGCAGCCGAGGTTTTCCAACAGGATCGCCAGCGGCAAAAGCGCAAGGTGGTGCTGCGGATCTGCCGGTTTGCTGGCCCGATCCAGCTCGCGAGCGACCCGCAGCATGCTCTCGGCGCTCAGGCACACGCCTTTTGGGGTGCCGGTGGTGCCCGAGGTGAAGGTCAGTTTGGCGGTGCCTTCCAACATCCGGTCCGGGCCACTGAAAGCGCGCCGCCAGAAGGTTGCGGTTTGCACGTATCCGGCCGCTTTCAGCTCGGCTTCCAGCTCCGGCTCGGCAATCACCCACCCAGCCTGGCTCTGTTCCAGGCAATGGGCCCGTTGGGCCGGGCTGAAGAACGGCGGCAATAGCACGCAAGTCAAGCCTTCGAACAACACGGCCAGGTCCCAGAGCATGGCTTCGACGCCGTTGTCCAGGGCCAGGGCAACCACCTTGGCGCCTTCGTCGCGCAAACGCTGCTGGCGCTGCATCACTTGTGCGTACAGCGTGGCGTAGTCCAGCTTCAGGTGATCGCCCCACAAGGCAACGGCATTGGGCCGGTGCTCGGCATGGTCACGTAGCGCCTGCTTGAAGCGTTCCTTTTCATGCGACATGGCTGGCCTGCGCAAAAGACGACGGCAACCCGAGGCGATCGAACATCCCGATGTTGCGCAGATGAATGAAGCCGGCGCGAATGTTGCCGACGTGTACCCAAGGCTTGCTCTCGTAATAGCTGCCCCAGCTGTGCCGTTCATCACCCAGCCGCTGTGGGTCGGCGGCACAGAGGGTCACGGGTTTCAGGCCCAGGCGATGAAAGCTGTTCACCAGGCCGATGTTGCCGGTGAACGCCACCCATTCCAGGTCCCCCATGGCCAGCAAATAGGTCATGGCGATGATGCTCAGCCGTGCACTGCCCGTGTCGCTGGCGGCCAGGTTGCCGACTTCGACGATGCCCGCCCGGTCCACGGCACGATCGGCGGCTGCACTGATCAATGGCTCGATCGGGTCGTCCAGATAGCGCTCCAGGAACAGCTGCTCATGACCTGCCAGGCGCACGCCGGCCACTGCACAGAGCTCGCCCGATGCGTTGTTGCTCATGCCAAACAGCTGTGGCATGAAATGACGGATGTCGGCACCGTGGGCCTTGCGAAAACGGCGCTGGATAAAGGCTTCGAAAAGCGGACGCTGAGGCTCGTCCGGCAAGGCCCTGGCAAGACACATCGGCGGCGCTTCGATTTGGCCGAAGTGCAAAGGCAGAGCGATGTGCCAGTCGTGATCAGGCATGGATGGATGCCTCCCTGGGTAAGTTCGGGAGGAGTATCGGTGGCGTTTCTTAACGGAATCTGAAGGTGGCGAAACAATCCGGCAGGACGGCTGGGGCGACAAATACTTTCCGGCTTCTGACCTAAATCAAACACGAACCGGTCATTCACGCAGACATTAAGACTCAGTCTTCACAGCCTGTCCTTTACCCAAGAGGAGTAGTGAAAAATGAGCAATTCCGTGAAAAAAATGCCAGTAACGACTGAAGACAAGGCCCGTCAGCCATCGCTGACGACAGACCTGTGGCGGCCCCTGGAAAAACTGCGGCAACAAGTCGATCACCTGTTCGAAGATTTCAATCGCGGCTCCAGCCTGTCGCCCTTCAGTCGCGGACTGTTCGATGTCGATCCGCTCTGGCGGCGGGAATTGATCGGCCATAGCCTGCCTGCCGTGGACATTACCGAGAAAGACAAGAGCTTCGAGATTTCCGCCGAGCTGCCGGGCATGGATCAGAAGAACATCGAGATCAAGCTGTCCAACGGTTGCCTGATCATCAAGGGTGAAAAGAAAGAGGACAAGGAAGAGAAAAGAAAAGGCTATCACCTCAGCGAGCGTCACTACGGCTCCTTCGAGCGGATGTTCAACCTGCCCAAGGGGGTCGATGCCGAGAAGATCGAAGCCAGCTTCAGCAAAGGCGTGCTGAGCATTTCGCTGCCGAAAAAGCCCGAAGCCATGAAGGCGGAGAAAGTCGTGCCGATCAAGGCCGATTGAAGCCGGGCCAGCCTGCCCATTGCCGGGAAACCGGCAAGGGGCTTTTTGCTGTCAACGCCTCGGGTAATCCATCCTGATGGGAATGACCGCTATGAACACCCCTTCCCAAGACATGCTCGATAGTCTGTACGGCTTGCCTGCGCACATTGATCAGGCAGCCATTACCCCTCTCTTGCGCCAATACGCCGAGCCCCTGCCGGAGCTGGATTCGTCCGCTTTCGGTGAAATGTTCGACCGCTACGCGGATGCGCGCGTGGTGATGATCGGTGAGGCCAGTCATGGCACCAGCGACTTCTACCAAGCCCGGGCAGCGATCACCCGAAGGCTGATCGAGCAGCACGGGTTCAACATCGTTGCCGTTGAAGCAGACTGGCCGGACGCGAGCCATGTCGATCGTTACGTGCGCGGGTTGGCACACTCGGCCTGGAAGCGCCATATCTTCAGCCGATTCCCGACCTGGATGTGGCGCAACACCGAAGTGAAGGGGTTCGCCCACTGGCTGCACCAATTCAACCACCAGCATGCCCCGCAGCGCCGCGTCGAATTCCGTGGCCTGGACGTTTACAGTTTGCGCAACTCCATTCATGAAGTCCTGAGCTATCTGGACCGGGTCGACCCGCAGTTGGCCCGTGAAGCTCGCCGGCGCTATGGCTGCTTGACGCCCTGGCAGGATGACCCGGCGCTGTACGGTCACTTCGTCGAGCGCGGGGGGCTGATGCCTTGTGAGCAGCCAGTGGTCGAACAGCTCAATACCCTGCTGACCGAGCAACTGGCCGGGCTCATCAAGGACGACGAGGCGTTCTTCGATGCGACGCAAAACGCCCGGGTGGTGCTGGCGGCGGAACAATACTACCGCGCGATTTATCGAGGCTCGACAGCCTCCTGGAACCTGCGCGACCGACATATGTTCGACACGTTGCGCGCGCTGCTTGAACACCGAGGCCCGCAAGCCAAAGCCGTGGTCTGGGCACACAATTCCCATATCGGCAATGCGGCGGCCACGGAAATGGGCTGGAAGGGGCAGTTCAATATCGGTCAACTGTGCCGCAGTGCCTTCGGGCGAGAGGTCGTTCTGATCGGCATGGGCACCGATCGTGGCCAGGTGGCTGCGGCCGACGACTGGGATGGTGACCTGTTGATCAAGGACATCCGGCCGTCGCGCCCGGACAGCTGGGAGTATCAGTTCCTCAAGGCCGGCGTTGCAGCGTCATTGACCGACTGGCGTGATCCACAGCGCAAGGAACTTCGTCGCGCTCTTTCCAAACCCTTGCTGGAGCGAGCCATCGGTGTGATTTATCGCCCCGAGAGCGAGCGTGGCAGTCACTACTTCGAAGCGGTGCTGGCCGAACAGTTCGACGCCATGATCTGGATCGAGCAAACGAAACCGGTAAAAGCGCTGCCGCTGCCGAAAAGCCAGGAGCTGGAACCGGAAGACGAAACCTTTCCGTTCGGTGTATGAGACCGGTCAACGAATGCCAGCTATGGAGCGGGGCCGTGCAGATACGTCTCAAACCAGTCGCCAGCAAGCCTGGCGACTTCCTCGAGGGCACCGGGCTCTTCAAACAGATGCGTGGCGCCGGCCACGACTTCCAGGCGCTGCTCACACTGCAGGGCACGACTGCTTTGGCAATTCAGGCCGAACACCACTGGATCCTGTGCACCAACGATCTGCAGGGTCGGTGCCTTCACTCGAGACAGCACAGGCCCCGCCAGATCGGTTCGCCCTCCCCGACTGACCACGGCGTGCACCACATCCGGCCGTGCGGCTGCGGCCAGCAGCGCCGCGGCCGCACCGGTACTTGCGCCGAACAGGCCGATCCGCAGTGATTGCAACTCCAGGTCCCGACCGATCCAGTCGATCACCTCAGTCAGTCGCCTGGCAAGCAATGCGATGTCGAAACGCAGCTCCCGGGTCCGGTTATCCAGGTGTTGCTCGGTCTCCGTGAGCAGGTCGGACAGCAGCGACCCCAGCCCGTGCCTGGCCAGCGACTCGGCAACGTACCGATTGCGTGGGCTTGAACGGCCGCTGCCACTGCCATGAGCGAAGACCACCAGCGCCCTAGCGCCCGGAGGCAGGCGCAAATCGGCTGATAGTTCAATGCCCTCCAGGTCCAGCTGTCGAGATCGAGGTTCAAACATCGCGAGACTCCTGGGCCGAGGGGCCGGGAACCGATTCCCGTTGCCAGGCGCGCTGCAACAGATCGATGACCTCGGTATCCGGCGTCTGGGAAAAATCCAGGTACCAGTAGCCGATCGACATCATCCACTCGGGGGTGAGCGGGCAGATCAGCTCATCCACTTCGCTGCGCAGCGCCTCCACTGTCTCAAGCGGCGCAACCGGCACCGCAATGACAATGCGCGCCGGTGCTTGCGCACGCACCGCGTGAATCGCCGCCTTCATCGAGGCGCCTGTGGCCAGGCCGTCGTCGATCAGAATCACCACCTGATCCTTGAGTCGCAACGGTGGACGGCCCTCCCGGTAAACCTGTTCACGACGCAACAACTCCTGCGTTTCCCGCGCTACCACGGCATTGAAACTGGCTTGATCGACCGGATGGGCGCGCAGGGCGTCTTCATTGAGGATTTGAATGCCGCCGCTGGCTATGGCGCCCATGGCGAACTCCTCGCGCGAGGGTACGCCCAGCTTGCGGACCAGCATCAGGTCCAGGCGAATGTCCAGGGCCTTGGCCACCTCATAGGCAACCGGAACACCACCACGGGGCAAGGCGAGGACAATGACATCGGGTCGATGGGCATATTCGAGCAACGGCTCCACCAGGCGTCGACCGGCATCTGCCCGATCGCGCAAGATGGTTTGCAATGAAGGACTCTTGGACATCGGAAAACTTCCTCAGGCGATGACGGCACTCGCCGCGTAACGTGGGGATGCTGTCTTCCCTATATCGCCAAGACGCTGCAAGGCACCTGATAGAGGATATGTTCGGTCGTGCTGCCCAGCAGTTTATCCAGGCCCCGGGACTGGACTCGGCCCATCACGATCACATCCACCTGTTGCTGATGGGCGAACTCGCTCAGCACCGGAACGGGGTGTCCCTGGATGAAATGCCGGCGGTCAGAGGACACGCCATACCGACCGGCCAGTTTGAGGAACGACTTTTCCATGTCCCTGCGCTGCTCTCTAGTGAGGTCGGCAAGTGTCAGCCCGCCCATGTCGGCCAGATAGGCGGCTGAAATATCGCAGGCATACAGCAGGTGCAGCTCGGCGTCGCACTGCATGGCAAGGTCGCAGGCCTGCTTGATGATCCGCTCATTGAGCTCGTCGCCCTGTGGATCGCTACTCGAAGCATCGACCGCCGCCGCCACCTTGCGCGGCATCGCATGGCCACCTTCGCCAACCAGATAGATCGGTATCGGGCAATGGCGCAGCAAACGCCAATCCAGCGGGGTGAAAAAAGCGCGCTTGAGTGCCGGTTCGTGCTGCACTTGTTTGATCAGCAGGTCGGGCTGCATCTCCATGACGTGATCGAGAATGTCTTGCTGCAGGTCATCGGCCCAGGCCACCTCTGTCGTCACCACCAGCCCCCTGTCACGCATATTTTTCGCTTGTTCCTTGAGCCAGTCGCGATGGTCTTGCAGGTAATCCGCGCGCGCCTTTTTCCGGTCGCCTTCTTCGAGCAATGCCAAGAGTTTCCAGGAAGGCATCAAGGCACAGACATGCAGGCTCGCTCCGCTGGCCTTGGCCAGGGCTGCGGCATGGTTCATGACCTGGGAGTGACGCAGGGCCGGGTTGATGATCAGCAATAACCGTTGATACTGGCTCATGAGCTGGCTCCGGGCAGATGGGTTTCAACGCCTGCCGTGGCCCTTTCGACGGCCGCCGTGGCATCCTCGCTGGCGCAGGCACCAGCGCTTGTAATCCAGCGTCCTCCGTCGATGCTTCCTTGGCGTTGATTTATATCAAGTACCCGCGCAGCGCATCAGCCACCAGTTGACCGATGACGGCATCGTTATGCGCCGACAGCGAGGCCACCTGTGCCTTTTCCCTGGGCGTGCCCACCGGCCGCGACTGGGCCTGGAGCGACGCCACGACCAACGACAACCCCAGGCCCAGGCCGCGCTTGAGGTCGATCGCGCTGGCTCCCGCGACAACGTTGCGGATGCGTTTGGCGATCGTCACGTCATCATTGCAGACCGTCGGATTGCCCCACTTATTCTGAATCAGCACTGGATTTCGATTTCGCGCCCAACGCCACGCATAAAGGCCAATGTACGGATGACAGATGACGAGTGCCGTCAAATGCTGGGGCCGGCCTCACACGGCTAGCGCCAGTCAAGATAACGGTACAGCTCTTCCTCCTGATCGAAATGCAGCCTCACGAGGGTATCCAGGCGAATCAACTGATGCTGAATCGCCTCGGCGGGAGCCGTGGCGGGGTCGGCGCTGAAATCGGCGCTCATACGTGCCAGCAAATGGATAAGGCGAAAAATCTCCCGGTGAGCGTGGCTCATCGTCGACAGGGGGTCCTCGCCCGGCAGGCTTCGATTCAACAGCGGGTACAGGGTGTTTTCATCGTCTCGCTCATGTTGCGCCAGCGATGTCTGCAGCTTTCCAAGCAGTTCCAGCAAGTCGGCCTGTGCCTGCTCAAGGGGGCGCCGCGAAAAGTCACTGGCCAGTTGATGCAGATCGCTCAGCACTGCGGCCAGTTGTTGGTGTTCGTCTTGCAGGCGATCGATATGTTCTGCGGCTAGTTTTCGTGGGCCCATTGCCTGTAGAGGCCCCAATGCACGCAGGGCGTTGATGATGATCAACACATCAATGCCCTCCTGCACAACGGCGCCGACAAGTGGTGGCAGGTAACCGAGCGCAGCCACGACCATGGCCAGCAATGACATGCCCATGCCGACCCATACGCCCTGCCGGGCGATCCGGCAGGTCCGGCGAGCGATGTCCAGCGCATCGACCAGACGGTCCAGGCGATCGACCAGCAATACGACACCCGCCGCTTGCGCAGACGCCGTGGCACCGCTGGCGCCCATCGCCACACCGACATTGGCCGCCGCCAGCGAGGGGGCATCGTTGATGCCGTCGCCGACCATCAGTGTGCTGGCGCGCTGGCAGCCCTCCTGGACAGCCTGCACTTTATCCTTGGGAGTCAACCCGGCTCGCAGCTCGTCTATCCCGGCAGACAGGGCAATCATCTCGGCGGTTTCCAGGCGGTCCCCGGTGAGCATGACGATTTTCTCGATGCCTCGGTTGCGCAATCGCCGCAAGGTTTGCGGGGTTTCTCGGCGCACCTTATCCGAGAACACCAGCAGGCCAGCCAGCGTCCCGTCCACGTCGATGAAGCTGCCGCTACAGGCCAGGTAATCCATGTGGCGCAGCATGGCCGTGGTCCAGTCAGTCACGGGCATTTGTTCATGAGCAAAAGACAAGGTGCCGAAACGCACGCGCCGGCCTTCGACCAGGCCACAAAGCCCCGAGCCAGGATGTTCCTCCACCTCCCGCGGAACGCTGAGTGATAAATGGCGTTGATGTGCCGCCTCGACCATTGCCTGGCAGATCGGGTGCGTCGAAGCCTGCGCCAGCGAGGCGGCCAGGCCAAGCAGGTGCTGAGGATTGGCCAGCCCGTTGACCTCTATCGACTGCAGGCGCGCATGGCCGCTGGTCAGTGTGCCGGTCTTGTCGAGAAATACCTGCCTGATCCCGGCCAACGCCTCCAGGGTCGTGCCGTCCTTGATCAATATCCCGCGCCGCGCCGCCCTCGAAATGCCTGACATGATGGAAATCGGCACCGCCAGGATCAACGGGCATGGTGTGGCGACCACCAGAACCGCCAGAACCCGCAAGGGATCGCCACTCATTTGCCAGGCTACGGTGGCGATCAGCAAGGTCAGCGGAATGAACAGCAGCGCATAGCGGTCGGCCAGGCGCACAAAAGGTGCGCGCGAGCGTCGTGCCGTCTCCGCCAGCCGCACTATCCCGGCATAGGTGCTTTGCGCTGCCGTTCGCGTGGCGGTTAACAGGAAAGGTGCACCGACATTGGATACGCCACTGGGCAGTTGCTCACCTTTACGACGGGTTACCGGCAACGACTCACCGCTGAGCGCCGATTCGTCCAGGATGGCCGCGGGACTCAGCAGGCGACCATCGACGGGTATCACCTCCCCCAGGCGCACCAGCAATGTCTGCTGCGGTTGGATCTGTTCGACCGGGATCCTGCGTAAGCCGCCCTGCTCCTGCAGCCAGGCAAAACGTGGTGCCCGATCGATGAGCGCGCGAAGCTCGCGCTCGGCGCGTTGCCTGGTGAAGAACTCCAGGGTGCGTCCGGTAGCCAGCATCAAGGCAATCACCGCCGCCACCAGCATCTGCTCCAGGGCCAGGGCGGCGACCATCGACATCAGCGCGATCAGGTCTACACCCGCCTCGCGCCGGGCCAGGCGCCGGGCAATCTCGACGAGCAGGACCAGGGCCATCACCAGGCTGCCTGCGGCCCAGCCTAGCGATGCCCAGCCAGGCTTCTGCGCCATATGTGCAACGCCACCGGCCAGGAGCGTCAGGACGCAGAACAGCAATAGCACCGGGTTCAGCCACTTGCCGAACATCGAGGAGAGTTCCTCAAAAAGCGATTCGCATTCAGCGCTGTGAAAACCGTTGTCCGTCATAGGATCACTCTCGTCTCCACCACGATGCCTCGATCGATGAGTGGCAACACCGGGGGCTTTGTCAGAGCGATGAGCTTGCAGGCTGGTCGCCCCCCGAGAGCTCGACGCTGTCGCGGTACTCCGGCACCGAGACCGACCATCCCAACTCCTGGCTGATGCGCCGGCGCAGCACGTCCGAGGCGTTGGGTTCGCCGTGCACCACAAAGGTGTGCTTCGGTGGCCGCTTGAACCCGCGCAGCCACTGCATGATTTCATCGGCGTCGGCGTGCGCGGACAAGGTTTCCATCGGCACTACTTCGGCGCGGATTGGCACATCCTTGCCGTGGATACGCACCGACTCGGCGCCCGCGACTATCTGCGCGCCGCGGGTGCCGCCGGCCTGGAAGCCCGGCACCAGCAACGTATTGATCGGGTTGGGGGCCAGCGCCTTGAGGTGGTGAACCACCCGGCCACCGGTGGCCATGCCACTGGCGGCGATGATCACCGCGGGCGTGCGTTGCAGATCCAGGTTGATCGATTCCTGGGTCGTGCGCACGAAATGCGCGACATGGCACATACCTTCACACTCTTCCTGGGAGAGACGGTGCTCACTGCGAAAACGCTGGTACAGGCGCGTGACATCGGTGGCCATGGGGCTGTTGAGGTAGATCGGCAGGTCTGGGATCGCTCGCCGCTGTAGCAGCCGGTACAGGTGATACATCAGCAATTGCGCGCGCCCGACCGCAAACGACGGTACCAGGGTGATGCCGCGGCGCATCGCGGTACGGTTGATGACCTGTGCCAGTTGCTCTTCCGGCGACTCGACGGGGTGCCGGCGATCGCCATAGGTCGACTCCACCAGCAAATAATCGGCGTGCTCGATGGTTTCCGGGGCGAACATCAAAGGGTCGTTGGGCCGCCCCAGGTCCCCGGAGCACACCAGCGTGACGCCGCCGGCCACGACTTCCACCGTGGCCGCGCCGAGAATATGCCCGGCGCAGCGCAACTGGATGCTCATACCCGGGACGATATCGACCCGATGGTGCAACTCCAGCGGCCGCAGCAGCTTCAGGGCGCGTTCCGCATCCTGCTCGGTATAGAGCGGTAGCGCCGGGGTGTGTTTCGAGTAGCCATGGCGATTGGCGAACTCGGCCTCTTCCTCCTGCAGGCGGCCACTGTCGCGCAACAGGATTTTCACCAGCTCACAGGTGGCGGCCGTGGCATACACCGGGCCTCGGTAGCCGTTGCGCGCCAGTACCGGCAAGTAGCCGCTGTGATCCAGGTGGGCATGGGTCAGGACAATGGCATCCAGGTCGCGAACCGGTAGCTGGAACGGATCCCAGTTATGCAGGCGCAACTGCTTGTAACCCTGGAACAGGCCGCAATCGATCAGTACGTGCTGGCCTTCATACTCCAGCAAGTACTTGCTGCCGGTGACCGTGCCGGCCGCGCCGAGAAATGACATTCGCATGCTCGTCTCCTTGAACCTTCATGGAAGGGGTATTGATCGCTCCTTTCGCCCTGGCGACCGTTGACTTTTATCAAGCATGGTTGTGCCCGTGGTCATTTCAGCCGGCCTCGACGGGTGGTTTGACCAGCATCAGGCTGCAGGGGGCATGGCGCAGCAGGCGCTCGGCGGTACTGCCGACGAACATCTCGACGCCGTGGCGGCAGGCCGTGCCCAGCACAACCATGTCGAAGGCGTTCCTGCGGGCAAAATGCTCGATCGCCTGATGGGGAATGCCGGCCAGCAAATGTCGGCGGCCCTCCTCGATGCCATAACGCTCGGCAAGCAGATCGAAGGCCTCTTGCTGGGCATCGTTGACCGCATCCCGCAAGCTGGCGTCCAGGCTCGAGGTCGGCACACTCGTCACCGCGTCGCCCACCACCGACCAGTTGCTGACATTGAGCAGGTGCAAGGTAGCGCCGCAGGACGTTGCCAGCGTCGAGGCCAGGTCGAGAACCCGTTCGTTGAGCCCTTGGGTCAGCGCTTCCAGGTGAGACAGGTCGATGGCGGCGAGGATCTTCAGCGGCTTGGGGTTTTCCGCGCGGCTGACCAGGTGCAAGGGGGCGGGGCAGTCGCGCAGCAGCAGCCAGTCCAGAGGCCGATGGAAGACCCGGTCGAGTGCCGGCACCCGTTGCACATCCTTGATCACCAGGTCCGGGTGGAAGTCGTTCACATACTCAAGCACGTGGGCCGGGCTCAGCCTGGCCCAGACCACTTCAGTGGTCACATGCCCTCCTTTGCATCGTTCAAGCCTGGCCTGTTGCTCGAGCCAGTAACGGTGCACCTGCAGGTAGCCTTCCCGGGCCTGGGCCATCGCGTCGTGGTCGAACAGGCCGGCCACCGCCAGTGCGTTGACGTAATCGAACGCGACAATGTGCAACATCGCACCTGTTGCGTTGGCCAGCGCCTGTGCCCGCTCGAATGCGGGGGTGCGAATCATCTCCGTCGGTGCAATGAGCAGTAAACGTTGTATTTTCAACATCACACACCTCGTCCTGGAAACGCTTTACCCGTGTAGCTGCCAGCCCGGCTTCCTGCCGGGAGCATCGTTCAAAAATCATTCATTACTTGCGAGTCGCCTTATCAAGCATCCGACGCGCACGTTCATTCGCCTCATCCGCGACCCGTCGCGCCTGGCCGGCCGTTGCCTCTGCCCGTTCCGCTTTCAAATAAGCTTCATCAGCCCTGAGCCTCGCCGTCGCGGCGTTGTTTTCCGCGGACTCCAGGCGCGCGTCGATTTCCTGGGCATGTCGGTGACTGCAACCGGCCGTCGTCGCCAGCGCGATGCTCAGCAATACAACGGGCAAGTGCTTATCCATGGTTTCCCCCCTTCAGTCGATTACGACCGGATAGCTTCAGGCTGTGCTTCGAGTATCGGGCGCTATCGACCTGAACCTCTGATCTTTATCAACTAATACCGGCTAGCGATCAGCGGACGGCGTCAGCGAAGCCTTGTTGACTTAGCTCAATGTCACAGCGTCGCTCAGGCGTAAAAAAACCAGAGAGACCGGTTTGTGACCCGTACAACCAACGCATCAGCCAAAGGACACCATCATGAGCGACCTGAATCTGCGTAAATTCATTCTGGAGGAGCTGGAGTTCCAGCCCGATATCGATGCCGCCAACATCGGTGTGACAGTGGAGAACGGTGTGGTCACGCTCACTGGCCACGTCAACAGCTACGCCCAGAAAATCAGTGCCGAACGTGCGGTAAAGGCCATCAAGGGGGTGCGTGCGCTGGCCGAGGAAATCCAGGTCAGGCTGGAAAAAGGCGCCGGCACGGCGGACGACACCATTGCCAACCGAGCCTTGAACATCCTCAACTGGAGTTCAGACGTACCTGAAGGAGACATCAAGATCATGGTACAGAACGGCTGGATCACCCTCGAAGGCGAAGTCGATTGGCAGTACCAGAAAGAAACCGCGGAGCGGGCGGTGCGTAAATTGTCTGGCGTGGTGGGCGTGGACAACCAGCTCACCCTGCGTCCGCGAGTGGATGCAGGCGATATCCGGCAGCGTATCGAGCAAGCTCTCAAGCGCAATGCGGAAATCGATGCCAAGGCCATTCACATCAAGGTCGACGGCGATGTGGTAAAGCTTGAAGGCAAGGTTCATTTGTGGCGCGAACGGCAGATAGCCGAACGAGCTGCCTGGTCGGTGCCGGGGGTGAGGAAGGTAGACGATCATTTGCTGATTGCCTGAATCGATCGCCCGGGGCGCCCACGGCTCCCCGGGGGATAGGCGGCCTGCCCGCCCGTGCCCCCTCCGAGAGCCAAGGCCATGAACAAAAGTCACCAATGGAACCTGTCCTACTTCGTGATCGCGTTGGCCATGGTCGCCCTCGCCCAGTTTCTCTTTTTCGATCGTCATGTCGTGCAGGACATTCCTTACAGCCAGTTCCTGCAACTGCTGAACGCGCAGAAGGTCAGCGATTTGCGGATTGAGAAGGATCGGATCAGCGGCAAACTGCAGCCCCCCATCGATGGGCACGACCGGTTCTCGACGGTGCGGGTCGAGCCGGCGCTGGCGGCGGATCTTGCCCGATCGGCGGTCGGATTCAGAGGAATCAATGAAAACACCCTGATGAGTAACCTGCTGGGATGGTTGCTACCTTTTGTCCTCATCATGGCGGTCTGGCATTTCCTGTTTCGCGGGCTGGCGGAAAAACAGGGCCTGGGTGGATTGATGAGCATCGGCAAGTCCCGGGCCAAAGTGTTCGTGGAGCGCGATACCGGGGTGACCTTCGCCGATGTCGCGGGCATCGATGAAGCCAGGGCCGAACTGGTGGAGATCGTCTCGTTCCTCAAGGACAAGGCCAGGTACGCACGCCTTGGGGCGCATATTCCCAAGGGGACGTTGCTGGTCGGCCCGCCGGGTACAGGCAAGACCCTGGTGGCCAAGGCCATCGCCGGGGAAGCCGGGGTACCGTTTTTCTCGATCTCGGGCTCCGAATTCGTCGAAATGTTCGTTGGCGTCGGTGCCGCCCGAGTGCGTGATCTGTTCGAGCAGGCCAGGCAGGCCGCACCCTGCATTATTTTCATCGATGAGCTCGATGCCCTGGGCAAGATGCGGGGTATCGGCGCGTTCGGTGGCAATGACGAAAAAGAACAGACGCTCAACCAGCTACTGGCCGAGCTGGACGGATTCGACCCTCGCGAAGGCGTCGTCCTGCTGGCCGCGACCAATCGTCCCGAGATTCTCGACCCGGCACTGTTACGGGCGGGCCGGTTCGACCGGCAGTTGCTGATCGATCGTCCCGATCGCAAAGGCCGAGAGGCGATTCTCAAGGTCCACCTGAAAAAAATTGCCGCGGCAGCGGACCTCGATTGCCAGCGTATCGCCGACATCACCACCGGTTTCACGGGTGCCGACCTGGCCAACCTGGTCAACGAAGCCGCCATCGTGGCCACCCGCCGCGGCGCCGAGTCGGTCCATCTCGACGATTTCACCTCGGCGGTGGAACGCCTTATCGCAGGGGTTGAGCGCAAGAGCAGTCTGTTGCACCCCGACGAACGCAAGGTGGTGGCTTATCACGAGATGGGCCATGCTCTGGCCGCCAGTAGCCTGCCTGCCATGGACCCGGTCCACAAGGTTTCGATCATCCCCCGCGCCGCCGGCTCTCTGGGCTATACCTTGCAGCGGCCGACCGAGGATCACTTCCTGATCAGTTGTCAGATGCTCAAGGATCGGATTGTCGTGCTGATGGCCGGGCGCGCCGCCGAGTTCCTTGCCTATGGCCAGATATCCACCGGCGCCGCCGACGACCTGGGGCACGCCACCGATATTGCCCGCCAGTTGATCACTCGGTTCGGCATGGACTCGACACTCGGCCAGTCGGTACTCGAACGGCAACCTGCAAGCTATTTGGGCGAACACCTGCCGCGAGGTGGCGAGAGAGACTATTCGGAACAAACCGCCCGGGAAGTTGACCTGGGTATCCGCGCCTTGCTCGATGAAGCCTATGACAAGGCCAAGGCCCTGCTCCAGAGCCGCAGGAACGACCTGGATGCCGGAGCCCGCCTGCTGCTGGAAAAGGAAACCCTGACCCCCGAGGAGTTTCCACCGCTCCGACCGCTGGTGCCGGCCCCGGCTTTGCAGCGGCTGAGCGCGCTCTGACACTCAAGTACCTGCCGCGGGCGTCCATTGCCAGTTCAACACCTCGGGCATGTCCTGTCCGTGTTCGATGAGGTAGAGCTTGTGCTTTTCCAGGGTCGACCAGTAACGCGACCGCGCCAGCTGTAGCTGATCGTGCAGCCGTGGCACCCGCTCGATCACGTCCAGCGCCAGTTGGTAACGATCCAGATTGTTGATCACCGCCATGTCGAAGGGTGTAGTGGTCGCGCCCTCCTCCTTGAAGCCGCGCACGTGGAAACGCTCGTGATTGTTTCGCTTGTACAGCAACCTGTGGATCAGTGCCGGGTAGCCGTGGAAAGCGAAGATCACTGGTTTGTCGAAGGTAAACAGCTCCTCGAACGCACTGTCCGGCAAACCATGGGGGTGCTGGTAGGAGGGCTGCAGCACCATCAGGTCGACGACATTCACCACCCTTACCCGCAGATCCGGGACATACTCGCGCAGCAGGGTCACGGCGGCCAGGGTTTCCAGGGTCGGCACATCGCCGGCGCAGGCCATCACCACGTCGGGGTCCTGGTCATCCCGGCAGGCCCAGCCCCATCGCCCGATCCCGGCCTGGCAATGGCGGATGGCCGCATCGATATCCAGCCACTGCCACTCCGGTTGCTTGCCGGCCACGATGACGTTGATGTAGTTACGACTGCGCAAGCAGTGATCGGCTACCGATAACAGGCAATTGGCGTCGGGTGGCAGATAGATTCGCGCTATATCGGCCTTTTTGTTCGCCAGCAGGTCGATGAATCCCGGGTCCTGGTGGGAGAAGCCGTTATGGTCCTGGCGCCAGACATGGGAAGTCAGCAAATAGTTGAGCGAGGCCACGGGTTTTCGCCATGGCACCTCGGCGGCGGTTTTCAGCCATTTGGCGTGCTGATTGACCATCGAATCGACGATGTGAATGAAGGCCTCGTAACAGGACAGCAGACCATGCCGTCCCGTCAGCAGATAACCCTCGAGCCACCCTTCACAGACCTGTTCGCTGAGGATTTCCATCACCCGGCCGTCAGCCGCCAGGTGGCTGTCGTCAGGCTCTTGTGGATCCATCCAGGCCTTGGCACTGACCTCATAGACCGCGTCCAGCCGGTTCGAGGCCGTTTCATCCGGGCCGAACAAGCGAAAATTGCGCGACACCAGGCTGTTTTTCATCACGTCCCGCAAGAATCTTCCCAGCACGCGAGTGGCCTCTGCCCGCAGGCAGCCCGGCGTCGCGAGCTGCACCGCATAGCCGGCGAACCCTGGCAGATCCAGCGGTCGCAACAACAAGCCGCCATTGGCATGGGGGTTGGCGCTCATGCGCCGGTGTCCGCTGGGCGCCAGTGCGGCAAGCTCGGGCAGCAAGGCTCCGTTGGCATCGAACAGCTCGTCGGGGCGGTAGCTGTTGAGCCACTCCTCGAGCTGGCGCAGGTGAAGCGGTTGCTGGAAATCGGCCAGGGGTACCTGATGCGCGCGGCAGGTGCCTTCGACCCGATGGCCGTCGACGAACTTCGGCCCGGTCCAGCCCTTGGGGGTGCGTAACACCAGCATGGGCCACAGAGGCCGCTCCAGAGCCTGGTCCTGGGTATTGCGGCGGGCGACGCGCTGGATCTCGCGAATTTCCAGCAACACCCTGTCCAGGGTTCTGGCCAGCGCCTGATGCACCTCCATCGGGTCATCGCCTTCGACGAAATACGGATCGTAGCCATAGCCATACATCAGGGCCGACAGCTCGTCCTCGCTGATCCTGGAGAGCACCGTGGGATTGGCGATCTTGTAGCCGTTGAGGTGCAGGATCGGCAACACCGCGCCATCGCGCGCCGGGTTGAGGAACTTGTTGGAATGCCAGCTGGCTGCCAGCGTTGCCGTTTCTGCTTCCCCGTCGCCAATGACACAGGCCACGATCAGCTCCGGATTATCGAAGGCGGCGCCGTAGGCATGGGCCAGGCTGTAGCCCAACTCTCCGCCTTCATGGATCGACCCTGGAATCTGCGCCGAGACATGGCTGGAGATCCCGTATGGCCAGGAAAACTGCCGGAACAGGCGGCTCAGGCCGCTGGCGTTGCGCCCCACCTCTGGATTGAACTCGGTGTAGGTGCCTTCCAGGTAGGTCTGCGCTACGACAGCCGGCCCGCCATGACCGGGGCCGGCGATAAAGATCATGTTCAGATCGTACTGGTTGATCAGCCGATTGAGGTGCGTGTAGACAAGGTTGAGTCCCGGCGTAGTGCCCCAGTGCCCCAATAACCGCGGCTTGATATGGGACAGGGCCAGCGGCACCTTCAGCAGCGGGTTGTCCTTGAGGTAGATCTGCCCGACCGCCAGGTAATTGGAGGCCCGCCAGTAGGCATCCAGTGTTTCCAGTTGCTCTGCGCTCAGAAAATCGCTCATGAAGTTCTCCGCCTGGGGGCCCACCGATCGAGATTCGTTGATTCTGGGAGTCTGGAACACGCAAAACTTGATTTACATCAAGTTGCGCAGGCACCATTGAAATTGAATGACGCAACATTTCTATCGATGTCCGGCAATGCCTCTCCGGTCGGGGCGGTTCCATTCGTCGCGTCCTCCCGGCAAGCAGCCGAATGGCGCGCCTTGCCCATGCCCAGGAACTATGCTTCACCCACCAATAGAGGGCTTACTGGCATGCCCGACACCCGAGTGTCCCCCAACCACTACCTCAAGGCTGCATGCGCCAACTGCAGTGTCTTGGAGCTGTGCCTGCCGCTTGGCCTGAGCGGGCCGGAGATCGAGCGTCTGGACACTCTGATCGTGCAACGCTTCAAGGTTAAAAAAGGCGCGGCCCTCTACCGTACAGGCGATCCCTTGCGCTCGCTGTATGCGGTCCGCATAGGCTCGTTCAAGACCAGCATGGTTTCAATCGACGGTCGTGAACAGGTCACCGGCTTTCAGATATCGGGTGAGATGCTTGGTCTGGATGCCATCAGTGCCGACGAACACGCCTGCAGCGCGTTCGCCCTTGAGGACAGCGAAGTCTGTCCTATCCACTTCGCTCAACTGGAGAAGCTCGCCCAGGACTTGCCATCCTTGCAACACAGCCTGAACAAACTCCTGAGTAGAGAGATCGTGCGCGATCACAGCATGTTGATGCTGATGGGCAATATGAACTCCGACGAACGCCTGGCGGCCTTCCTGCTGAACCTGTCGCAACGCCTGAGCCTGCGTGGCTACTCGTCCAGGGACTTCATCCTGAAGATGCGCCGCGAGGAGATCGGCTCCTACCTGGGGCTGAGGCTGGAAACCATTTGCCGGGGCATCGCGCACCTGCGGGACCAGGGGCTGGTGGAAATTTCCGGGCGGGAAGTCAAGGTCCTGAACCTGGAGGGGCTCAAGCAATTGGTCGCAGGTTGCCACCGCTCGGCCCTGCGCTGACCCTGCACGTCCGGAGAGTCGTCATGCGCGCCATGGTCCTGCATACCCCCGGCGAGCCGCTGCGAGAGGAACAACGCCCGGTCCCGACACCCGGCCCCCGGCAACTGCTGATCAAAGTCCTGGCCTGCGGCGTCTGCCGCACCGACCTGCATCTGGTCGATGGCGAGTTGCCCCAGGCGCTGCTGCCACGAGTGCCCGGCCACGAAATCGTTGGCCAGGTGACCGCGGTGGGCGCCGACGTCGCGCCCGACTGGATCGGCCAGCGGGTGGGCGTTCCATGGCTCGGCTGGACATGCGGCGAATGCGCGTTCTGCCGCACCGGCCGGGAAAATCTGTGCGACCAGGCACAATTTACCGGCTGTCACCTGGACGGCGGCTACGCCGACTACACGGTCGCCGACGCCCGTTTCTGCCTGCCGATTCCCGAAGCGCTCTCGGCCACCCAGGCCGCGCCGTTGCTGTGTGCCGGGCTGATCGGCTTTCGGGCGCTGCGGATGGCCGGGAATGTGCGCCACCTGGGCCTCTACGGTTTCGGAGCGGCAGCGCACCTGGCCATCCAGGTCGCGCTGGGCCGGGGGCAGCAGGTGTATGCCTTCACCCGGCCCGATGACCGCGCGGGCCAGGACTATGCCCGGTCGCTGGGGGCCCGTTGGGCCGGTCCCTCGGATCAAGCACCGCCGCACCCGCTCGATGCCAGCCTGATCTTCGCCCCCGTCGGCTCGCTGGTGCCGGCGGCGCTGGCCGTCACGGTCAAGGGCGGCTGCGTGATTTGCGCCGGCATCCACATGAGCGACATCCCGGCATTCCCTTACCGACTGCTCTGGGGCGAACGCAGCGTGCGCTCGGTGGCCAACCTGACCCGTGAAGACGGCAGAGCGTTTTTCGCAGAATTGCAGCACACCCCCGTCCACTGCGACGTCACCTGTTTCGCCCTGGAGGATGCCAATCAGGCCCTGGAGCGCCTGCGGGCCGGTCAGTTCAACGGGGCAATCGTACTCACTCCGTGACGCCCGAGCCGTTCACCTGACCGCCAGAATACTGCCCGGCACCGAGTACAGCGCCCGTTCGGTCGTGCTGCCGATCAAGCGGTCGATTCCCACCCGATGCACAGTCCCCATCACCACCACATCGGCCAGGTACTGCTCGACGAAGTCGCCGATCGCGGGCACTGGCGGGCCCGGGACAAAGTGCCGGCGTTCCGGCGCGATGGCATAACGCTCCGCCAGGGTGACGAACGCCAGGTGCAAGGACTCACGCAGCTCTTCGACGACGTCCATGCCCCAGCCACCGCTGACCAGCGGTGCATCGCCATTGAAGGCAGGCGACAAGTCATAGGCGTACAGCAGGTGCAGTGGCGCATCGCATTGCAAGGCCAGGACGTTGGCCGTCTGGATGATGGTGTCGTTCAGGCCGCTGATCTGGGTCGGTGGATCGAATGGGTCCACCGCCGCCACGACCCGGTGCGGCAACCCGTAACGGGCCTGATTGACCAGATGCACGGGGATCGGGCACTCACGCAACAGATGGCAATCCAGGGGCGTGATGAATACTCGCTTGAGCAGCGGTTCCAGGCTGACATCCTTGATCAGCAGGTCCGGACCGAGCTCTTCGACCGTCTTCAGGATGTCCAGCAGCGGATGGGTGGTGAACAACACGTCGACCGTCGCCTCCAGCCCCAGGTCGCCGAGCCGCTGGGTTTCTTCGGCCACCCATCGGCGATGGCGACGCAGATAACGCTGATAGCCCGCCTCGTCGATTCTCTCTTCCCACAGATGCACCACCGGCGCCGGCTCGGCGAAGCCGCGTACATGCAGCGCCGCCCCGCTGGCCTTGGCCAGCGCGACAGCCCGCAGCGAGGCTGGCGACTGATGCAGGGTTGGATCGGCGATCAGCAGCAAACGTTGGTAATGCCCCATCACACACCTCGCTCAGGCACCGGTCGAACCGGCCGGCATAGGCCAAGAGTGCGCCTTGTGCGCCGGCAAGCGGCTTGATTTACATCAGATCCCACTCGATGAGCGACGCCTGTCGCCGGTGTCTGATCCAGATCAGATCCGCCTGTCATCAGCGGGGTAAAACGAAGCGAACCGCGTGTGCCCTGCCGCGCGGCCCCTTTCGGCCGTATGGAGAACCCCATCATGCTCACTGTCAAAAACCACAACGAACGGGCCGCCGCCGTCTACGCCGCGGTCCCCGGAGAACACTGGATCGAAACGCTGAAGGACGGCCATCATGTGCTGATCCGGCCACTGGCGGAAAAGGACCGCGAGCGGGAGTACGCCTTTATCAGGCGTCTGTCTCCCGAATCCAGGCACATGCGTTTCCTCGCCCAGATCAATGACCCCAGTGGCGCCCTGCTCGATCAGTTGATGTACACCGATGGCAAGCAGCACATGGCCTACGTCGCGCTGGCTCATGAGAACGGACAACTGATCGAGATCGGTATCAGCCGCTACGCCGCCACGGGCGAGCACGAATGCGAATGCGCGGTAACCGTCGCCGACGAATGGACGCACCTGGGCCTGGGAACCTTATTGATGGAGCATCTGATCGAGGCTGCCCGCAAGAATGGCTTTCGCCAGATGTATTCGATCGACGCCGCCAGCAATGCGCCCATGCGCGACCTGGCCAAGGCCCTGGGTTTCGAACGGAGTCACGATCCCGACGACAGCCGCCAGGTCATCCATCGCCTCCACCTGTAAACCAGCGCCCCGTGGCGTACCGGCCAGCGGGCCGCCACGGGCGATTCAATCCTCAATCAAAGCGTCTTGTCCGGTTTTATCGCCAGTACGCTGCACGGAGCCCGGTGCAAAAGCTGCTCGGCGGTGCTGCCCAAGAGTTTTTTCAGTCCCTTGTGCTGCACGGTTCCCATGACAATGACGTCAGTCCGGTGGGCAGTCGCAAAGTCACAGATACACGACAGCGGCGTACCCTCGATGAAATGGCGACGCTCTGGAGGCACGCCATGGCGTTCGGCCAGCGCTGCGAATGCCTCGAATTGCGCCTCGCCCAACACTTGGTAGATCCCGACGCTCAGCGGCAGCACGCCAACCCCCATGTCCTGGGCATACACCGCGGCCCAGTCATACACATGCACCAGCTCGAGTGCCGCGGCACATTGCCCGGCCAGCTTTACCGCGGCGTCGATAATCTGGTCGTTGAACACCCTGTCCTGCTCATCGCTGCGCAGAACATCGACGATGGCCAGTACGTTGCGTGGCCGTGGGTTGAGGGCATTGGTCACCAGGTGCACCGGTACCGGACAGTCCCGTAGCAACTGCCAATCCAGGGGAGTGAAAAACACGCGCTTCAAGGCAGGCTCTTCTTCGGCATCCTTGACGATCAGGGCCAGGGGCATCTCATTGACGAAGTGCAGGATTTCTTCGAACGGATGCTGCACCCAGACCACTTCGCGGGTGACCTCGATCCCCTGTTCGCTCATCGAGCGAGCCTGCTCGTCAAGCCACTGCCGATGGCTTTGCAGATACCCGTCCCGGGCCTGGGCGATCTGTTCGGGCGCGAACAGGCCGGCCACCGCCAGCGCCTGCAAATAATCGAACGCCACGATATGCAAGGGTAACTGCATCGCCCGGGCCAGCGCCGCAGCGCGGTCGAATGCCGGTGTGCGGTTCATGGCGGGAGGGGCAATTAGCAGTAAACGCTGGGTCTGCGACATAAGGCACCTCGGCACGCGGCCATCTCAGAACACGGAATGGAATTGCAGATTGAGCGTTCCCGGGCCGGGTGACTTGATCTTTGTCAGCTACCCGAAGCGACAGGTTTCAGTACAGCCAGATGCCGGCCCACATCGCCAGCGTCAGCAATACCTGGCCGGGAATGACATAGGCGGCGAAGCGGCGCCCGCCACTGACCCAGGCCACCAGGCATTTGCTCAGGGAATTGCTGCTGACCGCGATCAGCACGGGCGCGGCGATGGCCTGGAACGGCAACTGGCCAGATTTGGCCAGGGAGGCTATCGACGCTGTCGAGGAATGGGCGTCGGCAAAACCGCTAAGGGTCGCGGTCACCATCACCCCGACTTCGCCAAAGTGACTCAGCATCACCGACGACAGGAAGGTGATACCCGTCATGGCCAGCGTGACGAGCAAGGCCAGCTTGAGGTTGAACGCGCCGCCGACCTTGATCGGCTGGTGGGCGCCCTGGGCCGGCGTGGGGAACATCAGGCACAGGCCATACAATGCCGTGGCGGCAGCGCCGGCGAACAGCGGCCCCCACATAGGGTGCAGCAGACCGGTATCGACCGCGCCCAGGATCAGGCCCACCTGGGTCAGGGTGGCCAGGTTGGAGAACAACGCCGCCGCGCCCAGGGCCTTGATGTTGTCCGGCTCTCTGGCAGCGATATGCCCCATGGCGGCGATGGTCACCGTGCTGGAGGCGAACCCCGAAGCAATGGCACTGATCGCATAACCGTAACGAGTGCCCAGGGTGCGAACGGCGATATGCCCTACCGCACCCACGGCCATCAGCAACACAGTCAGGGTGCAGATGGTGCGCAAATTGATGGCGGCATAAGGCCCGATGTAACGATCCGGTGCCAGCGGCAGCACAACCAGCGCGGCGATCAGCAGTACCAGCCCGTCGCGCATTTCCGCTTCGCTCAATTGACTGCGGGCGAAGTGATGCAACTTTTGTCGATACGTCAGCAGCCCCGCCATGACCACGCCAATGGCAATCGCCAATTCCGGCGCCGTACCGCACATAGCCCCCAGCGCCAGCACTGTAAGCAACGCCACTTCGCTGGTCACGCCCGGGTCGCTGCCCAGGCTTCGCCAATACGCCACGGTGATCAGCAAGGCCAGGCAGATAGCCATGATCCCCAGCAACAGGGCACCACCGACCTGCATCGCCACATACCCCAGCAGCGCGGTAATGGCGAACGTGCGCAACCCCGCACAGGCACGGCTGTCTCCTCGCCCCTTGTGCCGCTCGCGCTCCAGACCGATGAGCAAGCCGATTCCCAGCGCAGCCGCCGCGCCTTCCAGGCCAAGGGTCGCGCTCATAGAGCCTCCCTGCGGACGAACCTTGCCGCCCTGGCCACGAGGGTCACTTCAGCAGGCCAGGGCAAGCCCCCTTCCTGGTAGCCGGAGCGGATCGGTCGCCGACTGTCCGAGGGGGGGCCTCCGTCTGGCCAGGGCTGGTCGGCCAGGGATGCGGCGCATCGATGCGCGCCCGGAGTTGACCGACGAAAGCCGTCGCGGCTTCCAGGCTGCTGAAGCCCACTGTCAGGGCATCCATGTGCACGAGCCAGCCATGGCCTGTCGGTTTCGCTGTGATGTCGATGATCATCGATCGCCTCCGCTCAAGCACCCGCGTCGCCCGGCCGGGCATCACGGGGTAATCGCCACCTTCATGACCCCGTCCCGCTGGTGAGCGAACAACTCATAGGCGGCTTCGATATCGTCGAGTTTGAAACGGTGGGTCACCAGGGGCGACAGATCGACCCCGCCGCTTTGCACCACCGCCATCAAGCGGCGCATGCGTTCTTTGCCGCCAGGGCACAGGGTGCTGACGATGCTGTAGTCGCCCAGCCCGGCGGCGAAGGCGTCGAGGGGAATGTGCAGGTCGCTGGAATAGACACCGAGGCTGGACAACCGCCCGCCTGGCCGCAAGACGCGCAAGGCGGACTCGAAGGTGCCCTGGGTGCCCAGCGCTTCGATGGCCACGTCGACGCCACGGCCATCGGTCAGCGCCATGATCTGCTCGACCACGTTACCGTCCTTGAAGTTGACCACGTGGGTGGCTCCCAGGCGTTTGGCGACCGTCATGCGCTCGGCCACGGCATCCACGCCGATGATCTGGCTGGCACCCTTGAGCCGCGCGCCGGCTACCGCGCAGAGGCCGATCGGCCCCAGGGCGAATACCGCGACGGTATCGCCGATACTGACCTCACCACGCTCTGCCCCGGAAAACCCGGTGGACATGATATCGGGGCACATCAGCACCTGTTCGTCGCTGAGGCCGTCGGGGATCGGGCACAGATTGGCCAGGGCATCCGGCACCAGCACGTACTCGGCCTGGCAGCCATCGATGCTGTTGCCGAACTTCCAGCCGCCGATGGCGCGAAAGCCATGGCGGGTGTCCGGGCCGTCCTGGGAAGCGCAACCGCACAAGCAGGCATAACTTTGCCCGCTGGGCGTGATGGCCCCGGCAATCACCCGCTGTCCCTCGACAAAACCGCGCACCTGCGAGCCCAGCCGCTCGATGATACCCACCGGTTCATGACCGATGGTCAGGCCCTTGGCCACCGGGTACTCGCCCCGCAGGATGTGCACATCGGTGCCGCAGATCGTCGTCGTGGTGATACGCACCAGGGCATCCAGCGGCCCCACTTCGGGGATCGGCTTTTCATCGAGCACGATCCGGTTCTTTTCAACGAAAATTGCCGCTTTCATGGTAGCCATGACGATCCTCCAACCTTGAGCCCGCGCTGAGCCCGGCAAGGCTTTCAGGCTGCGCCAGGAGCAAGGGCCTGGGCTTGATCATGATCAATAATTCATCAATGGCCCCTCGCGACTGACCACACGTCAGCTGGCCCGCTCCACTGCCGGACAGGTTGATACAGATCAAGCGCGCACCGCCGGCTGCAGGCAGGATCGCAGAGGGCTTCACGGCCGAAGACGCGTTGCCGTCACTTGCTATTACCCCTGGGAGAGTCGTCATGTCCGAGCAATCACGTTTCATGCTGGTCGCCTCGCCGCTGATGGAGAACAGCCCCGCCTTCGATCGTGCCGCCGCGCTGGCCAAGGCCGAAGACGCAGCCCTGCACATCGTCGCCTTCGACTACCTGGAAGGCCTGGCCACGGCCAGCCTGGTCAACGAACAGGCCCTGGAGCAGATGCGCCTGGGGTACGTCGAGCGCCATCACCAGTGGCTCGAAGAACAGGCCCGGCCGCTGCGCAAACTGGGGCTGACCGTCACCACTGAAGTCGTCTGGGTCGAAAGGCCCTTGCAGGAAATCCTGATCCACCTCAAGGAGCAGCCCATGGCCTTGCTGATCAAGGCACTGCAACACGAATCGCTGCTGTCGCGGGTAATGTTCACTCCCCTGGATATCCACTTGCTGCGCGAATGCCCCGTGCCCCTGCACTTTGTCAGCCATGTACAGCACGCATTGCCACGCAGGATCGTCGCAGCGGTCGACCCGTTCCACCGCGAGGGTCAGTACAAGGACTTCAACGACCGGATACTGCACGAGGCCTCGAAACTGGCCAGCGCCTGTAACGCCGAGCTCGACGTGATCTATGCCCATGACCTGTCCTCCATCGGCGCGGACGAATTCAACTTCGACCAGAGTTCGACATTTTTCTCGACAAGCAAGGCCAAGACTCTGTTCGATGCCCAAGGCGACGCCTTCAACGAACTGGCTGAACGCAACGGCATTGCGCCGGAACGTCAGCACATGATCATGGGCAATCCGGCCAAGGTCCTGACCAGCTACGCAGACGCCTATGACATCGATGTGATTGTCATGGGCAGGGTCGGTCATCGCGGTGGCTTGGGGCGCCTGATCGGCAGCACGGTGGAGCAACTGCTGTACAAGGTGCCTTGTAGCGTATGGGTGGTTTCGCCAGAGGTGCTGATGACCGAATAAAGCCCTTTTTCAGGATGCTTGCCCGCGCGCGCCAGGCCGGTCAGTCAGCGCGGCGCGCCAGTTGCGTAAGGTAGGCACAGAACATGTCTGCCATTGCGTCGGCGTAGGTCTGGATCTCTGCGGCGGTACGCGGGCTTTCTGAAAAGTCCTTACCCACGCTGCTGAGGGTGGTGGTGATCAAGTCGGCGGCCAGGGCGCGGGTGGCCTGCGGCGCCTCGGGCAGCGCCTCCTCCATGAAAGCCTGGAAGATCCGCTCCCCTTGCGCCTTCACGGCCTGCGCTTCGGGGGCGTCGCGGTACAGCGGCGCGGCGTCGTTGAGTGCCACGCGCATCCTGGCTTCCTCGCACTCGGACTGGATAAACACCCGGACCAGCACCCGCAGCCGCTCCAGCGGGGCTTTGCCACCCTCTTCGAGGATGCTGCGCAGCATCTGTGTGGTCTGTTGCCACTCATCGCTTTGCAGGCGGAACAGGATCGCCGCCTTGTTCGGGAAATATTGATACAGCGAACCGATGCTGACGCCGGCCTTCTCGGCCACCCGCGCGGTGGTGAAACGCTGCGCGCCCTCCTTGGCCAAAACCTGAGTAGCGGCTTCCAGGATCGCCGCGACCAGCTCCGTCGAGCGTGCCTGTTTAGGCGCTTTGCGCGAGGAAACCTGCGGGGTCCGGCGGTTGCTCATAATGGCCCGACAGGGCCGCAGCCAATGCGAATAGCGCAGGGGGTCACTTGCTCATATCCTCTGAATGCGACGAATTGATCGCATTTTAGCCACGCGCCGCAAGGCGTCAACTTCGGACGGGATGCCCCCATGACCAGCACATTGACCACCCCCCCACTCGCGCCCCTGCTCGATCGCCTGTTCGAGCAGGCCGACACGGCGACCAGCCCGGCCGTCGCCGGAATCTCCCGCGAGGAACGCGAGCGCCTGATGCACAGCAAGACCGAATACCTGGATTTCTATGGCCGCCTGAAAGACCTCTGGCTGCCCGTTTCCCGCGAGACCGGCGAACTGCTGTACATGCTGGCGCGCAGCACCCGGGCCCGGCACATCGTCGAGTTCGGCACCTCGTTCGGCATCTCGACCCTGCACCTGGCGGCGGCCATCCGCGACAACGGCGGCGGCCGCCTGATCGGCAGTGAGTTCGAGGCGTCCAAGGTGCAACGGGCGCGCCAGCACCTGCTCGAAGGCGGCCTGGCCGACCTGGTGGAAATCCGCGAGGGCGATGCCCTGAAGACCCTGGCGGTCGACCTCCCCGAGTCCATCGACCTGCTGCTGCTCGACGGCGCCAAGGCGCTGTATGCCGATATCCTGGCCCTGGTCGAAAGCCGCCTGCGGCCGGGCGCGCTGATCGTCGCCGACAACACGGACTACTGCCCGGACTACCTGGCCCGGGTCCGTTCGCCCGCCAGTGGCTACCTGTCCGTGCCCTTCGGCGGCGACGTGGAACTGTCGATGCGGTTCGCCTGAGTCCCCCCAGGAAGGCGAGGCCCCGGTCAAGATCGGGACCTGATCACCCGCGACTTTGCCACTGAGTCGCGCCACTGCCGCTCAGCGATCCTCGCGCCCTTCCCCCTCCAGCGGATGCTGCGCGAGGTAGCTGTCGACGGCATCGCCGATGGTCGGGAAGAACGCCGCTTCGCCGAAGCGTGCGAACAGCCCGAACCGCTTCAGCTTGTCCTTGACCGGGTCTTTCATCTGGGCCACGCACAGCTTGATGCCGGCCTGGTGCAGGGTGTCGTCCAGTTCCGCCAGCATGTCGGCGGACGTCACGTCGACGCTGGTGACCGGTTCCGCCGCCACCACCAGCCAGCGCACCGGCGTTGGCGAGGCCGCCACGGCGTCCAGCACCCGGTCATGGAACAGCTCGGCATTGGCGAAGAACAACGGGGCGTCCCAACGAAACAGCACCACGCCGGGGATCAGGCGCGCATCGGGATAGCGCGTGATGTCGTGATAACCCTTGACCCCTTCCGCCCGGCCCAGGACCGCCGAGTAAGGGCGCCAGCCATCCCACAGGAACTCGATGACGGCGATCACGATGGCCAGGCCGATGCCCTCGATCGCGCCCAGCACGGCCACGCCAACGGTGCAGACGATGGACAGCCAGCACTCCCATTGCTGGATGCGATAAATCCGCCGCAGGTCGCTGACTTCGATCAGGCCGATGGCCGATGCGATCACCACCGCGGCCAGGGCGCTGGTGGGCAGATCTTCCAGCAGGTTCGGGGCCAGCATCAGCAGCAAGGCTACGGCCAGGGCGCCTATGACTCCGCTCACCTGGGTCCTGGCGCCGGCGGCCTCGGCCACGGGGGTGCGCGACGAGCTGCTGCTGATGGCAAAACCCTGGAAAAATCCGGCCGCCAGGTTGGCCACGCCAAGCCCGACCATCTCCTGGTTCGGGTCGACATAGGTGCGGGTCCGCGCCGCGTAGACACGGGACAGCACGCTGGTATCAGCGAACGAAACCAAGGCCACCGCGCAGCCGCCGATCAGCACCGGGCCGATATCGGCGCGGCTGATCCAGGGGATGGCGAACGCCGGCAGGCCTTGTGGCAGAGAACCCAGGACCGACACGCCGGCGGTTGCCGCAAGGTCCAGCACAGCGACAGCGACCGTCGCCGCGGTGACGGCGATCAGAATGCCCGGCACCCGCTTACTGTTCTTGAACAACAGGATCACCGCCAGGGTCGCCGCGCCGACCATGAAGGCGGTCCAGTTGGTCCTGCCTTCCAGCACTGCTGTGGCAATGGCCCACAGGTTGCTCAGCGGCCCGTTGGCCTCGACCGAAAAACCGAAGAACTTCGGCAACTGGCTGATCAAGACCGTCAGCGCGATGCCGTTCATGTAGCCGTAGCGGATCGGCTTGGAAAGCAGCTCGGTGACAAACCCCAGGCGCGCGATGCCGGCCAGGATGCACACCACCCCGGCCACGATCGCCATCATCCCCGCCAGGGCGACCGCGCGCTGCGGGTCGCCGCCGGACAGTGGCAGGACCACGGCGAGGATCACCGCGGCCAGCGAGGAATCCGGCCCCAGTACCAGGATCCGGCTGGGGCCGAACAGCGCATAGGCGAGCAACGGCACGATGGTCGCGTAGAGGCCATAGATGCCGGGCAGCCCCGACGCCACCGCGTAGGCGATGCCGACAGGCACCAGCACCGTGGTCAGCACCAGCCCGGCCACGAAATCGTGACGCAACCAGGCCACGCGGTATCCGCGCAGCATGCGCAGCCCCGGCAGCCAGCGGCTCCAGCGATGCTGTTCGTCGCCGGCGTCCCGGCGGGCAATCCGGCCAGGTTCCGGGACGGGCGGAGAAGACCCCGAATGGTTCATCGGACACTGGCCTTGGCGGGTAGATGGGCTTATGCCTGGCGCTCAGAACTTCTGCGGAACCCGTCGCAACGGATGGTCCGATTCCCGATAGCCGCCCGGCTTCTGGCGTTTGGGCAACACCACTTTCTCCCGCGATACCTCCTTGTAGGGAATGCGGCTGAGCAGGTCGCTGATGATATTGAGACGCGCGCGGCGCTTGTCGTTGGAGTCGGCCACCAGCCAGGGCCCATGTTCGGTGTCGGTGGCCTTGAACATCGCGTCGCGGGCACGGGAATAGTCATACCAGCGGCTGTATGACTTGACGTCCATGGGCGTCAGCTTCCAGATTTTGCGCCCGTCCTTGATCCGCGCTTCGAGGCGGCGGGTCTGTTCTTCCGGGCTGACTTCCAGCCAGTACTTGAGCAGGATCACGCCCGAGTCGACGATCGCCCGCTCCACCAGCGGCACCGCCTTGAGGAAGGCGACCGCCTGCTCTTCGCTGCAGAACCCCATCACCCGCTCGACGCCCGCGCGGTTGTACCAGCTGCGGTCGAAGATCACCACTTCGCCCGCCGCCGGCAGGTGCGGCAGGTAGCGCTGCAGGTACATCTGGCTTTTTTCGCGGTCGGTCGGTGCCGGCAGCGCCACCACCCGGAACACCCGCGGGCTCAGGCGCTCGGTCAGGGCCTTGATGGTCCCGCCCTTGCCGGCGCCGTCGCGCCCCTCGAAGACGATGCAGATCTTGATGCCTTTTTCGCGCACCCACTCCTGCAGCTTGACCAGCTCCACATGCAAGCGGCGCAACTGGTCCTCGTAGTCTTTTTTGCTCAGTTTCGCAGGTTCTGCGGGAGCGCCCTTGGCGGCGCCCTTTTTGTTTTTTGCCATGACCGGAACCTCATGCTCGCTTTCATCGATCGCGTGAGTCTAGTCGAGGATCCGGCCTCCACAGGGCCGCCCTGCTCTTGCTGGCGGCTCAGCCAGACGCCTTGCTCGCCGCCAGATAGGGCGCCAGGCGGCGCGCCATTTCGTCGCCGAGGGCCTGCAGGCCGCTCATGGGACGGACCATCACCTCGAACTCGACGATCTTGCCGGCTTCGTCGAAGCGGATCAGGTCGATGCCCTTGATCTGCCGCTCGCCAACCCGCGCGCTGAACTCCAGCACCACGCTCAGGCCATCGGCGGTGACCAGTTGACGGTGATAGGCGAAGTCGCTGAACACCTTGAACACGGTATTGAGGATGGTCGAGACCACCGGCGCACCCGGATAAGGTGTATGGGCCATGGGCGAACGGAATACCACTTTCGAATCCAGCAGGTCAGGCAAGGCGCCCAGGTCACCCTGGGCCAGCATGGCGTGCCAGCGCTGCAGAGAGGCAGCAGCCTGGGGATGCAGTTTCAGATCGGACATGGTGTTCTCCTGTCGCTTGCAAGGGGTGGACCGGGGAGCTGTCGTTCGACGGCGATTGACCGAGCTACCATAAGCGCCGGGCGCCGCGCGCAACAATGATCGCAAGTGACACTTGACTGATCGCAATGAGCAATCGGCGTGACGGTTTTCTTCAGGGCTGGCAGAGCTGCTCGAACAATTTGGCGTGCCGCGGGAAGCGTTCGCTGAGCTGGCGCTTGCAACCCAGCTGCATGTCCGCGTAGTCGAACCCTGGGCACACCGCCTCGCTGATCAGGCCGTAACCCGCCGCGCCGGGCAGCAGCCGCGAGGCCTTCCATACACCGCCGGGAACGTGAAGCTGCAAGCACTGGCCGGCCAGCACATCGCTGCCCATCACTCGGGTTTCCAGGCGGCCATCCGGGAACACCAGGCAGTATTCGAGGGCATCGCCGAGGTGGAAGTAATGCAGGATGTCGGACTGGTTCAGATGAAAGTGACCGATGGGCGAATCCCCGGTCAGCAGGTAATAGATGGAGGTCATCAAGTACCGCTGCCCGCCCGCACTGGCGAGCAGCGGCCGCTGGTCCGTCTGGAAGGTCCGGCGGTAGTAACCGCCTTCCGTGTGCGGCTCCAGGTCGAGGGCGGTCAGCAGTTGTCGCGCGCTGCAAGCAGGCGTGGGCGGGAGTTGGTCAGTCATGTCGGGGTCACAGGTCAGGGAGTTGCTCCCAGCGTAGCAGCGCCTCGCCCTGGCGCTGGCCCGACCTGGCGCATGAATGGCAGGTCGGGCCCTGGTCACTTACGCTCGCCGTGAGCCGGCTACCTTGCCGAGCGGCGCAGGCTTGCGCGACACGTCCTTGCTCCGGCGCAGGTAGCGCACGACCCAGACCAGCAGCATGCCAAGGCTCAACAGCAGCGGAACCGCGGCGATATTGAGCATCTTCAAGGTCCTTCCAAGTTCATCGATATCGGCGTTCAGCTGGTATTGCACCTCGCGCAGTTCCTTGCGAATGCGGGTTTTCTCCTGCATGAACTGGCGCACCGTCGCCTGCTGTTCGGCGCTGAGGGTCTCGCCCTTGTCCGGCGAACCCTGCAACTGCTGCAGCTTGCCTTCGGTTTCCTCGAGACTCTCCTCGAGGGCGAAGCGCTTGGCGCGGAAGCTGGCTTCGGCCTGGCGGCGCAATTGCTCCACCACCACGAACGGACGACTGTAGGGGCCGCGCGAGCGCAGGCTGTTCAGGGCGTCCGAACCGGCGAGGTTGTCCAGGGTATTGAGCACGAAGGAGGCGTTGTCGGCCCATGGCCGTGCTGCCGGACGCCCGTTGACGTCCTGCATTTCCAGCCACATCCGGTCGCTCAACAGGTCCGTATCGGCCACCACCACCAGGTTGACCTGCTGCGCCTCCTTGAGGCCGTCCTTGCGACCCTCGATGCCGTCGGCAAAGGCTGTGCGTACCGGGCCTTGCACCCGGGCGGCGATCACATAACGCTGGCTGGGCTGTTCCTGGTCGCGCAGCATCTGTTTGCGGTCGGCTGGCTTGTCGAAACGGTCCGCCTCGAAGGCCTTGGCCGAGTCGGAGCTGTACATCAGCGGGGTAAAGCGCGTGCTGGCGCCGGCCACCGGTTCGAGGATACCGGCGGTGGTCAGGGCAATGAACTCCAGCCCGGCGGTACTCGGGTCCTGCTGGCTCAAGGCAGCCTGCGGCACACCCAGGGTGAATGGCCGCGGCAGCGGACGCCCGTCCTCCTCGGAAGTCTCCAGCAAGGCATAGAGGTTGTCCCCCAGGACCTTGCCCGGCTGCATATGGATGCCCCAGGCCTTGAACAACGGTTCGAGATTGGAGGACTTGTCCTTGCTCTGGATGCCGAAGTACTCCTCGCCGGAGTCCTGTTCGCTGTAGGGGTCGACGAAGGCCAGCAGCTTGCCGCCGCGCAACACGAACTGGTCGATGGCGTACAGGGTCGGCTGCGAGAGTTTTTTCGGGTGCAGCAACATCAAGATGTCGACATCTTTCGGGATGTCCTGGGTATCGGGCTTGAGCTGTTGCAGATCGAACTCCCGACGCAGTTCCTGGAGCAGCATCCACGGCTCGGTTTTGCTCTGCGTGCGGATATCGAAGCCACCGTTGGCCGGCAGGCTGCTCAAAAGGCCCAGGGTCGGGCGCTTGGGGTTGGCCAGGGTCTGCAGCAAGCGGCTGATGTCGTACTCGAGGAACTCTTCCTGGTCCGGCGCGAAAAACTCGATCGCCTGGGCGTTGTTCTGCTCATTGGTACCGGCCAGGCCGAAATACACGGGCGCCCCGCCCTGCCCCAGCGGCACGGCCTGCAGGCCGAACTCAGCGGCCTTGTCCTCTTCCGCGGAAAACGGCAGTGGGTCGATGACGTGCAGGCGGATCTTGCCGTCGGCCTCGCGCTCGTAGACTTTGAGCAGTTCCTGGACCCGCTGGGCATAGCCGCGCATTGGCACCAGTTCCTTCGAACCGCTGTCGGAAAAGTAGAAATACAGGTCGAGCGGTTGTTTCAGCTCCGCGAGAATCTGCCGGGTGCCGGCGCTGATGGAGTAGAGCTTGTTCTGGGTCAGGTCGAGCCGGACACCGGTGAGCAGCAGCCCTGTCGCCAGGTTGAAGGCCAGGAACAGCAAGGCAATCAGCAACAGACCGGAAGTGGAATACAGCATGCGTTTCATCGAATCGTCCTCACTCGGCTTTCTTCAGGTTGACCGTCACCACCGTGGCCATCAGCCAGGCGACGATCACGCTGAGGAAATACAGCGGATCGCGCAGATCGATCAGCCCTTTGCTGATCGCGCCGAAATGCGTCAGCAGGCTCAGCGAGGCCAGCAAGTCCAACAGCCATTGCGGTGCCCACGGGTTGAGTGCATCCAGCACCAGGGAGAAACCGCAGGCAACGAACAGGAAACACACCATGAAGGCGAGGATCAGGGCGATCACCTGGCTCTTGGCCATGGCCGACATGCAGGAACCGATCGCCAGGTAGGTGCCGGCGAGCAACCAACTGCCCAGATAGCCGGTCAGTATCACGCCGTTGTCCGGGTTCCCCAGGTAATTCACGGTGAGCACCATGGGCAGGGTCAACAGCAGGGTGATGCCGGCGACCACCCAAGCGGCGAGGAACTTGCCGACCACCGCTTCGAAACAGCTCACCGGCAGGGTCATCAGCAGTTCGATGCTGCCGGACTTGCGCTCCTCCGACCACAGGCGCATGGCCAGGGCCGGCAGCAGGAACAGATAGAGCCAGGGATGGACGTCGAAGAACGGCGCCAGGTCCGCCTGGTTGCGCTCGTAGAAACTGCCCAGGTAGAAGGTGAAGACGCCCGAGAGCACCAGGAAGATCTCGATGAACACGAAGGCCAGCGGCGTGGCGAAATAACTGCCCAGCTCACGTTTGAAAATCACCGGTAACTGTCTCATGCCGACTCTCCCCGGGTCAGGGTCTGGAAGACCTCGTCAAGACGGCCCTGCTCCAGTTCCAGGCGCTTCATCTTCCAGCCACGCGCGGTCACCAGCGCGTTGACCTGAGGGAAAATCACCTCGCCGGGCCGCGCCAGCAGCGTCAGGCTGCCCTCGGCCGGGTTCTCCTCGACGCCCGCCACACCCGGCAATACCACCAGGGCCAGCAGGTCCAGCGGCTCGTCGGCCTGCAAGGTCACCGCCTGGCGATAGCGCGAACTGCGCTCCAGCTCGTACGGCGTGCTGTCGGCCAGCAAGCGGCCATTGCTGATGATCAGGGCACGGTTGCAGACGGCCGACACCTCTTCGAGGATGTGGGTCGAGATGATTACTATCTTGTCCTGGCCCAAGTCCTGGATCAGTTGGCGAACCAGTTGCTTCTGGTTCGGGTCGAGGCCGTCGGTGGGTTCGTCGAGAATCAGCACCCGCGGATCGTGGAGGATCGCCTGGCCCAGGCCGACCCGGCGGGTGAAGCCCTTGGACAGGGTCTCGATGGTCTGCCGGCGGACGTCGCCGAGCTCCAGCAGGTCGATCACCCGGTCCACCCGTTCACGCTTCTGCGCACCGCGATAGCCGCGAACACTGGCAATGAACTCCAGAAAGCCCTGTACCGCCATGTCGCTGTAGCTGGGTGCGCCTTCCGGCAAGTAGCCCATCTGCTGCTGGGCATGACGGGTCTGGGTGCGGATGTCGAACCCCAGGATGCTCGCGGTGCCGGAAGTCGGCGCCAGAAAGCCGGTGAGCATTTTCATCGTGGTGGATTTGCCTGCACCGTTTGGCCCAAGAATCCCCAGAACTTCTCCCGGGCCGATATGACAGGACAGATCGTCGACCGCGACCTGCCCGGAAAAAGACTTGGTTAGTTTGGATATTTCGATCATGGCTTCCAGGTTCAGCAAGAGAAGTCTGAGGTGAACAGCTAAAAGCCATTCATATTCAGCAGGGGGTTGAGATTGGATAGTTGCAACAGGATCAACAGCTGTGTTGTGCCGGAATGGGCGCAATACAATACACGCTGATATTTTTAATGAGGGTATAAATCCATATGAATAAGACTATTCAATAGAATTATAAGATTTATCCTATGCAGTCGGAGTATTGCTCTTAACGCCAGTCGACATTATTTCCTAGTATCCTAGTGCTCATGTTTTTTACTTGAGTTTACTGGGTGACATATGCTCTTACGCACCATCTTCATTGAAAACAAAGAGCAGCAAATGCTGACAGCTGCTTTGCTCTGCAGTTTTTCTGTTCCAGAAGCAGGTCGAAACTTTCTCGCCTATAGCCTGAACGAAAGCCTTGATGACGATAATCTGCGCGTCTATATCGCCTTGTTATTCAACGAAGGGGGCAATTACTGCCTGGGCGCCCTGGACTCGGACGAGGACGGGCAACTGGCGATTCGCGTGTTCAGCCAGATCCTGCGCGAGGCAGCCACCGGCGAACACCGTGAAAACGATGTGCCCTACCATCTGCTGGACCTGAACAAACAACAGTTACCCCCCGCCGCCGCGGCGGACCATCGCCTGTTGAGCACCAAGAAAGAGTGGATCGCCAAGCTGCTGGGCTTTCAGAATTCGGCTCAATTCGGCCCGGCGGCCGAGCATTTGCCCACAGCCATCGATGACCAGCAACTGGACGCCGCCCTGGCGCAGCTCGACGAACAGGGGGATGACCGTGCCGAGCAAGAACACCACGAATCCACCACAACTACGGGCGGCTGCGCAACGCAAAGCCCCCAGCCAGACGCGCCCGCTGCCGAAATCCGCTACTCCGATGCCGGCCCCCTGCCAATACCGGACGAACAGCAACCCTCGGCCGAACCCCAGGATGAAGCCTGGCCTTTCCCGGGCACCGACCCCGAGCACTTCCTGCAGGATGTCGAGGCGAGCCTGATGGAGTTTTCCAGCATCGCCAATCGACTCAAGCAACAGAAACTGCAAAGCCAGGTGCAACAGCAGACCCTGGACTCCAGAGAGTCCCAACTGCAGGAGAAAGAGCGCGCGCTCGAACAGAAGGAAGAGCAGTTACAGCAACTGCAACGGCAACTTGATGAGGATCGGCAATCCGACAGCACGGTGCGGGCGCAACAAGAAGCGCGTCAGGGCGAACTGGATAAACGCGAAGAAGCATTGCAGCAAAAAACCAGGGAGCTGGCGGAGCAATTCAAGAAGCTCAACCATGCCAAGGACAACTTCAACAACACCCTTAGAAGCCTCAACGAGGTCATTCGACTCAATGAAAATGCGCTGTCGGAATAAACTTGCCTTGGTCGCCACGCAAACATTGCTTATTACCAAGAGTGGTAAAAGCTGAAGCTACTCAACTACAAACTGCCTGGTTTTGCTAAAGGGTCGTTATTTAGATAGCGGTCTTTGACTTTCTCGATATAACCATCGCGACGCATGGCCTCTATGGCCTTCGCAACATGGGTCACGACCTCGGCGTCGCACACTTTGGAACAGGCGAGGTACAGCTCATGACTCACCATGGGTGGGCTCATCAACAGCGGCCGGCTGGAGACGCGTTTCCAGATATACCGGCTTTCCTGAACCCCGTTGAACCAGGCGTCCACCCTGCCCTTCAACAGCAATTGCGCGGGGTTCTCGCCGATCTTGATCGCATAGATCTGCTCCGGGGCGAAGCCTTTGCTGCGCAGGATTTCTTCCTGGGCACTGCCCAGCCCCACGGCGATGGCCTTGAAACGCTGCCGGGCTTCTTCGAAGCTCGTCACTTTATGTTCGAGGCTGAAAAACGCCCGATCCATCGGCATGATCGGGGCAATCCAGGTGTAGCGATCTTCCCGCTCGGGCGTGCGGCTGAGCGGCGCGATCAGGATGTTGTCGTTTTCGATGGCGTGTTTCTGCGCCCGTGCCCACGGCAGGGTTCTGGGTTCGCTGGCATATCCACCGCTTTTCAGCGCCCGCAGAACAATGTCGCCGACTATGCCGTGACGATCGCCCTGATTGACCATGGTCAGGGGCGGCGCGTCCGGGATCAGAAAATCGAGGGCTTCGTGCGCCTCGAGCACAGGAACCGTTCCCAGGAATAGCGGCAGTAACAACAGGCTGAAAAGAAAAACGCCTTTGGCGGGTGTTCTGTCAATCACACAACGAGCCTCTTGTTGGCTTCTATTCGTTATTGAATGGCCGGTGGTTATTCAGCGGTGAATGAGAGCAGTGTTATTGCCAGCGTCTTCCCTCTCCCGGATTCCGCCGACAATAGCGCCGGTTTTTTCCACATGGTTTGACTTCAGGCAAACGATCGAGCGCCGCTACAAGCCCGACGGAGTATACGACGGGAACGCCATGGTCCTATCAAAGGTCGTATCGGTCGCCGATGGTCGAGCGCCCCGAAGGTGTCAAGGCAGCAAGATAGAGCGTCCACGGATCGGTGGCGTGCAAACGGATGCTCCTTGGTTCAGGTGGTGCTTGAAAAACAGCGGCATCTGCAAAGGCAGAAAACTCTCTCGGCCAAACGACTTTCATCCATGTTATCCGCGAAAAAGAACACCTTGGGGATGCTGTAACAGGGGTTTTCCCGATCAACTAGTGGCGAAGTCTGAACACTGGCTGTCTAGGTGAAAGATAAACGCTCCGTTGGCCTTTTTTTCATGTTCGTTTCACATTTTTCCGCTTAACCTGAATCCATTCATAGACGCAGGAAATCAGCCCGGTCATCTAATCGAAACAAAAGCTAACACACTGATATGGCTTTACTTTTACCCCGCATGGTCTTTACTGCAATCAGGCATGGACGACCACACCGACCTCACTTATGGACGTACTTCAATGACCGAACCAAAAACGCCTTTTTTGAATAGTCCCAGCTGTGGCACAGGCGCTTTTTCTTCTTTCGATTGCTGAAATCCTTTTTCCCGAGGTCTCAATGAACCAGGCTTTCCTTCCTTTCTCGCGTCCGAGTATTGGCGATGAAGAGATCGCTGCGGTCGAGCAGGTTCTACGCTCTGGCTGGATCACCACCGGACCGAAAAACCAGGAGCTCGAGCAGCAATTCGCCGCGCGGGTCGGCTGCCAGCACGCGGTGGCGTTGTCATCGGCCACCGGCGGCATGCACATTACCCTGCTGGCGCTGGGCATCGGCCCCGGCGATGAGGTGATCACGCCGTCGCAGACCTGGGTTTCCACGGCCAACATGATCTGCCTGCTGGGGGCGACGCCGGTCTTCGTCGATGTCGATCCGCACACCCTGATGACCGATGCCGCCACGATTGAAGCGGCGATCACACCACGGACCAAAGCGATCATCCCGGTGCATTACGCCGGTGCCGCCTTCGACCTCGACCCGCTCTACGCCCTGGCCGACAAACACGGCATCGCGGTGATCGAGGATGCCGCCCACGCTGCCGGCACCGCCTATCGCGGTCGGCCCGTCGGCGCCCGGGGCACGGCGATCTTTTCCTTCCATGCGATCAAGAACATGACCTGCGCCGAAGGCGCGATATTCGTCAGCGACAACGAGGCCCTGGCCAACCGGGTGCGCATGCTCAAGTTCCATGGCCTGGGCGTCGACGCCTATGACCGCCTGACCCACGGGCGCAAGCCCCAGGCCGAGGTGATCGAGCCTGGCTTCAAATACAACCTGGCGGATATCAATGCCGCCATCGCCCTGGTGCAGTTGCAGCGCCTGGACGCAATCAATCGCCAGCGTGAAATCCTGGCCAAGGCCTACCTGGAGCAGCTGCGCGACCTGCCGGTGCAACCGCTGCACCTGCCGCAGTATCCGCAGCAACATGCCTGGCACCTGTTCATCCTGCGCATCGACGCCGAGCGTTGCGGCATCGATCGCGACGGCTTCATGAAGGCCTTGCAGGAGCAAAATATCGGCAGCGGCATCCACTTCGTCGCCACTCACCTGCACAGCTATTACCGCCAGCGCTTCCCGGATGTGCATTTGCCCAACACCGAATGGAACTCGGCACGCCTGTGCTCGATTCCGCTGTTCCCCGACATGACCCTCGACGATGTCGAGCGGGTCGTCGGCGCCATCAAAACCTGTCTGGACTGAAACCTTGAAACCTTATCCAATCCAGTTCGTGTCGATCGTCATTCCGGTCTACAACGAAGAAGAAAGCCTGCCCGAACTGCTGCGGCGCACTGAAGCGGCGTGCCGCCAGCTCAAGCACGATTTCGAGATCGTCCTGGTGGACGATGGCAGCCGCGACGAATCGGCACAGATCCTCGAGGAAGCGGCCGGCCGCGAAGGCAGCCCGGTGGTGGCGGTGATCCTCAACCGCAACTACGGCCAGCACGCGGCGATCATGGCCGGTTTCGAGCAGTGCCGTGGCGACGTGATCATCACCCTGGACGCCGACCTGCAGAACCCTCCGGAAGAAATCCCGCGCCTGGTGGCCCAGGCCGAGCTGGGCTACGACGTGGTCGGCACGGTGCGCAACAATCGCCAGGACTCCGCCTGGCGCCGCTGGCCGTCGAAGCTGATCAACCTCGCCGTGCAACGCTCCACTGGCGTGGCCATGAACGACTACGGCTGCATGCTGCGCGCCTACCGCCGCAGCGTGGTCGACGCCATGCTCGCCTGCCGCGAACGCAGCACCTTCATCCCGATCCTGGCCAACAGCTTCGCCCGCCACACCACCGAGGTGCTGGTGAACCACGCCGAGCGTGAACACGGCGACTCCAAGTACAGCCCGATGCGCCTGATCAACCTGATGTTCGACCTGATCACCTGCATGACCACCACGCCGCTGCGCCTGCTGAGCATCATCGGTTTCAGCATGGCCGGCCTCGGCGTGCTGTTCGCCCTGCTGCTGATCTTCCTGCGCCTGGTGTTCGGCGCCGAATGGGCCGGCGACGGTATGTTCGTGCTGTTCGCCATCCTGTTCGTGTTCACCGGTGGCCAGTTCATCGGCATGGGCCTGTTGGGCGAGTACCTGGGTCGCATGTACAGCGATGTGCGTGCCCGTCCACGCTTCTTCATTGAAAAAGTTCTGCGCAGCCAGCCTGCCGCCCCTGCTCCCGCTGTCACCGTCGACGGTCTAACTTCCACTCTCTCCGATCAGGTTTCGCCATGAGTCATAAAGCTGTTGTCTTCGCCTACCACGATATCGGCTGCGCGGGCATCGAAGCCCTGCTCAACGCGGGTTATGAAATCGGCGCGGTCTTCACCCATGCCGACGATCCGAAGGAAAACACCTTCTACGGCTCCGTGGCCCAACTGTGCTCGCTAAAAGGCATCCCGGTGCATGCCCCGGAAGACGCCAACCACCCGCTGTGGGTCGAGCGCATCGCCAAACTCAACCCCGACTACATCTTCTCCTTCTACTATCGCAACCTGCTGAGCGAAGCGCTGTTGGCCACCGCCAGCAAGGGCGCCTTCAACCTGCACGGTTCGCTGCTGCCGAGCTACCGGGGCCGCGCGCCGGCCAACTGGGTGCTGGTCAACGGCGAGAGCGAAACCGGCGTGACCCTGCACCGCATGGTCAAGCGCCCGGATGCCGGGGCGATCGTTGCCCAGCAGCGGGTGGCCATCGAACGCAGCGATACCGCGCTGAGCCTGCACGGCAAGCTGCGCGATGCCGCCGCCAGCCTGCTGCGCGACACCCTGCCCGCCCTGGCGCAAGGCAAGGTCAGCGAAACCGCCCAGGACGAATCCAGGGCCAGCTACTTCGGTCGCCGTACCGCGGCGGATGGCAAGCTGCTGTGGAGCCAGCCGGCCGAGCAACTGTTCAACCTGGTGCGCGCGGTGACCAAGCCTTACCCGGGCGCGTTCTGCGCCGTGGGCGAGCACAAGCTGATCGTCTGGAGCGCCGAGGTCATCAAGGGCAACGAAGGCCAGGCCCCGGGGCGGGTGATCAGCGTCGACCCGCTGCGCATCGCCTGCGGCCAGGACTCGCTGCTGATCAACGCCGGCCAGCGCAACGACAACGGCCTGTACCTGAGCGGCCCGCAACTGGCCAACGAGCTGGGCCTGGTGGATGGCTCGCTGCTGCGCGGCGCCGAATCCGGTCGTGCCCCGCGGCGCACCCGGGTGCTGATCCTCGGCGTCAATGGTTTCATCGGCAATCACCTGTCCGAGCGCCTGCTGCGTGACGACAAGTACGAGGTCTACGGCCTGGATATCGGCTGCGACGCCATCGAGCGCCTGCGCAACCATCCGCATTTCCACTTCGTCGAAGGCGACATCAGCATTCACTCCGAGTGGATCGAGTACCACATCAAGAAGTGCGACGTGGTCCTGCCGCTGGTGGCCATCGCCACCCCGATCGAGTACACCCGCAACCCGCTGCGTGTGTTTGAACTGGACTTCGAAGAGAACCTCAAGCTGGTCCGCTACTGCGTCAAATACAACAAGCGCGTGATCTTCCCGTCGACCTCCGAGGTCTACGGCATGTGCCAGGACCAGAACTTCGACGAAGACAGCTCCAACCTGATCGTCGGCCCGATCAACAAGCAACGCTGGATCTACTCGGTGTCCAAGCAACTGCTGGACCGGGTGATCTGGGCTTACGGCAGCAAAGGCCTGAACTTCACCCTGTTCCGTCCGTTCAACTGGATGGGCCCGCGCCTGGACCGCCTGGATTCGGCGCGCATCGGCAGCTCCCGGGCCATCACCCAGCTGATCCTCAACCTGGTGGAAGGCACGCCGATCCGCCTGTTCGACGGCGGCGAGCAGAAGCGCTGCTTCACCGACATCGCCGACGGCATCGAGGCCCTGGCGCGTATCGTCGACAACGAGAATGACGCGTGCAACGGCCAGATCATCAACATCGGCAACCCGGACAACGAAGCCAGCATCCGCCAGTTGGGCGAAGAGCTGCTACGTCAGTTCGAGGCCCATCCGCTGCGTGGCAACTTCCCGCCGTTCGCCGGTTTCCGCGAGGTCGAGAGCAAGTCCTTCTACGGTGCCGGTTACCAGGACGTGGAACACCGCAAGCCGAGCATCGCCAACGCCAAGCGCCTGCTGAACTGGGAGCCGACCGTCGAGATGAAGGAAACCATCGGCAACACGCTGGACTTCTTCCTGCGCGAAGCCATGCTCGAAATCGCGGAGCATTCTAAAGAAGAAGCATGTTGATGCAGGCAGGTCTGCGAATCGATGTCGACACCTATCGCGGCACCCGTGAGGGGGTGCCGCGGTTGCTGGAACTGCTCGATGAAGCCGGGATCAAGGCCACCTTCTTCTTCAGCGTCGGCCCGGACAACATGGGGCGCCACCTGTGGCGCCTGATCCGCCCGCAATTTTTGTGGAAGATGCTGCGCTCCAACGCCGCCAGTCTGTATGGCTGGGACATCCTGCTGGCCGGCACCGCCTGGCCGGGCAAGCCCATTGGCCGCGACCTTGGGCACCTGATGCGCCAGGCCCGGGACGCCGGCCATGAAGTCGGCCTGCACGCCTGGGATCACCACGGCTGGCAGGCCAATGCCGGGCGCTGGAACCAGGCACAGCTGATCGAGCAGATCCGCCAGGGCGTCGACACCCTCAATGACATTCTCGGCCAGCGCGTCGACTGCTCGGCCGCCGCCGGCTGGCGCGCCGACGAGCGTGTGATCGAGGCCAAGCAGGGCTTCGGCTTTCGCTACAACAGCGATTGCCGCGGCACGTCGATCTTCCAGCCCCGGCTGGCGGATGGCGGCCTGAGTGCCCCGCAGATTCCGGTCGACCTGCCGACCTTCGACGAAGTGGTCGGGCCCGCTGTCGCGGCCCACGACTTCAACACATTCATCCTGGACCGGTTCAGCCCTGACAGGCTCAACGTCTACACCATTCACGCCGAGGTCGAAGGGATTCTGATGGCCAACGATTTTCGTCAACTGCTGGCGCAAGCTCGCCAGCGCGACATTCATTTCACTACCCTGGGCAACCTGTTGCCCGCCTCCTTGCAGAGCCTGCCCCAGGGGCAGGTCATTCGTGGCACCCTCGAGGGCCGCGAAGGCTGGCTGGGGGTGCAAGGCGCATGACCAGACGCTGGGCCCTGCCTCTTTTACTGCTTGCCTTCGGCCTGTTCTACCTGCTGCCAATGGCCACCCACGGTTTGTGGATTCCCGATGAAACTCGCTATGCGCAGATCAGCCAGGAAATGCTCCTGACCGGCCACTGGGCATCGCCGCATTTCATGGGCATCCGTTATTTCGAGAAGCCGGCCGCCGGCTACTGGATGATCGCCCTCAGCCAGGCGCTGTTCGGCCAGAACCTGTTCGGCGTGCGGGTCGCTTCGGCCCTGAGCATGGGCCTGAGCGTACTGCTGGCCTATTTGATGGCCAGGCGGCTGTGGAACGACCCGCGCAAGAGCCTGGTCTGCGCCCTGCTGTACATGAGTTTCTGCGTGGTGGTCGGCGCCGGCGGTTATGCCAACCTCGACCCGCAGTTCACCTTCTGGGTCAACCTGAGCCTGGTGGCCCTGTGGTTCGCCCTGGAGAACCAGACACTGCGCGGCCGCCTGCTGGCCTGGGCCGGCCTGGGTTTCGCCTGCGGCATGGGCTTCATGACCAAGGGATTCCTCGCCTGGCTGCTGCCGGTGCTGATCGCCCTGCCCTACATGTTCTGGCAAAAACGCCTGCGCGAACTGTTCACCTACGGCGGCGTCGCGGTGCTGGTGGCGATTTTCGTGAGCCTGCCGTGGGCCCTGGCGGTGCATGCCCAGGAAGCGGATTACTGGCGCTTCTTCTTCTGGCATGAACACATCCGCCGTTTTGCCGGCGACGACGCCCAGCACGCTTCGCCATGGTGGTACTACCTGCCGTTGCTGGTGGCGTTCAGCATGCCCTGGGTCCTGGTGCTGCCCGGTGCCTTGAAGCAGGCCTGGCAGACCCGGCGTCAGTCGAGCATCGGTTTCCTGCTGCTGTGGCTGATCCTGCCGCTGGCGCTCTTCAGTCTGAGCAAGGGCAAGCTGCCGGCCTATATCCTGCCGTGCCTGCTGCCGCTGGCACTGTTGATGGGCAATAGCCTGAGCGACCGGCTGCACGCCGGGCAAACCCGGCTCATCCGCCTCAACGCTGTGCTCAACCTGGTGCTGGGCCTATTACTGCTGTTGGCACTGGTGTATTTCCAGCTGAAGAAGCCGCTGTACAGCAACGAGCCCGGACATCTGGTGCTGGTGTTCCTGGCCCTGCTTGGCTGGAACATGAGCAACCTGCTGCCGGCCTTCCGTCCGTTGCAACTGTGGGCCGCGCCGGCGCTCGGCAGCTGGCTGTTCATCGCCCTGCTGCCGGCCGGCCTGCCGAACTCGGTGGTCTACAACAAGATGCCGGATCAATTCATCATCGATCACGCCGAGGAGCTCGCGAAGAGCCACACCCTGGTGAGCAACGACCTGGGCGCCGCCTCGGCCCTGGCCTGGCGTCTCAAGCGCCCGGATATCGCCTTGTACAACACGACAGGCGAAGTGAAATATGGCCTGGCCTATCCTGACACCCAGCATCGCTATATCGACCTGCGCAAGGTCGGCGAATGGATGCCCGAGGCCCGCAAGCAAGGCCAGGTGGGCGTGGTGATGCGGGTCAATGGCGACGAACACTACGAAATCGATCTGTTGCCGCAGGATTTCAAACGTTATGACCAGGGCAATCTCGTGATCCTGATCTTCCCTCAGAGCCAGCCATGAGCCTGTTGCTGCTGCTCGCCGCCTGCCTGCTGACCTGCCTGGGCCAGATCGCGCAGAAGTTCGCCGTGGAAAGCTGGCGTGGCCAGCCCTCCGGCGCACTCGCCAAACTGCGCTCGCCCTGGCTGTGGCTGGCCCTGGCCAGCCTCGGCCTGGGCTTGCTGGTGTGGTTGCTGGTGCTGCAGCGGGTCGAGGTTGGCATCGCCTACCCGATGCTCAGCCTGAACTTCGTGCTGATCACCCTGATCGCCCGCTTCGTCTTCCATGAAGCCATCGACCGCCGCCACTGGCTGGGCGTGGCGCTGGTGCTGGCTGGCGTGCTGCTGTTGAGTCGTCACGCATGAACCGGGCTCTGGGCTTCACCTTCGCCATGGGCAGCGTGCTGCTGGTCAGCGCCGCGCAACTGGGCATGCGCTGGAGCATGACCCGCCTGCCGGTACCCGCGGACTGGCTGGCGGCGCTGTCCGGCGGCCAGGTCGACCTGCTGGCGCTGGGCGTGGTGCTGGCGGCGATCCTCGCCTATGTCCTGTCGATGCTCTGCTGGCTGCTGGCCCTGCGCGACCTGCCACTGGGTCGGGCTTATTCCCTGCTCAGCGTCAGCTACGCCCTGGTCTACCTGCTGGCCGCCAGCCTGCCACTGTTCAACGAACCGTTCAGTCTCTCGAAAACCCTGGGGGTGGCGCTGGTCATCCTCGGCGTCATTACCATCAACTCACGACCTGCTCCCGCGACAAGTCCCAGGAATACCCCATGAAAATCAGCGTATTTGGAAGTGGTTACGTCGGCCTCGTGCAGGCCGCCGTGCTGGCCGAAGTCGGCCACGATGTCATCTGCATGGACATTGACGAACACAAGGTCCAGCAGCTGCAACAGGGGCACGTCAGTATCTTCGAGCCCGGGCTGTCGAGCCTGGTGCGCGACAATCTGGAAAGCCGGCGCCTGAGTTTCACCAGCGACGAAAAGCTCGCGGTGCAACATGGCCAGGTGCTGTTTATCGCGGTCGGCACGCCGTCCAGCGAGGACGGCTCGGCCGACCTGCGCTACGTGCTGTCGGTGGGCGACGCCGTGGCCCGGCATCGTGAACAGCCGGTGATCCTGGTGGAGAAATCCACGGTGCCGGTAGGCACTGGCGACACCTTGAAAGCGCACATCGAAAAGGCCCTGGACGGGCGCGCCCTGCAGTTCGATATCGTCTCCAACCCGGAATTCCTCAAGGAAGGCTCGGCGGTGTCCGACTGCCGCCGCCCGGACCGGATCATCGTCGGTTGCGAGCGCGAAGAAGTCCGCGACGTGATGCGCGACCTGTACGCGCCGTTCAACCGCAACCATGATCGCATCATGTTCATGGACCTGCGCAGCGCCGAGCTGACCAAGTACGCCGCCAACTGCATGCTGGCGACCAAGATCAGCTTCATCAACCAGATCGCCGAGCTGGCCGAACACCTGGGAGCCGACATCGAGTCGGTGCGCCTGGGGATCGGCGCCGACTCGCGCATCGGCTATCACTTCATCTACCCGGGCTGCGGTTATGGCGGCTCGTGTTTCCCCAAGGACATGCGCGCGCTGATCCACAGCGCCGAGCAGGCCCATTGCTCCAGCGACCTTTTGCAAGCGGTGGAAGCCATCAACGAACGGCAGAAACACAAGCTGTTCGAGCGCATCAACGCCTTCTACAAGGGCGACCTGAAAGGCAAGACCTTCGCCCTCTGGGGCCTGGCCTTCAAGCCCAACACCGACGACATGCGCGATGCCCCCAGCCGGGTGCTGCTCGAATCCCTGTGGGCCGCCGGCGCCAATGTGCGCGCCTTCGACCCGGAAGCCATGCAGGAAACCCAGCGCCTGTACCCCGACGAACCGAAGCTGATGCTGATGGGCACCCCGGAATCGGTGCTCAACGACGCCGACGCGCTGATCATCTGCACCGAGTGGCAGCAGTTCAAGGCGCCGGATTTCCAGCTGCTGCAACAGCGCCTCAAGGCCCCGGTGATCTTCGACGGGCGCAATCTGTACGACGCCGAGCGCCTGGCCCGCAACGGCTTCACCTACTTCCCGATCGGCCGCGGCGAGTCGCGCCAGCTGCCGATTCCTCATCGGCAATGGGCCGGCATACCGGTTGAAGCCTGAGTGATCCCGCGCGCCATCCCCGCCCAGACACTGCACAGGCAAGCGTTGGGGCTGGGGCTGCTGGCCCTGCTGCTGTTCTGTGCCGGGGTCTACCAGCAGGCGGTGACCGGTTTCGACTCCAGGTTCGTCCTGTTCGCCAAGGAAATGCTGCGCCATGGGCCGGGGTTCTTCCCCACCACCTATGGCCAGCCCTATGCCGACTACAGCAGCGCCTCGACGCTGCTGATCTATCTGTTCTCGCTGCCGTTCGGCCGGGTCGTCAGCCTGAGCGCCTGGCTGCCCACGGCCCTGGCTTCGGCGACCATAGTCAGCCTGATCTATCGACTGCTGGCGCCCTGTTCCCGAACCTGGGCCCTGCTCAGTGTCGCCCTGCTCCTGCTCAGCAATACCTTTATCTGCGAAACCCGCGCCGTGTCCCTGGACCAGATACTCGCCGCCCTGGCGTTGGCGGTGTTCTACCTGGGGTATGCCCACGATCACTTCGCCGCGCCGCGCCGCCTGTGGCTGATCCTCGCGTTGCTGGTCGCAGGGTTCGCCATTCGCGGGCCGATCGGCCTGGTGATTCCCTGCGGCATGCTGTGCAGCTATTACCTGCTCGAAGGCCAGTGGCGACGCATGCTGGTCTTCGGTGGCAGCGCCCTGCTGCTGTTGCTGGCATGCGTGGCGCTATTGCTGTGGCTGGCCCGACTGAGCGGCGGCCCGGCCTTTATGCAGGAGGTGATCCGCATGCAGTTCACCGGGCGCCTGGACGGCAGCGAAGGCAGCAGCGGCCCGTTCTATTACTTCAGCAGTTCCCTGGGCAACTACGCCCTAGCCTACCCGCTGGCAATCCTGACCTGGATCGGCGTGTTCCTGGCGCCGCGTGGCGAGCCGGATCCGGCGCTGAAACTGCTGCGCCTGTGCACCGCCGCGGGGCTGCTGGTGATGATCGGCCTATCGATTCCCCAGGCCAAGAAAGCCCGCTACCTGCTGCCGATGCTGCCCATGGCGGCGATTGTCGCGGCCTACCCGTTCCAGGCGCGCCAGGGGCGCTTCCTGGCCTGGCTGCGAACCGCGATCCAAGGCATATGGCTATTGCTGCCAGGGCTGTTGATCGTCGGCTTGCTGGTGCTGCAACGCAAGTTTCCCGAGCAACTGACGGACCTGACCGCGATGCTCGCGCTCCTCGGGCTGCTGCAAGGGGCCGCGCTGCTGATGCTGGCCCGGCCGCGCTGGCGGGCCGTCGGCCTGGCCTATACCGCGGTGCTGGCGGTGTGGACCACCTACATCGGGGTATTCGAGCCCGTCGAACGCCAGCTGTACGACACCCGCGACTTCAGCCTCGCGGCGCAACGGTTGATCCAGAGCGACCCGGCACCGCTGGTGTTGCACGCCATGGGCAAGGACGCCAAGGCGATCAAGTTCATGGTCCACCTCGACCAGGACCTGCAGCCGCTGTTCACCGAGCGCCCCGAAGCCCTTGCAGCCATACCAGGCCCGGCTTGGGTGATCATGGATCAAAGCGATCTAGCGACGCTCAAGGCCACGCCGTTGGCGCGACTGACCCCGATGCTCGGCGGGCGTTTCGACAAGAACGACTACGTCATGCTGCACCTGCCCGCCACCACCCCCCCCTGAACGGTTGATCGGTCGCGCCCTGGCTCTTTACACTCGCGCCCCATGACTCTGCAAATCCGCCTGGCCACAGAGGCCGATGCCACCCTGCTCCCCGCCATCGAACGCAGCGCCGCCGCGCTGTTTCGCCGCGACCCCGAACTGGCCTGGCTGGCCGATGCCGAGGTGCCCGACGCCGCGCAGCACCGCGCGCATATCCGCCAGCAGCGGGTGTGGGTGGCGGTGCTCGACCAAAAGGTGTGCGCCTTCCTCGACGCCGAAGCCTGCGCTGACGCGCTGCATATCTGGGAAATCTCGGTCGCCAGCGCCGCCCAAGGGCGCGGCATCGGCCGCCGCCTGCTGCAGACGGTGGGCGAACAGGCGCGCCAGCAGGGGTTTACCGCCCTGACCCTGAGCACCTTTCGACAGTTGCCATGGAATGAACCCTTCTACCAGCGCTGCGGTTTCATCACCCTGGACGCCGAGCAATTGGGGCCGCGCCTGCGGCAGGTGCTGGCCGACGAAACTCGCCATGGCCTGCCGGCGGCCCGGCGCTGCGCCATGCGCCTGACACTGCCTGCCCACCCCATGCAACTGTAGGAGCGAAGCTTGCTCGCGATGACGGCCTGCCAGGCAAAATCAATGGTGCATGTACCGGCCTTATCGCGAGCAAGCTTCGCTCCTACGGAAGATGGGTGCGGTATTTGAGATGGGGTGCGGGCCTGTCTTGAAGTGCTCGCGCAACTGTCAGAGGATGGCAAGCCTGGGGCTCCAGGATCGCTAGGGATTGTCGCCCACTCAGACAACAAGGACTCGTGCACCACCGTGGCCACTTACTCGCTGGTTATCCGCCGCCTGATGATCTGCTCGCTGACCATTGTCGTCAGTCGCGCCATCACCAGCCCCCTGCTCACCCTGTTCCTCAGCGAAAAACTCGGCCTCGATCAGCAGGACGTCGGCCTGCTGCTGGGGGTCGCGGTGTTCATCGCCACGCTGCTCGCGCTGTATGGCGGCTACATCCTCGATCGTCTGGACAAGCGCCGGCTGCTGATCCTGAGCATGCTCTCCAGCGGCATCGGCTTTGTACTGCTGACCTTCGCCCACAACCTCTACCTGACCACCGCGATCCTGGTGATCACCGAAACCGCCTCGGCGCTGTTCCTGATCGGCTCCAAGGCGATCATCAGCGAAAACCTTCCGGTGAGTCAGCGGGCCAGGGTGTTCTCCCTGCGCTACACCCTGACCAATATCGGCTACGCCACCGGCCCCATGCTCGGCGTGGTGATCGCCGGGCACCTGCCGCTGGCGCCGTTCCTGATCGCCGGCGCCATCGCCTTTCTCAGCACCCTGCTGATGCGCGGCATTCCAGCCACGCCGGGCCTGCCCTCGCTGAGCAAGCCGCAGAGTTTCCTCGACACCCTGGTGACCCTGAAAAACGACCGCACGCTGATCATGTTCACCTGCGGCTGCCTGCTCAGCACCATCGTCCATGGGCGCTTCACCCTGTACCTGTCGCAGTACCTGCTGGTCACCGAAGACTCGAAAAGCGCCCTCGACACCATGGCCGCCCTGCTGGCCTGCAACGCCATCAGCGTGATCCTGTTGCAGTACCAGATCGGCCGTTTCCTCAAGCGCGAACAGCTGCGTTACTGGATCGCCGTCGGCACCAGCCTGTTCATCCTCGGCCTGATCGGCTTCAGCCTGGCCGACAGCCTGCTGGGCTGGTGCCTGGCGATGTTCGTCTTCACCCTTGGCGAGATGATCATCTACCCGGCGGAGTTCCTGTTCATCGACACCCTGGCCCCCGAGGCCCTGCGCGGCAGCTATTACGGCGCGCAGAACCTCGCGGCCCTGGGCGGCGCCTTGAGCCCGGTGATCTGCGGCTACCTGCTGGTGCATACCCCGGCACCGACCATGTTCTATGCCCTGAGCACCTTGACCGCCCTGGGCGGCCTGCTGTGTTTCATGAGCGGACGGCGGGTGGCCCAGGCCGCCACAGTACAAAAATAATGCACTTAAACAGCATTATTATGAATTTGTAGGCGCTTGGTTTGATCGGCACACTGTGCCGGTTCCTCCCCCAAATGTTGGAACGTTTCAGGGCTTTCTGGTGCTCCAGACAAGCCCTTCTTTTTGCCCGCAAAACCGGAATTGGATCGCTTCGTCATGCTCGCTCGCTGGAAACCCGCCGCCATCAATACCCGCCCCTCGGAATGGAGCCGCGCCGCGATCGGCATGGCCTTGGGCACGCTGTTCAGTGTCTGGTTGTGCGGCCGGGTGTTCGGCATGGAGGTGGCGCTGCACCTGATCGGGCCGCTGGGGGCTTCGGCGGTGCTGCTGTTCGCGGTGTCGTCGGGGGCGCTGGCGCAACCCTGGTCGATCCTCGGCGGCTACCTGTGCGCCGCGGTCCTGGCGTTGCTGGTGGCCCATGTGCTCGGGCGCACCCTGGGCAGCGCCTGCCTGGCCGCCGGCATGTCCCTGGTGCTGATGTGCTGGCTGCGCTGCCTGCATCCGCCGGCCGGCGCGGTGGCCCTGACGATGGTGCTGGCCGACCCGGCCACCATCGCCCTCGACTGGCAGGCCCTGGGCCCGGTGATGCTGGCGGCCCTGTGCCTGTTGCTCAGCGCCCTGGCCTACAACAACCTGACCCGCATCCGTTACCCCAAGGGCCAGAGCGAACCCGCGACCCAATTGCCCGCCGACCATCCGCCGAGCGATACCCAGGCTATCACCGCCGCCGACCTGAAGCTGGCGCTGGATGAAATGCAGGAATTCTTCGACGTCACCCCGCAAGATCTGGAGCAACTGATCCACGCCAGTGAGGCCCATGCGCGCCGGCGCAGTATTGGCGAGGTGTTGGCGCCGCGGGTTTGATCGGGCTATCCGGACAGATCGCGGAGTCAGGCTTTACGGCAACTGCGTTGCCGATCGCAGCCTCGCGGGCTCGGCAGCGGCTACACGGGCTCCGCAATTCCTGTAGCCGCTGCCGCAGGCTGCGCTCGACCGCGAAGCGGTCGTAAATCCAGGCGCCGCGTTTTACGACTCAGATCATCGGATCCCAACGCTGCGACCAGTCGGTGTCGCTGGCGATGACTTCGCGCAGCACCTCGAAGGCCTGCTGCAGCTGCGCCGAATCCCGTTCGCGGGCGTACAGCAGGTAGGTCGGAAAGTTGAATTCCGGGGCCTTTTCCACCCGTTCCAGCACGCCACTGTCCAGGTAGCTTTGCACCACCCGGGTGCGGAAGTAGCCGCTGCCACCGCCTTCGAGAATGAACTGCAAGGCCAGCGGCCCGAGGTTGAAACCCACCGCGGCCTTGGCCTGGTCCGGCAGCGCCGCGTCGTGCTGGCGGCGGAAATCCTCGCCCCAGTCGATGTACACATAAGGCTCGGGTTTGCCGGCCAGACGCACCAGGATCAGCTTTTCCTCCAGCAACTGCTCGACCTGCAACCCCGGCCCGTACACCGGCTGGAACACCAACGCGGCGTCCAGCACGCCAAGTTCCAGCTGGCGTTGCAGGCTCGCGCCCTCGGCGATCTGGCTGCGCACCGCGTGGCTGGGAATCGCCTGGCGCAAGCGCCTTACCCAGTTGAGCATCAGCGGGTTGCACAGGCTGACTTCACCGCCTATGTGCAGCACGTTGCGATAACCGGCCAGCAGCGGCAGGTCGCGCTGGGCGGCTTCCCAGGTCTGCACCAGCTGGTTGGCGTAGACGATGAACGCCTCGCCGTCGGCCGTCAGCCGGGCCCCGGCGCGGTTGCGCACGAACAGCTTGCAGTTGAGCTGGCTTTCGAGGTTCTGCACCCGGGCGCTGATCGCGGTCTGGGTCAGGTGCAGGCGTTCGGCCGCGGCGATCAGGCTGCCGCTGCGGACGATTTGCAAAAAGGTGCGGGCCAGGTCGATGTCCATGTTGCCTCTGGGTCACGAAAGTCGAGCGCCATTGTAGCGGCGCTCGTCGTCCGGTGCGCCTGGACGGCGGATAAATACGGGCCGGCCATGCTGGCTTCGGCTGCACCACAAACAGCGTCGAAGGCGGCTGCGCCCCATGCAAAAATGCACAGCCAACCTGCAGTTATCCCGGTTGTACATGGCAAATTTGCACTGTTACGATCCCTCATCGTTCGCGCGCGAACACACCTATAAAGAACAATAAAAGCAGGGAGTTAGTGATGACTGCTCAGGTTCCATCCCAGGCCACGCGAGACGCCGGCGCCACGTCGGTCGAGGCCTCGCCACAGGACGTGCTGGCCGAAGTCCGCAACCACATCGGTCACCTGACCCTCAACCGCCCCGCCGGTCTCAATGCCATCACCCTCGGCATGGTACGCACCCTGCAACGCCAGCTCGATGCCTGGGCCCAGGACCCGCAGGTGCACGCAGTGGTCCTGCGCGGCGCCGGCGAAAAGGCCTTCTGCGCCGGTGGCGATATCCGCACCCTGTACGACAGCTACCAGAACGGCCAGACCCTGCACGAGGAATTCTTCGTCGAGGAATACGCGCTGGACCTGGCGATCCACCGTTACCGCAAGCCGGTGCTGGCGCTGATGGACGGTTTTGTCCTCGGCGGCGGCATGGGCCTGGTCCAGGGCGCCGACCTGCGGCTAGTCACCGAGCGCAGCCGCCTGGCGATGCCGGAAGTGGCCATCGGTTACTTCCCGGATGTCGGCGGCAGTTATTTCCTGTCGCGCATCCCCGGCGAGCTGGGCATCTACCTGGGGGTCAGCGGCGTGCAGATCCGCGCCGCCGACGCCCTGTACTGCGGGCTGGCGGACTGGTACCTGGAGAGCGACCAGCTGAGCCTGCTGGACCAGCGCCTCGACAGCCTGCAATGGCACGACACCCCGCTCAAGGACCTGCAGGGCCTGCTGGCCAGGCTCGGAGTGCAGCAACTGCCGGACGCGCCACTGGCGGCGCTGCGCCCGGCCATCGACCACTTCTTTGCCCAGGCCGATGTACCGAGCATCGTGCAGCAACTGCGCGAAGTGACCCTGGGCGATACTCATGAATGGGCCACCAACACTGCCGACCTGTTGTCGACCCGCTCGCCGCTGGCCATGGCCGTGACCCTGGAAATGCTCCGGCGCGGCCGCCAGTTGAGCCTGGAACAGTGTTTCGCCCTGGAGCTGCACCTGGACCGCCAATGGTTCGAGCGCGGCGACCTGATCGAGGGCGTGCGCGCCCTGCTGATCGACAAAGACAAGAACCCACGCTGGAACCCACCGACCCTGCGGGCGCTGGACGCCGCGCATGTGGCGAGTTTCTTCAGCGCTTTCGACCCGAGCCGGAGCTGAGCCATGCACGACATTGAATTGAGCGAAGAGCAGGTGATGATCCGCGACATGGCCCGGGACTTCGCCCGCGGTGAAATCGCCCCCCATGCCCAGGCCTGGGAAAAGGCCGGCTGGATCGACGACGCCCTGGTGGCGAAGATGGGCGAACTGGGGCTGCTGGGCATGGTGGTGCCCGAGGAATGGGGCGGCACCTACGTCGACTACGTGGCCTACGCCCTGGCGGTGGAAGAAATCTCCGCCGGCGACGGCGCCACCGGCGCACTGATGAGTATCCACAACTCAGTGGGCTGCGGGCCGATCCTCAACTACGGCAGCGCGGAACAGAAACAGACCTGGCTGGCGGCCCTGGCCAGCGGCCAGGCAATCGGCTGCTTCTGCCTGACCGAACCCCAGGCCGGCTCCGAAGCCCACAACCTGCGCACCCGCGCCGAACTCAAGGACGGCCAGTGGGTGATCAACGGCGCCAAGCAGTTCGTCAGCAACGGCCGGCGCGCCAAGCTGGCCATCGTCTTCGCGGTGACCGATCCGGAGCTGGGCAAGAAAGGCCTGTCGGCGTTCCTGGTGCCCACCGACACCCCGGGATTCGTGGTTGACCGCAGCGAACACAAGATGGGCATCCGCGCCTCGGACACCTGCGCGGTGACCTTCAACCAGTGCACCGTCCCCGAGGCCAACCTGCTGGGCGAACGCGGCAAGGGCCTGGCCATCGCCTTGTCCAACCTCGAAGGCGGCCGCATCGGCATCGCCGCCCAGGCCCTGGGCATCGCCCGTGCCGCGTTCGAAGCGGCGCTGGCCTACGCCCGCGAGCGGGTGCAGTTCGACAAGCCGATCATCGAGCACCAGAGCATCGCCAACCTGCTGGCCGACATGCACACCCGCCTCAACGCGGCGCGCCTGCTGATCCTGCATGCCGCGCGCCTGCGCAGCGCCGGCCAGCCATGCCTGTCGGAAGCCTCCCAGGCCAAGCTGTTCGCCTCGGAAATGGCCGAGAAGGTCTGCTCCTCGGCGATCCAGATTCACGGTGGCTACGGCTACCTCGAGGACTACCCGGTGGAGCGCTACTACCGGGACGCGCGGATCACCCAGATCTACGAAGGCTCCAGCGAGATCCAGCGCATGCTGATTGCTCGGGAGTTGAAGCACTATCTGTTGTGACCGCAAAAGCATCGCGAGCACGCCGAGATGTAGCCGCTGGCGCAGCCTGCGATCGAGGCCGAAGGACTCGCTGTCAGCCCTGACGCGGCCCATCCATTGAACCGCGTCGCCCACCTTGCGACCGTACCGGTCGATCGCAGGCTGCGCCAGCGGCTACAGGCACACGCGCTACCCGCGATAGCTTCCGTACAAACACCACACAAAAAAATCGCAGCCAAGGCTGCGATTTTTTTATGACGAGCAACAGCCCGGACTATTTGTCCTTGAACTGCGCCTCACGCTTGGCGATGAACGCCGCCATGCCCTCCTTCTGATCCTCGGTGGCGAAGGCCGCGTGGAATACCCGGCGCTCGAAACGCACGCCTTCCGAGAGGCTGACTTCGAAGGCGCGGTTCACGCTTTCCTTGATCATCATGCTCACCGGCACCGATTTGCCGGCGATCAGCGCCGCGACTTTCAACGCCTCGTCCAACAGCTCGTCGGCCGGCACGATGCGCGCGACGATGCCGCAACGCTCGGCTTCCACCGCATCGATAAAACGCCCGGTCAGGCACATTTCCATGGCCTTGGCCTTGCCCACGGCGCGGGTCAGGCGCTGGGTGCCGCCCATGCCCGGCAGCACGCCGAGGTTGATTTCCGGCTGGCCGAACTTGGCGTTGTCGCCGGCCAGGATAAAGTCACACATCAACGCCAGTTCACAGCCGCCACCCAGGGCAAAACCGTTGACCGCGGCGATGATCGGCTTGCGCCGGTTGGCCACCCGGTCGCTGTCGCTGAACAGGTCGTCCATGTAGATCTGCGGGTAGGTCAGCTCGGCCATTTCCTTGATGTCGGCGCCGGCGGCGAAGGCCTTCTTCGAGCCGGTGAGGACGATGCAGCCGATCTGAGGATTGGCTTCCAGGCTGTCCAGGGCCTGGTTCAGCTCGCTGACGATCTGCGCGTTGAGGGCGTTCAGCGCCTGCGGGCGGTTGAGGGTGATCAGGCCGACGCGGTCCTTGATCTCCAACAGAATGGTTTCGTAACTCATGGATCAGCTCCTGCTAAAAGTCAGAGGTTGCGCGAAATGACCATGCGCTGAATGTCGCTGGTGCCTTCGTAGATCTGGCAGACCCGCACGTCGCGGTAGATGCGCTCCAGCGGAAAGTCGTTCAAGTAGCCATAGCCACCCAGGGTTTGCAAGGCGGCGGAACAGACCTTCTCGGCCATTTCCGAGGCGAACAGCTTGGCCATCGACGCCTCCACCAGCGCCGGCTTGCCGCTGTCGCGCAGGGCCGCGGCGTAGTGCACCATCTGCCGCGCCACGGCGATCTGGGTGGCCATGTCCGCCAGGCGGAAAGCCACCGCCTGATGCTCGATGATCGGCTTGCCGAAGCTCTGCCGCTCGCGGGCGTAGTCACGGGCGGCCTCGAAAGCCGCGCGGGCCATGCCCACCGATTGCGAGGCGATGCCCACGCGACCGCCTTCGAGGTTGGCCAGGGCGATCTTGTAGCCCTCGCCCTCCTCGCCCAAGCGGTTGGCCAGCGGCACCTTCACGTCCTCGAAGAGAATCTGGCAGGTGTCGGAGGCGTGCTGGCCGAGCTTGTCTTCCACCCGCGCGACGCTGTAGCCCGGCGAGTCGGTGGGCACGATAAAGGCGCTGATGCCGCGCTTGCCGGCCGCCGGGTCGGTCACCGCGAACACGATCACCACCCCGGCGTTCTGCCCGGAGGTAATGAACTGCTTGCAACCGTTGAGCACGTAATGCTCGCCCTCCCGCCGCGCGCGGGTTTTCAGGCTGCTGGCGTCGGAGCCGGCCTGGGGTTCGGTCAGGGCGAATGCGCCGAGCATGGCGCCGCTGGCCAGGGGCTTGAGGAAACGCTCCTTCTGCTCGTCGTTGCCGAACTTGAGGATCGGCACACACCCCACCGAGTTGTGCACGCTCATGATGGTCGAGCAGGCGCCGTCGCCGGCGGCGATCTCTTCCAGGGCCATGGCGTAGGCCAGGTAACCGGTGTCGCAACCGCCCCACTGCTCCGGCACCAGCATGCCGAAGAAGCCCAGCCCGGCCATCTCGACGATGGCCTCGCGGGGGAAGCGATGCTCGCGGTCCCATTCGGCGGCGAACGGTTTGAGGCGTTCCTGGGCGAACTGCCGGGCCGCGTCGCTGATCTGCTGTTGTTCGTCATTAGGCAGCATGGTGATTCCTTAATACAGGCATTCGACGGCCATGGCCGTGGCTTCGCCGCCGCCGATGCAGATGGCCGCGACGCCGCGCTTCAGGCCTTGCTGGCGCAGGGCCGAGAGCAGGGTCACGAGGATTCGCGCGCCGGACGCGCCGATCGGGTGGCCCAGGGCACAGGCGCCGCCGTGGACGTTGACCTTGTCGTGGGGGATTTCCAGCTTCTGCATGGTGACCAGGCTGACCACGGCAAAGGCTTCGTTGATTTCGAACAGCTCGACCTGATCCAGCGACCAGCCGGTCTTCTTCATCAGTTTCTTGATCGCCCCGACCGGGGCCACCGGGAACAGCCCCGGGGTGTCGGCGAACGCCGCATGACCGTGGATCACCGCCAGCGGCTTGAGGCCCCGTTGCTCGGCCTCGGAACGGCGCATCAGCACCAGGGCCGCGGCGCCGTCGGAGATCGAGCTGGAGTTGGCCGCGGTAACGGTACCGCCGTCGCGGAACGCCGGCTTCAGCGTGGCGATCTTGTCCAGCCTGGCCTTGGGCGGCTGTTCGTCGTCACTGATGGTCTGCTGCTCCTTGCCGACGGTGACCTGCAGCGGCACGATTTCCGCCTTGAAGCTGCCGTCCTTGATCGCCTGCTGGGCGCGGGTCAGCGAGGCCACGGCGAAGGCATCCTGGGCTTCGCGGCTGAAGCCGTTATCCTGGGCGCAGTCTTCGGCGAAGGTGCCCATCAGGCGGCCCTTGTCGTAGGCGTCTTCGAGGCCGTCGAGGAACATATGGTCGAGCACCCGTCCGTGGCCCATGCGGTAGCCGCTGCGAGCACGGTCCAGCAGGTAAGGCGCGTTGGACATGCTTTCCATGCCGCCGGCGATCACTACGTCGGCGCTGCCGGCCAGCAGCATGTCGTGGGCGGCGATGGTCGCGGCCATGCCGGAGCCGCACATCTTGTTCAGGGTGGTGCAGCGTGTGGCCTTGTCCAGCCCGGCGCCCAGCGCCGCCTGACGGGCCGGCGCCTGGCCGAGACCGGCCGGTAGCACACAGCCAAACAGCACTTCATCGACACTGTCGCTAGCCACCCCGGCGCGCTCCACCGCGGCCTTGATGGCGGCGGCGCCGAGCTGCGGCGCGGTCAGGCTTTTCAGTTCGCCCTGGAAGCCGCCCATGGGGGTGCGGACGGCGCTGACGATAACGATCGGATCCTGGTTCATGATCAATCCTCTTTACTTGGCTGCCATGCGCAAGGCGCCGTCGAGACGGATCACCTCGCCATTGAGCATGCTGTTGCTAATGATATGCCCGACCAGCGCGGCGTACTCGTCCGGCTTGCCCAGGCGTGGCGGGAACGGCACGCCGGCGGCCAGGGAAGCGCGTACTTCGTCGCTCATGCCGGCCATCATCGGGGTTTCGAAAATGCCCGGGGCGATGGTCATCACCCGGATGCCGAAGCGCGCCAGTTCGCGGGCGGCCGGCAGGGTCAGGCTGGCGATGGCGCCCTTGGACGCGGCATAGGCGGCCTGGCCGATCTGTCCGTCGAAGGCCGCCGCCGAGGCGGTGTTGATGATCACCCCGCGCTCGCCGTCGGCGTTCGGCTCGCCTTCGGCAATCGCCGCCGCGGCCAGGCGCATCAGGTTGAAGCTGCCGATCAGGTTGACGTTGATCACCTGGCTGAAGCTGGCCAGGGCATGGGGACCGTGCTTGCCGAGTATCTTCTCGCCGCGCACGATGCCGGCGCAGTTGACCAGCCCGTGCAAGCCGCCGAATGCCTTGAGCGTGGCCTGCACCGCCGCTTCGGCGGCCGCTTCGTCAGTGATATCGGCGACCGTGCTCTGGCAGCCGAGCTGGCGCGCCTGGGCCGCGACGGCCTCGGCGTTGAGATCCACCAGCATCACCTGGGCGCCGGCCTTGACCAGCATCTGCGCGGTGGCCGCACCGAGACCGGAAGCGCCGCCGCTGACGAGAAAAACCTTGTTTTCGATGTGCATCATGAGTTCCTGGGTAATTCAGGCCGAAGCCTTGTGCGCCGCGGCCTCTTGAGCCTTGGCGATTTCCTGGTTGCGCAGGATGAAGCGCTGCAACTTGCCGCTTGGGGTTTTCGGCAATTCGCTGACAAATTCGATTTCACGGGGGTACGAGTGCGCGGCCAGGCGCTTGCGCACATGCTGGCGCAGCTCTTCGGCCAGCTCCGGCGCGGCGCGGTACTGCGGGCTGAGCACGACGAAGGCCTTGACCAGCTCGGTGCGCTCCGGATCGGGCTTGCCGATCACCGCCGCCTCGACCACCGCCGGGTGCTCGATCAGCGCGCTCTCGACGTCGAACGGGCCGACCCGGTAACCGGAGGTGGTGATCACGTCGTCGCTGCGCCCGACGAAGCTGATGCTGCCGTCCGGGTTCAGCTCCACGGTGTCGCCGCTGAGGTAGTAGTTGCCGACGAAGGCCTTGGTCACCACGCCGTGGTAGCCGTTGAACCAGCACATCGGCGACTGGCTGCGGTCGATGGCGAGGATCCCCGGCTGGCCGACTGAGAGTTCCTGATGCTGCTCGTCGAGCACCACGATGCGGTGGCCCGGCGAGGCGAAACCGGCCGCGCCGACATGCACCGGGTGCTCCAGGCCGTGGTGGTTGCACAGGACCATGCCCAGTTCGGTCTGGCCGTAATGGTCGTGGATCACCACGCCAAGGTTGTCGGCGAACCAGCGGATCACCTCCGGGTTCAGCGGCTCGCCGGCGCTGCTGACGATGCGCAGCTTGCCCTTGATCGAGCGGGCGAACTCGTCGCCGCCGGCGATCAGCAGGCGATACGCGGTTGGTGAACCGGTGAGGTTGCTGATCCCGTATTTGTTGATCACCCGGCAAGTGCTTTCCAGGGTGAAGGGCCCATCGTAGAAGGTGATCGGGTGGCCCAGGCCCAGCGGGCCGGTGACGCCGAAGTAGATGCCATAGGCCCAGCCCGGGTCGGCGACGTTCCAGAACGCGTCTTCGGGGCGCAGGTCGACGGCGTCGCGGGTGTAGCTCTGGAACGCGACGATGGCCTTGAGCGGCACGTACAGGGCTTTGGACGGGCCGGTGGTGCCGGAGGTGAACATCAGCAGGAACGGGTCTTCGCCGGTCAGCAGCACGGGCTCGCACTGCGCCGGGTAATTGCCCAGCTCGGCCCAGAAACTGAAGTCGCCGCGGACGATGCCCTGGCCCTTGGCGCCCGCGACCGTGACGATGGTCGGGCAGTCCGCCACTTCAGCGAGCTTTGGCCGGTTGACCGCGTCGGTCACCACCACCTTGGCCCCGGAACTGCCCAGGCGGTGTTCGATGGCCTTGGGGCCGAAGGCGGTGAACAGCGGCTGGTAGACCGCGCCGATGCGCCAGGTGGCGAGTACCGCGATCAACAGTTCGACGTTGCGCGGCAGCAGGCCGGCGACCTTGTCGCCCTGGCCCACGCCCTGGGCCAGCAGGAAGTTAGCGAAACGCGCGGCCTGGTCCTGCAACTCGCTGAAGGTGTAGGTCGCGCTACTGCCGTCGCGGCCCTCCCAGAACAGCGCGATGCGCCCCGGCAAGGCGTGCCGGTCACAGCATTCGACGCAGGCATTGAGGGCCGACAAGGAGCCGTGCAGGGCTGCGTCGACGGTGTGCTGATAATTGAAGTGTGCCGTGGCAGACAGGTAATCGCGCATTGCCAGAATCCCTCGCTGTTCTTATTAGGATGGGAACCAATGGGAACTACAAAGACATCGGGCAAATACTGGCGCCACGGCCCGGGCGGGACAATGGTCAAAGCTTTCAAGTTGCGTGACTGGTTTGGCCAAGAACCCCATGGCGATCAAGCCCCTGTAGCCGCTGCCGAGCCTGCGAGGCTGCGTTCGACCGCGCAGCGGTCGCAAGCCGGGCGACGCGTTCTGCCTGACGCACCGCAAGCTCAGGTTTTGCGGCAACTGCGTTGCCGATCGCAGCCTCGCGCTGCTCGGCAGCGGCTACAGGAACCGGCGTGGCCGCTGCGGAGCCTGCGAGGTTGCGCAGCGGTCGCAAGCCGGGTAGCGCGTTCGGCCTGACGCACCGCAAGCTCAGGTTTTGCGGCAACTGCGTTGCGATCGCAGCCTCGCGCTGCTCGGCAGCGGCTACCCAGGTTCCCCGTAGCAGCTGCCGCAGGCTACGATCGAGGCCGCAGGACTCGCTATCAGCCTTGACGCGGTGCATCAGAGACACCGCGCTGCACGCCTTTGCGACCGTTCCGGTTGATCGCAGCCTGACAGCGGCCGCAGGGAGGCGCTCAGGTCGGGTCGTTGAGGATCAGGCTGCGATAGTGCCCGGGGTTGGAACCGGACCATTTGCGAAAGGCCTTGTAGAACGAGCTGGCGTCGGCGAAGCCCAGGCGGCTGGCGATTTCCGTGAAGCTGATCTGCGGCTCGGCCAGCCAGGCGATCGCCAGCTCCTTGCGCACCCCGTCCTTGAGGCCCTGGTAGGTCTGCCCTTCTTCCGCCAGGCGGCGGCGCAGGGTCGAGGCCGACATGCACAGGCTGTGGGCCAGGCTCTCGGTTTCCGGCCACTGGGCCGCGGGCAGCTGGCGCAGGTCGTGCTTGATGCGGCTGGCCAGGCTCTCTGGGTCGCGGTATTTGACCAGGATGTTGGCCGGCGCCTGGGCCAGGAAGCGCTTGAGCTCCTCGTCACTGCGCTTGATCGGCAGATCCAGGCAGTCGGCGGCAATGATCATCCGCGTGCGCGGCCGGTCGAAGCGCAGGTTCTGCGAGAACATCACCTGGTAGTCGTCGCAGAAATCCGGTTCCGGGCAGCGCAGCTCGATGGCCAGGATCGGGATGCGCCGCCCGGCCAGCCAGCAGGCCACGCCGTGGACGATCATCCAGTAGGTGAAATAGGTGAAGGCGCGGCGCGGTGCCTGCTCATCCTCCAGCAGGACGATCTCCGCCAGGCTCTGCTGGCGCACCAATTGGGCCGGCAGCCGTTCGAGCATCAGCGACAGGAACACCAGCCCGGATTCCAGGCCTGCGGCCAGGTTCTGCCGGGCCATGGCGGTGCGACAGAGAAACGCCAGGCTGCCGGATTTGAGCTTGCGCGGGTCCATGCCGAAGAACTCGTCGTCCGTGCGCCGGGCCAGCAGGCGCCACAGCCGGGCATAGGCCAGCGCGGGCACGCGGGCGGCGCTGACGTCCAGCTGGGCCGGGTCGATACCGGCCTTGAGCAGCACTTCATCGCTGGCGGCACCCGGGGCGCAGCTTTGCAGCAGCGCTTCGCGCACCAGTTGCATGGAGATGGTGTCTTTTTCCGACATCGCGCTGAACGGCTTCCTGCATAAAGAGATGGCCGGTCATCTTAGGCAGTGACCGGTAAAAAGCCAGAGCGCTTTTATCTAAAGTGCAGCATACGTCCGATACCCAGTAGTGACTTTTACTGGGTTCCACCGAGAAACGTCCTAAATTTCGCGGGATAGCCGCAAGTAGCCCCCTCGCAGCCGCTCTTAGCAATAATTCTCAAATAGGATTCACTCTCACAAAAAAAGAGAGCGTTTCTTATGCAAACGAAAGCCCCATCTGCCTTGCCACAACATCGCCTCCTGGCCTCTACCCTGGGCCTTGCCCTGGCCTCCTGCGCCGGCGCGGCCGAAGCCGGCGAACGGCAGAAATCCCTGCAACTGGACAACATCAAGGTCGAGGCCGAGCAACCCGGTTCCCGCACCGAACGCTCGGCCTCCGCCAAGTACGTGGTGCCGCTGCTGGACACCCCGCAGACCATCACCGTGGTGCCACCCAAGCTGATCCTGGAACAACAGGCGCTGAGCTTGCGCCAGGTGCTGTCGAACGTGTCCGGCATCACCTTCAATGCCGGCGAAGGCGGTGGCGGCTCGGGGGACAGCATCAACATCCGCGGCTTCTCGGCCAACAGCAACATGCAGATCGACGGCCTGCGCGACAGCGCGCAGACCAACCGTTCCGACACCTTCAACGTCGAGCAGGTGGAGGTCATCAAGGGCCCCAACTCGGTGTTCGGCGGCGCCGGCACCACCGGCGGCAGCATCAACGTGGTCAGCAAACAGCCCAAGAACCAGACCTTCACCCGCCTCGGCGGCAGCCTCGGCAGCGACAACTACTACCGCCTGACGCTGGACAGCAACCAGCCGCTGGAAGGTGTCGGCCAGGACAGCGCGGTGCGGATCAACCTGATGGGCCATCAGAACGATGTGCCCGGCCGCGAGAAAATCGACCGCGAGCGCTGGGGCATCGCGCCCTCGTTGCGCCTGGGCTTCAGCGACGCCACCCGGCTGACCCTCAGCGCTTTCCACCAGAGCGACGACAACCTGCCGGACTATGGCGTGCCGGCGCTCGACGGCAAGAAGCTGGCCGGGGTCAAGCGCGATGCCTATTTCGGCTGGAAGAACCTCGACAAGGAAGAGATCGAACAGAACGCCTTCACCGCCGACTTCGAGCATGACTTCAACGACCACCTGCGCCTGCAGAACCTCACGCGCTACAGTCGCACCGCGCGCGACACCATCGTCTCGGCGTCCCATGTCAACACCAGCGGCGTGCCGGCGGGTCGCTACCGCCCGGCCGGGCCCCAGGCCTACGGACGCGACGCCACCACCGAGATGTGGATCAACCAGACCAACCTGATCGGCGACTTCGAGTTCGCCGGCATGCGCCACGACCTGGTGGCGGGCCTGGAACTGTCCCGGGAAACCCTCGACCTGAAGACCTACAACCACGGCCTGAGCACAGCCCTGTATCCGCGCAACGGTTACGCCCTGGGCAGCCCGCCCGGGCGCTGGAGCGGCCCGGTCAACAAGGCCACCAGCGGCTACACCGAGACCACCCTCAAGGGCCAGGCGTACTACCTGTTCGACACCATCGCCCTGAGCGAGCGCTGGGACCTCAACCTCGGCCTGCGCTACGACAAGATCAAGGGCGATGTCGACAAATACTCGGCCAGCCATGTGAAGAGCGACAGCCTGGCCTCGGACACGAACAAGGCCAGCGCGCGCACCGGGCTGGTGTTCAAGCCGACCGAGAACGGGCGCATCTATGCCGCCTGGGGCAACTCCTTCAACCCTTCCGCCGAGAACCTGGCCTCCACCGGCGGCGGCTTGAGCAAGGGCAACCAGGACCTGGCGCCGGAGAAGAACGAAACCTGGGAACTGGGCACCAAGTGGGAGCTGCTGGACAAGCGCCTGGAACTGGACGCCGCGCTGTTTCGCGTAGAGAAGAGCAACGCCCGGGAAACCATGGCCGACGGTTCGACCCAACTGGCCGGCAAGCAGCGGGTGCAAGGTGTGGAAGTCGGCGTCACCGGGCATGTCAGCGAGCAGTGGGATGTGTTCGCCAACTACACCTTCCTCGACAGCGAAATCCTCAACGCGGCGAATACCGCCTCGGGCATCGCGCGCAAGGGCCAGGCCCTGGGCAACACGCCGCCGCGCTCGCTCAACCTGTGGACCACCTATGAACTACCGGCCGGCTGGACCCTGGGTTACGGCACTCGTTATGTCAGCGAGCGCAACGTCAGCTCCAGCACCCGCGCCAAGCTGGATGCCTACTGGGTGCACAACGCCATGCTCGGCTACAAGGTCAACCACAACCTCGACCTGCAGTTGAACGTCAACAACCTGTTCGACAAGGACTACGTGGAACGGGTACGCCAGCAGAGCGGCTCGACGACACGCTCCTCGGCCATCGAATACGGCGACGCGCGCGCGGCGATCATGTCGGCCACCTATAGCTTCTGACCCCTCCCCTCAGTGCGAAGCCCCGGTCGACCGGGGCTTCGCCGCTGTCATCGGCACCTTCTCGCCGTTCTCCGGTCCAGGCCGCCACGGTAAAAAAACCAATACGCAATCTCCCCTGCTTTACCCGGCTCGAACGGGCGAATCCTTGGCCCATGGCGGCTTGCGCCGGGCGGAGGATTTCATCGCAGTGCAAAAAAGTATCGATTCAAGTGTCAGGGATGATTTGTCAGGCGCGGTCGTTGAGGGCTGTAATCAGCCCACATTCTTCCCAGCATCCGGAAGACACAACAACAATAACCGTCCTTCTGCCGCCCACCGGGCCCGGAAGAGGAGTGCACGATGAAACCCTGCATCAAAGCCCTGCTCGTCACCACCTGCATGACCCTCAGCGGCGTCAGCCTCGGCGCCCAGACCGTGACCATCGCCACCGTCAACAACAGCGACATGATCCGCATGCAGAAACTCTCGAAAGCCTTCGAGAGCGAGCATCCGGACATCAAGCTGAACTGGGTGGTGCTCGAAGAAAACGTGTTGCGCCAGCGCCTGACCACCGACATCGCCACCCAGGGCGGGCAGTTCGACGTGCTGACCATCGGCATGTACGAAGCCGCACTCTGGGGCGCCAAGGGCTGGCTGCAACCGATGCAGGACCTGCCCGCCGCCTATGACCTGCAGGACATCTTCCCCTCGGTACGCGAAGGCCTGTCGGCCAAGGGCACGCTGTACGCCCTGCCGTTCTACGCCGAAAGCTCGATGACCTACTACCGCACCGACCTGTTCAAGGACGCCGGCCTGGTCATGCCCGAACACCCGACCTGGGAGCAGATCGGCGAGTTCGCCGGCAAGCTCAACAAACCCGAGCAGGAACAGTACGGCATCTGCCTGCGCGGCAAGGCCGGCTGGGGCGAAAACATGGCCCTGATCACCACCCTGGCCAACGGTTTCGGCGCGCGCTGGTTCAATGAGCAGTGGCAGCCGGAGTTCAACGGGACGGAATGGAAAAACGCCCTGGCCTTCTACGTCGACACCATGAAAAAGGCCGGCCCGCCCGGCGCCTCCAGCAACGGTTTCAACGAGAACCTGGCGCTGTTCAACAGCGGCAAGTGCGCGATCTGGGTCGATGCCAGCGTCGCCGGCTCCTTCGTCACCGACAAGTCGCAGAGCAAGGTCAGCGAACACGTCGGCTTTACCTACGCGCCGCAGCAGGTGACTGACAAGGGCAGCGCCTGGATGTACTCCTGGGCGCTGGCGATCCCCACCAGTTCCAAGGCCAAGGACGCCGCGCAGACCTTCGCCACCTGGGCCACGTCCAAGGAATACGGGGCCCTGGTCGCCGAGAAAGACGGCATCGCCAACGTACCGCCAGGCACTCGCGCCTCCACCTACAGCGAGGCCTATATGCAGGCCGCGCCGTTTGCCAGGGTGACCCTGGAGTCGCTGAAAGTCGCCGACCCGACCAGGCCGACCCTCAAGCCGGTGCCCTACATCGGTATCCAGCTGGTGACCATCCCCGAGTTCCAGGCCATCGGCACTCAGGTCGGCAAATTGTTCTCCGCCGCGCTGATCGGCCAGACCACGGTCGACCAGGCCCTGGCCGCCGCGCAGCAGACCACCGAACGTGAAATGAAACGCGCCGGCTACCCCAAGTAATCCCCGTCCTCTGTAGGAGCGAGGCTTGCCCGCGATAGCCGCACCGCGGTCTGTCCGATAAGCGCGTCATCGTTCGTCGCAGGCAAGCCTCGCTCCTGCACAGAAAACACACCTGAACGGTTGTGATCGCCATGAATACCTCGACTGCCAACGCTCATCTGCAAATCCCCCAAGCCGCGCGCAAGCGCCGCCTGCTCAACCCCGGCTGGTTCCTGGTCAGCCCCTCGGTGGCGCTGTTGCTGCTGTGGATGATCGTGCCCCTGGGCATGACCCTGTACTTCTCGCTGATCCGCTACAACCTGCTGTACCCCGGCGAGAACCAGTTCGTCGGCCTGGAGAACTTCAGCTACTTCCTCACCGACTCGGGCTTCCTGCCCGGGGCCGCCAACACCCTGTTGCTGGTCGGCAGCGTGCTGCTGATCAGCGTGGTGTTCGGGGTGCTGATCAGCGCCCTGCTGGAAGCCAGCGAGTTCCTCGGCCGCGGCATTGTCCGGGTGCTGCTGATCTCGCCGTTCTTCATCATGCCCACGGTGGGCGCGCTGATCTGGAAGAACCTGATCTTTCACCCGGTGTCGGGGATTCTCGCCGCGGTGTGGAAGCTGTTCGGCGCCCAGCCGGTGGACTGGCTGGCCCACTACCCGCTGCTGTCGATCATCATCATTGTCTCGTGGCAGTGGCTGCCGTTCGCGATCCTGATCCTGATGACCGCCATGCAGTCGCTGGACCAGGAACAGAAGGAAGCCGCGCGCCTGGATGGCGCCGGGGCCATCGCGATCTTCTGGCACCTGACCCTGCCGCACCTGGCGCGGCCGATCTCGGTGGTGGTGATGATCGAGACCATCTTCCTGCTCTCGGTGTTCGCCGAAATCTTCACCACCACCAACGGTGGCCCGGGCTACGCCTCGACCAACCTCGCCTACCTGATCTACAACCAGGCGCTGGTGCAGTTCGACGTGGGCATGGCCTCGGCCGGCGGCCTGATCGCCGTGGTCATCGCCAATATCGCCGCGATCATCCTGGTACGGATGCTCGGCAAAAACCTGACTGACAAGCCCTGAGGTGCGCGCCATGACCCTGCAACAATCCCGCCGCCTGCAAAGCCTGCTGCTCGGCACCCTGGCCTGGGCCATCGCGATCCTGATCTTCTTCCCGATCTTCTGGATGCTGCTGACCAGCTTCAAGAGCGAAATCGACGCCTTTGCCACCCCGCCGCAGTTCATCTTCACGCCGACGCTGGAGAACTACCTGCACATCAACGAGCGCAGCAACTACTTCGCCTTCGCCTGGAACTCGGTGGTGATCTCCTTCAGCGCCACCGCCCTGTGCCTGCTGATCGCGGTGCCGGCGGCCTACTCCATGGCCTTCTACGAAACCCGCAACACCAAGCGCACCCTGCTGTGGATGCTGTCGACCAAGATGCTGCCGCCGGTGGGCGTGCTGATGCCGATCTACCTGCTGGCCAAGAGCTTTGGCCTGCTGGACACGCGCATCGCGCTGATCGCGATCTACACCCTGATCAACCTGCCGATCGTGGTCTGGATGATTTACACCTACTTCAAGGACATCCCCCGGGACATCCTCGAGGCCGCGCGGCTGGACGGCGCGACCCTGGGCCAGGAAATGCTCCGGGTGCTGCTGCCGATCGCCAAGGGCGGGCTGGCCTCCACCGTGCTGCTGTCGCTGATCCTGTGCTGGAACGAGGCGTTCTGGTCGTTGAACCTGACCTCGTCCAACGCCGCGCCGCTGACCGCGCTGATCGCCTCCTACTCCAGCCCCGAAGGGCTGTTCTGGGCCAAGCTCTCGGCGGTCTCGACCCTGGCCTGCGCGCCGATCCTGATCTTCGGCTGGATCAGCCAGAAACAACTGGTGCGCGGCCTGTCCTTCGGCGCCGTGAAATAAACATCGAACCCCGTAGCCGCTGCCGAAGGCTGCGATCGAGCCGCAGGCTCGCCAGCGATCGCACAGACGCCGAGGCCCCTTCGGTGCCTGTCGCAGCCTGCGGCAGCGGCTACATCGACATTCAGAAACATGGAGGCCCGTCATGGCCAACCTGAAAATCAACAATCTGCAAAAAGGCTTCGAAGGTTTTTCCATCATCAAGGGCATCGACCTGGAGGTGCGCGACAAGGAATTCGTGGTCTTCGTCGGCCCCTCGGGCTGCGGCAAGTCCACCCTGCTGCGGCTGATCGCCGGCCTGGAGGAAGTCAGCGGCGGCACCATCGAGCTCGATGGCCGCGACATCACCGAAGTCAGCCCGGCCAAGCGCGACCTGGCCATGGTGTTCCAGACCTACGCCCTGTACCCGCACATGAGCGTGCGCAAGAACATGTCCTTCGCCCTGGACCTGGCCGGCGTGCCGAAAGCCGAGGTGCAACAGAAGGTCGACGAAGCGGCGCGCATCCTCGAACTGGGGCCGATGCTCGAGCGCAAGCCCAAGCAGCTGTCCGGCGGCCAGCGCCAGCGCGTAGCGATTGGCCGGGCCATCGTGCGCAACCCGAAGATCTTCCTGTTCGACGAGCCGCTGTCCAACCTCGACGCGGCGCTGCGGGTGCAGATGCGCCTGGAGCTGGCGCGCCTGCATAAAGAGCTGCAGGCGACCATGATCTACGTGACCCACGACCAGGTCGAAGCCATGACCCTGGCCGACAAGGTGGTGGTGCTCAACGGCGGGCGCGTGGAACAGGTGGGTTCGCCGCTGGAGCTGTACCACAGCCCGGCCAACCTGTTTGTCGCCGGCTTCCTCGGCACGCCGAAGATGGGCTTTCTCAAGGGCCGGCTGAGCCGGGTCGATGGCCAGGGCTGCGAGGTGCAGCTGGAGGCCGGCACCCGCATCCAGCTGCCGCAGAGCGGCGCCCACTTGAGCGTCGGCAGCCCGGTGACCCTGGGCATTCGTCCCGAGCACCTGGAGCTGGCCCGGCCGGGCGACTGCACCCTGCAGGTCACCGCCGACGTCAGCGAACGCCTGGGCAGCGACACCTTCTGCCACGTCGTCACCGCTTCCGGCGAAGCCCTGACGATGCGCATCCGCGGCGACCTGGCCAGCGCCTATGGCCAGCAGCTGAGCCTGAACCTGGATGCCGAGCACTGCCACCTCTTCGATGCCGACGGCATGGCCGTGGCCAGGCCGTTGCGCGCCGCTGCCTGAACGAGAACCGAACGATGAAACTGAACCGACACAACCTCCACCACCTGGCCCCTGAAGTCCGCCTGCCCGCCTACGACCTGGCCGAGACCCGGCAAGGCATGGTGCATATCGGCGTGGGTGGTTTCCACCGGGCCCACCAGGCCTATTACACCGATGCCCTGATGAACACCGGCGAAGGCCTGGACTGGAGCATCTGCGGGCTCGGCCTGCGCGCCGAGGACCGCCGCGCGCGCGACGACCTGGCCGGCCAGGACTACCTGTTCACCCTGTTTGAGCTGGGCGACAGCGATGCCGCCGAAGTGCGGGTGATCGGCGCCATTAGCGAGATGCTGCTGGCCGAAGACGGCGCACAGGCGCTGATCGACAAACTGGCCGACCCGCAGATCCGCATCGTCTCGCTGACCATCACCGAGGGTGGCTACTGCATCGACGACAGCAGCGGCGAGTTCATGGCCCACCTGCCGCAGATCCAGCACGACCTGGCCCACCCGCAGCAGCCGCAGACCGTGTTCGGTTTTCTCTGCGCGGCCCTGGCCCAGCGCCGGGCGGCCGGGGTCCCGGCCTTTACCCTGATGTCCTGCGATAACCTGCCGCACAACGGCGCGGTGACCCGCAAGGCGCTGCTGGCCTTCGCCGGGCAGCGCGACGCCGACCTGCGCGACTGGATCGCCACCCACGTCAGCTTCCCCAATGCCATGGTCGACCGCATCACGCCGATGACCAGCACCGCTCACCGCCTGCAACTGCACGACCAGCACGGCATCGACGACGCCTGGCCGGTGGTCTGCGAGCCCTTTGCGCAATGGGTGCTGGAAGACAAGTTCGTCAGCGGCCGGCCGGCCTGGGAAAAGGTCGGCGTGCAATTCACCGATGACGTCACACCCTATGAGGAGATGAAGATCAAGCTGCTCAATGGCAGCCACCTGGCCCTGACCTACCTGGGGTTCCTCAAGGGTTATCGCTTTGTCCACGAGACCATGGCCGACCCGCTGTTCGTGACGTACATGCGCGCCTACATGGACCTGGACGTGACTCCGCAACTGGCGCCGGTGCCGGGCATCGACCTGAGTGCCTACAAAGACACCCTGGTGGCGCGTTTCTCCAACCGGGCGATTGCCGACCAATTGGAGCGGGTCTGCTCCGACGGCTCGTCGAAGCTGCCCAAGTTCAGCGTGCCGACCCTCAACCGCCTGATCGCCGACGGCCGCGATACCGAGCGCGCCGCCCTGGTGGTCGCCGCCTGGGCCCGGTACCTCAAGGGCGTGGACGAAAACGGCGACACCTACCGCATTCCCGACCCGCGCGCCGCGTTCTGCCAGGCGCTGGTGGCGGACGACGCACTGATCAGCCAGCGATTGCTGGCGGTCGAGGAGATCTTCGGCAGCGCCATCCCCAACTCGCCCGCCTTTGTCGAAGCCTTCGAACGCTGCTACAGCAGCCTGCGCGACAACGGCGTGACCCTCACCCTGGAGCGGGTGTTGGCCCGGGACCGCTGATGCTTGCCTGTCGCGGGTGCGTTGATCCAGGCAGATCGCGGACTGACGTTTTGCGATTACTACGTCGGAATGCCGCCCAAACCGGTCGCAGCCTCGCAGGCTCGGCAGCGGCTACAGTGGGTTTGATTAATTTTGTGCAGGTTCATCCATGACGACGCAACAGCTTTTCCTCGGCATCGACTGCGGCACCCAGGGCACCAAGGCCATCGTCCTCGACGCCGCCAGCGGTGAAGTACTGGGCCTGGGCGCGGCGCCCCACAGCCTGATCAGCGGCGCCAACGGCCGCCGTGAACAGGACGTCGAGCAATGGCGCGAGGCGTTCACCCTGGCCACCCGCCGTGCGTTATTGGCGGCGGGGGTCAGCGGCCTGGACATCCTCGGCATCGGCGTCTCCGGCCAGCAGCACGGCCTGGTCCTGCTCGACCAGCAGGGCCAGGTGCTGCGCCCGGCCAAGCTCTGGTGCGACACCGAATCCACCCCACAGAACCAGCGCCTGCTGGATTACCTGAGCGGCGAACAGGGCTCCCTGGAGCGCCTCGGTGTGGCGATTGCCCCCGGCTACACCGTGTCGAAACTGCTGTGGACCCGGGAACAGCATCCGCAGATTTTCCAGCGCATCGCCCATGTGCTGCTGCCCCACGACTACCTGAATTACTGGCTGACCGGCCGCTGCTGCAGCGAATACGGCGATGCCTCGGGCACCGGCTATTTCAACGTGCGCAGCCGCCAGTGGGACCTGGAACTGCTCCGGCACATCGACCCCGACGGCCGCCTGGAAGCCGCCTTGCCGGAACTGCTCGAAGCCGACCAGCCGGTGGGCACGCTGCTGCCGGAGCTCGCCCGGCACCTGGGCCTCAACCCGCGGGCGCTGGTGTCCAGCGGTGGCGGCGACAACATGCTCGGGGCCATCGGCACCGGCAATATCCAGCCCGGGGCGATCACCATGAGCCTGGGTTCCTCCGGCACCCTGTACGCCTATGCCGAGCAACCCCGGGTCAGCGCAGACGCCGCGGTGGCGACCTTCTGTTCCTCCAGCGGCGGCTGGCTGCCGCTGATCTGCACCATGAACCTGACCAATGCCACCGGCGCGGTGCGCGAACTGTTCGAGCTGGATATCGATGCCTTCAACCAGCTGGTGGCGCAGGCGCCGATCGGTGCCGAGGGCGTGTGCATGCTGCCGTTCCTCAACGGCGAGCGGGTCCCCGCCCTGCCCCATGCCAGCGGCAGCCTGCTGGGGCTGACCGCCGACAACCTGACCCGGGCCAACCTGTGCCGCGCGGTGGTCGAGGGCACCACCTTCGGCCTGCGCTACGGCCTCGACCTGCTGCGCCACAACGGCCTGCAAAGCCAGGGCATCCGCCTGATCGGCGGTGGTTCGAAAAGCCCGCTGTGGCGGCAGATGGTCGCCGATATCATGCACACCCCGGTGGTCTGCACCGAGCAGAGCGAAGCGGCGGCCCTGGGCGCGGCGATCCAGGCGGCCTGGTGCTATTCCCGCAGCAGCGACCGGCCGCAGAGCCTGGCGCAATTGTGCCAGCGCTGCGTGAGGCTCGATGCAAGCAGCGAGACCTGGCCGATAGCGGCCAATGTCGCGGCCTATCAGCAGGCCTATGAACGTTACCAACAGCATGTGACAACCCTTTTGAAGAGCGAATGACTATGTATCTGGTCTGTGGTGAAGCACTGTTCGATTTTTTCAGCGAAAACGATGCCAGCGGTCGGGCATCGCGGGTCAACTTCCAGGCCATCGCCGGCGGTTCACCCTTCAATGTCGCGGTCGGTCTGCGCCGCCTGGGCGTGGACGCGGCGCTGTTCGCCGGGCTCTCCACCGATTACCTCGGCCGACGCCTGTTGCAGGTGCTGCGCGACGAAGGCGTGGGCGAGGACTACCTGCTGCATGTCGAGGCGCCGACCACCCTGGCGATGGTCGCGGTCGGCGCCAACGGCTCGCCGCAATACAGCTTCCGTGGCGAAGGCTGCGCCGACCGCCAGTTGCAGCTCAGTGACCTGCCGCCGCTCGACAGCCAGGTGCGCGGCCTGCACGTCGGTTCGTTTTCCCTGGTGGTGCAGCCGATCGGCGACACCCTGCTGGCGCTGGTGCGTCGCGAGCGCGGCCAGCGCCTGATCAGCCTCGACCCCAACGTGCGCCTCAACCCGGCTCCGGACATCCAGCTGTGGCGCCAGCGCATCGACACCCTGGTCCGGCTGGCCGACCTGATCAAGGTCAGCGACGAAGACTTGCACCTGCTCTACCCCGACCAGGACCCACAGCACGTGATCGAAGGCTGGCTGCAGCATCACTGCCAGCTGGTGTTCCTGACCCGCGGCGCAGAGGGCGCGACGGTGTTCAGCCGGGTGCATGGCCGCTGGTCGGCGCCGGCCATGCCGATTAAGATGGCCGACACCGTGGGCGCCGGCGACACCTTCCAGGCCGCCTTGATTGCCTGGCTGACCGAACGGCAGCTGGATTCGTTGGAGGGTGTGGCGGGCTTGAGCCGGGACCAGATCGACCAGATGCTCAGGTTCGCCATCCGCGCCGCGGCGCTGACCTGTGGCAAGACCGGACCGGACCTGCCCTATCGCCACCAATTGAACTGATCGCAGGGGCGCCGCATTCGTATCACATTGGCGCCCCCATCGACCCGAATAGAGCCTTGCCTTTGACCCGCTTTGCCTGTGCCGCCGTAGTCTTCCCTCTCATCCTGACCGGTTGCGCGACCTCGCCGCCGGCCAACCCCAACGACATCTGCGAGATCTTTCGCGAGAAAAGCGACTGGTACAAAGCCGCCAAGGCCACCGAAGAGAAATGGGGGGTGCCGATCCAGGTGCCGCTGTCGATCATCTACCAGGAATCGAGCTTCAAGCAGGACGCCTTGCCGCCACGCAAATACCTGCTGTGGGTGATTCCCTGGGGCCGGGTGAGCACGGCGGCCGGCTACCCGCAGGCCAAGGACGAAGTCTGGGGCGACTACCAGCGCAAGGGCGACAACTACTGGGCCAGCCGCACCAACTTCGCCGACGCCACCGACTTTATCGGCTGGTACATGGACCAGACCACACGAGTCAACGGCGTGACCAAGCAGGATGCCTACCGCCAGTACCTGAACTATCACGAAGGCTGGGGTGGCTACCGCCGGCAGACCTATACGGCCAAGCCCTGGCTGCAGACCGTGGCGATGAAAGTGCAAAGCCGCTCCAGCCTGTACGGCCAGCAATACGCCAGCTGCCGGGAAGAGCTGGACCGCGGCTTCTGGAGCCGCTTCTGGCACTGGCTGTAACCGCCTGACACGGGTCTCCCCGCGTCCGCATTCTCTGTAGCCGCTGCCGAGCTCCGCGAGGCTGCGACCGGCTGCAAGGCAGCCGCAAAAGCCAGCAACGCGATCTATCTGAAGTGGCCGTGTGCAGATCGCGACTACTGCGTAGTCGATCGCAGCCTCGCAGGCTCGGCAGCGGCTACACAGACACCACGATCCCTGTAGCCGCTGGCGCAGCCTGCGATCGGCTGCGAAGCAGTCGTAAACCAACCGATTCGTTCATCCAGACAGATCGCAGATTCAGAATTAGCGGTCGCTACGTCGAAATGCCACCCAAACCGATCGCAGCCTCGCAAGCTCGGCAGCGGCTACACAGACACCGCAAACCTTGTAGCCGCTGGCGCAGCCTGCGATCGGGCGCGCAGCGGCCGCAAAGCCTGCCAATGCGTTTCTCCAGACAGATCGCGGATTCAGCTTCCGGCAGCGCCATCAGAGAATCGAGAAGTTGTAGCTGACGATCAGCCGCGTCTCGTCCACGTCCCGCGCGTATTTTTCGTAGTTGCTGCGGTAGGTGGCGTTACGCAAGCGCAGGCTGACGTCCTTGAAGGTGCCGCTCTGCACCACGTACTTGAGTTCGCTGTCGCGTTCCCACTCGCGGCCTTCCTGGTCGCTGCCCGGGACCTTGATATGGTCGCCGCTGACATAGCGGGTCAGGAAGCTCAGGCCGTTGATGCCGATGGCCTTGAAGTCATAGTCGTAGCGCAACTGCCAGGAACGCTCCTGGGCGGCGGCGAAGTCGTTGACCTGCACATAGTTGACCAGGTACGGGTTGCTGCCATCGAGGTATGGCATCGAGTTGTCGCCGTTCATGCGCTGCCAGCCAGCGCTGAAGGTATGGCCGTCGATGGCGTAGCCGAGCATGCTGCTCAAGGCGCGGTTATCGATGGAGCCAGCGCGCTCAGCGCCGCTGTCGGCGCTCTTGAGCAGGCGCAGGTCAGCCTTGAGCACGCCCTGGCCCAGCGGCTGGTTGGCCAGCAGGCCGATGAAGTGCTGGCGGTAGATGTCCTCCAGCTCCGCGTAGTGATACTGGCCGGTCAGGCGGTCGTTGAACTTGTAGTCGATGCCGTACATGTCGAAATGGTCGGCGGTAACGTTGCAGGCATAGCGTTTGTTCTTGCAGTGCACGCGGATGTCCTGGGCGTCCGTGGAGTCCCGGGCGGTGTACTTGTCCAGCCGCGCGGCCGTGAACGTCAGGTCCTTGATCTCTTTGGAGGTGAGCATGGCGCCGTTGAACATAGTCGGCAGCAGGCGCCCGTCGTTGTACTTGAGCAGCGGCAAGTCCGGCAGCAGCGCGCCGTACTTGAGCACACTCTGCGACAGGCGCACCTTGGCGGTCAGGCCGAGCTTGGCGTATTGGTCCTTGGAACCCCGCGGGTCCTGGCCGCTGGACGGCAGCAGGCCGCTGTTGCTGCGGTCGGGGCTGGAATCGAGCTTGAAGCCGAGCATGCCCAGCGCGTCGATACCAAAGCCGACGGTGCCTTCGGTGTAGCCCGATTGCAGGTTGAGAATGAACCCTTGCGCCGACTCTTCGCGCTTGGAGGCACCCTGATCGTTGCTGGTATGGCCGTCGCGGAAGTCACGGTTGAAGTAGATAGTGCGCGACTCGAGCTTGGCGCTGCTGTCTTCGAAGAAACCCGCGGCCTCGGCCTGGGCGGTAAAACCCGCGCACAGGCACAGGGCGCCGAGGCCCACCGTTGGATAACGCAGTGGTCGGAATGAGTGCAGCAAAGGGAAAGGCATGAAAGGCTCCAGCTGTGCATCGGTAACGCGGACGAAAGAAAGGCAATAGCAATCCATCTGGCGAATCGTTTCTGGCCAGGTGAATTGATCAAATCAATGTTGATCGCAAATGATGGCAGATGGCTTTGACGGGCTACACCCGACTTTAGTCTGAAGCTGCTACAGCCTTTGGCCCTGAGCGCCCTCCTTCAACGCGCTGCCCTCGCCTCGAATAAAGCGATCATTTCCAACACTCTTTGCCTTTCTCCAGGCTCTTGGCCAAGGCGCTATTCATTGGGCGCTTCGAGAGGTTTTGGATCCAAGGAAGCCTGCGCCAGGATAAAAATGGCGTTTTTTTCGTTAAAACATCTACCGCTCGTCGGATTAATTTGCTCTGCCGGGTTTGTTACCCAGGAATTGCCCCAAGGCTTTCATGAGCCTTTCATTCATATTATCTAATTGATTTTAAACGGTATTATTTCTTAAATAGGGTTATACAAAACGCCTTCGTCATTTATATAACACGGCAAAACGCCAATTAACCGTCTCCGCGCTGTGGTAGTGTCAAAAAAAGAACGCGAAAAGGACTTGCACCTATTCAGTTCTTTAAAAAGTGAGCCATGAAACTCACGCATTACCCATCACGGATGAGGTTCCTCCCTTGGATGTCAGCGTTTTTGGTACCGGCCATGTCGGCCTGGTACAAGCAGTCGCCCTCGCCATCGCGCGGGACATCGCTCGCCTGTGTCCCCCGGGCAGTGGCTTGCCCTGGCACGTACCGGGGGCGCTCTGCGCATGAATATCCTGATCACCGGGGCCGCCGGCTTCATCGGCGCCCATACCGCACTGCGTTTGCTCAAGGATGGGCATCAGGTCACCGGGCTGGATAATTTCAACGACTACTACGACCCGCAACTCAAACGCGACCGGGTGCGCTGGGTGGAGCAGCAGGTGGGACAGTTCCCGCTGTACCGCCTCGACCTCGGCGATACCGAAGCCCTCGACCGGCTGTTCGCCCAGGTTCGCCCGCAGGTGGTGATCAACCTGGCGGCCCAGGCCGGGGGACGTTATTCCCTGGAAAACCCCAAGGCTTACCTGGACAACAACCTCGGCGGCTTTCTCAACCTGCTGGAAATGTGCCGGCGCTATCCGCCCGAACACCTGATTTACGCGTCGTCCAGTTCGGTGTACGGCGCCAACCATCAACTGCCGCACAAGGCCAGCGACACCGCGGACCATCCGCTGTCGCTGTACGCCGCGAGCAAAAGGGCCAACGAGCTGATGGCCCATAGCTACAGCCATCTGTTCGACATGCCGGCCACCGGCCTGCGCTTCTTTACCGTATATGGCCCCTGGGGACGCCCGGACATGTCGCCGGTGCTGTTCGCCCGGGCCATCTGCGAAGGCCGTCCGCTGAAGCTGTTCAACTACGGTATGCACCAGCGCGACTTCACCTATATCGACGACCTGGTCGAATCCCTGGTTCGCCTGCTGGGCAAGCCACCGGTGCGCAACCCCTTGTGGAACCGCGAACACCCCGACCCCGCCACCAGCATGGCGCCCTGGCGTCTGTTCAATATCGGCGGGCAACGTTCGGTGGAGCTCAAGGACTACGTCGCCACCCTGGAGCAACTGCTCGGGCGCAAGGCACAGGTCGAGTACCTGCCGTTGCAGCCCGGCACCGTGCTGAACACCTGCGCCGATGCCAGCGCCCTGGAGAACGTCACCGGCTTCGGCCCGCAGGTCCCCCTGGCCGAGGGCCTGGGGCGCTTTGTCGATTGGTTCCAGAGCTACTACCGGCCGCCGTTGCCCCCGCGTTCCTGACGCGACAACGACCTGCCCCCGGCGACAGCCTGTGTCGCCCTTGCGGGCCAGCTGGCCGACGGCAATTGCGGCGCTGACTCGCTGCTCGAAGGCCCGTCGCCGGCCCGCGTCGCCACGGGAATCCCTGAGCGACCATCGGCGTATCCCTTACAGCCAACTCCGCTGATGCCTGTAGGGCGTTAGCCGGATGGGTTGTCAGGCATAAGTAATGGTTATCGCGGACATTTCTGAATGTTCCGGCGGGCGGAAAGCCGCGGCCGCCTCGGCTTGAATCGACCGGCTTATTCCTGCACCATCCGCCCCCTGCTTATTCAATGGATGGATTTCACGGCATGCTGGATGCTAACGCTACCCATATTTCCCTGACGATCGAAGGCGCCTCGGTCGACCTTCAGGTCCTCAGTTTCGTTGGCCGCGAAGCCCTCAATCAACCCTTCTGCTTCGATATCGAACTGGTCAGCGCGCGTCCCGACCTCAAGCTCGAAGAACTCCTGCACAAGCCGGCCTGCCTGACCTTTGGCGCGACCGGTAAAGGCCTGATCCACGGCCTGGTGTACCGCATCGCCCAGGGCGATTCCGGGCGCAAGCTGACCCGCTACAGCATCAGCCTGACCCCACAGCTCAACTACCTGCGCCACAACTTCAACCAGAAGATCTACCAGCACCTCAGCGTGCCGAAGATCATCGCCCAGGTCCTCGAGGCCCGCGGCATCCTGGCCGACGCCTACAGTTTCCAGCTCGGCGCCACCTACCCGGAGCGGGTCTACTGCACCCAGTACGACGAATCCGACCTGCACTTCATCCAGCGCTTGTGTGAAGAAGAAGGCATTCACTTCCACTTCCAGCACAGCGCCAGCGGCCACAAGCTGGTGTTCGGCGACGACCAGACGGTGTTCCGCAAGCTGGCGGCGGTGAACTACCAGCAGGACTCGGGCATGGCCGCCGAACAGCCGGTGATCAAGCGCTTCAACCTGCGCCTGGAAACCCGCACCAGCCGCGTCAGCCGCCGCGACTATGACTTCGAGAAGCCGAGCCTGCTGCCCGAGGGCGCGGCCAAGTCCGAATTCATGCCAGACCTGGAAGACTACGACTACCCCGGCCTGTTCACCCAGCAGGTCCGCGGCAAGCAACTGGCGACCCGCGCCCTGGAACGCCATCGCAGCGACTACCGGCTGGCCGAAGGCAAAGGCGACGAGCCGAGCCTGGTCAGCGGCCACTTCCTGACTCTGGCCGCCCACCCGCGCAGCGAATGGAACGACCTGTGGCTGCTGCTGGAGGTGATCCACGAAGGCAAGCAGCCGCAAGTGCTGGGCGAGAACATCACCAGCGACGTCACCAGCAACAAGGACGACTTCCACCAGGGCTACCGCAACCGCTTCCTCGCCACGCCCTGGGACGCCCACTACCGCCCGCCGCTGGAACACCCGAAACCCAAGTCCCTGGGCAGCCAGACCGCGGTGGTCACCGGGCCCAAGGGCGAAGAAATCCATTGCGACCAATACGGCCGGATCAAGGTGCAGTTCCACTGGGACCGCGACGGCCAGGCCGACGACAACACCTCCTGCTGGGTCCGCGTCGCCAGCGGCTGGGCCGGCAAGGCCTACGGCGGCATCGCCATCCCGCGGATCGGCATGGAAGTACTGGTGACCTTCCTCGAAGGCGACCCCGACCAGCCCCTGGTCACCGGCTGCCTGTACCACAAGGAAAACCTGGTCCCCTACGACCTGCCGGCGAACAAGACCCGCAGCACCTTCAAGACCCTCAGCTCGCCGGGCGGCAAGGGCTACAACGAACTGCGCATCGAAGACAAGAAAGGCGCCGAACAGATCTACCTGCACGCCCAGCGCGACTGGGACGAAAACGTCGAGCACGACCAGCGGATCCGCGTCGGCAACCAACGCCACGACACGGTCGAAGCCAACACCCTCACCGAACTCAAGGCCGAGGAGCACCGCATCACCCACCTCGACCGCAAAAGCGAAATCCGCGCCAACGACCACCTCACCGTGGCCGTCACCCAGCACGCCAACATCGGCACCGCGCAATTCGTCGAAGCCGGCCAGGAAATCCACTACAAGACCGGAAACATCGTGGTTCTGGAAGCCGGCGCCGAACTCACCGCCAAGGCCGGGGGCAGCTTTGTGAAGCTCGATGCTGGTGGCGTGACCATCAGCGGGGCCGACGTGAAGATCAACTCCGGCGGCGCGCCGGGCGTGGGTACGCCAGCGGCGCCGCTGTTGCCGGGCCCCTTGAAACTCGCCGATAACGACAAGGCCGGCAAAGTCCCGCTGCCCAGCCGCCTCAACGAGTCGGGCATCACCCCGCTGTGCGGAAAACAGAGCAACGGCGCCTGCAGCCGTAAGGATTGCACATGCATGTAAACGCCATGAACGCCCTGCTGACCGCACCGCGTTATGCCTTCGAGCAACTGCCCCGCGAGGGCTCCAGCCAGAGCCTGTACTTCATCATCGATCGCGGCCGCCAGCCCGAGGCCATATCGATCCTGTATCGCGTCGGCGAGCCGATGAACACCCAGCCGCTGTTCGGCAATACCGACTTGGCCGAGCTGGCCAGCGAAGGCCCACTATGGCTGGTCGCCCCCTGGGGCAGTCGCCTGGCCGCCGAAGCCGCGCGCCTGTGCGCAGAGAACGGCGCCGGCATCGCCCTCACCGCCGAGGATCCCGCCAAGGCCCTGGCTCACGCCCGCTGGCTGCTGAAGGCCAATGACGGCTCCGGCGGCCAGAGCCTGCTGAGCTATCACAAGGCCAGCCTATGGGCCGCCCTGGTCTATACCGCCGGCGACACCGCGAATCAGCTGTTCGGCCCCTGGCAGAACGTCTACAGCCCTGCCCCGCGCAATTTCGGCCCACAGAATGGCCACTGGCTGGCCTGGAGCGCCGACGCCCAGCAGCCCTGGAACGCCGATGGACCAGCCTTCAACCTCCCCGCCGACACTGCCAGGGTCCAGGCACGCCTGGGCTGGGTGTACTGGGTCGACGAGCAATACGCCGCCTTCGGCGAACCCGAGGATGAACGCCTGCCAGACATCACCGAGAACCTCGACGTGCTGCTGGAACACCAGATTTATGAAGGCCGGCATTTGCTCAAGCTGGCCCCGGTGGTCAATGGGCCACTGTTTAAAACCCGGCCAACGACGATGGCAATTCTGCAATCCAAGGATGACTCGTTCATCAAGGTCGAACGGCTGATGCAATAGGCATTGGTCGTCCCTCGATGAACCCGACGTAACAACAGAACGGAAGCACCATGGAAATCACCAATCACCTGGTTAAAACTGGCGAAACCCTTAGCCAGATTGCCTCTCGCTACAACGCCACTGTTGCGCAACTGCGACAACTCAACCCTTTCATCAGTAACCCAGGCAACATCAAGGCTGGCTGGAACCTCAGCGTTCCCAAGAGCGCCCAGGCACCGGCCGCCGGCGCGCCAGTCAAAAGTACCGCAAGCGCCACAACATCCTCCGCCGCTCAGCCTGCCCCGGCCAAGGCCGCGCCTGATTCCGCCTGCATCAAGCTCAGTGCGGAGAAGGACTTCTCAAAAACCTGCGATGAGAATTTCGTAAAACACGCGCCACCCTGTTCGAAAATCTACGCCAATGCCATTTATGCGACGGATGAACAACAATTCTGGTTGCTGCCGGAACGTGCCAGCGCATCGATGAAGGAGGCCATGTACACCCTGGAGAAGCAGATATCTCCGAGCAAATCGAATGTGGAGCGAATCAAGGGGCTGGATGAAAGTGGCCTGCTGAGTTACTTCCTCGAGCCAAAGCTGGGCGGTTTTCTCGAGGATGCAGAGCGTGAGCGCATGGAGGCAATCGAGAAGGAGGAACCCAATATCGACATGGACCCTGCCATGGCCCTACGCTCCAGAAGCGAGAAAGCCCAGGCCGGGGAAAAGTCCGAACCGGAAGCGCCCAAGGCCGACACCCAGAAATCCCGTATCGACCAATACATGATCGATGAAAATGCTCGGAACCAGATAAGAACCGAGTACGACAACTTCTACACACTGCGCAAAGAGTGGTGTGTGCTCAGGGATAAAGCCATCGCCATCGCCAAGGAGCAGGGATACACCTACGAGAGCGGTACGCTGTTTTCCGAAAAGGCTATCGAAGCCCGCGCACGGGTGCAGAACTACCTGGAAAAACGCAAGGCTGTGTTCAAGAAGTTCGATAGCAAGGCCGCCACCGAATACTCCCCGGAAGAAATCGCCAAACTGCTGGCAGAAGACAAGCAAAAACGCGAAGCCCTGCAATGCTGTGTGGCCGAAGGCCAAGGGGACCTGCATACCTATTTCGTCTGGAAACAGGAAAACGCCGGCAAGTTCGCTTACTACGAATACACCGACGCCATCATGAAGGTCGCGGAGTACGGTATCGCATTACCGGAATTCGCCTTGATCGACGACGGGTTGGCGACTGGCATCCAGCAATTCCGGTTGTATCTGGAGACGGAGAAAAAACAATCGGAAGTCAATGATCGTCTGCGTGAGAAGTATCGCCGCTGGATCGAAGCGACCGGCCAGAATGCTCAGGCACCGGCCGGCCTGGTGGAAAAAGAGCGGGCCGAATGGGATCGCTTGCAACTCATAAAAGAGGGATTGCATAAAAAGGCTCAAGCAAAACTGGCCAAGCCCCCTAGTCTTCACCTGCTCTGGGAACCGGAGCAGTTTCAACCGCAACCCGTCGATCGCCTGGTCAAGGCCGGTTTTCCTCTTCGGGAAGTCAGCAGAATCGATGCCAAGGGCAATCCGCTGAGCTGGTTCAGCCTTCTGGACCTGGATGGCATGGGGAAGATCATCAAGAACGATCTGCAAAAGGCAGGCAAGAAAGTCCTGAGCAGTGTGCCAAAAAATGGCAGTGGTGGCGCAGCCAAGGACAGCGCCCAAAAGGTCTTTGGGCAATGGCTCGAATCCCAAGGGGCGCACAAGATCGACGATCAGGCCGGAGACTGGTTCGACAGCAATGGCTGGTTCGACATCGAGGCGTTCTACAAGTACCTGACAAAGGAAGGCTACAAGGTCACCCAGCTGGAAGACGCCGGCGCTCGCAAAGGCTGGGGCGAACACCTGAAACAGGTGGTATTCAAAAAGAGTGTGCGGGGTTCGGCGAGGTTGTTCGATAAAAGCCCTCAGGCGCAATTTGTCCGCTGCCTCACCCCGCCACAGGCAAAACTGCATGGTGAAACGAAGTTTGAAGGGCCCTCCTTCAGTGCCGCCGAAGGATTTCAGGCCTCGGCCAGCGTGTCATTGAGCTATGACCTGGCTCGTGGGGAAGTGGAACTGATGAAGGTCGACATGCCGGCCCGGGAGAAAGCCCGGGACCTCACCGTCGAATATTTCATCGTTGGCAACCCTCAAGCCCAGAGCATGAATTTTGGTCGTTTCTCTTTCCACTTCGGAGCCAGAGCCTGGGGCTACGCGGGTGCCTCCCTGATGCTCGCCGGTAGCATCGAGTTGAACCCGATATTCGGCAATGCCAAATACGGCGCCAACCTCAGCCCGATCAAGCCCGTGCAGCGTGAAGACGCCGAAGCCAAGGCCGAGCGAGCAGACCATGAAAAGCTCAAAGCCGACAAAGCGGCCAAGAACGACAATAGCCCTACCCCGGACCTGCAGTACAAATCCGAGGCACTCACCAGCGTAGACACCAAGACTTCCGATCAGGTGCTGACCGGGCGCAAGGCCAAGGTGCAGATTGAAAATGGCGCCAAGGCCAACTTCAATCTGTTCGCCGGTGTCCAGGCTGCTATCGAGTTGACTGGCGCCCTGAACTGGTCGCCACCCAAGGCCTTGGCAGCACTGCGTACGCCGCCTGCCACTGGCATAAACAGCAGTAAGGAGGCTACCGCTGCCAGCCAATGGCTGACCCTGGCCAAATTGAACGGCTCGGTCGGTGTCGCCGCTGGTGTAGGCTTCAAAGGCGATGCCCAGATATCCCTGGATAAAGGTCGCTTTATTCTCAACCTGAAAGCTGCCGTGGTACTGGGACCGGGCGCGAGCGGCGCCTTCAAGCTCGAAGTGGGTTACGAAGCAGTGGTCGAAATCGTCAACCTCTATCGCCGCGAACTCTACAAGACACAAGGCGCGCAAATCTCCTGGATAGACCCCAAGGCCGCCGAACAAGCCTCCATGCTCAACGTGCTGGGAGCCGCAGGTTTGGATGTGGCGCTGGTTTACATGATGGGACTGGAGGTCATCCTGAGCCTTTACGATGCCATGACCAGTGGTGGTAAGGGTGGGCCGATTGCTGATGCGATTATTGAATATCAGAATCAGGAAGAGCTCGAGAAATGGTTTATTGAAGCCACTCCCGCGGCATTGGGGCCGATTTTGATGACGTTAACTTCTGAACCGGAAAAGTTCTCAATAGTTACACCAGAAGCAGATGACACAGGAAATGTCACAACAAAGACAAGAACCTATACTAAGGAACTATCCCATGCAACTCAGCAAAAAGCCGTTGAGCGGATTCTATCTTGGATAGTAAAAAACTCAAAAAAGAATGGAAAAATAGCACTTGCTCAAAAACAGTTTGAAGATGCCTGCAGGTGCATGAATAAATTTGGAACAACGCCCAAAGATATAGGGCAGAAATACTGTGAGAACCGTCACAAATTAGATGCATTCATGTCCGACCCCGTTCTTAGAATGAGTGATCGTAGTACAGATTTATCCCGCGAGCGTTATAAAGAGGCCGTATCATTGCTAGGCGCACGCCTAAACGGATCTTGCAAAGTCACCGTATCCCATAGGGCTTATGTACCTATGACTACTGTAAAGTATATTGGCGCCAAAGAGGGCTCATGATGAAAATCCGAAAAATAGGCGAAGCCTGGATTTATTTTCTATTACTAACTGCATGCATCAGCGCTAACGCAGCTATTCCCATAGAGAAAAAAAAAGCCAAAGACACAGGGATAGAACTTTACAACCAATTCAAAGCAATCTCCGCAGTTCCATACTTAAGAATTGCAGCAGAAGGTGGCGATGATGATGCTCAATACTATTTGGGAGAGGCAATAAGAAAGAACAAACGCTACATTGATGAAGAGGCTCAACAAGCCTACCAAGCCGCCGCAAGGCAAGGAAATGTTTATGCAATGATCCGGCTAACTCAGGTTGACAGCGATCTCTGTACGGCAATGAGCAATTGTCCAAAATCAGAAAAAACTCCAAAAGAATGGTTGGAGTTAGCTAAAAGTACAGCAAGCATGGGAGCATCACAAAAAAATGGGGAGTCGATGTATTTGATGTATGAACTCTCCGGCGATAAGGCATGGCTCAAAAAATCAGCTGAGAATAATTTTCCGTTAGCACAATATTTACTTGCTACAGATTATAAAGAAGGCTCTGGATTTTTTCTGTCTCCTTCCGGCCGTGCAGATGAAGTTGAGCGTTGGATGAAAGCTTCTGCAGAGGGAGGATATCCCAGAGGCATGACTCACTTTGCAGCGGTTCTCTATGATAGAAAAGATCTAGAAGGTTTCAGAAAGTGGACCGAGAAGGCCGCGGAGACAGGATATGCCGAGGGTATATTTGGCTATGGGTATTACCTTTCAGGCAAATATCCGGAATATGGCTTTCCCGTGGATCTGGTGAAGTCCTATGCTTTGCTTTCGCTACTTCTTGAGCTTGATGGTGGTGGCACCGCCAAAGATGATGCCGAATATGTTCTTCCTAAAATAAAGGAGAAAATGACACCACTTCAGATAGTTGAAGCAGAGAAAATGTCGTCTGTTTGGAAAGCATCACACCCACCCCTTTCTTTTTTTCCTTTCAAGCTGAGTCGTTGATTGCACCATGAGAGTTCCCCCCATTATTGCCGGTCTCTTTTTGGTGCTTTTTATCACTCAAGCTAATGCACAATTATCTGCAGAGCAGCAGATCGCCAAAGATCGAGGGCGGATTCTCTACAATCAATATAAAGTCGCAAAACCCGAACTAACAATCGCTGCAAAAGCAGGTGATCGAGAATCTCAGTATTATTTGGCGGAAGAGTTAAGAAAGGAAAATCAATACATTACAACGGAGGCACATCAATGGTATGTAGCCTCTGCCGAGCAAGGAGACTACTACGCAATGTTCCGCCTGGCCACCGCTCAGTCTGACTTGTGCAGTGTAATGAAAAACTGTCCAAGCGGAACCAGGACTTCCGAGGATTGGCTAAAACTGCTTTGGCAAACCGTTGAACCACTAGTGCAAAATGGTGACGGTGAAGCGATGGCTGTCATGTACAGCACAAAAGCAGACCTGGAATGGTTAAAAAAATCTGCTTCCACTGGTTATGCTCCTGCACAAAGATTGTTGGCCAATAGGTATAAAGAAGGAAAAGGCTTTTTTGTTTTTCCTTGGACGCGCTCACAAGCTACCGAAAATTTATTAAAGCAAGCTGCCGAAGGCGGTAGCCCTAAGGCAATGATGGAGTACTTTGGGCTACTAAGAGCCAAAAATGATTTGGCTGAAGCTCGTTACTGGCTAGAGCGCGCAGCTGAAACCGGTTATGAAAGTGGTGTCTACGCTTATGGATATTTCTTAGCAGTAGAACCTGACGCTTTAGGCTTTAAAGCAAACATTGTTAAGGGGTACGCTCTAATATCTCTTTTAAAAGAACTGGACGGCGGCGGTGGAGTATTGAAGTTCGTAGATTTGGTTTTGCCTGAAATAGAGTCAAGGATGACGGTCTTGCAAATTACCGAGGCTGAAAAATTCTCTTCCGAATGGAAGAAAACCCATCCTCCGCTCTCGTTCTTTCCTCCAAAACTGGGTTTTTAGTGGCTCGTTCCCCCGAAGTGGCAACTCGCGAAGCAACAGGAGCTGAACTCCATAATCAGTTCAATGCCATTTGCCCCCTTCTCTCGCCCACCCGCTATCCGCAGCACGTCCCACAAAAGCCATTAGCCCCTTACTTAATCTCCGATTAATCCCGCCGCCCAAAACTGTACGTGACCGCGCAGCGCAGAATCCCCTGTCGCCCTCCGCGGCGCGCTCGATGCGGTTTTGTCGGGCTTATCGGAGAACGCTCATGAACATGCGTATTTTGCTGGTCGGGGCCCTGGCGTTTGTCGGGGTCGTGGGTGTGACTCAGGCGGACACGGCCCAGGTGCAGCCGGTGCCTTATCACTATGGCATGCCGCTGAAGGTGGCCAAGGTGGTGTCGATGACCGAGCCCGCGACGCCGGAGTGCAAGGTGGTCACCGCGGACATGACCTTTATCGACAAGGCGGGCAAGCTGGAAGCCATCAGTTACCGCAAGCTGTCGGACGCTTGCAGTTATCAGAACTGAGGACTGCCCTGCTCTACCGCGGTCACGCGCAGGATTGTCTCGATTGCAGGCGGTCCCGCGAGATTCGGGTAGGGGTTCTGTTAGCGGTGAAGGTCGAGGTTGCGCCTGGCCCGGAGGTTATCCAGGCCAGGCAAGCAACACAGGCATTGGCAAAGCCGCCGATCAATGAACCCTGGACTTGAGGGCGATGGGCTGGCTTCCCGGATGGTTCGCCAGGTCGTAGCGCAACTCGGCGATCAAATCGTTGATTTCCCGGCAGCCGTTGAGGCTCGCCGCATCGATACCGGTGACCACCAGGTCCACGCGGTCGGTTTCATGGTCGCCATAGACTTTCACGGTCATGTGCAGGTCGGGGCTCAGGGTGCACTCGCAGCGTTTGGGCAGGAAGCTGCATTCAATGATATTGCGCAGTTCCAAGGCAGATAAGAACATGGCAGATCTCTCCGTTGGTGCAGTGGCCATTCAATGATGGCAAGAATATCGTCTCGGGATTCCACCCCCGAAATACGGCGTATGGCGTGACTAAACCTCCCTGGAAGAGAAAGCCAATTCCTAGACTAGGCCGTATTTGCGCTTCTACTAAATTCTATTTTGCTCTGAGTAGTGGGCTTTTTTCACGTGATGCCCCAATACCTCCTGACCTCTTGCGAACGGGTGCGGCCGACTTCTCGCTGATAGTGAATGGAGCATTAAGCGTGCCGTCTTCGTACTCATTGTCATGCCGTGATAAATCATCGGGTTGTAAAGCACCATCGGAGGACCGCGTCGTGCAGATTGCCGGATTTGCCGTTGGTCACCCGGCAATTTGCCGGAGCGAAATGGCCACGGTTTGCATGACCGGACCTTCCCCAGTCAAACTGCCCGGCGTTTCAAGCAAACGGCTCCCTCCATTGGGAGAGCCGTCGATCAACCTGCAAGGAGGCCTTATGCGCTTTTTTCCTGTTTCCACCGCCATCGCTGTGCTGTTGAGCGGTATTTCCACCCTGAGCCATGCGGCCAAACTCGAAGACGTGGCGCCCTACCCCAAGGCTGAAGAAGGTTTTGTGCGTCAGGTGATCCATCTGCCCAAGCAGGCCAAGGAAGAGGACTTCAAGGTCGAGGTCCTGGCCGGCAAGACCCTGACCGTCGACTGCAACCGTCAGCGCCTGGGTGGCACCCTGGAAGAGAAGAACCTGGAAGGCTGGGGTTACCCCTACTACCGCCTGGACAAGGTCAGCGGACCGATGAGCACCTTGATGGCCTGCCCCGAGGGCACCAGCAAGCAGGCGTTCGTGCCGGTGGTCGGCGAAGGCTTCGTGCTGCGCTACAACAGCAAGCTGCCAATCGTGATCTACGCCCCCAAGGACGTCGAAGTGCGCTACCGCCTGTGGTCCGCCGCGGACAAGGTCGAGAAGGCCCGCGCGGAATAACCTGCGCAGCGGTTACATCGCAGGTGATGGAGCCGCTGCCGCAGGCTGCGATCGGTTTGCGCGGCACTCCGACGCAGTAGCCGCCAGGCCAGGCAAGGCGGTGCATCAGTGGTTCGGCTGGCGAGTGCTTCGTGCTCGTGCGCAGGCTTCGCCAGCGGCTCCAGAGCCCTGCTCCCTTCTTATACCAGCGCCACCGCGCCCAAGGCCGCGCGTTCGGCCACCTGCCCCAGGCGATCGAAGTTGATGTTGGCCCCGGAATCGATGGCCACCAGGGTTTCGCCCTGTACGCCGCTGCGGGCCACGTACTGCTTGATCCCGGCCACCGCCAGCGCCCCCGACGGCTCGGTGATGGAACGGGTGTCGTCGTAGATGTCCTTCATCGCGCAGCAGAGCTCGTCGTTGCTGACCGTGATCACCTCATCGACCAGCGCTCGGCACAACTCGAAACAATGGGCGCCGACCTGCGCCACGGCAACGCCGTCGGCGAAGGTGCCGACGCTAGGCAGCACCACCCTTTCCCCAGCCCGCAACGCCTGCTGCAGACAGTTGGAGTGCTCGGACTCGACGCCGACGATGCGCACCTCGGGCCGCAGGTATTTCACATAGGCCGCGATGCCGGCGATCAATCCGCCACCGCCCACCGGCACGAAGATCGCGTCCAGACGCCCGGAGTACTGACGCAAAATCTCCATGCCCACCGTGCCCTGCCCGGCGATCACGTCCGGGTCGTCGAAGGGCGAGACGAAGGTCTGGCCGCTGCCCTCGGCCAATTGCAGGGCATGGGCCAGGGCAAAGGGAAAACTCTCGCCCTGCAGCACCGCCTCGGCGCCGCGGCTGCTGACGCCCTGCACCTTCAGCTGCGGCGTGGTGGAAGGCATGACGATGGTCGCCTTGATCCCCAGCTCCCGCGCCGCCAGCGCCACGCCCTGAGCGTGATTGCCGGCGGAGGCGGTGATTACCCCACGGCGCTTTTGCTCGTCGCTGAGTTGCACCAGCTTGTTGTAGGCGCCGCGGATCTTGAAGGAAAAGGTCGGTTGCAGGTCCTCGCGCTTGAGCAGCACCTGGTTGCCCAGCGCCGCCGACAGGGCCGGAGCGGGCTGCAATGGCGTGCGCACCGCCAGGTCGTAGACCGGCGCCGCGAGAATCTTCTTCACGTAGTGCTCAAGCAGGTCCAGTTGCGTGTCGGGCTCGGCGGGATGGTTCATACGGCTCTCCTGGCTGTGTTGAAAGCCCCGGAGACAGAAAGAAAAAACCCGCCTCTAGGGCGGGTTGGGTGCAGTGTCAGACCCGCCAATCAGGAATGGCGGTAATAATGCTTGGCTGGGAACGCAATGCGGAAAAAGTCATGGCGAGGAAATTAACCGGCGGGTCGCTGGTGCGTCAATGGTCAATGACAGGTCGAGCTATCTGCCATTTGCCTAAAAATATACGAAACGTATATGCTTCGTATATTTACCAGGACAGAAACCCCGTGGGCATCGTCAAGATTTCAGATCAACTGCATGAACAGATCCGCGTCGCCAGCGACGCCATGGATCGCTCCATCAACGCCCAGGCCGAGTTCTGGATCAAGATCGGCCTGCTGGCCGAGCTCAATCCGCACCTGGCCTACAACGACCTGATCAACAAACTGCTGCTGAACAAGACCGACCTGATCCGGGGGCGCAGCGCATGACCCAGGCCCTGATCAAGACCCCGCAACAACTGGCGCTGATGCGTGAGTCCGGGCGCCTGCTGGCGACGGTGTTCAGCTTTCTCGACGACCTGGTCGCGCCCGGCCTCTCAACCATGGAACTGGACACGGCCGTGGAGCGCTTTATCCGCCACGACCTCGGCGCCCGTCCGGCCAGCAAGGGCCAATACAATTACCCCTACTCGATCAACACCTCGATCAACGAGGTGGTGTGCCATGGCATGCCCCATGAGAAGGCCATCCTCAAGGACGGCGACATCATCAACATCGACATTACCCTGGAAAAGAACGGCTTTATCGCCGACTCCAGCAAGATGTACCTGATCGGCAATGTCAGCCCCAAGGCCCAGCGCCTGGTGAGCACCACCTTCGAGGCAATGTGGGAAGGCATCAAGGTGGTCCGCCCCGGCGCGCGCCTGGGCGATATCGGCCATGCCATCCAGAAACACGCCGAAACCCGGGGCTACAGCGTGGTGCGCGAGTACTGCGGCCATGGCATCGGCCGGCAGATGCACGAAGAGCCGCAGGTCCTGCATTTCGGCCGCCCCGGCACCGGCCTGGAGCTGCGCGAAGGCATGGTGTTCACCATCGAGCCGATGATCAACCAGGGCAGCGCCCGGGTGCGCGACCTGAAAGACGGCTGGACCGTGGTCACCCGCGACAACGGCCTGTCGGCGCAGTGGGAACACACGGTGGCGGTGACCCGCGACGGCTTTGAGGTACTGACCCTGCAACCGGCCTGAAACCTCAGGCGCACTTGCCATTGCCGCCGGCCAGGCGCCTGAGCCCGAGCACCATCCCCCCTGCCCCCAGCAGCATCGCCACGAGGAACAGCGGGTAGGCAATCCACCACGGGGTACCGGCGGTCATCATGCTGAATTCGGACATGCCGCCGATGCTGGCGATCAGGTTCAGCGGCAGGAACACCACGTTGATCAGGGTCAGTTTGCGCAACAGGCTGTTCATGTTGTTGTTCATCAGGTTGCCGCGCGCGTCGATCAGCCCGGAAAACACCGTCGAATAGATCTCCGCCTGCTTGTAGCACTGGTTGTTCTCGATGATCAGGTCGTCGATCAGGCCGACGGCCTCGGCGCTGAAGTGCGCCTTCTCGGCGTGGTTGCGCAGCCGGGTCAGCACCGCGCCGTTGCTGTGAATAGCGTTGATGTAATAGATCAGGCTTTCGCTGAGGTTGAACATCTGGATCAGGTGGCGGTTTTCCATCGAGTCGTTGAACTGCTGCTGCAACTCGCGGGCGACCATCTTGATCACCTTGAGGTGCCCCAGGTAGTGATGGATGTTGGTGGACAGCATATCCAGCAGCACATCCAGGGGGCTATTCAGGGCCTGCCGCGCGCCCAGGCCGCTGAGCTGGCTGTCGTCGTGGGCGATCACCAGCAGGCGTTGCGGGGAAAACAGCAGGCCGCAGGACGACACCTCGAACGACAGGCTGCCGCCGCCGGAGTAGTTCTCCGGGCGTTTCCAGATCAGGAACAGGTTGTCCGGGTGAAACTCGATGCGCGACACCTCGTCCGGGTCCAGCGCCGAGGCCAGGGCGTGTTCGTCGAGCTTGAAGCCGGTGCGCAGCAGATCGCGCTCGGCGGGGTCCGGGTTGCTGAACAGCATCACTTCGGCATCCAGGCGCTCCACCGATAGCAGGCGACCCTGGCTCAACTGGTAGCTCTTGATCATCGGCCGTTCACCAGGCCTGCCCGCGGCGCTTGAGTTCCAGGCGGCGGACGAACTCCTCGAGCACCAGGGAATACAGGTCGTCGCGCAGGTAGGCATCTTCGATGCCGGCGTCCAGGTTGGGGTTGTCGTTGACTTCGATCACCACCACCTTGTCGCCGGACTGCTTGAGGTCGACGCCGTACAGGCCGTCGCCAATCAGGTTAGCGGTCTTCACCGCCAGTTCCACCACCGCCCGCGGCGCCTCGTGGACCGCCAGGGTGCGGCATTCGCCGTTGATGTCCTGGCCCTTGGCCTTGTGGTTGTAGATCTGCCAATGGCCCTTGGACATGAAGTACTGGCAGGCGAAGATCGGCTTGCGGTTGAGCACGCCGATGCGCCAGTCGTACTCGGTGTAGAAAAACTCCTGGGCCAGCAGCAACACCGAATGCTCGAACAGCTCGGCGGTGGCCTGCAGCAGCGCCTGCTGGCTCTCGACCTTGATCACCCCGCGGGAGAAACAACCGTCGGGAATCTTCAGCACCAAGGGGAAACCCAAACGCTCGCCGACCCGCTCGAAGTCTTCCGGTCGTTCCTTGTAGAGAATCTCGGTGGCGGGCATGCCCAGCTGGTGGCTTTTCAGCAGATCGGTCAGGTAGACCTTGTTGGTGCAGCGCAGGATCGAGGCCGGGTCGTCCATCACCACCAGGCCCTCGCTTTCGGCCTTCTTGGCGAAGCGGTAGGTGTGGTTGTCGACGCTGGTGGTCTCGCGGATCAGCAAGGCGTCGTACTCGGCGATACGCGAGTAATCCTTCTTCTCGATCAGTTCGACGTCGATGCCCAGGCCCTTGCCGACCCGGACAAAATTCTCCAGTGCCCGGGCGTTGGAAGGCGGCAGGGCTTCCTGCGGGTCATGGAGGATTGCCAGGTCATAGCGGGCCAATCTTTTCGAGCGCGGCATGCGCCAGATCTTGCGACTGAAACCGTCCAGGGAATGGGCGAATTGATCTTCCTGGTCTTCGCGCAACTTATGTAAGGCGCCGGACTTCACGCCTTCGATATGCCAACCGTTAGTTCGTTTGAAGTCCACCAGCAATATTGGACAAGGAAAGACTTCGAATAACTGGCGTGCCAACTCCTGTAACGGTTCGATATGGGTCTTGCCGAAGTACAGGGTCAGGGTAAAACCTTCGGTATCGCTGTAAAGATGATTGCTCAGGGCCTTTTCCAGGGTTTTATCCAGGTCGTCCAGGGCCAGGCCGTAGAGCGATTTTCGGGTCAGCTCGCTGATGGTGCGCACCGAGGGAATCACCTTGTGCCCCCGCGCCTCGGCCAGCAGCGAGCAGTAGTAACCGTGGCCCAGGTACTTGTAGCTGCGGCACAGGTTGATCACCTGGACCCGCTTGCCGGGCTGGGTTTCACGGGTCTGTTCCAGGTATTCCTGAGCGCTGAGGATGTCTTCGCTGGGGAAGTAGGAGGCCCAATCTTCCTTGCGCTCGACAATAATCAGCAACTGGCTGGAAGTTTCACTCATCGCTGAAAAATAATTAACCGGAGTTATTGTCGCCGGCAGACTTTGCTCGGATACTCCACGCCAATGACCTTGTACCGCTGACATAATGTTTGATCCGCTTAAGAACAAGACCTTTTCTATTAAGCACGAACTTTTTCGAAAGTCTCGTTTCGTTACGCAACTTTTACGGCGGTTATATGGATCTTGTCTTTCGCATTGCCACACCTGAGGACTTGCCTGCTTTAGTGCGACTGGAACAGCAGTGTTTCACCACCGATCGCCTGACGGTGCGCAGCTTCCAGTGGATGATCAGCCGCGCCCATGCGTGCCTGATCGTCGCCGAGCAGGCGCAACAACTACTGGGTTATGCCCTGGTGCTGTTCCATCGCGGGACCTCCCTGGCCCGCCTGTACTCGATCGCCATCGCGGTCGAGGCCCGCGGGTCGGGCCTGGGCAAGCGCCTGCTGGAGCGGATCGAAGCCTGCGCACGGGAGCATGACTGCGCCTACCTGCGGCTTGAGGTGCGCAGCGACAACCCGACGGCCATCGCCCTGTACGAACGCAGCGGCTACCGGCGCTTCGCCGTGCTGCATGACTACTACGAGGACCACGCCGATGCCCTGCGCCTGGAAAAGCGCATCCTGCAGCATCGCGAGACCCGCACCATCCGCGTGCCCTATTACCAGCAGACCACCGACTTCACTTGCGGCCCGGCCTGCCTGCTGATGGCCATGGCCGCGCTGCAACCCGGACGCGCCCTGGAGCGCCGAGAAGAACTGCAGCTGTGGCGCGAGGCGACTACCGTGTTCATGACCTCCGGCCATGGCGGCTGCAGTCCCCAGGGACTTGCGCTGGCCGCGTGGCGCCGGGGCTTCAGGGTCAGGCTGCAGGTCAATACCCGGGGGCCGCTGTTTCTCGGCGGGGTGCGCGACGAGCATAAAAAAGACGTCATGCGCCTGGTGCATGAGGAGTTCTGCGCCCAGCTGGATAGCGGCGACGTCTTGCAGGTGCTGGGCGGCCCGCTGGACCTGCCGAAGCTGCTGGCCGACGGCGGCCAGCCCCTGGTGCTGATCAGCAGCTACCGCCTGACCCGCTCCAAGGCCCCACATTGGGTGATGGTCACCGACTGCGACGAAGACTTCGTCTACCTGCATGATCCCGATGTCGACCACAGCCAGCACCGCCAACCGATGGATTGCCAGCACCTGCCGGTGAGCCACGGCGAGTTCGCCAAGATGTGCCGTTTCGGCAGTGGCAAGCTGCAGGCGGCGGTGATCCTCTACCCGCCCGCAGTGCCTCTGTAGGAGCGAAGCTTGCTCGCGATAGCCACGAAGCGGCGATTCATCCTGCCAACACGCGTTATCGTTGAAGATTTTTTCGCGAGCAAGCTTCGCTCCTACAGAAGAAGGGCGCGGGTTATTCCAAGCCGACCTTGTACAGCCTGCCCTTGTCCTCGTCAGTCAGCACATACAGATAACCGTCCGGCCCCTGGCGCACGTCGCGAATGCGCTCCTTGAGTTCACCCAGCAGGCGCTCCTCGTGGCCTACCTTGTCGCCGTCGAATTGCAGGCGGATCAGTTCCTGGGACGCCAGGGCGCCGATGAACAGGTTGTGTTGCCAGGCCTTGAAGCGGTCGCCGTCGTAGAAGGCCATGCCGCTGATGCCGGGGGATTTCTCCCAGACATGCCGCGGGCCCACGGTGCCTGGGGCAGTCTTGCCCTGGGCTTCGGGAATCGGCGCACCGGAATAGTTGATGCCGTGGGTCGCCAGGGGCCAGCCGTAGTTCTTGCCACGCTCGATCAGGTTGATTTCGTCGCCGCCCTTGGGCCCGTGCTCGTTATCCCACAGGGTACCGCTCCAGGGGTTGAGCGCCGCGCCCTGGGGGTTGCGGTGGCCGTAGGACCAGATCTCCGGGCGCACGCCCGGCTGGCCGACAAAGGGGTTGTCCTGCGGAATCCTGCCATCCGGGTACAGGCGCACGATCTTGCCCTGCAACTTGTCCAGGTCCTGGGCGGTCGGGCGCTCGTTGTTTTCCCCCAGGGTGATGAACAGGTAGCCGTCGCGGTCGAACACCAGGCGCGAACCGAAATGGTTGCCGGTGGAGAGCTTGGGCGCCTGGCGGAAAATCACCTGGAAGTCCTTGAGCGTCTTCAGGTCCTCGGACAGCCGCCCGCGCCCCACCGCCGTCCCCGCCGTGCCGCCCTCGCCGCCACCTTCGGCGTAGGACAGGTAGACCAGGCGGTCCTGCTTGAAGTCCGGCGACAGCACCACATCCAGCAAGCCACCCTGGCCCTTGGCCCAGACCTGCGGCACTCCGCCCAGGGGTGCCGAGAGCTTGCCATCGGGGCCAACCAGCCGCAGGTTGCCCGGCCGCTCGGTCACCAGGATGCCTTGGCGGTCCGGCAGGAACGCCAGGGCCCAGGGGTGGTCCAGGCCTTCGACCAGCGGGGTCACGCTGAGGGGGCCCTGCTCGCTCTGCAACTGTTGACTGGGGGCGGCCGTGACCGGTAGCGCACTGCTCAGAAAAAGACTGGCACAGACGGTTGCCAAGAGGGTTTTACGCAACATGCACGATTCCTTCTGTCGATAAAAAGGTTTCCGCCCGGGGCCGGCATCGGCCTCGGGCGGTCAGCGTTTATCGCTGCTGCTGGTTACGCGGTGGGGTCACGGGTGTCGGGTCGATGATCCTTGGCTGGGTGATGGTGCGCGGGTAGCCGTTGCCGATGCCGCCGTTCTCCAGGGTCGGCGGGCGTTGCACCGGCACCGGATTAACCCCACGGACAGCCGGGGCGCTGGGCTGGGTGCCCTGCATACTGTTGGGGTTGGCCCGGCGAATCGGGCTGTTGTAGGGGTTGTTGTTGCTGCCGGGCAGGTTCTGTGCCAGCAGCATGGCGGACGTTGGCCTGCTGCCCGTATGCGCTGCCTGGGGCGCGGCGAACGCTGCGGTGCTGGCCCCGCTCATCAGTGCGAACACGGCAAGGCCGCGAAGCAGGTTATTCATGGCGACCCTCTTGGATGGCGACGAGTTATCGCATTCGAGTCCAGGCTACGTCGCGCGTTCGGCCTTGTTAATTAAATAATCCGTCAGACATGTAACACGAGTTATCGGCTTGCCCATGCAGGCCGGCAGCCCAGGGAAACTTTCGCGCCGCGCCACGGGTCACCTGAAAACCAGTCGCTGCATGGTGATTCCACAGTCAATACGGGGACAGGCTCATGGCACGGGCAATCTGGAAAGGCGCGATCAGTTTCGGTCTGGTTCACATTCCGGTGGCGCTGGTCTCGGCGACCTCCTCCCAGGGCGTGGACTTCGACTGGCTGGACCAGCGCAGCATGGACCCGGTGGGTTACAAGCGGGTCAACAAGGTCACCGGCAAGGAAGTCGGCAAGGAACATATCGTCAAAGGCGTGGCCTACGAAAAAGGCCGCTATGTGCTACTCAGCGAGGACGAGATCCGCTCGGCCCACCCGCTGTCGACCCAGACCATCGACATCTTCGCCTTCGTCGACAGCCAGCAGATCCCGCTGCAGAACATCGACACCCCCTACTTCCTGGCCCCCGACAAGCGTGGCGGCAAGGTCTATGCGCTGCTGCGCGAAACCCTGGAGAGCACCTCGAAAGTCGCCCTGGCCCTGGTGGTGCTGCACACCCGCCAGCATCTGGCGGCGCTGATGCCGCTGGAGTCCGCGCTGGTACTGGTAATGCTGCGTTGGCCGGCCGAGGTGCGCAGCCTCGACGAACTGGCCCTGGGACCGGAGGTGGCCAAGCCGGACCTGACCAAGGGCGAGCGGGACATGGCCAGGCGCCTGGTGGCGGACATGAGCGCCGACTGGCAGCCTGAACAATACCGCGACAGTTTCACCGACAAGATCATGGCCCTGGTGGAGAAAAAGGCCCGGGCCGGCAAGATCGAGGACGTGGAAAGCGCCGCCGGCGAAGAGCAACGCCAGAGCGCCGACATCATCGACCTGACCGAGATGCTCAGGCGCAGCCTGGGCGCCAAGTCCAGGAGCAAGGCGCCCGCCAGCCCGGACAAGCCCGGCAAGGCCGCGGACAAACCCGCGGCAGCCAAGAAAGCCACCAAGCGATCCCGTGCCTGAACCGCCGGCTCGCCATACAAGGTAGTGGGTCATGGCCAAATCCCTGAGTGAATACCAGCGCAAGCGCAACTTCGCGATCACCTCGGAGCCGGCGACGGACAAAGCCTCCGTCAAGTCCACCTCGGCCCTGCGTTTCGTGATCCAGAAGCACGATGCGCGCAACCTGCATTACGACTTTCGCCTGGAACTGGGCGGCAGCCTGAAAAGCTGGGCGGTGCCCAAGGGCCCGAGCCTGGACCCCACACAAAAACGCCTGGCGGTGCATGTCGAGGACCACCCGCTGAGCTATGGCGATTTCGAGGGCAGCATCCCCGCCGGGCAATACGGCGCCGGTGATGTGATCGTCTGGGACCATGGCGTCTGGCAACCCCATGACGACCCCGACGCCAGCTATCGGGCGGGCAAGCTCAAGTTCACCCTGATCGGTGAGAAGCTCGGCGGCGACTGGGCCCTGGTGCGCACCCATATGCGCGGCAGCGGCGACAAGGAACAGTGGCTGCTGATCAAGGAGCAGGATGCCCAGGCGCGACCGAGCGACGAGTACGACGTGGTCCGGGCCCTGCCCAGGAGCGTGCTCAGTGGCGCCACAGTGGGCGAACGCAAAGCTGCCAGCGCCAAACCCCAGGCCGCAAAAAAAGCCGAGAAAAAACCATCGGGGAAAAAAGCCGTGGTCCTGCCGCAAAGCCTGGCGCCGCAGCTGGCGACCCTGGTGGACAAGGCGCCCGGCGGCGACTGGCGCTACGAGATCAAGTTTGACGGCTACCGGATCCTGGCGCGCATCCAGAACGACGAGGTACACCTGCTGACCCGCAACGGTCACGACTGGACTAGCCGCCTGCCCCAGCAAGCCAAGGCCCTGGCTGCCCTGAAGCTCAAGGACAGCTGGCTGGACGGCGAAATGGTGGTGCTCAACGACCAAGGCCTGCCGGACTTCCAGGCGCTGCAGAACGCCTTCGATATCGGTCGCAGCGTGGACATCATCTATTACCTGTTCGACGCACCCTTTCTGCAGGGCGAGGACTTGCGCGAAACGCCGGTGGAAGAACGCCGTCAGGCCCTCAAGCAGGCGCTCGGGCGCAAATCGAGCAAGGTCCTGCGTTTTTCCGAAGCCTTTGCCGCCCAGCACCACGACATCCTCGAAAGCGCCTGTGCCCTGTCCCTGGAGGGGGTGATCGGCAAGCGGGCCGGCAGCCCCTATGTGTCGCGCCGCAGCACAGACTGGATCAAGCTCAAATGCCGGCTGCGCCAGGAGTTCGTGGTGGTCGGCTATACCCGCCCGCAAGGTTCGCGCAGCGGCTTTGGCGCCCTGCTGCTGGGAGTCAACGACACTAGCGGGCTGGTGTACGCCGGCCGGGTCGGCACCGGTTTCGACCAGCAGACCTTGAAGCAGCTGCATGAGCGGATGCAGGAACTTGAGCGGGACTCATCGCCCCTGGCCAAACCCCTGACTGCGGCCCAGGCCCGCGGCGTGCACTGGGTCGAGCCGCAGCTGGTGGCCGAAGTCGAATTCGCCGAGTGGACCCGCGAGCAGGTGGTGCGCCAGGCGGCGTTCATCGCTCTGCGCAGCGATAAGCCGGCCAGGGAGATCGTTCGCGAGCAGCCGCAGACCTCCAAGGCCGTCGAGACGCGCAGCCGGGGCACGGCCTCCCGTTCGGATAAGTCGACCGCTCACAGCGTCGCCGGGGTCAGGATCACCCACCCGGATCGGGTCATCGACCAGCAATCCGGGACCACCAAGCTGCAACTGGCGCAGTTCTACGCCAGCATCGACCAGCAGATCCTGCCGCACCTGCGCGACCGGCCGGTGTCGTTGCTGCGGGCCCCCGAAGGGGTGGAAGGCGAGCAGTTTTTCCAGAAACATGCCGAGCACCTGGCCATCCCCCATATCCGCCACCTCGACCCGGCGCTGGACCCCAGCCACGCGCGCCTGATGGAAATCGACAGCACTGCGGCACTGATCGGCGCGGTGCAGATGGGCACCATCGAGTTGCACACCTGGGGCGCGACCCACGACCAGATCGAAACCCCGGACCTGTTCGTGCTCGACCTCGACCCGGACCCGGCGCTGCCCTGGAAAAGCATGCTGGAGGCCACCCAGCTGACCCTTTCGGTGCTCGATGAACTGGGTTTGCAGGTCTTCCTGAAAACCAGCGGCGGCAAAGGCATGCACCTGATCGTGCCGCTGGCGCGCAAGGCCGACTGGGATACGGTCAAGGGTTTCGCCAAGGCCATCGCGCAATTCATGGCGCAGCAGTTGCCGGAGCGCATCACCGCGACCATGGGCCCGAAAAACCGGGTCGGCAAAATCTTCGTCGATTACCTGCGCAATACCCGTGGCGCCAGCACCGTGGCCGCCTATTCGGTACGGGCCCGCCCCGGGCTGCCGGTCTCGGTGCCGATTGCGCGGGATGAACTGGGCGATGTCCGGCATGCCCAGCAGTGGAACGTGGCGAACCTGAGTCAGCGCCTGGAGGCCTTGACCGAGGATCCGTGGCACGGCTACGCCCATCGGCAGCGGATCACCGCGAAGATGTGGCAGCAGTTGGGAGTGGACAAACCTTGAGGACGTGATCGCGGGCCAGCCTCGCTCCTGCGACGGGCTCGTAGGCGCGAGGCTGGCCTGCGATCAGGGGCGAATCAGATGAAGATGAACAGCAGCAACAGTGCAGCGAAGATCGCCCACTTTTCCAGGTAATAAAGCTTGCGGTTGCGCTTTTTCAGCTCTTTACCGCGCAGGCGGATCTTGTACAGCTTGGTGAAGGCGCGGTTCAGGCCCCCGGTGCGGTCGCCGGCATCGTTGGGCGAACCGGCGGCGGCCATCACGGTGCGGCTGAACCAGCGGTTGAAGGCGGCGGCCCAGCGGTACTTCATCGGCCGCTCGACGTCACAGAACAGGATGATGCGGTTCTGCTCGGTGGTGTTTTCCGCGTAGTGGATGTAGGTCTCGTCGAACATCACCGCTTCGCCGTCGCGCCAGTGATAGTGCTCACCGTCGACATTGATGTAGCAACCGGCGCTGTTGGGCGTTTCCAGGCCCAGGTGGTAACGGTAGGAGCCGGCATAAGGATCGCGATGGCGTACCAGCTTCGAGCCCGGCGGCAGTTCGGCGAACATCGCCGCCTTGATCGAGCCGATGCTTTGCACCAGCTCGGTGGTCCGCGGGCACAGCTTCATCGCCGAAGGATGGCTGTCGCCGTACCACTTGAGGTAGAAGCGCTTCCAGCCGGTCTTGAAGAACGAGTTGAAGCCGACGTCGTTGTACTGCTCCGAACGCTTGATCTCCCCGGCCCTGAGCAGGCTCTGGCCCTCGGCGCGGATTTCTTCCCAGTGGGCCTGCAGCGGGCTCAGGTCGGGAAAGTCGGCCGGATCGAGGTACGGGCGGTTGGGGATCTTCGAGAACAGATAAAGGAAGCAGTTGATCGGGGCCAGGAAGGTCGAGTGATCACTCAGCTGGCGGCCCAGTTTATGGCGCACGCGACCACGCAGGTGCACATACGCGATGGATAAAACGTAAACAGCGGCAATGATGAGTTTCACGGAATCGTCACATGTCAGAAGAGAACATACTGCGCCCCCACGTGGGCCACCTGGGCCGGGGGTCATATGCAGCGTCCGAAAGCGATAAGAGGTCCTGAAGGCACGTCCTTGAGCCCATGCCAATGATGGCATGTGGCAACTGGTCGGCATTTTAGCCACAGTTTGTAACCAAAGGTTAACTCCGATTTGTGAAAATGTGTCCGTCCGCTATGCCACGACCTAAGTCGCATTGCCCGGGACAAATCCGCAGCGGCGATTTTTACAACGCCTGACGCTTACCGGCCTGGATGAAAAATCCGTGGGTCACTGTCATACAACTGCCGGCGCACATATGCGACAATGCGCGCCAAATTCCAACATGACCTCCCACCTTTATTGCCCAGCAACTTGGCCATAGCGTCCAGATGTTGCTGTCTACTTATGCTCGCTGGCTCGACCCTGGCTCGACCCTGGCGAAATGGAAAAGCTCCAGAATGCCCCGGGAATGGCCCAAGAGCCCACACGATGCTCGCAACCCCTTGATAGGTAAAGTAATTGATCTCCACAGCTAACATCACGATGCAGTTCGGCGCCAAGCCGCTATTCGAGAACGTTTCGGTCAAGTTCAACGGCGGCAACCGCTATGGCCTGATCGGCGCCAACGGTTGCGGCAAGTCGACTTTCATGAAAATCCTCGGTGGCGACCTCGAGCCGTCCGGCGGCCAGGTCATGCTGGAGCCGAACGTTCGCCTGGGTAAACTGCGCCAGGACCAGTTCGCCTACGAAGAATTCACCGTGATCGACACCGTGATCATGGGTCACGAAGAGCTGTGGAAGGTCAAGGCCGAGCGCGATCGCATCTACTCGCTGCCGGAAATGAGCGAAGAAGACGGCATGGCCGTGGCCGAGCTGGAAACCGACTTCGCCGAGATGGACGGCTACACCGCCGAGTCCCGCGCCGGTGAACTGCTGCTGGGCCTGGGCATTCCCCTGGAACAGCATTTCGGTCCGATGACCGAAGTGGCTCCGGGCTGGAAGCTGCGGGTCTTGCTGGCCCAGGCGCTGTTCTCCGATCCGGAAGTGCTGCTGCTCGACGAACCGACCAACCACCTGGACATCAACACCATCCGCTGGCTGGAAACAATTCTGACGGCGCGTAACAGCACCATGATCATCATTTCCCACGACCGTCACTTCCTCAACAGCGTCTGCACCCACATGGCCGACCTGGACTACGGCGAGCTGCGCCTGTTCCCGGGCAACTACGACGAGTACATGACCGCGGCGACCCAGTCCCGCGAGCAACTGCTGTCGGACAACGCCAAGAAGAAAGCCCAGATCGCCGAGCTGCAGACCTTCGTCAGCCGCTTCTCGGCCAACGCCTCGAAAGCCAAGCAGGCCACCTCCCGCGCCAAGCAGATCGACAAGATCCAGCTGGCCGAGGTCAAGCCATCGAGCCGCGTCAGCCCGTTCATCCGCTTCGAACAGACCAAGAAGCTGCACCGCCAGGCCGTGACCATCGAGCAGATGTCCAAGGGCTTCGACGGCAAGACCCTGTTCAAGAACTTCAGCTTCACCGTCGAAGCCGGCGAGCGCGTGGCGATCATCGGCCCGAACGGCATCGGCAAGACCACCCTGCTGCGCACCCTGATGGGCGAGCTGACCCCGGACGCCGGTTCGGTGAAGTGGACCGAAAGCGCCGAGCTGGGCTACTACGCCCAGGACCACGCCCATGACTTCGAAGACGACGTCAGCCTGTTCGACTGGATGGGCCAGTGGACCCAGGGCGAGCAGATCATCCGTGGCACCCTGGGCCGCATGCTGTTCTCCAACGACGAGATCCTCAAGTCGGTCAAGGTCATATCCGGTGGTGAGCAAGGTCGCATGCTGTTCGGCAAGCTGATCCTGCAAAAGCCCAACGTACTGGTGATGGACGAACCGACCAACCACCTGGACATGGAATCCATCGAGGCGCTGAACCTGGCCCTGGAAAACTACCCGGGCACGCTGATCTTCGTCAGCCACGACCGTGAGTTCGTGTCGTCCCTGGCCACTCGCATCATCGAGCTGAGCCCGAACGGCGTGACCGACTTCAGCGGCACCTACGACGACTACCTGCGCAGCCAGGGCGTGGTGTTCTAAGGAACGCCAGTTGGTTGCCGGTCTGCAAGCCCCGTCCTGGTGACGGGGCTTTTTTGTACGGCTATAAAAGCATCGCGGGCAAGCCTCGCTCCTACAGACGCAGCGATAACGTCCTCCCAACCCCTATAAATAGCCGGCCATAAAGAAATCGTTAGCCTGCTTCCTTTTATTTCCGGCCCGCGCCATGATGCAGTTCTCCAACCGCCCGCCCGCGAACGAGCCCTCATGTCTGCGCAACAACAGCCCGTGCCCAGTTCCATGACGATCACCCTGCAGATCGTCTCTATCGTCTTCTATACCTTTATCGCGTTTCTCTGCATCGGCCTGCCGATCGCGGTGCTGCCGGGTTACGTCCACGGCGAACTGGGCTTCAGCGCGGTGGTGGCCGGGCTGACTATCGGCTCGCAGTACCTGGCCACCCTCCTCAGCCGGCCCATGGCCGGGCGCCTGTCGGACAACATCGGCACCAAACGGGCGATCGTCTACGGCCTGGCGGGGATTTTCCTCAGCGGGCTGCTGACCCTGGCGTCCAGCCTCCTGCAAACATTGCCGCTGCTCAGCCTGAGCGTCCTGTTGCTGGGACGTTTGCTGCTGGGGGTGGCCCAGGGCCTGATCGGCGTGGGCACCATCAGCTGGTGCATGGGCCAGGTCGGCGCCGAGCACACCGCGCGCTCGATTTCCTGGAACGGCATCGCCTCCTATGGTGCGATTGCCATCGGCGCGCCGCTGGGGGTGGTGATGGTCGCCGACTACGGTTTCGAAAGCCTGGGGCTGGCCCTGTCGCTGCTGGCGGCCCTGGCCCTGCTGCTGATCCGCAACAAGCCATCGGTGCCGGTGATCCGCGGCGAGCGCCTGTCGTTTCGCGCGGTGTTCGGCCGTATCGCGCCGTACGGCGCCGGCCTGAGCCTGGCGTCCATCGGCTACGGCACCCTGACCACCTTTATTACCCTGTTCTACCTCAGCCGCGGCTGGACCGGCGCGGCCTATTGCCTGACGGTATTCGGCATCTGCTTCATCCTCTCGCGCCTGCTGTTCATCTCCAGCATCAGCCGGTTTGGCGGTTATCGCGCGGCCATCGCCTGCATGAGCATCGAGACCCTGGGCCTGATCCTGCTGTGGCTGGCGCCATCGACGGCGTTCGCCATGATCGGCGCCGGGCTCGCCGGCTTCGGCCTGTCGCTGGTGTACCCGGCGCTGGGGGTGGAAGCGATCAAGCAGGTGCCCAGCACCAGCCGCGGCGCCGGCCTGAGCGCCTACGCGGTGTTTTTCGACCTGGCGCTGGCGATTGCAGGGCCCTTGATGGGCGCGGTGGCGTTGAACCTGGGGTATTCGTGGATTTTCTTCTGCGCGGCGCTGCTGTCGCTCAGCGCCCTGGGCCTGACCCTGCTGCTCAAGCGCCGGGCCGACGCCTGAGTCACTGATCCGCGGTCTGCATCCCGGCCCGGCTCGGCTTGCCCAGCGCCTGGGCAAAGAAGCGGCCGGCCTCGGCGATCAGATTGCGGTGGATGTCCTCGCGGTCGACGCCATCGGCGTCGGTGCACAAGGCCGGCATGCTCAGCAACTGCTCCTCGGTGCACGGCGCCATGAACACGAAGTGCCCGGCCCCGGCCAACAGCCTGAAGTCCGGCGCGACCGGCAGCTTGCGGGCCAACGCCGCGGCATTCTTGTCCAGAGCCACCAGCTTGTCGACGTCGCCGCTGTACAGCAGCACCGGCACATGCACGCCGGACAGGGTCTGCCGCCCGAACTTGAGGCTCAGCGGCGCCATCAGCAGCAAGGCATGGACCCGCGGGTCGGCGACCGGTTGCAGGTCGTCGCGATCGACGATCAGTTCGCCCTGGGTATTGCAGGCATCGTGATCGTCGGGGCGCTCCTGGCAGTAGCGGCGCAGGCGGTCCAGGTCGGGGGTCGCTCCGGACAGGATCAGCGCCGTTTCGCCGCCGGCCGAGTAACCGATGACCCCGACCTGCCCGGCGTTGACGAAAGGCGACAGCATCGGGTCGGCCAGGGTCGCGGTGATGGCTTCGGAAATCTGGATCGGCCGGCCATAGAGATTGCTCAGGGTGCCCAGCCGGCTGTGATCCTTGTAGTTGTCGCCCGGATGGATCACCGCCACCACCACGAAGCCCTTGCGCGCCAGCGAGGTGGCCAGGTCGTGCAGGGCCAGCGGCGTGCCGGTATTGCCATGGGACAGCATCAACAGCGGAAAACGGCCGATGGCGACCTTCGAATCCCGGGAAGCTGCGATCTGATAACCCTCGACTTTGCTGCTGTGTTCGATGCCAGTGGAGGGATAGAAGGCAATGGCGCGCATCGGCTGCTGGTCCAGCGGGTCGAGAAAACTCATCTCGTGGAAGCCCACGCTCCAGTGCGGATGGGGCGCGGGCGCGGCGTGCACGATAATCGGGCCGCCGAGCAGGCAGATCAGTGACATTGCCCAAAGACGCATCATGGATGCACCACCTTCCCTACCTGATGAAAACGCCGGTTCATTGCTTCACTGGCCAGGAATTCGCTGGCCTGTTGCCTGGAGCTGTCGGGCCTGGTCAAGCCACTGCATAACCCGAGCCAGAACAAATAGCACGAACACGAAAAACTCCGTATTCCGCTGCCTGGAGGGCATCAGAATACAGAGTTTAAAGGGCGTTGCCTGGGGCGTAAGCGACTTTTACACAAGCCTTACGCGGCAGCGAAAAGTTGCTCGCTGATGTGCGCCTGGGCGTCGCTCAGGGCCTTGTTGCGGACTTCGTCGCCATAAGCCAGGCCGTGGGCGCGGACGAATTCGATGTCGGTGATGCCGAGGAAGCCGAACAGCACTTTCAGGTAATCCTCGTGCGCCACGCCAGTGGCCTGGCCGGCGTGCAGGCCGCCCGCAGTGGAGACCACCACGACTTTCTTGCCACCGCACAGGCCTTCAGGGCCGGCTTCGGTGTAGCGGAAGGTCTGGCCGGCGACGGCGATGCGGTCGATCCAGGCCTTGAGTTGGGTCGGGATGGTGAAGTTGTACATAGGCGCGGCGATCACTACAGCGTCGGCGGCCTGGAATTCGGCGAGGGTCGAAGCGCTCAGCTCGGCTTCGTGCTGCTGGGCAGCGTTGCGCACTTCGGCCGGGGTACCGGCGGCCACCAGCGTGGCGGAGCTGAAATGGCTGATGGCATCGGCGGCCAGGTCGCGGTAGGTCACTTCAACGCTGGCATCGGCGTTTTTCCAGGCCTTGACCACGCTTTCGCTCAACTGACGGGAAGCCGAGTTGTCACCAAGGATGCTCGAATCGATATGCAACAGTTTCATCTGGGATTCTCCAAGTGAGGATCGCCACCGGGCGATCAATTGAGGACAATCCTACAGGTGAAACCAATAGCTGATTAGTCGGCACAAATGCGATAGTTTGTCCCATCAGCAGGACAGTCGAGTCAGGATATGCAAGACCTCAACGATCTTTATTACTTTGCCAAGGTGGTGGAAGCCGGTGGTTTCGCCGCCGCCGGGCGTGTACTGGGAGTGCCCAAATCCCGTTTGTCGCGGCGTATCGCCGAACTGGAAGAACGCCTGCACACCCGATTGCTGCAACGCACCACCCGCCAATTGAAGCTGACCGCGGTCGGCGAACGTTATCTGCGTCACTGCCAGGCCATGCTGCTGGAAGCGGAAATGGCCGACGAGGCCGTGGCCAGCATGTCCAGCGAACCTCGCGGCCGCCTGCGGGTGTCCTGCCCGGTGGGCCTGGCCCATCATATGTTGCCGACCGTCATCAGCTCGTTCCTCGAGCAATATCCCCAGGTCCAGCTGGACATGCAGCTGCTCAACCGCCGGGTCGACGTGGTCGCCGAAGGCATCGACGTGGCGCTGCGGGTTCGCGAGCATGGCGACGAAGACCCCTTGCTGGTGACCCGGCGCCTGCGCCAGGCGCAGACCGTGATGGTCGCCAGCCCGGGGTTCGCCCGGGAATGGCCGATCCACAGTCCCGAAGACCTGCACAAGGTGCCGGTGCTGGGAGCCCTGGAGGCCGACCGCATGGTGCACTTGCGCCTGCTCGACGCCCAGGGCGAGAAATGCGACCTGGTCCTGGAGGCGCGCCTGGGCATCGACGATTTTCTGGTGCGCCGCTCCTGCGCCCTCGCCGGCCTTGGCTGTACCATCCTGCCGATGATGTATTGCGAAGAAGAACTGCAGACCGGGCAGCTGGTGCAACTGCTGCCCGAGTGGTCGCTGCCTGGCGGTTGGCTGCAGGCGGTCTACCCTCACCGGCGCGGTGTATTGCCAGCGGTAAGGGCCTGGATCGAGCATGTCAGCGAAGCCTTCAAAGGCTGCGGAGACCGCACACTGTGACAGCGCGACAAAAGGAAAAACCATGACAGAAGCGGATGTGGCGCAATTTTGCCTGGACTTGCCGGGCGCGCGCGAAGACTACAAATGGGGCGGCGTGCGGGTGTTTTCCGTGGCCGGCAACAAGATGTTCGCCCTGCAGAACCTGCGGGGCGAGTCACTGGCGTTCAAGGTGGACAAGGAGCTGTTCCTCGGCCATGTCGACCGTCCCGGCATCGGGCCGGCGCCGTACCTGGCCCGGGCGCACTGGATCATCATGCAGACACCCTACCCGCTGGGCACCGGCGAACTGCGGGACTTGCTGCAGCGTTCGCACCAGTTGGTGGTGAGCAAGCTGCCCAAGCGGGTACAGGTAGGCCTGTTGCTTTAGAACAGCGAGAACAGGCTGCCTTCGAGAAACAGCCGGTCGATCCAGAACACCTGGTGCAGCAGCACGATCAGCCAGAACACCAGTTGATAGGACAGCTTGCGGGTCTTGTGGCGAAACGCCTGTTGCGCCAGCAAGGCGCCTGGCCAGCCACCGGCCAGCTCCACGGCGTGCAAGACGTTTTCCGGGGTCCGCCAGCTGTCGCTACGGGCCTTGCGCTTGTCGCTCCAATAGAGGAAGAACGTCAGCACGCTGACCGCGCCGTAGGCCGCCAGCGGTACCCAGGAAATCCCCTTCACGCCCAACAGCAGCGAACCGCACAGCGGTAAGGCGCAAAGCAGCAGGAAGATCACCGCCTTGAGCCTTGGCTGCTGGATCCGAGCCCCGGCGACTTCGCCGGGGCGGTTCTGATTGCGTGCGTTCATCAGGAATGGACCGCGGTCCAGTCGACCCAGCCGAACTGCCAGGTGGCGAGGATCACCAGGCCGAAGGCAATGCGGTACCAGGCAAAGGCCGCGTAGCTGTGGTTGGCGATGAACTTGAGCAGGCCCCTGACCGCGATCATCGCGAAGATGAACGAGGTGATGAAGCCGATGGCGAACACCGGCAGGTCGTCCGGCTGGAACAGATTGCGGTACTTGTAGCCCGAGTAGACCGCGGCACCGACCATGGTTGGCATCGCCAGGAAGAACGAGAACTCGGTGGCGGTCTTGCGCGACAGGCCGAACAACAGGCCGCCGATGATGGTGGAGCCCGAGCGCGAGGTGCCTGGAATCATCGCCAGGCACTGGGCGAAACCGACCTTCAAGGCATCTTTCCAGCTGATCTCGTCCACCGTGTTGGCATGTATTTCATGCTGCCGGCGTTCGGCCCAGAGCATGACCACGCCCCCCACCACCAGCGCCGTGGCGACGGTGATCGGGTTGAACAGGTATTCATGGATCAGGTCGGCGAAAATCACCCCCAGCACCACGGCGGGCAGGAAGGCGATCAGCAGGTTGATAGTGAAACGCTGGGCGTTGCGCTGGGTCGGCAGGCCGGTGACCACGTCGAGGATCTTGCGGCGAAACTCCCAGACCACCGCGAGAATGGCCCCCAGCTGAATGATGATGTTGAACGCCATGGCGCGCTCGCCACCGAAGTTGAGCAAGTCGGCAACGATAATCTGGTGGCCCGTGCTGCTGATGGGCAGAAACTCCGTCAGCCCTTCCACAATCCCTAAAATCAATGCCTGTGCGGCAGTCCAAAGCTCCATCAATCCCCCGAAGGTCATGCCGTGGCATGCCTTTTTAATTTTTCTTCAATGTTCACTGACGCGTGCGTCGCGGATTCGCAGCCGCAATAGGATCATCATCGCCCTTGAAAATTCCGTGAAAAATCAGCCGGATTCAGGTTTTTCGCAATGAGGCCGAAATCCTAGCAGACATACTCGATAAACGCTGTCGCGTTGAGAGAATCAGCGGGACCGGACTGCAAGGAGCGCATGACGGATGTACGGGGTGTTTCTATTACAAGAACAACAATCGGGAGTGACAGATTCATGAACAGCTTACGCAGAATGTCGATCAGCCGCCGTCTGTGGCTCATCCTGATTGTCGCGGTATTGATGCTGATGACCCTGGGCATGTTGATGCTCAAACAGATCCACGACGACCTGTACCAGGCCAAGGCGCAGAAAACCCAGCATGTGGTGCAGACCGCCAACGGTGTGCTGGCCTATTTCCAGGGCCTGGAAAGCGCCGGCAGCCTCGATCGCGCGACGGCGCAGAAGCAGGCGCTGAGCGCCATACGCAACCTGCGCTATGACCAGAGCGACTACTTCTGGATCAACGACCTGACCCCGGTCATGGTCATGCATCCGACCAACCCCAAGCTCGACGGCCAGAACCTCGCGGCCATTCGCGACCCGGACGGCTTTGCCGTGTTCAACGAAATGGTGGCCATCGCCAAGGCCAAGGGCGCCGGCATGGTCAACTATCGCTGGCCGAAACCGGGCGCCAGCGAGCCGGTGCAGAAGACCTCCTATGTCCAACTGTTCCAGCCCTGGGGCTGGATCATCGGTTCGGGGGTGTACATCGATGACGTGCAGGCCGAGTTCCGCAGCCAGGTGGTGAAGGCCTCGGTCGTCGGTATCGCCATTGCCCTGCTCATGGCCCTGCTGGTGTTGCTGATCGCCCGCAGCATCGTCCGCCCGCTGCAGGAAACCGTGCACGCCATGGCTAATATCGCCAGCGGCGAAAGCGACCTGACCCGTACCCTCGACACCCACGGCCAGGACGAAGTCACCGAACTGGCCCGGCACTTCAACGGCTTCACCGCCAAGCTGCGTCTCGTCGTCAGCCAGTTGCAGGTGTCGGCCGCAGCCCTGGCGCAGTCCTCCACCGACCTGGGCAGCAATGCCAGCCAGGCCCAGGAACGCAGCCAGCAGCAGTCGCAGCAGATGGAGCTGGTGGCCACCGCCATCAACGAAGTGACCTACGGCGTACAGGACGTGGCGAAGAACGCCGAACACGCCGCCAGCGAGATGCGCGACGCCGAAGCCCAGGCCCAGCAGGGCCAGGTCAATATCGACGGCAGCCTGCAACAGATCGATCGGCTCTCGGGCACCATCGACCAGGCCGTGGAAGTGATTCGCACCCTGGCCCAGGAAAGCACCCAGATCGGCAGCGTGCTGGAGGTGATCCACTCGATCGCCGAGCAGACCAACCTGCTGGCGCTCAACGCGGCGATCGAAGCCGCCCGCGCCGGCGAACAGGGCCGTGGGTTCGCCGTGGTGGCCGATGAGGTGCGCCTGCTGGCCCAGCGGACGCAGAAGTCCACCGCCGAGATCCAGTCGATGATCGAGCGCCTGCAAGGGCACTCGGAAGCCGCGGTGAAGGTCATCGGCGACAGCAGCCGGGCTTCGCAACAGACCATCGAGCAGGCCGGGCTGGCCGGTGAAAGCCTGAACGCCATCGGCCAGGCCCTGCGCAACCTCAACGGGCTGAACGCCTCGATTGCCAGCGCCACGTTGCAACAGGCCCATGTGGTCGAAGACATCAACCAGAACGTGACCCAGGCCGCCGGCCTGTCCCACAGCACCGCCCTGGCGGCCGAGCAGTCCAGTGCCGCCAGCCTGCACCTCAAGGAACTGAGCGAGCAGCTCAACGGCCTGTTGCGCCAGTTCCGGGTCTGAGGTCGTCCGTGGCGGGGTTTGCCCCGCCACGGTTGCCGGCCTTCACTAACATGCAAGGCCGCTTCTGGTTACAATCCGCACCCTCCTCCGCTTCCAGGTAGTTTTCATGTCCGGGCTTGAACTGTTCGCCGCCGCACTCGGCGTGATCGCCGTCTGGCTGACAGTCAGACAGAACCCCTGGTGCTGGCCGATCGGCCTGGTCATGGTGCTGCTGTACAGCTGGATCTTCTTCGAAGTGAAACTGTATTCGGACATGCTGCTGCAAGTGGTCTACGCCGCCCTGCAACTCTATGGCTGGTGGCAGTGGACCCGCGGTGGCGCCAGCCATCAGGGCCGTCCGGTCAGCCTGCTGGCGCCCCGCTCGATGCTGCTGGGCCTGAGCCTCGGGGCCATCGGCAGCCTGCTGCTGGGGGCCGCCATGGCCCATTGGACCGATGCCGCGCAACCCTGGCTGGACGCCGCGCTGACCGGCTTCAGCCTCGTGGCGCAATGGTGGATGGCGCAGAAGCGCGTGCAATGCTGGCCGCTGTGGATTGCCGTCGACGTGATTTTTGTCGGCCTGTTCATCTACAAGGACCTGTACCTGACGGCGGCCCTGTACGGGCTATTCACCCTGCTGGCCGTGCAGGGCTGGCGCGCCTGGCGGGCCGACCCGGCGTTGCGCCCGGCATGAAGGTCCTGGTGTTGACCGGCCCCGAGTCCAGCGGCAAAAGCTGGCTCAGCGGCCACTTGCAGGCGCGCTTCGGCGGCATCCAGGTGGGCGAATACGTCCGCCATTTCATCGAGCAGCAGCGACGCGACACCTGCCTGGCGGATATCCCGGAGATCGCCCGCGGCCAGTTGGCCTGGGAGGACCAGGCCCGGGCACAACAGCCGCCGCTGCTGATTCTCGACACTCACCTGCTGAGCAATATGCTCTGGAGCCAGACCCTGTTCGGCGCCTGCCCGGCCTGGCTGGAGCCCGAGCTGCTGGCTCGCCGCTACGATCTGCACCTGCTGCTCTCGCCGGAAGATGTCGGCTGGAGCAACGACGGCCAGCGCTGCCAACCCGAACTGAGCGAGCGCCTGGCCTTCTTCAAGGCCACAGGTGATTGGCTGGTGCAACACCAGCAGCCCTTCGAAGTGATTCGCGGCGACTGGGAAGCCCGTCGGCAACGGGCATTCGAGCGGGTCGAGCGTTTACTTCGGGGTTAACCGAATCCTTTTCCTGTCCGCTTTTTTTCTCCTCTGCTGGCGAGAAAAACGTCCATCCCTGAAACACCCGCCGCTGCGCAGAACGGCCAAATCAAAGGGCTTCTCATTGCCCTTCTGCCATCTGTTAAAACGCTGATACAACCCGCCGCGAGCCCCTCGATCCAGAGCCTCGCCACGGCCATACCGGGCTGTCGAAGGCGACACGGGTCTCATCGTTGAAACACCCCTGCCCCGGCAACACACCTGGTTATTCGTAACCTGTTGAATTTTTGAAACAATCAAAAAGCGGCACGGCTTCTGCTCTCTACCCTCGCAACGCTGACTAGGGCCAGCGAAAAAGAAGGGAATGCTGCCGTGGAGAATCTCAATTCAGCTCTGACCCGCCTCCTGCTGATCGGCTGTGCCATCGGCTCGCTGCTCAGTCTCCCGGTCCAGGCTGCCGGCGACATCAGGGACGGCAGGATCGTTCTCGACCGCGACGTGCAACCTCATACCGTCGGCCGCCCTCCGCTGCATCCTGACCCCTACCCGACCACCGTCAATGCCAACCCATCGGCCCGGGTCAAACAGATGACCAGCAACACCGAATTGAGCGACGGCGATTTTGCCGGGGTCAGCAGCGGTTCCACGATCAGCGGCAGCATCATGCCCAACGGCGTCAACCTGCAGGGGCTGAACACCGTCACCAACCCCAACGGCATGGCCGGCATGAGCGCCGGCCACGGCGGCGGCAGCGGTGGCGCCATCTCCGGCACCATCAACCGCTCCCTGAATTCTGGCCTGGCTCCTTTGGGCAGAATGGCCGGAGGCCAATGAGATGACTCGTACCCTCGTATGGCTTGCCCTGTTCGGCTGCGCTTCGGTGATGGCCGACCCAGGCATCCAGGCGGTGGACACCGCCACCCTTCACAACTCCGGCGCCCGCTACAACGGCAACTTCAACGTCAACCAGGCCGCCGGCGACCAGCAGCAACAGACCAACACACGCGCCATTGCCATCGGCACCGACGCCCAGGCCACCACTGTGGTCCGGCAGAAGCTCGACACACCGGCCAGCAGCGCGATCGACGCCAGCAGCAGCATCGGCGGCAACGCTTTCAGCAACGGCAACGGGGTCCTGGGCGTGAACCAGGGAGCCGGCGCCAACAACCAGATGGTCAACGCAATGCGGGTGAGCATCAGTGCTCAGCCGCAAAGCGTCGACGACAGCGTCCTGTCCCAACAGAACGTGGCGCTGTTACCAGGCTCGGGAGCAACTGACGCTTCCAAAGGCAGCCGCCAGGTCGTTACCAGCGACCAGGCCTTCACCGGCAGCCGGGGAGTGATTCAGGTGAACCAGAGTGCCGGGGTGGGGAACCGAATGGCTAACACCCTGAGCATACGGGTCGCTGACTGACCCGCAGCAGTGCGATTGGAAGGTACCAACACTTAACCAACTAAATAAGCACGGAGAAACACCATGAAACCTACAATGGCTCTCAAGCCACTGGTTTTTGCCCTCGCCGCGGTCATGGCGATCGCTGCACAGGCAGGCGGTAATGACGACAACCACGGTGGTCACGGTGGCCATGGCGGTCACAATGGTCACCACGGCGGCCATGGAGGTCATGGCGGCCACGGCGGCCACGGCGGCGGCGGCCAAGACCTCAACACCAAGCTGCAACTCACCGCCGGTGCCGTGGCCAACGTAACCGATGAGCAGTTCAGCTCGGGCAACAGCGTCAGCAACCGTGGCACCCACAACAACGCCGACGCCAGCGACTCGATGAACAACTCCAACGGCAACATGGGCGCCAACGTGGCTGCCGGCGACGGCAACCAGCAAGACAACGCCGTCGCCCTGGCCACCGCCGATGAAAGCTTCATCTTCGGCAGCGCGGTAGCCACTTCCAGCGCGACCCAGACCAACACCAACAACACGGTGAAAAACTGGTCCACGCAAAACAGCGCAACACTCGACAATGCAGGCAACAGCGGCTCCGGCAATATCGGCATCAACGTCACCGCCGGCGACTTCAACCAACAGAAAAACAACCTGGCAATCGCCGTATCCGGCGGACGCGTAGCGACTGCGTCAGCTTCGGCCGACCAGACCTCCACTGGCCTGGACGTGGACAACAAGGGTGTGCGTACCTACAAAACAGACACCCTCAGCGGCAGTTTCAATGCCTCGGGCACCTACAAAGGCACCGGCTACGGCAAGATCCAGGGCGACGACGATCACCATGGTGGCGGTCATGACTATGACGATCGTAGCGGCGGTGGCGATCACGATAATGGCAATCAGAAGTTCACCTTCAAGGAACAAGGCACGATCGAACTTTCCGGCGTCTGGACCAAGCAAGTGCTGACCAAAGACGGCTGGAAAAACCCTGTGATCAACAACGCGTCGATGTCTGGCTCGATGAACGGCTTCTCCGGCAACGGCGGTGCCAACGTCTCGGCGGGGGTCGGCAACCAACAAAGCAACTCGCTGTCCATCGCTGCCGGCTGCAGAGCCTGCCTGTAATCACGAGAGTGACGAAAGCCCCGGAAACGGGGCTTTTCCACAGTCCCACAAGGCGTAGCGATCATGCGAATGGCAACCTTCTCCCTTTTGCTTTGCCTGGCGGGCCTGGCTCAGGCCGCGCAGATGCCGGTGGCCGTGTTGCCTGGCGGCAACCTGGTGTACAAGCAGGTGCAGAGCGTGCGGGAACGCAAATTCGCCGACCTGGTCGAGCAGAAAACCGACTTCAGTTGCGGCGCCGCCGCGCTGGCGACGGTGCTGCGCCAGGCCTACTGGCTCGACGTCGATGAGGAGCACGTCATCAAAGGCATGCTGGCCACCGCTGACCAGGACCTTGTGCGTACCCAGGGTTTCTCCATGCTGGACATGAAGCGCTACCTGGAAAGCATCGGCATGCGCGCCCGGGGCTACCGGATACCTCCCGACAAGCTACAGGCGGTCTCCATTCCGGTGGTGGTACTGATGGACATTCGTGGTTACAAGCACTTCGTGGTCATGCAGCGGGCGCAGAAAGACTGGGTCTATGTCGGCGACCCCGTCCTCGGCCATAAACGCTACTCCCACGAAGACTTTGTCAAAGGCTGGAACGGTATCGTCTTCGCCATCGTCGGCCCCGGCTACGACAAGGCCAACGCCTTGCGCGACCCGCCCAACCCGCTGACGGCCAAGAACAAGCTGGATACCTTCAACCCGGTCAAAGACGCAGAACTGATGGAATTCGGTTTCATTCAGAGCGACTTCTTCTAGGGTCGCCCTAAGGATAAAGGGGCAGGATGCTCCGGGAGCAGCAGATGAAAAGCGCTTACTGGCTGGCCGCTGCCTGCCTGGTCACAAGTTTTCCTGCGTACGCCAACGCAGGGTTCAAGCCTATAGAAATCAAGGACCAGGAACTCTCCGAGCTCCGCGGTCGCTATGTCATGCCGGGGCGGATCATCAGCTTCGGCATTGTCATGAGCAGCACCTGGCGCAATGCCTCGGGCGATCTGATCGGCGCCACGACCACCATGCAGATCCAGCAATCGACGATCAAACCAGAATTCTATGTCTCCACGATCACCGAAAGCGGCAACGGCTCGACGCCGACCCAGGGCTCGGGCAACGTGATCGGCGGCGCGGGCCTGGCCACCACCCAAGGGGTGACCCAGAGCGTACGCGCGGCGGGCGATGGCAACAGCGCCTATAACAACGTCTCCATCGACGTCAAGGAAGCCAGGCATGCCCCGGCGCTGGTGCCGGCGCAGGGCCAGCTGTTGATGAGCGGGCAAACCATCAGCGGCAGCAATGCCGCGGGCAGCGTGGCCGTGTCCGCCACCGGTGGTGGCATCCAGATGGCCATCCAGGCCAGCAACAACCAGGGCTCAGCCCTGCAGCAAGTGGCCCAGGGCGGCTTGCTGCAAAACACCCGCCTGCTGGGCGACAGCAACCTGGTCAGTAACCTGACCCAACTGAACGTCGTGCTCAACAATAACGGGGCGAGTACCGGCGCTTTGGACTGCAACCTGACCCAGCTCAAGGGCCTTCGCAACCTGGGATATTGAACTACGCTGATTCTCGATCATTAGGCTCAAAGGGACGGCTTATTCATGTATCGATCAGTCTCGCTGCGCGCAGTTGTATGCCTGAGCACGCTCCTCCCGACGGCACTGCTGCAGGCAGCGCCTGATGCCGACGTAGAGGCCCTGAAACAAGAATTACTGGAGCTTAAGCAACGTTACGAAGTGCAGCAGAAAGCACTGGCGGTATTGGAACAACGGGTACGCCAGGTCGAGGAGCAACCGGCGGCGCCACCCCCGAAACGCCTGGCCAAGTCGCCAGCGGACATGCGTGGCAACCAGCAGGTGGCCGGGACCACGGGCCAAGGCCCGACCCCGGCCGGCGGCAGTTCCTACGGGGAGTCGCTCAAGGATGATTCGCAACCGGCGCAGAGTGTGTCCAACCTGTACGACGAAGCCAGCGGCTTCTTCGGCGGCGGCAAGTTCAGTGTCGAGACCGGCCTGACCTACTCCCGTTATGACACCCGGCAGCTGATTCTCAACGGCTTCCTGGCGCTGGACTCGATCTTCCTCGGCAATATCAACCTGGACCGGATCAAGGCCGACAACTGGACCCTCGACCTCACGGCCCGCTACAACCTGGACAACCGTTGGCAGTTCGACGTCAACGTGCCGGTGGTCTACCGCGAATCGACCTACCAGTCCGGCGGCGCGCAAAACGGCGCGGCGGGCGTCACCAGCGAAAAGACCGTGTCCAAGGACCCGACCCTCGGCGACGTGAACTTCGGCATCGCCTACAAATTCCTCGACGAATCGGTCAATACCCCGGACGCGGTGTTGACCTTGCGCGTCAAGGCACCGACCGGCGAAGAACCGTTCGGCATCAAGCTGCGCCAGGTCCAGGACAACACCAACCTGTTCGTCCCGGATGACCTGCCGACCGGTAACGGCGTCTGGTCGATCACCCCCGGCATCTCGCTGGTCAAGACCTTCGACCCGGCGGTGCTCTTCGGCACCCTCTCCTACACCCACAACCTGGAAGAATCGTTCGACGACATCAGCTCCACGGTTAACCAGAAGACTCCGGGCAAGGTCAAGCTCGGCGACAGCTTCCAGATCGGCATGGGCATCGCCTTCGCCCTGAACGAGAAGATGAGTATGTCGTTCTCCTTCTCGGACCTGGTCCAGCGCAAGAGCAAGCTCAAGGAAGATGGCGGCGACTGGCAGTCCGTGGTATCCAGCGATGCCAACGCCGGCTACTTCAACGTCGGCATGACCGTGGCGGCCACCGACAACCTGACCATAGTGCCCAACCTGTCCATCGGCCTGACCGACGATGCGCCGGACTTCACCTTCAGCCTGAAATTCCCTTACTACTTCTAAACGCCAACCAAAAAAAGGCCCGCGGCGATCACCTCGCCGCGGGCCTTTTCGTCGCACCGCCCTAGCGGATCTGATGCTTGTGCAGCAACCGGTAGAAGGTCGGGCGCGATACGCCCAGCACCCTGGCCGCGACACTCAGGTTGTTGCTGTGCCGGCTCAAGACATCGCACAGGGCTTGGCGCTCGGCCCGATGCTTGTAGTCCTCCAGCGTACCCATGGGCGCGATGCTCGCCTGCGGACTGAGCAGGCCCAGGTCCCGGGCCTCGATCTGCCGGCCCTCGGCCAGTACCAGGCCGCGCCGCACCCGGTTGGCCAGCTCGCGGACATTGCCCGGCCAGTCGTGCTTGCCCATGGCCACCAGCGCGTCTTCGCTGAAACTGCGCGGCCGGCGCCCGGTTTCCTGGCTATAGAAGTGGGAAAAGTGGCTGGCCAGCATGCCGATATCGCCATGCCGTTCGCGCAATGGCACGGTGACCACCTGCAACACGTTCAGGCGGTAATACAGGTCTTCGCGAAAGCGCCCCTTGTCGATCGCCGCCTCGAGGTCGACGTGAGTCGCCGCCAGCACCCGTACATCCACCGGGATCGGCTGGCTGCCGCCCACGCGTTCAATGTGTTTTTCCTGCAAAAAGCGCAACAGATTGGCCTGCAGTTCCAGCGGCAGGTCGCCGATTTCGTCGAGAAACAGGGTGCCGCCATGGGCCGCCTCGATACGCCCGACCTTGCGTTGATGGGCGCCGGTGAACGCGCCCTTCTCATGGCCGAACAGTTCGGACTGGATCAGGTGCTCGGGGATCGCCCCGCAGTTGATCGCCACGAAGGGTTTGCTGTGGCGCTGCGACTGGCGGTGCAGGGTCCTGGCCACCAGCTCCTTGCCCGTACCGCTTTCGCCGCGAATCAGTACCGGCGACTCGGTGGGCGCCAGCTTGCTCAAGAGCTTGCGCAAGTCGCGGATCGGTCGGCTGTCGCCCAGCAACTCATGCTCGGGCTGAGCGACATGAATATGCCCCTGGCCACGCAGGCGGGCCATGCCGAAAGCCCGTCCGAGTGTCACCTGGACCCGCGAGACATCGAACGGCAGGGTGTGGAAATCGAAAAACCACTCGCAAACGAAATCGCCGACCTTCTGCAGGCGCAGCACGTCCGGACTGAGCACCGCAATCCACTCGGTACCGCTGCGGCTGATCAGGTCCTTGACCGCTTCCGGTCGCTCCAGGTGAAAAGCCTGCAAACGCAGCAAGCCGACGTCACAGCCGCGATCGACGGCCGATTCCAGGTCACAACTGTCGACATCCCAGCCCACCGTGCGTAATCCAGGCAGCAGACGATGGCAATCGTCGCACGGGTCAACCACTAAAAGGCGGCGTAAGGCGGTCGCTTCAAGCATGACTGTTCCTTGGCGCCAAAAAGAGGAAAAGTTATTAGAAACAGTAGTTTGGCAAACCTGGCTGTAACATTAGCAATTACTTGACGCTGTCTTGTATCGATTGTTTATAGCACCAATCACCATTTGGACTAACCCTTAGATGGATCCAAAAGCCCGGTTTAATTGCCTGCGCCAATCTTTCATTCAGCTTTCAAAAGAAGGCTCTGAATCGCGGGTGTGAACAAAAGTTGTAAATTCTGGTCTTTCTATGTGACCTGATCCCTGGTTCGAGACATCAGTACAAGTAACCAGCCGAACGGTAAGCCCAACCGACGGCACATCATTTGATTGGGCACATAGAGAGAAGACCCCATGAACGCCCCGCTCCGTATCAACGAAGCACTTTTGATCGCCGACCGCGCATTCCAGCCATTTCAATGCGTCGCCTGGGCCCCACAAGACGGTAACGGCGAACTGAGCCTGACCGTCATCGACCGCACCAATACCCGTATTGGCCGCAAACAGATTCCAAGCAGCGCCTACTCCGACCCGGCGCAACTGGAAGACCTGCTGAAACAGGCCCGCGCCGAACTGAGCCAGGAAGGTTACACACTGCAATCCTGGGCCATGCCAGAGTAAGAACACGGACGCAGATCACCTTCGGGTGATCTGCGTTATTTTGTCGCAGTTGATATATGTCGACTCTTCGAGTCATATCTGAAAGTTCAACTCTTTCAGTTTTTTTCAGCCGCTGACCTGCTCACCAACTATAAACTCCCTCCTCTTCTTATTTCATCTCGAGCCAGACGTTAGTCCACCCGCGACAAGTTTCTTTAGTTTCCGCGGCATTCCCTTCGATGAATGCAGGCGGTCGATGCCACTCATTCTCGCCTCAAGGCCCGGTCTGAACCTGAAGGCCATCCGCGCCAGTAACCATCGACAAGCAAACCGTGACCTAGCCGAAGATTGTGGCAAAAGATTTCAGAGTTTCTTGATCTTCACCGGTGCTTGCGGCAAGTTGCGCGCTTCTTCAATACAAGGAGCAGCCAATGTCCGGTTCACTGGCCCAGGCTTTCACCCACAACTTTCTCGGCCATTCACCGCGCTGGTACAAAGCCAGCATCCTCGCCTTCCTGCTGCTCAATCCCTTGCTGCTGTTCACGGTCGGCCCGGTGGCGGCCGGCTGGATGCTGGTGGCCGAGTTCATCTTCGCCCTGGCCATGGCCCTCAAGTGCTACCCGTTGATGCCCGGCGGCCTGCTGGTGCTGGAAGCCGTGGCGCTGGGCATGACCACGCCCCAGGCGCTGTACGACGAACTGGTGCACAACTTCCCGGTAATCCTGCTGCTGATGTTCATGGTGGCCGGCATCTATTTCATGAAGGAGCTGCTGCTGTTCCTGTTCTCCCGGCTGTTGCTGGGGGTGCGTTCCAAGGCGCTGCTGGGCCTGCTGTTCTGCTTTCTCTCGGCCTTCCTCTCGGCGTTTCTCGATGCCCTGACGGTGACCGCGGTGATCATCAGCGCCGCGGTGGGCTTCTATTCGGTGTATCACCGGGTGGCGTCCGGCAACGACCCGCGCCAGGACAGCGAATTCAACGACGACCAGCACTTGCCGCAACTGCACCACCAGGACCTCGAACAGTTCCGCGCCTTCCTGCGCAGCCTGCTGATGCATGGCGCGGTGGGCACCGCCCTGGGTGGCGTCTGCACCCTGGTGGGCGAGCCGCAGAACCTGCTGATCGGCCATGAAATGGGTTGGCACTTCGCCGACTTCTTCCTCAAGGTCGCCCCGGTGTCCCTGCCAGTGCTGGTGGCCGGGCTGGTGACCTGCGTGCTGCTGGAGAAACTGCGCTGGTTCGGCTACGGCACCCTGCTGCCGGACAACGTGCGCGCGGTGCTGGCCAACTACGCCGCCGAAGACAACGCCGAACGCACCGACCGGCAACGCGCGGCGCTGCTGGTACAGGGCGTGGCCGCGCTGATCCTGATTGCCGCGCTGGCCCTGCATATCGCCGAGGTCGGCCTGATCGGCCTGATGGTGATCGTGCTGATTACCGCCTTCACCGGCATCACCGACGAGCACCGCCTGGGCAGTGCGTTCAAGGATGCGATGCCGTTCACCGCCCTGCTGGTGGTGTTTTTCGCGGTGGTGGCGGTGATTCACGACCAGCAGCTGTTCACCCCGCTGATCCAGTGGGTGCTGGCGCTGCCGGCGAGCCAGCAGCCGGGCATGCTGTTTATCGCCAACGGGCTGTTGTCGGCCATCAGCGATAACGTGTTCGTCGCCACCATCTACATCACCGAAGTGAAACAGGCCTTCGCTTCCGGACTGATGAGCCGCGAACACTTCGAAACCCTGGCGGTGGCGATCAACACCGGTACCAACCTGCCGAGCGTGGCCACGCCCAACGGCCAGGCGGCGTTCCTGTTCCTGCTGACCTCGGCGATCGCGCCGCTGGTGCGCCTGTCGTATGGACGCATGGTGTGGATGGCGTTGCCCTACACCGTGGTGATGGGGGTGCTGGGCTGGTATGCGGTGAGCTACTGGCTGTAAGGATGTAGCCGCTGCCGTAGGCTGCGATCGACCCGCAGGGTCGCGGCGGTCTCCAGATCGCTGAAGGCCTTCGGCCTTATCGTCCGAACGCGGCCCGAGCCTGCGGCAGCGGCTACAGGTTTTGCATTAGCGCGGCAGGATGAATCGTTCGATTGCCTCGGCGGCGCCATCCACGACATTGCTGCCCGTCACCAGGTCGGCCTGGCGTTTCACCGCCGCTTCGGCCTGGCCCATGGCAATCGACAACCCGGCCTGCTGGAACATCGCCGGGTCGTTGCCGCCATCGCCCAGCGCCGCGGTGCGCGCAAGCGGCACCCCGAGAAACTCCGCCAGGGTGATCAGCGCCTGCCCCTTGTTGGCCTGCAGCGCCGTCACATCCAGGTACACCGGCTGCGAACGGGAGACCTGCGCCTGCCCACCGACCTGCTCCAGCAAACGCGCCTCCAGCGCCACCAACAGTTCAGTGTCGGCACTGGCGGCGACTATCTTGTCGATGCGCGGCAGGTAGTCCTCGAAGCTCTCCACCACCACCGGCGGATAACCCAGGCCATGCTGCTCGCGCGGCACCATCGGCCCATGGGGATTGCGCAGCAGCCATTCACCGTCGGCGAACACCCAGACTTCGACTTCCGGCTGCGGCGACAACAGCGCCAGGACAGTGTTGGCGACCGCTACCGGCACATGGTGGCGCACCAGGAAACTGCCATCGGGATTGACGAGGGTGCCGCCATTGAACGCCGCGGTCGGCAGGTCGACGCCCAGGGCCTCGATCTGCTGCAACATGGCCCGCGGCGGCCGCCCGGTGGCGAGGCTGAAGAACACCCCGGCTTCGCGCAGCGCGCGCACCGCGGCGATAGTGCGCTGGCTCAAGCTGTGATCGGGCAGCAGCAAGGTGCCGTCCATGTCGCTGAGCAGGAACTGGATGGGATGCTGCCCCTCGCCCCTCATCCGAGGCTGTGCCATTCACGGCCGTCGCGGGTCAGCAACTCGTCGCCGGCCGCCGGTCCGTCTTCACCGGCCCGGTAGATATGCACCTTGGCCTTTTCCTTCCAGGCATCGAGGAACGGCTGCACCGCGCGCCAGCCATTTTCGATGTTGTCGGCGCGCTGGAACAGGGTCTGGTCGCCGGTCAGGCAATCGTAGATCAGCGTCTCGTAGCCGGTGGAAGGCTGCATCTCGAAGAAGTTCTTGTAGGCGAACCCCAGCTCGATATTGGCCATCTCCAGGGTCGGCCCGGGCTTTTTCGCCAGCAGGTCGAACCACATGCCTTCATTGGGCTGGATCTGGATGCGCAGGTAGGTCGGCTGCAAGTGGTCGACCTCGGTATCGCGGAACTGCGCGTACGGCGCAGGCTTGAAGCAGATGGCGATCTCGGTGTCGCGCACGCTCATGCGCTTGCCGGTGCGCAGGTAGAACGGCACGCCGACCCAGCGCCAGTTGTCGATCATCACCTTGAGGGCGACGTAGGTTTCGGTGTTGCTGTCCGGGGCCACATTGGCCTCTTCGCGGTAGCCGGCCACCGGCTTGTCGCCCGCCTTGCCCGCCACGTACTGGCCACGCACCGAGTTGGCCAGGGCCTCTTCGGTGCTCCAGGGACGAATCGCCCCCACCACCTTGGCCTTTTCGCCGCGCACCGCGTCGGCGCCGAAGGCCGCCGGCGGTTCCATGGCGACCATCGCCAGCAGCTGGAACAGGTGATTGGGCACCATATCGCGCAGGGCGCCGGTGTTTTCGTAAAAGCTGCCACGGGTTTCCACCCCGACGGTTTCCGCCGCGGTGATCTGCACGTGGTCGATGTAATGGTTGTTCCAGAAAGCCTCGAACAGGCTGTTGGAGAAACGGCTGACCAGAATGTTCTGCACCGTCTCCTTGCCCAGGTAATGGTCGATCCGATAGATCTGCTTCTCGCTCATCACCTTGAGCAGGCATTCGTTCAGCGCTTGCGCGGTGTGCAGGTCGGAGCCGAACGGCTTCTCCACCACCACCCGGCGAAACGCGTTGTCCCCTTCGACCAGCAACCCCGACGCACCCAGGCGCTGCACCACTTCACTGAAGAAGCGCGGTGCGGTGGCCAGGTAGAACACCGCATTGCCGGTGCCGCTGGCGGCGATTTTCGCCGCCAGCGCGTCATAGGTGCTGTCGTCCAGGAAGTCGCCCTGGACATAGCTGATGCCATTGGCCAGCTTGGCCCAGAGCGCCGGGTCCAGCGCTTGCGCGCCGCTGCCGACCTTGCCGGCAGCCTCGGTGCGAATGAAGTCCTCGAGCTTCTTGGCGAAATCCACATCGCTGATCGCGTTGTGATCGACGCCGACAATCTTCAACCCCTCATCCAGCAAGCCGTCACGGTTGAGGTTGTACAGCGCCGGCATCAGCAGGCGCTTGACCAGGTCGCCATGGGCGCCGAATAGAAACAGTGTGGTGGGTGGAGCGGGTTGAGCCTTGGACTTCTTTCGCGAGGAGGTCATTTTTTCGGAGTCTCCACGTGGCCGCCGAAGCCGAAACGCATGGCCGACAGCATCTTGTCGCCATAGGTGCTCTGCTGGCGGGAGCGGAAACGAGCGAACAGCGAGCTGGACAGCACAGGAACCGGCACCGCCTGCTCGATGGCGGCTTCGATGGTCCAGCGACCTTCGCCGCTGTCGGCCACTTCGCCGGAGAAACCGTCGAGCTGCGGATCGCTGGCCAGGGCGTCGGCGGTCAGGTCCAGCAACCAGGACGAGACCACGCTGCCACGGCGCCAGACTTCGGCGATATCAGCGACGTTGAGGTCGAAGCGCTGGTCTTGCGGCAGGCTTGGCGAGGCTTTGGTCTTGAGGATGTCGAAGCCTTCGGCGAAGGCCTGCATCATGCCGTACTCGATGCCGTTGTGGATCATCTTGACGAAGTGCCCGGCACCGGCGGGGCCGGCGTGGATGTAACCGCGCTCGGCGCGATCGTCTTCGGCCACCCGGTCCTTGGTCCGCGGGATGTCACCCATGCCCGGTGCCAGCGCATCGAACAGCGGGTCCAGGCGGCGGACGACCTCGGCGTCGCCGCCGATCATCATGCAGTAGCCGCGCTCCAGGCCCCAGACGCCGCCGGAGGTGCCGACGTCGATGTAGTTCAGGCCTTTTTCCGCCAGCGCCTGGGCGCGACGGATGTCGTCCTTATAGTAGGTGTTGCCGCCATCGATGATCACGTCGCCCGGTTCGAGCAACTGGCTGAGGGTCTCGATGGTGTCTTCGGTAGGCGCGCCAGCCGGCAGCATGACCCAGACCGCGCGCGGCTTCTCCAGGCCGGCGACCAGGGCCGGCAGGTCGGCGACGCCCTTGGCGCCTTCGCCACTCAGGGTGCTGACAAAAGCGCTGTTGCGGTCATAGACCACGGTTTCATGCCCATTGAGCATCAGGCGCCGCGCAATGTTTCCGCCCATGCGGCCCAGTCCGATAATCCCCAGTTGCATGTGCTGATGCTCCTTACTACTAAATTGTGTCAAAAGGTTATAGCCCAACGAGGCCAGTGAGGGTTAGTCCAGAGCGGCTGGACTAAGTTTCCCAAGCAGTGAGTGGATAACGACGCGAATCGCTTCGAAGGCACAACGACCGCTGAAAATAAAAAAGTTCCCTTTGCCGGCAAAAGAAATCAAAATTGCCGCCGATAGTGTTTCAGGCCCCGGAATTCGAGCGGCCGGACCACAGTTGATGCACGCCATTTGCGAGGTGAGCAATGGGCACAGTACTACCGGCACGACCAGCACAAACCCTCTACGTCACTATCCGTCGTGACGAGTTGCGCGAACTGAAGAACGAGCGCGACCAGTTGAAGCAAGAGCTGGCGCAACTGCGCCTGGCATTGCAGAACCAGGGTCAGGTGGCTGCCGTCACCCAGCTACACGCCTGAGAATCCGAGGAACCCGCCCGCCGTGGCCGGTCCTTGCAACAGGTTATTAATGAAGCCGGCTGAGTCCTTGATGGATCGCCGGCTTCTTTTTGCCCGTCGCTTTTTACCCTACCCGCCTCCTGGCGACGGCATTATCTGACACGCAGGTACCAACTCACAAAGTTTTCACACCTGCTTGTGGATACTCCGGCGCAATATTGCCGCCCCCACGGGCGCGGCGCGCGTTCGCCGAGGTAGTCGAAGCTTTCCGGCGAATGTCATGTTCAATGAAGCTGGAGCGCTCGATGGCAGTGTTTAAACGCGATAAGACATCCGCGAAAGGGTTTGACTGGGCGGGCCTGGGCTGGCTCTTCCTGTTCTTCTGGTACTTCTCCGGCATCACCCAGTTACTGATCCAGCTGACCGACACCTCCGGGTTCGCCGGTTTCCGCCAGGCCTTCATCATGAGCGCGATCTGGCTGGCGCCGATGCTGCTGTTCCCGGCCCGCACCCGCGCGATGGCCGCCGTCATCGGCATCGTGCTCTGGGCCTGTTCCATGGCCAGCCTGGGTTACTTCTTCATTTACCAGCAGGAGTTCTCCCAGAGCGTCATCTTCATCATGTTCGAGTCGAACCCCTCCGAAGCCGGTGAGTACCTGACCCAGTACTTCGCCTGGTGGATGGTGCTGGCGTTCCTCGCCCATACCGCCTTCGCCCTCTTCCTCTGGACCCGCCTGCGCCCGGTCTACCTGCCGCGCGGTCGCGCGCTGGTGGCGGCCATGGCCATCCTGATCGCCGTCATCGGCTACCCGCTGATCAAGCAGACCGCGCGCACCGGCAGCTTCGCCGGCGGCCTGGAGAAATTCGAGACGCGCATCGAGCCCGCGGTGCCGTGGCAGATGGTGGTGGCCTACCGGCGCTACCGCGAGCAGCTGGAAAACATGCAGGGCATGCTCGACAACGTGAGCAAGATCCCGCCGCTGCACAACCTCAAGGACAGCATGGCCAACCAGCCTTCGACCCTGGTCCTGGTGATCGGCGAGTCGACCAACCGCCAGCGCATGAGCCTCTACGGCTACCCGCGCCAGACCACGCCGGAGCTGGACAAGCTCAAGGACCAGCTGGCTATCTTCGACAACGTCATCACCCCGCGCCCCTACACCATCGAAGCCTTGCAGCAGGTGCTGACCTTCGCCGACGAAGAAAACCCGGACCTGTACCTCAAGACCCCGTCTCTGGTCAGTGTGATGAAGCAGGCCGGCTACAAGACCTACTGGATCACCAACCAGCAGACCATGACCAAACGCAACACCATGCTCACCACCTTCTCCGAGCAGGCGGACGAGCAGGTCTACCTGAACAACAACCGCAACCAGAACGCCCGCCAGTACGACGGCGACGTGCTGGAGCCGTTCTCCAAGGCCCTGGCCGACGGCGCGCCGCGCAAGTTCATCGTGGTCCACCTGCTGGGCACCCACATGAGCTACCAGTACCGCTACCCGCCGAGCTACGACAAGTTCACCGACCGCGCTGGCGTGCCGGCCGGCGTGCGTGACGACCAGGTGCCGACCTACAACAGCTACGACAACGCGGTGCTGTACAACGACTTCGTGGTCTCGAGCCTGATCAAGGACTACGCCAAGACCGACCCCAACGGCTTCCTGCTGTACCTGTCGGACCACGGCGAAGACGTGTTCGACTCCGCCGGCCACAACACCCTGGGCCGCAACGAAGGCAAGCCGACCGCGCCGATGTACACCATTCCGTTCATCGCCTGGGCCTCGCCGAAGTGGAAGCAGAACCATGACTGGAACTTCGCCGGCGACCTCGGCCGCCCCTACAGCAGCTCGCACTTGATCCATACCTGGGCCGACATGGCCGGCCTGAGTTCCGACGAACTGGACCGCAGCAAGAGCCTGGTCAGCGACAGCTTCAAGCCGCGCCCGCTGCTGATCGGCAACCCTTATGAACGCAACGAGAAAGCCCTGATCGACTTCAGCCTGATGAAGCCCAAGGCCCCGCCTGCCGCCGCGGTGGTGCAGAAATAAGTCGTGCAGAAGTAAGTCGTACAGAAATAAGCGATGCAAAAATAAGCCGTTTCCTATGGGGCTCACGCAGCCCCGTAATACCGGCCCTCAATGCCCCTTTATGGGGCATTTTTACATCTCGAAGATAATAATTATTCTCGTTTGACCTAAATACCCTTCCGCCTTTTCGTCTCAGTGCAAACGGATTTTTTCCCTCGACGACAAGGAGGCGGCAGCGATGCTCGCGCCATTCACCCGTTCCATGACTTTGACATTCGGCCTGTGCGGCGCGGTTCTGAGCCCCGAGCTGCTGGCCGAAAGCGAACCCGCCCAGAACCCCGACCGCGGCGCCAGGACCCTGGAGCTCGATGCCACCAGCGTCACCGCCCAGGGCCTGGGCGCCACCACGGAAAATACCGGGTCCTATACCACCGGCAGCATGAACACCGCCACGCGTCTGAACCTGTCGATCAAGGAAACCCCGCAATCGGTGTCGGTGGTGACCCGCCAGCAGATGGACGATTTCAAACTCGACACCTTGTCCGAGGTGCTGGGGCAAACCACCGGGGTGGTGGTCCAGCACCTGGACTCCGACCGGGTGAGCTATTCCTCCCGCGGCTACTCCATCAACAACTTCCAGATCGATGGCATGCTCAACACCTTCAACCGCATGAAGTCCGATTCGGACACCATCATCTACGACCGCATCGAAGTGGTCCGCGGCGCCACCGGCCTGACCACCGGCGCCGGCGACCCTTCGGCCACGGTCAACATGGTGCGCAAGCGACCGACCTACGAGTGGGCGGCCAAGGCCGGCGTCAGCGGCGGCAGCTATGACAACTACTACAGCTACGTCGATGTCGGCGGCCCCCTGGGGTTCGACGGCCGCCTGCGCGGGCGCACGGTGCTGGCCTATCGCGACAGCCAGTCGTTTCGCGACCACTACCAGCTGCAGCGGGAAGTCGGCTACGGCATTCTCGAGGCCGACCTGAGCGACAGCACCACCCTGGCGGTGGGCTACGACTACCAGGACAAGCAGGTCCAGGGCACCTCCTGGGGCACCGTGCCCTACTGGAACGCCGCGGGCGGCAAGGCCAACCTGCCGCGCTCCACCAACATGGCGGCGCACTGGAGCTCCTGGCCGCTCAAGGACAAGACCGCCTTCGCCACCCTCGACCAGCGCCTGGGCCACGACTGGCACCTGAAAGCCGCCTACACCCACCGCGACAGCGACAGCGACGGCAAGGTCTATTACGGCGGCGCCGGTTTCCCGCAAGCCGACCGCTCGGGCATGACCGCCTGGGCCAGCCATATGATCGGCACGCAGAAAATGCGCGTGTACGACTTCAACCTGGCCGGTCCCTACAGCCTGCTGGGCCGCGAGCATGAGCTGATGCTGGGCTACGGCGAGGCCGAGCGCCGCGAGTCGTCACCCTACACCGTCGGCGGCCCGACACCACCGGGCTACGCCAGCATCGCCGACTGGAAATACATGGGCGGTATCGCCAAGTTTCCCGACACCGTGACCAACCTGCCCGGTTCCGGCGACAGCACCCGGCAAAAGGCCGGCTACCTGGCCACCCGCCTGAGCCTGGGCGACGACCTGCATGCGGTGCTCGGCAGCCGTTACGGCAGCTGGAGCGCCCACAGTCGTTCTCGCCGCTACGATGCCAACAACCAGCTGACCAGCCTCGAGGACACCCGCCAGCAGCACAACGACATGTGGACCCCCTACGCCGGCCTGCTGTACGACCTCACCCCGCAATACACGGTGTATGTCAGCTACACCGACATCTTCAAGCCCCAGACCGAGCGCGACGCCAGCCGCAAATACCTCGAGCCGATAGTCGGCAGCAACTACGAGCTGGGGCTCAAGGGCAGCCTGCTGGAGGAGCGCCTGAACCTGGCCACCGCGGTGTTCTGGAGCAAGCAGGACAACGTCGCCGAACTGGACAGCTCGGTGCCGCCGGACCCGGTCACTGGCGAGGAGTTCTACAAGTCGGGCGGCAAAGGCGGCAAGGTGCGGGGGTTCGAGGCCGAGGTCTCGGGCGAAATCCTCGCGGGCTGGAACCTCACCGCCGGCTACACCTATACCCACGCCCTGGACGGCGAAAAGCAGCGCGCCAACGGCGGCGAGCCGATGAACATGCTGCGCTTGTCCACGGCCTATCGCCTGCCGGGCCAGTGGCGGGCGCTGACCGTCGGCGGCAGCCTGAACTGGCAAAGCGAAATCTACGGCAGCAGCCGGCGGCCGGTGGGGCGCGACGGCGATGGGCGTATCGTCACCGAAAACACCCGCATCCATCAGCAGGCCTACAGCGTGGCCGGGCTGATGTCGCGCTACGAGTTCGACTCGCACCTGTCGGCCTCGCTCAACGTCACCAACCTGTTCGACAAAAAGTACTACGAACGGGTCGGCTTCTATAACGGCGTCTACTGGGGCGAACCGCGCACTATGACCCTGAGCCTGGACTGGAAGCTTTAACCCGCCCTTCTTCCTACACGGCCCATATCAGTGGGCCGTCAGCGCCTCTCATCCGGGATGACAGCATTGTCATCCCGCCTTCAGCGCCCTGTTAACCCCCCGTTAATAAGATCGGGCCATACTTCTATTACTGCTTCGTTACAGGGACGCGACGGAATTCCGATCACTGTTAATGGGACACCACACATGAAAGCCTCCACACTCCTGCTCGCCGGTCTGATGATTGCCAGCTCGGGTGCAGCGTTCGCCGAAGGCGGCGCTGAACGCATGAAGCACTACTGGGACAACTTCCCCATCAGCCAGCAGATACCCCGCACCGATAGCGAACAGGCGTCCTCCGAGAGTGGGAAAAAAACTCAGGCACCCGCCGAGGACCCGACCCGCGCCAGCGCGCAACCGGACACCTGAAACGCCCCGAGCTCTACTCCTCTCTGGCGATAATGCTCCTTTGGCAGAGAGGATCTTCCGGCGCCCTTTCACGGGCGCCTTTTTTATCGCTGTCGATATCAGCGACATGACCAGGGGCTATCAACTTTCTGACGTCAAAATGACAATTACGCCATCTAAGCAAGCGTCACTGCCGGCTGTATTAATATAAGTTTCCGCCAAACTTCGACATATATTGAAACAGTAAATGACACATGATCAGTTTGTAGGAGCGAGCGGGCGGCGATCCGACTTACCCGCGATGAACTTGAGAGCCCCGCGCTTCTCCAGTCAATACGCAGTAGCGTTAACGATCATCGCGAGCAAACTTCGCTCATACGATGAATCACCTCCCTTGACTTGCTATTGGATCAGTTAGTTACCGGCTGTCGAAAACAGGCACAAGCCATTGATATCAAGCACTTTAAATCTTGACCCTAAAGCCACTTCAGGCTTGAGCATTCCCCCGATCCAAACGGCTGAGGCTATTTATCAGCAGCAACTTAGCGGGTTTTATGGCTGGTCCAACAACAACTTCATATCCAGCGCCATTGAAATCGTATTAATGATCAAGAGGTCACTTTTCCATGCGCATTCTGGTTGTCGAAGACGAGCGTAAAACTGCCGATTATCTGCATCAGGGCCTGACCGAAAGCGGTTATGTAGTCGACCGCGCCGCCACCGGTGTCGACGGGCTTTACCTGATCGAACAGCAAAACTACGAACTGGTGATTCTGGACGTCAATCTGCCGGAAAAGGACGGCTGGCAGGTGCTGGAAGACATGCGCAAGGACAGCAACGCCCGGGTAATGATGCTCTCGGCGCGCGGGCGCCTGGCCGACAAGGTCAAGGGGCTGGACCTGGGGGCCGACGATTACCTGGTCAAGCCGTTCGAGTTTCCCGAGCTGCTGGCGCGGGTGCGCACCCTGCTGCGGCGCAGCGAGAACCTGCCGGCGACCGACACCCTGCGGGTCGCCGACCTGGAGCTCGATCCACGCCGGCACCGGGCCTATCGCGGCTCGCGGCGCATCGACCTGACCACCAAGGAGTTCACCCTGTTGCAGGTGCTGATGCGCCAATCGGGCGAGGTGCTGACCCGCACCCAGATCATCTCCCTGGTCTGGGACATGAACTTCGACTGCGACACCAACGTGGTGGAGGTCTCCATCAGCCGCCTGCGGGCGAAGATCGACGATGCCAGCGAGATCAAGCTGATCCACACCATCCGTGGCGTCGGTTATGTCCTGGAAGTGCGCCAATGAAAGCCGCGCAACGCACCGCCAGCAGCCTGTCCATGCGCCTGGGCCTGACCGTCAGCCTGATGGGTGCGGGCCTGGTGCTGCTGCTCGCAACCCTGGCCTACCTGGCCCTCAGCCACGAACTGGGCAGCCTGGCGCGGGAAAGCCTGGACAGCAAACTCGAACAGATCCGCCACACCCTGACCAGCGACCTGAAGACCGGCGATATCGCCGCCCGCCCGCATTCGCTGCTGGATCTGGTGATGGGCCACGACAACCTGCACCTGAGCATTTTCGCCGCCGATCCCCAGGCCGAACCGCTGCTGAACATCGGCAACCGCAACCTGGGCCCGCTGCCCGAAGCCCTGACCCAGCCGGAAAGCCCGGCGTTCCTCGACTGGCTCGACAGCACCGGCAACCGGTTGCTCAGCGCCTCCAGCCTGATAACCCTGCGCAACGGCGAACAGGTGCGGGTGGTGCTGTCCCTGGACCGGGCCAACGACCAGGCACTGCTCAGTGCCTACCTGCGTTCCACGGTGATCGCCCTGCCCCTGCTGCTGATGCTGATCGGCATCGGCGCCTGGTGGGTGGTGCAGCGCGGCCTGGCACCGTTGCAGCAGTTCAGCCGGGTGGCCGCCAAGGTCACCACCCAGGACCTGACCCATCGCCTGTCGCCGGACAACCTGCCAAGGGAGCTGGCCGAGCTGGCCCATAGCATCAATTTCATGCTGCACCGGCTCGACGGCGGCGTGCAGCAGCTCTCGCAATTCTCCGACGACCTGGCCCACGAGCTGCGCTCGCCCATCACCAACCTGATGGGCAAGGCCCAGGTCACCCTGTCCCGGGAGCGCCCGCCCCACGAGTACAAGGCGGTACTGGAGTCGAGCACCGAGGAGCTGGAGCGCCTGACCCGGATCGTCAGCGACATGCTGTTCCTCGCCCAGGTCAGCCATCCGGCCTCCCAGGTGGCGTTCGAAGCAATATCCCTGGGCGAGGAAGCGCGGCGGGTCACGGAACTGTTCGCCCTGAGCGCCGAGGAAAAGCACCTGGGCATCAGCCTGTCCGGCGATGGCCTGGTGTACGGCGACCGCCTGATGATCCAGCGGGCGATCTCCAACCTGCTGTCCAACGCCATCCGCCACAGCCCCCGGGCGTCGAGTATTTCGATCCTGGTGGAGGAACATGAATCGAGCGTGTCGCTGTCGGTGGGTAACCCCGGCGCCGGTATCCCGGAGCAGCACCTGGAACACCTGTTCGAGCGTTTCTACCGGGTCGACAGCAGCCGCTCGCGTGCCGAAGGCGGTACGGGATTGGGCTTGGCGATCGTGCGCTCGATCATGAACCTGCATCAGGGCCGGACCGAGGTCAGCAGCGTGCCGGGCAGTTTCACCCTGTTCCGCCTGGTGTTTGCCCGGCTCAATCACCCGCCGCGCACCTGACGACGCTGGCCTCAGGCCTCCAGCAGCAGGCCGACGGCGCCACCGGCGAGCACCACCAGCCAGGGCGGCAGCTTCCAGCGCATCAGCGCGGCCAGGGCCAGCAGGGCCAACCCCAGGTCCAGCGGCTTGAGGATGCTGCTGGTCCACAGCGGGTCGTACAGCGCCGCCGCCAGCAGGCCGACCACCGCCGCGTTGACGCCGGCCAGCGCGGCCTGGATCCGGCCCAGGTGGCGCAGGTTCTGCCAGAACGGCAGGACGCCGACGATCAGCAGCATAGCCGGCAGGAAAATCATCGCCAGACACACCAGCGCGCCGCGCCAGCCGTCGATGGCGGCGCCGAGAAAAGCCGAAAAAGAGAACAAGGGGCCTGGCACCGCCTGGGCAGCGGCATAACCGGCGAGAAACAGATCGTTGCTCAGCAGGCCCGGTGCGACCACCTCGCTCTGCAACAGCGGCAGCACCACATGGCCGCCGCCGAACACCAGGGCACCGGCGCGATAAAAACTGTCGGCCAGCAGCAGCGACAGGCTGGGCCAGAGCCCGGCCAGCAGCGGCAAGCCCGCCAGCAACAGGGCAAAGAGCACAAGGGCCAGGTAGCCCGTGCGCTTGCCGACCGCGATCGCCAGCCCGTCCTCGCGGTTGTCGATAGTCGGCTGGAGCAGGCCCGCGCCGATCATCCCCGCCAGCAACATCACACAGACCTGGCCAAGGGTGGTCGGCCAGAGCAGCACACTGATCGCCGAGACAAGCGTGATCAGCATACGCAGCGGCCCGCGGCACAAAGCACGGCCCATGCCCCACAGGGCCTGGGCCACCACCGCCACCGCGACGATCTTCAGGCCATGCACCAGCCCGCCGGGCAGCCCTGTACCGCTACCCGCCAGGCCCATGGCCAGGGCAATCAGGATCAGCGCCGAAGGCAAGGTGAAACCCAGCCAGGCGCCCAGCGCGCCGGCCAGCCCCGCCCGCGACCAGCCCAGGGCAAAGCCCACCTGGCTGCTGGCCGGCCCCGGGAGGAACTGGCACAGGGCGATCAGCTCGGCATAGGCCGCCTCGCTCAGCCAGGCGCGGCGCTGGACGAATTCGGTGCGGAAATACCCCAGGTGCGCCACCGGCCCGCCGAAGGAACTCAGGCCCAGCCGCAAGAACACCAGGAACACCGTCCAGGCACTGTCACGGCGGGTCACGGGGGCATCCAGGGGAGATGAGTTCATCGGCCGGCGGGCTCCAGGGGCTTACAGGGTTTTGTTCCAGAACAGCATCCGGCCATGGCTCGGGTCGAGCCTGGCGTCGTCGAAGCCGAACTTGCGGTAGGACGCCTGGGCCACCGCGTTGCCCTCCAGCACTTCCAGGGTGATCTTGCAGCAGCCGCGCTGGCGGGCGATCTCTTCGACCTTGTGCAGCATCTTCTGGCTCAGGCCCAGGCCGCGGAATTTATCGATCACCGACACATCGTGCACATTGACCAGCGGTCGGCCGGCAAAGGTGGAAAAGCCCTCGAAGCAATTCACCAGGCCGGCCGGTTCGCCACCGACAAAGGCCAGCACGCTGAACGCGTGGGGGCGCTTGGCCAGTTCGCCGGGCAATTGCCGCAACAGATCGGCGTCTAACGGCTGGCCGCCGCCCATCGGGTCCTGGGCATAGTGGTTGAGCACCAGGGCGATCGCCTCGGCGTGTACCGGGTTGGTGTAGCTGGCCTGGAGTACCAATACGTCTGCAACGTCCATGTCTGTCCTCAACAGTTATTGATCCGGGCGGGTCCCCGGGAGAGCGATTGTAAACATCGGCACATGACCAAACGAGCGGCTAGCGCGTCAAGCGCTACCGTCCTTTTTCCTCGACCGCCTCCGCGCCCCAGATCTGCGCTTCGCTCCAACCCAGCTCGGCAAAGTCCTCGGCGCGCAGGGCCGCCTCGCCCGCGCAGAAAAACTCGTCCAGCTGCGGCGGCGCCACCCGGGTGCCGCTGAGCATGGCGTGCACCTGGCCACGGTGATGCAACTGGTGCTCGAACAGATGCGAAAGCATGCGCAGCCGGGTATCGCGCTGCGGCTTTTCCCGGGCGATGGTGACGATGCGCGCAAGGTCCACATCCCGTTGCTGCTCGCAATAGGCGATCAACCGGCGGTCCACCAGCACCTGCTCGCGGCGCAGGTCGGCGGCCTGGTCGAAGGGTTCCTCGACCTCGAAAAACACATAGCAGTCGGCCCGTGGTGCCTCGCCGCGCAGCTCTCGCTCCAGCGCGTCGACGTAGAACCAGTCGCAGGTAAGGATGTGGTTGAGGGTGGCCTTCAGGCTGGGAAAGAAACTCACCCGCGGCGCCGCCAACTCGCTCGGATCCAGTATTTCCCAGGCCTTGCCCAGGCGATGATTGGCCCAGGCGTTCTGGTAAGCCATGGTCAGCAGATGATGGGACAGGGGCTGGTTCATGGTCAGGTCTCCCTTGTAATGATCAGGCGTGCTCAGCCGAAACGCTGCAGCTGCATCTCCTTCAGACGACTGAGGGTACGGCGGAATGGAAACTCCAGGTAGCCCTCGGTGTACAACGCCTCCATCGGCACCCGCGCTTCGAGGTAGAGCGGCACCTTGCGGTCATAACACTCGTCCACCAGGGCGATGAAACGCCGCACGCTGTCATCGTGCACCGACAGCTGCGGCAGCTCGCGATCGCCCGCCACCACTCGCTCGGCGCCATCCTCGGTGCCCCGGGCAATCCGCCCCGGGCGCTGTTGCGCGCTGAGCTCGGGCACTTCGCTGAGCAGGATCGCGCTGAAGCGGTCGCACAGGACCATGAAGTCCATGGCGGCAAACGGTTGCTCGCACAGGTCGGCGAAACGGCACCAGAGCACCCGCTCGCTGGCCTTGATCACCCGGACCTCGCGGTAGCCCACCGACAATACCGCGCTGGACACCGCCTGCCCCGCCGCCAGTTGTTCGAACGCCGGGCCCAGGGCGCTCGGTTGGCCGGCCGGGGTCAGCCAATAACGCTGGGTGGCCGCCCCCGGGTGCAGGCGATGGTCCTGGGCGCCGTCCACCGCCACCACCTGCATATGCGCCTCGATCGCGGCGATCGCCGGCAGGAAACGCTCGCGGTTGAAGCCGTCGGCATACAGCTGTTGCGGCGGCTGGTTGGAGGTGCAGACCATCACCACGCCCTGCTCGAACATCACCTGGAACAAGCGCCCGAGAATGATCGCGTCGCCGATGTCGTTGACGAACAGCTCGTCGAAACACAGCACCCGCACCTCTTCGCTCAGCTCGCGGGCCAGGGCCTGCAACGGGTCGGCGGTGCCGGTCAGCTGGAACGAGCGCTGATGGACCCAGCCCATGAAATGGTGGAAGTGCTGACGCCGCGCCGGCACCTCGAGGCTTTGATAGAACTGGTCCATCAGCCAGGTCTTGCCCCGCCCCACGGGGCCCCACAGATAGACCCCGGTGATCGAGCGTCGCCCTTCATGCAGCGCGACATGGCACTGCTGCAGGGCCAGCATCGCTCGCTCCTGGGCCTCGTCGGCGACGAAACCGCGCTCCTGGAGGGCGTACTGATAGGCGCTGAGGGGGGAATCGAAAGGCATGGGGGCCACGCATCCGCAAATGGGCCCGCAGTATGCCATGCCTCATCTTGCAACCGCTGCGGCTACAGGGAACGCGCTGCCGGTGTAGCCGCTGCCGAGCAGCGCGAGGCTGCGATCGGCAACACAGTTGCCGTAATCCGGGCTGTGCGTTCTACCTGATACACCGCGTGCCCAGGTTTTGCGGCAACTGCGTTGCCGATGGCAGGCTTCGCCAGCGGCTACAGCGAGCGCGGGCGCGACGGCTACAACGAGATATCCAGCCGGGCGATCTTGCCCTGCTCGTCCAGCCGGAACACGTAGCGCAATTCCAGCGGGCTGCCGGGAAAGCTGCCGGAGATCAGGTTATCCACCAGCACCTTGCCGGTACGTTGCTGGACCTTGAGCACCTCGAGCCGGGGCTGGTAACGGCGGGCGCGGTCTTCCATCCATTGGGCGATGGCCCGGGTGCCGGCCTGGTGCTGGCCCTCATCGAACACCTGGGCGTCTTCGGCGAAGAAACTGGCGACGGCCGAGCTGTCACGACCATTGGTGGCCGCGAGGTAGGCGGCGATGGCCGGTGCGAGAGAAATGGCTGTGCTGGACATGGTGCTACGGCTCCTTGTTTGTCATTGCTGGAGCCATGCTAAAACGCCGTCGCGTCAACTCTTGTCAGGAGTGAAACGCCCGGCATCGTCCAGTTGCATGCGCTGGCGCCAGGTGCGCAACAGGTCGCTGCGCCGTCCCGGATAACGCTGGCCCTGCTCGCTCGCGGCGGCGATGCGGTCGGTGCGAAAGGTACGGAAATCGTCGCGCAGCTCACACCAGGCGACGATCACCCGCGCCTCGTTCATGAAGCCCAGGGCCAGCGGCCAGATCAGACGCTGGCTCGGCGTCTTGTTCACGTCGGCGTAATCGATGTGCAGCTTGGCCTGCTCACGGATCGCCTGGCGAAACACATTCAGCGGCACCACGTTTTCCGGGTAGCGATACGCCGGCGGGCCGGGCAGCACGGTTGGGTTGTGCAAGGCTTCCTGGGCCGCCGGCGCCAGCACCGCGGCGATCTTTGCCAGGGCATCGGCGGCGGCCTTGCCGAGGACTTCGTCGCCACGCTGGTCGACATACCGCAGGCCAAGGACGATGGCTTCGGTCTCGTCGGCGTTGAGCATCAGCGGCGGCAGGAACAGACCGCTGCGCAGCACATAGCCGATCCCGGCCTCGCCATGGATCGGCGCGCCCAGGGCCGTCAGCTCGGCGATGTCGCGGTACAGGGTGCGCTCGGACACCGCAAGCTCCGCCGCCAGCGCCGCGGCGGTCACCGGGCAGCGCTTGCCGCGCAGCACTTGCAACAGGGTCAACAAACGCGTGGTACGCGACACGGCATCAGGCTCGACAGGGAAAGATCGGCGCAGCTTAGCAGAGCCCCCTGTCAGGTTCTGTCAGTAGTAAACCCCGTAGCCGCTGCCGCAGGCTGCGGCTACAGGAACCGGCGGTGTCTGGGTGATTGTGAGGCTGGCCCTTCTGGCCCGGGCGCCTTTCTGGCATCCTGCGCCTCCATTTTTCTGACCGGGTCCGCAGATTTTGCCTTACGTCCTCCGACAGCCCGCGTCGCGCCCCTTTTCTCCACGTGTTTCATGCCCTATCGACACGTCATTGGCAGGCTTTTTCCCATGACCGCACCTGATCGCTCCACGCCGCGCTACAAGTCCGACCTGATCTATGGCCTGGAGGACCGCCCGCATTTCAGCGCGGCGATCTTCGCCGCGCTGCAACATGTGCTGGCGAGTTTTGTCGGCATCATCTCCCCGACCCTGATCTTCGGCGGCGTGCTGGGCCTGCAGAACGAAACGCCCTACCTGATCAGCATGGCGCTGTTCGTCTCGGGCCTGGGTACCTTCGTCCAGGCCCGGCGCCTGGGGCCGATCGGCTCCGGACTGCTGTGCGTGCAGGGCACCAGCTTTTCCTTTATCAGCGTGCTGCTCAGCGCCGGCCTGATGGTCAAGGGCCGTGGTGGCAGCAACGAGGAAATCCTCTCGACCATCTTCGGCATCTGCTTCTGCGCGGCCTTTATCGAGATGTTCCTCAGCCAGTTCATCGGCAAGCTGCGCAAGCTGATCACCCCGGTGGTGACCGGCACCATCATCACCCTGATGGGCCTGTCGCTGATCAAGGTGGCGGTCACCGACATGGCCGGCGGCTTCGGCGCGCCGGACCTGGGCGCCGCCAGCAACCTGGGCCTGGCCGCCCTGGTGCTGCTGACCATTGTCGTGCTCAACCGCTTCAGTCATCCGATGCTGCGCCTGGGCTCGATCGTCATCGGCCTGACCCTGGGCTTCGTGGTCGCCTGGCTGCTGGGTCGGGTCGACATCGCGGCGATGCCGGACGTGCCGATGGTCAGCGTGCCGGTGCCGTTCAAGTACGGTTTCTCCTTCGACCTGATCGCCTTCATTCCGCTGGCGGTGATCTTCCTGATCTCGCCCCTGGAAGCGGCCGGCGACCTGACCGCCAACTCGATGATTTCCCAGCAGCCGGTCAAGGGCCCGCTGTACATCAAGCGCATCAAGTCCGGGCTGCTGGCCGACGGTTTCAACTCGATGGTGGCGGCGGTGTTCAACAGTCTGCCGATGGTCACCTTCGCCCAGAACAACGGGGTGATTCAGCTGACCGGCGTGGCCAGCCGCTACGTGGCGTACTTCATCGCCGGCCTGCTGGTGCTGCTCGGGTTGTTCCCCGTGATCGGCGCGGTGCTGCAACTGATGCCCAAGCCGGTGCTGGGCGGCGCGACCCTGATCATGTTCGGCACCGTGGCCGTGGCCGGGATCAAGATCCTCGCCGAAGCCGGGCTGCATCGACGCAACGTGCTGATCGTGGCGATCTCCCTGGGCATGGGCCTGGGCGTGGCGGCGGTGCCGGAAGTCCTGCGCGAACTGCCCAAGGCGCTGCACAACATCTTCGAATCACCGATCACCGTGGGCGCGATGTGCGCGATCCTGCTGAACATCTTCCTGCCGGAAGAATTCATCGAGCTGGAAGAAGACGAGTTCGACCCGGAAGCGGCCACCCTCAAAGTCATGCAGGACCCGGATGTGAGCGCCAAGGCCAACGCCTGACCCCCGAGCATCTGTAGGAGGCCGGTCGACGCTCGATTGCTCGCGATGGCGTCATTAGCCGCACCGCCAAACTGGCATCTGTAGGAGCGAAGCTTGCTCGCGATGGCGTCGGTGGCGACACCACCAGACGGCAGGCCTCAAGCTCACTACCAGCCCTGCCGGCCCAATCGCCGGCAAGCCTGGCTCCTACAGAAACCGGGCGTTCTTGACATCGTGGTTTGTGGTGCAGACCTGGCCGCGCTAGATTCATCAGTGCCTCCCTTCCCGCAGAGACGACCCCTGATGCGCAGATTCCTCGGCCTCACCCTTTCCTTGCTGTTGCTCAGCCTGAGCGCCTGCGCCCTGTTTCCCCAGCGCGATCAGTTGCACATCAATGTGGTCGGTATCGAACCCCTGCCCAGCCAGGACCTGGAAATGCGCTTCGCGGTCAAGCTGCGCCTGCAAAACCCCAACGAAACCGCGATCAACTACAACGGCGTGGCCCTGGACCTGGAGGTTAACGGCCGGCCGCTGGCCTCCGGGGTCAGCGACCAGAGCGGCAGCATCGGGCGTTTCTCCGAGGGGGTGCTGGTGGTGCCGGTCAGCGTCTCGGCCTTCGCCGTGCTGCGCCAGACCCTGGGCCTGAGCCAGACGCAAAGCCTCGACGACCTGCCCTACGTGCTGCGCGGCAAGCTCGCCGGCGGCCCGTTCGGCACGATGCGTTTCGTCGACAAAGGCCAGCTGAGCCTGCCCAAGACCGCCAATTTCACCTGGTAATCGCACGCGCAGCACTCGCAAATAGCTTATCCAGGCAAATCGCGGACTCAGGCTTTGCGGTTGCTGTGTCGGAATGCCGCCCAAACCGATCGCAGCCTCGCAAGCTCGGCAGCGGCTACACAGACACCGCGTCCCAGTAGCCGCTGGCGCAGCCTGCGATCGGCGGCGTAGCCGTCGCCAACTCCCCTCCGCTAGAACACCGACCAGCCGATGCGCTGGCTCAGCAACTCCAGCGCCGCCATGCCCACCAGGGAATTGCCCGCCGCGTTCAATTCCGGCGACCACACGCACACCGTGAACTGCCCCGGCACCACCGCGACGATGCCGCCGCCCACGCCGCTCTTGCCCGGCAGGCCGACGCGGTAGGCGAAGTTGCCGGCTTCGTCGTACAGGCCGCTGGTGGCCATGATCGAGTTGACCTGCTGGGTCTGGCGCGCCGTGAGGATCTGCTCGCCGCTGTGCTTGCAGAAGCCATCGTTGGCCAGGAAGCAGAAGGCCCGCGCCAGGTCGACGCAGCTCATGCGCAGCGCGCAGTGGCTGAAGTAGCTGCGCAGCACCGCCTCGACGTCGTTGTGGAAGTTGCCGAAGGACTGCATCAGGTAGGCCATCGCCGCATTGCGCGCGCGGTGCTGGTACTCCGAATCGGCGACGCGGCCGTCCACCAGCACCTGCATGTTGCCGGACAGGCGCCGCACAAAATCGCGCATGGACAGCGCCGGCGCGGCGAAACGCGACTGGTTGATATCGCAGATCACCAGCGCCCCGGCGTTGATGAACGGGTTGCGCGGACGGCCACGCTCGAACTCCAGCTGCACCAGGGAATTGAAAGGCTGCCCGGAAGGCTCATGCCCCAGGCGCTGCCAGATCGCCTCGCCGGAATGCCCGATGGCCTGTACCAGGCTGAACACCTTGGAAATGCTTTGCACCGAGAACGGCGTATCGGCGTCGCCGGCGCTGAACACCTGGCCATCGTTGCCATACACGGCGATCCCCAGCTGGTTGGCCGGCACGTCGGCCAGCGCCGGAATGTAGCTGGCCACTTTGCCCTGGCCAATCAAGGGACGGACCTCGTCGAGGATCTCGTTCAACAACGCTTGCATGTTCAGACTCGCACTTCGTGCCTCGCACCGCCGCGAAGCTACCGCTGCTAGACGCATCCCGCCGCGTCGAGAACACAGTTGTCGTGGCCATCCCTGGCGCGGCCCCTCGCACCGTCCCCGCGCGGGAGAAAAAACCGTCGATGAAAATCGCCCGCGCACCGCGCATTTTTGATCGGGCAGAGCCGCAGCTGATAGGCTTTCCACTACATTCGACAGGGAGCGCTCATGGATCTCAACGCCGCCAGGATGTTTGTCAGCGTGGTCCAATGCGGCAGCATTTCGTCCGCCGCCAACCTGCTGCAACTACCGCTGGCCACCATCCGCCGGGGCATTCGTGAACTGGAACGCAGCCTCAACGTGCAACTGCTGGAACGCTCCACCCGCGGCACCCGGCTGACCGCCGCCGGCAGCCAGCTCTATGAACACGCCAGTCGCGGTATCGAAGCCCTGGCCGAGGGCGAACAGGCTGTCAGAAATGATCGAATGCACTTGCAGGGCCGCCTGAGTGTGTCGGTGCCTGCGGCATTCGAGAGCTGGTGGAAGCTGCTGGCCGAGTTCCAGCGGCGCCATCCCGAGGTCCAGGTCGCGGTCTATACCAGCGAGCGGGAAAGCGACCTGGCGCAGGATGGGGTCGACGTCGCCTTGCGCGCCGGGCCGTTGTTCGACGAGGAGCGCCCGGCGCGCCTGCTCGGCAGTTACCGGCATATGCTGGTCGCCAGCCCGCTGCTGCTGGAGCGCCTCGGCACCCCGCAAACCCCCGCCGACCTTCGCGGATTTCCCTGTGCCGTCTGGTCGCGCCAGGCCGATGCCCGGGAACAGTGGCAGCTGGGCGACCAGTACTACAGCCCCGATCCGCTGTTCGCCGCCAACGATTACCTGCACCTGCGCCAACTGGCGCTGACCGCCAAGGTGGTCACCGAGCTGCCGGCCTTTCTCGCCGCCGAAGCCGTGCGCGACGGTCGCCTGCAAGCCCTGCTGCCGCACCTGCCGATGCCGGAACAACAGCTGCACCTGCTGTATCCGAACCAGCGCCCGCCCTCGAACATCGTCCGAGCCTACCTGGATTTCGCCCAGGCCTGGCTGGTGGAAAACCCCTTGCCACACCCGCACTGAGCAGGCGCTGATGCAGATCAGCTCAGGACTGCCGCCCTGCCAGTAAAATACCCCCTCACCCGGCTGTGCCCTGCCCCCCACACAGCCCGCGACCCATCCTATGCGCCGACACTGGCGCCATCTTTCTGGAGGTGTCCCCCTTGAAAACCTGGTACTCGGTGGTCGGCGTCCTGCTGATCACCACCCTCGCCGTGCTGCTGGAAATCCCCAGCGATACCTGGCTGACCTCCGCCACCCTGAGCCTGGTCCTCGGCGCCACGGCGCTGGCCTACATGGCCCTGTCCTGCCTGCTGGCCAGCCGCTGGCGCTGGGTCGAGCGGCTGTTCGGCGGCCTCGACCGGGTCTATGAAACCCACAAGTGGCTGGGCATCTGGGCGCTGGTTTTCGCCAGCTATCACCTGGTGTTCAAGGCCAACCTGGATACCTGGCAAAGCGTGCCGATCATCGAGCTGTCCAAGTACTGGACGCGCATGGTGCGCCAACTGAGCTACGTCGCCCTCGGCCTGATCGTGCTGCTAGCGCTGAACCGCAACATTCCCTACGGCCAGTGGCGCTGGTGGCACAAGCTGTCCGGGCCGCTGTTCGCGATCGTCATCCTGCACTGGCTGAGCTTCAAGTCGCCGATTGCCCTGGATAACCCCTCGGGTATCTGGCTCACCGCGCTCTGCGGCCTGGGCCTGCTCGGCGCCCTGTACAAGCTGCTGCTCTATCCATTGCTGGCCAAGGCCGGCGAATACAGGGTCAGCGCCGTGACCCTGGAGAAAAACTCCCTGCACCTGGAGCTGACCCCGCTGCACCGCGGTTTCGCCTTCAAGGCCGGGCAGTTCGCCTTTCTCGCCATGCGTGAAAAAGGCCTGCGCGAACCGCACCCCTTCACCATCGCCAGTGCTCACGCCAGCGACGGGCGCATCGAGTTCGTGATCCGTGCCCTGGGCGACTACACCCAGAAGTTGCGCCAGCAGGTCAAGGTCGGCATGCTCGCCGACCTCTACGCGCCCTATGGCCGCTTCAAGCGCCGGCTCGATGCCGGCCGGGAGATCTGGATCGGCGGTGGCGTGGGTATCTCACCCTTTATCTCGTGGCTGCAGGATGCCGCCGCCGGACGTTTCGACCAGGCGACCCTGGTGTACTGCTGCAACCCGTCACGGGCCTTCCCCAGCCTCGAAACCTTGCAGGGCCTGGCCGAGCAGCGCGGGGTGGCTTTCATCGGCCACACCGACGGCGCCGACCGCCTGGGCGAAACCCTGCAACGGCTGGCCAGCGAAACCGATCCGCAACAGATCCAGATCAGTTTCTGCGGGCCCAAGGGTTTGCTGGCAAGGGTCAAGGCGTTGATGCGCGAATACGCGATTCCCGAGCGCAACCTGCACTACGAGTTCTTCGAGTTTCGTTGAACGCTCTCAAGCCCGGCGCGGCTCATGCAGCATCAGCCGCACCACCAGCGCCGCGACCAGGGTGATGGCGATCAGCGCATACAGCAGCCAAGTGAAGGCCTTGGCATAGAGCCCGAGCAGCAGCTCCCGGCCCAGCTCGGGCAACAAGGCCGCGCTGGCCTGCAGGTTGCCGCTGGCCAGTTGCTGCGCGGCCAGCGACAGCTGCGGATGTTCCGGCAGCGCCGCGGCCATGGACAGTTGCAGCAAGCCGGCCAGCAGGGCCACCACCAGGGCCAGGGCAATGCCCTCGCCCGCCACCCGAGTGGTGCTGAAGATGCCGGTGGCCATCCCCGCCCGTTCCTTGGGCACCACACTGACCGACAGCCCGTCCATCAAGCCCCAGGGCAAACCGGCACCGAAGCCGATCAACAGCATGGGCAAGACATTGGCCGCCGGCGCCTGCCCCGGGGCGATCCGGCTGAGCAGATAGAGTCCGCCCGCAGCAATCACCAGGCCGACGCTGGACAGGGTTCCGGCGCCGAACCAACGGGTCAGCCACGCGGCCAGCAACGGCACCACCACCATCGGCGCGGACAGGGCGATCATCATCAGTCCGGCATCGATCTCGCTGTAGCCTTCCACGCCGATAAAGCGGATCGGCAGCAGGATCAGCAACACCACGAAGCAATAGCAGGTGGCGATCGGCAGCAGCTGCACGCCGACAAAGCGCGGGTAGCGAAACAGCGACAGGTCGAGCATCGGCCGCTTGACCCGCAGCTCCACCACGATAAACAGCAGCAACGCCAGCAGCGCCACCAGCAGCAGACCCCAGACCAGCGGGCTGCCCCAGCCGCTTTGCGGCGCCTGCAAAATGCCCCAGGTCAGCGCCACCAGTGCCGCGGTGAAACTCAAGGTGCCGGGCCAGTCGACCCCCGCCGCGTCCGGATCGCGGGACTCAGGCATGCGCGGCACGCCGAACAGCAGCGACAGACCGCCAATCAAGGTCCCGGAGACAAAGATCGAACGCCAGCCGTAGGCTTCGATCAACACCCCGGCGAGGATCGGCCCGAATGCCAGGCCGACGCCGAAGGTGGTGCCCAGCAGGCTGAAGGCACGGGTCCGCGCCGGGCCCTCGAACGTCTGGGCCAAAGCAGCCGAGCCGCCCGCCAGCGCCGCCGCACCGGCCAACCCCTGCACCGCCCGCAACAGGTCGAGCCAGAGCACCGAAGGCGCGAAGGCCAGGGCCAGCGACGTCAGGGCGAACAGGCCGACACCGAGGCTGAACACGCGCTTGCGTCCGTACTCGTCGGCCAGGGTGCCGGCGGCCATCAGTGCGCTGCCGAAACTCAGCATGAAGGCATTGGTGATCCAGCTCAGGGCCAGGGGGCCGCCGCCCAGCTCGCGGCCGATGGCCGGGGTCGCCACGGCCACGCCGACGAAGGTCAGCGGCAGGATCAGCGCCGCCAGGCACACCGCGGCCAGCACGGCGTAGGAAGAACCGCCGGCGACAGTGTGATTTAAGGCAGCAGGCACATCGGTTGGCGAACTCATCGGCACCTCAGGGGGAACGTTAGGGTGCGATCAATGGTAGATTCGCCGCAATCACCCACAAACAGGGCTAAAGTCCGTTCTTTACGGACATTAACGCTCTAATCGAGATCCCCATGGACAACCTCAGTGGCATGCTGGCCTTTGTGCGCACGGTGCAGGCCGGCAGTTTTGTCGGCGCGGCGGAGCGCCTGGGCATCTCCGCTTCGGCGGTGGGTAAAAGCCTGGCACGCCTGGAAGAGCGGCTCGGCGTGCGCCTGCTCAATCGCAGCACCCGGCGCATCAGCCTGACCGACGAAGGCACGCTGTTCTTCGAGCGCTGCCAGCGCATCGTCGGCGAGGTGGAAGACGCCGAAGCCGAGCTGGCGCGTATCAGCGACAAGCCCCGCGGCAAACTGCGGGTCAGCCTGCCCGCCATCGGCTATCGCATGCTGCTGCCGATCCTGCCGGAGTTCGCCGAACGCTACCCGGAGATCGAACTGGACCTGGACTTCAACGACCGGCTGATCGACGTGATCGCCGAAGGCGTCGATGCGGTGATCCGCAGCGGCGAGCTGGCGGACTCCCAGCTCAAATCGCGCCCCCTGGGGCCGTTCCGTTTCGTCCTGGTCAGCGCCCCCCACTACTTCGCCCGCCATGGTGTGCCCCAGTGCCCACCTGATCTGGAGCGACATGCCTGCCTGCGCTACAAGTTTCCCGGCACTGTGCAATTGCAGGAATGGAAACTGCGCCTACCCGCCGACGCACCACCGCTGCTGCTGCGCAGCGCCCTGACCAGCAACAACCTGGAATCGCTGATCCACGCCGCCACCCAGGGCCTGGGCATCGCCTTCGTTCCGGACTTCGTGGTGCGTGACGCCCTGGCCGACGGCTCGCTGGTGTCGGTGCTGGACGACTATCAGATCGACAGCGGCAAGTTCTCGGTGCTCTGGCCCGGCAGTCGACATCTGTTGCCGAAACTGCGAGTGTTCGTCGACTTTCTCAGCGAACGCCTGGTGCTGGGCGGACGCTGAAAAAACACGGCGGATCCACACAAGGATGGGCGCAGCAGATAGCGATCGAATATCTCTCGAAGTCAGCTACAAGCCTAACCAAGGCTGGGATGAAACCGCGGTCGCGACTGCAAGGTTCGAACTGATCGACTAAGGAAAGACACATGACCATCAGCTGGACCTGGACCCCAAAAGACAAGGCAGAAGCTGTACCGTCGATCGGCGACCAATACATCTCCATGGGAAAAAGCGTGTTGTGCCTGCGCAATCCGATGCCCGCAGACTCGGCGTTCATGGCCAAGCTGTTTTCCGCCACGATAGTCGTCACGCTGCTGCTGTGGTTATGGATGTTCTGTGCTGTCATCAAGGAAACGCCATCCGATGAAGCCTGGATTCTGTTCATTCCCTTGCTCCTGCCCCTGGGCGTTTCGTTGTTCCTTTTCTACCGGATCCACTTGATCAAGAGTCAATCGAACTTCTATTTCAATCGCCACACCCAGAAAATCTACTACCTCAAGGGCAAGACCCTGCTTGTCGGTGACTGGGCTGATGTCAAGGCTGGCGTAACGGGTCGGACCGAGTTTTCTGGCCGGTCGTTCAGTACCACTACTTCGTTGATCCTGAATGCATTCGGTACCCTGCAAGACAGCCCGCAAGCCAGGCAGATCGCCAAATCCTGGGCGCCCACCTATAGCATCTGCATAGACAGCAATGAACCCAGTGACCCTCGACCGATCTTCGTTGCGCAAGTCTGGGAGTACATCCGTCAATTCATGGCCCATGGCCCGGATAAGCTGCCCGTTCCTCAAGAACCCCACTGGTGGTATGTGCCTCATAACTCTATCTGCCTGCCCCCCCGTCAGGCATTTCGTCACTATGTGCCTTGGCGCACGGGAGAGCCTGGGGAAAAGCAGGGCAAGAAATGGTGGCTGATGCCTCTTTGGTTGGTGTTCTTCCCTTACAACTTCTTCGTTGCTCTTTGCTGGTGGATGACCTGTCGCCTGTTGCGCGTACGTCCGGCGGCCCCACCGCAACAAGCGCTCGAAGGAGAATCTGTCACATCAGCGCACCTGGAAATGACGGCCAAGACCAACGGTCCCTAGCCTTTTGCCGACAAAGCAGAAACATCAAAACCTTGCCAAACACTGTCAAGACCGAAGGCGACAGTAGCTGGATGCTCGACTAGACAACAGATGGATTACCCCTGAACTCATTGCCCGCAAGGAGAAAGGTTTTCATATGGCGCTGTCCCCCACCCTGTACACCGAACGCCTGATCCTGCGTCCGTTGGAACTGGCCGATGCCGAGGCCATTCAGCAGCAGTTTGCGCACTGGCAAGTGGTGCAATATCTCAACGCGCGGGTGCCCTGGCCCTATCCCGCCGATGGTGCCCTGAGTTACCTGCGCGACCTGGCGCTGCCGGCCATGGAGCGCGGCGAGGAATGGCACTGGTCGATCCGCCTGAAAAGCGCGCCGGAACAATTGATCGGCAATGTCAGCCTGATGAACCAGGCCGACAACAACCGCGGCTTCTGGCTGGCTCCGGCGTGGCAAAGCCAGGGCTATATGAGCGAGGCCAGCGCGGCGGTCACCGAGTACTGGTTCGAGGTGCTGGGGCGTGAGGTCATGCGGGTGCCCAAGGCCGCGCCAAACCTGGCCTCGCGGCGGATTTCCGAACGCGCCGGCATGCGCCTGATCCGCAGCGACGAAGACGACTTCGTCTGCGGGCGATTGCCCCGTGATATCTGGGAAATCACCCGCGAAGAGTGGCGTCGCCTCAGATGAAACGCACGCCGGCCTTGGCCCGCTCGTCCACCGTCAGCTCGAACACATCCGGACGGGCATAGTGGCCGACCACATCGTAGTCGTAGCGCGCCCGCACCAGCTCGTCAGTATCGATCTGCGCCGTCAGCAGGCCGGCGCGTCCCACCAGCGGCCCGGCCAGGACCTCGCCCATGGGCCCGACAATCACGCTGCCGCCGGCAATCAGCGGGCGTTCGGCCGGCCAGTTGGCGATCTCCAGCCCCAGCGCCTGGGGTGACGCCTGCACCTGGCAGGCGCTGACCACGAAGCAGCGGCCTTCATGGGCGATGTGGCGCATGCTGACCTGCCACATCTCGCGCTCGTCCACGGTCGGCGCACACCAGACCTGCACGCCCTTGGCGTACATCGCGGTGCGCAGCAGCGGCATCATGTTTTCCCAGCAGATCACCGCGCCGACCCGGCCGACCTGGGTGTCGAATACCGGCAGGGTCGAACCATCGCCCTTGCCCCAGATCAGCCGCTCGGTGCCGGTGGGCATCAGCTTGCGGTGCTTGCCCACCAGGCCGTGCTGCGGATCGAAATACAGCGCCGTGCAATACAGGGTGCTGCCAGCGCGCTCGATCACCCCCAGCACCAGGTTGGCCCCGGTGCGTGCCGCCAGGCCGGCCAGGGCCTCGGTCTCCGCGCCCGGCACATCGACCGCATTGGCGAAATAACGGGCAAAGGCCTCACGGCCTTCCGGCAGGCGATAGCCGAGCTGGGTGCCGAAGCCCTCGCCCTTGGGGTATCCACCGAGCAAGGCTTCGGGCATCACCACCAGCTGCGCGCCGGCCTCGATGATGGCGGCTTCAAAGGACAGGATCTGCTCCAGGGTATCGGCCTTGCCCCCTGGCAGGGAGCCGATCTGCAACGCGGCGACAACGGACTTGGACATCGGGGAAACTCCTGTGGCGATGAAGTGTTGCCCATTGTCCGGCCCTTGCCGATCATGTAGAAAGCCCCTCCTGATACTGAATGATATGAACCAGATGAATATCGCCCAGGTCGATCTCAACCTGCTCAAGGCCTTCGAAGCCCTGCATGACGAATCCAGCGCCAGCCGCGCCGCCTTGCGCCTGGGCGTCACCCAGTCGGCCATGAGCGCGGCGCTGCGGCGCCTGCGCGAGCTGTACGGCGATCAGTTGTTCGTGCGCACCGGGCGCGGCCTGGCGCCGACCCTGCGGGCCAACCAGCTCAAGCCGGTGGTCAGCGAGGCCCTGAACAAATGCCGGCAGAGCCTGGCCATGGTCGATCCCCATGCCAGCCACTATCAGGGCCGCTCGGTGGCGATCGGGCTGTCGGACGATTTCGAGATTGCCTACGGTCGGCGCCTGATCGAGGAAGTCGCCCGGCGGGCGCCGAAGCTGCGGCTGATCTTTCGCCAGAGCCACAGCCAGATCGTCGGCGAAGCGCTGTTGCAGCGCAGCATCGACCTGGCCATCAGCGCCGGCGGTTTCGCCGAACGCATGCTCAGCCGTCAGGTATTGGGGGAAGGCAGTTATCTGTGCCTGGCGGACCCGGCGAGCCTGGGCCCGGGACAGCAGGCCATCGACCTCGACGAGTTCGTCGCCCGCGAGCATGTGCTGGTGTCGTCGCAAGGCTTTATCGGGATTACCGACGAGGGCCTGGCGGCCCTGGGGCTGAGTCGCCAGGTCTGCGCCTCGACCACGCATTTCGCCGCGCTGCCCCATCTGCTCAAGGGCAGCCAGGCGGTGGCGACCATTCCGGCCCACGCCGCGCGGAGCATCGCCGAACTGACCGGGCTGGCGCTGCTGCCCTGCCCGCTGGACCTGCCGCGCTACCCGATCGAGCTGGGCTGGCGCACCAGCGCGCAGATCGATCCGGTGGTATTGAAAGTGCGCGAGGCGATCGTCGCCAGCTTCGAGCTTACTTGTTCGCCGCCATCAGGCGATTGACTTCACTGCGCACCATGTTGGCGTATTCCGGCGGCGACATGCCGTCGAGCTCGGCACGCACCCATTCGGCCCATTTGCCCTTGCGCTTGCCGCGCTCGCCGAACAACCGTGCGGCTTCGCCCTTGGCCTTGCCCAGGTTGCTCTGCCACAGCTCGAACAGACGGGACTTTTCATCTTCGATCTCTGCACGCTCGGCGAGAGTCTTGTTGGCCAGATTGAAGCTCATGGGAATTTCCTGCTGCGTAAAATAGCCGACATCTTACACTGTGACGGCTGGGGTTTTCCCGCTGGCATGGAGCGGGTGGAGAAAATATCTGCAACTTTTCGCCGGCCCCGCAACTCCATTGTTCATCGCATCACTGACCCGCAAGGAGTAACTCAATGGCTCGTAAAACTGCTGCGCAAGCGGCTGACGAACAAATCAAGGACCAGGAATTCAGCGAGCTTCAAGCGTTGATCGAAGAATCGGAAAAGCTCCTGAAAAGCAGCGCATCGCTGGTGGGTGAGGAAGGCGAGAACCTGCGCCAACAGGTCGGGTTGAAACTCAAGCAGGCACTGGACTCGGTGTCCAGCGTGCGTGAGCGCAGCAAGCCGGTGGTGGACGCTACCGAGCAATACATCGGTGGCCATCCGTGGCAGACCGTGGCCATCTCCGCCGGCGTCGGCCTGGTGGTGGGCCTGTTGCTGGGGCGTCGTTCGTAACCGGTTTTCTGTAACGACCAGCGCCACCGGCGACCGCTAAAAAAAGGACCAGGCTTGCCTGGTCCTTGCGTGTTGAAAGCGCGTTTTAAAGCCCCGCCAGCTCCCGCAATTGCTTGAGCTCCGCGGCGTCCAGGGCAATCCCCTCGCGCAGGGACTTTTCCCGCTGGCGATGCCGGCGATCCCCCGGCAGGCGCTTGAGCCCTACGCCATGCATCTGGCGGATCAGCTCCTGGCTGCGCTCGGCGAAATTCTGCCCGGCGCCCTTGCTCGGATCGATGACGATCAGCAACTGGCCGGTCCAGGGCGTCTTCGCGCCCGGGTGGTTGGACCAGTCGAACTCGAACGAGAAATGGCCACCGGTCAGCGCCGCCGCCAGCAGCTCGACCATCATCGACAGCGCCGAACCCTTGTGCCCGCCGAACGGCAGCAGCGCGCCGCCTTCGAGAATGGCTTTCGGATCGTCGGTGGGCTGGCCGAGGCCGTCCACGCCCATGCCTGGCGGCAGGCGTTCGCCCTTGCGCGCGGCGATCTGCACGTCGCCATGGGCAATGGCGCTGGTGGCCAGGTCGAAGACAATGGGGTCGCCCCCGGCCTGGGGCGCGGCAAAGGCAATCGGGTTGGTGCCGAACAACGGCCGATCGGCGCCGTGGGGCACCACGCAGGTCATGCTGTTGACCACGCTCAGGGCGACCAGCCCTTCCTCGGCGAACGGCTCGACGTCCGGCCACAGCGCAGCGAAGTGATGGGAATTGCGGATGGCCAGAATGGCGATCCCGGCGTGGCGCGCTTTCTCCACCAGCAACGCCCGCGCCGCCGCCAGCGCCGGTTGGGCGAAACCGTTACACGCATCGACCCGGACAAAGGCCGGGGCCACGTCTTCGACCACCGGCACGGCCTTGCCGTTGACCCAGCCGCTGTTAAGGGTCGAGACATAACCGGGAATACGGAACACGCCATGACTGTGGGCGCCGTCGCGCTCGGCAGCGGCACAGTTGTGCGCCAGGCTGCGCGCCACTTCGGCGCTGGTGCCATGGCGCAGGAAGATCGTTTCCAGCAGCGTCACCAGTGCCTCGAGCGACAGGTGTTCCTGCGGTGTTTCAACAGCCGGGGGCGATACAGACATCTGGAGCTCCGGATTAATTATTGGAATGGGCTACAGCGCATGAGAAGGCACCCAGGTGAGTGCGCCCGACGATTAAACAACGCTTTGCGCGCGCCCTGTCAACCTCGGCCATGGCCTGGCACCGGAGATGCCAGCAAGAGACAGAGCCGCCACCAACACGCCGTCAGCCGAGGATGGCGCGCCGGAGCTCGGCAAGGTGGCAGTGGCGATGACCGCGGCCAGGGTGTTTTTGATCATTTTTTCACTCCAGCTGTGGATACTGCTGACAGAAGTCCTGTGTTTCAGAGGCTTTGCTCCAAAAATAACCTCAACTTTGATATGCATTAGCCATGACGGCGGTTCTCCAAGCCTGGCTGCGAAGGGTAGAATGCGCGAAACCAGGAAGAGCCAATGAGCGAACAGCACCTCACAGAAGCCGAATACGACGCCATCACCGATGCCGCCGCGCAGTGGTGCATGCGTCTGCATGCCGCGGACTGTACGGCCGCCGAACGCCAGGCCTTCGAGCAATGGCGCGATGCCCACCCGCTGCATGCCTTCGAATACGAAGCGATGCAGGAAATCTGGGAAGTCGCCGACCATCTGCCTCGCCCTCAAGCCACCACCGTCCTGCCCTTGCCGGCGCCGCGCAAACCCTGGCGCGCCTACGGCATGGCCGCGGCGATCAGCGCCCTGGCCTTGCCCCTGGCCGCCTACAGCGGCTGGAGCCTGGGCTGGCTGCCCTCCTCCTACGAACATTTCCAGGCCGACGGCAGCATGCGCCAGGTGACCCTGGCCGACGGCAGCCAGGTCGAACTCAACCTGGGCACCGAGCTGACCTACAGCAACTACAAGGACCAGCGCCGGGTCACCCTGAAAAAAGGCGAAGCCTTCTTCAAGGTCAGCCACAACAGCGCCCATCCGTTCGTGGTCAAGGCGGCCAGCGGCCAGGTGCGGGTCACCGGTACCGAGTTCAATGTCTGGATGTACGAGGATCAGGTGCGGGTCACCCTGCTCGAAGGTTCGGTGCTGGTGAACAGCGACAACAGCCACCCCGACGCTGGCGTGCCTCTCGATCCGGGCATGCAGGCGCGTTATCGCCAGGGCGATTACCAGCCACTGATCAGCCAGACCGCTGCCAACGACAGCTCGCTGGCCTGGCGCCAGGGCAAGCTGGTGCTGGACAACCTGGCGCTCGGCGAGGCCCTGCCGCTGATCAACCGCTACCTCAGCAAGCCGGTGATGCTGGCCGACAGCGCCACGGGCAACATTCGGGTCGGCGGCATCTACGACGTCACCGCGGTCAATAGCCTGGTGACCACGCTGCCCAAGGTATTGCCGGTGTACCTGACCCGCAACCAGGACGGCAACCCGGTCATCAATTCGCTGCCAGGCACCGCGCCAAAAAGCTGAAGGCCGCTCCCCTCGCGGGTGCGGCCTGCGCTTGACGGCAGATTGAACGCGCTTACTGGGTCGCGACCTTGCGCAACCGATCATCCACTTCGTGAATCACCTGCAACCGATACTGCGGGTCCGCCTGGATCTGCTGCTCGGTGAACGGCAACACACTCCACTGCTTCTTCGAGAACGCCTCGGTCTGATCCCGCGAGTGCGGCGACGCCGGGTCGCTGGACAGGGAAAACGCCAGCAGGCCCTGGGCATTCGGCCCCTGCTCGTCGAAGGTCACCACTTGCAGGTAACTGGTGCCGCTGACCACCTCCCGCTTGCCGTCGGCCGCAGGGACGCTCTGGATCGCGTTGTACACGCCCAGGCTGGCCGGGCCGCCATGAATCGGCGTCTGCCGGCCGCCGCTGCTGACCACCTGGATATCGCCCCAACGGCTGTCGGCCTTCAGGCCCGACTCGGCCACCTGTTGCACCGAGGCCAGCATCGCCGCGCGCAGCGCCTTGGCCACCGGCGGCCGGTCGATCGCCAGGCCGCGCGGCGTGTGCTGCGGGTCCCGGGCATCGAAGGCCACGCGCCAGCGATTATCGACCGCCTCCAGCTGTTCCATGACGTTGCGAAAATGCACCAAGCCCACCCCGCTTTGCAGGTTGGCGCTGCGGTCCCAGGCCTTGAGGCTGGCGCACAGCGGCGCCAGGGTCTGGGCATCGCTGCCCAGGTCGGCGGCACAGAACTGCAGCAGGTCCGGCATCACCTGCCCGGCCTGGTACACCTGGTCGTCCATCACCATGTGCTTGAGGTCGGCGGCGCTCAGCGGCTCACCCTTGCCCGTGCCGATCAGGCGATTCAGGGCAAAACGCGCGCGCTGCCCCAGCGGCAGGTCCTGCTGGCTGATCAGCGGCGAGAAGCCTTGCAGCGGCGCGGCCGGGTTGACCATCCACGCCGAGTCGTTGGAGTTCTGTACGTAATCGCTGCGCAGCAGTTGCGGCAGCTGGCTGGCCGGGTAGATGCCCTTTTGCGCGGCCGCCGGGTCGATGTCCCAGGCACAGGCCGCGCGGGAACCGTCGAGAATGATCAGCTGGGTGCCGATCCGCGGGTCGCTGCAGTGGGCGAGTTTTTCCATGCTGACGTTGGGCACCACCGACTGATTCATGTACAGCGCCTGGCCCTGGTCATCCACGGCCAGGGTATTGACCCAGGGAATGCCCTGCAGTCGATGCACCGAAGCTTGCAACTCCTTGAGGCTGCGGGCCTGGTTCATCGCGTACCACTGTTGCAGCACCCGGTCGTTTTCCAGGTTGGCGTCGCGCAGGCTGTAGGCGAAACGGTTGTCCCAGTCCAGCTTGCCGGGCCACTGCACCAGCGGGCCGAATTGCGAGCTGTAGACACTGTGGCTGACGGTCGTGAGCTGGCCGTCCTCGCCCTGCACCTTGACGCTGACCGTTTGTTTCTCCAGCGGCAGGGACTTGCCGTCGAGCAGGTAGCGGGTCGAGTCCTTGGGGTCCAGTTGCAGGCGGTACAGGGTGAAATGCTTGGAGGTGTCCACCGTGTGGGTCCAGGCCAGGTGCTGGCTGAAACCGATATTGATCATCGGCAGGCCGGGCAAGGCGGCCCCCATGACGTCCAGCTTGCCGGGAATGGTCAGGTGCATCTGATAGAAGCGCATGCCGCCGACCCATGGAAAATGCGGGTTGGCCAGCAACATGCCGCGACCATTGAACGAGCGCTCGCGCCCCACGGCCACCGCGTTGCTGCCACGGTCCAGGGCGAACCGCTGGCCGCGGGCATCCGCCTGGGCGAAGGCCTGGGCCGATGGCTTCAGCTGCGCCGTGACGGATGGCGGGGTCGCGCCCACCAGGGCTTCGGCGAACTGGCCGACACCGCCCTCCACCAACAGCCGGCGAGTCAGCTTGACCAGGTCCAGGGCGGTCAACGGCCGTACCCAGTCACCCTGGCACTGCTCGGGCAGGCCCTGGGCCCGGCGCTCGGCCAGGGAGCGGTTATAGCCGGCGACATACCCTTCGATCAGTTGCCGCACCTGCGGCGTCTGCGCCTGCCAGAAGCCGAACACCGCCTGGGGCGTGTTCAGCCAGTTGAAGAACAGGTCGCTGGTGAGGTTTTCCCGTTGCTCGACGGTCTGCTGCTGCGGGCCGAAATACTTCGAACGCTCGCCATTGACCGTCAGCACTTCGTTGGCCAATAGGCACAGGTTGTCCTGGGCGTAGGCATAGCCGATGCCGTAACCCAGCCCGCGTTCGTCGGCGGCGCGAATATGCGGGACGCCAAAACCGGTGCGGCGAATATCGGCGCTTGCCTCGCCGCCCTGGACCTCGCGTCCCTGAGCCGCAAGGCTCATCCCGAGAAACAAACCCGCAAGGCAAAACCTGGGCAACTGGCTGGAAATAATCACGCCGACTCCTGATCGAAAGAAGATGCACAACCCAGGCTGGCGCGGCATGCCGATGAGCACACAGGGGATACGGATTCCAGCCCGGTAAAGGACGGCGTGACCGGCATCAGCCAAAGCCCGCCTGCCCTTACAGACGAAACCGCCACGGAAAATTTAGCGCCCTCGCGCCAGGCGCCGATCGCCCGCCAACCTGGCAACGACAAAGCCCTCACAAATTTTCTACAACTGATTCCTCATGATTTGCGCGGCTCGTTCGTCTAGTTATGTGAGAGCACCCGTCATTTTCCTGATCAGGCTCTGAAAAGGAGTTTTTGCATGTACGACCCGCAACTGCCAACGGATGGCCACACCGCACAACCCGCGTCCTCCCTGAACGCCGGCGCCGGTGTCTTCGGCAAGCAAGCCGAGCGCAACCGCAACGAACGCATCAGGCACCTGCTCAAAAGCTTCGGCCTGCGCACCAGCCTGATTCGCCTGAAAGTCATCGATGCCTTGCTGCAGGCAGCCGAAAGCCAGCGCGCCCTGGGGGTGCGAGGCATTCACAGTCATTTGCTGGAGCTGGATATCCCGCTGTCGTTCCTCAGCGTGCGCGAGGTGTTGAAGCGGCTGTGCAGCGAAGGCGTGATCACCCTCAATGCGGACAAGAGCTTCAGCCTGCATCAACAGGCTGAAGCCATACTCGACGGCCGCGACTGAGGCCGCCTGGGGGTGTCTCTCAAGGCTTGACCTTGCGCCGCATCACGCCATTGATCACGACTACGGTCACCGCCACGCCAATGGCGATGTACTGGAACATTTTCTCGGTGATCATTCCAGCGTTCTGCAGGTAAGAAAGGCCAAGCATGATTCCCAGTACCACCAGGGAAATCACAATCGAATAGATCAAGCGTTGCTTCTGGGTCATTGCGGGTTCCTGAACCTGTAAAGGTGCGGCCTGAAAATGCCGCGTGTAAATGTATCGACTCTGTATCGAAACAGATGCCAAACGCCTACCGAGAATCGGGGATGGGCGCGGGCGAACGGGGTCTCATGTTACAGCCGCCGAAGAGTTTTCGCTGCATCGCGGCGGTTTTAACCCCAGAGCCCTTTGAGGACTGCGCAATGTTCCGTCGAATCACCCGGCTGATTCCCCTGCTGGCGATGCTGGCCCTGTCCGGCTGCATCATCTTCCCTCACGACGGCTGGCATCACCGCCATTACGACGGCGGCCCCGGCTACTACTACCACCGCTAAGTCATCCAGAGCACCAGTATTTCCCCCTGGTAACCCACCACGAAATTGCCCGACGCCCGCTTCGCCGCGGGCGTCTGTCTTTACTGCCGAGCTACGCCAGCCGGGTGTTGTGAATCCCCGGCTGGGCGAACAGCTCCACCAGCCAGTCGACGAACACCCGGACCCGCGTCGACAGGTGCCGATGCGGCGGGTACAGCGCGCTCAACGGCATCCTGGGTGGCGGAATGTGCCGGAGCACTTCGCTCAGGCGACCTTCGGCCAACTGCTGGGCGACGTGATAGTAAGGCGTCTGCACCAACCCATAGCCGGCCTCGCAGGCGGCCAGGTAGCCATCGGCGCTGTTGACCGACACCTGCTTGGGCAACTCCGGCAACAGCACCTGGCCCTGCACCTCGAACTCCAGGCCATAACGCTTGCCGCTGACGCTGGAGAAATACTCGATCATCTGATGCCCGGCCAGGTCGTCCAGGCTCTGCGGCACACCGCGCTGGCGCAGGTAGGCGGGGCTGGCGCACGTCACCTGCTCCAGCGCCAGCAACGGCCGGGCCACCAGCGAGTCGTCGAGGCACAGGCCGCCGCGCAACACGCAGTCCACCCCTTCGCGGATCAGGTCCACCGGCCGGTCGTTGAGGCCGATTTCCAGGTCGACCAGCGGGTAGCGCTCGGAGAACGCCGGCAACGCCGGGATCACCACCAGCCGCCCGATCCCCGCTGGCATGTCGATGCGCAAGGTGCCGCGCGGGTTGTGGCGCGCGGCGGAAAACACCGCTTCGGTTTCCTCAAGGTCCGCCAGCAGCCGCACGCAACGCTGGTAATAGGCGGTGCCGTCCAGGGTCGGCGTGACCTGGCGGGTGGTGCGCAACAGCAGCTGCACGCCCAGATGCGCCTCCAACTGTTTGATCAGCACCGTCACCGAGGCCCGGGGCATCTGCAGGCTGTCGGCGGCCTTGGCGAAACCGCCGAGGTCGACGATGCGGGTGAACACACGCATGGCATTAAAACGGTCCATTGGCTTGGCCTGTCGCGGATTATTTAGAAATTATGAATAGTGATAGCGCTTTTAGCCGGTTTATCTTGTTTTTGTCGAGGAGAACAATGGCCGCCACCCCATCCACTGGAGCTTCTCCTATGCAAACCCGTCAACTGGGCAAGAACGGCCCGCAGGTGTCAGCCATCGGCCTTGGCTGCATGGGCATGACCGATTTCTACACCACCGGCACCGATACCCGGGAAGCCACCGCCACCTTGCATCACGCCCTGGAACTGGGGATCAACCTGCTGGACACCGCCGACATGTACGGCCCCCACAGCAACGAAATCCTGATCGGCCAGGCGATCCGCGGCAAACGCGACCAAGTGTTCCTGGCCAGCAAATTCGGCATCGTCCGCAACCCCGGCGACCCGGCGGCGCGCGGAGTGAACGGCCGCCCCGAGTACATTCGCCAGGCGATCGACGGCACCTTACAGCGCCTGGGCGTGGACACCCTGGACCTGTATTACCAACACCGCATCGACCCGGACGTGGCCATCGAGGAAACCGTCGGCGCCATGGCCGAGCTGGTGCAGGCCGGCAAGGTCCGCTACCTGGGGCTCAGCGAAGCCTCGGCGGCAACGCTGGAGCGGGCCCACAAGGTGCATCCGATCAGCGCCCTGCAAAGCGAATATTCGTTGTGGAGCCGCGACCAGGAAGACAACGGCTGCCTGGCGGCCTGCCAGCGCCTGGGCATCGCCTTTGTGCCCTACAGCCCGCTGGGGCGAGGTTTTCTCACTGGCGCCCTGAAGAGCCCGGAGGATTTCGCCGCCGACGACTACCGGCGTTTCAGCCCGCGCTTCCAGGGTGAGAACTTCACCAGGAACCTGCTGCTGGTGGAACAGGTCAAGCAACTCGCGGCGGCCAAGGGCATCACCGCCGGGCAACTGGCCCTGGCCTGGGTGCTGGCGCAGGGCGATTACCTGATCCCGATTCCGGGCACCAAGCAACGCAAATACCTGGAGGAGAATGTCGCCGCGCTGCAGGTCCTCCTCGGCGCTGACGAACTGCAGGCCCTGGAGCGGATTTTCACCCCCGACGCCACCGCCGGCGAGCGTTACCCGCAAGCGGTGATGGCCTTGCTCGACCGGTAAACAGCCAGCCACAAAAAAGGCCCTCGACCGGTTGATCGGTCGAGGGCCTTGGTTTTTCACCTCACGCCTTGGCGGAGTGATTCTTGTCGGTCACCGTGGTGCCGTTGCCCTTGCCGTAGCTTTGCAGGTTCTGCAGCACGTAGATGGCTTTCTTGTACTCGGGGATCAGGTAGCTGGCGTACTTGTTGCCCTTGAGGTTGTTGGTCTGGATGTTGTCCAGCTGGATCGCGAAGTACTCCAGGGCATTGAACTTGGCATCCGGGTCGGCCTGCACGCCGAAGCGGTCGAACTTGTCGCCGGCGTTGAGCAGGGTCATCGCCGTCACGTCGCTGATCAGGCCCTTCTGCTTGAGGAAGGTGCTCATGTTGCCCAGTTGCTTGGCGCTGACATTCTCCGGATCGAAACCCTTGATCTGCTTGTGCAGCTTCATTTCGTCCATCTTGAACACGTTCAGCGCCAGCGGGTTCTGGCCGACCAGGGCGAGCATCTGCTTGACCTTGGTGCTCTGGCTGACCGGCTTGCCCCGGCTGCCAGTGTCCTGCACCAACAGACCGGCCTTGCTGGTCCAGCCGCCGACATATCCGATTGTCATAAAAGACTCCTGTGTACGGGCTTTTCCATAGCCTTATATCCACTTGCACAGCCAACTAGAGGGTTGCGAAAGTTCAACTAATAAGCGTCTGAAAAGCCTGATTGAGGGAAAACGATGCCCGTGAGTATCGGCGCGCCAAAGCACCTCTCCAACAAATATTTCGGCTTTTTACAATTTTTGTACATTTCCGATACAAATGCCCTGTAAGCCACGGTTTTTCTAGCTGAAACAATTGTTTAACAATCCAACCCGTGACAACTAAGCGACAACTTACAGCCATTAATGTACCGAATGGTTAGTTGCGATCAGATGATCTTCCAAGCATTCATGACGCTATCGTGCGGGGATCTTCCACGACATTGCTGCGCGACGACCCAACTGTGCATGGCGCCCTCCCCTTTACAACGGGAAAAGCCGTGCATCACCCTCTTGATGAGCCACCTCGAAGTCCGCTGAATAGTCGATTTACGCGCCTCCATGGCAGGCGCGCGGGCAACTATATTTGATGCTCCTACTGCAAGGAGGTGCATCATGGAACAACGTCAGCAGCACCTTTTGGACGAGCTCATCAGCCATGAGCTCTACATCGACGCGCCGATCGATACCGTCTACTACTACGTGACTCAGCCGGATCGCTGGCATGAGTGGCATCCCGCTTCCCTGCGCGCCGACACCGGCCTGGCCGGCTCATTGCCAGCAGGGCATCGCTTCAGCAAAACCATCGACCTGCTCGGCCTGCAGATCCACCTGAGCTGCCGGGTGCTGGTCGCGGTATTTCCCAAGGAGTTCAAGATCGTCTTCAGTTCTGCGCCAGCAGACGGCTCGATCCACTACCAGTTGTGCAAATACGGGGACGGAACCCTGTTCAAGCGCACCCTGCACTACTGCTCCGACCTCAACCTGCTCAGCCTGCGCCCGCGTATCGAGCACTTGTCCCAACTGGCGCTGGCCAACCTCAAGCGCAACCTGGAACAGATCGCCCACTGATCCGGCAACGGGTGGCGCCCCACTGGCTGACAAATCTGTAATCTTCACCTCAGTTTTCTGACAGGCCGCGCCACTTAAGGTCGCCTCATACCTGACACAGCAGGATCGAGGGAGCCTTGGGGCATGCATGTGAAACCCACACGACGCAGTTTTATCAAGGGCCTGGCCGCCGGCGGCGTACTGGCCGGCACCGGGCTGTGGCAACAGCCGCTCTGGGCGCGCAGCGAAGACGGCCAGCTGCCCGCCCTCAGCGGCCAGCAGTTCGACCTGTTCATCGGTGAATCCCAGGTCAACTACAGCGGCACGTCGCGCCCCGCGATGACCATCAACGGCGGCCTGCCCGGCCCGCTGCTGCGCTGGCGCGAGGGCGACACCGTGACCATCCGGGTGCGCAACCGCCTCAAGGAGGACACCTCGATCCACTGGCACGGCCTGATCCTGCCGGCCAACATGGACGGCGTGCCGGGCCTGAGCTTCCACGGCATCGCCCCCGGCGGCCTCTACGAATACCGCTTCAAGGTCCGGCAGAACGGCACCTACTGGTACCACAGCCATTCGGGCCTGCAGGAGCAGGCCGGGGTCTACGGGCCACTGGTGATCGAGGCCCGCGAGCCGGAACCCTTCCAGTACGACCGCGACTACGTGGTGATGCTCAGCGACTGGAGCGACGAGGCGCCCGAGCGCCTGATGCACATCCTGAAAAAGCAGCCCGGCTACTACAACTTCCACAAGCGCACGGTCGGCGACTTTATCGAGGACGTCAGCCGCGACGGCTGGGCCGCCACCCTCGCCGATCGCAAGATGTGGGCGCAGATGAAAATGACCCCCACCGACCTGGCGGACGTCAGCGGTCATACCTACACCTACCTGATCAACGGCCAGAGCCCGGGCGGCAACTGGACCGGGCTGTTCAAGCCCGGCGAGAAGCTGCGCCTGCGCCTGATCAACGGCTCGGCCATGAGCTACTTCGACCTGCGCATTCCCGGCCTGAAGATGACCGTGGTCGCCGCCGACGGCCAGTATGTGCAGCCGGTCAGCGTCGATGAACTGCGCATCGCCGTGGCGGAAACCTACGACGTGCTGGTCGAGCCCGGCTCGCAGGAAGCCTACACCCTGTTCGCCCAGGCCATGGACCGCAGCGGCTATGCCCGCGGCACCCTGAGCCAGCGTCCGGGGCTGAGCGCGCCCGTGCCGCCCCTGGACCCGCGGCCGCTGATCAGCATGGCCGACATGGGCATGGACCACGGCAGCATGGCTGGCATGGGCGCCATGCCCGGCATGGATCATGGCCAGATGCAGGGCATGGACCACAGCCAGATGCAGGGCATGGATTCCAGCAACATGGCCGGCATGGACCACAGCGGCATGGCCGGCATGTCGGGCATGGACCACGGCACCATGGGCGGCGCCATGCAAAGCCACCCGGCCTCGGAGGACGACAACCCGCTGGTGGACATGCAGACCATGAGCCCGACGCCGAAGCTCGCCGACCCGGGTATCGGCCTGCGCGACAACGGCCGTCGGGTACTGACCTACGCCGACCTGCGCAGCACCTTCGAAGACCCCGACGGGCGCGAACCGAGCCGCACCATTGAGCTGCACCTGACCGGGCACATGGAAAAATTCGCCTGGTCGTTCGACGGCATCAAGTTCAGCGACGCCGAGCCCCTGCGCCTGACCTATGGCGAGCGGGTACGCATCACCCTGGTCAACGACACCATGATGACCCACCCCATCCACCTGCACGGCATGTGGAGCGACCTGGAAGACGAACAGGGGCGCTTCCTGGTGCGCAAGCACACGATCGACATGCCGCCGGGCAGCAAGCGCAGTTACCGGGTGACCGCCGATGCCCTGGGGCGCTGGGCCTATCACTGCCACCTGCTGTTCCACATGGAGATGGGCATGTTTCGCGAAGTACGAGTGGACGAAGCCGGGAGCGCCGCATGATGCCGAAAAACGCCTTGACCCTGTTCGCCACCCTGCTCGGCCTCGGCGCCGCCACCTTGCAGGCCGCCGAAAGCATGGATCACTCCAGCATGGATCATTCGTCCATGCCGGCTTCCTCCATGCAAGGCAACCCGATGCCGGGCATGGACCACAGCCAGATGACCGGGATGGACGGCGAACCGCTGCAGACCATGGAACCCGCGGCGCCCACCCAAAGTCGCACGCCGATCCCGGTACTCACCGATGCCGACCGCCGCGCCGCCTTCCCGCCGGTGGCCGGCCATGGCGTGCACGACAAGGCGATCAACTCGCTGTGGCTGGTCGACCGCCTGGAATACCAGGACGCCGATGACGGCAGTGCCCTGGCCTGGGAAATGAACGGCTGGATCGGCGGCGACATCGACCGGCTGTGGCTGCGCAGCGAGGGCGAGCGCACTAACGGCCGGACCGAAAACGCCCAGGTCGAGGCGCTCTGGGGCCATGCCATCGGCCCCTGGTGGGATGTGGTCAGCGGCGTGCGCCAGGACTTCAAGCCCGGCGCGCCGCAGACCTGGGCCGCCCTCGGGCTGCAAGGCATGGCCCTGTACAACTTCGAAAGCCAGGCCACCGCCTACCTCGGCGAAGGCGGCCAGAGTGCCCTGGGGCTCCAGGCCGAATACGACATCCTGCTGACCAACCGCCTGATCCTGCAACCCAACGCAGAGGTCAGCCTGTACGGCAAGAACGACCCGCAACGGGGCGTCGGCTCGGGGCTCTCCGCGCTGGAGGCCGGCCTGCGCCTGCGCTACGAGCTGCACCGCCAGTTCGCGCCCTACGTCGGCGTGACCTGGAGCCGCAGCTACGGCAAGACCGCGGACTACGCCCGTGAAGAAGGCGAAGACAACAGCGAAGCCCGCCTGGTGCTCGGTGTGCGCCTGTGGTTCTGACTTCCCTTCAATAGATAACTAAAAACATCACGCGGCCAATGCCGCCTGGAGCCTTGCATGTCCCACCTCAAGCATCTCGTCATCGCCGCCACTTTCGGTGCCGGCCTGTTACTCACCGGCGTCGCCCAGGCGCACCCCAAGCTGCTGGCCTCGACCCCGGCCGAAGGCGCCAAGGGCGCGGCGCCGGCGAAGATCGAACTGCAATTCTCGGAACCCCTTACCACCAAATTCTCCGGGGCTCGGCTGCTGATGACCGGCATGCCCGGGATGAGCCACGCACCGATGCCGGTCAAGGCCAGCGTGGCCGGCGGCAGCGATCCGAAAAGCATGATCATCAGTCCCGCCACCCCGCTCGCGAAGGGCAGCTACAAAGTCGAGTGGCGGGCGGTGTCCGCCGACACCCATCCGATCACCGGCAACCTGACCTTCGAAGTCAACTGAACCATGGGCGAACTCATCAACCTCGCCCTGCGTTTTGCCCTGTACCTCGATCTGACGCTGCTGTTCGGCCTGGCGCTGTTCAGCCTTTACGGGCTGCGTGGCGCGCAGAGCCAATGGCGTTTTCGCCGGCCCCTGGCGACCGCCCTGGTGCTGGGCGCGCTGCTGTCGGGCGCCGCGCTGCTGCAACTGGCGCTGTCGATGAGTGGCGCAACCCGCCTGGCCGAACTGGACCCGGCGCTGCTGTCTGCGCTCATGCTGGAAACCGCTGTCGGCCAAAGCTGGCTGCTGCGCCTGGCGGCGTTGCTGCTGGCGGGGGGGCTGCTTCTGTTCAGCAGTGGCTGGCCGAGGTTCACCCTCTACGGCCTGATTCTGTGCACGGCGGCAGCCCTGGCCACCCTGGCCTGGGGCGGCCACGGGGCGATGAGCGAAGGTGGCCGGCATTACCTGCACCTGGGCAGCGACATCCTGCATTTACTGGGCGCCGGCGCCTGGTTGGGGGCACTGGCGGCTTTCGCCCTGCTGCTGCGCCGTGGCGCCTGCAAAGACGAACCGCAGGCAGGCCACCTGCTCGATGCCCTGAAGGGGTTTGCCAGCCTGGGCACGCTGATCGTGGTCGTCCTGACCATCAGCGGGGTACTCAATTACCTGCTGATCGTCGGCCCGGACCTGGCAACGTTGAGCGCCAGCACCTATGGCCTGCTCCTCAGCCTGAAGGTGGCGGTGTTCGCCAGCATGCTGGTGTTCGCCGCATTGAACCGCTTCCATCTGGTTCCGCAGCTGGAACAGGCGCTGCACCAGGCCTCGCCCCAGGCAGCCCTGCCCGCCTTGCGTCGCAGCATGGTCCTGGAACTGGCGGCGGCCCTGTTGATCCTAGGCCTGGTGGCCATGCTCGGTATCCTGAGCCCGGCTCCCGAATGAACGCCTATCGCGGGCACGCTTCTGTAGGAGCGAGGCTTGCCCGCGATGAACGACAACGCGCAGTACCAGACAACCTGAATAGCCAGCGCTCGGTATAACGTTGAAACACAAGCGCCGCGCCGCGCTCGAGAAAAGTAGCAAAATACGCCACCCTGTCGGCCCAACACCGCGCCCCAAGGCGCCCTGATGATCAAGAGACTTCCTATGAACAACACTCTGCGCCTGGCAGCCCTGTCTGCCCTGCTCGTCGGCTCCCTGGCCCAGGCCGCCGACCTGATCCCGATCGATGTGCACCGCGACGCCAATTGCGGCTGCTGCAAGAAATGGATCGAGCACCTGCAAGCCAACGGCTTCAAGGTCAACGACCACGTCGAAAGCAACATGAGCGAAGTCAAGCAGCGCCTGGGCGTGGCCCCGCGCCTGGCGTCGTGCCACACCGCGGTGATCAACGGCAAATTCGTCGAAGGCCATGTGCCGGCGGACCAGGTGCTGGCCCTGAGCAAGCGCGATGACCTGCTCGGCGTCGCCGCCCCCGGCATGCCCATGGGCTCGCCCGGCATGGAAATGGACGGCATGCCCGCCGACGCCTACCAGGTCATCGGCTTGACCAGGGACGGCAAGGACGTGGTGGTCGCGGACTACCCGGCCCATTGATCCTCACCGCCTGCCTCGGCCTGTTCCTGGCGGCCTTCGGCGCCGCCACCCTGCTGCCGCTGCAATCCGAGGCCGTGCTGGTGGGCCTGCTGCTCAACGGCCAGTACCCGGTCTGGTTGCTGCTGGCCGTCGCCACCCTCGGCAATGTCCTGGGTTCCCTGGTGAACTGGTGGCTGGGCCAGCGCCTGGAACACTACAAGGACCGCCGCTGGTTCCCCGTCGGCCCACGCCATCTGCAACGGGCCCGCAGCCATTACCAGCGCTACGGCCACTGGTCCCTGCTGCTGAGCTGGCTGCCGATCATCGGCGACCCGCTGACCCTGGTGGCCGGAATCATGGGCGAACCGCTAAAGCGCTTCCTGCTGATTGTCACCCTGGCCAAGGGCGCGCGGTATGGCGTGCTGGCCTGGATGACCCTCGGCTGGGTCGGTTGAGCTGACGGGGCACGCCTCCAGGCTCATAAGCATGACCACGAAGGGAACGTTTCGCCCTGGCGATGGCCTCTGCTTATTAATGTCGCGCTAATCACGCCGCGCCAGGATCGCCCCATTGCTCTCGGAGGTCATGTATGTCCCTAAGCCCCACCCGCTGGAGCCTCGCCCGCTGGTTACCCGGCCTGTTGCTGACCGCTGCCCTGCCCGCCCTTGCCGCCGAAGGCCCGGCCTACGGTCCCGAGTTGCAAGGCTTCGACTATCCCTACCCGCTGCAGCACTTTGCCTTCGAGTCCCAGGGCCAGGCCTTGCAGATGGGGTATATGGATGTGCCGGCCAAGGGCACGCCCAACGGTCGCAGCGTGCTGCTGATGCACGGCAAGAATTTCTGCGGCGCGACCTGGGACACCTCGATCAAGGCCTTGAGCGACGCCGGCTACCGGGTCATAGCCCCAGACCAGATCGGCTTCTGCACCTCCAGCAAGCCCGAGCACTATCAATACAGCTTCCAGCAGCTGGCGCAGAACACCCGGCAACTGCTGGACCGGCTGGGCGTCCGGCAGGTCAGCCTGCTGGGCCATTCCACCGGCGGCATGCTGGCCACCCGTTATGCCCTGCAATACCCCGAGCAGGTGCAGCAACTGGCGCTGGTCAACCCGATCGGCCTGGAAGACTGGAAAGCCCTCGGCGTGCCCTACCGCAGCGTCGACCAGTGGTACGCCCGCGAGCTCAAGCTGTCGGCCGAAGGCATCCGCAACTATGAGCGCAGCACTTATTACGGCGGCCGCTGGCAGCCGGAATTCGAGCGCTGGGTGGACATGCTCGCCGGCCTCAACAAGGGCCCTGGGCACACACGGGTGGCGTGGAACTCGGCGCTGATTTACGACATGATCTTCACCCAGCCGGTGTACTACGAGTTCAAGGACCTGAAGATGCCGACCCTGCTGTTGATCGGCACCTCCGACACCACGGCGATCGGCAGCGACATCGCGCCGCCGGCGGTCAAGGCGCGGATCGGCAACTACCAGGTGCTGGGCAAGCAGGTGGCCGGGCTCATCCCGCACTCGACCCTGATCGAGTTCCCGGGCCTGGGCCACGCCCCGCAGATGGAACAACCGGCGCAATTCCACCAGGCCCTGCTGGGCTGGCTGGCGTCACATTGATGCGTTTTCCCCGGAGCCTTCATGAGTGTGCAGATCGCGGTAATCGATGATTGGCAGGACGTTGCCCGTGACGTCGTCGACTGGTCGGTGCTGGCGGGTATCGGCCAGGTCAGTTTTATCCATGACTACCCTAGCGACACCGCCGCCATGAGCGAGCGCCTGGCGCCGTTCGAGGTGATCTGCGTGATGCGCGAGCGCAGCCGTTTCGACGCGGCCCTGCTGCGCAGCCTGCCGCGACTCAAGCTGTTGCTCACCGGCGGCATGCGCAACGCCGCCATCGACCTGGCCGCCGCGACCAGCCTGGGCATCCAGGTGTGCGGCACCGACAGTTACAAGCACGCGGCGCCGGAGCTGACCTGGGCGCTGATCATGGCCCAGACCCGCAACCTGCTCAGCGAAGCCAGCGCGCTGCGCGCCGGCCTCTGGCAACAGGGGCTGGGCGGCGACCTGCACGGCAAGACCCTGGGCATTCTCGGCCTGGGCAGCATCGGCCAGCGGGTGGCACAGTTCGGCCAGGTGTTCGGCATGCGGGTGATCGCCTGGAGCGAGAACCTCACCGCCGAACGGGCCGCGGCGGCCGGCGTGACCTACGTGAACAAGCAACAGCTGTTCGAACAGGCCGACGTGCTCTCGGTGCATCTGGTGCTCAGCGAACGCAGCCGCGGCCTGGTGGACGCCCAGGCGCTGGCCTGGATGAAACCCTCGGCGCTGCTGGTCAACACCGCCCGCGGGCCGATCGTCGATGAAGCGGCGCTGATCTGCGCCCTCGAACGCGGGCGCCTGGCCGGCGCGGCGCTGGATGTGTTCGAGCAGGAACCGCTGCCCCTCGATCATCCATTGCGCCGCCTGCCCAACGTGCTGGCCACGCCCCATGTCGGTTATGTCAGCCAACAGAACTACCGGCAGTTCTTCGCCCAGATGATCGAAGACATCCAGGCCTGGGCCGCCGGCCAGCCGATCCGTCAGTTGCGCTGAACCACGCCAGGGCATTGCGCCAGCACTGCCCTGCACCATCATCGAGCGTCGGCACCTTCGCCCCGCACCGCTCCCTTGCAGCCCCTCACCGTTTTCGCGCCAAGACGAAAAAACCTCGCCCCCGGCCGGTGCGCGAGACTGCCTTTCGTCGGCTTTATTCCGGGGCAGCGCAACCTTCGCCCCGAGAAAACCTAATCGTCACGCCCGCGCTCTAACTTCTGTCCTAGACTGGAATTCGAAAAGTGACCGGACAGTCACTCCCAGGGAAATAAAGTCGAAACTTTTGGCTCACGCCTTGGGTCAGGTTAAAGGTAGGGCCTTCGCGACTGGTGCAATCCTTGCAATGGCCCCTTCACCCTCTTTGCGTCGACGCATGAGGCTGCGTTCGGCTTTCGCATGCGCAACGTTTTTTGTGCCCGGCCACCGGATTGGCCTTTTGACACCGCCGGCAGATGCCAGGAACAGATCAATAAAACGGGAGAAACAGATGACCAGTGCCGTATTGCAAACCCAGGGAAAGCATCCTCTGCCGCTGGCCGGTGAAACGGTCTCCACATCGATTCTCGCCCCAGGTGGCAAGACGTCACTGCCCTTGATCCGCCACAACCCCAATCGCAAGAAGGTCCTGTTCGTCACTTCGGAAATCGCCGACCTGGTCAAGACCGGCGGCCTGGGCGACGTGTCGGCCGCCCTGCCCCGAGCCATGGCCCACCTGCACGATGTACGCCTGCTGATCCCCGGCTACCGGCAGGTGATGCACAGCGAAAACCCGATTCATATCATTGGCGAGCTGGGCGGCCACGCGGCCCTGCCGGCCTGCAAGATCGGGCGCATGGACATGCCCGACGGCCTGGTGATCTATGTGCTGATCTGCCCCGAACTCTATGAGCGCGAAGGCTCGCCCTACGGCGCCAACAACGGCCGCGATTGGCCGGACAACCATATCCGCTTCGCCCGCCTGGGCCTGGCCGCCGCCGACATCGCCGCCAACCTGGCACAGATCCACTGGTGCCCGGACCTGGTGCACGCCCATGACTGGCCCGCCGGGCTGGCGCCGGCCTATATGCACTGGCGCGGGCAACGCACGCCGACCCTGTTCACCATCCATAACCTGGCGTACCAGGGCGTGGTCAGCCTGGCTTCCTGCCCGGAGCTGGGCATCCCCGAACATGCCCTGCAACAGGAAGGCATGGAGTTCTACGGCAAGCTGTCGTTCCTCAAGGCGGGCATGGCCTACGCCAGCCACATCACCACCGTCAGCGCCACCTATGCCCAGGAAATCACCACCCCGGCCTTCGGCTGCGGGCTTGACGGTTTCCTCGCCAGCAAGACCCAGCAAGGCCTGCTCAGCGGCATCCCCAACGGCATCGACGAAAGCTGGGACGCCGCCACCGACCCGCACCTGTCCACCCCCTTCGCCATTGGCGACTGGCAAGGCAAGGCCGCCAATGCCGCCCATGTGCGGCGGATGTTCGGCCTCGACCCCAGCAGCGGCCCGCTGTTCGCGGTGGTCTCGCGGCTGGTCTACCAGAAAGGCCTGGACCTTACCGAAGGCGTGGCCGAGTACATCGTCAAGTCCGGCGGCCAGATCGCCATCATCGGTCGCGGCGAGCCGGAGGAAGAACAGGCCATGCGCGCCCTGGCCGCGCGTTTCCCCGGGCGCATCGGGGTGAACATCGGTTTCAACGAAACCGACGCCCGCCGCATGTTCGCCGGCAGCGACTTCCTGCTGATGCCTTCGCGCTACGAGCCCTGCGGCCTGAGCCAGATGTACGCCCAGCGCTTCGGTTCGCTGCCGGTGGCGCGCAATACCGGCGGCCTGGCCGACACCATCGAGAACGGCGTCACCGGTTTTCTGTTCGACGAATCCACCGTGGCCAGCTACGAAGAGGCCCTGGGCCGCGCCTTCAAGGTGTTCGCCTATCCGCAGTTGCTCAACGCCATGCGCTGCCGGGCCATGGCCGCACCCTTCAACTGGTGCAAGGCGGTGGAACCCTACGCCGAACTCTATGAACAGCTGGTGGCCAAGGCCTTGGGAAAATCGGCCAAACCCTGAGAGGGCACCCTGGATGCCGTCAAGGACTCTGGAAACCTGGCCCCACGGCGCTACTGCGCTCGATACCGAGCGCACCCGCTTTGCCCTCTGGGCGCCGGACGCACAGCACGTCAGCGTCGAACTCGAAGACGGCGTGTCGCTGCCCATGCTGCCCCAGGCCAACGGCTGGTTCATGGTCATCGGCCAGTGCCCGCCCGGCACCCGCTACCGCTTCGATATCGATGACCAGATCCGCGTGCCCGACCCGGCGTCCCGGGCCCAGGACGGCGACATCGACGGCCCCAGCCTGGTGGTCGATCCCCGGGCCTATCGCTGGCGGCACCCGCACTGGCAAGGCCGGCCGTGGCACGAAGCAGTGATCTACGAGCTGCATGTGGGCGTGCTCGGCGGTTACCGCGCAGTGGAAAAACACCTGCCGCGCCTGGCCGAGCTGGGCATCACCGCCATCGAGCTAATGCCCCTGGCGGAGTTTCCCGGCGATCGCAACTGGGGCTACGACGGCGTCCTGCCTTATGCGCCGGAAGCCTCCTACGGTCCGCCCGACGACCTCAGGCACCTCATTGACAGCGCCCACGGCCTGGATCTCGCGGTGATACTCGACGTGGTCTACAACCACTTCGGCCCCGACGGCAATTACCTGCACCACTACGCCAAGGCCTTCTTCAGGGAAGACCGGCACACGCCCTGGGGCGCGGCCATCGACTTCCGCCGCCAGCCCGTGCGCGACTTCTTTATCGACAATGCCCTGATGTGGCTGCTGGAGTACCGCTTCGACGGCCTGCGCCTGGACGCCGTGCATGCGATCGACGACCCGGACTTCCTGCATGAACTGGCGCAGCGGGTGTGCCGCCGGATCGACCCGGCGCGGCAGGTCTGGCTGACCGTGGAAAACGAGTACAACCAGGCCAGCCTGCTGGAGCAGCACTTCGACGCGCAGTGGAACGACGACGGCCACAACGCCCTGCATGTGCTGCTCACCGGGGAGACCGACGCCTACTACGCCGACTTCGCCGAACGCCCCACCGAGAAACTGGCGCGCTGCCTGAGCCAGGGCTTCGCCTATCAGGGCCACGTCACCCGCCACGGCACCCCTCGCGGCGAACCCAGCAGCCATTTGCCGCCCAGCGCCTTCGTGCTGTTTTTGCAGAACCACGACCAGATCGGCAACCGCGCCTTCGGCGAACGCCTGGTTCGCCTGGCCGAGCCACAGGCGTTGCGGGCGGCCACGGTGCTGTTGCTGCTGTCGCCGATGATCCCGCTGCTGTTCATGGGCGACGAACTGGCGGCGCCGCAGCCCTTCCTGTTTTTCACCAGCCACCACGGCGAACTGGCGGACGCGGTGCGCGAGGGCCGACGCGGCGAATTCGCCGCCTTCAGCGCCTTCGCCGATCCGCATAAACGCGAGCAGATTCCCGACCCGAACGCGCCGGACACCTTCCTCGCGTCGAGGCCGCAGGCGGACCCGGCCCAGGGCGAGCAGACCCTGGCGCTGTATCGCCAGCTGTTGCAACTGCGCCGCGAGCACATCGTGCCCTACCTGCCCGGCGCCGAAGCCCTGGGCGCCGAGGTGCTGGCCGAAGGCGCGCTCTGTGCCCGCTGGCGCCTGGGCAATGGCCAGGAACTGCGCATCGACCTCAACCTGAGCCCGCACAACGTCGCGCAACAGCCGCCAAGCGCGACGCAGCGCCTGTTCGAATACCCGGCCCAGGCGTTCGAGCGGTTGCACCAAGGCACTCTCGCCCCCTATAGCGCGCTGGTCAGCCTCGGCGCAGTCGCCCCCACGCCAGACCTTGACGGAGAACACCCATGAGCGACGCGCAACTGGAAATCCTCGCCAGCCGGGCCGGCCTGGCCGTCGACTGGATCGACGCCAACGGCCGCCCGCAACGGGTCGAGCCACGGGTGCTGCGCGCCGTGCTGGCCAGCCTCGGCCATCCGGCCGACAACGACCGGCAGATCGAAGCCAGCCTGCGCCAGCTGCTACAGGTGCAGCAGAGCCGGCAACTGCCGCCGCTGCTGACCGCCGACGCCGGCCAGGGCCTGGACCTGGGGCATTACTTCGCCCCGGACACGCCCTGCGAAATCCACCTGGAAGACGGCGGCGTGCTCAACCTCAGGCTGGACGCCAACTCCATGCTGCCGGGCCTGGTCCCGGTGGGTTACCAGGAGGTGAGCATCGCCGGCCAGCACTTCACCCTGGCCGTGGCGCCCGAGCGCTGCTACAGCGTCGCCGACGCCGTGGACCAGGCCACGCCCCGCGCCTGGGGCCTGAGCGTGCAGCTGTATTCCCTGCGCCGCGCAGGCGACGGCGGTTATGGTGATACCCAAGCGCTCGAAGACCTGGTCCGGGTCGCCGGCGAACGGGGCGCCGAGGCCGTGGCCATCAGCCCGCTGCATGCCATGTTCAGCAGCGACACCGGCCGCTACAGCCCCTATTCGCCGTCCAGCCGGTTGTTTCTCAACAGCCTGTACGCCGCGCCCGGGACCATTCTCGGCGAGCGGGCCTGGCGCAGCGCGATCGATGCCAGCGGCCTCGGGCCGCAACTGCAACAGCTGGAACAACAGCCGATGGTCGACTGGCCGGTGGCGGCCCAGGCCCGGAAGAAAGTCCTGCGCGCGCTTTATGACGGCTTCTGCCAGGGCGAGCATCCGCTGCACCAGGACTTCGCCAGCTTCCGCCACGCCAGCGGTGAGGCCCTGGAAAACCACTGCCGCTTCGAAGCCATCCAGGCCCAGCGCGCGGCCCGCGGCGAAAGCCTCGACTGGCGCGAATGGCCCGACGCCTGGCGCACCCCACGCAGCCCGGCGCTGGCGCAGTTCGCCGAGGAGCACGCCGCCGATATCGGCTTTTATGCCTTCTGCCAATGGCTGATCGCCCGTTGCCTGGAGCGGGTGCAGGCCACCGCCCGCAGCAGCGGCATGGGCATCGGCCTGATCGCCGACCTGGCGGTGGGCGCCGACGGCGGCGGCAGCCAGGCCTGGAGCCGCCAGGACGAACTGTTGGCGGCGCTGACCGTCGGCGCGCCGCCGGACATTCTCAATCGCCAGGGCCAGGGCTGGGGCATTTCCGCCTTTTCCCCGGAGGGCCTGGTGCGCAACGGCTTCCACGCTTTCATCGAAATGCTCCGGGCCAACTTCGCCCATGCCGGCGGCCTGCGCATCGACCATGTGATGGGTTTGCAGCGGCTGTGGGTGATCCCCCTCGGCGCCCCGCCCTGCGACGGCGCCTACCTGTATTACCCGGTGGACGACCTGCTGCGCCTGCTGACCCTGGAATCGCACCGGCACCAGGCGATCGTCCTCGGCGAGGACCTCGGCACGGTGCCCGACGGCCTGCGGGAAAAACTCAGCGCGCGGGCCATGCTCGGCATGCGCGTGCTGCTGTTCGAGCAGGAGCACGGCACGCACTTCCGGCCGATCCTCGACTGGCCGGACAATGCCCTGGCCACCACCAGCACCCACGACCTGCCGACCCTCAACGGCTGGTGGCAGGGCCGCGACATCGACTGGAGCGCGCGCCTGGGCCTGGTGGACGCAAGCGGCGAAACCCATTGGCGCGAACATCGCCAGCGCGAACGCGAGGGCCTGCGCCACGCCCTGAGTCGCGACCCGCAGAATTTTCGTGAAGACACTCATGAAGCCGATCAGGTGGTGGACGCCAGCGTGCGCTTCCTCGGCCATACCCGCGCACCGCTGGTGCTGCTGCCCCTGGAGGACGCCCTGGGCATCGACGAACAGGCCAACCTGCCCGGCACCCTCGACAGCCATCCCAACTGGCGTCGGCGCCTGGCCGGCAGCAGCGCGGCCTTGCTCGACGACCCGGACGCCGCGCGCCGCCTGGAGCTGCTGGCCTGCGCCCGGCAACAGGCCCACGAGCGCGACCGATGAAGGATTCCACGCACCACAGCCCGCCCATGCGGGCCACCCTGCGCCTGCAGTTTCATCGCGGCTTCACTCTCGACGACGCGGTGCCGCTGGTGCCCTACTTCGCCCACCTGGGCATCAGCCACCTGTACGCGTCGCCGCTGCTGTGCGCCCGCGCCGGCTCGATGCATGGCTACGACGTGGTCGACCCGACCCGGGTCAATCCCGAGCTGGGTGGCGAGGCCGCCCTGGAGCGCCTGGTCCGCAGCCTGCGCCAGCACGACATGGGCCTGCTGCTGGATATCGTCTCCAACCACATGGCGGTCGGCGGCGCGGACAATCCCTGGTGGCAGGACCTGCTGCGCTGGGGCCGCCTGAGCCCCTACGGCGAATTCTTCGATATCCAGTGGCACTCCCCCGACCCCTTGCTGGAAGGCCAGTTGCTGCTGCCGTTCCTCGGCAGCGACTACGGCGTGGCCCTGCAGGAAGGCGCGCTGAGGCTGTGCTTCGATGCCGAACGGGGCGAGTTTCATGTCGAGCATTACCAGCATCATTTCCCGATCTGCCCCAGCGACTATGGTGAACTGCTGCGGCTCCAGGGCGAGACCGACGCCGAACCGGCCGAACGTCTCAAGCCATTGGCCGATGCCTTCAGCACCCTGCGCTACCAGTCCGATGCCCACACCCAGGCCGAGCCCTTGCAACAGCAACTGCAGGAAGCCGCCCGTGAACCGCAGGTCCGCGCGGCCATCGAGCAGCACCTGGCGCGCTACGATTCGCGCCAGCCGCAGGGTTTCGCCCGCCTGCACGCCCTGCTGGAGCAGCAGAGCTACCGCCTGGCCAGCTGGCGCACCGCGGCGGACGACATCAACTGGCGGCGCTTCTTCGACGTCAACGAGCTGGGTGGGCTGCGGGTCGAGCGCCCGGCGGTGTTCGAGGCCACCCACGGCAAAATCTTCCAGTTGATCGCCGCCGGCCTGGTGGACGGGCTGCGCATCGACCATATCGACGGCCTGGCCGATCCCCGCGGCTACTGCCGCAAACTGCGGCGCCGGGTCGACGCCCTGTGTCCCGGCCAGCACTTGCCGATCTACGTCGAGAAGATCCTCGGCGCTGGCGAAACCCTGCGCCGCGACTGGGGCGTGGACGGCAGCACCGGCTATGAGTTCATGAACCAGCTGTCGCTGCTGCAACACGACCCGCAAGGCGCCGCCCCCCTGGCCGAACTCTGGAGCCGGCACAGCGAACGGCCGGCGGCCTTTCTCGAAGAGGCCCGGCTGGCGCGCCAGCAATTGCTCAACGGCTCGCTGGCCAGCGATTTCGAAAGCGTGGCCCAGGCCCTGCTGCAAGTGGCGCGCAACGATGTGATGAGCCGCGACCTGACCCTCGGCGCCATTCGCCGTGCCTTGCAGGAACTGATCGTGCACTTCCCGGTGTACCGCACCTACATCGGTGCCTGCGGGCGCTCGGCGGCGGACGAGGCGGTTTTCCAGCAGGCCCTGCAAGGCGCCCGCGACACTCTGGGCGAAGCCGACTGGCCGGTGCTGGCCTACCTGCAACAGTGGCTTGGCGGCCGCGGCTGGCGCCAGCTGCCACCGGGGCGCCCGCGCAAGGTGCTCAAGCATGCCTGCGTGCGCTTCCAGCAACTGACCTCGCCGACGGCGGCCAAGGCGGTGGAAGACACCGCGCTCTATCGCTCGGCGGTGCTGCTGTCACGCAACGACGTCGGTTTTTCCACCGAGCAGTTCTGCGCCCCGGTGGAAGACTTCCACGCCGCCTGCCGCGAGCGCCTGAAGGCTTTCCCCGACAACCTGCTGGCCAGCGCCACCCACGACCACAAGCGCGGCGAAGATGCCCGCGCGCGCCTGGCGGTACTCAGCGAACTCGGCCCCTGGTACGTCGAACAGGTGGAACACTGGCGCAGCCTGGCCCAGGCCCTGCGCAGCGATCCCCAGGCGCCCGGTGCCGGCGACGAGCTGATCCTCTATCAGGCCCTGCTCGGCAGCTGGCCGCTGGAACTGCACAGCGACGACCGCCAGGGCCTGCGCGGCTATGCCCAGCGCCTCTGGCAATGGCAGGAAAAAGCCCTGCGCGAAGCCAAGCTGCACAGCAGCTGGGCGGCGGCCAACGAGGCCTATGAAAGTGCCGTGCACCACTTCATCGAGCTCCTGTTGCTCAGCCCCGAGGGCCTGCCGTTGCGCAGCGCCATCGGCACAGCCGTCCAGGTCATCGCGCCCGCTGGCGCCCTCAACGGCCTGGCTCAATCCTTGCTGCGCATGACCGTGCCCGGCGTGCCGGACCTGTATCAGGGCAACGAGTTCTGGGACTTCAGCCTGGTGGACCCGGACAACCGTCGCCCGGTGGATTTCGCCGCCCGACAGCAGGCCCTGGACCCTTGCGGCGAAACCATGGAACTGTTGGCCCACTGGCGTGACGGGCGCATCAAGCAGGCCCTGATCGCCGCCACGCTGGCGCGCCGGGGCGAATACCCGCAGCTGTTTCGCCGGGGCACTTACCAGCCGCTGCCGGTACAGGGCCGACACGCTGGCAAGGTGCTGGCCTTCATGCGCGAACACCAGGGCCAGCGCGCCGTGGTGATTGTGCCCAGGCTGGTCGCCGGGCTGCTGGAAAGCGGCGCGCAACCGCGGGTCGACGCGCCGGATTGGGGCGATACGCGTGTGCATCTGCCATTCGCCGCGCCAGGACAACACCTGAAGGGACTTTTTTCCACGGGGGCAGTCACACCCCACAAGGATCTGATGATCAGCAGCGCATTGCGGGATTTCCCGGTCAACCTCTTCATCCAAACTTGAGTTCAGTTCAGGAGCATTGCGATGAGTACCGACGACAAACGCATTCGTGAGTTCGCCTATCAAATCTGGGAATCGGAAGGCCGGCCCGACGGCCAGGAACACCGACATTGGGAAATGGCCCGCAAGCTGGCCGAAGCCGAGGCCCTGGCCCCGAGCAAGCCGCCCAGGGCGACCCGCGCCGCCAGCGCCAAGCCCGGCAAGCCCGCGGCAAAGCCCAAGGCCGTCGCCAAACCCGCGGCGGCGGCCCCCCTGGTACCTCCTGGAGAAAAGCTACCTCCTGGAGAAAAGGTGCCGCCCGGAGGCAAAAGCAGCGCGGCGAAAAAGCCGCGGGCACCGCGCAAGCCAGCGACCAGCTGACGCCTCTGCTGCGAGGCGCTCGCGCCATCCTCCACTGCCGACCTTGCCCATGTGCGTGGCGCGCCCGAGCGCCACAGGGAGCCCATTCGCCCATCTGATTCGCAGGAGCACCCATGACCACCGCCAAAGCAGCCGCCACGCCGAAAACCCCGCAAGCCACCGAGCCCTCGCGCATCCGCGAAGGCCTGCCCTTCCCGCTCGGCGCGACCTGGGACGGCCTGGGGGTCAACTTTGCCCTGTTCTCGGCCAATGCCACCAAGGTCGAGCTCTGCCTGTTCGATGCCACGGGCGAAGTCGAGCTGGAACGCATCGAACTGCCGGAATACACCGACGAGATCTTCCACGGCTACCTGCCCGACGCCCACCCCGGGCTGATCTACGGCTATCGGGTGCATGGCCCCTACGACCCGGCCAACGGTCATCGCTTCAACCCCAACAAGCTGCTGATCGACCCGTATGCCAAGCAGCTGGTGGGCCAGCTGAAATGGTCCGAGGCGCTGTTCGGCTACACCATCGGGCACCCCGACGCCGACCTCAGTTTCGACGAGCGCGACAGCGCGCCCTTCGTACCCAAATGCAAAGTGATCGACCCGGCCCACACCTGGGGCCACGATCATCGGGTCAGCGTGCCCTGGGACAAAACGATCATTTATGAGACTCACGTGCGCGGCTTCACCATGCGTCATCCCTCGGTGCCGGAGGCGGTGCGCGGTACCTTCGCCGGGCTGATGGTCGACGATGTGCTGGAACACATCCGCAAGCTCGGGGTGTCGTCGGTGGAGCTGTTGCCGATCCATGCCTTCGTCAATGACCAGCACCTGCTGCACAAGGGCATGACCAATTACTGGGGCTATAACAGCATCGCCTTCTTCGCCCCCGACCCGCGCTACCTGGCCAGCGGCAAGATCGCCGAATTCAAGGAAATGGTCGCGCACCTGCACGAAGCCGGGCTCGAAGTGATACTCGACGTGGTCTACAACCACACCGCCGAGGGCAACGAGCAAGGCCCGACCCTGTCCATGCGCGGCATCGACAACGCCTCCTACTACCGCCTGATGCCCGACGACAAACGCTTCTATATCAATGACTCAGGGACCGGCAACACCCTCGACCTGAGCCATCCCTGCGTGCTGCAGATGGTCACCGACTCGCTGCGCTACTGGGCCACGGAAATGCACGTGGACGGTTTTCGCTTCGACCTGGCGACGATTCTCGGGCGTTACCACGATGGCTTCGACGAGCGCCACAGCTTCCTCGTGGCCTGCCGCCAGGACCCGGTGCTGCGCCAGGTGAAGCTGATCGCCGAGCCGTGGGACATCGGCCCCGGCGGTTATCAGGTGGGCGGCTTCCCGCCGGGCTGGGTGGAGTGGAACGACAAGTTCCGCGACACCGTGCGCGCCTTCTGGAAAGGCGACGACGGCCAGCTCGCCGACTTCGCCGCGCGCATGACCGCCTCCGGCGAGATGTTCAACCAGCGCGGCCGGCGGCCTTATACCTCTGTCAATTTCGTGACCGCCCACGACGGCTTCACCCTGCATGACCTGGTGTCGTACAACGACAAGCACAACGAAGCCAACGACGAGGACAACCAGGACGGCAGCAACCACAACCTGTCGTGGAACCACGGCGTCGAAGGCCCCACCGACGACCCGCAGATCAATGCGCTGCGCCTGCGCCAGATGCGCAATTTCTTCGCCACCCTGCTGCTGGCCCAGGGCACGCCGATGCTGGTTGCCGGCGACGAGTTCGCCCGCACCCAGCACGGCAACAACAACGCTTATTGCCAGGACAGCGAAATCGGCTGGGTCAACTGGGACCTGGACGAGGACGGCAAGTCGCTGCTCAAGTTCGTCAAGCGCCTGGTCAAGCTGCGCATGACCTACCCGATCCTGCGCCGCGGACGCTTCCTGGTGGGCAACTACAACGAGGATATCGGGGTCAAGGACGTCACCTGGCTCGCCCCGGACGCCAGCGAGATGACCATCGAACAATGGCAGGACAGCCACGGCCGCTGCCTGGGCATGCTGCTCGACGGCCGCGCCCAGGAAACCGGGATACGCCGCCCCGGCGCCGACGCGACCCTGCTGCTGGTGGTCAACGCCCATCACGACATCGTCAACTTCAGCCTGCCGGAAGTGCCCGACGGCGGCTTCTGGACCTGCATGATCGACACCAACCAGCCCTCGGTGAAAGGCCAGGAACGCTTCGAGTTCGGCCACCGGTACTCGGTGACCGGGCGCTCGCTGCTGCTGTTCGAACTGCAGCACGAGGATGACGATTGAGCAGGTCATTGGCCATTTGCCGGATTGAATGGCGGGCAGTGGCCAGCCCATCAGACACATGTACGATAGTGCCGGATATCCATTCCCCGCTATCTTGAACAGCTGAGCGTCGCCATCGGAAAAAATCGCTGGCCCCTGCGACGGAGGCCAACGGCTGTGTATGATTGAACGCTCTTGCAGGACGGCAATCCAAGGTATGGAGCGCCGGCACCCGGACCGATACCGGGTGCGAACCCAAGCGGCCCGGTCCGTCACCGTGCGCCGACTGCCCCGGAACAAGGATGTGACACCCATGAGATCCATACCCCTGAGCGACAACTGGCCGGAGCAGGTCTGGAACGGCGCCCGCCAACTGCTCGACGTCCCCTCCATCAACCTTGCCAGCCTGGTGCCGCCCGGATTTCGCGCGGTGGTCATTGCCCCGCACCCCGGCGACGAAGTGCTGACCTGCGGCGGCCTGCTGCAGGTACTGGCCCACCATGGCCATCCGCTGCAACTGATTTCCATCACCGACGGCAGCGCCAGCCACCCCGGCTCCGACCTGTGGTCGGAGCGGCGCCTGAGCGTGTTCCGCCCCCAGGAAAGTGTCGAGGCCCTGCGCCGCCTGGGTTTGCCCCTGCACAGCCTGCAGTGGATTCGCGGCGGCTTTGCCGACAGTGGGCTGCAGGAACGCGAGCATCAGTTGAGCCAGTTCATTGGCCGTTACCTGCGCCCCGATGACGTGGTGTTCAGCACCTGGCGCGAAGACGGCAACGACGATCACGACGCCGTCGGTCGGGCCAGCGCCAAGGCCGCGGCCCAGGCTGGCGTGGCGTTCCACGAAGTGCCGGTGTGGGCCTGGCACTGGCCGGCGCGCGATGAACAGCTGCTGCCCTGGCACCGCGCCCGCAAGTTGCGCCTCGACACCTGGACCGTGGCCCGCAAGCGCCACGCGGCGCATGCCTATGCCAGCCAGTTGCAGGGCGATCCGGGCATCGGCCTGGCCCCGACCCTGACGCCGGTGGTGCTGGAGCGGCTGCGCCAGTCCTACGAAATCTTTTTCATGTAGGGCTGCCCCGATGCGGGCAGACCGGGGAAAACCTGAACTGACCGGCAAAGTGTCAGTCGCATGAGTAACCGCCCTGATTACGAGGAGTGAGCGTGAGCACCGATTCAACCAGGCGTCCGGTCACGTCGGCAGCGCCAGACGACCCCCCGGCGGTCCATCGCCTGCGCATCCTGACCGTCAACACCCACAAGGGCTTCACCGCCCTGAACCGCCGTTTCATTCTCCCGGAGCTGCGTGACGCGGTCCGCAGCACCCAGGCCGACCTGGTGTTTCTCCAGGAAGTGCTGGGCGAGCACGACCGCCACGCCAGCCGCTACGGCAACTGGCCCCAGCAGTCGCAATACGAGTTTCTCGCCGACAGCATGTGGAGCGACTTCGCCTACGGGCGCAACGCGGTCTATCCCGATGGCCATCACGGCAACGCCCTGCTGTCGAAATACCCGATCCGCCAGTACCGCAACCTCGATGTCTCGATCACCGGCCCGGAGCGCCGCGGGCTGTTGCATTGCGTGCTGGATGTACCGGGGCATGCCGAAGTGCACGCGATCTGCGTGCACCTGAGCCTGTTGGAAAGCCATCGCCAGCTGCAACTGGCGCTGTTGTGCCAGTTGCTCGAGTCGCTGCCGGACGATGCGCCGGTGATCATCGCCGGCGACTTCAACGACTGGCAGTTGCATGGCAATGCCACCCTCGCCCGCCGCGACGACCTGCACGAAGCCTTCGAACGCCACCATGGCAGGCCGGCCAAGACCTACCCGGCGCGCTGGCCACTGCTGCGCCTGGACCGCATCTACCTGCGCAACGCCAGCAGCCACGCACCGAAGATCCTCGGGCACAAGCCCTGGACTCACCTGTCGGATCACCTGCCGCTGGCGGTGGAAGTGCACCTCTGATGCCTTCGCCCAGGCATCGAGGATCATCGGTCTGGCGGCCCACCAGGCCACTCTCGCCTCCCCGGCAACCGCGGTCGCCGGCCTGATCGACGAAGCGGCCAGCGCGCTGGCCAAGGCCTGACGCGGCCCTTGGCCCAGGAAAATCACCGACTCGCCTGCAAAGGACGAGTCGGTAGTGGGCTACCGAAAATCGTTTTCCCCCGTCTCTTCCGACGTTTTTTCGCACAAACAAGAACTTAGAGAATCGCGTTTTTTCAGTCGGTTACACAGCCTGAATTACCTACGCCATTGGTCGGTCATTTTCTTGACGATCGCGGAGTCGTCTCCTTAGCTACAGCTTACTACCCCCGGAAATACAACCAGGGGCAAGCCTCGGATACCTGCTCTAGAGCGGGTCGCCGAGCCTTGCCTCAACGAACTCGGTCGCCCCTCATTCGGGGTAGGAGAGACGCCACGGCGAGACACGGCATGCGATTGCAAGGTAGCCCTCCATGAAAACTTCACTCACCCCACAAGAGATCAAGATCATTCTGTGCACAGTTTCCGCTTCGGTATTGCTGTGTTCTTCCATGGAGGTACAAGCGTCCCCTGCCGAGGACGAGGCGCAGCTCTGGTATCGCCAGGACCTGCTCCTGAACCGCCTGTTGACACCCGCGACATCCGCGACGCCCATGCCGGCCAGCCAGCCCCGGGGCAACAGCCTGGGTATCGTGCAAGGCAGCCCGCAGGTCTGGGACCCGCTGTACGGGCCCGCGGCGCGGCAGACCGAAGTCGGCTACCTCGGTTCGCGTTTTGCCAGCAGCATCAACGACACGCCCGGCGGCCCGGTGCTCTACACCCTGGAAAGCAGCAGCGGGCATACCCAGCGCATCGGCCTGCTGGGCGGCCAGAGCCAGTTCCAGGCCAACGGCCAGGGCGTGCCCGGCGGTTTCAGCGACCCGCGTAACGACCGTTTCAGTGTCCAGGGTCAAAGTCTTGGCGCGTTCTGGAGCCTGACCGGTCCGCAGGGCTGGCACGTCGATCTGTCGGCCAGCGGCGCCCGGGTCAGCGGCTTCAGCCGCACCGAGCAAGGCCAGCGGCAAGCCGCCGAAGGCAGCGCGGTGACCCTGTCGGTGCAAGGCGGGATTCCCATCGGCATCAGCGACAACTGGGTGGTCGAACCCCAGGCGCAATTGATCAACCAGCGCGTCAGCCTGGACAACCCGAATGCCGATAGCAACAGCCGCTCCGCCGGCAACCTGAACGCCTGGAGCGGCCGCGTCGGGGCCCACTTGCAAGGCCGTTACGACGTCGCCGGACACTCGGTGGAACCCTATGTGCGCACCAGCTTGTGGCACACGGTGTACAGCGGCGACACCCTGACCCTGGACAAGGTCGACAAGATCAGCAGCAGCCGCAAGTCCTCCACGGTCGAAGTCGGCCTGGGCCTGGTGGCCAGGCTTACCCCTGTCGTCAGCCTGTATGTGAGCGCCGACTACAGCAGCGATGTGGACGACAACGACCTCAACGGGCTGATCGGCAGCCTGGGGGTGCGGATGCGCTGGTAAAAACCTGTAGCCGCCGCAGGCTGCGATCGGCGGCGCAGCCGACGCAAAGGGAGCATCGGCCATACGCGTCGTCCGGGTTGCGGGCTCTGCGAGCCCGATCGCAGCCTGCGGCAGCGGCTACAGGGATTCAGGGACACCAGGTGCGCTCGCGCCTGCAGGAATTGCCCTGCAGGCGCGACGGCTAACCGGATCAAGCCTCTGGTTGCAGGATCAGCACCGCCAGCGGCGGCAGGTTCAATGCCAGCGACAACGCCTGGCCGTGGCTCGCCACGTCCTCGGTGAACACCCCGCCGCCATTGCCATAGTTGGACCCGGCGTAGGTATCGGAGTCGCTGTTGAACAACTCGCCCCAACGCCCGGCGAAGGGCACGCCGATCCGGTAGGCCTGGCGCGGCACCGGGGTGAAGTTGGCCACCACCAGCAGCGGCTTGCCGTCCTTGCTCCAGCGCAGCCAGGCGTAGACGCTGTTGATCGCGTCGTCGCCGATCAGCCACTGGAAGCCCTGGGGCGCGTCGTCCTGGTCGTGCAGCGCCGGATGCTCGCGGTACAGCCGGTTGAGATCGCCCACCAGCTTCTGCACGCCGCGGTGCTCGGGGTATTGCAGCAGGTACCAGTCCAGTTGCTGATCGTGATTCCATTCGCGCCACTGGCCGAACTCGCAGCCCATGAACAGCAGCTTCTTGCCCGGGTGGGTCCACATGAAGCTCAGGTAGGCCCGCAGGTTGGCGAACTTCTGCCAGCGGTCGCCGGGCATCTTGTCGATCAGCGAACGTTTGCCGTGCACCACTTCGTCGTGGGAGATCGGCAGGATGAAGCGCTCGGACCAGGCATACACCAGGCCGAAGCTCAGTTCGTTGTGGTGATGGGCGCGGTACACCGGGTCCTGTTGGATGTAATGCAGCGAGTCGTGCATCCAGCCCATGTTCCATTTATAGGCGAAGCCCAGGCCGCCTTGCTGGGTGCCCTGGCTGACGCCCGGCCAGGCCGTGGACTCCTCGGCGATCACCAGGGCGCCCGGCGCCTCGAGGGACACCACGTCATTCAGATGACGCAAAAAGTCGATGGCTTCGAGGTTCTCGCGTCCGCCATGGCGATTGGGCACCCACTCCCCGGCGTTGCGCGAATAGTCGCGGTAGAGCATCGAGGCCACGGCATCCACCCGCAGGCCGTCGACATGGAAATGCTTGAGCCAGTGCAGCGCCGACGCCAGCATGAAACCGTGGACCTCGGTGCGCCCCAGGTTGTAGATCAGGGTGTCCCAGTCCTGGTGGAAACCTTCCAGCGGGTTGCCGTACTCGTACAGCGCGGTGCCGTCGAATTGCGCCAGGCCGTGGGCGTCGGTGGGAAAGTGCGCCGGCACCCAGTCGAGAATCACCCCGATGCCCGCCAGGTGGCAGGCGTTGACGAACGCCGCGAAGTCGTCGGCGTTGCCATAGCGCGCGCTGGGGGCGAACTGCGACAGCGGCTGATAGCCCCAGGAACCGCCGAAGGGATGTTCCATGATCGGCATCAGCTCGATATGGGTGAACCCCAGGCTCTGCACATAGGGGATCAGGCGTTCGGCCAGTTCGTGCCAGTCGTACTGGCGCGCCACCTCGCCCAGATCGTCCACCTCGCATTGCCAGGAGCCGGCATGCAGTTCGTAGATCGACAAGGGCGCGTCGGTGCGCTGGCGTTCGCCGCGGGCCTGCATCCAGTCGAGGTCCTGCCAGTCGATGCTCAGCGGGCTGGCGACTTTCGAGGCGGTATCCGGCGGCAGCTGGGTGGCCAGCGCCACCGGGTCGGACTTCAGCGGCAGGATGCCGTGGGCGCCGAGGATTTCATATTTGTAGGCTTCGCCCGGGCCCAGGCGCGGCACGAACAGCTCCCAGACCCCGGACGGATGACGCAGGCGCATCGGGTGCCGCCGTCCGTCCCAGACGTTGAAGTCGCCGACCACCGAGACCCGCCGGGCATTCGGCGCCCAGACCGCGAAACGCACGCCGTCGACGCCCTCCACGGTTTTCAGCTGCGCGCCGAGGCAGGCACTGAGGTCGCGGTGGTTGCCCTCGGCGAACAGGTACAGGTCCATCTCCCCCAGCAACGGGCCGAAGCTGTAAGGGTCTTCGCCAATATGCTCGCCACCGGCCCATTGCGTGCGCAGCAGATAGGGCTGGGCCTGGGCAAAGTGCCCGACAAACAACCCCGGTACCTCGGTGCCCTCCAGGCTGCCCAGCACTGTCCCGCCATCGCGAGCCAGCACCTGCACACTCAGGGCGCCCGGCAGGAAGGCACGGATGAATTGGCCGCCGGCGCCGTCGCCATGGGGGCCGAGCACGGCAAAGGGGTCCTGGTGCTCGGCACGCACCAATGCCTCGATATCCCGCGCGGCGGGCATTGCCTGTTTGACCTCACCCTGTTCCTTGTTCGAGAAACTCATGACTGCTCTCCAGCACTTTTTGTATCGGAAAAGGGTTTCACATCACTCAACCTTCATATCACTTAGCAGCACATGCAGCCCCCGCAGCGGCACCGCGAGCCAGGCCGGACGGTTTTCCGCTTCATACGCCACTTCGTAGGCTGCTTTCTCCAGGCTGAACAAGGCCAGCGCGGCGTCCTCGCCATTCTTTTCCTGCCAGGCATGAGCAAGACTAGCTGCCGCCAGCCGGTACGCCTGGACAAACGACTCGCGGGCTTCGCGCAGATAACGCTCGGTGACCCGCTGCCGGGCCGCCAGGGCGTGGGCCGAGGCGTCGAGGCCCTGGCCGCCGAGGGCCAGCGCCGCGGCATAGTCGAAGGAGCGCAGCACCCCACTGACGTCCTTGTACGGACTGTGCTTGCCCCGGCGCTCGTCCAGCGGCCGGGCCGGTTCGCCCTCGAAATCGATCAGGTACGCGTCGCCCTTGATCACCAGCACCTGGCCCAGGTGCAGATCGCCGTGGACGCGCATGCGCAGGCCGCCGACCGCCTGTTTCGCCAGGCCCTGGATATGCGCCAGGATCGCCGTCTTGTGTTGGCTCCACGACGCCACGCGCTGTCGATCCTCAGCCGTCAGCTCGGCCTGATGCTGCTTGAGCAAGTGCAAGGCCCGTTCCAGTTGCGCGCCGATCTGCCTGGCCCAGGCCTGGGCGTCCTTGTCGGTACTCGGCCGCGCGCGAAAGGCCGGGTTGGTGGTCGGCGCCGCGAGGACCTGGTGCATTTCCCCCAGGCGCTGGCCGAGCATGCCGGCAAAGTCGCGCAGCTCGCCCAGGGCGTTGTAGTGCTGGTCCTGCTCGGACATGGCATCGGCCAGTTCGTCGCGGATCGCCCGCTCCAGGTTGTTCTGGGTCCACTCCCAGGCATCGCCCTGATTGCTCAGGTAACCCTGGGCGATCATCAGCAGGCTGTCCTCGCCCTGCCCGTCCCGGCGGATCACCGAACCGAGCAAGGGTGAAATGTGCTGGAAGCCGGCGGCGGTCAGGTAGGCGCTCATCTCCAGTTCCGGGTGCACGCCGCTGGCCACCTTGCGGATCAGCTTGAGCACCAGGCTAGTACCGATCACCACCGAGCTGTTGGATTGCTCGGCGGACAGGTAGCGCACTTCGGATTCCGCGCCCAGGCCGAGCCCGGCCAGTTGCTCCGTGGCCTCGAAGCGGATCTCGCCATCGCCACAGGGCAGCACGGTGTGCGTCTGGATCGCCTGCAGGACATTGTGCACAAAACTTTCCAGGGCAAAGGCGTCGGTGATCAGCCCCACCTGGCGGCCACGGCGCACCCGCGCCAGGGCCAGTTGCTGCGGCAGCGCGGCGCCGATCTGCTCTTCGCCGAGCAGGCCGAACGGCAGCTGGTAGCGCCCGCTCTGGCCGCCGCCGCTGACCTCCAGCTCGCTGAGCAACACCGGATGCTGCGGATCGCCAAAGCGCACGCCATAGGCGATGTGCACCTGTTCGATGGCGCTGTCCTTGCCGGCGAACCAGCGGCGCTTGGGTAGCCAGGTCGGCAGCGAACTCTGCTCCAGGGTGGTGCGCGACGGCGCTTCGAGCAATTCCTCGAGGCGTTTTTTCAGCACCAGGGTGGTGAAGTCCGGCATGCTCTGGGCCGGCTCCACATGCCAGCTCGGCATCTGGTTTTCCGCCGCCAGGACAAACCAGTAGAAACCGTAGGGCGCCAGGGTCAGGAGGAAATTCAGCTGGCCGATCGGCGGGAAGGCATTCCCGCCGAGCATCTCCACCGGCACCATGCCGGCGAACGCCGACAGGTCCAGCTCCGCCGCCTGGGCGCTGCGCGACACGTTGGCCACGCAGAGGATGATTTCGTGCTTGCCGTCGGGCCCGGTGTATTCGCGGGTATAGGCCAGGATCCGGCGGTTGCTCGGCGACAGCATCTTCAGGCTGCCGCGGCCGAAGGCCTTGGACTGTTTGCGGATCGCCAGCATGCGCCGGGTCCAGTTGAGCAGCGAATGCGGGTCGCCGGCCTGGGTCTCGACATTCACCGACTGGTAGCCGTACAGCGGGTCCATGATCGGCGGCAAGACCAGGCTCGCCGGGTCGGCCCGGGAGAAGCCGCCGTTGCGGTCGATCGACCATTGCATCGGTGTGCGCACGCCATCGCGGTCGCCCAGGTAGATGTTGTCGCCCATGCCGATCTCATCGCCGTAATACAGGGTCGGCGTGCCGGGCATCGACAGCAGCAGGCTGTTGAGCAGTTCGACCCGGCGGCGGTCGCGCTCCATCAGCGGTGCCAGGCGCCGGCGAATGCCCAGGTTGATCCGCGCGCGGCGGTCGGCGGCGTAGTAGTTCCACAGGTAGTCGCGCTCGCGGTCGGTGACCATCTCCAGGGTCAGCTCATCGTGGTTGCGCAGGAAGATCGCCCATTGGCAGTTGGCGGGAATCTCCGGGGTCTGGCGCAGGATGTCGGTGATCGGGAAGCGGTCTTCCTGGGCCAGCGCCATGTACATGCGCGGCATCAATGGGAAGTGGAAGGCCATGTGGCATTCGTCGCCGTCGTCGCCCTTCACGTCGCCCTTCTTTGTTTGACCGAAGTACAGCTGGGTGTCTTCCGGCCACTGGTTGGCTTCGGCCAGCAGCATGCGGTCCGGGTAGTTGGCGTCGATCTCGGCGCGGATCTGCTTGAGCACGTCGTGGGTCTCGGGCAGGTTCTCGTTGTTAGTGCCGTCGCGCTCGATCAGGTAGGGAATGGCGTCCAGGCGCAGGCCGTCGATGCCCATGTCCAGCCAGTAGCGCATCACCGACAGCACCGCCTTCATCACCTGCGGGTTGTCGAAGTTGAGGTCCGGCTGGTGGGAATAGAAGCGATGCCAGAAGTACTGGCCGGCCACCGGGTCCCAGGTCCAGTTGGATTTCTCGGTATCGAGAAAGATGATCCGCGTGCCGTCGTACTTCTGATCGTCATCGGACCACACATAGAAATCCCGCGCCTTGGAGCCCGCCTTGGCCTTGCGCGCCCGCTGGAACCAGGGGTGCTGGTCCGAGGTGTGGTTGATGACCAGCTCGGTGATCACCCGCAGCCCGCGCTTGTGGGCCTCGGCGATAAAGCGCCGGGCGTCGGCCAGGGTCCCGTAGTCGGGGCTGACGCCGCGGTATTCGGCGATGTCGTAGCCATCGTCGCGGCGCGGCGAGGGATAGAACGGCAGCAGCCAGATGGTGTTCACCCCCAGGTCGGCGATGTAGTCGAGCTTGGCGATCAACCCGGGAAAATCGCCGATCCCGTCGTTGTTGGAGTCGAAATAGGATTTGACGTGAACCTGATAGATCACCGCGTCCTTGTACCAGAGCGGGTCCTTGATGAAGGTGGCTGACCTGGGTTTCTTCGCCATGGGTAACTCCTGAACATTCATGGGTCCGTGCCGCGCAGATAGCGCTGCACCTGTAGCCGCAGCCGAGCCCGCGAGGCTGCGACAAGGTCCGCAGGACCTTCGACGGCCTCAAGAGCGCGTCCCGTTCCGGGCCGATCGCAGCCTGCGGCAGCGGCTACACCGATCGCGCCTGTAGCCGCTGCCGAGCCCCGCGAGGCTGCGACAAGGTCCGCAGACCTTCGACGGCCTCAAGAGCGCGTCCCGTTCCGGGCCGATCGCAGCCTGCGGCAGCGGCTACACCGATCGCGCCTGTAGCCGCTGCCGAGCCTGCGAGGCTGCGATAAGGTCCGAAGGACCTTCGAGGCCGCCAGGAACACGTCCCGTTCCGGGCCGTCCGCAAAATCAGGCAACGCTGATGCGCCAGATGCCGAACGGTTGCTGCCAGGGTTCGATCCGCATGAACTGGGTCTTGCCGTACCAGGTCCAGCGATGGCCGTTCATCAGGTCCTCGCCCTGGGTCTGCGCATCATCGGGCAGGCCCAGTTCCCACAGCGGCAATTCGAAATGCGCCTCCTGGGCGTTGAACGGGTCGAGGCTGACCGCCACCAGGATGAAGTTGCTGAGGTCGGCGGTGCGCTTGCCGAAATACAGGATGTTGTCGTTCCAGGCGTTGTAGACCTGCAAGCCCAGGTGCGTCTGCAGCGCCGGGTTCTGTCGGCGGATACGGTTGAGCTGGGCGATCTCGGCAATGATGTTGCCGGGGGCGCTGAAGTCCCGGGGGCGGATCTCGTATTTCTCCGAGTCTAGGTATTCCTCGCGCCCCGGAACCGGCGCCGCCTCGCACAGCTCGAACCCCGAATACATGCCCCACAGGCCCGAGCCCATGGTGGCCAGCGCGGCGCGGATGAGAAACCCCGGGCGCCCCGAGTCATGGAGAAAGAACGGGTTGATGTCCGGCGTGTTGACGAAGAAGTTCGGCCGGTAGCATTCGCGCCACGGCGACTGATTGAGTTCGGTGAAGTAAGTCGCCAGTTCGCTCTTGGTGTTGCGCCAGGTGAAATAGGTGTAGCTCTGGGAATAACCGACCTTGCCCAGGCGCGCCATCATCGCCGGCGTGGTGAAGGCCTCGGCGAGAAAGATCACCTCCGGGAACCGCGCCCGCACATCGGCAATCAGCCACTGCCAGAACGGCAGCGGCTTGGTATGGGGGTTGTCCACGCGAAAGATCTTCACCCCCTCCTCGACCCAGCCGACCACGATGTCGCGCAACTCCAGCCACAGGCTGGGGATGGCCTCGATGGCATAGAAGTCGACATTGACGATGTCCTGGTATTTCTTCGGTGGGTTCTCGGCGTATTTGATGCTGCCGTCCGGACGCCAGTTGAACCAGCCCGGATGCTGCTTGAGCCAGGGATGGTCCTGGGAACACTGGATGGCGAAATCCAGGGCGACCTCCAGGCCGTGCTCGGCGGCGGCCGCCACCAGGCGGCGGAAGTCCTCGCGGCTGCCGAGTTGCGGATGGATCGCCTCGTGGCCGCCCTCTTCGCTGCCGATCGCATAGGGGCTGCCCGGCTCGTCGGGGCCGGCGGTCAGCGAGTTGTTGCGGCCCTTGCGAAAGCTGCGGCCGATGGGATGGATCGGCGGGAAGTACAGCACGTCGAAACCCATGTCATGGATCATCGCCAGGCGCGAGTGCACATCATTGAAAGTGCCGTGACGGGCCGGATCGTCGGTGATCGAGCGGGGAAACAGCTCGTACCAGCTGGCGAACTGCGCGCGTTCGCGCTCCACGTCCAGCGGGTATTCCGGGCTCAGGCTCAGGTAGGGACGGTGGTCGGACTCGGCCATCAGCCGTGCACTGCGTTCGTGCAGGAACAGCGCCACCTGCTCGGCTTCGAGCAGCGTCGCCAGCTCATGGTGCAGCGCCAGCAACTGCTCGCGCAGCGGCCCTTCGCTGCGCTCGGCGGCGTGCAGCACATGGCTGCGGCCCTCCTGCAATTCGAGGCTGACCGCGATGCCGGCCTGGTGTTTCTTCTGCAGGTCGTAGCAGAAGCTGGCGAACTGATCGATCCAGGCCTCGATGCAATACAGGTAGCGGCCCTGGCTGGGCACTGTGAACTGGCCTTCCCAGCTATTGTTGCCGAGGTCTTCCATGGTTTCGCTGTGCCAGTGGCTGTCGGCTTCGGCGCACCAGCGGATGCGCACGGCCAGTTTGTCGTGGCCGTCGGCGAACACCTTGCTGCTGACCCGCACCACCTGCCCCGCCACCGCCTTGACCGCGAACTGGCCACCGTCGATCAGCGGACGAGTGTTCTCGATGACGATACGCGGCAGCAGCAAGGCCTGCGACAGGGGCAGGTTCGGGTTGTATTGCAGTTCAGTCGGTCTTTTTTCGGCAGTCATCGAGCATCACTCCTTACGCCCCATGGACGCTCTGTTGCTGGTCTATTCCGGCGCGGGCCCTCTCTTGGGAGCGGCCCCCAGGGTCGGCGGCGACCCGCGCGGATCAGCGAAGCACTTAGGTTCCGAGACACCAGGGCCGGGAAAGTTCACCCGGATTTGCCTCCCTTCGCGCCGGGAATCAAATCACCGGGGCGAGGGTCCACCTTGGGAGACTGTGCAAAACCAAGCACAAAGGAGGCCATGCCGATGAGTATCCCGATCCCGGCGGAAACGCCCGACCCGAACATCGACCACCCGACGTTGCCGCCAACCGAGCCGCAACCGGTGCCCGAGGAAGATCCACCCGAAACTACCCCACCACCCAAGGAGGAGCCGCCGATCGATCCGGCACCGGTCATCGCTTGCGGTCACAGCATTACGCCCAAACCATGACAAGCGTAGACAATCGGTTGCCCGTCGCTGCCGTCGCCAACCGGCAGCGGGCATCCCTTCGTTGCTGGCGGCGAGTGTGCCCGCGACGCTTCAGGGCGTTTATCCGGGCGGTTCATCGTCGCCTTCCAGCTTGCGCACTATCCAGGGCATCACGCTGAAGACCGCCAGCGCCAGCAGGGTGCTGAACACCGCCGTGGCTTCGCGGCCGACGCCCGCCGAGACGCCGATCGCCGCGGTCATCCACAGCCCGGCCGCGGTGGTCAGGCCCTTGACGTGCCCTTCCTCGTCCTGCTTACCCTTGAGAATGGTGCCCGCGCCGAGAAAACCGATACCGGCGATCACCCCCTGCACCACCCGGCTCATGGCATCGGCCTGGGCGCCGGACATCTGCGGCACCAGCACGAACAGCGCCGCCCCCAGCGCCACCAGCATGTGGGTGCGCACCCCGGCGGCCTTGCCCTTGTGCTCGCGTTCAAAACCGAGAATGCCGCCCAGCAGCGCGGCGATCAGCAGGCGTACGGTGATCTGGGTGAGTTGCCGGGCATCGCCGATATCAGCGAACTCCGCTTGCAGGGTGACCCAGACTTCATGCCACCAGGCGTTCATGTGCAGGTCCTTTCCGTTCGGGTTCTCAGGTTTGGCTGGCGGGCGGACAACGAGGCAGCCCTCCTTAATCAAAGGACAGCGACGCCGGGCAAAAGGTGCGATCCGCCAGCGGGTGACCATTGATCGGTCGGGCAGAACCCCGGACGGCAGCCGGGCCCTAAAAACCGTACCCACCGCGCAACAGGATTCGACCATGAGCCTGCGCATCGAAAACCGGATCTGCCATTTCGACACCGAAGACCTTCACGCCCGCCTGCCAGCCAGCGCCGTGACTGTGATCACCGACGCGGCCAGGTCGATGTCGGCGGTCGACCTCGAAGGCCGGCGTATCTACATCACCGAAGCAGAAGCCGACGCATTGACCGTAGCAGGCGCCACCGACGGCCGGCGTCATCTGCGCGCCAGCAACAGTGATTCGGTGATTTGACTGATCTGCATCACGGCGCCCGGCGCAGGCCTGTGCCAGACGCCGACGGCGCCCGATAGCGGGCGCCTGGCCGGGTATGGCAAGTTGTCGCAGGGCGGCGCCTGACGGGCATCTGATCTGCTTTTTATTGCGATACCTGAGTCTGTTATGCAAACAGATCGCTGGGCATAGTTCGTCTGCCTGATGGAGGCTGATGAGCGAACGACCATGAGCGAAAGAATCCCCGTCCGATTAGTAGAAACATTCGAGCCTGCGCGCCCAAAGACGAAGGCCAAATCCAGCGACAACCTGATCCACACCCGCAGTTTCACCGGCCTGTTCCGTACCCTGCGCATGAGCGGCGCGGGCTTCCTGTTCCTGCTGTTCTTCGGCACCGTGTGGCTGAACTGGGGCGGCCGCCAGGCGGTGCTCTGGGACCTGGCGGAAAGCAAGTTCCACATCTTCGGCGCCACCTTCTGGCCGCAGGATTTCATCCTGCTCTCGGCGTTGCTGATCATCTGCGCCTTCGGCCTGTTCGCCATCACCGTGTTCGCCGGCCGCGTCTGGTGCGGCTACACCTGCCCGCAGAGCTCCTGGACCTGGCTGTTCATGTGGTGCGAGAAGATCACCGAGGGTGAACGCAACCAGCGCATCAAGCTCGCGGCCGCGCCCTGGAACCTGAACAAGCTGATCCGCCGTTCGGCCAAGCACAGCCTGTGGCTGGCCATCAGCCTGCTCACCGGCCTGACCTTCGTCGGTTACTTCACGCCGATCCGGCCGCTGGCCGAGGAGCTGCTGACCCTGCAGATCGGCGGGGTCAGCCTGTTCTGGGTGCTGTTCTTCACCGGCGCCACCTACCTCAACGCCGGCTGGCTGCGCGAGGCGGTGTGCATGCACATGTGCCCGTATGCGCGGTTCCAGAGTGTGATGTTCGACAAGGACACCCTGACCATCTCCTACGACCCGGCCCGTGGCGAAATTCGCGGCCCGCGCAAGCGTGGCGTGAAACCCGCCAATATCGGCCTCGGCGACTGCATCGATTGCCAGCTGTGCGTGCAGGTCTGCCCGACCGGCATCGACATCCGCGACGGCCTGCAGATGGAATGCATCGGCTGCGCCGCCTGCATCGACGCCTGCGATTCGATCATGGACAAGATGGGCTATGCCCGGGGCCTGATCAGCTACACCTCGGAGCACCAGTTGCAAGGAGGCAAGACCCACCTGCTGCGCCCACGCCTGATCGGCTACAGCGCGGTGCTGCTGGTGATGATCGGCGCCCTGGCCCTGGCGCTGGTGGAGCGACCGATGGTGTCGCTGGACGTCAGCAAGGACCGCGGCCTGTTCCGCGAAAACAGCCTGGGCCAGATCGAGAACATCTACAGCCTGAAGATCATCAACAAGACCCAGCAACGCCAGGATTACCGCCTGCAACTGGAGGACGGCGACGGCTTCCAGCTGCAAGGCAAGACCGAAGTCAGCCTGGCCGCGGGCGAGATCGTCGACCTGCCGGTGTCGGTGGCGATGATCGCCGACCAGCCGCAGAGCAGTTCCCAGGAACTCAGCTTCAAGGTGGTCGACGCCGACCAGCCAGAGATCTACAGCGTGGCCAAGAGCCGGTTTGTTGCGCCCTTGAACCGTTGATCCCTTAGACTGGGCGCCGCCTCGCCTCCCCTGTAGGAGCGAGGCTTGCCCGCGATTTGGGCGACGCGCTCCAGCAGCTGGAACACGCTGCTGGTTTGCGGCCCATCGCAGGCAAGCCTCGCGCCTGCACAGGGGGCGCCAGCACAGGCCCCATTACCGCCTATCCCGAGCCGCCCCATGAAACGCTACGAAAAATTCGCCGACGACATCGCAGAACTGATCCGCTCCGGGGTGCTCGGCCCCGGCCAGCGCGTACCTTCGGTACGTTATGCCAGCCAGACCTATGGGGTCAGTCCGTCCACGGTGTTCCAGGCCTATTACCTGCTGGAACGGCGCGGCCTGATCCGCGCCCGGCCGCGCTCCGGCTACTTCGTCAACACCCATGCGCCGAGCCCGTTCTCGGAGCCGGTGATCAGCAGCCAGGTCAACGAGTCCACCGAAGTCGATGTCAGCGAACTGGTGTTCTCGGTGCTGGACTCGATCAAGGACCCGACCACCGTGCCGTTCGGCTCGGCCTTTCCCAGCCCGACCCTGTTCCCGCTGCAGCGCCTGTCGCGCTCCCTGGCCAGCGCCAGCCGCGAGATGGACCCGCGCGTGGTGGTCACCGACATGTCGCCGGGCAACCCGCAGCTGCGCCGGCAGATTGCCCTGCGCTACATGGTCGGCGGGCTGATGCTGCCCATGGAAGAACTGCTGATCACCAACGGCGCCCTGGAAGCCCTGAACCTGTGCCTGCAGGCAGTGACCGAACCCGGCGACCTGGTGGCCATCGAGGCCCCGGCCTTCTACGCCAGCCTGCAAGTGCTGGAGCGCCTGAAACTCAAGGCCGTGGAAATCCCCGTACACCCGCGGGACGGCATCGACCTGGGAGTGCTGGCGCAGACCCTGGAGCGGCACCCGATCAAGGCCTGCTGGTGCATGACCAGCTTCCAGAACCCCATGGGCGCGACCATGCCCGAGGCGAAGAAGCAAGAACTGGTGGCGTTGCTGCGCAGCCATCAGGTGCCGCTGATCGAGGACGACGTCTACGCCGAGCTGTATTACGGCCAGCAGGCACCGAAACCGGCCAAGGCCTTCGACACCGAGGGCCTGGTGATGCATTGCGGCTCGTTCGCCAAGAGCCTGGCCCCGGGTTACCGCATCGGCTGGGTCGCCGCCGGGCGTTACGCGCAGAAGATCGAACGGCTGAAACTGATGACCTCGCTGTGCGCCTCGATGCCGGCCCAGGCGGCCATCGCCGACTACCTGCAACACGGCGGCTACGACCGCCACCTGCGCAAACTGCGCTATGCCCTGGAAGAACAGCAAAGCGCCATGCTCGCCGCCATCGCCCGCTACTTCCCGGCGCAGACCCGGGTCAGCCAGCCGGCCGGCGGCTACTTCCTGTGGCTGGAGCTGCCGGCGCAGATGGATTCGTTGAAGCTGTTCCAGATGGCCCTGGCCCAGGGCATCAGCATCGCCCCGGGACCGATCTTCTCGCCGACCCAGCGCTTTCGAAACTGCATCCGCCTCAACTACGGCAGCCCGTGGAACGAAGCGGCGGAACAGGCCATGGAAACCCTGGGCAGGATCGTGCGGTCGTTCTAATCCGAGGCCTTGCTGCCGCACCACAATTGCTGCAGCATCCGCGCTCCAATTTTCCAGGGAAGGAACGCGGCATGGTCGAAGACCTGTATTACGACGATTATCCAGAGGCCAAGGCCGAGCTGACCAAGGCCATCCAGCGCGGGCGCCTGCCACTGCTGGCCCAGGAGCTCAACGCCTATGACTGTGTACAGGCGATCTTCGAGCTGGACGCGGTGAACAATCCCAAGGACGAGGAGGATGCCTTCTTCGACCTGGCCCTGGCCCTGATCGGCTGGGTCCCCGGCCCCGGCCAGGAGTTGAAGGTCATCCTGCGCCTGATCAACCGCGCGCCCCAGCGTCATGCCGAAAGCCTGTTCGACCTGATCCGCCATACCCTGCTGGCCTGTCGCCTGAAGACCAGCCCCGAGCAGTTGCTGGAAAAATGCCTGGACCCGCGGCACCTGAGCGAGGAAATGCCCGAGATCGTCAGTGCCGTGCGCGCCTCCTCCACCTTCAATGGCCTGACACCCCAGCAACAGCGGCTGGTGATCCACAACCTCGATGAAGCCCGGGAACACAGCGAATTTCTCATGGAGTCGGTGCGCAACCGCATCGCGCCCTGGGTCGCCGTGCAGCGCAACAACTCGGCCGCCGCCCACAGTCGCGGCCCGGCCCTGCTGGCCAAGCCGCAGTCTTCCCTCGAGCCGGGCAAGACAGCCGTCCGCGACGCATTGCCGGCCGAATCCCGCGACGCCGCCCGCACCACCCAGGCGATCAACCAAGGCCTCGAACCGCTCACCGGCGAAGGCCACTGGCTGGAGCTGAACCTGCATTACCCCAACCTGGAACCGGTGTCCGGCGCCGCCTACCGGGTCGTCTTCAGTGACGGCTCGCAAGCCGAAGGCAGCCTGGACGAAGAAGGTTTCGCCCGTCTGGAAGGCATTCCTCCCGGCCCGGCCCAGGTGTACTACGGCGAAGACCCGCGGCCCTACCAGCGCCTGCCGATCCGCGCCCTGCCAGCCGATCTGCGGCAGCTGGAAGAAGAGTTGGAAGCCCTTGAGCTGGAACCGAGCGAGGTGGACCTGCCGACCCTGCTACTGGAAGCCTCCCAGCGCAAGGCGCCCTTCACCCTGATTCCCGTTTACTGAGCCCAGGCCCCGACATGAACCGCAGACAAGTGTTTCTCAGCCACCAGCAGTACCAGCAGCAGCGCGAAAGCCTGGAGGGCGTCGAAGCCCACTGGCGGAGCCACTCAATGATGGCCGACAGCCCGCTTCAGGAAGCCTCCCTCAAGGCCTGGGAAGTCCAGCAGGCACGGCTGCACCGCCTGATCCTGGGCTACACCGGCGGCGAGCCCCTGGAGCAACTGGCCCAGGCCCTGGACGGGGTGATCGAGGCCTACGAAGACTATCAGCGCAAACTGGCGCTGCATGAGGAGATGCCGGACATCGCGCCCCTGGCCATCGATGACTACCCGCACGACTTCGAGGAGTACGTGCAAGTCATCGGCCTGTGCATCCTGCTGCAACGCGGCGACCTGCTGCCACGCCTGGCGTTGCTGCAAGACCGCGCCGGCTATAAAGGTGACGACACCCTGGTCGAAGACCTGCTCAAGGCCTACCTGCCCGACCGCGAGGACGTGGACCAGTGGAACCACGAGGTCTACACGCCCCTGGTCAAGGCCATCTATGTCAATGACCCGGACGAGGCCCGCGAGTTGCTGGTGGAGTATTGCAACCAGTGGTACCTGGCGTTCGAGCACGCCTCCTGGCACGACAGCCACCTGGACGACGAGGACGGCGGTTACTTTGGTTATTGGGCGTTCGAAGCGGCGGCCATCGCCTACCTGTACGGTCTCGACGACAGCGCCGTGCGGCACATGGTCTTCCCTCGAGACATGCTCGAGTACGCCCGCCGCTTCAGCCCGCCGCCGATTCCAGGCCGGTAGGCGCCTGCAAGACCGCCTCTAGCGCCCGGTCAGCGGCCGCCGCCCAGGTCGATAAAGGTCCCAGTGGAATACGAGGCCTTGTCCGACAGCAGCCAGATGATCGCCTCCGCCACTTCGTCCGGGCGGCCGCCGCGGCCCATGGGGATGGCGGATTCCAGCTTGCTGACGCGGTCGGCGTCGCCGCTCAGGGCATGGAAGTCGGTGTAGATGTAGCCCGGGCGCACGCCGTTGACGCGGATGCCTTCGCCGGCGACTTCCTTGGACAGGCCGATGGTGAAGGTGTCCAGCGCCCCCTTGGAGGCGGCGTAGTCGATGTACTCGCCGGGCGCGCCCAGGCGGGCGGCGACCGAGGACACATTGACGATGCTGCCGCCCTGCCCGCCATGCCTTGGCGACATGCGCAGCACCGCGTGCTTGGCGCAGAGGATCGGCCCGAGCACGTTGGTCTTGATGATCTTGAGAATGCGGAATTCGGACATTTCGTCGAGCCGCGACTTCTGCCCGACGGTCCCGGCGTTGTTCACCAGCGCGGTGACCCGCCCCAGTTCGGCGTCGACCCGCTGGTAGAGGGCGATCACTTCGTCCTCGATGCTGACATCGGCCCGCACGGCAATCGCCTGGGCGCCCAGGCCGCGCACCTGCTCCAGCACCTGGAAGGCCGCCTGTTCGTCGGCCTGGTAGTTGATGCAGATGCGATAGCCCTGTTGCGCGGCCAGCAGCGCGGTGGCCGCGCCAATACCGCGACCGCCACCGGTGATGAGGATGACTTTGTCCATGCTGCCAACTCCCTCGCTGATCTTTGAACGCCAGCAATTAAACACCCTGCGGCGAGCGTTGCAAACCTTCTCGGGGCTGTCATCCGCCCCCTGGCTGATCGCCGGTCGGCGTGTCTATCCAGGCAGATCGCGGGCTTGGGGTTTGCGCTCGCTGCGTCGCAATGCCGCCCAGACCGGACGCAGCCTCGCAGGCTCGGCAGCGGCTACGGGAGTCGGCTAAAACGCGATCGATGTAGCCGCTGCCGAAGGCTGCGAACCTGCGAAGCAGGCAGGCGTTCGACGCGCTCAGAGCGCCAGCTGTTCGGCCTGATGGATGTTCTGCATGAAGCGTGCGGCCGGCAGCGGATGGCCGAGGAAATAACCTTGCAGCGAATCGCAGCCCAACTGGGTCAGGAAGGTCTGCTGCACATCGGTTTCCACGCCCTCGGCGACAATCCGCAAGCCCAGGGCCCGGCCCAGGGCGACGATGGCCGAGACGATCGCCGCGTCGTCGCTGTCGTGCTCCAGGTCGCGGACGAAGCCGCGGTCGATCTTCAACTCGTTGGCCGGCAGGCGCTTGAGGTACATCAGGCTCGAATAACCGGTACCGAAGTCGTCGATGGACAGGTCCACGCCCATCTCCGCCAGTTGCTTGAGCACAGTCATGCTGGCATCGGCATCGCTCATGGCGGTGGTCTCGGTGATCTCCAGGGTCAGGCTGTTGGCCGGCAAGCGATGCAGGCTCAGCGCCTTGGCCACGCTGTCGACCAGCCCGGCATGGCAGAACTGCAACGCCGAGATATTCACCGCGATCCGCCAGCCTTCATAACCTTCGCTGTACCACTCGCGCATCTGCCGGCAGGCCTCGTTGAGCACCCACTCGCCGATGGAGATGATCAGCCCGGTCTTTTCCGCAAGATCGATGAACTTGTCCGGCAGCAGCAGCCCCAGTTGCGGGTGCTCCCAGCGCAACAAGGCTTCGGCGCCCACCGGCAAGCCGTTGGCGGCATCGAACTTGGGCTGGTAATAGAGCCTGAACTCGCCGTGCTCGACGGCATGGCGCAGGTCCTGCAGCAGTTGCAGTTGCCGGCGCGCGTCGCTGTTCATCGAGGCGTCGAAGAAGCTGTAGCCGTTCTTGCCGGTGCCCTTGGCGTGATACATCGCCGCATCGGCGTTCATCAGCAGTTCCTGGGGCGTCAGGCCGTTGCCCGGGTACACCGCGATGCCGACGCTGGCGGAGATCTGCAACTCGTGTTCGGCGACCCGGAACGCCTGGCCGATCAGGCCCACCTGGCGCGCGGCCAGGCGCAAGGCATCGTCCGCCTCGTTCAGTTGCACCAGCAGCACGAACTCGTCGCCGCCGATCCGCGCCAGGGTGTCCTGGCTGCGCAGGTCTTCGCGCAGGCGCACCGCTACCTCGCGCAGCAACTGGTCGCCCATGTGATGGCCGAAGGCATCGTTGACCGGCTTGAAGCCGTCCAGGTCGATGAACATTAGCGCGAAACAGCCGCCCTGCTCCGTCACCCGCTGCATCGCCTGGTCGATACGGTCGGCCAGCAGCGTGCGGTTCGGCAGGCCGGTCAGGGTGTCGTGCAGCGCCAGTTGGGTCAGCTCGCGGTTGGCCACGGTCAGCGACTCGGCGAGCACCGCGGTGCGCGCCTCCAGGCGCGCGTCGAGTACCGAGGTCAGCAAGGCAATGACCAGTACCGCCAGGGTGGTGATCAGCACCAGGTTGTCCAGGCCCTTGCCGCTCAGGCCGTCCACCGCCGCGCCACAGAAACTGCCGTCGGCGAAGCGCGCCGCGGCCATGCCGGTGTAGTGCATGCCGACAATGGCGATGCCCATCACCACCGCGGCCCCACAACGGGCCAGGCGTACATAAGGGGTATTACGGCGCAGGTGAAAGGCGATCCACAGCGCCGCGGCCGAGGCGCCGACGGCAATCAGCAGCGAGGCGCCGAACAGGCTGGGGTCGTAGTCGATGCCCGGCTGCATGCGCATCGCCGCCATGCCGGTGTAATGCATGGCGCTGATCCCGGCGCCCATGATCAGCGCGCCGAAGGCCAGCTGCCAGAGCGGCAGGCTCTGCTGGCTCACCAGCCACAGGGCGAAACCGCAGGACAGCACGGAAATCAGCAGCGACAACGCGGTGATGCCAGTGTCGTAGCCCAGGTCGATGGGCAGGCTGAAGGCGAGCATGCCGATAAAGTGCATCGACCACACCCCAATGCCCATGGCCAGGGCGCCGCCGGCCATCCACAGCAACGCCGCCCGACCACGCGTGGTGGCGATGCGACCGGTCAGGTCGAGCGCGGTGTAAGAGGCGAGAATCGCCACAAACAGGGAAATCAGAACCAGGGCGGGAGAGTAGGTACCGGTGAGCATGAACGTCTCGTGGCGTTAGCCGGAAGCGTCCATGCCCGGCGGTAAAAAGGCGCAATTGTACTGCTTGCGTATAGAAACACATTCACAAAGTAAGCAAAAAGCCATCAGTCGGACGAAAGTAGCCGGTTGATAAAACAAACCGGTTACAGCGACTCGACCGCTGGCAACGGTGACACAACGCCAGGGACGCCGCTATCGATGTAGCCGCTGGCGCAGCCTGCGATCGAGCGCGTAGCGCTCGCAAAGCGGACCACGTGCGAGGCCAGATGATGCGCGGATTCAGGGTTTGCGGTCGCTACGTCGGAGTGCCGCCCAAACCGTTCGCAGCCTCGCAGGCTCGGCAGCGGCTACAGGCTGTCCGTAGCCTGCGAAAAACAGGCGAATCGCGGATTCAGCCTGTTACTCCTTGCTGGCCTGCAGCTGGCCGTCCCAGCCGCCGCCGAGGGCGGCGATCAGTTGCACGCTGGTGACCAGCCGGCTTTGCAGCAGGCTCAGCACGCTGCGTTCGTTGCTCAACGCCGTGGCCTGCACCACCACCACGTCCAGGTAGGCGATCACCCCGGCCTTGTACTGGTTCTCGGTCAGGCGCAACGACTCGCGCGCCGAATCCAGGGCCTGCTGGCGCACCGCGGCCTCGTCTTCCAGGACCTTGAGCTGCACCAGGTAGTTCTCCACCTCGCGAAAGCCGTCGAGCACGGTCTGGCGGTACTTGGCCACGGTCTGGTCGTAGGCCGCCTCGGTGCGGTCGACTTCCGCCGAACGCTGGCCGCCGTCGAACAGGGTCATGGCCAGTTTCGGCCCCACCGACCAGAAGCGGTTCGGCAGGCTGATCCAGTCGGCGTAGGTACTGCTGCTGTAGCCGCCGGCCAGGCTCAGGGTCAGGTCCGGGTAATAGGCGGCCTTGGCCACGCCGATATTGGCGTTGGCGGCGATCACCGAACGCTCGGCCGAGGCGATGTCCGGGCGCCGTTCCAGCAGCTGCGACGGCAGGCTCAGCGGCACCTGGGGCAAGGCCGGGATGTCTTGGGTCTCGGCCAGACTGAACTCGGCCGGTGGCAGGCCGATCAGCACCGCGATGGCGTTTTCCAGCTGGGCGCGCTGCCAGATCAGGTCGATCAGGTCGGCCTGGGTGGTTTTCAGCTGGGTTTGCGCCTGGGCCACCGCGTCCTTGCCGGACACTCCGGCGCGGTACTGGTTCTCGGTCATGGTCAGCGAGCGCTGGTAGGCCGCCACCGTGGCTTCGAGCAGGCGCTTCTGCTGGTCCATGACCCGCAGTTGCAGGTAGTTCTGCACCAGCTCCGACTGCTGGCTCAGGCGCATCGCCGCGAGGTCGGCGAAGCTGGCTTCGGCGCTGGCTTCGTTGGCTTCCAGGCCGCGGCGCAGCTTGCCCCAGACATCGGCCTCCCAGCTCACCCCAAGCTGGGTGTTGTAAGTATCGCGAATGCCGCTGGAGGAGCTGCTCAGGGCCGAACTGCTGCTGCCGGTGCCCTGGCTGGCGCGGGTTTTGCCGGCACTCAGGTCCACCGTGGGGAACAGCGAGCCACGGGCGCTGCGCGCCAGGGCCTGGGCCTGGCGGTACTGGGCCTCGGACTGCGCCACGCTCTGGTTGGCGCTGTTGAGCTTGTCGATCAGGCCGTTGAGCTGGCGGTCGCCGTACAGCTCCCACCAGGCGCCGCGGGCCAGGGAGTCGCTGGGGCTGGCCTGGCGCCAGCCCGCCGCTTCCTTGTATTGCGCGGGCTCGGCAACTTGCGGGCGCTGATAGTCCGGGCCAATGGCGCAGGCGCTGAGCAGCGCCAGGCTCAAGCTCAGGCTCAACAGCCGCGAACCGCGGGCCAGGGCCAGGCGCTGAGGAAGGTTGCGTGGCGAACAGTCAGTCATAGCGGCGTTTCCAGAGCGGCATCGGTACGGACCCCACGCCAGTGGTTGAACTTATGGCGCAGGCGATCGAGATAGAGGTAGACCACCGGGGTGGTGTAGAGGGTCAGGACCTGGCTGAAGACCAGGCCGCCGATAATGGTCAGGCCCAGGGGCTGGCGCATTTCCGCGCCTTCGGCGCTGCCGAGCAGCAACGGCAAGGCGCCGAGGATCGCCGCCAGGGTGGTCATCAGGATCGGCCGCAGGCGCAGCAGGCAGGCGCTGCGGATCGACTCCAGCGGGCCCAGGCCTTGGTGACGCTCCAGCTGCAACGCCAGGTCGATCATCAGGATGGCGTTTTTCTTCACCACGCCGATCAGCAGGAACAAGCCCAGCAGCGAGATCAGGCTGAACTCGCCGCCCAGCACGTAGATCGACAGCAAGGCGCCGACCCCGGCCGACGGCAGCGTGGAGAGAATGGTCAGCGGGTGAATGTAGCTTTCATAGAGCACGCCCAGCACCAGGTACACCGCCAGCAGCGCGCCGAGGATCATGAACGGCTGGCTCTTCTGGGTCGCGGCGAAGGCATCGGCGGTGCCGGCCATCTTGACGATCACGTCTTCGGGCATGCCGACCTTGGCGATCGCCCGTTCGATGGCCGCCGTGCCCTGCTCCACCGTCACCCCTTCGGCCATGTCGAAGGAAATGCTTTCCGAGGCGAACTGGCCTTCGTGGCTGACCCGGTCGTCTTCCAGGCTGTTTTCATAGTGGGCGATGGTCGACAGCGGCACCCGCGCGCCATCGGCGGTGATCACCTGCACCTGGTTGAGGGTGACCGGGTCCTGGGCGTATTTCGGGTTGACCTCCATCACCACCTGATACTGGTTGAGGCTGTCGTAGATGGTGGAAATCTGCCGCTGGCTGTAGGCGTTGTTGAGCACCGCGGTGACCATGTTCATGTCGATCCCCAGGCGCTTGGCCTGGTCGCGGTCGACCACCAGGGTCACCTGCTGGGCGCCCCGCCCTTCGCGGGCGTCGATCGCGGTGAGCTCCGGTAGGGCACGCAGCGCGGTGACCACTTTCGGGTACCACTCGCGCAACGCCCCCAGGTCGCCGCTCTGGATGATGTAGGAATACTGCGAGGTGGTCTGCTCGCGGCCGCCGCCGAACTGCAGGTCCTGGTCGGCCATCAGCATCAACTGGGCGCCGGGCACCTTGGGCATTTCCTTGCGCAGGCGCTCGATGACCTTCTGCGCGGAAATGTTGCGTTCCTTGATCGGCTTGAGGCGCACCAGCATGAAGGCGTTGTTGGTACCGTTATTGCCACCGATGAAACCGGCCACGCTCTCCACCGCCGGGTCCTTGAGCACTTCGCGGCGGAAGATCTCCATCTTCGGCTGCATCACGGTGAACGACAGGCCATCGTCGCCACGCACAAAACCGATCAGCTGGCCGGTGTCCTGCTGCGGCATGAAGGTCTTGGGTACCACCACGTACAGCGCGATGTTGACGCCGATGGTCACGAACAGGCTGAGCAGGGTCAGGCGCTTGTGGCGCAGTACCCAGTCCAGGCTGCTCGCGTATCTGGCCACCATCCAGTCGTTGGCGTGCTGGCTCCAGCGCTGCAGGCCGTTCTCCCGGCCCGGCACATGGGGCTTGAGCCAGCGGGCGCAGAGCATCGGGGTCAGGGTCAGGGACACCACCAGGGACACAACTATGGCCGCCGCCAGGGTGATGGAAAATTCGCGGAACAGGCTTTGAATGATCCCGCCCATGAACAGGATCGACAGGAACACCGCCACCAGCGAGACGTTCATCGACAACAGGGTGAAGCCGACTTCCTTGGCTCCCAGGTAGGCCGCCTTGATCGGCGCGATGCCTTCGTCGATGTGCCGGGAAATGTTCTCCAGCACCACGATGGCGTCGTCCACCACCAGCCCGGTGGCGAGAATCAGCGCCATCAGCGACAGGTTGTTCAGGGAAAAACCGTACAGGTACATCACCGCGAAGGTGCCCACCAGCGACACCGGCACCGCCAGGGTCGGGATCAGCGAGGCGCGCAGATTGCCGAGGAACAGGTAGACCACCAGTATCACCAGGGCCACGGCGATCAGCAGGGTCATCTCGGCCTCATGCAGGGTGGCCTTGATCACCGGCGAACGATCCATCGCCAGGTTGAGCTTGACGCTGGCCGGCAGCACCGCTTGCAACGCCGGCAGTTGCGCCTTGATCTCGTTGACCGTCTCGATGATGTTGGCCCCGGCCTGGCGGTTGATCACCAGCAGCACCGCCGCGTCATCGTTGAAGAAGCCGCTGTTGTAGCGGTCCTCGACGCCGTCGCTGACCTTGGCCACGTCTTTCAGGCGCAGGGCCGCGCCGTCCTTGTAGTGGATGATCAGCGGCTCGTAGTCCTTGGCCTTCTCCAGCTGGTCGTTGGCCTGTACCTGCCACATCTGCTCGCTGTTCTCCACCGAGCCCTTGGGCCGGCGCACATTGGCCTCGGCGATGGTCTTGCGCACATCGTCGAGGGCCACGCCGTACTGGTTGAGCAACTGCGGTTCCAGCTCGATGCGTACCGCCGGCAGCGAACTGCCGCCGATCTGCACCTCGCCGACCCCGGACACCTGGGACAGGCTCTGGGACAGGATGGTCGAGGCCAGGTCGTAAAGCTGGCCCTTTTCCAGCACATCGGAGGTCAGCGACAGCACCATGATCGGCGCCTGGGACGGGTTGACCTTCTTGTAGGTGGGCATGCTGCGCATGCCGCTGGGCAGCAGGTTGCGCGAGGCATTGATCGCCGCCTGCACTTCCCGCGCCGCGCCGTTGATGTCGCGGTCCAGGTCGAATTGCAGGATGACCCGGGTCGAACCCTGGCTGGAACGGCTGCTCATGGTGTTGACCCCGGCGATCGCGCCGAAGGAACGCTCCAGGGGCGTGGCCACGGTGGACGCCATCACCTCGGGGCTGGCCCCCGGCAGGCTGGCCTGGACCACGATCACCGGGAAGTCCATCTGCGGCAGCGGCGACACCGGCAGCAGGCCAAAGCTGACACCGCCCAGGAGCATGATCGCCAGACTCAGCAACATGGTGGCCACTGGCCGGCGGATAAAGGGTCCGGACAGGTTCATGGCTGCTCTACCGGCTCCGCGGGCTCAGGCACCGAACGCCAGCGCCGGCCCAGGCGGTCGAAGTACAGGTAGATCACCGGTGTGGTGAACAGGGTCAGGATCTGGCTCAGCAACAGGCCGCCGACCATCACCAGGCCCAGGGGCTGGCGCAGTTCGGCGCCGGAACCGGTGGCCAGCATCAGCGGCACGGCGCCGAACAGCGCGGCCAGGGTGGTCATCAGGATCGGCCGGAAACGCAGGAGCGCCGCCTGGTAGATCGCCTGCTCCGGGGCCATGCCCTGGTTGCGTTCGGCGTCGAGGGCGAAGTCGATCATCATGATCGCGTTCTTCTTGACGATGCCGATCAGCAGGATGATGCCGATGATCGCGATCATGCCCAGGTCGTTGCCGCTGAGGATCAGCGCCAGCAAGGCGCCCACCGCCGCCGACGGCAGCGTGGAGAGGATGGTGATCGGGTGGATGTAGCTCTCGTAGAGCACCCCGAGCACGATGTACATGGTCACCACCGCCGCCAGGATCAGCAGCAAGGTGCTCGACAGCGAGGCCTGGAACGCCTGGGCCGCGCCCTGGAACTGGGTCTGCACGCCCACCGGCATGCCGATGTCCTGCTGTACCTGCTCGATGACGTTCACCGCCTCGCCCAGGGCCACGCCGGGCGCCAGGTTGAACGACATCATCACCGCCGGGAACTGGCCGATATGGGCGATGGCCAGTTGCGCCTGGCGCTCCTCGACCCGGGCCAGGCTCGACAGCCGCACCTGGCCGCCGTCGGTGGTCTTCACATGGATCTGTTCCAGCGCCTGCGGGCCGATGGTTTCCCCGGCCTGGGCCTGCAACACCACGCGGTACTGGCTGGCCTGGGTGTAGATGGTGGAAATCTGCCGCTGGCCGAAGGCGTCGTACAGCGCGTCGGTGATGTTCGACACCGAGACGCCGATGCGCGACGCGGCGTCGCGGTCGATCACCAGGTACACCTGCAAGCCCTTGTCCTGCAGGTCGCTGGCGACGTCGGTCAGCTCCGGCCTGTGGGTCAGGGCATCCACCAGGCGCCCGCTCCACAGGGCCAGCAGGTCGGCATCCGGCGACGACATGCTGAACTGGTACTGGGTGCGGCTGACCCGGTCCTCGATGGTCAGGTCCTGCACCGGCTGCATGAACAGACGGATGCCCACCAACTGGTCGACCTGGGGCTGGATGCGCGCGATCACCTCGGCGGCGCTGAGGTCGCGTTCGCGGTGCGGCTTGAGGTTGATCAGCAGCCGGCCGCTGTTGAGGGTGGCGTTGTCGCCGTCGACCCCGATATAGGACGACAGGCTTTGCACCGCCGGGTCGGCCAGGATGATTTTCGCCAGGTCCTGCTGACGCTGGCTCATGGCGGCGAAGGACACCGACTGCGGCGCTTCGGAAATGCCCTGGATCACCCCGGTGTCCTGCACCGGGAAGAAACCCTTGGGCACCACCATATACAGGAACACGGTCAGCGCCAGGGTGCCGACGGCCACCAGCAGGGTCAGCGGCTGGTGCTTGAGCACCCACTGCAAGCGACGCCCGTAGCTGGCGATCAGCCAATCGATCCAGGCGCCGCTGGCCCGGTAGAACCGGCCCTGCTCTTCCTCCTTGGGTTCACGATTGAGCAGGCGCGCGCACATCATCGGCGTCAGGGTCAGGGACACCACCAGGGAAATCAGGATCGCCACCGCCAGGGTGATGGCGAATTCGCGGAACAGCCGCCCGACCACGTCGGCCATGAACAGCAGCGGGATCAATACGGCGATCAGCGACAGGGTCAGCGACACCAGGGTGAAGCCGATCTGCTTGGCGCCCTTGAGCGCGGCCTGCATCGGGCTGTCGCCCTCCTCGATGAAGCGCGAGATGTTCTCCAGCATCACGATCGCATCGTCGACCACAAAGCCGGTGGCGATGGTCAGGGCCATCAGGGTCAGGTTGTTGACCGAGAAGCCCGCCAGGTACATCACGCCGAAGGTGCCGATCAGCGACAACGGCACGGCGATCGACGGGATCACCGTGGCGCTGGCCCGGCGCAGGAACAGGAAGGTCACCATCACCACCAGGGCGATGGCGATCAGCAGTTCGTGTTGCACGTCGGTGACCGAGGCGCGGATGGTCTGGGTGCGGTCGGTGAGCACGGTGACGTCAAGGCCGGCCGGCAGGTTGTCGGTGATGCTCGGCAGCAGCGCCTTGATCCGGTCCACCACCTCGATCACGTTGGCCCCGGGCTGGCGCTGGATATTCAGCAGCACCGCCTGGTTTTCATTGGCCCAGGCCGCCAGGCGTTCGTTCTCGGCGCCGCCGGCGATCTGCGCGACGTCCTTCAGGCGCAGCGGCGCGCCATTCTTGTAGGCCAGGATCAGCTCGGCGTAGTCCTTGGGCGAGGTCAGCTGGTCATTGGCGTCGAGCATCGACACCCGGGTCGGGCCGTCGAAGTTGCCCTTGGGCTGGTTGACGTTGGAGGCGCCGATCAGGGTGCGCACGTCCGACAGGTTGAGGCCGTTGGCCGCCAGGGCCTCGGGGTTGACCTTGATCCGCACCGCCTGGCGCTGGCCGCCGGCGATGCTGACCATGCCGACGCCGCTGATCTGCGCGATCTTCTGCGCCATGCGGGTGTCGACCAGGTCGTTGAGCTTGGGCAGCAGCATGGTCTTGGAGGTGATGGCCAGGGTCAGCACCGGGGTGTCCGCCGGGTTGACCTTGTTGTACACCGGCGGCGCCGGCAGATCGCTGGGCAGCAGGTTGGTCGCGGCGTTGATCGCCGCCTGCACCTGCTGCTCGGCGACATCCATATTGATGTCGAGGTTGAAGCGCAGGGTCAGCACCGAGGCGCCGCCGGAGCTGGTGGAGGCCATCTGGGTCAGGCCGGGCATCTGCCCGAACTGGCGCTCCAGGGGCGCGGTGACCGCGCTGGTCATCACGTCGGGGCTGGCGCCGGGGTACAGGGTCATCACCCGGATGGTCGGGTAATCGACCTGGGGCAACGCCGAGACCGGCAACAGGCGATAGGCGATCAGGCCGGCCAGGACAATGGCCAGCATGCTCAGGGTGGTGGCTACCGGGCGGAGGATGAACAGCCGCGAGATATTCATGCGCCGACCTTGCCCGCCGGCGTCTCGGTGGCCGGCGTGGTCGCCGAGCTGGCCGGCTGGCCCTGCAGGTGCTGGGTCGGGGTGGCCGGCACTTCTTCGGGGGTGTTGACCACTTCCACCTCACTGCCGTCCTTGAGGCGGTCGGTGCCTTCCAGCACCACGCGGTCGCCGGCTTCCAGGCCGGCCTTGATCACGGTGGAATCGCCATTGCTGTCGCCGACCTGCAGTTGGCGGATCTTGACCTTGTTGGCGCCGTCCAGGGCATAGACGAAGGTGCCGTTGGTGCCGAACTGGATCGCCGCCGACGGCGCCAGCACTACGTTTTTCAGGGTGTCGGCAAGCACGCGCACGTTGACGAACTGGTTGGGGAACAGCGCCTGGTCGCGGTTCTCGTAGCGCGCCTTGAACTTCAGGGTGCCGGTGGTGGTGTCGATCTGGTTGTCGAGGCTTTGCAGCACGCCGCTGGCCTGCAGCGCCTGGTCGCCGCGGTCCCAGGCTTCCACCGGCAGCCTGGCGCCGCTGCGATAACGCTCCAGCACCCTGCTCAGGTTGTTCTCCGGCAGGGTGAAGGCCACGCTGATCGGCTGGGTCTGGGTGATGATCGCCAGCGCGGTGGTGTCGTTGGCCGCCACCAGGTTGCCGACGTCCAGCTGGCGCAGGCCGACGCGGCCGGTGATCGGCGCGCGGATCTTGGTGAATTCGAGGTTGAGCTTGGCGTCGTTGACCGCCGCCTGGTTGGTCTTGACCGTACCCTGGTACTGGCCGACCAGCGCCGCGGCGGTGTCCAGGGTCTGCTTGGCGATACTGTCCTGGGCATACAGGCCGCGATAACGCTCGTAGTCGACCTGGGCGTTCTTCAGTTGCGCCTGGTTCTGCAACAGCGTGCCTTCGGCCTGGAGCAAGGCGTTCTGGTAAGGCCGCGGGTCGATTTCCGCCAGCAGGTCGCCGGCCTTGACCATCTGCCCTTCCTCGAAGGCCACCTTGACCAGCTCACCGGCCACCCGGCTGCGCACATTGATGGTGTTCAGCGCGGTGACGGTGCCCAGTGCCTTGTAATACAGCGCGAAGTCCCCGCGCGTGGCCGGCGCCACCCGCACCGGGATCGGCCCGCTCGCGCCGCCAAACCCCGGCCGCATGGACCCGCTGCGACCGGTGTGTCCGGCCGTGGCCTTTTGCCCGGTGGCATCCTTTGGGGTGGTCGAGGCCGGCCAGAACTTCCAGCACAGGCCGACGATGGCCAACAGGACAAGCAGGCCGAGCAGCCAGCGACGGGAGTTGCGGGAAACGGAGGATTGCATGGAGTGATCAACCATTGGGCGCGAGGGGATCTTTTTCAGAAGGCTGAAAGATAAGCACTGGCCGGTGTTTAGCAAAGCGCCTTTACCGGCAATTTACCTTGGGCTTACGTTTGCAAGTGTCTGCTAAGCCACTGAAGCACAAATAAAAACGGCCTGGACAGGGCCAGGCCGTGAATAATTGTAAAACCTGTTACTTCAGAACGGCCAAGGCCGCGTCGTAGTTCGGTTCTTCAGCGATTTCCTTGACCAGCTCGCTGTGCAGCACGGTGTCGTTCTCGTCCAGTACCACCACCGCGCGGGCAGTCAGGCCGGCCAGTGGGCCGTCGGCAATGGCCACGCCGTAGTTCTCGATGAACTCGCGGCCACGCAGGGTCGACAGGTTCTGCACGTTTTCCAGGCCTTCGGCGCCGCAGAAACGGGCCTGGGCGAACGGCAGGTCAGCCGAGATGCACAGCACCACGGTGTTGTTCAGGCCGCTGGCCTGGGCGTTGAACTTGCGCACGGAGGTGGCGCAGGTCGGGGTGTCGACGCTCGGGAAGATGTTCAGCACTTTGCGCTTGCCGGCAAAGCTGCTCAGGGTGATGTCGGCCAGACCGGCGCCCACCAGGGAGAACGCTGGCGCCTTGGCGCCGGCTTGTGGCAGTTGGCCGTTGACTTGAACCGGGTTGCCTTTAAGAGTGACTTGAGCCATGAACGGAGTCCTTTTAAACGATTGTCATTGAACAGCTGTAAAGAAAATCGAGAGGCCGGAAGTTAAACATGAAATGGCCCGGCCACCTATGCCCGGGATACAAATTGTAGAACAAGCCCCGAGAGCGGAGCGCAACGCTGGAGGCCGTTGAAATACCGGCGGAACACGAAAACACTCTAGCCGCTGCCGCAGGCTGCGATAAGGCCGCAGGCCTTCGGCGATATCGGCATCCCGCGCCCGCGTTGCGGTCGATCGCAGCCTGCTTCACGTATAACCACCGTCCATGTCACCGGTATGACACTCCACATCCAGTGGCGAAAGCTGAACTGGCGCCCGACGCTGATCCGCAGGTCATTGATATCCACGCTCCGCAAGGGGGGTGATGCGTTCGGGAAAGATCTTCGGGAAGCTGGCGCCTTCAAGACAGAAATCCAGCACCTGGGCCGGGCTGCGACCGGTAATGAAAGTCGTGCGTTCGAGCACAGGCAGGCTGGAAAATCCTCTTGAAAGCCTCAAAAAAACCTCATCCAACACATCATAAATACTTTCTATCTACCTGTTTTTATTGAATTTATTTAATTTAACAAATCACCTTAACTTAACCACTCTAAAAGAATGGAAATAATCACACTCCACATGAACAAGAAGGCACAGCCTGAAGCTCCGCCGCCACTCGATCCTGGAGCTGGCCACCCTGTCGCGGACGTGAAAACCTGTCACGGACGATGCCGTCAGCAGGCCTTGCGCCCTCGCCTCGCCAGCGAAACCTGTGTTCTTGATTGACTGCCGGAACTGCTCAGTGAAGGGGGTCAGGTATTCGCCCTGACCCCCGACGCAGTGGGCAAAAAAGCTCGGGGAGAAACCCCGGCCCTACTGTTTTTTCAGTTTCTGAAAGGACTGATGCAGGTCGGCGGCCCAGCCGTCGATGACGTTTTTCACGTCCGCAGGCTGCATAACCTGGGTGTCGTTCTGCAGCGGCTTGCCGCTGCCCTTGCGTACCACCTGGGCGATCACCTTGTTGTTGCCGCCGTCGATGAACTGCGCCTCGGTACCCAGGGTGGTCTCCTGGTCGCGGATGCCGCTGGCCGTGCTCACCGCCGCTGCCACCAGGGCGATGGGAATGATTTCGTAAGGCTTCAGGCCTTCGGTCTTGCTGCTCACGGCCGTGATCGCCGCGCGCACCACAATCACCCCCGGCCCCGGCGCGGTGGCTAGCGGCAAGTCCTTGCCGATCTCGCGCTTGAGCGCCTCGTCGTAATAGCGGTTGATGCCGTACAAGGTGTTCTGCGGGATCTTCACCGTCGGCTGCGGCTTGGGGTAGAACTGGGTGGGCTCGATATAGACGCTGCGGTACTGCTTCAGGTCCAGCTTGGGATCGACCCAGCGCATCACCTCGACGCCGGACGGCGACTTGGCTTCCTTGAGCTGGCTGTAGTCGCCGAGAAAACCGGAGTACTCGTCGGGTTGGGTGACGTTGCTGGAACAGCCCACCAACCCTAGGGAGGCCAGGCACAGCGTGCTCATCATTGATGCGAGCTTCATAGGGTAACTCCTGTCAGAAATCCGGAAGCGCTACTGGTTTGAGGAAGTGTAGGTATAGCCAATAGCGGGCATATCAGCACAGCAAAAGCGGATTAATCGCCAAAGCAGGCCAGAGAATTCTTGGCGAATCGAACAGACGGGTGCGGCGTCAAAGCCGCACCTCGCCCCAGCCCGTTACCAGCCTGTCCGTTACCAAGTCGTTCCGCGCCTTGCCGCCGCCTCGCGCAAGGCATTGATGCGCATGGCCTTGAGCAGGGAAAAGGTCCCGGCCAGGATGATCACGGCGCCAAATACGAAGTCGATGCCGTACAACTGGTAGTCCTGCAACGGCCCGACCAGGAACACCCGCACCGCCGCCACGCCCAGCAAGGTGGCAAGAAAGTCGATGGTCGGCTCATCGCGATACAGCACCATCAACAGCGGCAGGCACAGCACCAGCAATAACAGCAGCACGATGATCTTGAACGAGCCTTTGCGCTCGATGCTGAAGGCGCACTCGCTGGCGCCATAGGCGGGATAGTCGCCGGGCTGGACCAGGCTGTTCTGCTCGGCGATGTAGTCCGCCGGGTTGTACAGGCGGGTCGGGGTAAAGGTATTGGACAGGTTCAGCTGCGTGGTGATGCGCTTGAACGGCAGGTCGACCTGCTCGTTGCCCTTGAGGATATACAGCACCGGCTTGTAGCCGTAACGGTAGACCTCGAAGGGAAACCGGCTGGACTCGCCGTTGACCCGGATCGAGCGGCTCTCCAGGTCGGCGTAGGCATTCTTGTGCGGCGAACTGAAGTTGCGGTTCAAGGGCTTGACCTTGACCTCTTCAAAGAACAACGGCGGCATGCTGTAGGTGGACTGCAAGGGTTCCAGGCGCAATTTCAACGGATAACGGCCCAGCTCGTAGCGGTTGTAGGTGCGCTCGGAAACGTTGACCTCCCCCGAGACCTTGAACTCGCCCTGGGTGCTGTTGGTGACCCTGAGCAGCAGGTAGTCGCGCTTGAAGGAGTGCACCGAATCCGCGGCGGGGCCGCACCAGCCGTAGCTGTCGAGAGGGTCGCCGAGGCGCCCGCTGCGGGCATCCTGGTACACATAGAAATAGCCGACCCACAGGGTCAGGAGCAGCAACAACGAAAACAACCCGAGTATCTTTTTAGCAACGCTCACAGCCGCGACTCTCTTCCATGGATGGCCCATGCCAGGCACGCCGGCGACTGATCGCCGGACGCCGATCCCTGGCTCCGTCATAAGAGGTGCGACTCTACCAAAGCGCCATCATCGACCCAAGGACAAATGCCCCTGGCGATCAGACAATGGTCGTTGCCTGCCCTGTTCCCGGACGACTGAGCATCGATCGAAGCGCCGGCCCGGGCAGGCGCTGCTCTTCAGCGGCGGCGGATCTCAGCGGCGCCGGAACAGCGGCCGCGGCTCGATCGCCGAGCGCCCGTAGAGCACGCTCATGCCCGCCAGCCCCTTGAGGGCGTCGTCGGCGCATTTGTCTTCGCGGATGGCAAAGCTGTCAAAACCGCATTGGCGCATATGGCTGAGCTGGTCGCGCAGCACATCGCCCACCGCCCGCAATTCGCCCATCCAGCCCAGCCGGGTGCGCAGCAAGTAGGCCTGGCTGTAGGCACGGCCGTCACGGAAGCTGGGAAAGTCCAGGGCGATCAGCGGGATCAGCTTGAGCCAGGGCCGCAGGCTTTCCACCTCGTCGTCCGGGCCGAGCCAGACCCCGTCCCGCGCCGGCTCGTGCTCGATGCGGCGGATCAGCCAGCGGGCCAGCGGCAGAATCAACGGACCCTGGGGCAGCGGGCCGTCCACCTCGCGCACCAGGCTCCAGGGATCGTCCTCGACCCGCCCGGCCTGGCCATCTTGCAGACGCAGCAGATTATTCATGGTTTTAGTCTCTCGCTCACGGCTGTAACTCCTGGCTCACGGCTGTGCTTTCTATTGCGCGCTCGCGCTGCTGGCTCATGGCTGCGTCTCCAGCATTTTCGGATAGACCCGCTCCTTGAACGGCTCCAGGCCGATGCGCTGCACGGTGTCGACGAACAGCTCTTCGCTCTCCCGGTAACGCACAAAGGTGGCGATGATGCGCTCGATCACCCCCGGCACTTGCTCGGCGCTGAACGACGGGCCGATGACCTTGCCCAGCGCGCTGTGCTTGCCCTGGGCGCCGCCGAGGGTGATCTGGTACCACTCGCTGCCGTTCTTATCGACGCCGAGGATGCCGATATTGCCGATGTGGTGATGGCCGCAGGCGTTCATGCAGCCGGAGATGTTCAAGCTGATGTCGCCCAGGTCGTGCAGGTAGTCGAGGTTGTCGAAACGCGCCTGGATCGCCTGGGCGATGGGGATCGACTTGGCGTTGGCCAGGGCGCAGAAGTCGCCGCCGGGACAGGCGATGATGTCGGTCAGCAGGCCGACGTTGGCGCAGCCCAGGCCCTGTTCGCCGGCCAGCCGCCACAGTTCATGCAGCGCGGTCTTGGGCACGTCCGGCAGGACGATGTTCTGTTCGTGGGCGATACGGATCTCGCCAAAGCCGAAGGCCTCGGACCACTCGGCCACCGCCTCCATCTGCGCCGCCGTCACGTCTCCGGGCGGTGAGGCGCTGCCGGGCTTGGTCGACAGCACCACGCTGGCATAGCCCGGCACCTTGTGCGGCTGCACGTTGTGCGCCACCCAGCGTTCGAAGGCCGGCTCCTCGGCCAGGCGGCTGCCGTAGTCGAGATCGGTGGCCGGCTGGCGTTCGTAGAGCGGCGGCACAAAGGCACTGGCGACCCGCTGGTATTCGGCCTCGGTCAGTTGCGCCGGGCCGTCCTTGAGGTGCTGCCACTCCTCCTCCACCTCTTTGGCGAAGGCCTCGATACCCAGGGCCTTGACCAGGATCTTGATCCGCGCCTTGTACTTGTTGTCGCGTCGGCCGTGGCGGTTATACACCCGCAGCACCGCCTCGACATAGGACAGCAGGTGCTGCCACGGCAGGCCGTCGCGGATCTGCTGGCTGAGGATCGGCGTGCGCCCCAGGCCGCCGCCGACCATCACCCGCAGCAGCATCTGCCCGCGCCAGTCGCGGTACAGGTACAAGCCGATGTCATGCATCATGATCGCCGCCCGGTCCTGGCGGGCCGAGCAGATGGCGATCTTGAACTTGCGCGGCAGGAACAGGAATTCCGGGTTGATGGTCGACCACTGGCGCAGGATCTCCGCCAGGGGCCGCGGGTCCATCAGCTCGTCGGCGGCCACCCCGGCGAAGGCTTCGGTGGTGATGTTGCGCACGCAGTTGCCGGAGGTCTGGATCGCATGCATCTCGACATTGGCCAGGCGTTCGAGGATGTCCGGCACCTGGGCCAGCTCGATCCAGTTGAACTGCATGTTCTGCCGGGTGGTGAAGTGGCCGTAGCCGCGGTCGTAGTCGCGGGCGATGCTGGCCAGGGTGCGCATCTGCCGCGCACTGAGGGTGCCGTAGGGAATGGCCACCCGCAGCATGTAGGCGTGCTTCTGCATGTACAGGCCGTTCTGCAGGCGCAGCGGTAGGAACTCCTCTTCGCTCAGCTCGCCGGCCATGAAGCGTTCGACCTGATCGCGAAACTGCGCCACCCGTTCAAAGACCAGGGCCCGGTCGTACTCGTCATAGTGATACATGTCACGGCCTCATCAGTGCTGCCCCCGATCCCGCCCTTGAAGCCGCTGTAATCCTGTAGCCGCTGCCGAGCAGCGCGAGGCTGCGACCGAGTTGGGCGGCATCCCGACTGAGCGCTCGCAATCCAGGCTATGCGGTCTGGAAGACAGCACGCATGTGCCGGTCTTGCGGCTGCTTTGCAGCCGATCGCAGCCTCGCTGCGCTCGGCAGCGGCTACAGGGCCACGGGGTTATGCATTCCAGGGGTGATCCGGGGGGTTTTGGTGTGGCGGTGACTATGCACTTGCAGCTCAGGACGTTACAGATTCAGGTAAACACTAAAAAACCGTATCAGCAGCTCTCGGACCTGTGCTGGCAGGCGGTCAATCTGATCCGTATTAATGCAGTTTTTCTGAGCCTGTTTTGTTTCGCCCGTGCTTTCTACAGTGCATGGCATGCCAGGCCGGGTGGCCTGGCAAGCCTTTGCAACCGTGGAAGCATTGACCATGAGCACAGCAACAATGGAACCGGCCTACAACTACAAGGTGGTACGCCAATTCGTCATCGCCACCGTGGTCTGGGGCGTGATCGGCATGGCCATGGGGGTGTGGATCGCCTCCCAGCTGGTCTGGCCGCAAATGAACCTCGACCTGCCCTGGACCAGCTTCGGCCGCCTGCGCCCGCTGCACACCAGCCTGGTGATCTTCGGCTTCGCCGGCAGCGCCCAGTTCGCCGCCAGTTACTACGCGGTCCAGCGCACCTGCCAGGTACGGCTGTATTCCGACAAACTCGCCGCCTTCACCTTCTGGGGCTGGCAGTCAGTGATCCTGATCATGCTGGTCACCCTGCCGCTGGGCTACACCACCACCAAGGAATACGCGGAAATCGAATTCTCCGGCGCGGTGTGGATGGCCGTGGTCTGGGTGGTCTACGGCATCGTGTTCTTCACCACCGTGGTGCAGCGCAAGACCAAACACATCTACGTCGGCAACTGGTTCTTCGGCGCCTTTATCCTGGTGATAGCCATGCTGCACGTGGTCAATCACCTGTCGATTCCGGTGGACTGGTTCAAGTCCTACCCGGTGTATTCCGGCGCCACCGACGCCATGGTCCAGTGGTGGTACGGCCATAACGCCGTGGGCTTCTTCCTGACCACTGGTTTCCTCGGGATGATGTATTACTTCGTGCCCAAGCAGGTCGGGCGTCCGGTGTATTCCTATCGCCTGTCCATCGTGCACTTCTGGGCGCTGATCACCCTGTACATCTGGGCCGGTCCGCACCACCTGCACTACACCGCCCTGCCGGACTGGGCGCAATCGCTGGGCATGGCCATGTCGCTGATCCTCCTGGCGCCGAGCTGGGGCGGCATGATCAACGGCATGATGACCCTCTCGGGCGCCTGGCATAAGTTGCGCACCGACCCGATCCTGCGTTTCCTGGTGCTGTCCCTGGCCTTCTACGGCATGTCGACCTTCGAGGGGCCGATGATGGCGATCAAGACGGTCAATGCCCTGTCCCACTACACCGACTGGACCATCGGCCACGTCCACGCCGGGGCCCTGGGCTGGGTGGCGATGATCACCTTCGGTGCCGTCTACCACATGGTGCCCAAGGTCTTCGGCCGTGAGCAGATGCACAGCATCCCACTGATCAACCTGCACTTCTGGCTGGCGACCATCGGCACCGTGCTCTACATCGCCTCGATGTGGGTCAACGGCATCACCCAGGGCCTGATGTGGCGCGCGGTCAACGACGACGGCACCCTCACCTACTCCTTCGTCGAGGCCCTGCAGGCCAGCCACCCGGGCTTTATCGTGCGCTTCGCCGGGGGCGTGTTCTTCCTCAGCGGCATGCTGCTGATGGCCTACAACACCTGGCGCACCGTGCGCGTGGCCGACCCGCGCCTGGCCCTCAGCGACGCCCAGATCGCCTGATCGCCCAAGAGCACGACGCGGGCCACACCCGGCCCGCGTCGCTCATCCCTCTGCAGCACAGCGAGCCCCCCGATGATCGAATTCGCCCTTGACCTGCTCGGCGTGACCTTCCTCTACCTCAGCATCGGCTACTGCCTGCGCCATCAATCGGCCAAGAGCCTCGACGACGCCAGCCTGATCCCCTTCGCCGACGACCCGGACGTGGCGCGCCGGGTGGAACTGGCCACCGGCAAGAAAATCGACGCCGTGGCGCCGGAACCGCAAACCGCCAGGCCCGGCTGGGGCAATATGGAGGTCTGACCCCGCCTCGCGGCCTGATCGCCACTGCGCGCCAAGGACAACCGATTGGCCAGCGGCCGGGGTTTCGCTTAGTCTTCGCCGCTGACTAAACACGGACGTTTCGAAAATGAGCGGAAAACCAGCAGCCCGGGTAACCGACCCGACCTCCTGCCCGATGCCGGGCCATGGCACCAACCCCATCGTCAGCGGCTCTCCCGATGTCCTGTTCGACGGCCTGGCCGCAGCCCGGCGCGACGACCAGAGCGCCTGCGGCGCGGCGATCGTCGGTGGGGTGTCGGCAACCGTCTTCATCAATGGCCGTAATGCAGCGGTACAGAGCAGTACCTGTAGCCACGGCAGCATTATCGTCGGCGGTTCGGGCAGTGTGATCATTGGCGATACCGTTACAGCGGCGCCGGTCAGCGCGGTGTCGGCGATGCCGAACCTGGCGGCGGCCACAGCGGCCCTAGTGCCTGCCGCTGCCCCACAGGCCGCAGCGCTGGCTGGCGCGCCAGCCGTGGCGGCACTGGCTCCGACCATCCCGGCGGTCGTCGCTGATCCGCGGGCAGCGGCAGCAAAAATTCTCGACGACTTTCAAGCGGCGCCTATGAAGGAGCGGATTTTCAACGATCAGGCTCACCCCATGGGCACCCCGCAAGACCCGTTCGAGAAGAGCAAGATTCACGAGCAGATTGAGGCTCGCCTGGCAAAGGCGCAAGGCGGCAGCCTGAAACGTTTTCATCCAATCAGCCCCTACCCCGACCAGAAAGACACCAGCCTCTGCGGTCCGGCCACCTTCTTCTATGCCTTGCTGATGGACCGTCCCGACCTGTACGCAAAAGCCATCACCGAGCTATGGGAAACGGGTGAAACCACCATCGGGCAGTTGCACATCAAGCCGAGCCACGGCACCTGCAATCCGAAAAACTTCAGCCGTGGCACAGAAGGCGACCGCATTTGGGCTATCGACTGGATCACCCTGGCCTGCTTGCGCGACAGTGAAAACCTGCTGTTCGCCTATGACGAGCCGGATGACATGTTCTCCGGGATCACCCTGCCCGCCGGGCTCGGAAAATGGTTCAAACAAGCGGGAGCCGAGATTCTTTTCGACAACATCCAGTTCTCGTCCCATATAAACCAGGATCAGTTGAGCGAACTGTTCCAGTACATCCGCCCCGGCACTCATATGGCGACCCTTATCGGTGCGGGGATGCTGGCAGCCAATGCAGGGCAAATGAAAAACCACTGGGTGACCTGGGAGCAACCAGCGAAAACCTTATCCGGCCCCATCACCTCGACCACGGCACCCAGTGACACCATCAGTTCCTCGATGATCTTTTCCTGGGGTGAGTTATTGCATCAGATCCCAGCGGGATCGACCCTGCAGACCATTCTCAAATACATATATGGCGGCCTTGTGTTCAGCAAGATCCCTTGAACAGCTCCCAGGAAACTCCCATGAAGCGCGCACTGATTTCATCTATTGGTCTTTCACTCATGCTCAGCGGTTGTGGGCTGGGATTTCTTCCGGGCTGCTATACCCGCCCGGATCTCACGATGCAGCCAGAGACCCTGCCCACCGCCGTCGTCGGCCAGCCGTTCAGCGTCAAGCTGGAGGTGGTGGGCGCCGATACGCCACTGACCGGTTTTTATATTCACCCCGACCATCCGTTACCCGAGGGGCTGGAGTTGAGTTACCAGAAAAGAACCCATTACGCGCTGATCACCGGTAAACCGCTGACACCGGGCACCTATACCATCAACGCGTATACCAGCAGCTACGGTACTCAATGCACAGGGCAGGAAGCACAGAGGACCTATCAACTCAAGGTGCTGGAAGCTGCGCAGCCCTGATTCCGGGCCCTCACCCACGCTCCCGGGGAATCAGCGCCTGCAACTGCGACGCCAGGAAGTTGCCGTCGAAGGTAAAGACGTCGGACTCCTTCAGGCCGTTGGCCTGGCGCCATTGCCAGCTGCCGTCGGCTAAGCCCATCAGGGACACGCTGCCGTAACGCGCGGCGGTCAGGCCCATGACCGCCAGGGAAATCTGCCCGGCGGCGCCCATCACATCGGGCACGAACTCCACTGGTTTGCCGGCGATGACGATGGTCAGCTTCTCGGTCTTGAAGGTCGAGGTTTTCACCGGGACGCTGGGGCTGAAAGCCAAGTAGGGTTCCCGGCTCAAGGCCAGCAGGTCCGGCATCAGCACCGGTGCCAGCCACTGCTGGATATGCTCGAACAGCTCGGTGATACGGCTCGCCCAGAGCACCTTCTGGCTTTCGAACAGCTGTTTCTTGTGTGCTTCGCTTTCTGCATAGCGCCGAAGCATCTCGCCCAGTTGCCGTACGTCGTCCATGTTCATGCCTCTTCAAGAAACCGCGGTTGCGGACCTTGAGCATGGCAGATGGGGGATGCTGGCGTATGACTAAAAACCTGCGCGGTACTGGCTGGGGGTCAGGCCGAGGACCTTGCGAAAGGCGCTGCCCATATGGGACTGGTGGGCGAAGCCGGTTTCCAGGGCGATGGCGGCGAGCGGCAGGTCGCTGCGTTCGATCAGCCGGCGCGCCGCCTGCACCCGGACTTCGACCAGCCAGGCATGGGGCGTCATGCCGATGGCGCGGGTGAAGTCGCGCAGAAAACGCAGTTCGTTACGCCCGGTGCAGGCCGCCAGTTCACCAAGCGACAGGGGCTCGGCGTACTGCTGCTCGATCAGCGTCAGCACCCGGCTGAACTCGGTGCGCCTGGCGGCCTTGGCCGGTGCTGGGTCGAGGGCGGCCAGGCCGGCGAACTGCAGGGCGCATTGTTCCAGGGCCAACGGATCGCCGGCGGGTTCCAGCAACAGCCGCCGCGCCTGGCGCCCCAACGCCAGGGCCCGGGCATGTCCGGGCCGTTGCAGGCGTCGCGAACCGCGGGCGATGCCCAGGGCCTGGGGGTCGGCCAGCCAGCGCAGCAGCAGGTATTCACCGCCCTGGGGCGACTCGGAAAACACCTCGACCCCGGCCGGGGTCAAGGCCAGGGTCCCCGGCCAGCTGTCGAAATCCTCGCGCCGGTCGCTGCCGATGGCATGCACGCCCTGCTGACGCTCCAGGCTCACGCCGAGGCTTTGCCACTGCAGCGGATCGCGCGCACTGTAGGCCGCGCGCGGCAGCAGTTGCAGGTCGAGCGTGCCGCCCAGCAGTTCGCGGCGCAGCAGCTCGTGATCCTGGACTTTGCTGCTCAGCACGCCGGGCATGTGAAATTTCTTGATAGATCGCGGGGCTGCGTCACGGGACACTCTCGGCATTCAGGTTTGTCAGCAACAGGAGCTGTGTATGCGCACCATCGGCCTTATCGGCGGCATGAGCTGGGAGTCCAGCGCCGAGTATTACCGCCTTATCAACCAACAGGTACGAGACCGTCTCGGGCCGCTGCGTTCGGCGCGGTTGCTAATGTACAGCGTCGACTTCGGGCCTGTCGAACAGGCCCAGCACGCCGGGCGCTGGGACCTCGCGGCCGGGATCCTGGTGGATGCGGCGCGCCGCCTGGAGGCCGCTGGCGCCGAATGCGTGGTGCTCTGTACCAACACCATGCACAAGGTCGCCGACGAGATTCAGGCCGTGCTGTCGGTGCCCTTCCTGCACATCGCCGACCCGACCGCCGAAGCCGCCCTCGAGGCCGGCACCCTCAGCGTGGGCCTGCTGGGCACGGCCTTCACCATGGAACAGGATTTCCTCAAGCAGCGCCTGCTCGATCGCGGCCTCAAGGTACTGGTGCCGGACGCCGTGGACCGCCAGGTCGTGCACCGGATCATCTACGACGAGCTGTGCGTGGGTGTCATCAGCGAGGCCTCGCGCCAGCGCTACCAGCAGGTGATCCAGGCCCTTATGGAGCGCGGCGCCCAGGCCATCATCCTCGGCTGCACCGAGATCGGCCTGCTGCTCAAGCCCGAACACAGCCCCCTGCCGCTGCTGGACACCACCGAGCTGCATGCGCGGGCGGCGGTGGCGTTTGCCCTGGGCGATCAAGAGACATGATCTGTAGCCGCTGCCGCAGGCTGCGATGGTCCGGGCCACGCTGATCGTAGGACCTCTGGCGCCCGGAAGATCGCCACGCTCGTTCCGGGCGATCGCAGCCTGCGGCAGCGGCTACAGGGGCGAGTCAGGCCTGGGGCGTGCGGCGCAGGCGCGCCATGCTCAGGACGTCGACGTACTGGCCGTCGCGCACGGCGTAATCACGCAGCAAACCTTCGCGCTCGAAGCCGAACTTGCGGTACAGGCCCAGGGCGGCTTCGTTGTCGGCGAACACCGTCAGTTCTACCCGATGCAGGTTCATCCAGTTGTCCGCCACGTCCAGCACTGCCGCCAACAAGCGGCTGCCGACGCCCTGGCCCTGCCATTCCACCGCCACGCCCATGCCGACGCCGCCGCAGTGGGCGCGGCGGATGCGCGAGTACTGCTCGATGCTGCAACTGCCGATCACCGCGCCCTGGTGCAGCGCCACCAGCGATACCAGCCGTTCGTTGTTCGGCGCCAGGCGATTACGCCAGACCTCCGAAGGTTGAAACGGCATTTGCAGGGTCTGACAGGCGACCGCAGGGTCGTTGTACAGCGCGGTGACGCCCTGCACATGGGCTTCGCTGAAACGTTCGATGACGATGGTTGGGGTCTCGGCGGGCATAAGTCTTCCTTGGTTCATGCGATACGGCCGATGAGTGTAGAGCGCCAGCGCAGCGGATGGCGAGCGCCGGACACAGGGATTCTCTCCGTAGGAGCCAGCTTGCTGGCGATGCCTGCGCCGCGGTGTATCAGGCAGGACGCCATCGCGAGCAAGCTTCGCTCCTACGGAGGCGTGCCGTCGAAGTCGAACCACTCGCTGCGTTCCCGGAAGGTGTTGAGGATCAGGTCGACCAGTTGTTGTACTTCGGCGTCGTGCTCCACTTCGGCGTTCACCGCCATCCACACCTGGCGCGCCATGGCCTCGTCGAACAGCCCGGGCAGTGCCGTCAGGCCACGGTCGAAGCGGCTCATGTAATGAGGCAGCAGGCCGATGCAGGCGCTGCAGCGGATCATCTCCAGCATCAGCTCGTAGGAATGCACCTGCACCACCCCCGCCAGGCGCTGCTCCACCAGCTGGTTCCATGGCCGCAGCGGCTCGACCTGACGGTCCTGCTGCCATTGCACCAGCATGTAGTCGGCCAGATCGTCCAGGCTGTCGGGGCGCGCCGCGACCCGCGAATACCGCTTGGCGATATGCGGCAGGTAGTCCAGGCGCACCAGCGGCTGCGGCGCGCTGGTGACGAAACTCGGCCCCGGCTTGGGTGAATCCACCCCGCCCAGCCACACCACCACGTCCGCGCTCAGGGCCCGCAGCGACAGCTCGCTGTCGATGGAGATGATCTCCAGGCGCACGCTGGCGTTGCGCCGCAACAGGGCAATCAGGTCGCGACCGAGGATGTCGTGCAGGATCGACTCGGCCACGGCCAGGCGCAGCAGCGGCTGTTCGAGCACCGGCAGCATGCGCTCGTGGGCCAGGGCGATCAGCTGCGCCTTGAGCTGCTGGCCTTCGCGGCTGAGGCTCAGGGCGCTGCCCTGGAAGCTGAACAAGGGGCGGCGCAACTGTTCCTCCAGGTGTGCCAGCTGTTTACGCAACAGCGTCGACTTGATGTTCAGGCTGCGCGCCGCCTGCATGAAGCAGCCGCAACGGGCGGTGACCAGGAAATACTGGGCCAGCTCCGGCTCGATCCCGGCGGCCAGGGCCAGCCAGGCTTCCCGGGGTTCGGCCTGGGCGATGTAGGGGGTGATGCCCGAGATCGGGACGGGTTCGAGAAAGGACATGAGTGACTCCCTGTCGTGTGGGTGATGGCATCCATTGCACGTTGCTCAAGCGACGGCGTTGCCGTCCATAGCGGTATCGGTCACACCGCCCCCTACAGCTTCTCCTCCAGCACCTTGTTCAACTGCGCACCGTCGATACTCAGGGTCGCGGTGTCGAGCATGCCTTCCAGGTAGGCCTTGGCGATCTGTTCCTGGCGCTGCGCCCGCAGGGCCTGGGTCAGGCGTTCGCGCAACTCGTCCAGGGTCGCCGTGCGGGCCGGTTGCTGCTCGGTCAGCCTGAGCACATGAAAACCCGCCGCGCTCTGCACCGCATCGGACACCGCGCCGACCTTCAGGCGCGCCACCGCGCCGCGGACCTCGGGCAGCAGTTGCTGCAACGGCTGCAACCCGGAGTCGCCGCCGCGCCGGGCGCTGTCGGGGTCCTGGGAATACTGGCTGGCCAGGGCGGCGAATTCGCCGGGGGCGGCCTGGGCCCTCTTGCTCAGTTCCTGGGCCTGCTTGCGCGTCGCCTCCAGCGCCTGCGGGTCATTCACCGCGAGGAAAATCTGGCTGACCCGGTACAAGGCCGGGGTCTGCCACTGCGCCTTGCCGGCGTCGTAGGCCTGCTGCAACTCGGCCTCGCTCGGGTAGCCGGCCGGGACCTGGCTGACCGAGCGCAAGTAGTCGCGAAAGACGATCTGTTCAGTGGCCACCTTGGTCTGCAAGGCCACCTCCGGACGCTGGCGCCAGCCCTGGGCATCGGCCTGTTCGAGCACGGCCTTTTCCGCCAGGCGCGTGCGAATCCAGTTTTCCAGGGCCGGGCGATTGCCCCGCAGCTGCTCGCGGGACGCCTCGGGCAACGCCGCGAACAGCGCCTTGAGCTCCTCCGGCGCCACCCGCTGGTTGCCCAGGCGCGCCACCGCCGGGCCGTCATCGATCGGGCTGGCTAGCGCCACCCTGGGCTGTTGCGCCGCCACCGGGTCGCTGCCCGGACGCACGCCCAGCCACACCGCCAGCGCCACCAGGGCCAGGGCGCCGACACCGACCACCAGGCTTGGCTTCTTCACTGCCCAGGCACCTCAACGACAGCCTCGGCGACGGCCTCGGGCGCTGCTTCAGGCATGGTTTCTGGCGTGGCTTGCGGCGTGGCTTCAGGCTGGGCCTGCAGGCGCGCGGCGTGCTGGCTGTAGTCGCGCAGGTAGACGATGAACTCCTGCAACAGCCGGTCCCACAGTTCCAGCTGGCTGCGCAGGTGATCGTGGCCAACCCCGGCCACCACCACGTCCATTTCCATCACCAGGAACTCGCCCTGCACCGACAGCCGGGCAAAGCGTCGCGAGGCGTTCCACAGCTCGGCCAGGCCCGCCGGCAACTCACCCTGGACCCGCAGCGCGCAGCTGAAGGTGAAGTCCACATAGCGGCCCTGTCCAGCACCCGCCGCGTTGCCGAAGCGCACGGCGTAGCCGATGCCTTGGCTGGCGCTGAGCAGTTGCACGATGCCGTTCTGGTCGGTCTGGTTGACCCGGTAGCCGGCCCCTTGCAGCAGCTCGGTGAGGCTCTGCGGGGTGACGCTGGCGATCAGTTGCGCTTGTTCAGTCATGCTCGATTCTTCCCTGATATTCAGTGGGTGCTCGCTGCCCGGGGGGCATCGAACTGGGTTTTGTACAGCTCGTCGCCAAAGCCCTGGGCCAGTTCCTCGAACTTGACCCGGGCGCCGCCGGCGAAGGGCTGGCGGATTTTCATCACCTGCGCCACGTCGATCTTCTCGTAGGCCGCGAGGATCTCTTTGGCCACGCCATACATCTGCTGATTCTTGACCGAACATTGCTGCACTTGTGTGTCACGCTCGCTCAATTGCGCCGCAAGCCTGGCCCGTTCGGCCTCTTTGGCCCGGGCCATGACCAGCAACTCGTCATAGGCCTTCTTGAACTTACCGATCTGCTCGCTGCTGGCGGCCATCTGCGCCTGGGCCTGGCTGTGCAGGTTCTGCTGCTGGCCGGCCAGTTGCTCGGCGACGCCGCGGGCCTTGGCCAGGTCGGCGCTCAGTTGCTTGATCTGCGCCTGCGCCTGTTTGGCCTGGTTCTCGGCGGCGACCCGGGCGGCGCTGGCCTGGGCCTGTTCGCTCTGCAGGGCCTGCAACTGCTGGGTGGTGCTGCGCAACTGGGTGCGCAAGCGCTCCTCCATGCCTTCGGCGCTGGCCCCGCTGGCCATCAGCACGCCCAGGGTCAACAACAGACCGCGCCCCAACCACAGGCAGCGCCCTGCCCTGGCTCGCGTGTTCATATCGAGACTGTTCATAGCAATGCACCCTTGCGCCCTAGAAGCGCGTGTTGATTTCAAGCTGCAAGACATCGATGTCGAACGGCGCGCCGTACACCGCCTCGGAACTCAGCCAGCGGCCGGTGGCGAAGACGTTCTTGGCCAGGCCGTAGTTGCCGCCGAGGAAATAACCCTTGGCGTTGGTGCCGCCGAGGTGGAACGAGGAATCGTTGAAGCCGTCAGGCAGCGCATCGGGCTGGATGTACTTGTAGCCGGCGAACAGGTTCCAGTCGCCCTGCTTGGCCAGCTCCAGGCTGTTGCCCAGGGTGAACTGCACCATCCAGGCGTTGGCGCCGCTTTCCAGCTCGCCATTGCTGTCCAGGTTGTTGACGATCTGGCCTTCAGAGCGCTTGCGCATCTCGCCTTCGTCGTAGCCCAGGTTGTGGATGTAGTTGGCCTGGCTGCGCAGCTTGAAGTTCTCCGGCAGATCGGCGTCCCACACCAGGTTCAGGTCCAGCAGGTTGAACTCCGAAGCCAGGCCGACGAACTGCGGCTGCGCGGTGGCGGCCGGGTTGAGCGGGTTGGGCGTGATGTCGCGCAACAGGAACACACTGTTGCCCTTCTGCATGAAGGCCACGCGGCTGCCGTCGCTGTCGCAGCCCGGCGCCCCGGCCCAGGGTTCGCAGGCACCGGAGCGCTGGCCCTCGATGTCGTCGAAGCGGTAGTAGGCCAATGCGCCCTTGAGCCGGTGGTTGCCGTTGATCGCCCAGTTGGCGCCGATCTGCGCGCCGTACAGCCATTTGTTGTCGCTCTCTTCCTTGTCGAAGCCGTTGCTGGTGGAGGTGTCGTTGGTGTACTCCACCGGGAACGCACCGACCGTGCCGAACAGGCCCCAATCGCGATTGAGCTTGTGGTTGAAGATCGCCGCCACGCCGTCGAAGTTCAGGTCGTTGGAATACAGCAGGTCGGTGGAGAAGAACGGGTTGGCGATCCGCCCGCCGGTCAGGGTCAGCTCGTCGGTGGCCTTCCAGGTCAGGTAGCCCTGGTCGAGCCAGATGTCCTTCTTGCCGAACCCGCCGCCCAGGGTCTGGGTGGTGGACACCGGGTTGTTGTCCGAGCCGGTGCCGATGCGGATGCCGGCGGTCCAGTCCTCGGCGACCTGGGCCTTCATGCCCAGCCGGGCGCGCAGGCGGAACAGGTTCTCGCGGTCCTCGCGGGTGTTGAGCAAGGGCGGCAGGTTGGAGCTGCTGTTGGGGTTGACGTCGTACGGGCCCTTGTCGTTGAGCTTGGCGAAGTCGACGATTTCGTTGCTGTTGCTGCCCGAGTAGTAGCGCGACTCGTCGCGCAGGCGAATGTCGCCGTCGAAACTGATGCGCGACACCCAGTCCGGGAAGGTGTTGGGCTGGGCCCAGTTTTCCTGCTTGGCGGTGGCCATGACCTCGGCCTTGACCTGGTCGCGGATCTGGTCGCGGACGATGGCCGGCACGTATTGCACCCGTACATCCCCCGGCGTTGCCGCCGGGCCTGCCGCCACCGCGGTGCTGGCCTGGCGCGCCTGCTGCGCTTCGCGCTCGGCCTGGGCGATCAGGCCGTCGGCCTGTTCCTGTTTCAGCACGCCCTGCTGCACCAGCAAACGGATCAGATTGATCGTGGCGTTTTCCGAGGGCGCAGCGGGCGCGGCCGCTACCGGTCCCACCAGGGTCGCGATGACCATGCCGATCGCCAGGGACAATCGATTCACGTTGGAAATCATTTGCACACAGCTCCTTTTGGCAAAACTTGCATCAGTCGTTCGGTTAACCCGGACGCCGCCCCTGCAGGGACAGGCGTACAGGCAGGGTCAGGGAGGCCGGTGGCCGCTCCGTCAAATGCGCCGCGCCGCGCAAGGCGGCCAGCACCTGGGTGTCGATTTGCGGGTTGCCGCTGGACTTGACCAGCTCGACCCGGGTGATCTCGCCGACGGCGCTCAGCCAGACGTCGGTTTGCAGCGAAAAGGCCTGGTTGCGCAGGTCCGGGTTTTCCCGCAGCACGCGCTGGAAGGTGAAGGCCAGGAACTGGCTGTAGGTGCCGTTGCCCAGGCGCCCACCGCCGGAGCCGGCCATGCCGCCGCCCTTGCCGGCGCCGATGTTGAAAGCGTCGCTGCCGGCCTGGGCATCGCCATCCATCTGCATCGGGTTAGCCAGGTCGTCCACCGGCGACGGCGGCGCCTCTTCCTCGGGCTTGACCTGCTCCGGCTCTGGGGTCGGTTCCGGTTCGGGCACCTTCTCCTCGACCGGCGGCTCCGGTTCCTTGGGTTTCTCCGGCGGCGGTGGCGGTGGTGGCGGCAGCGGGATGATGGTCGGCACCTTGGGCGCCTCACGGCGCACGCCGCTCATGTCGTTGGCCCACTGCCAGAGCAGCCAGGCGGCGCCGGCGCCCAGCAGCAGGCCCACGCCCCACTTGAGCAGGCGCGGCGCCGTGCGGTTCTTCACTGGCGGCAACTGGATAGGTTGTTGTGCGGTCATGGCTCAGCCCTGGCTCGGTTTGCCGGTGACCAGCCCGACCTGGGACAGCTCCAGCCGGCGCAACAGGTCCAGGACCTCGATGACCTTCTGGTACTGCACCGTGGCGTCGCCGCGCACGATCACCGGGAAGTCCGGGTTCAGGGCCTTTTCCATGCGCAAGCGTTCTTCCAGCTCCGGCAGCGTCACCGGGTAGGCGTCGAGGAACACCTGGCCGCCGTCGTTGACCGAGATCGCCTTGGTCTTGGCCTCGGACAGCGACACCGAAGCGCTGGCCTTGGGCAGGTTGATCTGGATCCCCGAGACCTGGGCGGTGGCGGTGAGGATGAACATCACCAGCACCACCATCAGCACGTCCACCAGGGGCGTGATGTTGATGCTGTCCACTGGCGCGTCGTCATCGTCGTCGTGGGAGGCGTTCACAGAAGCCATGACGTTTCTCCTCAGGCCGGCACGCTGGCGTTATGAGCCCGCGCGGGCGCGGCTTCACTGGACTGGCTGGCGCCATGCAGCTCGGCCAGGCGGGTGATGAACTCGTCGACGAACACCCGCATGTCGGCGCTGACTTCCTTGTTGCGGGTGATCAGCCGGTTGTAGCCAAACAGCGCCGGGATCGCGACGAACAGGCCCATGGCGGTGGCCAGCAGGGCCGCGGCCATGCCCGGGGCGATGGCGTTGATGTTCACGTCGCCGGCCATGGCCGTGCCGAGGAACACCACCATGATCCCCAGCACCGTGCCCAGCAGGCCGATGTAGGGCCCGCCGGCGATGGCGTTGGACAGGGTCGAGAGCTTGGAACCGAGCTGCTGGTTCTCGCGGGTGCGCACGCCGTCCATGGAGCAGCGGATGGCCTCGATGGTCGCCGCCGAGACCGACGAGGTGTCGGCGCCCTGCTCGCGGCGGGTGCGGATCTCCTGGACCGCCACCTGGTACAGGCGCCACAGCGAGGAATGCTCCAGGCGCTGGGCCAGCTCGCGGTCGTCGGCGAACATTTCCAGGCGGGTGCCGACCCGGGCGAACTGCTCGCGGAACAGCTGGTTGGCACTGCTGACGCGGCCGACCATGCGGCTCTTGCGGATCATGATGATCCACGACTGGAACATCATCAGCACCAGCACCGCGATGATCACCCAGGCGTCCACCGGCACGGCCTTGAGCAAAAAGCCCAGGCTGCCGAAACCGAAGCCCGACTGTTCTTCATCGACGCCGTACACCACCAGCTTCGACTCGGCGCCCTGGGCCGCGGCATCGGCCAGCAGCAGGCCAGCGGGACGGGCCACCTTGGACAGACGCAGCTCGTCGATGGCGCCATTGAACGGCAGGAAGGCACTGGCCTCGGCCTCGGCCGCTGCCCCTGGCGTTGATGCCGGCGGCAAATCGGCGCCGATGGCCAGCGGCGAATTGAACGCCGGCAGCGCCACCGCCAGGCGAGCGCTTTCGCGGCCATTGACCAACAATGCCAACTGGCTGCCCTGGGCGGTCAGGGCCAGGTGCTGCCACTGCCCGGGATTGAGCGGCTGGGTCGACACCGCGCGCTGGCCGTCGACCTCGACAAAAGGCACGCCCTGGTTGACCCCGATCAGCAGGCTGCTGGCTCCCTCACGCCGGGCCAGCAGCAACTGCTCGCCGCTGGCCTGGTCCAGGCGCAGCCAGGCGCTGAAGGTAAAGGCGCCGTCGGCGTTGTGTTGCAGCGACGGGCTGGCCGGCAACAACAGCGGCTGGCCGTTGAACTGCAAGGCCCGGCCGATGACCCCGTCGATGCTCGCGCCGGTGGCGTTCTGCGCATGGTTGCCGTAGGCCGTGGTGTCCTTGGCCGGGGTGCCGTTGGCGCCGTCGAAGTGATAGAGGGCGATGTAGTTCGGGTCGAAGGTCAGCTGGCCGTTGGCGGTCGCCGGGGCCTTCTGGTTGCCGTAGTACATCCAGATGTCCTGGCGCTGGCCGCCCTCCACGTTCGGCACATCGACCCAGACCAGAGCCATGCCCATCAGCGGGTCGAAGCTTTCGATCTGGTGGTTGAACACGGTCTTGTCATCGGCGCTGACGAAGCGCAGGTCGGAGCCGTCTTCCTTGACCCCGTCGAAGCTGAAATTGCCGGTGTGCAGGCGCACCAGTAGCGCGGTGCGGCCCAGGGCCTGGTTGATGGCCGCGCCTTGCGGCGTGGTGTCGATCGAGATTTGCTTGCGGTAGTGCCAGTCGTCCTGCCACCACGCCTGGGCGGTCGCCGGGAGCACCAAGCCCAGGCAGATCAACAGGGAAATCAGTAAGCGCTGCATGAAAGTTACTCCGTGAAAGATCAAAACGTCGCCTGCACACTGAAGTGCACGCGCGAGTCCTGTTTCTGGGTGTTCGGTCCATCAAGCAGCGGGTAACCCCAGTCCAGGCTGCCGGAAAGCCATTTGCTCAAGCTGGCGCGGGTGCCCAGGCCGACGCTGGCCAGGCTGTAGTCGGCCTCCTGGTCGGGAAGCTCGTCGCGCAGGTACATCCGCGCGCCTTCGGCGAAGGCATAGAAGCGCCATTCGTTGACATAACCGCCCAGGTACTTGGCCAGGGACGGCGTGCGCAACTCCTGGGAAAACAGGTAGCCGTCGTCGCTGGTGCGCTCGGCCGCCAGGTAGCCGCGCACCGAGGTGGCGCCGCCGGCGGAGAACTGCTCGTTGGACACCAGCGGCCCCGAGGCCAGCTGGAAGGCGGCCTTGGACCCGGTCTGCCAGTCGTTGGCGAAGGTGTAGGTGTAATTCAGGTCGCCCTTGAGCACGGCGAAACTGGGGTTGGCGCGGTAGCGCTTGTAGTCGAAGTCTTCGTCCGAGCTGCCATAGCCGAACAGGCTGCGGGTGCCGGCCACCAGGCTCAGGCCGAGGCCCAGCTGGGAGGTCTCGGTGTAGCGGAAACCGTTGTAGGCGAAGGTGAACGGCGCGTACTTGAGCGGCACCTTGTCGCTGTCGCCGCCCAGGCTCAGCTCCTCCTCGAAGTCCTTGAAATCCACCCCGACCGAGAACGAATTGGCCCAGCTGCCGCTGGCCGGCAGGCTGTAGATCAGCGACAGGCCGTAGGAATGCCCCTTGCCCAGCACGTTGCTGCCGCCAATGGTGGCGACGTTGCTGTCGGACTGGTAGCCGGCGAACTGCAGGCTCCAGCGCTCGTTGAGCGGCGCGGTGTAGGAACCGGACCAGACCTTGGCGTTGTCCTGGTCCTCGGGCGCGGTGAAATAGGTCAGGGAAATGCTGTGGCCCAGTTGCCAGAGGTTGTTGTAGCCCAGGCTGGTGACCGCCCGCAGGTGCTTGGTGTCGGCGCTGTAGTCATTGTTCAGGCCGACGCTGGCCTGCCACGGGTTCTGGTCTTCCACCTGCAGGTCGACGTCCATGGTGCCGGGGCGCTGGCCTTCGCGGACCAGCGGCATGACCTGGCGCCCGGGGGTCTTGTTCAGGCTCGCCAGCTGGCCCTGGACCTTGGCGAAGTCCGGCACCTTGCCTTCCTGCAGCGCCGGCACCTCGTCGCGGATTTCCACCGGCGAATAATGCTTGGCCCCCACCACCCGCACCCGCCCGACCTTGGTCTCGCTGACCTGCAGGTAGACGATGCCGTCCTCGACCTTCTGCTCCGGCAGCTCAACGAACACCGACTGGTAGCCGCGGGCCTGGTAGACCTTCTGCAAGGCGTCGCGGGCGCCCTCGATATCGCTCAGGGCTTTCTGCGGGCCGAGGAAGGGATACACCGCTTCTTCGATGGCCCGGGCATCGAGCACGGTGTTGCCGCGCACGAAGTACTCATTCACATCCACCAGCCGCGCGGGCGCGGCCTCGCCTGGCGCCGCGCTGCCTTGCACCGGTTCGCCTGCCACCGGGCCGCCCTCCTCGGCCAACAACGGCTGACTCAGCGCGACCAGCGCCAGCCAGCCGCACACCGGCAGCCAGCGCCTGGTCGGCCCCAGCCGCCCCCTATCGAACAGATGCTCCACACCGCCCCCTAGATTTCCAAGAATGTCCAACCGCGTCGAAACCGCCGTCGCCGTCTGTACGGCGTTTGGCCGCCTCAATTGCTCAAGGTCGATGTCGTGGCGTGCTTGGCCAGCCAGCTGTGCAGCAACGCGAAGTTCAACGAGAACTCGGGCATTTGCAGCAAGGCGCCACAGAACACTTCACCGATGATTTTCTGGATCAGCAGCACCGCCCGCGCGTCGTTCAACAGCGTGGCGATATCGCGGCTCAGCACGCCGAGGCTCCAGACCTTGTGGTTCAGGTCCAGGCCGACGAACCAGCGAAACAGCAGGTTGTAATTGAGCTGCTCGTACAACTGCTGCTCGCCGGGCACCGAGTACAAGAGCTGCAACAGCAGGATGTGCATCACCGTGCGTGGGGCGATAAGCATGCCGGGCTCGGCATCCAGGCCCTGGAGAATGTCGCGGTGCTGGTCGAGCAAGGCGTCGATCTGCGGGCGCAGCAACACCAGCGAATGGCCCGGCGGGATGTAGCTCGACACCTCCTTCAAGGCGCCCTGCCAGTCATCCTGGGAAACGATCCAGACCCACGGCGCCCCGTAGCGATAGACCGATACCGGCTTCTTGCGCGCGGCCTCGACTATCTTCGACAGCCGCTGGTCCAGCTCCTGCATGCCCACTTTCGCGTAGCGTTCCATAGTCCCCATCACCTCACTCCCGGCGTCCCGCCTCGGCTCAGAACAGTGGCCAGAAGGCCCCCTCAAGCGCGTCACATATCCATGACGGGACTGGCGAAGTGCTACCGAACTTTTGTCACAAAAGCTTCATTCACCCCAGGAAGGTTCGGCCAGGACAGGCCTGAGGGCGCCAGGGTCCTCGGCTCGGAAATATGGAGTGGAAAGGTGGTGGCGCGGTGAACGCCACACAGTCGGCATGCGAGAATGTCGATCCCTCAACCAGGCTATTGCCGACAAGGACACACCCATGACAGACCTCAGGCCCACGGAACCCGGAACTGTCGACGCCATCGCCTACCAGCGGGCCTCCTCGGCCTTGCAGCGAGCATTTGCCTTGCTGCAGCAACGCGTCTATCCCGAGCCGGACGCGCCTGAAGACGCCGAAGACGCCCCGCTGCACGCTCCCGTGTTCGACACCTTCTCGTTCTACATCTGCGCACCCGACCGGGTGCTCAGCTACGCCGCTGTCGCCATGAAAACGATCGAGCATGCCGGCCACACATTCGACATCGCCGGGCTCAGCTGCGTCATGACCGATCCCGCTTGCCAGGGACAAGGCCTGGGCCTGAGGACCGTCGCCGCGGCTACGCGCTGCATGGAACACAGCAACCTCGATATCGGCGTCTTCACCTGCGACCCACCGCTGGCGCGCTTTTATGCCCGGGCAGGCGGCTGGCCCATTGCGCCCGATATAGTGCTGATCGGCAATCGGCACGAAATGGCGTTACGCAGCGATACGCTGGGTAAAGTCGTTCTGTTGCGCCTGTTTTCACCCAAGGCAATCGCCGCGGCGTCTGCATTGACCAGCGGGACCATCGATCTCGACCTTCCGGATGGACAGTTTTTATAGGGACCGTGTCGGTGAGAGGGGCATTCCACGGCTGAATAACGACCGGCTATGTCGGAAGGTGCTGGGCTTCATGGCATTTTCTCGCAAGCTTCGGCCGTTGAGCGGCCAAGCCCAAAGGCCCCCATGCCCGACAAAAAAACGCCGGACCGATGCAATCCCCGTAGCCGCTGCCGCAGGCTGCGATCGGCCGGAACGGCCGCGACGGTTTCATAAACGCCGAAGATCATCTACACGATTTGTACAAAACCCCGGCTTGCCTGCCCCCGGGCCCGCGCTTATAGTCCGCCGGTCGCCCAGATGGCGATTCGGGTTTGGCGACCTGACAGTAGAGAATGCGCAAGCTGATGGCTTTTTTGCAGCCGTCCGCTCGTCCGCAGAGTCGCGTTATGGCGGCTGTGCGCGGGAGACCTCCGGGTCTGCCGGTTTTCTCTACTGCCGGTTCGCCAACCTGCGTACAGCTGTCACCCTTTCGTTTGGCGACGATTGAGTGATGACCTCAGCAATCAAGTAGAGAGTCTGATCATGGATCGATACATGCCCATCACGGGCCACGACTGCAACATCCCTTCCTTGCTTATAGATACCCAAGCGCCTATCGACGTGCTGCACGATGCGGCCGCTTATCGCATACGCGCGGTGACCCAACTACTGGAAAGTTTTTCGGTAGCGGATGCCCCTAGACACGAACCTGTTCTGCTTCAGGAACTGACGCTGGTTTGCAGCATCATGCTGCGCGATGGGTGTGATTTGATGGATGTGGCTGGGAGAAAATTACAAGAAGGGCTTTCAGCTTAAGTAGTAGTGGGCGGCGTTAGGCCGCCCATTTATTTAATCCATTAGATAGTTGAACGTACAACCGACTACTCTTCGTCCCAGAAATCCCCGGGCGGCGCATACTCACCATCTTTCAAGATCACACACCAGCCAAAAATCCTGTAAAACATCTCAAGATATATAACCTGATAAACATCAAGCTCAACTTCTTTCAGAGTTATCCGGCCGAATGCGTAGTGCGTATACTGCCCCCCAACTCCTGCAATAGCTCTTAATTCTAATTCCTTACGATCCCACTCAGAAACAATTCCCGAAACCTCAGGCATAGGATCAAGAAAAGAAACCTCAAACTCTTTAGACACTTTGCACAAACAAGGAATTAACTTCTGCCCAAGTAAAGCATCAGTAGCTAGATTCTTAGGAAATCTAATATTCAATTTCATTTCAAAGCACTCCTAGGAACGACAACCTCACCCGTAAAATTCTTTTCAAAGGTAGTAACAGGACTAAAATATTGACTACCGTGCGAATCACGAATTGCAACAACAGAAACACCATTCCTAGTTGTAACCCCATCTACTACAACAAAGTGAGAGAAGCCAGATCCTCCAGTTTTGTCAACCACCTGAACAACCACTGGAGTTCCGTCTGAAGTGTATCTGGCCAAGTCAGCAACATTTCTGCTCCTAAAGGCACTTGCGGGAACGCCTTCAGACTTCATGAGGCTAGCAACATCCTGAGGAAAAATACCGTCTTTAGAAGGTGCAAGTTTCTGAATAAGGCTCTCCACATCAACCTTTTTCCCATCGTATCCAAAACCATTCCACAAGAGTTATGACCACATGTAGGTATTGGTCCTTGGTTCAGAACCAAACGATCACCATCTCGTGATATCGAATCAGCAAGGAGTGGGTTTTTAGGGCCTGCACCAGCAGCTTCTCCGGCAACCACGGTTCCTTTTGCACCGAGGCTATCGCCCTTATGTCACAGGCCTAAAATCATCAATCGTCTTGTTTTTCTCTTTCAATAGAGACGCAACGAAACCGGGATTGAAAACCATCAAGAATTCAATAGCATCATAAATTTTCCAGCGATGTATTTCGGGATGATCAATTATGGCGACAAGGTGCTTTTCAACAAGAGGCACATACTCTGAGTAGTTTTCACTACTCGCGAAATCAAAAATTTTGGCTATTTCAAACGGTTCACTACTCGCCAAAGCAATGATTTTCGATAGGAGGGAATAGATCTGGACTCTCGCAGCCTCGATATCTCCACGATCAGCCACGTTGGCAAAATACCGAGTCACAGCCAAGAGTATTTGGTGATAAGTGTCGTCGTATCCGTGTAGTCGATGGAAATAGACTCCTTCGATGCCTCCAGGTTTGTCCATTCTCCCCTCCAAGGCAATCAACCCTTCATGGATGCCCCAACTGGTCAGTAACTTCGCAGCCAAGAAGTGCTCCTCATCGTTATTCGCATGACGAAGCAAATCCAGCACGGCGTCAACTCTATCCTGTGGAATATCCTCTGGATCCAAATCTCCTGCACTCACGGCATAATCCGCATGTTCTGGAATGTGATTCAAAAGTTCGTATGTTTTCGGCTCCATAAAAAACCTATTTTTTTACCGTTTTAATATAGTCGGCCGGCACACAGCCCTTGATCAAACACTCACCATCGCGCGTAGCGTTCCCCAAATCTCTCTCCGCGTTAATCAACGAATCTTTGTTATTTCGAGATGGGTTGTTTGTATACCTTGCACGAGCCGCATCCACTTTCGATTGCAATTCTGCTGCCACCTGTTGATTCGTCAAAAACTTGGTATCTGGAAGTACACCGGAATCAATGTCCTTCTGCAAGCGCTTTACGTCGATCTCAATTTTATCGGTGCCATAATTTTTCGGATTCGACGTTGCACTTGGATCAGTAACAGATATATACGGCGAATTCTCAGGGTTACCACCACGCACGTGCGTTTGGACGCTGCCAGTCCCATTGATGTTGGGTGGAACCAAATCGCCGTTTTCATTGATATACGCTTTGGGTTTGCCGTTTCCGTTGACTGTTGCGCTGAAATCGTTATCGCTGCGCACACTGCTGCTCGCCGGGCACCGAATACAGCAGCTGCAACAGCAGGATGTGCATCACCGTGCGTGGGGCGATAAGCGTGCCGGGCTCGGCATCCAGGCCCTGGAGAATGTCGCGGTGCTGGTCGAGCAAGGCGTCGATCTGCGGACGCAGCAACACCAGCGAATGGCCCGGCGGGATATAGCTCGACACCTCCTTCAAGGCGCTCTGCCAGTCATCCTGGGAAACGATCCAGACCCACGGCGCCCCGTAGCGATAGACCGACACCGGCTTCTTGCGCGCGGCTTCGACGATCTTCGACAGCCGCTGGTCCAGCTCCTGCATGCCCACTTTCGCGTAGCGTTCCATAGTCCCCATCACCTCACTCCCGGCGTCCCGCCTCGGCTCAGAACAGTGGCCAGAAGGCCCCCTCAAGCGCGTCACATATCCATGACGGGACTGGCGAAGTGCTACCGAACTTTTGTCACAAAGCTTCATTCACTCCAGGAAGGTTCGGCCAGGACAGGTCTGAGGGCGCCAGGGCGCCTGGCCCGGAAATATGGAGTGGAAAGGTGGGGAGCGGTGGCGCGGTGAATGCCAGGTGGCCGGCATGCGAGAATATCGATCCTCAACCAGGCTATTTCAGACAAGGACACCCCCATGACAGACCTCAGGCCCACGGAACCCGGGACTGTCGACGCCATCGCCTACAAACGGGCCTCCTCGGTCTTGCAGCGAGAATTTGCCTTGCTGCAGCGGCGCGTCTATCCCGAGCCGGACGAGCCTGAAGACGCCGAAGCCGCCCCGCTGCACGCTCCCGTGTTCGACACCTTCTCGTTCTACATCCGCGCACCCGACCGGGTGCTCAGCTACGCCGCTGTCGCCATGAAGACGATCGAGCATGCCGGCCACACATTCGAGATCGCCGGGCTCAGCTGCGTCATGACCGATCCCGCTTGCCAGGGACAAGGCCTGGGCCTGAGGACCGTCGCCGCGGCTACGCGCTGCATGGAACACAGCAATCTCGATATCGGCGTCTTCACCTGCGACCCACCGCTGGCGCGTTTCTATGCCCGGGCAGGCGGCTGGCCCATTGCGCCCGACGTAGTGCTGATCGGCAATCGACACGAAATGGCGTTACGCAGCGATACGCTGGGCAAAGTCGTTCTGTTGCGCCTGTTTTCACCCAAGGCAATCGCGGCAGCCTCTGTATTGACCCACGGGGTCATCGACCTCGCCCTGCCGGATGGGCAGTTTTTGTAGTGACAGGGCTGGGGTGATGGGCAGGCCGCTGCTGCGCAGCAGGCATCGAGCGCGATCCCCCGTAGCCGCTGCCGCAGGCTGCGATCGGCCGGAACGGCCGCGACGTCGTCATGCCTTGAGAAGGACTAGATCAAACAGAACTGCCTGCTGCGTTGATAACCAGAAAAGCCTTACAAGCGGCGGTGAACTCGCCTTATTCCCGCCCAGCACAGGCCGGTTTACCTTCGACTAGTCGCCCAAATGGCGACCGGGTTTGGCGACCTGACACCAGAACTGATGCAAAACCTCCTGCTTGCAGGTACTTTTGCATCCGCACGACCGCTTGATGACGGCTGTGCGTGGGAGATCTTCGGGTCTGCCGGCTTTACTTCTGGTGTCGGTTCGCCAACCTGCGTACAGCCGTCACCCTTTTCGTTTGGCGACGATGGGGTGACAGCTCAGATAATCAACCAGAGGTGAGTTTATGAACCGTTACGTGCCAATTACCGGCCACGACTGCAACATCCCTTCCTTGCTTATAGATACCCAAGCGCCTATCGATGTGCTGCACGATGCGGCCGCTTATCGCATACGCGCAGTGACCCAACTACTGGAAAGTTTTTCGGTAGCGGATGCCCCTCGACACGAACCTGTTCTGCTTCAGGAACTGACGCTGGTTTGCAGCATCATGCTGCGCGATGGGTGTGATTTGATGGATGTGCTGGGACGCAGACTGTAAATGCAACTCCAGCAGTAGAACTTTGGCGTCACTGCAGTCAATGGCAGGCATCAGCTAGCGGTACACGCTATTGCCTGCCATTCAAAGAGAAGCCAATAAGAATTCAGGATGCACAGACATCAAAAACGAATCTCTTAAGGCTCTCTATTCATCTTGAGCGAGGAAATATCCCCGGCGTGCCCGGGGATATTTTTAGTCAAGCAACTCATGCCTGAGCAAATAAAACTCTGTACTTAATAACGACTTTATCTCTTCAGAACGTAGTGTCATATCTACATAGAGCAAAACCGGATACTCAGAGAAAATTTGCTCAACAGGCTCTCCATCAAAAGGATCAACATTTCTTTTCAGAACAAAGCTTTCCTCCCCCTTATCACCAAACTTATAGTAGTCCCCTCCTTGATATGAGCTCTCTCTCTCCTCAAAAGAAAAACCTAACCTTTCCTCAATCTTTGATCTAGCCTCCAAAACAGACAGACTCTTGAAACCATACAAATCATAAGCAGTCATTTTAATCACTTGGGCAAAATAATACTCGGAGCTCGACTTATTGCTGTGGATGTCGAGCCATAAATCATAAAGTTAACATCTCGACCGGCTTGTTTACTTAGCTGACTAGCCAGATCATTTAAACCTAATATTTTTAGGTCTCTTGTGCTTAGTGGGCCTGTTCGCGCACCGCCACTTCTTAGCCCAACCCCCAAAGACTCTGCTTTTTTCAAAAGCTCTGAACTTGCCAGCGCAATATCAAAATCACTAGTCCTTCCAACATCGAACGCCTGTCCAGTTCGGTAACTTTTACCTGTTATTGCGCTCCCCTGAAGAATGGGCTCAACATTTCCATAACCTGCTTTCGACAAACCATCTCTGATACTAGCACCGAAATTAGAAAACTCTTTTACATTCGCAAACCCACTAGGCACAGTTCCTTTTGCACCACCTCCATTCCCCGATGTATTAGAGCCTTGCTCACCACTCGACGCAACCCTGTTGCCCCACCCTTTTTCACCGACCGCCAGTACCCTTCCAGCACCTCTTATACCAAGAGATTTGACCTCCCCCAGCACAGCATCAATCAAGAACTCGGCAGCCACAACATAAGGCTCGCCTTTCAGAACGCTGTCGGCGTTCGACTTGGCCTCCTCGTGCACATCCTTCATGAACTCGGGAGTACGGTCGGTCAGCGCGGCCGCCAACTCGATCGCCGCAGCTTCTTTCACTTCCTCGACTTTGTCCCCAAGCACTTGGTTGATCGCCGCGTTGGCTGCCAGGCTGACCGCAAGCTTTAAAGGCCCCATGATTGCCTGAAGAGACAGTGAAATAGCCTGCATTTGTTCTGCCGGAAGTTTACCGGCAAGTTTCAACACATTTACGAGCGGATTGAGCATGGCCTCGCCCGCGTTGCGTGGGAGAAGGTCAATACCTGTCTCTCCGATCTCCACCACATCACCCGGCCTCCAACCAGGCGATGGGTTAACAGTGCCATTTGGGTTGTCGTTGAGAATATGGAGCTGTCCATCATAGCTAGCCGCTTGAGTGGCAAAATCACCTAATGCCTTCAGCACATTCTCATCGAGTGATTCAAGCGCTTTCGGATCAACGCCGGCACGAACGAGATTCTTGGTAATCGTAAGGGCGCGTTCGTCGTCAAACACTGCACGAACTTTTTCCGGTACATCGCTACTATCCACGTGCTGAGCCTGGATATCGTTCCATGTGGTGGTAATAGCATTGAAGACCCGGCTGATTTGCTCCTTCTGGTTTTTGGGGAAGTCGACGGCACTATCGGTCCAACGATTCACGGTATCGATTGGATGCCTTACCGCATCAATCGAAGAGCTGCTGGCATATAGATCCGTCCGATGCTCCTGATCACGAGTCACCTCGTAAGCCTTGTTCACATCACGATTGAGCCCGGCTGTGGAGTCCTGCCCAGTAGCCTTGTCGTGATGTACGACAATCTCGCCCGCCCCCACTGTGGCGTTCAGCGTCTGCTCACGATCCTTGGTGTAGTTGTAACCCTCTACTGCCCAACTGTTTTTATCCGGGGCTTCCATGTCGTTGTTGGGTTTGTCGGCCTGGGAGCCGCCTTGGCCACCATAGCTGCCGCTGACATTAAGGTAGTAACCGTGTTCGTTGTCCTTGCCGGTAATGTTGCGGAATCCCAAAGTGTTCGTGTCCAGTTTGAGATTGCCGTTATCAGCCGACACCACCGCACCATCAAGCTGTGTGTGGTTTTCGGTGCGAATATCGACTGCGTTTTTGCCACTGATTACTGTCTGGTTCTCAACCCAGTTGGTTTTGCCGGTGGTTTTTCCATAACCAACCGAACCACTGACACCATAAAAGGAACCGGTGATGCTCAGGTCCAGTTCTTGCCCGCGCACTTTGCCGGTATTGGGCACAGAGGTCACAGTAAGGTTGCGTCCGACATCACCGATCACTTCGTCGCCACGTAACGTGGCGCCTGCAATGTTGGTATCACGACCACTTTCGAAGTCCAGTTTATTACCTGCGTATAGATAGGCCTCCTGCTGTTGAATGCCTTCACGATTGAGATCGCCAATACCGATATTGGCGGAGCCGTAGATACCAAACCCGTCTTTGCCAAGGATCAGGCCGCCTTCCGCCCCCCAACTGCGGCGGTCGTGCTCACTGCTGGAGGCATTTTGCGCCGACAGGATGTTCAGGTCGTTGGCAGCCTTGAGTTTGATATCCCGTTCGGCGGTGACTTGAGTACCGATCAGCGTCAGGTCATTTTTCGCGTCCAGATTGATGCTGCCACCGGCATTGAGTTGGGTCGGGGTGGACGTGCCGTGGTTCGACTCATACTTGCTGCCGACATTGCTGACACCTACGCCGATTTTGAAACCGCCAGTGGTTCCGCCTTTGAGTCCTCCTTTGCTTTGGGTCTGATTCCCATCGCTGCTCTCGGCGCCGTGGGCTACATCGAAGGTAATGTTGCGGCCGGTGACATTGATATCGCGCCTGGCATCGAATTGACTCCCTTTCACGTTGACATCATTTTCAGCGTCAAGCGTGATATCACCACCGGCCGACAAACTGGATGGACGGTTTGTCACGGAGGTCTGGGTCTGAGTCGAACCAATACTTGATGAGCCCGCATGGCCATCGAACTTCGGTCCGCTAAAGAACTGATCAAGGGTATCGACCGACTTCAGAACGCTGGAACCCTTGCTGACCCCATCCTCACCTTTACCAGCGCCTTTGAGGCCATCCATGGTGTTGCCAAAGTTATAAGCGACAGTAGTGGTGGTACCGGTACGTTTCACACTGTCACGGGTAGTGACTGTGCTGGCTTCTTCCACCGCATCAATATTGATGTTGTGACCGGCCTTGAGCTTGATGTTGTTTTCGGCGGCCAGGTCAGACCCCTGCTGGTTAATGTCGCGGCCAGCAGTCACCTTGAGGTTTTGCCCTGCATCGATGGAGCTGCCCGCCGCGGTATAGCCGCTGCTATCCACTCCATGCTTGATGGTTTCATTACCGACGAACGTGGTGAATCCGTTGCTATCGATGGTCTGCTTGAGGCCATAGCTTTTGTCGGTTTCCCAGCTGTTGCTGCGCTGCTGATCGGTAGACGCAACAACGTTGACATCGCGTCCGGCATCCAGCTTCGCGTTGTTATCGGCGCTGACACCGCTGCCAATGATATTGATGTCACGGGCAGCATTCAGAATGGCGTCATGTCCAGCGTTGACCTGGCTGCCAACACTGTTGGAACTGATGACTTCGCGCCCTCCCTTGTGCGAAGAGTTGAGGGTAAGGTCGGCGCCAGCGCCTGGTGTACCGGCGAACAAACCAATGGTGTCCTTGAGCGACAGGCCGAGCTTCTTCTTGTACTCCTCGGCACGACTGTAGGCTTGGTCATCGGCAGACGACAGCGTGATATCACCGGTTTTATCCACCAGCCCAGCGTGCAGTTCGGCATCGTTGTCGGCGGTGACCTCACTAGCGTTCAGGCGAACATCGCGCCCCGCGACCACCACCGCATCGCGGCCCGCATTCAACTCGCTACCGATCTGGGTAACGGTGGTCTGCAACTGACTCTTGCCGCTGCCCGACATGCCGAACAGACCGGTCTTGGTCTTCTTGCTGTAAGCCCCGGTTTCTTCTGTGGCCGAAAGCACCGCAACATCGTTGGTCGCACCGACCACCAGATCGTTACTCGCCTTCAGCTGGCTACCGATAATGGTGACGTTACGCCCACCATCGAGACTGACTGCACCATCTTCATCCTTGGAGGTATTGACGGTCAGGTCATGTCCAGCCTCTATCACAGATGCAACGTTGCTGCTGTCGTAGCTCTCTTTCTGAGTAGTGCTGCTACGGCCGAACGAACCTTTTTTCTTCTTGTAGTAGTAGGAGGAACTCTCGTCTTTTGCGGAGGCGACGGTGATGTCCTGAGCCGCATCGAGGCTGACGTCTTCCTGGGCCTTGATCCGACTAGCGATGATGCCCAGATCGTTGCCTGCATTCAGGGCAATGTCGCGCCCGGCGTTCAGTACGGAAGCCTGCTGAGTGGTGCTATGGGTTTCCTGCGCTCGCCTCTTGCTGCGCGAGACGTAATCGCTCTCGTTGGCTGCTGAGGTGACCACAATGTCGTTGCCAGCATCGACACCGATATCACGCTTGGCGTCCAGGCGACTGGCAACGATGGCGACGTCATGATCGGCGCTGATCGACAAATCCCGCCCGGATTTCACTTCAGCGCCTTGCTGAGTAATGGTCTGATTGAGGAAATTGCTGCCACGTGAATTCGTGCGGCGATCCTGAACCGAGGTGATGTTGACATCGCGATCAGCGTCGAGCGTCATGTCTCGACCGCTTTGCAAAACCCCACCAATGTTGTTGATGTCACGACCGGAGTTGATCGTCAGGTCATTGGTTGCCTCGATCCGCGCGGCACTGTCGAGATAATCACGATGGAGCAGATTTCCACCCCGGCGGACATCAACACCGGTCACGTCACGCTGGTTGATCACATCGCCCTTGGTCGCCGTCAGTGTCACGTCACGACCGGAAATGATGCCGCCCGATTTGTTGACGATGTTGTTACCCGCCTTCAACGTCAGTCGATCACCCGCCTCGATCAAGCCGGTATTAGTGAGGTCGTTGCCGGCCTCGGCCGAGAGGTTGTTAGTAGCGCGCAGGGTGCCGGCATTGTTCAGGTCCTGGCCCGCGATCAGGGTCATGTCGCCGCCCTGGATCAATGCGCCATTGGGTGCTAGACGATTATTCGCCTGAGCCATGTAGAGCACGGGCACCAGGACTTTTTCACCGTTCACTACGTGCTCTTCGAGCCAGACGATGTCGTGGGTCAACGCCGCGACTTGCTGGGAAGTCAGCGTCACGCCCATGGACAAGTTCAACTGCTCCTTGCTGGCGATGGCGTTGTTCATCAGGTACTTGAACATCGCTTCGTCGGAGGTCTGGCCGTCGAGGAAGCGTTGCCCTGTGCGGGCGACGATCGCTTGCTGGATCAGACGTTGCTCGAACAAGCCGTCGCCCAGGCGCTTGGCGCTGGTGTCCGGGTCGTAACCGAGGTTCGCCAGCAGATAGTCCGAACTCATGAATTGCTTGAGGTTGGTCAGTGCCGGGTTGGTTTCGATCAGGTACTTGTGCGGGTTGGAACGTACGCTGGTGTCAGGCAGCCCCTGCACACGCGGCACATTGAAAGAAGCGCTTCCGCCGTTGGGCAACGACATACCAACCGGACCGTCACCGTCAGCGGCTTTGACATTGATCTGAGCGGTCTTGTCGTTGAGGTTCACCGACGGACGACTGGCCAGGGCCAGCTCACGAGCTTTGACCGAGACCGGGTCGTTCTTGTCGAACTGGAATTCGGTTGCACGCACGGCAGGCATACCGTCCGAACGCTGTGTGGTACCGGCAGAAACGGAACCGATGGTCCAACTCTGTCCAGGCACGATCGCTTGCTCGGTGCCGCCTTTACCGCTAAGGCGGAACAGACCGTTATCGCCAGTTGGCAAGGTGAAGCCAGGTAGCGTCAACGGGTTGACCTGTTGCTGGGCCAGGTCCGGTGACAACTGCGAGTTGATACTGATGACGGTCGGGGTGACTTGACCGGCGAGCTGCGTCGATCCCAGACGAGAGGCACCGGCCCCTACGGCGATCCCCTCACGAACCACACTGTTGGTCAGGTTCTGAGTGGCGTTGATGTAAACCTTGCCACCGGCCTGAACGACAGCATTGGCGTAGCTCGACGGGCCATTGTAAGTGATGGTGTTTTCAAAGAAGGCGGCGTTTTTGACAAAGTCAGGAGCCTCGCTTCGTACCCCACTACTGTAACTCGGAGGCGCAAAACTGGAGGGACTACCCGATGCTTCTACCCATATTGATCCAAACGCAGTGTAAGGGGTGGCCTCACCACCACTACGGCTTCTCACGCGGGTGAGAGCCTCAACACCTTCGCTATTCCATACATGCAAGCTAGGGTAGACAAAACGCCCGTCTCTATATGCGTAGGGACTCGAATCATAAGAAGGGTCATTGGCCGCGTTGTAATTCATGATCTCGAGCCATCGACGCATGTATTTTATTTCTGTGCCCGGGGCATTAAGCGAGCGTCTTATGCTGTAATCACCAACCGCCGCCCCTTGGTTAGTGAAGTTCTGCAGATTTAACGACAGGTCGTTTCCTGCACTGATAGTGGAGGCGTTATTCAGTAGCTCTCGACCATTACCCGTGAAGTTTCGACCTGCCGTCAAACTGGCAGACGCCGAGTCTTGAACGATCTGCGATCGGTAGTTTTCCACCCAAACCAGATACCCAGGGGATTGGGTATTACTAATTTCACCAAACGATGAACAGCTGTAACACCGGACCCCGATAGCTCCCGAGACCAGACCGCCCCCCGTTACCTCGAATACATCCTTGCGGTTCTCGATATGGTCGGCCGCCAGGGTCATGTCGCCGACACTTTCGATGGTTGCCGAAAGGTTGTTGATCGATGAACTCCAACCATTGCTGTCATCTCGGGCAATGCTGATATTGCCCAGACCATAGATATCCGCGTAGCGGTTGGTAAGCGTCCCCACGCGCAGAGCCATGTCGCCACCACTGAAAATCAGCCCGTTCTGGTTGAGCAATGAGTTGCTGCTGATACGCAAGTTACCGGCACCACCGAGGGTTCCGTTGTTAGTCAGCGAGACGGCATTGACGGTCAGGCTGCCAGCCGATGTGAGCCGTCCCAGATTGGTCAAGCTGCCACGGCTGGTGATGGTTGCGGTGGTGCCGCCAGTGATACTGGCGGCAGTGGTCAAATCGATCTGCGAGGCCGTAAGCCCCAGATTCCCGACACTGCTGACCCGGCCGTTGCCACCGTACGCTCCGCTCAAGTCGAGGCTGAAGGTACCGTTACTGGCCAGCAGGCCTTCGTTGGACCAATTGACCCCACGACCGATGAAACTGTCAGAGCCCAACAACTGCCCAGCTGTGGTTTGCACCAAGTTGTTGACGTTAACCGTCAACCGCCCCGCCTGAATCACGCTGCTATTGGTCCAGCTGTCCGCATTCAACGTCAGCCCGCCGCGCGTCACCAGCGTGCCACCGGCATTCATGACATTGGCCGTCGAGATATCGAACTCACCCACGCCCACATGGGTGACAGTCCCGCCAGTATTCAAGAAGCTCGGCGTCGCCAGCGTCAGATCAGTGTTGGCGGTTTCCACCACGCCATTGCGGTTATCGAACAGGCTGCCAATCTGGAAGTTGGTTTTCCCGCCGGTGCCCAGTGCACGCAACTTGCCAGTCTGGTTATCGAGACTGGTAGCACGTACTGCGAGGGTATTGGCGCTTTCGATCAGGCCGCCGCGGTTGGTGAGATGGCTATCGAGAACAACGTCGATCCCATCGCCGCTGATCTTGCCGGCGTTGTTGTCCAGCGTGCCGCCAATAACCTTGACCAAGCCTTTGGCGTAGATCCCGCCGTTGCTGTTATCGATAGTGGCGCCACCAGCGTTGAGCAGAATGTCGCCGGTGTTGGCGGCAATGCGCCCGCCGTCGCTATAGATTCCACCCAGGGCTTGCAGGTCGAGACGGTTGCCCTCGATCTTGCCGCCCTGGCCGTTGCGCAATACACCGATCAGGCGAGTCTGCAGCAAACCTTTGAGGCTCGACAGCACACCGGCGCGGCTGTCGAGGCTGGCGGCGGTGATGTTCAGATTACCGCTCTGCGCGATGATCTTGCCGCCCTGGTTGTCTATGGCGCCGCCCTTCACGTCCAGGGTCAAGGCCCCCTGGCTTTGCAGCGCGCCTTGGGCGTTGTTGAGGGAACTGGCTTTGACGTTAACGCCGGCATCACGACTGTAGATCATGCCGTCGGCGTCGTTGCGAACACTGCCGGTGGCGGTGAGGTCGAGCTGAGCATTGGCCGACACCGTCCCCTTTTGGCTGTTGTTCAGGCTACCGGTCAACAAGCTCAACAAACTTTGGCTGAGAATCTGACCGCCCTGATTGTCGATGCTGCTGGAACGCTTGATCACCAGCGACCCCGTACTCCCCAGCGCACCTTTGATATTGGTCAGCGTACCGAGCAGGTCAAGGGTGACGCTGTCCGCGCCGACCACACTGCCATTGGTGTTATCCAGGCTCGTTCCGGTAAAAGTCAGCGCTTTGTTAGCGGTGACTTTCCCCGATGCGTTGTTCAAGGAGACCGCACTGATATCCAGTGTGTCGCTGCTTTCGATCAAGCCACCCGATGTGTTGTTGATCGCGCCCTGAATCATCGTCAACGTCTGCTTGCCGCCACTGGTGACGATGCCGTTGCTGTTGTCGAGGCTGGCGGCAGTGATGGTCACGACGCCTTTACCCGCCAGGCCACCCTTGGTGTTGTTGATCAGCGCACTACCGAGGTCGATGTCCAGGTTGCCGAGCAAACTGGAAACCGTACCTTCCTGACTGTTATCAAGAGTGCCGCCGTTGACAGTCACAGCGTTCCAGCCGGACACCAGGCCACCCTGGTTTTTCATCTCGGCTGCCGTGAGGCTCAATCGATCGTTGCTGATCAGGTTGCCGCCACGGTTGTCCAGGCTGTTGCCGGTCAGGCTGAAGCTGTTGACGCTGGAAATCTCCCCCTTCTGGTTATTGAGGTCACGCAGATGGGTGATGCTCAACACGCCTTTGGTGTTGATCAGGCCATCCTGGTTATTCAGGTCCGCCGGTGTCATTCCCAGATCGATACTGATGCCCGCCCGCCCCAGCAACGTGCCGCCCTGGTTGTTCAAACCGTTGCTGGCGATGGTCAGTTGTTGCGCGGCCTTGACGGTGCCTTTGTCCTTATTGCTCAACAAGCCGTCGACGGTCACGTCGAGATCGCTATCACTGAGCAACACACCCGCACCGCTGTTATCCAGGCTCGCTGCACGAATCTGCAACGCAGCAGCAGCGATCTTGCCTTTGATCGAGGTCAGCGCGTTGTCGATTTTCAGGGTGAGTTTCTGATTACTGAGCAGTTGGCCACTGTTGTTGTCCAGCGACTTGGCGAGCAGATCAAAGGCCTGTTCGCTGGAAACCTCACCATTGCGGTTGTTCACATCGGCGAGATTTTTCAGCGACAACTGGCCCCGCGCATTGATGAAGCCGTCCTGGTTATTCAGCGCACCGCCGTTCAGGTTGAGGCTCAGGTTGCCCTTGCTGAACAGCTTGCCACCCTGCTGGTCGAGCCCCCGGATATTGGCCACCAGTGAATTGGCCGCACCGAGGCTGCCAGCGGTATTGGTCACCTGACCGGCGCTGATTTCCAACTGGTCGTCGGAGTAGATACTGGCCTGGCTGTTGATTAGCGTACCGGTGGTGATGCTCAGGTTACCCTTGCTGCTGACGATGCCTTTGTATTGATTGTCCAGCGCGCTGCTGTTGATCGCGAGCGTCGTGTCAGTCAACAGCTTGCCATCCTGGTTACTGATGGCGCCGCGAGTGTCGATGGTGAGGGCCTTGGCACTGGAGGCCGTGCCGCCGTTGTTGCTCAGGCTTTGGGCATTGATTGTTAGTGCACCTTCGCTGACGAGGCTGCCCTGATCGTTGTTCAGATCCGCAGAGAGGTTGATCGCGAGGTCACGTTGTGTGGTCAGGCGGCCGCTGTTTTCCAGAGTCTGTCCAGTCAGCGTCAGCCCCGTGTCGCCGGACAGCTGGCCTTTATTGCGGTTGATGACCTGTCCCACGGTCAGTGCCAGGTTGCCGCCGGCCAGAACGTAACCGCTGTCGCTGTTATCGAGCCAGGCCCCCGTCAGGGTCACGTCAGTCTTGCTCGACAATTCGCCAGTGCGGTTATCGAGACGGTCGACGGTCAGTTTCAGCACTTTTGTCACGCCTACCAGGCCTTCCTGGCGGTTATCCAGCTTTGCCGCCTGGATCGTCAGACCGTTGTCGGCGATGACCACGCCGCCCTGGTTGTCAAAGAACTCGGCAACCGTGAGATCGACATCCCCACGGCCACGAATTTCTCCGTTGGCGTTGTCCAGGCTGGCGCTGCGGCTGTCGAGGCCGGCGGACGCGATCAAGCCCTTGATGTTGCTGAGCGCGCGATCGACGACGAGGCTGAGCTTTTCATTGCTCAGCAGCTTGCCGCCATCGTTGTTCAGGCTTTGCGCGTTCAGGCTCCAGGCTTTGGCACCGGAGATTTCGCCGCCGTTGTTGTTCACCTCGTTGAGGTTTTTCAGCAGCAACTGACCCGGCGTATGGATATTGCCGAGCTGGTTATTCAGCAGGCCGTTGTTCAGGTCGAGGGTCAGGTTGCTGTTGCTGAACAACTCGCCACCGTCCTGATCCAGCGACGTGACCGACACATGAAGTTGCTGCTGGCTGCCGATTTGCCCACCGGAGTTGTCAACGTGCGCGGCCGTCAGCAGCAGCGTGCCGTCGGTGGCCAGACTGCCGCCCTGACGGTTTTTGAACTCGCCGGTGGCCAAGGTCGAATCGGCCTTGGCGCTGATGATACCTGTGTCACTGTTGTCGAGGCTGCCGCTGGCCAGCGTCAGGCCTTTTTGCGAGGCGATCAATCCGCCCTGGTTTTGCAACGCGGCCGTCGTGGTGAGTTCCATGGCCTCGAGGCTGGACAGTTTGCCCAGTCGATTGTCCAGAGAGTCTGCTGTGAGCGTCAGGGTACCTTCGCTGCTGATCAGGCCTTGCTGGTTCTCCATCGCACCATCAAAGGTCAGCACCAGGCTGTTCTGACTGACAATTTTGCCCGCGACATTGTTGAGTCCGACGCCGTTGAGCGTGCTCGCGCCTTTGCTGAAGATCAGGCCTGTGGTCTGGTTGATGATCTGATCGACCTTCAGTGCCAGAGTCATGTCGGATAACACTTTGCCGCCGTCGCTATTGCTCAGGCGCTTGCCACTGATCTGCATATCGGCCTGGCTGGACAACGAACCGCCGTGGTTGTCGACCTGCTCAACGTTGACCGTCAGCGATTTGAGGGACGCGACGAGGCTGTCCTTCTGATTGTTCAGGGTTTTGCCAGCGAGTTTCAGATTGCCTTCGGCAACCAGTTCACCGCCCTGCTGACTGAGAGAGTCGATGTTCGCCTCAACGTCGCCCTTGCCGGAGATCCGGCCAGCGTCGTTGGTAACCTCCTTGGACTTCAGGCTGACCAAGCCATTGGCCGTCAGCAGACCACCGTTGCGGTTGTCCAGCTTGTTGCCATCGAAGGTCAGTGCAGCCTTGCTTTCGAGGCGCCCCTTATCGCGGTTATCCAGTTCGGTGACCGACAACTTCACCGCCTGATCCGCACGAATCACCCCGCCACGGTTGTCGGTGTTGGTGCTGCTGACGGTCAGGGTATTGAGGCTGGAAATCTTGCCGCCGCGGTTATCCAGGCGAGTAGTAGCCTGCACATCCATTGCGCCATTGGCCTGGATCAGGCCTTTTTGGTTATTGAGCTGAGCGCCGATCCGGGTGGTCAGTTGACCTTCGCTGCTCAGCTCACCTTGTTGGCTGTTGTCGAGGTCTTGTGCCCGGACAGTCAGGCCACTTTTCCCCCTGAGAGTGCCGTCGACATTGTTGATCACGCCACTGGCCGTGATATCCAGAGAATGTCCAGCCATCACCAGACCGGTAACGTTGTCCAACGACGCCATGTTCAGGGTTGCATCAACCAGGCTGGTCAACTCGCCATTGCTGTTATTCAACTGGCCGATCGTGCCCGTCAAATTGCCCGTACTGTTGATCACCCCATTGGCGTTGAGCACCTGACCGGCCGAGAGATCAAGATTACCGCTGCTCAGCACCCGGCCCTTGCTCTGGTTATCCAGGGTCGCGGCGCTGACGTTGGCGCTCTGCCCCGCACTCAAGGTGCCGCCCTGGTTGTTCAGCGCCTGTGCCGCGTTCACCCTCAGATTGCGACTGGCGATCACGCTCTTGCCGCTGTTATTGAGGCTCTGCGCGCTCAGGCTGACATCGCCATTGGCATTGCGGCTGTTATCGGCATTGACCCCGGCTTCGATGATGCCGTTGTTGCTCAGTTGCCCACCGGCGCTGAGGGTGATGCTGTCGCGCGCGGTCAGGTTTTGCCGGTTATTCAGGTCGCCCTGGGTTTGCACTGTGAGTGCGCTGCCGGCATGGACCGATCCTTGGGCATCCAGACTCGCTGCCTTGACCTTGACCGCGCCATTGGCCGCCGAGGCGTCGACCATGCGCAGTTGGCCGTTGGCATCGAGCTGGATATCGCCGCCGCTGGCGATCAGTTTGCCGTCGAGTTTTACCCCGACCCCGGCCTCGGTGCCCACCAGCCTGATCGCCCCGGCGTACATCCCGCCCAGGGCCGAGGAGTCGATGGCCAATTCCGGCTTGGTGCTGCCGTCGTCGGCGCGCGCCGTGGCGTTCAGGGTGCGGGCGTCGACGTCGTTGCGGCCGGTGACGATGGTCAGGTTGTTCGCCTGGATCTCGGCGTTGATCCTGGCGCTGCGGGTGATGATTTCGAAGCGGTCGACGTTGCTGGCGTTGAGCTGGGCGCCGTCGATGGTCACTTGCCCCTGATCGACCTGATAGCGCGTGAGCTGGCCGTTTTCGATCACCGGCTTGCCGGTGGTCAGGGTGGCTTTCGGGGTGTTGATGAAGCCGCAGCCGTTGCAACTGATGCCATAGGGGTTGGCGACGATCACATGGGCCGACTGCCCTGCCACTTCGGTGTAGCCGCGCAGCTGGCTGGGGCTGCCGCCGTTGACTTCGTTGAGGATGGTTTGCGCCGCGACGCCCTTGAGGTTCGGGTTGCCGACGATGATCCCGCCCAGTTGGGTGCTCTGCGTGCGGTCGGTGGCGTTGTTGAGGATCACGCCCTGCTGGCCGACGTTGTAGTCGTGGAACTGGTTATGCGACAGGCCGCTGCCATTGGGCGTGGCGATATTGACGATGGGTACGCCGTTGCCCGCCTGCCCCAGGCTGGTGCCCGGCGCGCTGACCACGATGCCTTCCGCCTGGGCCCACAGCGGTTGCCAGAACATGGCGTTGGCCAGGATGAACGCCAGGCCGCGCTTGGGTAGGCCGCAGAAGTGCTCGCGGGTTTTCAGGGCGGCAGAAGGCTGGCGGGCCAGGAAAGCGAATTGGCGAACATCCATGTCGAAGGTCTCGGAAAAACGCGAATCAGAGGAAGAAGTCCAGGCGGAAGTAGATCGGCGCTTCGCGCTCGCTCAGGACATCCGGGCGTTCAAGGGAATGGGCGAAGGTCACGCTGGTCGCCAGGTGCCGGCCGCGGGCGAACAGCTCCAGGGAGTTGCTCGACAGGCGCCCGTGCTGCTCGCCGTTGTAGCGATCGCCCCGGATGACGCCCTGGTCGTAGCCCAGGCTGCTGCCGTACTCAGTGAACAGAGGCTGTAGCCAGGCCCAGGTCACCGGACGGCTCCAGCGCAGGTCGTTGCGCCAGTAACCGCCGCTGTCGCCGGACAGCGACTGGTCCTTGTACCCGCGAATCGACGACTGCCCGCCCAGGCTGGTGCGCTGCGGGCTGAACAGCACGTCTTCGCTGCGCTGGCCGGTCATCAGGCTGCTGAAGCTGAACGACTCGCCCCACAGCTTGAACGGCTGCAGGTAACTGAGGGTGGCGGTGTATTTGCGGTAGCGCGCATTCGGTTCGCCGGGTCCCGGGTGGCCATTGTCCTGGGCGTCGAAAGCGCCAATGCCGTGCTGCATACCCAGGTCGAGGTTGACGAAGGCACCGCCGATGCGCCGGCCATGGTTGATGCCGAACTGGGCTTCGCTGAGGCGGTTGCTGCTCAAGGCCAGCTTGCTGTCTTCGATGAAGTTATTGGTGCGCAGGTAGGCCAGGCCGGCATTCAGCGAAGTCTTGCTCACCGCATCACGCAGGATCACCCGCTCGGCGCGCAACTGGTGGTTCTGGCTGTCGCCGGTCTGTTTGAAGCTGAAACCATTGGCCTGGGCCTGGGAGCGGTACTCGCTCTGGCTGTAGGTGTAACTGAAGTTCCACCAGCCCCAGGGCAGGTTGTAATAGAGCATGGCGTTGTTGGAGCTGTGCTGGTGGTCGCTCATGGCATCGTGGCCACCGCGCAACATCAGTTGGTCGGCCAGCCCCAGCGGGCTGTCCCAATCGAAGGTGGTGCCCCACTGCTGCTCGCCGGTGCTGCGCTGGCCGTCGTTGCTGCGCGACAGCCCGGCGCGCCAAGGCTTTTGCGCGGTGTTCTTGACCAGCACTTCGCTGCCACCGACCTCCTTGCCGGGCGCCAGCTCCATTTGCGCCTGGTTCGACGGCAGGCGGTTGAGCTGGTCCACCAGTTGTTCGATTTCCCGCAGGTTGACCCGCTCGCCGACCTGGCCGGGAAAGGCCATGGCCAGCTCGCGCTCGGACAGCTGGCTGTCGGCCGCGCCCTTCAAGCCTTCGAGCCGGCCCTCGACCACCAGCACTTTCAAGTGGCCGCCGGACAGGTCCTGCTGCGGCAGGTAGGCACGGCTGGTCACCAGGCCCTTCTCGAGGTAGTGATCGGTGATGACCTTGAGCAGCTCGTTGAGCTGGCTGACACCCAGGCACTGGCCGATATAGGGCTTGAGCAGGCGCGCCTGCTCGGCGGCGGACAGGCTGTCGGCGCCCTTGAGCTCGATGTCCTTGATCGGGAAACAGCGGATGTCGGCAGGTGCGGTCGGCGCCGTGGGGGCAGCCTCTTTACCGGGCAAATCCTTGAGTTCTTCCAGGCGCCGGCGCTGCTCTTCGAGCAGGCGGTCCTGGCGTTCGCGGATTAGGTCGGTGTCACCGGGGGTGGGAGCGGCATGAACGAGGTGCAGTGGAGTCAGGCACAGCAAAGCCAGGCACAACCTCCCCGCGAGGGCGGGTGAGTACATGTTCGGTCCCTCGAGACAGCTGATATCAAAATAGTGGCGCGATGTTAATTTGCCATTATTTTGCCGTCAATCATCCGTCGGGCCGGCCGATAGGCGCCGGTCTTATCCATGGATCCGGGCAGAAAATGGCAAACCCGCGGACTAGAGCCTTCGCCTAGGTCTCAAGGGGTGATGGGCACCTGTGTGGCAGGTCTGCAAAAAAAGGGGGCGATCAATGATCGCCCCCAAGCGTGTTGCCACGAGAGAACCTATAAGGTCAGTTGCCGCTGCTCCTCCTCGGTCAACTGCTGACGCGCCTGATCGCTCAGCGGCCCGGCGCCCAGCACTTGCACCGGGCTGTCCGGGTTGTAGCCGGGGTTGGCCCGGCTGGCGCCATCCTGGGTCGGCGCCAGGCGTTCCTGGCCGAAACTCAGCACCTGCACGCTAAACACCGACGGCATATTCTGCCGCGCCGCCGCCTGCTGCTGGCGCGCCACATCCTCGGCGGCCTGGGTCGCCGAAGACGCCGCCGAACTGGCCGACGTCAGGGCCCCGGTATTGACCGACGCCACCACCGGTATCCCCGAGGACTTGCCCTGGGTCTGGATATTCGCCGCGTTGACCACTTGCAGGGCGAAGATATTGACGTTGCCCGACACCCGGATCCCCGCCTCGCCGGCGTCGATGGTGCCCAAGGGCGCCAGCAGGTCGATATCCCCGGCGGGCACCTCGGCAATCGGCGCCAGGGTGGCGATCCCCGCCCCCGAGCTCGGCACGTTCGACGACAGCGTGACATTGCCCCAGTTGTCGTAGATCCGCTTGGGCGGGGTGTAAATCACGGTGGTCTTGGAGCCGCGCCCGGCGTTGATGTCGCCGGCGTTCGACCAGCCGAGGATCGACCCGCCAAAGGTGGTCATGACCCGGCTCTGCCCCAGCAGGATGCTGCCTTGGGAATATAACTGGATATCGCCGGCGCCCTGGGTGATGACCCCGGCGCTGGCCGGCGGCGCCTCGCCTTCGATGCCGAATACCTGCTGCCCGCCCGGGGTGAGCATCTGGATATCGCCGCCAAACAGCGTATGTACGCCTGCGCCGCCATACATCGTGATGTCGCCGTCGTAAACGATCGGGTTACCCGCCACATCCTTGCTCGGCAGCAAGGCGGCAATCGCGTTGCGACTGCGCAGGAAGCTGCCGAAACGCGGGCCGTTGGCGTCGTTATATTCGCGGCCGCCCTCACGCAGTTCCTCGAAGTAGACGCGACGGGCGAAAACCCGCTGCTGCTCCGCCGGCAAGCTGGCAAAGTAGCCCCGCGCCTCGTCGCCGGAACCCTCGAAGGCAAAGCGCTCCTTGAGCCACTGCAACAATTGCGCTTCATAGCTCTTGGCGACTTTGCCCCGTTGCTCGGCCAGCGGCACGCCGGCCTCGGCCTGATTGCTCGGGTCCAGGTAGGGCGTGACGAACTTCAGGTAATCCAGGCCGGCGGCCCCGACACCGGCCTGCATGACGACGCTGGCGCCAGGCCGCGAGTCGCCGGCCACCACCGGACCGAGACTGCTCACCGAGGCCTTGTCCTGCATCAGGATATTGCGTCCGGCGCTGATCTCCAGCGTGCCGGGGCCGGCGACGTTGAAGGAGCTGAACAGCAGGTCGCGTCCGGCGGAAACGATGGAGATATCGTTGGGGTTGTTATGGACAAACAGGTTGCCGCTGCTGGTGCCGACATCGGGCATTATATTCCCCAGGGAACTGGCAATGATGCCGGGGACCCCTGTCGGCTCGCCCAAAGCAGTTCCCGAGTTGACAATATCGCGCCCCGCCTTCATCCACACCGGCCCGGCCGCTTCGTACCAGGTTTGTCCAAGCCGTGAACCGGCGGCGAAGTTCAGTATTTCACCACTGCGCAACCCGACTATATCCCCGCCAACCGCATAAAAGCGCGCCGCGTCACGGCTGGCAAACTGATTGCTGGCGGTGTTGGAACCAAAGGCAAACAGCGAAAACTCGGCCTTGGTGTTCGGGATCGTAATGCCATCGCTGCTCAGATTAGTCACTATGGGGTTAGCTATGGGGTTATTAGGGTCCATACCCCAACCCGCGAATGCCGGTGTAAAAGGCGTGGGCATCGCGCTCAGAGCGGCTCCAGACTGGTTGATGGAATACCCGCCGGCATAAATCGAATCCCCGGCCAGCACTTCCAGGCGACCCTGGGTCGACGGCGCCAACAGCAACGCGTACTGCGAGTTGTTACTCGTACCCCCCAACGCCGAGCCGCCGATGAACACATCGCCACTGACGGCAACTGCGCTCAATTGCGAAGGGAAGATGAATCGGCCATCGGTCGGCGAGCTGTTGCGGTTGCCAATAGGTTGACCGTTACTGCCTATATCACCGGCCTGCACGCTCGGGGTCAGATTGCCACCCGCCGAAAACAGGTTGATCGCAGTGCTATCGGTCCACAGCGAGAACCAGCCATAGCCCCCCGTTCCATAAGAAGTACCGTCATAGGTGAATGCCGAGGCGTTTTCAGTAGACGTCCGCCCTGGGTCGCCCGTACCGGCCAGCACCAGGTCACCACGGGTGGCCAAGCTGGCCGTGGCGTCGCCGAGCATCAACACCATGCCCCCTGTCGCGGTGCCCAGGGACGCATTGAACGGATCGTAGGCGCGGGTCTCCTTGCGGTCGTTGGATAGCGCGAGACTGCCATAGTTCAAGGCAATCCCCCCCAGGCTCGAGGCTTGCAGGCCGAGCGCGCCACGCAGGTTGCTCAAGACTCCGTTCAGACGCAGATCCTGCTGGGTGTAGTCGGTGGAGAGCGGATTAGTAATCGATGATGTAGTGGTGGCGGCCCGAGCCGACAATCCGGGGTTCAGACCGCCACCGACGCGCACATCCAGATCGCCACCTCCGGTCAGCAACAACTCGCCTGTCGGGGTCACTCGGCCGCTGCTGCCCACCGCCAGCACCAGCCCCTGACTGCGTGGCGAGGAAACCGCGTCCGGAGCACCACGACGGCTGAGCAAGCCGGCATCCCCCCCCACGTCCAGGGTCAGATTGCCGCCACCCAAGGTGCCGATACCGGTAAAGCCCACCAGCATTGGCAACTGCGCAATCAAGCTGCTATCGGGATTACCGGTGTTCTCGCCTCCGCGGCCACTCACATAAGTACCGAAGTTGATCCACCAACTGGCAGGAATCGGTGTAACCCCGGCCGTGTCGCCCGTCCCCTGACGCCAGAGCCAATTGCCCAGGTTAGAACTGGCCAATTGAGTACGAGCATTCTCGTTACGCGGAAGGGTGTAGCTGCTGAACACATCGCCGGTCAGACTTCCACCGCTACGCAACAGCAGGTTGCCGCCCTGATCCGGGTACCAGGCCGCATACAGACTCCCTGGGCCCTCGTTGACCAGGGTTTCGTAAGCAGCCCCTGCACTGCCCAGGACACTGCCATCGCTGCCCCGACTGCGCGCCTGATCGAAAGCAGCCTGCAGATCGCCGGCTCGTGCAGCCGTCGAAGCCCCGGCGGTATAGACCCCATATGACGACTGCATGGCCACATTACCCGCCGCCAGCAGCTCCAGATCCCCGGTCCCGGTGCGCAATACGCTGAAGTGCTGGGTGACTGGCGTCACTCTGTTCACCGGGCCGACGATGACCTGCTCCGGCGTGCCGGGAATGGCCTCGCCCAGCGAGACACACAATCCATCCGAACACCAGGACTCATACTCCGCCGTCACCGGCGTACCCTCGATAAAGCTCGGGTCGATCAACACCCCCAGATCGCTCCAGACGTAGTTGTAGCGGTTGCACATTTCTTGTGCGCACCAGGTTTCATCCGCCGGCGCGACCCGCGTACCTTCGACGAAACTCGGGTCGATCAACACCCCCAGTTCGTTCCAGAACCAGGCCCCCGCCGGACGCTCCGGAGTCCCCGGAATAATGATGGTCTCGTGCCCCTCGAGGACCGCGTAATGGGTGTCGGCCAAGGTCAGGTCGCCAGCCATCACCGGTTTGATCGCCCGGGTGTCGGCCGCCTGAGTATCGGCCCCCGAAACCAGGCGCATCGACCAGGACAACGAGCCTTCCGGCAACAACGGAGCGACGGCCCAGTTACTGCCCTGGCGCCCGCCGGTCACTGTGCGCAGAGGCACCGAAATCACCCCGGACGGCAACTTGATATCGGTTTCCGACGGGATCAACGCGCCCACCTTGAGCGCCAGCGAGCCGGCCAGTTGCACGCCGTCCGGGTTGTTCGGGCCAAAGCTGTCGCGTCTCGGCAACGGCACCCCGGCCGGCCAGGTCATGGCGCCCAGCGAGGCCGCACGGGGCAGTCGCGTTCCAGCGTCCAGGGTCATGCCGCTGGCCAGGGTCACGGCCTCGCGGATCAGGGTGCCGGCGGCATACACCTGATTGCCGGCGCTGTCGCGCACCGCTGCTTGCAGCACGGTGCCGGCCGGCAGTTCCAGCGGGGCCTGCAGGGTCGCCTCGACCGGCAGCACGGTCCCCTGCGCCAGGCGTACCGGCTTGATCGGCAACGCGTAGTTGAGGGTCTTGCCGGGCGGGAACAGGCTGCCGTCAGCCAGCGTCACCCCCGGCCCCGGCACCACCACGTCGCCGCCAAAGGCCTGACGACCAGGTGTCAGTACCCAGCCGGAATCGTCCGGGGTCGGCGGTGGCGGTGCGAAACCGTCGTTGATGCTGCCGTAGATATCCAGGTTGCCACCCGCGCGAATCACCAGATTGCCTGGCTCGCCCGAGCCATACACCGCGGTTTTCTGCGCATGGGGGTTGACGCTGGTATAGCGATAACCGGAGAGGTCAAGGTCGCCACTGATCACCAGATCGCCCTGGGTGACGATCTCCAGCCCCGGGCGCAGGTGGAAGGCGTCGGCATAGCTGGCGTTGTTCAAACCGGCCAGCTTGCCGTTCATTAAGCTGGCATTGTCCAGGGCATTGTCGATAAAGCGCTGGCTGTCCTGATGCTTGGCGTCCAGGTAGGCCTGATCGATCACCTGGTACGGCCGACCGCTGGCGGCCGGCGCCGTGCCCTCGGGGGCATCGGTGTAACGGGCGGTGCCGTTCACTGCTATGGAGCGAGCCCCCAGGATGTTCAGCCGGCCACTGGCGTCGATGGCGATATCGCCCAGGGTCGGATCGTTGGCATCCAGGCGCGGGGCATTGAGCTCCAGCGTCCCGCGGGCCTGGCCGTCGTACTGGCCAGGCGCCGTACCGGCAGCGACCGAGGTGCCATGGCGCAGGTCGATGCGTGCGCCGTCGGCCAGGGTCAATTGGCCCTGGCCAGAGTTGAGTTCGACCAGCGCACGGTTCGGCGAGTCGATGATCTTGCCGTAGCTGTCGACCCGTAGGGCCGTGCCATGGGCATCGAGCAAGGCACTGCCGCCCAGGGTCAGGCCCTGGCTGGCGGCCAGGCGGATGCTGCCGACCCGCTCGCCGCTGGCGTCGATGCTGCCCAGCACCGTCAGCTGGCCGTTGTCCACGGACACGTTGACTTCGCCGGCCTTGAGTTCGTTGCCGATGGTCAGGTCGCCGCGCTTGATCTGGAAGCTGCGGGCGCCGAATACCTGGCCCTGGTTGAGGCGCTGGTTGAGCGCGGCGAAGTCCCCCAGGGTCTGCGCGCGGATATCGACGCTGCCAGCCTTGTAGGGCACCAGGGTGCCGCCGGCGTCGTAATACCCGCTGCTGGCGCCGAGCAGCGCGCCTTGCAGGTCCACCTGACCGCCACCCTCGCCCACCGCCAGCACTTTCAGATTGCCGCCGTGGTTGTTCCGGGCCGACAGGTCGATCCGCGATCCCGCCGTCTGGCGGATATCGCCCTCGCGGCTTTGCAGAATCACATCGCCGCCCCAGCTGTATTGGCTGACTTCGTTGAAGGTGACCTGGCGCCCGGCCAGGTCCAGCTGCGCGCTGTCGGTCAGGTTCAAGGCATGCTCGGCATTGACCGTCAGCTTGCCGCTGGGCAGGACCACGGCGCTGTCCAGTTCGACGTTGCTGCCGGCCAGCAACACTTCAGCGCCAAGGCTGTCGATGGCCGGCAAGGCCGCCTGCTGACCCGGCGCGCGGCTCAACCGCAGGTCGCCCCCCGCCGTGAGGCGATTGACCGAACCGGCCTCGCCGGTGAGCAACGGTGTGCTGATATTCAGGTTGCCGCCACTGTAGGCGAAGCCCTTGCCGGCTTCATAGGCACCCTGGGACTGGTACACCGCCAGGCTGCCCTTATGGTTAGCGGTCAGCCGCTCGCTGGCGCGGAGGTTGACGTTGGCAAAGCCCAGGGCCAGGCGGGCGTAGTCGGCCAAAGGATCGGGCTGAGTGTTGGGGCCATAGCCGAATTCGATGCGCCGGGCCTGGATCTCCAGGGTGCCGCTGCCGGTGCCGGCACCGTTGGCGATCACCGCGGCGGGCGTACCGGCGGCGCCGTTCCAGATCAGGTTGCCGGTCTGGATCAGCGCCACATCGCCGGCCGCGCCGGCGCCATAGATCGCCGGGGTACTGAGCATCAGATTGTCGAGCATCGACTGACCGTTGCCGTCCAGGGTGCTCAGGGTGGTGCTGCCGTAGAAATTCAATGACTGGCCGGCGGTCAACGACAGGGTTTCCAGGGCCGGCGCCCCACTGGCGATATCGCCGCGCAGCAAGCGGTTCATCACGTCCTGGTTGAGGGTCAACCCCGACGGCAGTGCATTGCGCGCCTGGGCGGCGGCCAACGCCTCTGGACTGCCGACATTGATCCCACCGACCGCCAGCGCCAGGTGACGGGTACCGTAACGCACCGCGTCGCCCAGCCTGAAGGTGTTGGTGGTGGCGAAGGCAATGGTGCCTTGGGAGTACAGCGTGGTTTCGCCCTGACAGGCAGCCTGTGCACAGTCCCCTATCAAGATACTGCCAGGCCCCCGGGAAATATCGCCCTCGGTCGGCGCGAGCATTTGCAGCACACCATTGGAGACGGCCAGCACACTGCGAAGTCCGGGTTGGTAGATGAAACCATCGGTGGAGTCGTAAGCCGCTTCGCCACGCCCCAGGGTGTTGATCGATGCGCCCTGCTCGATTTGAATCGCGCCACTGGGCAGGCCGGAAACGAGGAATACTTCGGGGGCCGACAAGGTCGCGCCCTGGCGCAACGTCACCGACTCGGCGGCACGGTTCGCGTCGAAGCCAACAAAATTGCCGCCCTGGCCATACACCACGGTCGGCGCTCCGCCAATGCTCATGCGGGCCGTGCCAATGGCGTTCAGATCATCGGCATGGAACGCCACCCCGTTGCCGCTGGCAGTGGCACCGGCCGGCAGAATCTCGATGGGGCTGGAGCTGAATCCGGACATCACCTCCAGGCTCGCGCCAAAACCACCTTCGGCCACCGCCGAACGTGCTACCCCGGCGAACTCGAAGCCGTTGGGGGCACCGCTCCGGCCGGCGATCAGGCTGACCCGCAGGGTTTTGCCATCGGCCTCCAGCGCGGCGCGAGGCACGCCCTGGCGCGCGGCATCGCTACGGACAAAATCGGCATACGGGGTTTCGTTGTATTGCGAGTAACTGCGCAGCACCGCGGCCGGGGTCAGGATCACCTGTCGGGTCAAGGCATCCTGAATCCCGGTCTGGGCAATGGACAGCCGGCCCGCGCTGGACCAGGAACCGTTGCTCATGGCAGCCCCACGGGTCAGCCCGGTCGCGCCGAATGGCGCGGCCAAGCCATTGATCTCGACCCGGAACGCCCCCGGCAGCAAGGCATAGGTCGACGGCAACAAGGTGTAGGTGCCCGCCGGCAAGCCGGGGACGCCCGCGTCGATGCTGATCTGCTGGCCCACCAGGGGTGTTGTCGCACCCGCCTCGCCGCCACTGGGGGCGACGCCTGCCTGGACCCCGGGCACGATGGCGTACACCGGGTTGGTATCCAGCCCCGGTAAGGTAAAGCGGCCATCGGCGCCGAACTGCACCAACGGGTTGTAGCGCGCATCGGTCGAACCGCCGCGCCCGGACACGAATGCCGCACCCAGCAGTTGGCCGCCGCCGGAGAGGTCCAGTACCGCGCCCTGCTGCACCGCGATCGACTGCCCCAGCAGTTGCGCGCCCACCACCAGGTTGGCGTTGGAGCTGGTGCCGCCCACGCCCAGCAAGTCCACTTGCTGACCGTCGAAACGCCAGGTCACGCCGTCCACCGTGCCGCCATAGGGCAAGGTCAGGCCCGCGGCGCTGACCGACGTCAGGCTGCCCGGCAGCAGGCTGAGTTGTTTGGTGTAACGCAATATCCCCTCCTGGGTGCCTAGGGAAATATTGCCCAGGGGCGCCCGCAGCACCCCGCCCTGCTCGATGACCGACGCGCCGAGGGTCAGTTTGCCGAACACCGAATAGGGTTGCGCCGGATTGGCGCTGCCGGTGCGCCCGATACTCAGGGTGCGGTCCGGGTCGTAGTCCAGGCCATTGCCCCGATAACCCGCAAGCACCTGCGCCACCGCGCCGGTGGCCGGGTAGATCTGCACAGCGGCCAGCCGCAGGTCGGCCTGGGTGCTCAGGTTGGTGTTGCGCGTATTGACGGTGCTGGCCAGGAAGCGCAGGTCGCCCTGGCTGATCAGTTGCGTGTCATCGAAGGCACGGCGGTCTATGGCCTGGCTCAGGCCGCTGGCGGTGGTGCCGTGGGCACCGATACTCACGCCATCGCGGATGTCCAGTACGTTACCCGCCGTGACCAACAGGCTGCCCGTCGAAGCCTGGGTCGAAACCCCACCCTGCACTGTAGGGCGCATCGAGCGATCAGGTGCATCCACCGCGCCGACACCCGCCAGGCGTACATAAGGCGCGGCCAGTTGCACCCGCGAACCGGTCGCGGCGCCATCGTTCAACGCCAGGGCGCCGGCATACAACTGCAGGCTCTGCCCCAGGACCAGCGACAGCGCGCCGTCGAAACTGATCAGGCCATTGCTGAGCAGCGACAGGTTATCGAAACCGCCCACCTGGACCTTGTCCAGCCCCAGCCGGGCATGACCATAGGTAAGGGCGCCTTGCGCGGCTTCGGGACCGGCGCCGCCGGGCAGCAAGCTGTCGGCGCTGTTCTGGCCAACCACCATCTCCCGCGCCTGGCGCACCCGCTGCGACGCATTGGTGCGGTAGAGCGGTGTCTCCAGCGCCACATTCAGTGAGCCGCCCGCCGCGCCGCTGCCACCAGCGTGGGCGTTGAAACTGCCGTCCAGGTACAAGCCATTGTTCGACGCCAGGGAAATACTGCCGCCGCCGCTGGCAATCGCCACCGGCCCTTGACCCGCCACATCGACCATGGCCTGGGCGCCGGAAGCCTCCAGGCGCGCGCCTTCACGCACCACCACGAATTGATTGGCCGCGCTGGCGATACCGGTCTGCGGATCGATTTGCCCGCCGATCACGATGCTGCCACCCGCGTCCACCTTCCCGTAGCGACGCCGCAGGGCATCGGTCGCGGTAGCCGCCCGCGCGGCGACATCGAGCACCGCCTGTTCCCCCACCCAGATCGAGCGGCCATGACCGGCGCTCTCGACGGCTTCGGCCACATCCGGCGCAACCGAGATACCGCTCAAGGTGATGGCGCCGCCCCAGGCATTCAATGCACCGTCCACGGTCAACTGACCGATGCTGCCCAAGGTGATCGACTGGCCCGGATCGACACTGATGGCCGATCCCTTACCCACCACCAGCTGGGTACTGTCCATGTCCGCCGCGCTCGAACGCAAGGTGCCGGCCCGCAGGTTGATGCTCGCGCCCTGGCGCTGGCCGAGTACGGATTTGATCGGGTCTTCCTGGTAAAGCTCCGGTAGCCAGCGCTCCAGCACAGAGGTCAGGTCCGCGCCCGTTGCCATACTCCTGGCCTGATCGCCCAACAGATACACCGGTTGGGTCACCTCGACCTGTGCCCCGTCGGCCACCTTCAGCCCCTGATTGCCGGTGATGTCATACGCGGCGAAGCCTTTGTCGAAGAACTGCGGGGCCAGCACCAGGGTGTCGGCAGCAGTGTCGGCGGCGCGCTCACCAATCAGCACCTTGCCGCTCTGCAGGCTCAAGGTGCCGCCACCGTTCACGCCATAGCCGCGCAACTCACCGTCCAAAGCGAGCGTACCGATAGCCGCCGCGCTGTTGGCATTGGCCGCCAGGGTGACATTGCCGCCCTTGCCGGCGCGGGTCTTGCCGTCGCTCATCAGCGCCGCGCCCGACGACACGTCGATCAGACTGCCGCTCTCCAGTGCGACATCAGCGCTGCTGCGCAGCGAGACGCTGCCGCCATTGAGGTAAGGCAAGCGACTGCCATCGGCGGGGTCCAGCAACAGGTTGCTCCACAGGCCGCTGGCGTCCAGCCGGACGCCACTGCCAACTGTCAGCGTCGCGCGCTTGCCCCCCGTCGCCGCCAGGGTGGTGTCGAGCTTGCCATTGCTGGTGATCTGCTGCAGCACATTGCCCAGGGCGAGACTGCCGCCATGGGCTGTCAGGTCGGCATCAACCTGCACCTGTGGCCCATACAGGGTGATATCTCCGCCGGGACTGACCTGCAGCGCACCATCAACCAGAATGCTGCCGGTGGCGGCGACCTTGATGCTGCTGAGCTGGAAGCCGTTGAGCTGCTCGGTGTCGAGCCACAAGGTGCCCTTGCGCTCATCGGGCAGAACAGTGTCCAGGTCCAGCCCATTGGCTATCGCCGCGGCCTGCCCCAGCACCACTTGCTTGACGGTATTGGCATCGGCACTCAGGGCGTACTGCAGGCTGGCGCTGTCCTTGACGTAGTAAGGCACATAAGCCCCCACCACCAACTGCCCGCCCCGGGCCACGGCGTTTTGTCCCTGCTGGTAGCCATCGAGCCCCGGGCGTGGGGCCTGAGTCTGGCGATCGCCCTGGAAGGTATCACCGACGATCTGCCCTTCGAGTACCGCATTGCGAGTGCTGACTTCCAGGCGGCCGGCGTCTCGACCCACGCTGTAGCCTTGTTCGAAACGCTCGCGGGGGGCGATCAACGGGTTGTAGTGATACTCGGTCTGGCCCCAGCGCACGCTGTGTTCTTCGAAGCCCTTGTAGAGCCCGCTGTAGAGAATGTCACCCGGAGCCCTGGACAAGTCGATCAGCCGGCCATCGGCGGCCCGCAGCCAGGTCTGCTGGATCATCCCGTCCTGCACGTCCAGGGTGCCGCCGGAGAGGTTGATCTGCGAACCCTGCTGAGTCACTACCTCATTACCGCTCAGACGTACGCTGCCACCCTGGGCCATCCATTCGCCGACGTTGTGCGGCTGGGTGCCCAGATAACCGCCCACCTCCAGTAAGCCGCCAGCGGTGTACCAGCGATCCGTGGCGTAGCCGTTGGTCCCCGCCGGGACCAGCACCAGCTCGCGGGCATCGACCCAGACATCGTTGTTGTTGAGGTTCTTGCTGTCGCGGTTGACCGAGGCGTCACGCTGCTCGTTACCCTGGATATTGACCTTGACGCTGTTGGACTCCATCGCCACCTTGACGCCCACCGCCCCCGACACATCGATCACCGCACCGTCGCGCACCAGGCTGCGCTGCCCGGCATTCACCGCGACCTGGCCGCCGGTGGCCAGGGTGATCGAACCGCTCTGGAAGTCCACGCTGCCGCCGCTGACGATCTCCACCAGTGACTGGTCGCGACGATAGGTATCGGCCGGCGTCGCGTTTCCAGCCTGGTTCAAGGCTGGCGTCAGCAACCCGTCCCGCTGGCTGTCCAGGGCCGTGCTGCTGTCGATCAGGATCGCGCTGGTACTGCCCTCGCCCAGGGTGACCTTGGCGTCGCTGCCCCGGGCATTCAGGTGCAGGGTGCCACGGGCGTCCACCGAGGTGCTGCTCAGGGCCAGGCCTTGTTGCAGCACCTCCTGGGCGCTCAGGGTGATGTCGCCGGTCGCCGCCAGGATCGAGCCATGGTTGCTGACCTTGCCGCCGCCTGAAGCGACGACCTCGTTACCACGGGTGGTCGAGGTCGGGTTGCCGTCGGTGCTGTAGCCTTTCTTGATCACAAAGCTGTCGCCGGCGACCAGAGCGGTCTGGCCCCGTGGGGTATTGATGCTGCCCGCGTTATCCACTTCCTTGCCCAGCAACAGCACATAACCGCCGCTGGAGGTGGAAGAACCTGGCGTGTGGGTCTGGAGCAATGCGCCCTGCTCCACCAGCACCTTGCCAGCGGCGTCGCTGAACGTCGGCGCGCTGTCGCTGGCGCTGAACAGCCCACGGTTGTTGAACTGCTCGTCGCTGATGCTGGTGGCTGCCGCCACCAGGTTGCGCACATTGATCTGGCTGCTGCCGCTGAACACCACGCCGTTACGGTTGAGGATCATCACCGTGCCGTCGGCCTTGAGCGCACCCTGGATCTGGCTCGGCGAGGTGCTGTTGTTGACGCGGTTGAGCGCGGCCCAATCGGCGTTTTGCTGGAACTCAACGGTGGTGTCACGGCCGATGTTGAAGGTTTCCCAGTTGAGGATCGCTTTGTCGGCGGTCTGTTTGATCGACACCAGCGCCTTGCCGTTGGCATCGGTCTGCACCGGCCCCTCGGCATTGACGAACAGCGGCTTGCCGTCGGCCCCGACCAGCACATTCAGGCCATTGCCCCCCAGGCCGTTGTGCAGGGTCTGCGGCGCAGTCAGCGCCGCCGCGCGCCCGGCCGCTTGCGCGGCCTGCTGGGCGGCGATGGCGGCCACGGTGTTATTGAGATTGCTCATAGAGCGTTGCAGCTGACTGCTGACCCGCTGCTGTTGTGCCAGAGGCGGTGGCGTACCGGCCGGCTGCGCCACCGATGGATGTGCCGCGCCGGCGCCCTGGTTCGCGCCCATGGCCCCGAACCAGCCCGAACTGAAAGCCTGGGGCTGCGCCGCCTGGGCCGTGCCGGCAAGCATCAACAAGGCAATGGCATGCGCCAGCGGCTTGAGTCGCAACACCGGCTGTCCATTGGCAGCAGAGGCGTTGATGAGTCGGGAAACAGACAGATTCGGCTCAGAGCGCATCACTTGCGAGTCCTTCTTACGGTTCGGGCGAATGGCGGGTACGACGGTTGCCGCCAAAACATTCGCGGGATTACTGCTAAGGCGGTTATGGGCAGGCACGACCGAACTCTTGTCATGCAAAGTTCATCTACGCGACAACAGGCGGAAACGAGAAAGCCGGCAATGGCTTGAGCCATTGCCGGCTGTTACACGAACCCTGCCGATGGCGGGGTATCAGGCCGGACGACCAATGCCGTTGCAGACGTTGGTGTTACCGACACGCTGGGCGCTGGCGGTGTTATAGAAAGTGTTGTGCACAGCGCTCTGCCAGGCAGCCGACAGTGGGATGAAGGAGTGGCTCGACACGGTAGTGTTGTTGACACCGGTGTAGTGGGCATTGAGGAAGTTGCGGATACGCAGGTTGTCACCGGCGTCCTTGTAGCACTGGCTGAAAATCAGGTTGGTGTAGCCAACGATTGGGTAGCCGGTGCTTGGGTTGGGGAAGGTCGGTACCCAATCCAGAGGGTTGGCTGGGTTCTTGCCGCTGGCTGGGTTGGTAGGTGGCAACTCAGTATCGAGGGTGATTTGCACGTTGACTTCAGTTGGCAGGAAACCATTGACTGTGGCCACCTTGGCAGCATTGTTGAACTCGGCGAAGTCAGGGCTGACGTAACCAATGGCGCCGTCATTGTTGGCTACCGCTGTCGCCACGGCACCGCTGCCGGAAGCGCCAATGTAAGTGGAGCCGGCTGGGGGGTTGGTGGCAGGGTTGAAGCCTACCGCGGTGACGAAACTGTTGCTGGCGGCAGGTACCGAAGCAGGTTTCACAGCCTTCAGGTGAGTGGTGAAGATCTCGGTGGTGCCACTGCCGTCGGTGCGATAGACAACCTTGATTGGCAAGTCAGGACCGGCCACACCGCCGGAGACCACGTTTTTCCAGTTTGTAATTTTGCCCGAGAAGATATCGGCCAACTGAGCGCTGGTGAGATTCAGCGTGGTCAGGCCAGTGACGTGGTAAGGCACGGTCACCGAAGTGGCTTCGGCCGGGATCTGAATCAAAGGACCGAAAGTGGCACGACCCTTGTCAGCGCTGTTGTTGTAAGCGGTAAGTTCAGCCGAGCTCACGATCGAGTCGCTACCGGCGTAGTCGACGTTGATGCCCGAGGCCAGGTTGAACTTGGTGGAATCATTGTTGAAGAAAGCCTGCTTGCCTGCACCGCTGCCCACGCCGATGTACGGGTTGAAGCCAGGAGTCGAGGAAGCCAGGATGCCGGTACCGGCAGTGGTGCCGTACAGGCTCTGTGGCAGAGTGGCGCCGCCACCCACAACAGCCGCCATCGATTGGGCCGAAGCCAGAGCCGCTACAGCCATGGAAGCTGCGATCATAGTGCGCTTAAACATGAAGAATCTCCTTTCGTCGTGTGTATACGGAGGTCAATGGTTCTTGCATGACGCCATGGCGCTCAGATCCTCTGCCCTGCTCTGAGAGCGTTGTGCGGGGTGAGGCCATGGCTAAGAAGTTCGCAGTTTCCGGTGACAGATAAAGGAAAAAACCTCGGGAGAAAGGCCTTGATTTTCAAAAACTTTCTCGGGTGTTCGAGGGCCCTGGCGCGGGCTTTTCAGCGCAGGTGACAGCGAGGTGTCGCGGGGCCTTTTGCCAGCTCTTGGCCAGGCGCGGCGCGGGTCTTGGGTTGGGGGCGCTGGGGGTGGTTGTGCATGACAGAACGAGGAACCCGAGTTCGGCGGATTCGGCGCTCGGGTGGGTGATTGCCGCGCAAAAAAGTTGTCGGGGCTGAGGCCATCGCGAGCAAGCTTCGCTCCTACAGAAGCCCGCGAATCCATGCACCTTTATTGCACCAGCTGATTGATCTCGATGATCGGCAGCAGCACCGCCATGACGATCACCAGCACCACCCCGCCCATGACCACGATCATCAGTGGTTCGAGCAAGGCGGTCATGCCCATGGCGCGGCGTTCGATGTCGCGGGACAGGGTTTGCGCGGCGCGTTCGAGCATGGGTGGCAGGGCGCCGGTTTTTTCGCCGCTGGCGATCAGGTGGATCAGCACCGGCGGGAAGACTTTTTCCACCCGCAGCGCGGCGGCCAGGTTGACGCCTTCGCGGACCTTGGCGGTGGCGTCGCTGACGCTCTGGCTCAGGCGGTCGTTGGACAGGGTCTGGCGCGCCGCTTCCAGGGCGCGCAGCAGCGGCACCCCGGCTCCGCCGAGGATCGCCAGGGTCGAGGCGAAGCGCGCGGTGTTCAGGCCCAGCACGAAACGCCCGATCAGCGGCAGGCGCAGCACCCGGCTGTGCCAGTTCAAGCGGGCCTGGGGGTTGCGCAGGTATATACGCCAGCTCCAGAAGCCGCCGGCCAGCACGCCGAAACACAACCAGCCCCAGGCGCGGATGAAGTCGCTGGCGTTGAGCATCGCCAGGGTCAGCCCCGGCAGATCCTGGCGCGCCTGGGAGAAGGCGCTGACCACCTGGGGCACCACGTAGCTGAGCAGGAAGATCACGATGCCCACCGAGACCAGCCCGACCACGCCGGGGTAGATGAAGGCGGTGAGGATCTTGCCGCGCAGGGTGTTGCGCTCCTCGATGTAGTCGGCCAGGCGCTCCATGACCTGGGCCAGGTCGCCCGACTCTTCGCCGGCGGCGATCAGCGCCCGGTAGATATCCGGGAAGTCCCGTGGCCGCGCCGCCAGGGCTTCGGCCAGGCGCATGCCGCTACGCACATCGGCGCGCACCGCGCTGAGGGTCTGGGCGATGTGCTTTTTTTCCGCTTGTTCGACCGTGGCGCTCAGCGCCGCCTCCAGCGGCAGGCTGGCGCCCAGCAGGCTGGCCAGCTGGCGGGTGGCCCAGGCCAGGTCGTTGTCCGACAGCTTGGCGCTGAACAGGCTCCCGCCACCGGCCTTGGGCGTGTTGCTCTCGACCTGCACCATCAGCGCCGTCAGCCCACGGCTGCGCAGCACGCCGAAAGCAGCGCTCTGGCTGTCGGCTTCCAGGTGCCCGGACTCGATCTTGCCGAGGGCGTCGGCGGCTTCGTAGCGATAACGGTTCATCAGGCGTCCCGGGTTACGCGCAGGATTTCTTCAGGGGCGGTGGCGCCGCTGCGCACCCAGCGCTCGCCGTCCTCGCGCATGCTCAACATCCCGGCGCGCCGTGCGGCGGCGCGCAGCGCCTGTTCGTCGGCGCCCTGGTGGATCAGGCTGCGAATGTCGTCGTCGATGCAGAACAGTTCGTGAATGCCGGTGCGTCCGCTGTAGCCGACCTGGTTGCAGGCCGGGCAGCCCACCGGGCGCCAGGTGCCGGGGGCGGTCGGGTCTTCTTCCTTGCAGTGCGGGCACAGCCGTCGCACCAGGCGCTGGGCCAGCACCCCGAGCATCGACGAGGCCAGCAGGAACGGCTCGACGCCCATGTCGATCAGGCGGTTGACCGCCGACACCGCGTCGTTGGTGTGCAGGGTCGCCAGCACCAGGTGGCCGGTGAGCGAAGCCTGCACGGCGATCTGTGCGGTTTCCAGGTCACGGATCTCGCCGATCATGATGATGTCCGGGTCCTGGCGCAGGATCGCGCGCAGGGCCAGGGCGAAGGTCATGTCGATCTTGGCGTTGACCTGGATCTGGCTGATGCCCGGCAGGTCGTACTCCACCGGGTCCTCGACGGTGAGGATATTGCTGGTGCTGGCGTCCAGCCGTGCCAGGGCGGCGTAGAGGCTGGTGGTCTTGCCGCTGCCGGTGGGGCCGGTGACCAGCACGATGCCGTGGGGCTGGCGGATCAGGTGGTCGAGCTTGCCCAGCACCTGGGGGTCCATGCCTAAGGTTTCCAGTTGCAGGCGCCCGGCCTGTTTATCCAGCAGACGCATCACCACCCGTTCGCCGTGCCCGGTGGGCACCGTGGACACGCGGATATCGATGGGCCGCCCGGCCACGCGCAAGGCGATGCGGCCGTCCTGGGGCAGGCGTTTTTCGGCGATGTCGAGCTGGGCCATGATCTTGATCCGCGACACTAGCGCGCCATGCAGGGCCTTGCGCGGCGAGACCACGTCGCGCAGCGTGCCGTCGACCCGGTAGCGCACCACCGAATGGCTTTCATAGGGCTCGATATGGATATCGCTGGCCTCGTCCCGCGCGGCCTGGGTCAGCAAGGCGTTGATCATGCGGATCACCGGCGCGCCGTCCTGGGTGTCCAGCAGGTCGGTGATTTCCGGGATGTCCTGCATCAGACGGTCGAGGTCGACCTCGTTCTCGGCGGCGCCGACCACCGCGGCGGCACTGCCGGTGTCGGAATAGGCGCTGGCCAGCAGGCCGTCGAGTTCTTCGTCGCGCACCCGCTCCAGCCGCGCCGGGCCGAACTGGCGACGCGCTTCGCTGATCGACCAGCCGGGGGTCGAGGGGCAGACCAGGAGTACGGCGCCCTCCTCGCCATGGCGCAGGAGGATGCGTTGGGATTTGGCCCAGGCGTAAGGGAGTTGGGGGTTCATGGGAGTAACTCCTGGGCTTGGCCGTGGGCTTGGCCTTGACCGTGTACATATCCGTTACTGCGGTCACGGCGGCTGGCGGTTCCGCCCTTACGGCGGGGTCGGGGTACATATCCGTTGCTGCGGTAACGGCCACCTAGGGTTTCGCCCTTACGGCGAGTCACTTTGAAAAGCCCAAAGTAACCAAAGGCTCTTGCCCCCAGCGTCCGGTCCTCGCTAAGGCTCGGATTCCCTCGCTCCGGTCCTGCTCCGTGGGCCGCCGCCACAGGCCATCCATGGCCTGGGGCGGCTAACCCGGCATCCCTGCCGGGTTGCCCACTGCGCAGAACCTCCACTCGGCCTCCCGACGGGGCAAGAAAATCAAAAACAACGCGAGGCGGCCTACCGGCCGGCCTGAATTTGGCGCTGATCCCTGTAGCCGCTGCCGCAGGCTGCGATCGGGCGCGCAGCGCACGCCAGGCCAGGCGGCGCGGTGTATCAGGCAGATCGAGGTGGATGGTTTTGCGTCTGCTGCGCAGCCGATCGCAGCCTGCGGCAGCGGCTACACAAGGCGCGTACAACGCGCTTGGCTTTTGATCTTGATTGGACCGCCCCTTTCCCAGAGGCCGAACGCAGGCGTTGCGCAGGGGGTAGCGCGGCAGGGATGCCGCGCTAGCCGCCCCAGGCCATGGATGGCCTGTGGCGGCGGGCCCCCGGAGCAATGCCGGAGTGAGGGCATGCCGAGCCCTAGCGAGGCACCGAATGGAGGGGCAAGACTTTTTGGTTACTTTGGGCTGGGCCGGCATTCCGGCGTTTGCCAAAAGTGACCCGCCGTAAGGGCGGAACCTCCAGCCGCCGTGACCGCAGTAACGGATATGTACCCCCACCCCGCTGTAAAAGCGAAACCCTAGGTAGCCGTTACCGCAGCAACAGATATGCCCCCCATCACCCAACGCACCAGACGCCGAGCGCATAAACGCAACAGGCGAACTCATTGCACCGGCACCGCTTTGATCCTCGCCCTCGGCGCTGGCGCCGACACCGGCACAGCCCCCGGCACCCCCTGCTCCGCCGTCGGCAATTGCGGCGCCTGCATGTCCGGCATGGCCCAGCTGCGGTCCGGCTGCAGGCCGCCCTGGGCGCGGCGCATGAAGTCGTAGCGGTTGAGGGTGATGCTGCGCCCCGCGGCGCTGTCGCGAATGATGTAGGGCCGCAGGAACACCATCAGGTTGGTCTTGTTGGTCGAGCGGCTTTCGTTGCGAAACAGCGCGCCGATCCCGGGGATAGTCGACAGCCACGGCACCGCGTTGTTGCTCTGGCTGTAGCCGTCCTGCAGCAGGCCGCCGAGGACCATGATCTGGCCGTCGTCGAGCAGGATGCTGGTGTCGATCGCGCGCTTGTTGGTCACGGTGCCGGCCTGCACCGACGCGCGCTGGTCGACGCTGCTGACCTCCTGATAGATGTCGAGCTTGACCGTGCCGCCCTCGGAAATCTGTGGCCGCACATTCAGCTTCAGGCCGACTTCTTCGCGCTGCACGGTCTGGAACGGGTTGTTGCTGTTGCCGCCACCGCCGGTGACGTAGCTGCCGGTGACGAAGGGAATGGTCTGGCCGACGAAGATGCTCGCCGCTTCGTTGTCCAGGGTCAGCAGGTTCGGGGTCGACAGCACGTTGTTCCCGCCCTTGCTCTTCAGGGCCCGGGCCAGCACCTTGAGGTCGAGGATCTTGCCGATCCCGGGGATGTCCACGGTGCCGTTGACCAGGCCGACGTTGAGGCCCTGGGGCAGCACGTCGAGGCTGGTCTTGCCGTTGAGGTTGAGGCCGCTGCCACCGAGGTTGGCGCCGCCGATGACGCCGCTGCCACCGAGATTGCCGGTCTGCCACTGCACGCCGAATTCGGCGGCGTCGTCTTCGTTGACTTCGACGATCAGGCTTTCGATCACCACCTGGGCGCGACGCTGGTCGAGCATGTCGATGACTTCGCGCAGGTTGCGGTACAGCGGTTCCGGCGCGGAAATCAGCAAGGTGTTGGTGGTGGCATCGGCCTGGATGGTCACGCCGCCGGCGCTGAAGGCGGTGTTCTGCTCGGAGGCCTGGGTGCCGCCCTGGCTGCTGCTGGAACTGCCGCCCTGGGCATAACCGCTGCCGGAACTGCTGCCGCTGCTGAGGCTGGAGCTGCCACTGGTGGAACCGCTGCCGCCGCTCTGGCCGCTGCTGGAACTGCCACCCTGGCTCATGCCGCCCATGCTGCCGAGCATGGCCCGCGCGTTGTCGCCGGTGCCGCTGTCGCTCTCGCCGGTGAGCAGGCCGCGCAGGGCCTGGGCCAGCTTGCCGGCCTGGGCGTTGCGCAAGTACACCACGTGCAGGTTGCTCGGGTTGCTCTGGGCGTTGTCCAGCTTGTAGATCAGGTTGCGCGCCAGCTCGGTGCGCTCGGGGCTGCCGGTGCGGATGATGATCGAGTTGGAACGTGGGTCGCCGACCACGCTGACCTTCTGGGTCGGGTCGGCGCCCTGGGTTTCCAGCAGCTCGGAGACCATGCCGGCGATGTCCACGGCAATGCCGTTCTGCACCGGCACCACATCGGTGTCCAGGGCGCTGGGGATGTCGATGCCTTCGATGATCTGCGCCACCCGGGTGAGGTTCTCGGCGTAGTCGGTGATGACGATGCTGTTGTTGCCCGGGTAGGCGTTGATCGGGTTGTTCGGCGACACGATCGGGCGCAGCACCGGGATCAGGTTCACCGCGTTTTCGTATTGCAGGCGGAAGGTGCGGGTCAGCATGCCGTTGGCCGACGGCTTGCCGGCGTTGTAGATCGGCCCGCCGAGCAGCTTGGCGTCGGCTTCCGGCACCACCTGGGCCACGCCGCCAACGTCCACCACGCTGAAACCCTGCATGCGCAGGGCCGCCAGCAGCATGTCGTAGGCCTGGTGGGCCGGCACTTCGCCTTCGCTGACCAGGGTCAGGTTGCCCTTGACCCGCGGGTCCACCAGGAACTGCTGGCCGGTGGAACGCGCCAGCGCCCGGACCACGGCCTGGATATCGACATCGACGAAATTCAGGCGCACCGGCTGGTCGCCCAGGGGATTGCGCACCACCGTGCTGCTGGCGGCGGGAGCACCGGGGGCGCGTCCCGCACGGCTGATCGGATGCTGGAATTTGGGACGCTGGGTCTGTTGCGCCTGGGCCCGCTCCCGCTCGGCCACCACATCGCCGCCACTGCGATTGGTCTCGCCCAGGGGCCGTCCCAGTTCGCTGTCCACCAGCAACGGTGGCTGTGGCTCCTGGTTGTGACTGCACGCCGCCAGCGCCAGGGCCAGCGGCCCCAGCAGGAGCAAGGGCAGCGCCTTGCGCGATTGGCGGGCGTAAAAAGAACCTGACCACTTCATGAAGCTTCCTTAGCGCCAAGCGCCTGATCCATGCGAACGGTTCCGGACAGTTTGCCTGCCGTGCCATCGATGTCGGCCGGCCCCGCGCGTTGCAGGCGGGCCTCCATCACTTCCAGGGAAAACTGCCGGGGATTGCCCAGCAGCCAACCGACCACGGCATCCGCCGGGGCCTCTTGAAAACTCAAGTGCCAGGCCTGGGATTCGCCCTCGCCCGCCAGCTGCAACTGGTACAGCCCCTGCAGGCCGGCGGCATCCAGGGTCTGGCGCAAGGACTGCTCCAGGCTCTGCCCCGGCTCGCCACCACGGGGCCCGCCGGCCTGGTGCAGCACCAGCTCCAGGGCTTCGGACTGGGAGCGCAGCTTGGGAATCTCGGCCTGCCAGTAATCGATCTTGTCCAGCGCCGGCTCGATCAGCACCAGCCACACCAGCAAGCCACCCAGCAGCGCCGCCGCGCCGGCCAGCAGGCGTTTCTCGCGCAGGGCCAGGCCGTTCCAGTACAGCTGCGCCTGGGCGGCCTGACGCTGCCAGCGTTGCCGGTAACGGCTGAGGTTCAGCTTATTCATCCTCGTCTTCCTCGCTGTCGTCGGCTTCCATCGGCACCGCGCCGGTCGCCGTGCCTGTGGCGGCGCGCAGGGTCCAGCCCTGGTCGCCGGGGCTGGCTTCGAGCCCGGCCTGGGTCAGCAGGCCCTGCCAGCCGCTGTCGGGCGCAGGGACACGGGTGTCGCTGAGCAGGCTCAGCTGCAATTCGCCGTTCTGATAGTTCAAACGCTCAACCCCGCCGATCACGAAGGGCATGGCATTGCTGGCCTGCAGCACCAGGCTGTTGAAGCTGTGCGGAGCGTCGCCGCTGGCCCCGCTCTGGCGCGCCGCCAGTTGCTGACGCGCCTGTTGCAGGGGGTTGAGGATCACCGGCAATTCCGGGAACACCTGCTGCACCCGTTGGCTCATCTGCGCCTTGAGCTGCTGGCCCTGGGCCGCCTGGCGCGCGGCATACAGGTTCAGGCCCAGGGTCCAGACCACCAGCGCCACCGCGCACAGCGCCGCGGCACGGCCCCAGCCCTGCTGGCGAGCGCTGTTGTCCTGCACCCCGCCGTGCAGGCCCCAGTCGGGTGCCTGGCCGGTCCATCGGCAGCTGTCCGGCAGTTGCTCCAGGGCCGCTGGCGGGGCCGTCTCCCCTATCCATTGCAGCCCGGCACCGTTGGCCAGCAACGCCTGCAAGGCGTCTTCGGGTAGCGGTTGCACACTGCCCTGTCGCGGGCTGTGGCGCAGCAACAGGTGCTGGTCTTGCAGGCAGGCGGTCAACTGGCCCGCCGTCGGCACCGGCAAGGCATAGGGCGCCGGGTACAGGCCGCGCAGTTTCAGGCCGGCCTGCTCCAGCACCTGGCCGAGCCGCGCCAGCGCCTCGCGCGGCAACCAGCTGATGTGCACCTGGCCGTCGCTGTCGCGCGGGCTGTGGGCCACGTACAGGCTGTCGCTGTGGCCGAGAATCAGCGCCTGGGCGGCACAGGCCACCGCCGCGCTGACCTTGGCCGGCGCCAGGGCCGGCAGCTCGATACTCGCCAGCAGGCTGTCCTCGGGGTGCAGGAAACACTCCACCGCCGGCGCCTTGGGCATCTGCCCCAGTTGCATCAGGCTGGCTTCGCCGGCTTCCTTGACCTGGCCTTCCTTAGCCTGGAGCCGGGCAAAGCTCACCCGGCTCTCGGCCGTCAGCGTATGCAAGGGCGGCAGGCTGACGCGCAAGCGGCTCATACGCCCACCCGCGACCAGATCACCCGGGGCATGTTGTCTTCGCTGCGGTGCAGCAAGGCCAGCAGCTTGACCCGGCGCCGCTCGCCACGGGCCTGGCCTTGCAGGCGGAACCATTCGCTGGTGATGCCGACCCGCACCGCGTCCGCCGGTACCTGCGGCATGCGCAGGCGATTGATGAAGTCACCCTGGTTGATGAACCACTGGCCGCTGTCGCGCTCGGCGATCAGCGCCTTGGCCCGTGGCAGCGCCAGCCCCGGCACGGTCGCGGCGAGCACTTCGGCGCTGGCGGTGTTGCCGTTGACCCAGGTATTGGCCGGCAGGATGGTGACAAAGGGTTGCAGGCGCGCCAGCAACTTTTCGTCGACGCCGTTCACCCCCAGCAGGTCGTCGAGACTGCGCAGCATCGGTTGCTTGGCCAGCAGCGGTTTGCGCGCGGCCTCGGGCGAAGTGTCGCGACCGCTCCGAAAACCGCTATTGACCGGCGCCGCCGTGCCTTCCCGGCTCAACTGCCGTGGGTAGGAAGCGATCACCCGCTGGCTGATGCGCTGGCCCAGGGTCGCGCTGACCCCGAGCAGCTCGCACAGGCGCTGGAAATTCTCTATCTGCAACGGGTCGAGCCGGTCATTGGCCAGCAGATTGCGCAGGTTGAACTTGCTCTGCTCGTCCTCCAGCCGCCCCTCGAACGGCCCGGCGCCCGGCCCCAGGGCCGCGAGCTGGATCGGCCGCGCCCAGTTCTGGTCGAGGCGGGTCAGCACGTCGCGCTGGCGGTCTTCCCACAGGCGCTGGCGGCTGACCTCCATGCCGCCCTGCAACTGCCAGCTGCCCTGGACCCGCAGTTGCTCGCTTTCCAGCCCGCGGGTGAACAGGGTCTGGCGGGTCAGCATGCCGCCGGCGATCACCGCCACCACGGCGGCGATCAACAAGGCGCTGATAATGGCCATGCCACGCTGTTTCGCCGCTGTCGGCGAACGGGCTGTCATGGCGGCGCTTACAACTGCCAGGAGCCGATATCGGCATTCACGCCGTCACCGTCTGGCTGGCCGTCGGCCCCCAGGGAGAACACATCCACTTCGCCGTTGGCTCCCGGGTTCAGGTAATGGTAAGGACGGCCCCAGGGGTCGTTGGGCAGGCGTTCCAGGTAGGAGCGCCAGTTGCTGTTCTTGGCATCCGCCGGGCGCTCCACCAGCACTTTCAGGCCCTGGTTCATGCTCGGGTAGGTGCCGTGGTCGAGGCGATAGAGCTTGAGGGCCTGCATCAGCCCGCCGATGTCCTGCTTGGCCGCGGTGGCCCGGGCCTGGTCCGGACGGTCGAGTACCTTGGGCACCACCATCGCGGCGAGGATCCCGAGAATGACCACCACCACCATGATCTCGATCAGGGTGAAACCGCCCTGTCCGCGTGGGCGGCGGGGCTGGAGGCGGGGCTGAAGATGAGGCTGGGGGTGTGACGTGAAGCGCACGACATCCATCTCGACGTTCCTTGGCTTGATTTCGATTCGTCGCGCAGTGTTACAAGAAAATATGTCAGTGATATTGACGTTGCTCGGGAGCGTCCGTAGCCAATCGGTCAAATTTGCCATGTAGCCTGCAAGCCTCCATTTGCGCCACGAGACGTCCATGCCGGGGCCACGCCAGCCACTACTCAAACGACCCGCCGGACCGCCAGCCGCTAAACAGCGGGGTTTCACCCTGATCGAGGTGCTGGTGGCGCTGGCGATCATCGCCGTGGCCATGTCGGCGGCGATCCGCGTGGCCGGCTTGATGACCCAGAGCAATGGTTTGTTGCGGGATAAATCCATCGCCTTGCTGGCGGCCCAGTCGCGCCTGGCGGAGCTGCGCCTGGAAGGCCGCCTGCCGCCCGGGACCAAAAACATCGAATGCGACCAGGGCCGGCTCAAGCTGCGCTGCGAACAGAACATCGCCCCCAGCGCCGACCCACGGCTGTCCCGGGTCAGCGTGCGGGTCCTCGACCGCAGCCGCGAAGCCCCGCCCCTGGCGCGCCTGGATACCCTGGTCGCGCGCACACCGAAAAACCCCAATCGTTAACAGGCTTGCTCGCGATCCAGGCAACGCGGATTGCCCGACCACCGCCATCGCGCGCAAGCGGCGCGCCTACAGATGGCAGGCTGGCGCGGCGCGTCGGTTACCGCTGTCGCCTCACTGCCGGGTCAGCACCGGCAACGCCGGGCTTTCCGGCAACTTGCTGACATCCAGCCGCGAGCGCTCGCCGCCGCGCTCGATCACCACCCCGTCGCCCTCGATGGCCACCAGTTGCACGCCCTGGGCCAGGCGCTCGCCCACCAGGAAGCTGCACGGCGGCGCGTCGTTGAGGCTGAGGATCGCCACCGCACCGCGGGGGCTGGCCATCAACCCGGTGACCTTGATGTCCAGCGCCAGCGGCTGGTTGGAAAACCACTGCTGCGCCGGGCTCTGGGCCTGGGCGGCCAAGGCTTGCGGCGGCGCCTGCGGGGTGCGCGACTCGGCGGGGGTCAAAAGCAGCGACGACCAGGTCGCCACCCCGGCCACGATCGCCAGCAGGGCCACGGACTGCACCAGCTGCGGCGGGGAAAATCGATGGACGAATGCCATGGCAAGGACCTCCTGTTTGTCCGTCTTCGCAGCCTAGCGCGCAATGGTCACGTTTTTATTTCACATTCGCCGGGCAGGATGAAAACCGACGCACAGGAGCGCGCCCCATGACCCCATCCCGACAACAGGGCTTCACCCTGATCGAGCTGATGGTGGTTCTGGTGATCATCGGGATCGCCAGCGCCGCCATCAGCCTGAGCATCCGCCCCGACCCGCTGCAGGGCCTGCGCCAGGATGCCGAGCGCCTGGCGCAGTTGCTCCAGGTGGCCCAGGCCGAGGCCCGCGTGGATGGCCGGCCCATCAGTTGGCGGGCGGATGCCAAGGGTTTCGCCTTCAGCCGGCCCAGCGACGACGGCCGCGGCCTCGATCAGTTCAAGGACGACCCGCAACTGCGCCCGCGGCCCTGGGAAAGCCCGACGATCAAAGTGCGCATCGAGCCCGGCCCGCGGCTGGTGCTCAACGGCGAATGGATAGACGCGCCGCTGCAGGTGCAACTGTCCGACGGCCGGCACAGCCTGACGGTGCAACGCACCGCCACAGGCGTGGTCCGGGTGGTGGCACAGCCATGAGGGCGCGGACCAACCAGCGCCAAGGCGGCTTTACCCTGATCGAGGTGATGGTGGCGATCCTGCTGATGGCGGTGGTCAGCGTGATCGCCTGGCGCGGGCTGGACAGCGTCAGCCGGGCCGACAGCCATTTGCAGGCCAGCAGCGCGCAGACCGAGGAACTGCTGCGCACCCTGCACCAGCTGGAACGGGACGTGGCGCTGCGGGCCAGTGTCGAACTGATGGAGCCGGTGCCGGCCGGGGCCGATGCCGAAGCCGTCGATGTGCCGGCGGCCCTCACCGTGCGCAGCGCCGACGGCGGCACCTTCCGCCTGGATGTGATCCGCAGCTCGGCGACGCCCGGCGAGGGCCTGCAACGGGTGCGCTGGTGGCTCAAGGGCGACACCCTGTACCGCGCGGCGGCGCCGGCCCGCGATCGTTATCCGCTGCCCGCGCCGAAAAACGGCGTGGCGGTGCTGGAGCATGTCAGCGACTTGCAACTGCGGGTCTGGGATCGGGACAAGGGCTGGCGCCAGCTCAGCGGCAACCGCAAGGAAAACCCGCCAGGCCTGGAGATCCGCCTGGTGCGGCAGACGCCCCAGGGCGAAGAGCGTTACCGTCAGGTGCTGGGGCCGTTGGAATGATTGCCGCGTCGAGCTGGACGCCGTACCTGTAGCCGCTGCCGAGCCCGCGAGGCTGCGCCCGAGGACGAAGTCCTCGCCAAACCTGAGCACGCGGTTTTCCAGGAAAACTGGATTGCCCGGTTTACGACCGCTGCGCGGTCGATCGCAGCCTCGCTGCGCTCGGCAGCGGCTACAGAAACTCACGCCCCCGTCGAAATGGAGGCTTGCCCGCGATCCAGGCCACGCGGGTTGTCTGCACGGACGCTATCGCGAGCAAGCTTCGCTCCTACAGACCAGGTGCCACATCTCAGCTCAACAACACCACGCCGCCCGGCAATTCGGTGCACTTGGCGCCGTAGGCGTCGCGGATCAGCAACGCCACGCCGGCCAGCTGGTTGAGGTTGAAACGCGCCTGCACCTTGCGCTTGCCCAGCTCGGCGTTGAGCAGCACCAGCATGCCCGGACGGTAGCGGTTGATCTCGTCGATCACCGTGTTGAGGGTGGCGTTGTCGAACACCAGCACCTGCTCGCGCCAGGCGATCACCGCCGTCGGGTCCACCGCCGTCGGCTCGCCGACCTGGCGGCTGTCGTAGGTCAGCTGGCGACCGCTGTCCAGGCGGATCAGCCGGCCCGCGACCTCGACCTGCAGCGCGCCATCGATGCAGGTCACGCAGACACTGTGGTTGGTATTGCGCACGTTGAAGCGCGCCCGGGAGGCGCTCAGCCAGCCGTTGCCGGCCTGGACTCGCACCGGCAGCGCGCTCTGGCTCAACACCTCGACCTCGCCTTCGAGCAGTTCGATGCCCTGCCCGCCGTCGGCCAGTTCGCGCCGGCTGATGCGGGTCTGGGTGTTGAGTTCCAGGCTCAGCCCGTCCTCCAGTTCGACCCGGCGCTGCTCGCCGACCTCGGTGCGGTAGTCGGCGCCCAGCCCGGCAAAACCGCCGGGCACCGAGACCCGCACCGCCACCAGGGCCACCGAGGCCGCCAGCGCCCCACCGAGAAAGGCCCGGCGGCCGAAGCGCCGCGGCTGGGCCTGTTGCTGGCAGTGTTCGGCGGCCGGCTTCAGGCTGTGCCACAGCACCTTGGCCTGCTCGAAGGCCTCGGCATGCTGCGGGCTCTGCGCGCACCACTGCTGCAAGGCCCGGGCGTCGGCCGCGGTGGCCCGCCCCGAGGTCAGCAGGAGCAGCCAGTCCTGGGCCTCGTTGCGCAGCCGGTGGTCCGGTGTCGCCCGAGAAGTGGAGATACTAAAGATGTTCAAGCGTGCGGGTACTCACGGATTAATCGGGGCCTTTAGTGACTAGGACGGTTTTCCGGCGCCGGGACCGAACCGCTGAATCACTTTTCTTTCAAGACGCGAGGCGCAGTGGCCCAGGGCAGCCTTGATTTCCTTCTCGACCATCCGTGTCGAAATGCCGAAGCGCTGGGAGATTTCCAGGTGCGGCGCCTCCTCCAGGCGCGCGGCGATAAAGATCTTGCGGCGGCGCGCCGGCAGTTCGTAGAGCGCCTTGAGCAGCGACTGGATTTCCTTCTGCCCGCCCACCACCCGCGACGGGTCCAGGGCCTCGTCGCTGACCTGCAGCAGTTCCTCGACCTCGCTGCCGGTGAGCAGCCGGGCATCGGCCTCGCGGCGGTCGGCGGCGATGTTCAGGGCCATGCGATAGAGGTAGGCATTGGGCTGGGCGAGGTTCGGCGGCTCCTCCATGCGGTCGACCCGCAGGTAGGTTTCGTGCAGCACATCGTTGGCCAGATCCTCCGAGCCCAGGCGCCGGCGCAGACGCACCTTGAAGTCGTCGTAGGAGGTCAGGAACAACCTGACCATCGCACTGTGCCCGGTATTCTTCATGCCCCGGAGGCTCCCTGGCGTTGTCTGCAATCCATGCGTTTTCCTGCGCTGTCGGGTATCAGAAGCAAGGTCACTGGCTGGCGCAGCGAACTTGGCGCGGGTCGTTCGACCCAGGTTTCGCTGAGGCTCTGCACCAGTGCCTCGTCGCGCCGCAGATCGCCGGTGGTGGTTGCCAGGCGGCTGTGCTCGATATGCCCGCCGCGGTCGATCCACAGTTGCAGCACCGCGCGATAACGCCCCGGCCGGGTCAGTTCCGAACGGCACAGGCCGGCCTCCACCGCGCGTTGCAGCGCACTGGCGAAACTGTCGCTGGCCCAGGCCCCGGCACTGCCGCCCGTCCCCTTGGAGGCAGGTGCATCGCTGAGCTGGGCGACTTGCAAGGTAAAGGCATCGGAGCGGGCGTAACGGGCCATCAAACCACTTCCTGTCAGCAGGCGACTCAGGGCGTCCCGGGCGCTGTAGCGCCCCTGGACCCGTACCGAGCGACGCCCTCGGGTCAGCTCGCGGTCCACCAGCACCGCCATCCCGGTCGAGCGGCTGAACAGTTCCAGCGCTTCGGCCAGGTCTTGCGCGGCGATGTCCAGGTCCAGCAGCCGGTGCGAATCCACCATCGGCGGCGCGGGTTGCGCCGCCCGCAACCCGCCCGAGGCGGCCAGCGCCAACAGCAGCGCAAGCCCCCAGCGCGCGAACACCGCGTGAAAGAAAGACCGATACCCGACCTTTGCTCGGCGTCGCTGCACGGCTACCTGTCCCTGAAAACCGTCATCCTGAGGCCAGTTTATGAACCTGATGTGACGGTGCCCGCAAAAAAACCATCACCTTTGCGCCACCCGCCTTGCTTTACACTCAAGGACCGCAACGGCCCCTCCCGGGCCCGCCAGGAGGCCCCCGATGAAACAGCTTCGCACCCTTGTCGCCAGCCTGATGCTCGGTGCCCTGCCGCTGGCCGGCCACGCCGCCACGCCCGTCGAAGCGCCCGCCGCCGCTCCCGGCAAAACGCCCACGGAGGGGTGTATCGATGTCAGCGTGGGTGGCTACAAGGCCCCGGACTACGGTTGCCTGAGCCAGCAGATGGGCAACAACCCCGACGGCGCCAAGGCCGGGCAGAAGAACCAGGAAGCCCTGCAGGTGCCGATCCACAAACGCCCGCCGAACCAGATGGGCCTGGCCACCCCGGCGGCCACCAGCACGCGGATGGGCAATACCTTCGGCACCTCGGTGAAGCCGCAGCGGCCTTGAGGTTGTGTGTTCGGGCCCTGTCGCGAGCAGCCGTTTGCCGAACATTGGCTGGCGTGGATGGAAAAGGAATCCGGGCTAGACGCTGGGCTGTTGGCGGAACGCCACGGCCAGGCGGTTCCAGCAGTTGATCGCCGCCACCGCGACCGTCAGGTCGACCAGCTCACGCTCGCTGAATTCGCCGCGCACGGCCTGGAACAACGCATCCGGCACCGCGGACTCGGACAACAGGGTCACCGACTCGCTCCAGGCCAGCGCCGAGCGTTCCCGCGGGCTGAACAACGCCGAATCGCGCCACACGCCGAGGGCGTATAGGCGCCGCTCGCTCTCGCCGTTCTGGCGCGCCTGCACCGCGTGCATGTCGGCGCAGAACGCGCAGTGGTTGAGTTGCGAGACGCGGATCTTGACCAGCTCCAGCAGGGGTTTCTCGATGGACAGGTCGAAGCTTTGTGCCTCGAGCATCAACAGGCCCTTGAGGGCTTCCGGCGAGGCGCTGTAGTAATCCAGGCGGGGTTCCATCGAGAGTCACCCTGAGCGTGTGTTGGTGTTCCCTAGCCTAAGGTCCGCGTCGGCCTGCCCCTATAGCCAATCCGGGGGTTTATCGGCAGTCCACCGGGGGCCGTGTCGGATTCAATACCGCCGAAGCCCTTCGGGCTTATCGTCCGAACGCGGCCCGAGCCTGCGGCAGCGGCTACAGGGTTCGACGCGGCCTTCGAACCAGGCGGTGTAGCCGCTGCCGCAGGCTGCGATCGCGTACGCAGTACGCGCCAGGATGTCAGGCCAATCCCGATACCAGGCCGCTACACCAAACCCCACCGGGCGGGTAATCTGGCGGGCACTGATCGTTTTGGAATGTCATCGATGGAACTGCATGTCGTCATCAACGGGCGCAAGGACCTGGCCGACCAGCTGTATCGGCAACTGCGCGACGCCATCGAGTGCGGGCGGCTGGCGGCGGGCGCGCAATTGCCGCCGAGCCGCCTGCTGGCCGAGCAACTGGGGATCTCGCGCAAGACGGTGTCGGACACCTACAGCCTGCTGACCTACGAGAACTTCCTGATCGGCCGGATCGGCCGCGGCACCTTCGTCAATGCCCGGCCGGTGAAGGCCGAACCCAAGCAGAGCGCCGGCGACCTGGCCTGCGCACAGAGCCTGGAAAAATGGCGCGAGCTGCCCTCGCCCCTGCGCCATCCGACCCTGGAAGGCACCTCGCGCTACGAGTTCATCGGCGGCGCCACCAGCCGCAATCAGTTCCCCCAGGAAGAGTGGCGGCGCTGCACCCAGGACGCCCTGCGGCGAATCGCCCAGAGCGGCGGCTTCTACAGCCAGCCGGAAGGCCTGCCGGCGCTGCGCAATGCGATTGCCGGGCATGTCTCGTTCTCGCGCGGCGTGGTCTGCAGCGACGCCGACATCGTGGTCTGCAACGGCGCGCAACAAGCCCTGGACCTGATCGCCCGGGTGGTGCTCGAACCCGGCAGCCTGGTGGCCATGGAAGACCCCGGCTACACCCCGGCGCGCCTGCTGTTCAGTGCCCAGGGCGCGACGGTGATCGGTGTGCCGGTGGACGACCAGGGCCTCCAGGTCGAGCGGATTCCCGATGGCGTGCGGCTGATCTACGTCACCCCGTCCCACCAGTTCCCCCTGGGCATGCCCATGAGCCCGGCCCGTCGCGAGGCCCTGCTGCAGCGGGCGCGAGAGCTGGGGGCGATCGTCATCGAGGACGATTACGACAGCGACTTCCGCTACGAGGGGCGCCCCACCGACTCCCTGCAAAGCCTGGATAAGCGCGGCGTGGTGGCCTATGTCGGGACCTTCTCGAAGACCATGCTGCCGCAGCTGCGCCTGGGCTACGCGGTGCTGCCACCGGCGATCCTCGGCGCGGTGATCAAGGCCAAGCGCCTCACCGACTGCCACACCTCGACCCTGCCACAATGGGCGCTGGCCAAGTTCATCGCCGAGGGTTACCTGCTCAAGCACATCCGCCGCTGCCACACGGTGTACGCCGGGCGCCGCGAACGCATCCTGCAGCGCCTGAGCGGCGACCTCTCGCCCTGGCTGCAGGCGGTGCCGTCCACCGCCGGCTTCCACATGGCGGCGCTGTGCAAGGTGCCGGTGAACATCCCGCTGTTGCTGGAGCTGGCGAAGAAGGTCGAGGTCGGGCTCTACCCGCTGCACGGCTTCTATTATCAGGAGCCGGCCAGGGACGGGCTGTTCATCGGCTTTGGCGCCATCGAGACCCTGGACATCGACCCGGCTCTGGACAAGGTGCGCGACATCCTGCAACAGATCGCCTGATTGGCCCCGGGCTTTTCCCGGGGATTGGTTATTTTTGTTGCAATCTTGCGGCCCTATTCTGAGCCTCCAGCAAACACCGTGACTGCAACTGCGATCTTGAGATCCTGCACCTGCTCCGTCGGAGTGCCGCCCAAGCCGATCGCAGCCTGCGGCAGCGGCTACAGGTCGCGGAGGGTTCTAGATGTCCAGTCCAGCCATCAATATCGTGCAAATCAGGGCCGCCCAGGGCCGTTCGGAGGAGCTTGGCCAGCAGTTGACCACGCTTCTCGCCGCCCTGCGCGAGGCTCCCGGTTGCCTGGCGTACAGCGCCCAGTGCAACACAGCGGACTCGCACCGCTGGACCGTAAGCGGCCAGTGGCGCTCGGCGGCCGAGATGCAGGCGCATTTCCATCTGCCGGCGGCCCAGGGTTTCATCGACCTGCTGGACCGCCGCCTGGCCTGCGCCCTCGACTTCGAACACTGAGGCATTGGTCTGCCGTTCTTTGCCGGGATTGGTTATAGGCCGGTCGCGCCAGCGGGCTTACCTTGAGCCGGCCCCTTTCGCACCGGAGAAACCGACCATGAAGGCCCGCGCTGCCCTGACCTGCGCCCTCGCCGGCCTGGCCCTGCTCACCTCCCTGGGCGCCGTCGCCCATGACCCGGAGTACGGCCAGGAAAAAACCAGGATCCTGCAGGAACATGCCTTGAACAACCTGCCGGGCAAGACCGCGCTGATGCTCACCGTCGACTACGCACCGGGCCAGGCCACGGTGCCGCACATGCACAAGGGCGCGGCCCTGGCCTATGTGCTCGAAGGCGAGATCACCTCGCGGGTCAACGACGAACCGGCCATCACCTACAAGGCAGGCCAATCCTGGTACGAACCGGCCGGCTCGCAGCACCCGGTGTCGGCCAACGCCAGCGCCAGCAAACCCGCCAGGCTGCTGGTGTTCATGCTCAAGGACGCCAAGGACGAAGTACTGACGCCGCTGAAGCAGTAAGCGCCTGGCAGCAGATACTCCTACAGAAGCGGACGTTTTTTTGTAGCCGTTGCCGCACGTTCCGCTCGATCGCAGCCTGCGGCAGCGGCTACAGCATTCCTTGAGGCCATGAAAAAAGCCCCGTATCTCGCGATACGGGGCTTTTTCATTTACCGCTCGATCAGGCCGCTACAAGGCCCGATTGACCGCTCATGGCCAGGTCCAGCAACTCGCGGTTGGCCACCGCGTACATGGCGTAGTCGGTGCCGCTGGCGGCACGGATTTCCACCAGCATCGCGCGCCAGCGCTCGACCATGCTCTGGTTCTGCTCAAGCCACAGGGCCACGCGGGCTTCCATGTCTTGCGGCGCGTCGGCCATTTGCAGGACCGAGATGGTGATCGCCCGCTGCTGCCAGTCCACGTCGTCGCGGAAGGCTTCGCGTGCCTGGGCCTGCCAGTTGTTGGCCACCGGCAGATCGCTGATCTGCTGCAGGTACCACGGCAGGTCCAGGGCGCTGCCCACGGCGAAGTAGGCCTTGGCCACATCGGCGGCGTCGTGCCCGGTGACATCCGCGGCCTCGATGATCGGCAACAGGGTGTACAGGTGGGTGGTACCTGCCACCATGCGCGCCAACAGCTCAGGCACGCCGGCTTCGACGTAGGCGGTGTAGCGAGTCTGCCAGCCTTCGCGAGTCGGGCCTTCCAGCAGTTCGTCGAGCTTGAGGCCCAGCGCCGCCAGGTGCGGACCGAAGTGCGCGACGTCACGCGCGGCATCCTGCTCATTGCGACGGCTGCGCAGGAACCAGCGGGTGGCGCGACGGCCAAGGCGCATCAGCTCGTCCATCAGCTCCAGTTGCACCTGGGCCGAGACCTGGTGATCCAGGGCTTCGATCTGGCGGAACCAGTGCGGGAGATGGAAGATGTCACGCACGATCACATAGGCGCCCGCCACGTTGGCCGGGCTCATGCCAGTGGACTCCTTCAAGCGTTGCACGAAGGTGATGCCCATGTGGTTGACCAGGTCGTTGGCGATCTGGGTGCTGACGATCTCGCGCTTCAGGCGGTGACGGCGCATGGCCTCGGCGAACTTGCTGACCAGGGTCGGCGGGAACGCGGTTTCCATGTCGCGGGTCAGGTAGTCGTCGTCCGGTACCAGGGAGTTGAGCAACTGCTCCTTGAGGTCGATCTTGCTGTAGGAGATCAGCACCGACAGTTCCGGACGGGTCAGCCCGTGGCCGGCGGCGACGCGCTCGTTGAGCTGATCTTCCGACGGCAGGAACTCGATGGCGCGGTCCAGCTTGCCACGGCCTTCCAGGTCGCTCATCAGGCGCTTGTACTCGGCGATCCGCGCGAAGGCGCGACGGGCCGCCAGGGACAGGGCCTGGGTCTGCTTGTAGTTGTTGCCCAACACCAGGCCACCGACTTCGTCGGTCATGCTCGCCAGCAGCTGGTTACGCTGCTTGTCGGTCATGTCGCCGGCCTGCACCACTTCGTTGAGCAGGATCTTGATGTTCACTTCGTGGTCGGAGCAGTCCACGCCACCGGCGTTGTCGATGAAGTCGGTGTTGGAACCGCCGCCATTGAGGCCGAACTCCACACGACCCAGCTGGGTCATGCCGAGGTTGCCGCCCTCGCCCACCACCTTGCAGCGCAGCTCGTTGCCGTTGACCCGCAGCGCATCGTTGGCCTTGTCGCCGACATCGGCGTGGCTTTCCGTGCTGGCCTTGACGTAGGTACCGATACCGCCGTTCCACAACAGGTCCACCGGCGCCTTGAGCAAGGCGTTGAGCAGCTCGGTCGGGGTCAGCTTGTCGGCCTGGATGTCGAAGCGTTCTTTCATCTGCGGCGAAATGGCGATGCTCTTCGCGCTGCGCGAGAAGATGCCGCCGCCTTCGGACATGATGCTGGTGTCGTAGTCGCTCCAGGCCGAACGCGGCAGGTCGAACATGCGCTGGCGCTCGGCGAAGCTGGTGGCCGGGTCCGGATTCGGGTCGATGAAGATGTGCATGTGGTTGAAGGCCGCGACCAGCTGCAGCTTGTCGGACATCAGCAAGCCGTTGCCGAACACGTCGCCGGCCATGTCGCCGACGCCCACCACTGTGATGCTGTCTTGCTGGACATTGATGCCGCGCTCGCGGAAGTGGCGCTGCACGCCGACCCACGCGCCCTTGGCGGTGATGCCCATTTTCTTGTGGTCGTACCCGGCGGAACCGCCGGAAGCGAACGCATCGCCCAGCCAGAAGCCGTAGTCGATGGCAATGCCGTTGGCGATGTCGGAGAAGGTCGCGGTGCCCTTGTCCGCCGCCACCACCAGGTACGGGTCATCGTCGTCGTGACGTACCACGTTGGCCGGCGGCACCAGGGCGCCGTCCTTCAGGTTGTCGGTGATGTCCAGCAGGCCGGAGATGAAGATGCGGTAGCAGGCGATGCCTTCGGCCGCGATCTCGTCCCGGCTGCCGCCCAATGGCAGGCGACGCGGCAGGAAGCCGCCCTTGGCGCCCACCGGCACGATCACCGAGTTCTTCACTTGCTGGGCCTTTACCAGGCCGAGGACTTCGGTACGGAAGTCTTCTTCGCGGTCGGACCAGCGCAGGCCGCCACGGGCAACGTTGCCGAAGCGCAGGTGCACGCCTTCGACGCGCGGCGAGTAGACGAAGATTTCGAACTTCGGCACCGGCTTGGGCAGCTCGGGAATCAAGTGCGGGTTGAACTTGAAGCTGAAGTACGACTTGTTATGGCCGTTGGCGTCGGTCTGGTAGAAGTTGGTCCGCAGGGTGGCCTTGATCAGGTCCAGGTAGCGACGCAGGATGCGGTCTTCGTTGAGCACCTGGACATCGTCCAGGGCGCTGAGGATCGCGTGCTCCAGGCGCTGCTGCTTGTCTTCCAGGTCATCGCTGCCGAGCTTGCGCGCCAGGTAGAAGCGGGTCTTGAACAACCGGGTCAGCTCGCGGGCGATATCGGTGTGGTTGTTCAGGGTGCTGGCGATGTAGCCCAGGTCGAAGCCCAGGCGGATCTGCTTCAGGTAACGGGCGTAGGCACGCAGCAGCGCGACGTCGCGCCATGGCAGGCCAGCGGTCAGCACCAGGCGGTTGAACGCGTCGTTCTCGGCATCGCCACGCACGATGTGGACGAAGGCGTCCTGCAGGGTGTCGTTGAGCTGCTGGATGTCCAGGTTCAGGCCTTCGGCCGCGGTGAAGGCGAAGTCGTGGATCCAGAACTCACGGCCGCTGGCGTGGCGCAGGCGATACGGGAACTCGCCGAGCACGCGCAGACCGAGGTTTTCCAGGATCGGCAGCACGTCGGACAGCGCCAGCGGGGTATCGGCGTGATACAGCTTGCAGTGCAGCAGCGGCTGGCTGGTGGACTGGGTCAGCGGCTGGTAAAAGCTCATCACCAGCGGGTTGGCCTCGGACAGGCTCAGCAGGTGCTGCATGTCGACCACCGCCGAATGCGCGGCGAAGCGCTCGCGGTAGCCGGCCGGGAAGCCTTTCGGGAAGTCGGCCAGGACGTTGGTGCCGTGGGCTTCGCCGAAGCTTTCGACGGTCAGCGCGGCGTAGTCGTCCTGCCAGCTGCGGCAGGCCTGCACCACTTCTTTTTCCAGCAGCAGCGGGTCGATGTCGATGCGGTTCTTCGGGTCGACCCGCAGGATCAGTTGCACACGCGCCAGCACGGACTCGGAGAAGAAGGTCCAGAACTCGCAGTCGGTGGCCTTCAGGCGATCCATCAGCACCTGCTGGATCTTCTGCCGCACTTCGGTGGAATAGATGTCGCGCGGCACATAGGCCAGGCAGTAGCAGAAACGACCGTACGGGTCCTTGCGCAGGAACACGCGGATCTTGTTGCGTTCCTGGATCTGCACGATCGACATCACGGTGTTGAACAGCTCGTCGACCGGGGTCTGGAACAGGTCGTCACGCGGCAGCACTTCGAGGACCTGGGCCAGTTCCTTGCCCAGGTGCGCCTTGGCCTGGAAGCCGGAGCGCTGCTCGATGATTTCCACCTTGCGGCGGATATAAGGAATCACCCGCACGCTTTCGCCGTACACCGACGAGGTGTACAGGCCCATGAAGCGGCATTCCTTGAGCACATTGCCATCGGCATCGATCTGGCGGATCGACACGTAGTCCGGGTAGGCCGGACGGTGTACACGGCTTGGGTGGGCGGCCTTGGCGAACGACAGCGGCGTCGGTTCGCGCAGGTAGTTCACGGCGTAGTCTTCGATGCGCAGGTCGTCGACGGTGAGGCCGGCGCGCAGCAGCTTGGTCAGGCCGAGGAAGGAGTCCTGGTCGTACTCGATATGGCCACCGTGGTGGTCCTCGCGCACCACGAACTCTTCGTAGCCAAGGAAGGTGAAATGGTTGCCCACCAGCCATTCCAGGAAGCTCTTGATCTCGCCCTTTTCATCGGCGTCGATCTCGAACTGGCTGTTGCCGATACCATCGATCAGTTCCTGGACCTTGGCTTTCATCGGCTCGAAATCGGCCACGGCGACGCGCACCTCGCCAAGCACCTGCTCCAGTTCCTTGCTCAGGACATTGAGCTCGGCGGTGTTGGCGCAGCGGTCGATCTCCAGGTACATCAGCGATTCTTGCAGGATGCCTTCGCCCTGGGTGCCCTTGGGCAGGATTTCCAGCAGCTCGTTCTTGCTCCCGCGACGCACGCTCAGCACGGTGGTCTGCAGGGTGTGGATGCTGTAGCCGCGACGGTTCAGCTCGGTGCGGACCGAGTCCACCAGGAACGGCAGGTCGTGGTGCAGCACTTCGACCGCGGTGTGGGTCGACTGCCAGCCATGACGTTCATAATCGGGGTTGTAGACGCGCACTTGCGGTTGCGCGTGGTCGAAGCGCTCAAGCAGGCGCCAGGCAGAAAGGGTGCAGCCCGCCAGGTCGGACAAGCGACGCTGGGTGAGTTCGTCCAGAGAAATGATGCCGAAGAATTGTTCAGCGAACAGCGCCACTTGTGGCAGTGCCTGTTCACTGATGTGCTGCGCCAGTGCCGCTTGCAGTTGGTGCTGGAAGTCGGCCTTGCTGGCTGCGGTGAAGAACGCCATCTGTGGTACTCCGCTTGGGCTTGTTATTGAGTAAAGCGTCGCATGCAATCCCCTTGCGGGGGTGTCGGTCATCCTGCTCCTGGATCTCGGGCAGAGGTCGCAGGATGACAGGGTGGTGAAGCTGTACGAGACGCTCAGGTCACATTCACCGTTCCCGGATGGGCATCTGCAAAAACGACTGCCACGGTGCGCCGGGCAATGCCTTTACAGGTGCTCATCCGTTGCGCAGCTTAACGAGTGCGGCAAGCGCGCTGCTTGCGGTGCTGCGACATATTCGGTCATTGGCAGGCAACTGGCGGGCCAGGCCTTGAACAACACTAGCAGCCGCCGGACAAAACGGCGGTCGCGCCGAGGCTTTACGGGACTGTCGTGCCAGAAGCGGCCCGCGCCGGGAACCCACTCTCTGACACACAAAGCAGCAGAAATTCCCCCGGGCTGGCAGAATTGCACTTTGTTCGCCCCGCTCCCCCACCGGAGCCAGCCCCAGGACTCGCCCCATGCAAATGACCACCGCCCACCTGATCGCCAACCCGTGCGACGACGAAGAAGACAACATGGCCATGCTCTGCTGCCACAGCAACCAGGGCGAGATGTTCCTGATGACCCGCTACCCGGACGAGGACGAACTGGAGATCACCCTGGACGGCGAACCCTCGACCCTGGACGGGGTGAAAGTCACCCTGGGCCCGACCCGCCTGCTGATCGAAATCGCCGCGGCCGACGCCGACGCGCTCAATGGCAGCGATCACCTGGAGATCCTGCACAACACCGCGGCGGCGGACCTGGCGGAAGTCGAGCAAACCCTGCGCAACATCCTCAAGGGCACCGGCACCTATATCAGCGAGCTTTGATTTTACGAACTCTGCGATTTTACGAGCTCTGATTTTACGAGCTTTGATCGACAAGCTTTGATTCAACCCCCTTTGAGCAGGCGACTGGTTTCTTGACAAGAAACCGGCGCCCCGGCATTGTCTGACAACCTGACTTACGAGCCCCCTCCTCCATGCTTCAGCTCCAGCGCCCCGACACCCTGGTCGAACGAGTGGTCAACGCGATCCGCAAGGAGATCGACGCCGGCCGCCTGACCGCCGAATCGCGCCTGCCGACCGAACAGCAATTGACCGAGCAACTGAACGTCAGCCGCTCAGTGGTGCGCGAGGCCGTGGCGCAACTCAAGGCCGACGGCATCCTGGTCAGCCGCCGCGGGCTGGGCTCGTTCATTTCGCAGAATCCCAACGGCAGCGTGTTCCGTTTTCCCAGCCAGAAGGGCCGCAAGCCCGACCTGGTGCAGATGTTCGAAATGCGCCTGTGGATCGAAACCCAGGCCGCCTCCATCGCCGCCCAGCGCCGCGACGACGCCGACCTGCAACGCATGCGCAGCGCCCTGCAGGAGATGCACGACCAGCGCAGCGATCTGGCCGCGGCCGCCCTCGCCGACGTGGAGTTCCACCGGGCCATCGCCGACGCCAGCAAGAACCACTACTTCGTCGCCTTCCATGATTTTCTTCGTGGCCAGCTGGCCGAAGCGCGGCGCACCGCCTGGGAAAACTCGGCGGCCCATTCGGTCGGCGGTTCCGCCGATGCCGGCCGCGAACACCAGGCGCTGTACGAAGCCATCGCCGCCGGTGACCGGCAGCAGGCCGCCGCCTGCGCCGAAGCGCACCTGCGAGCCGCGGCCAAACGCTTGAAAATCGACCTGCCGAGTATCGATTAACCCCCCGTAATCACCGCCTGACGGACGCTGCCGCGCGGCGTCTTTTGCTTGCTTAGCTTTGTCTGACAACCTGATGATCAGACCCGAACAAGAATAACCAAGGTGACATCTGCATGATCTACGACTACTGCATCATCGGCGGCGGCATCGTTGGCCTCGCCACCGCCATGGCGCTGCTCGAACGCCAGCCCGGCGCTTCGCTGCTGATCCTGGAAAAGGAAAACCTCCTGGCCCGGCACCAGACCGGCCATAACAGCGGGGTGATCCACGCCGGCATCTACTACGCCCCGGGCAGCCTCAAGGCCGACCTGTGCAAGCGCGGCGCCCAGGCGACCAAGGACTTCTGTACCGAGCACGGGATCAGGTTCGAGGTCTGCGGCAAGCTGCTGGTGGCCTCCACACCGCTGGAAGTCGAGCGCATGCATGCCTTGTACGAGCGCTCGCAGCAGAACGGCCTGAAGGTCGAACGGCTGGATGCGCAAGAGCTGCAGCGGCGCGAACCGAACATCGTCGGCCTCGGCGGCCTGTTCCTCGATGCCACCGGCATCGTCGACTACAAGCAGGTGTGCGAAGCCATGGCCCGGGTCATCCAGAAGGCCGGCGGCGAAGTGCAGCTGCAAACGACCGTGCGCGCCATCGCCGAAAGCGCCGACAAGGTCACCATCAGCAGCGACGACAAGGTCTGGAGCGCCCGCCAGCTGGTGGCCTGCGCCGGCCTGCAATCGGATCGCCTGGCGGCCCTGGCCGGGGTCAGGATCGACCACCAGATCATCCCGTTCCGCGGCGAGTACTTCCGCCTGCCGGCGGCGAAGAACGCCATCGTCAATCACCTGATCTACCCGATCCCCGATCCGGAGCTGCCGTTTCTCGGCGTGCACCTGACCCGCATGATCGACGGCAGCGTCACGGTCGGGCCCAACGCCGTGCTCGGCCTGGGCCGGGAAAACTATCGCAAGTTCTCCATCAACTGGCGCGACGTGGCCGAGTACGCAACCTTCCCCGGTTTCTGGAAAACCATCTGGAACAACCTCGGTTCCGGCACCACGGAAATGAAGAACTCGCTGTTCAAGCGCGGCTACCTGGAGCAGTGCCGCAAATACTGCCCGTCCCTGGAAGTCGCCGACCTGCTGCCGTACGAGGCCGGGATTCGCGCCCAGGCGGTGATGCGCGACGGCACCCTGGTGCACGACTTCCTGTTCGCCGAAACCCCGCGCATGGTCCACGTCTGCAATGCCCCCTCGCCGGCCGCGACCTCGGCCATCCCCATCGGCCAGATGATTGCCGAGAGAATCCTCAAAGCCCGTTGATCCCCGCTGCACGGGTGCCTGGCGCCCGCTTGAAAATAACTACAAACAACAAGGAATCCTCAGATGTCAGTCCATGAGGCGGCCCCGGCCGCATGCGAAACGCCGCAACAAAAACAAAAACGCCTGCGCAAGGTCGCGGCTGCGACCATCTTCGGCTCGATGCTGGAGTGGTACGACTTCTATCTGTACGCCACCATGGCGGCCATCGTCTTCTCGAAAATCTTCTTCGACCCCAGCAACCCGAAAGTCGCCTCGCTGCTGGCGTTCTCCACCTTTGCCATCGGCTTTATCGCCCGGCCCTTCGGCGGCGTGCTGTTCGGCTATTTGGGCGACCGGTTCGGGCGCAAGCAGGTGCTGGTCATCACCTTCTGCATGATGGGTGTGTGCACCACGCTGATCGGCCTGATTCCCAGCTATGCCTCGATCGGCATCTGGGCGCCGATCATCCTGGTGCTGGTGCGGATCATCCAGGGCTTGGGCGCCGGCGCCGAGCTGTCCGGCGCGGCGGTGACCTCCTATGAGCACGCCAGCGAAGGCAAGCGTGGTAGCCAGGGGGCCTGGCCGGCGCTGGGCCTGAACCTGGGCCTGCTGCTGTCGTCGCTGACCGTCTACCTGCTGACCATGAACGGCAACGACTTCCTGCTCTCCGGCGGCTGGCGCATTCCGTTCGTTTGCAGCATCGCCCTGGTCGGCGTCGGCCTGTGGGTGCGGCGCAGCATTCCGGAAACCCCGCAGTTCGAGAAGCTGGACAAGGCGCAGGAAAAGGACAGCGCCAAGGCCCAGGCCTCGCCCCTCAAGTTGCTGTTCAAGAACGACCTCAAGGGCCTGGCCGTGGTGCTGTTCGTGGCCATCGGCTACAACGCCCTGAGCTACATCTTCAAGACCTTCTCCCTGGCCTACCTGACCCAGTACAAAGGCGTCGAGGCCCATGTCACTTCGCTGTCGGTGACCATCGCCAGCCTGGTGGCGATAGTCGCCGTGCCCTGCTTCGGCTGGCTCTGCGACAGGTGGAGCAGCAAGAAGGTGCTGATGCTCGGCGGCCTGTGCTCGGTGCTGTTCGCCTATCCGTTCCTGAGCCTGCTCAATACCGGCGAGCCGCTGATGATCTACCTGGCCATCGCCATCGGCACCGGGGTATTGGCGCCGATGATGTTCGCGCCCCAGGGCTCGTTCCTCAGCCGCCAGTTCCCGACCCAGACCCGCTCTTCCGGATTCGGTACCGGCCGCGAAATCGGCACCGCCATCGCCGGCGGCCTGGCGCCCCTGGGCGGGCTGGCCCTGGTGGCCAACTCGGCCACTCACTCGACCGACGGGGTGGCGCTGATCCTGGCGGTCTCGGCGGTGATGGTGGTGGTCTTCGCCCTGTGCGACCAGGGCCGCAAGCACTCCAGCTTCAAGAACTGAGCACCCGCCACTGACGCGCCGTGAGGGCGGCGCGTCAGGCACCCGCCGCCATCCCCTTGCGCCGATCCTCACAATAGGTCCCAGCACTGCGGACGATTACCGGTTATTTACAGAAATTTGCCAGGTGCCGTTAGTCGCCGGGGGCCCGGATGGATTAAAGTAACGCCCCCAGCCCTGGCGTTATTCGAACGCCCTCGGTCACCCTCTGCAGGAACAGTCATCGATGGAACATCGTGAAGCGCTACTCGCGCTGCGAACCTTTCTTTCAACGCAGATTCTCGGCCAGGAAAAACTCATCGAGCGCTTGCTCATCGCCCTGCTCGCCGACGGCCACATGCTGGTCGAGGGCGCCCCGGGCCTGGCCAAGACCAAGGCCATCAAAGAGTTGGCCGAAGGCATCGAAGCACAGTTCCATCGCATCCAGTTCACCCCCGACCTGTTGCCGGCCGACATCACCGGCACCGAAATCTATCGCCCGGAAACCGGCAGCTTCGTGTTCCAGCAAGGGCCGATCTTCCACAACCTGGTGCTGGCCGACGAAATCAACCGCGCCCCGGCCAAGGTCCAGTCGGCCTTGCTCGAAGCCATGGGCGAGCGCCAGGTCAGCGTCGGCCGCAGCACTTATGAGCTGTCGCCGCTGTTCCTGGTGATGGCCACGCAGAACCCCATCGAGCAGGAAGGCACCTACCCGCTGCCCGAAGCCCAGCTCGACCGTTTCCTGATGCACGTGAAGATCGGCTTCCCCGACGCCGCTGTCGAGCGGCGCATCCTGCAACAGGCCCGTGGCGAAGCGCTGAACGGCGAAACCAAGCCCGAGCGCCGCATCAGCCAGCAGGCGATCTTCGCCGCGCGCAAGGAAATCCTCGGCCTATACATGGCCGACGCCGTGGAGGAATACCTGGTGCAGTTGGTGATGGCCACCCGCACCCCGGCCAAGTTCGACCCGGAGATGGCCGAATGGATCGCCTATGGCGCCAGCCCGCGCGGTTCCATCGCCCTCGACCGCTGCGCCCGGGCCCACGCCTGGCTGGCCGGGCGCGACTTCGTCAGCCCCGAGGACATCCAGGCGGTGCTGTTCGACGTGTTGCGCCACCGCATCATTCTGTCCTTCGAAGCAGAAGCCGCCGGCATCGACCAGGACCGGGTGGTCCAGCGGATTCTCGACGTCGTAGCCGTCGCTTGACCCCGATGAACGCCAGCCCTGTCGATGCCCCGGGCATCCGCGTCAGCCTCGCCGAGCTGATCGAGATGCGCCATCGCGTGCGCGAAGTGCAGCTGTTCTCCACGCCGAGCCAGCGCAGCCCGCTGGTCGGCCTGCACCACTCCAAGCTGCGCGGCCGTGGCGTCGACTTCGACCAGGTGCGGGTCTACCAGGCCGGCGACGACGTGCGCAGCATCGACTGGCGCGTCACCGCGCGCACCCAGGAACCGCACACCAAGCTGTTCCACGAAGAACGCGAACGGCCGATCTTCATCATGGTCGAGCAGAGCCGGCGGCTGTTCTTCGGTTCCGGGCTGATGTTCAAGTCGGTGCTCGCCGCCCAGGCCGCGAGCCTGATCGGCTGGGCCGCCCTGGGCCACAACGATCGGGTCGGCGGCCTGGTGTTCGGCGACGACGAGCACTACGAGATCAAGCCGCGGCGCAGCAAACAGAGCCTGCTGCAACTGCTCAACCGCTTGGTGCGGGTCAACCAGTCGCTGCACAGCGAAACCGAACCCGAGCGCGACGCCCTCGGCATCGCCCTGCGCCGTGGCCGCGAAGTGCTGCGCCCGGGCAGCCTGGTGATCGTGATCTGCGACGAGCGTGCCCTGAGCGACGCCGCCGAACAGCAACTGAGCCTGCTGTCGCGCCACTGCGATTTGCTGCTGATGCCGCTGTCCGACCCGCTGGACCACGCCCTGCCCGCCGCCGGCCTGCTGCGTTTCGCCGAACGCGGCGCGCAGCTGGAGCTGGACACCCTCAACTACGAACTGCGCCAGGCCTACCGGGCGCAGAGCGAAGCGCGCATCGCCCGCTGGGAACTGCTGGCGCAGAAGCTGCGGGTGCTGCTGATGCCCCTGAGCACCCAGAGCGAAATGGTCGAGCAACTGCGCGAGTACCTGAACCCGCAACGCCCGGGGAAAACCCGATGAGCAGCCTCGAGCAACTGCAACCCTTGATCGCCCCGCCCGCCATCGGCCTGTGGCCGCCGGCACCGGGCTGGTGGCTGTTGCTGGTGTTGCTGCCGCTGCTCGGTTTCGGCCTGTGGCGGCTCAAGCGCTTCTGGCCGCGCCAACGTGCCCTGCCCCGCACCGAACAACCGCTGGACCCGCTACGCCTGGCCGCCCTCGCCGAACTGGCGCTGCTGCCCAAGCCCTACGACGGCGCGCCCGCTGGCGCCTGGCTGCAACAACTCAATGGCTTGCTCAAGCGCCTGTGCCGCAACCATTACCCCTACAGCCAGAGCCATACCCTCAACGGCCGCAAGTGGCTGGCGTTCCTCGACAACCGCTGCCCGGCGGCCGGCCTCACGCGCTGGATGGTCCTGGTGGAAGGCGCCTACAAGCCCGAGTGCAAGCTTGACGACAAGGCCATCGCCGGCCTGACCCAGGCGGTGGAAATCTGGATTCGCAAACATGTTTGAGTTCGCCTGGCCGTGGATTTTCGCCCTGCTGCCGCTGCCCTGGCTGCTGCGGGTGCTGCTGCCGGTGGCCGACAGCGGCGAACCGGCGCTAAAAGTCAGCTTCCTCAGCGACCTGGAAGGCCTGGCCAAACGCCGCGCCCGAGCCAACCTGCCGACCTGGCGCCAGCAGGCTCCGTTCATTCTGTTGTGGCTGTTGCTGCTGGTGGCCGCCGCCCGCCCGCAATGGCTGGGCGAACCGCTGCCGGTGGCCGCCAGCGGTCGCGACCTGCTGGTGGCGGTGGACGTCTCCGGTTCCATGGACTTCCCCGACATGCAATGGCAGGACGAAGACGTCAGCCGCCTGAACCTGGTCCAGCACCTGCTCGGCGACTTCCTGGAAAGCCGCGAAGGCGACCGCGTCGGCCTGATCCTGTTCGGCAGCAAGGCCTACCTGCAAGCGCCGCTGACCTTCGACCGGCACACCGTGCGCGTCTGGCTGGACGAAGCGAAGATCGGCATCGCCGGCAAGAACACCGCCATCGGCGACGCCATCGGCCTGGCGCTCAAGCGCCTGCGCCAGCGCCCGGCACAGAGCCGGGTGCTGATCCTGGTCACCGACGGCGCCAACAACGGCGGTGAAATCGACCCGCTGACCGCCGCCCGCCTAGCCGCCGAAGAAGGCGTGAAGATCTACCCGATCGGCATCGGCGCCGACCCGGAGCAAAGCGGCACCCTGGGTTTCCTTGGCCTCAACCCAAGCCTGGACCTCGACGAGCCGGCCCTCAAGGCCATCGCCGAAGCCACTGGCGGGCGCTACTTCCGCGCCCGCGACAGCCAGGAGCTGCAAGCGATCAAGGACACCCTCGACCAACTGGAACCGGTGACCCAGCAGCCGACCCAGGCCCGTTCGGCGCAGGCGCTGTACAGCTGGCCGCTGGCCGCGGCGCTGCTGTTGAGCATGCTGCTGGTGGTGCGCGAGCGCTGGCCGGACCATCCGCTGCAACGCTTCTTCACCCGCGAGCGCTTTCTGCAACCTTTGCCAGACTGGCGCGAACGGCTCAAACGCCTGCGCCTGCGGAGGCGTCGATGAGCGCGCCGTTCTGGGCCGAACTCTGGCCCCACTGGTTCCGTCCCTGGTGGCTGCTGCTGTTGCCGCTGCTCGGCTGGCTGTTGTGGCAGTTGTGGCACCGGCAGAAACGCGCTGGCCGTTGGCAGATGATCCTGCCGCCGGCCTTTCACGCCGCCCTGCTCAGCGGCGGCAACGGCCGCGAAAGCAAACTGCCGTGGATCGCCCTCGGCCTGGCCTGGATCCTCGCCGTGCTGGCCCTGCTCGGCCCCGGCTGGCAGCGGGTCGAACAGACCAGCCAGAAACCGGCCGACCCGCTGGTGGTGCTGCTGGAACTGACCCCGGAAATGCTCGCCGGCGACGTCCCGCCCAATCGCCTGGAACAGGCCCGGCGCAAGCTGCTGGACCTGTTGCAGGTACGCAGCGATGCGCAGACGGCAATCGTGGTCTACGCCGGCAGCGCCCACACCCTGGTGCCGCTGTCGGACGACCTGGCCACCAGCCGCAACCTGCTGGAAGCCCTCAAGCCGTCGATCATGCCCCAGCCCGGCCATCGCGCCGACCTGGCCCTGCAAAAAGCCTTGAAGCTGCTGGACCAGGGCGCACTGGGCCAGGGCCGGATCCTGCTGATCGGCTCGTCCCTGAGCGAGCAGGAACGCCAAGGCATCCGCCAGGCCCTCGGTGGCCAGGCGCCGCAGCTGTTGATGCTCGGGATCGGCAGCCGCCAGGGCTCGCCGGTGGCCCAGGAAGACGGCAGCTTTCTCAAGGACGAACAGGGGGCGATCCTCATGTCGCGCCTCGACGGTCCGAGCCTGAAGCGCTTCATCGGCGAGGTCGGCGGCCGCTATCGCCCGGCGCGCCTGGACGATAACGACCTGCGCGGCCTGGGCCTGCTCAGCGGTCCGCAGAACCTGCGCAGCGACGGCCAGACCCTGCGCCTGGACACCTGGGCCGACCAGGGTTACTGGCTGCTCCTGCCGCTGTTGCTGCTGGCCGCCTGCGCTGGACGCCGCGGCTGGCTGTTCTGCCTGCCGCTGCTGCTGTTCGCCGTGCCGCAGCCCAGCTACGCCTTCGAGTTCAACGACCTGTGGCTGCGCCCCGACCAGCAGGGCCAGCGCCTGCTGGAACAGAAGCGACCCGGCGAGGCGGCACAGCATTTCGAGGACCCGCAGTGGCAAGGGGTGGCGCTGTACGAGGCCGGCAACTACGCCGCTGCCGCTCAGCGCTTTGCCGAAGGCAACGACGCCCGCGCCCACTACAATCGTGGCAATGCCCTGGCCAAGAGCGGCGAGCTGGAGGCCGCGCTGGATGCCTACGAGCAGGCCCTGGAACTGCAACCGGAGCTTGCCGCCGCGCAAAAGAACAAGGCCCTGGTCGAGCGCCTGCTGCAGGAAACCGAGCCCGAGCCGCCGGAAGAGCCGGCCAAGGGCGAAAGCCAGGACAACGACGAAACCCGCCAGCCGCCGCAAGCCGGCGCGGCGACCCAGGCACCGGTCACCCCGGGCCAGCAGCCGCCGGAGAACAGCCACCCCACCAGCGCCGACGAGTCGACGGACGACGAGGTCGCCACCCCGGGCAACGATGCGGTTCCCGGCAGCGAACTGGGCGACGAACAGACCACCACGCCGCCGCTGCGCGATGCCCAGGACAATTTCGACGGCGAACACCGTCAGGCATTGGAACAATGGCTGCGGCAGATTCCGGACGATCCGGGCGAACTGCTGCGCCGCAAGTTCTGGTACGAACAGCAACAACATCAGGATCAGGGAAAAATTCGATGACCCGCTTCACCACCCTCTTACTCACGCTTGTGCTGACACTCGGCGCCTTTACTGCCCGGGCCGAGGGGCTGGTCGCCAGTGTCGACCGCAGCCGCGTGAACTCCGGGGAAACCGTCGAGCTGACCCTGGAATCCAACAATGTCACACTGTTCGGCAAACCCGACCTGACCCCGCTGCAAGCGCAGTTCGAGGTCCAGGGCACGCGCCAGGTCAACCAGTTGACCAGCCTCAACGGCGACAACCGCGCCATCACCCGCTGGATCATCACCCTGCTGCCCAGGACCACCGGCACCGTGGTGATCCCGCCCCTGCAACTGGGCGACGTACAGAGCCAGTCGATCACCCTGCAGGTGCTGCAAAGCGCAAGCCGCAGCGACAGTGCGCCGCTGGAGCCGGTGTTCATCGACGCCAGCCTCGACCAGGACAGCGTCTACGTGCAGGCCCAGGCGGTGCTGACCCTGCACATCTATCACTCGGTGTCGCTGTACGACGACAGCAGCCTGACGCCGTTGCAGATCGATGACGCGCGGGTCGAACAGCTCGGCGAGTCGCGCACCTATGAAAAAGTCATCAACGGCGTGCGCCACGGCGTGATCGAGATCCGCTACGCGATCTTCCCCCAGCACAGCGGCGTGCTGGACATTCCGGAGCTGACCTTCAGCGCCACCCTGGCCGACACTGCCAGCACCCAGGACCCGGCGCCCCAGGGCCTGAAGCCGGGCAAGCTGATGCACGTGAGCTCCGCGCAGATGCCGCTGACGGTCAAGGCCAAGCCGGCCGAATACCCGGCCGACGCGCCCTGGCTGCCGGCCCGCAGCCTGAGCCTGGGCGAAAGCTGGAACCCCGAGCCGGACCACAGCCAGGTCGGCGACTCGCTGACTCGCAGCCTGACCCTCAAGGCCGAAGGCCTGTCCAGCTCGCAGTTGCCACCCTTGCCAGTGACCGAGGCCAACGGCCTGCGCAGCTACCCGGACCAGCCGCAGCTGAGCAATCAGGTCAGCGACCGCGGGCTGATCGGCAGCCGCGAGGACAGCCAGGCCCTGGTGCCGAACCGCAGCGGCAGCATCGACCTGCCGGCGCTGGAAGTGGTCTGGTGGAACACCCATGAGGACCACCTGGAACGCAGCAGCCTGCCGGCGCGCACCCTGCAGGTGGCGAACAACCCAAGCCTGGTGGTGGACACCCCGGCTGGCGCGACACCATCTGGCGCCGGTGGTGACAGCACCACGCTGTGGGCCTGGAAACTCAGCACCCTGCTGCTCGCCTGCACCACCTTGCTCGGCTTCGGCCTCTGGTGGCGCGCGCGCTGGCAACCGGCAATCCTGCGTGCTGTGCAGGCCGGCCCCAACCCGCGCACCCTGCTCGACGACCTCAAGCGCGCCTGCCTGGCCAACGACCCGCAAGCCACCCGCCAGGCCCTGGACGCCTGGGCCCGCCAGCAACCGGAAACCCTGGCCGACATGGCCGCCCGCTTCGTGCCCCTGTCCGACGCCCTGGACGGCCTGAATGGCGCGCTCTACAGCGAAACCGGCCACTACTGGCAAGGCGAAGAACTGTGGCGCGCGATCCGCGCCATCCCGATCGCCGAACATGTACAGACCCCGCTGGCCGACACCAGCAGCCTGCCACCGCTCTACCCGAAATAACCGAGGAAACCGCACAGCCTTGCGCTGCGGTTTCTGCACCCCATTTCAGAATTCTCCCATTCCTCAGCACGGGCCGAGAGTGAGCTAATCCCCACTCTCCCCCGTCGAGGCAGGCCACGAATTTTGATCATCACCTCCAGCGCCCGTTTTCTGCTTGTCACCCATTTGAAGGGCAGCGCACTCCAGCCAGCCGACCTCCTGCGAGAGCGGCTGAGCTCGATTCTTGACCGAGAGCTGAACGCGAATTGCCAGTTGTTGTTTTGCAATGCCGAGCAAACTGAGTTGGGGTGGCTGATCCAGTCGAACCAGCCCTACCCTGTGTTAGATGCCAGCCTGTCCCGACTGGCCTTAGCCGACTGCCTGGCCCTGCGCACTACCGGATTGCGCCTGGAGCGCTTTGAACTGTTCGAGCAATATGAACAACGTGGGCTGGGTGCCGCATGGCGGGAGTGCAGGAATCTGCTTGAAAGGATGTATTTGCTACTACTGGCGCGGGTTTGAGCGGGACTGACAGCCTGCGTTCGGCCAAAAGCAGACGCTGTCAGTCACTCGCCAAAGTGGATTTCACCCTTGAGCCTTTGCGGTTGAAATGGGCATCGAATCACGCTGAACGCTGTTCTATCCACCGCCGATATTGGCGAGTGCGACAGGCATTGGCGAACTGTTGCAAGAGCAGCGCGCGTAACGGTGACACGCCTGGATAGGGCTTTTTGTCCTGGCTGAGTTTGCGCAGCTGGAACTTGACGACCGCCATGTTGGCCAAGGACGCGATGGCCTTGTTTTTCCAGGTGATCGGTGGCAATTGCGGAGCATTGTCTTTACCCAGAAGCCAATCACGCGGCAGGTAGGGATCGATGGCCAAGGCCGTTCCGATACCGACCATGTCCACGCCACTCTTGACGACCATTTCGGCAATGGGACGCCGGCGTACGCCACCGGTGACCATCACCGGCATCCTGGCGACGGTCTGGATGTCACGGGCAAACTCGACGAAATAGGCCTCACGCGCCAGAGTGCGACCATCGCGCGCCTCGCCTTGCATGGCCGGCACTTCGTAGCTGCCACCGGATAACTCGACCAGATCCACACCCAGGTCGTTAAGCAGCTCAACCACCTTTTTCGCGTCATCGGCGGTGAATCCGCCACGTTGGAAATCGGCCGAGTTGAGTTTGACCGCCACCGCAAAGCCTGGGGAAACCACGGCCCGTACCGCCGTGACAATCTCAAGCAGCAGGCGTGCCCGGTTTTCCAGGGAGCCGCCCCACTCGTCCGTTCTCTGATTGGTCAGCGGCGACAGGAACTGGCTCAACAGATAGCCGTGGGCCGCGTGGATTTGCACACCGGTGAAACCGGCCTCTTCACCGAGGCGCGCAGCCCGTGCGAAGCGCTGGATAACCTCTTCGATCACGCTGGGGGTCATCGCGTGGGGCGTGGCGAAGTGCTTGGACATTTTGCCCAGGTTCAGCGGTATGGCTGACGGTGCCCAGGTCTTCTGCCCAAGGCTTGCCCGCATCTGGCGGCCGGGATGATTGATCTGCAGCCAGAACTGCGCACCGCCGGATCGACCGATCCGTGCCCAGCGGCTGAACTTGTCCAGTTGCTGGTCATCCTGCAGCACCACGCCGCCCGGCCCGGTCATGGCGCGGCCATCGACCATCACGTTGCCTGTGATTATCAGCCCGGCGCCACCATCGGCCCACGCCTGATACAGGCGCATCAGTTCTTCGGAGGGCGCCTGGTCGGCGTCCGCCATGTTCTCTTCCATGGCGGCTTTGGCGACGCGGTTCTTGATGGTCGAACCATTGGGGAGTATCAGGGTGTCGAACACATTCATGGGCAGTCCCTCATTTGACGTGGGGCCAGCCTAAGTTTGAAGTGAGCTTGAAGGTCAATACCTTTTTTCAACTGCATCCGACAGTTTCATCGGACACCGCCTATTCGATGTTCAAGGCGCCCGATCCTGGCAAGCGCGTCACCAGATCGGCGCCCAGCAACCTCGCAGGTGTGTAGGCACCGCCAGCCGGGCGCGCCTGTAACAGGTAGTCGACCACGGTCAGCGCACCGTAGACCGTCAGACTGTAGACATTGGTGGTGTGCACGCGCGCCACCTTGCAATCGCCGCGAGCGTTACGGGCTTCGCCCCAGACATAGGTGCCCTGATCGGCGCGCTTTTCGTCATCCGGGCCGATCACGGTCTTGCCGATGTGTGCCTTGAGCCGCTTCTGCACGAACGACAAGCCCAGCAGCGGGCGAATGAAGTTGGCGAACCTGGCGCTGCGAATCATGCCGGCGGAGCCCGGCACGAACACCTCGATATTGGCAATGCCGGTGGTGTGATAGGCCGTGGAAACGTCCCCCCAGGGAATGGTCATGGCAAGCTTCTCTCCAGCGTCAAAGTCGATACGACGCACCCGATAGGCCAAGGGTACAGACACGATTTTCCCCTCGCGACGTACCTTGCCGCCCTGGGCCAGGCCTTCGATTGAAGTCTTGGCGGTGCCCGGCGACAAGCTGGAGCGCGAATCGAACCCCAAGGCCAGGTGCGTTGCATCCGGCAGCGCGGCCTTGAGTGCGGCGGCGACGCAGTCGGTGGGGATCACGTCGAAGCCGACGCCGGGGCAAATCACCACGCCCACCGCTTGCGCACGCTCATGCAGGGACTGGGCATGCTCGAACACGGCGATCTCGCCGGTGATATCCAGGTAGTGCGAATGGGCCCGCAGGCAAGCGTCCATCATTGGTGCGGCGGTCGCCGAAAACGGCCCCGCGCAATGCAGAACCAAGCCATGGCCCTTGACCTGGGCCAGCAGTCGCACCTCGTCATCCAGCCCGAACATACGTGCCTCAAGCCCCAGCTCCCGGGCCAAGGGTTCGATCCTGTCGCGGCTGCGCCCCGCCAGCACCGGCCTGAACCCACGCTTGACGGCTTCGCGGGCGATCAGCTCGCCGGTATACCCGTAGGCGCCATAGATCATCCATTTCATCTGCGTCACGGGGTGGTCTTGCTGGCTCATGCTGTGGCTCCTGACTGGATGGTTAAGTGCGTTATTGCCTTGTCCAATCGGCGCCAGACGCTAACGTTGAAGTCAGGTTTAGAGTCAAGCAGAAGCGCGCCAGCGCAAACGGAAGCTTTTTGGAAATGTGGGGGTTGACCTTAAAGCATGGTTTAAGGTGAGCATGATTGGCACTGCATGACTGTCGGAGCCCGGATGATGTTGAAGACCCTTGTTTCTTGTGCGTTGGTATTGATAGGCGGTGTATTCATGACTTTTGCAAATGCTGAAACCAACCCTTCCACTGCAATGCCGAAGGATCGCCAGATACTGGTGATCATGACCAACCACGCCAGCTATCCCTCACGCACCGACACCACGGGGCTGTGGTTGACCGAGCTGACGCATTTCACCGATGTCGTCGAGGCCGCCGGTTATACGACGGTTTTTGCCAGCCCCAAGGGCGGAGCGGTTCCACTGGACGAGCGCAGCCTCGGTTGGCTCTATATGGACAAGGCCGCCCGTGAGCATTTGCAGTCACCGGCGTTTCGCGCTCGCCTGAACAACACGATACCGATCGCCGACATCGATCCCTCCCGGTTCAGCGTCATCTATTTCACGGGGGGCCACGGCGTCATGTGGGACTTTCCCGAAAACCCGGACCTGCGTCGTGTCGCCGAAAAGATCTACAACCAGGGCGGCATCGTCTCAGCCGTCTGCCATGGCGTGGCGGGACTGGTGGACCTCAAGGATGAGCAAGGCCAGGCACTGATCAAGAACAGGAACATCACCGGTTTCTCAAATCGCGAAGAGCTGCTTTCGGGCATGAAGAACCAGGTTCCCTTCTTCCTCGAGGACAGGCTGGTCGGCCAGGGTGCGCGTTACCGCAAGGCCTGGTTGCCATTCACCTCATTTGCCATCACCGATGGACGCCTGGTGACGGGGCAGAACCCTCAGTCGCCCAGGGCCGTGGCTGAAGCCGTGATGGCCTTGCTCTCGGCGGGCAATAAAACTCGCTGAGCCATTGCAAACGGCACGCTGAAAACCAACGAAAAAAGCCAGCTCACGGCACTTGACCTTAAAGTTCAGTGCCGAGCTTGCCAGGGTTCGCGGCGTTGTCGGTTATAACCTGCCGAAATGGCTGACAGGTATTGAGCGAAAAGAGGATGCCAAATCGGTGGTCTATGACATTACCGACAGCCAGACCGGCCAGGTGGACGTGTCCTTCACCGCGAAGAAGCTCAATTTGGGAAAATGCTGAAGTACGAATATGTGCCAGCGTTCCAAAGCGCGCTCTACGCGCCAAAACCACTGGTTACCCTGGTTGGTACGCACTGATCAAAGGGGCATGGCTTTTTACCCCTTATCAGCCTGACAGGTTGCCTGTTACTTGGAAGACGCACCATTACGGCGGCCTGAAGCGGGCGCCACCCCCTCTTCGCGCAGACGATGCAATAACAACTGCGTGTTCTCCACACAGCCCATACCCTCGGGCTTACTCTCGACACCCTCGATCACAAGCAGTAGTTGGGCTTTATTCTGGGCCAGCCGTTGCTGGAGAATTTCGATTTCCTCGACCTTGCGCTTGAGCCCACTGAGCAACTCTTCATGCCGCCATCCGTTGGCATTCGTCGGCAGTAACTGGCGGATCTCCTCCAGCGAAAAACCTGCCGCCTGTGCCCCGGTGATGATCTCCAGGACCCACTCGGTGTCAGGTGCGTAGTCCCGATACCCGTTGGCTTTGCGCTCGACGGATTTGATCAGGCCGCTCGCTTCGTAGAAGCGGATGCGTGAAGGCGCCAATCCGCTGATTTTCGCCAGTTCGCCAATTCTCATATTCCCACCCAAAAAAACATTGACCTTGAAGTTGACTTTAAACCTAAAGTTATTTGGCGACCAAGCAGCGCAAGCGTCGCCCCATGACTCAAGAGCTATCTTGTCGAACGCCAACTTTTGACTATCGCCAAACGGCACCGCTATTCGGCATCCAACCAAACCCCACACCCCATTTGCCAGTAAACTCTCCCCCCTCACGCCGCTCTCCTCTTCCCTGCGGCTCACCTGATTGTTTGCGGAGTTTGCCTTGCGTCTGTTTCACACCTCCGACTGGCACCTGGGGCAGAACCTCCATGGCCAGGAACGCGATTTCGAGCATGCCTGCTTTCTTGAATGGCTGTTGCGCCAGCTGGCGCTGCACAGCCCTGATGTGCTGCTGATTGCCGGCGATATCTTCGACACGGTCAACCCACCGGTCAAAGCCCAGGAGCGGCTGTACGACTTTATTGTCAGCGCCCATGAACAGCAGCCCGGCCTGACCATTGTGATGATCGCCGGCAACCATGACTCGGGTTCGCGCATCGAGTTGCCGGCGCCCTTGATGCGGCGTCTGCGTACCCATGCCCTGGGCCGGGTGCTGTGGCTGGACGATGGGCAGTTGGACAGTGAGCGTCTGTTGCTGCCGTTGCCCGATGCCAGCGGCGCGATTGCCGGTTGGTGCCTGGCGCTGCCGTTCCTGCGCCCGGCGGAAGTCACCGGCGCGCACCTGGGTGACGATTACCTGCGGGGCATTGGCCAGGTGCATGAATGGCTGATCGCCGCGGCCAACGCCAAGCGCCAGCCGGGCCAGGCGCTGGTCGCCATCAGCCACGCGCATATGGCCGGTGGCTCGGTATCGGAAGACTCCGAGCGCAGCCTGATCATCGGCAACGCCGAGGCCCTGCCCGCCAGTCTGTTCGGCCCCAGCATCAGTTACGTGGCCCTGGGGCATCTGCACAAGCCGCAGAAGGTCAACGGCGAGGAGCGCATCCGCTACAGCGGCTCGCCGATTCCGCTGTCGTTCTCCGAGATCGGCTACCAGCACCAGATCCTCGATATCCAGCTCGACGGCGAAACCCTGGTCAGCGTCGAGCCGCGGTTGATCCCGCGGGCTGTCAACCTGCAACGCCTGGGCCCGGCACCGCTGGCGGAGATCCTGCTGCAACTGGCCGAGTTGCCGGACATCGACCTGCTGGCCGAAGAACAGCGCCAGCCCTGGCTGGAAGTGCGGGTGCGCCTGGACGAGCCGCAGCCGGACCTGCGCCAGCAAGTGGAAAGCGCCCTGCAGGGCAAGGCCGTGCGCCTGGTGCGCATAGCCGCCGAATACGCCGGCAACGGCGGCCACGAGGGCGACGACGGCGCCGCGCAACTGGTGGAGCTGGACCAGCTCAGCCCGCAAGACCTGTTCAGCCGCGCCTGGCTGGACAGCTACGGCAGCGAGGTGGATGAGCAGACCCTCAAGGACTTCGCGCAACTGCTCCAGGAAGTGCAGCACGAGGAGGAGCAGCCATGAAGATTCTTGCCATCCGCCTGAAGAACCTGGCCTCCCTGGCCGGCCCCTTTGAAATCGACTTCACCGCCGAGCCCCTGGCCAGCGCCGGGCTGTTCGCCATTACCGGGCCCACCGGCGCCGGCAAGAGCACCCTGCTCGACGCCCTGTGCCTGGCGCTGTTCGGCGCGGTGCCGCGGCTGAACAATATCGGCCGCGAAACCAAGGTGCCGGAGGTCGACAGCGAAATGCTCACCAGCGACCCGCGCACCCTGCTGCGCCGTGGCACCGGCAGCGGCTACGCCGAGGTCGACTTCGTCGGCATCGACGGCCATCGCTACCGCGCCCGCTGGGAAACCAACCGAGCCCGGGACAAGGCCAACGGCAAGCTGCAGGCCAGCAAGCAGAGCCTGCACGACCTGGACAGCAACCAACTGTTGGCCAGCCAGAAGCGCGACTACGAGCAATTGATCGAAGCCAAGCTGGGGCTCAACTTCGAGCAGTTCACCCGCGCGGTGATGCTGGCCCAGAGCGAGTTCAGCGCCTTTCTCAAGGCCGATGACAAGGAACGCAGCGAGCTGCTGGAAAAGCTCACCAACACCTCGATCTACAGCCAGCTCGGGCGGCGCGCCTACAGCAAGAGCAAGGACGCCGAGGAACAGCACAAGACCCTCAAGGCCCAGGCCAACGGCATCACCCCGCTGGAGCCCGAGGCACGGGCCGAGCTGGACCAGCGCTTCGACGCCGCCCAGCAGCAGCTCAAGGCCCAGCAGGCGCAGCTCAAGCAGCTGGAGCTGCAACACGGCTGGCTCAAGGAATTGCAGCAGTTGCAAGACCAGCAGCAGAGCGCCGCCGAGCAACTGCAACAGGCACAAATAGCCTGGGAAGGCCTGGCCAGCGAGCGGACCCGGCTGACCCGCCTGGAGCAACTGGCGCCGCAACGCCATCAGTTCGCCCGGCAGGTGGAACTGAACCAGCAACTGACGCCACTGCGCGAACAGATTCGGCAACAGCGCCAGCAACAAGGCGCGGAGCAACAACGCCAAAGCGAACTGGAGCAACAACTGAGCACGGCCCAGGCCGCGCTGCTCGGCGCCCGGGAACAGCAAAACACCAGCGCGCCGCTGCTGCGCGAGGCCTTTGCCGAGCAAAGCACCCTCGCCCACCTGGGCAAGACCTGCGGTGAAGCCGGCGCATTCAAGGACAAGCTGCAACTGGCCAGCGAGCAAGGCCAGCAGGCGATCCAGGCCATGCTCGAACAGCAGCGCCTGGTGGGCGAACGCTTGCAGCGGATTGCCGAACAGCTGGAACACAGTACTCATCTGGCGCCGCTGAGCGATGCCTGGAACGCCTACCGCGATCGCCTGCAACAGCTGATGCTGGCCGGCAACCGGCTGAACAAGGGCCAGGAAGAACTGCCCGGCCTGCAACAACGGGCCGCCAGCGCCGCGCAGCAACTGGCCGCGCAACGCGATGAACTGCAAGTGCTGTACAGCGAAGCCGGCGCCGAGCCCCACGCGGTGGCCGAACAGTTGCAGATCCTCAGTGACCTGCTGCAAGACAACCGCAAGCAACAGCGCGCCTTCGAAGAACTGGCGCGGCTGTGGGCCAGCCAACAGGAATTGGACAAACGCGGCGCGGAACTGGCGGACAAACTGCAGGCCGCGGCGCGCGAGCGCGAAGAGCTGAACCGGATCGGCCTGCAGAGCAAGGCGGAACTGACAGTCGCCGAACAGACCCTGACGGTGACCCAGCAGCTACTGGAGCGCCAGCGCCTGGCGCGCAGTGCCAGTGTCGAAGAGCTGCGCGAGCAATTACAGGACGATCAGCCCTGCCCGGTCTGCGGCAGCCACGAGCATCCCTACCATCAGCCCGAGGCGCTGTTGCAGAGCCTGGGGCGCCACGACGAAAGCGAAGAAGCCAACGCGCGCAAGGCGGTGGATGAACTCAAGGAGAAACTCGCCGAGCTGCGCAGCCAGGTCGGCGGCCTGATCGCCCAGCAGAAGGAATTCCTCCAGCAACAGGAACACCTGGCAAGCCAACAGCAGGCCCTGGCGCCAAGCATCGAAGCTCATCCGTTGTCGGCGGCGCTGCTCGACCAGGACGCCGGCAAGCGCGATGCCTGGTTGAACCAGCAACTGAGCCAGTTGAACCAGAGCATCCAGCAGGACGAACAGCGCCAAGGCGCTCTGCTGAAACTGCAAAAGGACGCCGGGCGCCTGCAACAGCAACTGCAGGCAACGATCGAAGCCAGCCACGAGGCCACGCACCACCTGACCCAGCAGCAACAGCAGCTGGGCGCGGACCGCCAGCGCCTGGAAGAAGAGCTGTCGGCCTTCGCCACCCTGCTGCCGGCCGACACCCTCGAAGCCCTGCGCAACGACCCGGCCGCGACCTTTATGCAGATCGACCAGCAGGTCATGCAGCGCCTGGAGCAGCTCGACCAGCAGAAGGAAGAAGCGCAAGAGCAGCAACAGCGCCAGCTGGCCCTGGACAAGGAACAGGACCGTCAGCAGACCCGCGCGCAGCAACTGCAAGCCGCCCAGGAGCAATTCAATGCCCTGGCCGAGCAACAGCAAGCCGCCCACAACAAGCTCGCGCAACTGCTGGGCGAACACAGCAGTGCCGAGCAGTGGCAGCAGCATCTGGAACAGGCCGTGGAACAGGCGCGCGCCGCCGAGGTGCTGGCCAACCAGCAGTTGCAGGAAGTCCGCCGCCTGCTGGTGCAGCTGGGCGCGGAACTGCAAGGCAAGGAGGAGCGCCTGCTGGCCCTGGAAGCCGAGCAGCAGGAACTGGGCAGCAAGATCGCCGACTGGCGCCAGCAGCACCCGGAGCTGGACGACGGCGCGCTGGAGCAATTGCTCAGCCTCGACGACCAGCAGGTCGCCGCGCTGCGCCAGCAGCTGCAAGAGCGGGAAAAGGCGGTGGAACAGGCCAGGGTCCTGGTCACCGAACGCGAGCAGCGCCTACACAGCCATCAGGCCCAGCACGACGGCCAGCTCGACGCCGAACAACTGGCCGGCGCCCTGGGCGAGCTGCACAACCAGCTGGCCGCCAGCGAACAGCTGAGCGCCGAACTGCGCGCCCAGCAGACCGAGGACCAGCGTCGGCAAGACGCCAACCAGGCGCTGGGCGAGCAGATCGCCCAGGCCTACAGCGAATGGCAGCGCTGGGCGCGACTCAATGCCTTGATCGGTTCGGCCAGCGGCGACACCTTCCGCAAGATCGCCCAGGCCTACAACCTCGATCTGCTGGTGCATCACGCCAACGCGCAACTGCGCCAGCTGGTGCGGCGCTATCGCCTCAAGCGCGGCGGCAGCATGCTCGGCCTGCTGGTGATGGACACGGAAATGGGCGATGAACTGCGCTCGGTGCATTCGCTGTCCGGCGGCGAGACCTTCCTGGTGTCCCTGGCGCTGGCCCTGGGCCTGGCGTCCATGGCGTCCAGCACGCTGAAGATCGAGTCGCTGTTTATCGACGAAGGCTTCGGCAGCCTCGATCCGGAATCCCTGCAACTGGCGATGGACGCCCTCGACGGCTTACAGGCCCAGGGGCGCAAGGTGGCGGTGATTTCCCACGTGCAGGAAATGCACGAGCGGATTCCGGTGCAGATCCAGGTACAGCGCCAGGGCAACGGCCTGAGTACCCTGGAGGTGAAATGAATACGTTGTATTCGTTCCGCCGCTGCCCCTACGCCATGCGTGCGCGCCTCGCGCTGCGCTACAGCGGGGTGCCGCTGGAGATCGTCGAAGTCAGCCTCAAGGCCAAGCCGGCGGCGATGCTGGCGCTGTCGCCCAAGGGCACGGTGCCGGTGCTCAGCGTTGACGGCCGGGTGATCGACGAAAGCCTGGATATCATGCGCTGGGCCCTGGCCCAGCACGATCCGCAGGATTGGTTACTGAAGGACGATGGGCCGGCGCAGCACCGGATCGACACGCTGATCGCGGAAAACGACCAGGTGTTCAAGCTGCACCTCAATCGCTACAAATACGCCGAGCGTTATCCCGAGCAGCCGATGGAGCATTACCGCGGCCAGGGAGAAGTATTTCTACGGCAGTTGGATGAGCTGTTGAGCCAGCACGATTACCTGCTGGCGGATCACCCGAGCCTGGCGGACATGGCCCTGGCGCCGTTCGTGCGGCAGTTCGCCCATGTCGATCGCGAATGGTTCGCGCAGACGCCTTACCGGCATTTGCAGCGCTGGTTGCAGCGGTTCCTGGAGTCGAAGCTGTTTGTCGAGGTCATGGCCAAGGCCTGAACTTGCCCTCCCTTCTTTTGTAGGAGCGAAGCTTGCTCGCGAAAAAAACCACAACGATAACGCGATATGACGGATACATCGCCGCTGCGCGGCTATCGCGAGCAAGCTTCGCTCCTACAGAAGATTGTGTTGTTTCGAGAGTTGCATTCAGGCCAGCACACTGCACATCCGCAACGCCGAGCAATCGACGCTGAACGGACCGAAGAACGCGGCCTTGGGTTTGGCTGGCGGGTTGCCGGCCAGCAGGCCCAGGGCCTTGGCGGTTTCGATGTTGTGGGCGATGTTGTGATTGCATTCGATGGCCCGGGCCAGCGAGCCCGCCGAGCCCTGCCCTATCCCCAGCAAGGACGCGCCATTGGTCATGAACGCCAGGACGGCAATGACCCAGAACCTGCGTCCTTTCATAGCAGCGCCACTCCCGCATCCGCAGGGTGTTCGGCGGCTTGCGCGCGGTGCTCGAACTGGATGGCCGGGTAAGCGACTTGGATCGGCGGCTGCACTGCCGACGGGGTCTGGGCCGAGAGGCTGACCAGGAGGACCATGGCCAGGTACAGGCCAATGGCGACATAGGCGCCGCGCTTGGCAGAGGTGAGGATCGAGTGGGCCATGGTGGTCTCCGTGGGCATGTTTGCGTGCCCACAGAATCCGTTAAAAGCGCCCGTCGCAGAAACAACCTCGGTGCATAGTCACCATCAGTTGGATTGATCGTGAATCCACGGCCAATCAATCCTCAAGCAGGGTCAGCATGCGCTCGCGGGAGGTTTCCGGCTCGCCTTCGACGGGCTGGGCAGCCGAGAGAATCGGGGTGGAATAGAGGAACAGAAGAACCACTGCCAGACGCATCGCCATGCTGTCGATCCTTGGAAAGGAGGAGTCAATTAATTAGCGTCAAATTTAAACATATGGCGATATGACATTACCAAGCTAATTTGCCTGGCATGAGGGAAAACGTCGCATACAGGTGATGCAGGAGCGACATCACTGCCGGTCCGCTGGATGAACGAGTCCATCCAGGGAAGCCAGTGACTTCGCTCCTGCATACCTGGGCATTGCGGGGAATTTCAGTGTTGGATCTTGTGATCCAGGGCGGCGTAGAAGTTGGCGCTCTGTTGCAGGTATTTCTGGGTGTAGGTGTTGGTCGCGGATTTTTTCTCGCTGATTTCCACGTTGGCGCTGGCTGGCAGGGCCACGGTAGCGGAGATGGCGGAAGCGGCGATCACGGAGAAGAGATTGAAGTTCATTGGGTAACCCTCGTATGCAGTCGGCTTGTTTGCCCGGAAGCCTTGATGCGCCGGGCCGTGAAGCAAAACTACGCCCGAGGGTTGGCGGGTTGAAATCTTTTCCAGCAGTAGCAGATATCAGCGTCATTAATAGAAAGGCTCAGGCCCCGTCAACCGGGGCCTGTGGCTTATTGACGCACCAGGAACTTGATATCGCTGGGTGAATCGAACGGCAGTTTCTGCACGGTCTTGCCGAGGAAACCGGTCTTGGCGTCGCGCTCGATCACCACGATTTCGTTGCTCTTCTGGTTGCCGATCAGCACGTACTTGTTGCTCGGATCGAGGCTGAACTCACGAGGGTGATCGCCCTCCACCGAACGGCGCTGGATCTCCTTGAGCTGGCCGGTGGCTTCGTCGATGGCGAACACCAGCAACTGATTGGCCGTGCCGCGGTTGCTCACGTACAGGTACTTGCCGTCTTTCGAGGCATGCAGCGCGCCCGCTGCCTTCTTGTCCTTGCCGCCGCTGGTCAAGTCGAGGATCTGTTTCTGGCTCAGCTTGCCGTCCTGGTAATCGAACATCACCACCTGGGCGCTCATTTCCAGGGTCAGGTAGGCGTGCTTGCCATCGGCGCTGAACAGCAGGTGCCGTGGGCCGCTGCCCGGCGGCAGCTCGACGAACGCCGGCTCGGCCGCGGTCAGGGGGCGCTCGGCGTTGGCCTTGGGGTCGTAGCGGTAGACGAAGATCTTGTCCGCGCCCAGGTCGCTGGCGAACACGAACTGGCCGTCCGGCGACGACACCACCGAATGCACGTGGGCCGCCACCTGGCGCTCGGGGTTGACCCGGCTGCCTGGGTGGCTGCTGAGCTGGACCACCGGCGACAGCTTGCCATCGGCGCTGACCGGCACTACCGCAAGGCTGCCGCCCGGATCTTCGACCACCGAATAGTTGCTGACGAACAGGTAGCGGCCATCGCCGCTCAGGCTGGAATGCGTCGGCTCGTTGCCCAGGCTCTGCACCTGGTTGATCGGGTTCAGCTTGCGGCTCTTGGCTTCGATGCCAAAGCTGCTGACCCGGCCGATCGGGTCGGCTTGTCCTGGCCCGTTCTCGTTGACCACGAACAGCTGTTTCTGGTCCTTGGACAGGGTCAGCCAGGACGGGTTGGCGCTCTTGACCACCTGCAGCGGCTTGGCGTCGATCTTGCCGGTGCGGCCGTCGAACTTGAGGCGGTAGATGCCTTCGCTCTGGCCCTGGGTGTAGGAACCGACCAGCAGTTCCTGGGTCTCGACCGGCGCGGCCTGCACGGCCATGGCGCCGACACTGCCAGCCATCAGCAGTGGCCAGAAGTTACGCATCCTCATGTTCATCCTCCTCATCGTTACGGGCACTGAAAGCACTCATGCACACCAGGCGGTGCTCACCGGAATCGCCGACGATGGTCCAGCTCTGCAGGGTATCGTCGAAGGTCGCGGCGGTGACCTGGGCCAGGCTGAAACTCCAGCGCTTGGCCGCGCGGCCGTCCATGCATTCGATCAGCAGCTGTTGGTCGTCAAGGGTGAAGTCGAAGGCATGCAGCCCGTCGATTTCCAGCATGTCGCAGGCTTGGAGGGCAGTCAGCAAAGTGTCTGTAGCGGCAGTCATGGTCGTCAGTCAGCAATGGAAAGCGGCCATGATAGCGGGTCCGGCGCGGCGCGGCTGTAGTGGCATTGCAAAGTTCGCCATCTACTGCCCCCTGTAGCCGCTGCCGCAGGCTGCGCCAGGGCCGAAGGCCCTCCTGGGCCCGGAAGACCGCCGCGACCGTGCCAGTCGATCGCAGCCTCGCGGGCTCGGCAGCGGCTACAGGCCATGGAGACGGGCAATAAAAAACCGCGACCTGGGTCGCGGTTTTGGTTGATGCCTCGAAACTTAGTGGGCGAACAGCGAGTTGCCCTTCTGCCCCGCCAGTTTCTCCGGTTTGATCAGGAACCGCGCCAGCGCCGGCAGCAGCCACAACGCGCCGAACATGTTCCACAGGAGCATGAAGGTCAGCATCAGGCCCATGTCGGCCTGGAACTTGATGGCCGAGAAGATCCAGGTAGCCACGCCGATGGCCAGGCACAGGCCGGTGAACAGCACCGCCTTGCCGGTGGATTTCAGGGTCTGGTAGTAGGCCTCCTGCAACGGCAGGCCGGCACGCAGGAAGCTTTCCAGGCGGCTGTAGATGTAGATCCCGTAGTCCACGCCGATCCCCACCCCGAGCGCCACCACCGGCAAGGTCGCGACCTTTACGCCAATGCCCATGAACGCCATCAGCGCGTTACCCAGCACCGAAGTCAGCACCAGCGGCAACACGATGCACAGGGTTGCCGCCCAGGAGCGGAAGGTGATCATGCACATGACCGCCACGCAGATGTACACCAGCACCAGGATGGTCAGTTCCGAGCGCTTGATCACTTCGTTGGTGGCCGCCTCGATCCCGGCGTTACCCGCCGCCAGCAGGAACTCCAGGCCCTCCTTGTTGTGCTCCTTGGCGAACTCCTGCACCGCATGCACCGCGCGGTCGAGGGTCTCGGCCTTGTGGTCGTTGAGGAAGATCAGCACCGGCGCCAGCGAGCAGTTGTTGTTGTACAGGCCGTCGGCCCGCGCGATGGAGTTGTTCAGCACATCCGGGTTGCGCGACAGGGTTTCCCATTTCAGGTTGCCCTCGTTCATGCCCTTGATCATCTGCTTGGACACGGTCACCAGGGAAATCGCCGACTGCACGCCCTCGGTGTTCTGCATCTTCCACATCAGCTCGTCGATCGGCGCCATGGCTTCGTAGCGCGAGCAGCCTTCGGAGGCGGTCTTGACCATCACCACCAGCACGTCGGAACTGGTGGAGTAGTTGTTGATGATGAAGTTGTTGTCCTTGTTGTAGCGCGAGTCCGGACGCAGTTCCGGCGCGCCCTGGTCGAGGTCGCCGATCTTCAGGTTCTGGCTGTACCAGAGGCCGCCACCGAAGGCCAGCAGGGCCAGGAAGATCGACACCGGGGCGACTTTCGGGCTGGCGAAATTCGACAGCAGGCGCCAGAACGGATGCTCGCGGGTGGCGTCCTTCTTGCTGCGCTCGATCGCGCGCTTGCTGATGCCGACATAGGAAATCGCCACCGGCAGCAGGATCAGGTTGGTGAACACGATCACCGCCACGCCGATGGACGCGCCGATGGCCAGTTCGCGAATCACCCCGATGTCGATGATCAACAGGGTGATGAAGCCCACGGCGTCGGCGAGGATCGCGATCATCCCCGGCAGGAACAGCTGGCGGAAGGTGCGCCGGGCCGCGGTCAGGGCGTTGTCGGCACCGCTGGATTGCAGGGCGATACCGTTGATTTTCTGCACGCCGTGGGAAATGCCGATGGCGAAGATCAGGAACGGCACCAGCATCGAATAAGGGTCGAGGCCAAAGCCCACGGCGTGCATCAGGCCCAGCTGCCAGACCACCGCCACCAGGGTGGTGATGAGCACGGCGATGGTGCTGCGGATGCACCAGGTGAACCAGTACAGCAGCACCAGGGTGATCAGGAAGGCGACGCCAAAGAACATCACCACCATGATCAGCCCGTCGATCAGGTCGCCGACCTTCTTGGCGAAACCGACGATATGAATCTTCACATTGGGGTTCTGCGCCTCGAACTTGTCGCGGATCTTTTCCTCAAGCTCGTGGGAGAACTTCTGGTAGTCCAGGGCCAGCAACTTGCCCTGGTCCTCCGGGTCCGGGTAGGACTCCAGCAGCGGGATGTCGACGATGCTCGACTTGAAGTCGTTGGCCACCAGGCGCCCGACCTGGCCCGACTTGAGCACGTTGTTGCGCAGCAGGTCGAGGCTGTCGGCCGAGCCGTTGTAGCTCTGCGGGATCACTTCGCCGCCGGCGAAGCCTTCCTCCGTCACTTCGGTCCAGCGCACGCTGGGGCTCCACAGCGATTTCAGGCCCGAGCGGTCGACGCCGGAGATGTAGAACACCTCGTCATGGATCTGCCGCAGCGTCTCCATGTACTCCTTGGTGAAGATGTCACCGTCCTTGGCCTCCACCGAAATGCGCACGGTGTTGCCCAGGTTCGCCAGGTCGTTGCGATGCTCCATCATCTTCTCGATGAAGGGATGCTCGAGCGGGATCATTTTTTCGAAGCTGGTGGACGGCTTGATCAGCGTGGCCTGCCAGAACAGGAAAACGCTGACCAGCAGGCAGATGACGATCACTGCCGGGCGGTTGTTGAAAATCAGACGCTCGAGAAACGTCGCCTTGTCGGTTTGATGACTGCTCATGGAAGTGTTCCCGCCTTCTTATTATTGGCCCGGCTTGCTTGCCCTGATTATTTTCCGAGATCGGCGCCATTCGACGAGGTCGAGCGCACACCGCCCTGCCCCGCCAGAATCAGGTTGCCATTGCCGGCTGCCGTCACCGCTGCCAGGGAGATCCGGTCCGGACGGTTGTAGACGCTGAAGGTCACGCCGTTGTCGGTGCTGCGCACCACGCTGCCGCCGTTGCCGACGATCACCAGCGAGCCGTCGTCCAGCAGCGTGGCGCCGGACAGGCCGAACTCCAGGCTGCCGCGGGCGGCCTTGAGCTCGACCTGTTCCCAGGTGCTGCCGAAGTCGGTGGAACGATAGAGGTTGCCGCGCAGGCCGTAAGCCAGCAGCGTGGCGGGCTGGGCGGTGCCGATCACGCCGAAGAACGAACCTTCATAAGGGCCTTCGAGGCGTTCCCAGGTCTGCCCCCAGTCGGCGGAGCGGAACATGCTGCCCTGCTCGCCGACGATAAACAGGCCGGAATCCTTCACCGCGGCGATGGCGTTGAGGTGGTACTGGTCTTCGTTGTCCAGGCGGTCGCTGGCGTCTTCCCAGTGCTTGCCGCCGTCGGTGGTGGCCAGCAGCGCGCCGTAGGCACCCACGGCAAAACCGTTGCTGGTGTCCTGGAACCACAGGTCCAGCAGCGGCGCTTCGCGCTTGAGGTCTTCGAACTGCTTGGTCCAGGTCAGGCCGCCGTCTTCGCTGGCGAGCACCTGGGCATCGTGGCCGACGGCCCAGCCGTGCTGGGCATCGACGAAATACACCGCAGTCAGCAGTTGCCGGGTCGGTACCTTGGCCTGGGTCCAGGTCTGGCCCTGGTCGTCGGAATAGAGAATGTGCCCGCGATCGCCAACGGCGACCAGGCGCGAACCGGCATGCACGACATCGAGCATCAGGCCCTTGCTGGCCTTGGCCGATTCGGTGGAATAGACAGTGTCCGCCGCGGACGCAGCGGCCTGGACCGGGGCCGGCAACAGGGCGACCCCCAACAGCGAGAGCGCTGTAGCCAGCAACGCAAATCTGCGCAAGGCCGGCGGGCGGCAGGAACTCACACCCATGACAGGCTCACTCATAGACCTTTCCCCCATTTATTATTGTTAGGTCGTTCAACCTTTACAGGGCGCCGTTCGGGGCATGGGATCCAGGACACCGTCCTGAAACCTGCAATCTAGAGCCCCTTCGGAAGCTGACCTATCCTATCGGGCTTTAGAAACGTCTGACAATCGACGCCACGTTATCTTTTGTTAACCACCGCACCCTGCCTGGAACCTGACTGCTCAGTCGATACTGAGGCAACGTACGAAGCGTAGCTGAGGCTGGAACACCAACGCCGCGGACTACGCCCCTCGATCCCCAAGCATCTGCAGCTGATAGCCGCGCAAAGACTGATTCAGGCCATGGGCTGCGCCTCCCGGCTTTGGCTATGATTGAGCTGCGTGTTCTGCAAGCCGGACTTCAGGAGTGAGCCATGATTGCCATACGCGAGGCGTGGAAAGCCGGATTGCTGGGACGCGCGCACTGGGCCCGCAACCTGGTGTCCGGGGTGATTGTCGGCGTGGTGGCGCTGCCGTTGGCCATGGCCTTCGCCATCGCCTCCGGGGTCAAGCCTGAACAGGGGATTTACACCGCCATCGTCGGCGGCCTGCTGGTGTCGCTGTTCGGCGGCAGCCGCTTGCAGATCGCCGGGCCCACCGGGGCCTTTATCGTGATTCTGGCCGGGGTCACCGCCAAGTACGGGGTCAACGGCCTGCAACTGGCGACCATGATGGCCGGGATCATCCTGTTCCTGCTGGGCATCAGCCGCCTGGGGGCCCTGATCAAGTTCATCCCGGACCCGGTGATACTCGGCTTTACCGCCGGGATCGGGGTGATCATCTGGGTCAGCCAGTGGAAGGACTTCTTCGGCCTGCCCGCCGTCGGCGGCGAGCACTTTCACCAGAAGCTCTGGCACCTGCTGCAGGCCCTGCCCGACCTGCACCTGGCCACCACCCTGCTGGCCCTGCTCAGCCTGGCGCTGTTGTGGGGCGTGCCCAGGGTCGCGCAACTCAAACGCCTGCCCGCGCCCCTGGTCGCCATGACCCTGGCCACGGCCCTGCAGTCACTGTTCCAGTTCGACGGCGTGGCCACCATCGGCAGTGCCTTCGGCGGCATTCCCCAGGGTTTGCCGGCGCTGCAGCTGCCCGAGATCAGCCTGCCCCGGGTGCTGGACCTGATCGGCCCGGCCTTCGCCATCGCCATGCTCGGCGCCATCGAGTCGCTCTTGTCGGCGGTGGTGGCCGACGGCATGGCCGGCACCCGCCACGACTCCAACCAGGAACTGATCGGCCAGGGCATCGCCAACCTGGCCACGCCGCTGTTCGGCGGATTCGCCGCCACCGGCGCGATTGCCCGCACCGCGACCAATATCCGCAACGGCGGCAGCAGCCCGCTGGCGGGCATCGTCCACGCGCTGGTCCTGGTGCTGATCATCCTGTTTCTCGCGCCGCTGGCGGCCAATATCCCGCTGTGCGCCCTGGCCGCGATCCTGTTCGTGGTGGCCTACAACATGAGCGAGCTGCACCACTTCAAGCGCATGGTGCAACGGGCACCCCGGGCGGACGTGGCGATTCTGCTGGCCACCTTTACCCTCACGGTGTTCAGCGACCTGGTGATCGCGGTGAATATCGGGGTGATTCTGGCGATGCTGCATTTCCTGCGGCGCATGGCCTCCTCGGTGGAGGTGCAACAGGTGGTGGAACAGGACCTGCAGCACGAGCTGCACGGCAACGGCCAGTTGCATCTGCCACCGGGCGTGCTGATCTACACCATCGAGGGGCCGCTGTTCTTTGGTGCCGCGGAGACTTTCGAACGAGCGCTGGCCCAGACCCACAGCGACCCGCAGGTGCTGATCATTCGCCTGAGACACGTGCCTTTCATGGACATCACGGGCTTGCAGATGCTGGAGGAAGTGATTGGCCAACTGCACAAGCGCGCGATTGTGGTGAAGCTGTGCGAAGCCAACCTCAAGGTCCACACCAAGCTTGAGCGGGTCGGCATCCTGCACGCCATCGGCACGCAGAACTATCACCCTGACCTGAGCAGCGCCCTGACCACCACCCTGTAGCCGCTGCCGCAGGCTGCGAACGGCCCGCAGGGACGCAAGAGGCTGGACGGGAGATCGTCGGGCAAGCCCCTGCGGGGCTTTTCGCAGCCTCGCAGGCTCGGCAGCGGCTACAGCTGTCGAGCCTACATAGGCCCAAGCCCGGGGTCAGGCGAGGCTTTTGCTCACGACCTCAAAGACATCGCTGGACAGCTCGCCGGAAGCACGAATGCGCTCCAGCTCGCCTTTCATCAGCGCCTGGCGGGCGCTGTCGTATTTGCGCCAGCGGGTCAGCGGCGCCAGTTGCCGCGAGGCGATCTGCGGGTTGAAGCCGTTGAGCTGGATCACCAGGTCGGCCAGGAAGCGATAGCCGGAGCCGTCCGCGGCGTGGAAGTTGATCAGGTTCTGGCCGGCGAAGGCGCCGATCAGCGCGCGTACCTTGTTCGGGTTCTTGATGTTGAACGCCGGGTGCTGCATCAAGGCCTTGACCCGCTCCAGCCCGCCCGGCAGCGTGCTGCCGGCCTGGACGCTGAACCACTGGTCCATGACCAGGGCGTTGTCCTTGAAGTGCTCGGCGAACACCGCCAGGGCCTTGGCCTTCTCGGCCTCGAACGGCGAGTTGACCAGCACCGCCAGCGCGGTCAGGCGCTCGGTCATGTTGTCGGCGGCGTCGAACTGTTCGATGGCCGCCGCCAGCACTTGCGGCTTCTCGGTGAGCATCAGGTACGACAGCGCGATGTTTTGCAGGGCGCGGCGGGCGAAGTGCTCGGACTCGGCCACATAGGCGGTGGCCTTGGAGACCTCGCGATTGGCCTGGTAACGCTTCCACAACGCATCGAACAGGCGGTCGGCCAGTTGCTGGCGGGCGAACTCGCGCGCCACGTGAATGGCCTCGACATCCGCCACTTCGCTGATCTCGGTCAGGTAGGCCTCGCCCGGCAGCGAAAGCATTTCCGCGACCATGGCCTGGTCCAGGCTGTCATCGGCCAGCAGCGTGCCCAGCGCGGTGACCAGACGCGGGTCCAGCACCAGCGCCTGGCCCTGCTGATGCTGGGCAATCAGGTCTTGCAGCACCTGCACCGCCAGTTGCTGGCCGGCGTCCCAACGGTTGAAACCGTCGCTGTCGTGCTGCATGAGGAACATCAGCTGGTCGCGGTTGTACGGGAAGCTCAGCTTCACCGGCGCCGAGAAGCCGCGGAGCAAGGACGGCAGTGGCTGTTCGGCGATGTCGACGAAGGTGAAGGTCTGCTCGGCTTCGGTCACCGAGATCACCCGCGAAGTGCCTTGCGCGGCGGCTTCGCCAGCCAGGCGCAGGGCAATCGCCGCGCCCTTGGCGTCCAGCAGGCCCAGCTCGACCGGAATCACGAACGGCAGTTTTTCCACCTTGTCCGGGGTTTGCGGGCAGCTCTGGCGGAAGGTCAGGCTGTAGGTCTTCGCCTTCGCGTCATAGGCCTCGCTGACCGCCAGGCGTGGGGTGCCGGCCTGGCTGTACCAGCGCTTGAACTGGCCCAGGTCGATGCCGTTGGCGTCTTCCATGGCCTTGACGAAATCGTCGCAGGTCACGGCCTGGCCGTCGTGGCGCTCGAAGTACAGGTCGCTGCCCTTGCGGAAGCCTTCGGCGCCCACCAGGGTGCGGATCATGCCGACCACTTCCGAACCCTTCTCGTACACGGTCAGGGTGTAGAAGTTGGAGATCTCGATAAAGCTTTCCGGGCGCACGGCGTGGGCCATGGGCCCGGCGTCTTCGGCGAACTGGTGGGTGCGCAGGTAGGCCACGTCCTGGATGCGCTTGACCGTGCGCGAGTTCATGTCCGAGGAGAAGCCGGCATCGCGAAATACCGTGAAGCCTTCCTTGAGCGACAGCTGGAACCAGTCGCGGCAGGTCACGCGGTTGCCCGACCAGTTGTGGAAGTATTCGTGGGCGACGATCGCCTCGACCCGCTGGTGCGCGGCGTCGGTGGCGGTTTCGGCGCGGGCCAGCACGGCGCTGGAGTTGAAGATGTTGAGGCCCTTGTTCTCCATGGCGCCCATGTTGAAGTCGTTGACCGCGACGATCATGAAGATGTCCAGGTCGTACTCACGGCCGTAGGTCTGTTCGTCCCAGCGCATGGACTTCTTCAGGCTGGTCATGGCGTGCTGGCACTTGTCGATGTTTTCCGGCTCGACGTAGATGCGCAGCGCGACTTCGCGCTGGTTCATGGTGGTGAAGCTGTCCTCGACGCACCACAAATCGCCCGCCACCAGGGCGAACAGGTAGGCCGGCTTCATGAACGGGTCTTCCCAGGTCGCCCAGTGCCGGCCGTCTTCGCCCGGCCCGCTGGCGGTCGGGTTGCCGTTGGACAACAGCACCGGGTAGCTGTGCTGCTCGGCCACCACGGTGGTCGTGAACTTGCTCATCACATCCGGGCGGTCGAGGTAGTAGGTGATCTTGCGAAAGCCTTCGGCCTCGCACTGGGTGCAGAACATGCCGCCGGACTTGTACAGGCCTTCCAGGGCGGTGTTGCTTTCCGGGTGGATCTTGACGCTGGTGTCGACGGTGAAGGATTCACTGGTCGGCTGCAGGGTCAGGTGGTTGGCGCTCAGCTGGTAATCCGCGGCCGTCAGCTCGCGATCGCCCAGGGACACCGACAGCAGCTCCAGCTGCTGGCCGTCGAGCACCAGCGGCGGCAGGCCGGCGCCATGCGCCGGGTTACGGCGCATCACCAGTTGCGCATGGACCAGGCTGTGGTCCTCGAACAACTCGAAGGTCAGGTGCGTTTCGTCGATCAGGTACTCGGGCGCCTGATAGTCCTTCAGGTAAATCATCTTCGGTTGTTCGGTGCGCATGCGGCGAATCCTTCTACTGATGCACGGCGAGCTGGTAGGCCGTGTATTTACGAATGTTGATCACGCCGGTATCGAAGATCAGGTATTGGCCCTTGATCCCCAGCAGCGTGCCTTCGGCAATCGGGTTCTTGTCCAGGTTGAAGCTGACGATCTTGGCCGGGTACTGCTTGACCGGGTAGCGGATCTCGATCGGCTCGACATCGCTGACCGGTTGGATCGCCTGCAGGCCGAAGCGTTCCTGCAAGGCGCGCAGGCCCTCGGCGCAGGAAGCGAACAGCTGGTCGCGCACTTGCGCCAGGTCCACCGCCTCGGCATCGCCCTTGAGCAAGGCGCGCCAGTTGGTCTTGTCGGCCACCTGGCTGCGGAACAGGTCCTCGACGAAACCGGACTGCTGGCGGGTCGCCACGCGCATGATCGGCAGCGCCTGGCTGGCGCCCTGGTCGAGCCAGCGGGTCGGCAGCTGGGTGGCGCGGGTGATGCCGACCTTGATCCCCGACGAGTTGGCCAGGTACACCACGTGGTCGGTCATGCAGAACCGCTCGCCCCAGGACGGCTCGCGGCAGGTGCCAGCGTCGTAGTGGCAGCGTTCCGGGCTCATGATGCAGATATCGCACTGGGCCAGCTTGGTCATGCACGGGTAGCAGTAACCCTGGCTGAAGCTGGTCTTGGTCTTGCGCCCGCAATGGGTGCAGTGGATCGCCCCCAGGTATTCCAGGCGCACGGTGCTGCCGATCAATGGATTGACCGGCACCTCGGTGTCGCCAAGACGAAAGGCATACTGCACATCCGCCCCGTCCAGGCGCGCCGACATTTTACTGATGGAGCCACGGCCGATCTCGATCAATGGATGGCATCCGATTTGAACAGGATGTTCGGCACTTCGATCGACTTCGACGCACATTCTTGCGGGCCCATGTAGCCGGTGCGCTGCTCTTCGGGCAGGTTCTGCATTTCCCAGGCGATCATCGCCTGCAGGGACAGCTCGCGCTGCTCGGCGGTGAGCTTGCGGCCATCGGACCATTTGCCGATCTCTACCGCCAGTTTCAGGCTCTGGTAGATGTCCGGGGTGATGTTTTCAATCATTTCAACAAACGACGACATAAGCGGTCTCCAGCATTAGAGGGCCAGTTTACGGCGACTGTACAAGCCGCCCAACAAACCTGTGAGGCATCCGACGAGCAACCCGCCGACATGGGCGGCGTTGGCGATTTCACCGAAGCCGATCACCGAGATCAGCCCCGACATACAGATCAGCAACCACACCAGCATCATCGCCAGGACTCCGCGAGGCAGGCGATAGGCCGGGTTGGGCGACAGCAACTGATAGATCCAGCAATGCCCGAGCAGGCCGTACAGCACGCCGGACAAGCCGCCGAACAGGCTCGGCCCGCTGAACAGGTATTGCGCGTAGTTCGACACCAGGCTGAACAGCAGCGTCAGGCCCAGCAGGTTGATGCTGCCCTGGCGCTGTTCGATGCGCCGCCCCAGCTCCCAGTACCACATGCCATTCATGGCGATGTGCAGGAAGCCGAAGTGGATCAGCATCGGCGTGACCAGGCGCCACCACTGCCCCGCCGCCAGGCTGTCGGCCAGGGGCGTGAACTGGATGTAGTCGCCGACCACGCGAAATTCCAGGAAGGTCAGCCAGCGCAGGGGGCCGAGGTTTTCGCCGAGCAGGGTCAGGGCCCCGACGATCAGGCTCAGCAGCAGGATCAGCGCGGTGGCCGGGTTACGGCGCAATTGCTCGACGAACCCCGGGCGGCGCATGGCGGCGCCGGCCTCGGGGATGTCCAGTTGCTGCTCGGGGTCGCCCGCCGGAAAACGCTCGTACAACGAACGCACATCCTCGCTGATGGCGTCCGGCACCCAGAGCACCTGCTCCCCCGCTTCCTCGCTGACCCGGTGCGGCACCTGCATGCGCTGCAGCAGTTTGACGAAGCCACTCAGGTCCACATTCAACGGCAGACGCAATACTGCAACAGCACTCATGGCAAGGACTCCTCCGGCCGCTCGACATAGACCCAGACGAATTTATCCGGGTCCAGGCGGGTTTCCTGGTCCAGGCGATAAGCCACCAGTTTGCCGTAGAGCACCGCGCTGTAATCCAGGCAGGCCAGGTTCGAGCGAATCGGCGCCGGCTTGCCGCTGCGCCAGTAATGGCCGACGAACAGCAGCGGCTCATCGACGCCGTAGCGCAGCAGGTTGTTTTTCTCCGCCGAGGACAGCGGCGTGCGGGCCACCGGCTCGGGCAGCGCATCGGGCTGGAACACGATGTCACCGTAGGTCTGCGGGTCGTCTTCCCAGAACTTGGTGCGGAAGAACGAACGGGTCAGGCCATCGCCGCTGGTCATGGTCAAGCCATGGGGCAGGCGCATGTCGGTGCCGCGCAGCAGGCGGTCGAACACGTTATTGGCGAAGCTGCCGGGGATCGCCGAGGCCTGGAGGAAGTGCTCGTCGATACAGCCATCGGGGTATTGCGCCCGCAGCGGCTCGATCAGGCCGGCGTCCCAACAGGCATGCACCACGCGAAAACGCCCGGCGTCGACGAACAGCGGCATCTGGTAGAACCAGGCAAGGAAATCGTGCCAGTCGTTGGGGTACTGCTCGAATTGCGCCAGGGTCTCGTTAATCAGGCGGGCATGGCGCGGCGTGTGTTCGCGCACGAACTGCCTGCCGCCGCCGGGCGCTGCCGGGGTGACCCAGCCCAGGGCGTTGAACTCATGGTTACCCATGACGCACAGCGCCTGGCCGGCCTCGACCATGTCGTGGACGATGTGCAAGGCTTCGCGGATCCGTGGGCCGCGGTCGATGATGTCGCCGAGGAACACCGCCATGCGCGACGAATGCCGCCAGACGCCGCCCTGCTTGCGATAACCGAGCTTGTCCAGCAAGTGCTCAAGGGTCAGGGCGCAACCGTGCACGTCACCGATCAGGTCGTAGCTACGCGCGGGATCGAGCATCAGTCGCCTCCACCACCCAGTCGACTGCCCCAGCCGAGCTTGGTCCGGCAGACCTCGTAATAGTTGTGGTCCAGCGGGTGGATCAGGCGCAGTTTCTGGGCCTTCTTGCTGACGGTGATGGTGTCACCGGGGGCACAGGTGAAATGGTTCTGCCCGTCACAGGAAACCTGCGGGTAGATCTGCATATCCTTGGACACGACGATTTTCAGCTCGCTGTTGCCATCGACCACGATCGGCCTTCCCGACAAGGTATGGGGGTACATCGGCACAATCACAATGGCGTCGAGCTTGGGATGCATGATCGGCCCGCCGGCGGACAAGGCGTAGGCGGTGGAGCCGGTCGGCGTGGCGACGATCAGGCCGTCGGCCTTCTGGCTGCAGACGAACTGCCCGTCGATGTAGATCTCGAACTCGATCATCCGCGTCGACTTGCCCGGGTGCAGTACCACATCGTTGAGCGCATCGCCCTGGCCGATGGCTTCGGCGTGACGCCGTACTTCGGCCTGCAGCAGGAAGCGGTTTTCCACCAGGTAGTGGCCGTCGAGGACTTCGGCGACCTTGACCTCCAGCTCGTCCGGACGAATGTCGGTGAGAAAGCCCAGGCTGCCGCGGTTGATCCCCAGCACCGGGATGTTGTGGCGCGCCAGGGCACGGGCCGCGCCCAGCAGGCTGCCGTCGCCGCCGACCACGATCACCATGTCGCAGACTTCGCCCAGCAGCTTGCGCGAGGAGGTCTGCAGGCCGTGGCCGGGCAGGACTTCGGCGATGGTGTCTTCGAGGATCACATGCAGGTGGCGGGCGAGCAGAAACTTTTTCAGTCGGCGAACTGTGTCCAGCACCTGCGAACTGCCCAGGCGACCGATAATGCCGATATTGCGAAATTGCTCCATGGGGCTCCTGCAGGGGTTCTGGGACGGGCAAAGCAGAGATTATGGGCGAAAGCCGGCCATAGACAAAATCCTTTCAGCCTCGACGTTAGGCGCTATGCTCGCAGAATGATCCTGTTTCCCGGCTTGCTCGACCTCCCCCGCCAGTTGCGCCACCCCGAAGTGCGCGACCTGGCCTGGGTCATCCTCGCGCCGCCGATGCTCGACGAGACCCCCTGGCCGCAGCGCCACCCACTGGCCGGCAGCGACTGGGTGCAGGCGCCGCAGCTACTGGCGCACTGGCTGCGCCAGCTGGACCAGGACGGCCGTGCCCTGCGCCGCTGGCTGGCCCTCGGGCCGACCAAGCGCCTGGGTCTCTACTACGAACGCCTGTGGCAATTTGCCGTACAGCACGCGCCCGGTGTCGAGCTGCTGGCGGCCAACCTGCCGATCCGCCGCGCCGGCCACACCCTGGGCGAACTGGACATGCTGCTGCGCGACCGCGACGGCATTCACCACCTGGAACTGGCTATCAAGCTCTACCTCGGCCCGCAATCGGGCAACGGCGCGGACACCGCGTTATGGCTGGGCCCCGGCTGCCACGACCGCCTGGACCGCAAGCTGGCGCACCTGAACGAACACCAGTTGCCGATCTCCGCCCGGGCCGACAGCCTGGAGGTGCTGGCGGCCATGGATATCCAGGACTTCAGTGCCCACCTGTGGCTCGGCGGCTACCTGCTCTACCCCTGGCCCGGCACCACGCAACCGCCCCGCGGCGCCCACCCGCAGCACCTGCGCGGGCGTTGGCTGCATCAGCGCGACTGGCCGGCCTTTATCGATCAAAGCCCGCCCGGGCGCTGGCAACCCTTGCCGCGCCAGGCCTGGCTGGCGCCAGCGTCCTACCCGGCGGAGCAAACCTGGAGCGCCCCACGGCTGCAAACCTGGCTGGAGGAACTCGCCCCGCACGCTCCGGCGCAATTGCTGGTGCGCCTGACGGAAAACCGCGCCGGCGATTGGGAAGAAGCCGAACGCCTGTTCCTGGTGGCGGACCTCTGGCCGAATGTGCCGGGGACGGGTTGAGCCGCCCTCAGAACGTCAGTCCCCTCACATCACCGACAAGCGCACGGCCAGCGCCGCCAGGGTCACCAGCAGCACCGGCAGGGTCAGCACGATGCCGACCTTGAAGTAGCGGCCCCAGCCGATATGAATGTTCTTGCGCTCCAGCACGTGCAGCCAGAGCAAGGTGGCCAGGCTGCCGATCGGGGTGATCTTCGGCCCCAGGTCGCTGCCGATCACGTTGGCGTAGATCATCGCGTCCTTGACCAGGCCGCTGGCCTGGCTGGCGTCGATGGACAGCGCGCCGATCAGCACCGTCGGCAGGTTGTTCATGATCGATGACAAGACCGCGGTCAGCAGCCCGGTGCCCATGGCCGCGCCCCAGATGCCATAGTCGGCGAAGCGGTCGAGCCAGCCGGCCAGGTGCGTGGTCAGCCCGGCATTGCGCAGGCCATACACCACCAGGTACATGCCGAGGGAGAAAATCACGATCTGCCACGGCGCTTCCTTGAGCACCTTGCGCGTGGAAATCTTGTGGCCCCTGGCCGCGATGCCCAGCAGCAGGGCCGCGCACACCGCCGAAATCGCGCTGATGGGAATGCCCAGCGGCTCCAGGGCAAAACACCCCAGCAGCAGGATGACCAGCACCCACCAGCCGGCGATAAAGGTGGCCTTGTCGTGGATCGCGCTGGCCGGCTGTGCCAGCTCTTCGGGGTCGTAGGCCTGTGGAATATCGCGGCGGAAGAACCACAGCAACACCGCCAGGGTCGCGGCCACACTGACCAGGTTCACCGGCATCATCACCGCGGCGTACTGGTTGAAGCCGATGTTGAAGAAGTCCGCGGAAACGATGTTCACCAGGTTCGACACCACCAGCGGCAGGCTCGCGGTATCGGCGATAAACCCGGCGCCCATGACGAACGCCAGGGTCGCGGCCCGGGAGAAGCGCAACGCCAGCAGCATGGAAATCACGATCGGCGTGAGAATCAGCGCCGCCCCGTCGTTGGCGAACAGCGCCGACACCAGCGCCCCCAGCAACACCATGAAGGCAAACAGCTTGCGTCCGCTGCCCTGCCCCCAGCGCGCCACATGCAAGGCGGCCCAGGCGAAAAACCCGGCCTCGTCGAGCAGCAGACTGATGATGATCAAGGCGACGAAGGTGCCGGTGGCGTTCCAGATGATCTGCCAGACCACCGGGATATCCGTCAGCTGCACCACCCCGAACAGCAACGCCAGCACCGCGCCGAACACCGCGCTCCAGCCCACGCCGAGGCCCTTGGGCTGCCAGATCACCAGGGTAATGGTCAGCAGGAAAATCAATGAAGCAGTCAGCATGCCGGGCAGCCTTGAGCAGGAAAAGTGAAGGTGATGAGAATTCAGCAGCAGCGCACGGGGCGATCGATCATGGTCTGCAGGCGTTGCAGGTCGGCCTGCAGCCAGGGGCTGTTGGCCTGCAGCGTGTCCTGCAGCAGTGTGGTCACCCAGGGGGCCAACTGCGGGTGCAGCCGGTAATAGATCCACTGCCCCTGGCGGCGGTCGGCCAGCAGGCCGCAACTGCGCAACAGCGCCAGGTGCCGGGAGATCTTCGGCTGGCTCTGGCCCAGGGCGGCGGTCAGCTCGCAGACACACAATTCGCCTTCGCGGGTCACGAGCAAGGCGATGCGGCTGCGGGTTTCGTCGGCAAGCGCCTTGAACAGCTCGGCGGGGTTGAGAGAGTCGGACACCAGGGCCACTCCAGGCATTGGGAGCGGCGAATATATGAATATTCAGATATGCGGTAAAGCGCTTTTACCATGGCAAGCGGAATATCCATCACCCACGGGAGCCGGTCGGCCGACTCCCGCGGTAGCAGGATCAGAGCTTTTTGTGCTGCTCGACCCACTGGGCGTAGGCATTGATGAAGTTCTGCAGGAACGGCTTGACCGACTCGGACAGCTTGCCCGCCTCGTCGAAGGCCGAACCGGCGCCGCCCAGGTAGGCTTCCGGCTGCTGCATGCATGGCACATTGAGGAACACCAGGGACTGGCGCAGATGATGGTTGGCGCCAAAACCACCGATGGCGCCCGGGGAGGCGCTGATCACTGCCCCCGGCTTGCCGCTCCAGGCGCTCTTGCCGTAGGGGCGCGACCCCACGTCGATGGCGTTTTTCATCGGCGCGGGAACCGAGCGGTTGTATTCCGGAGTGACGAACAGCACGGCGTCGGCTGCACTCACCTGTTCACGGAAAGTCCTGTAGGCTGCCGGTGGATCCACATCGATGTCTTCGTTGTAAAGCGGCAGATCGCCGATCTCGACAATCTTAAGCCGCAGGTTGGCCGGCGCCAGTTCCGCCAGGGCCAGCGCCACTTTCCGGTTGATCGAGGCCTTTCTCAGGCTGCCCACCAGCACTGCAATCGCGTAGACGTTGCTCATAGCGAATTCCCGACTTCTGGTTGAGGAGGCTGGTAGTTATAGATGATCCACCCCGCCCACAGCCACCCGCCGAAGGAAGTTCCGTGAGCTTTTCCAGGCTTCACGCCGCTGTACGCCAGCTGCAATCAGGGCCGCGGACTATTTTTTTTCCGCCGCTAAACTTAGTTCGCCCAGGCACGGTCTACAGGACCGCAAATTGAGTGTTTTATCTCCAGAGGCTCTAAAGATGGCAGCAGTACTCGTCGGACAATTTCATGCAAGGGACGCGGAAGGCCGTGTCTATTCGGTGCATGAGTTCCAGGAATCCACCCCCTCGCCAGAGGGCATCGCCGGCTCGGAGCCTGTCACCACCTATCGCCTGGCCATTGGCGATCGCGTCAACAAAATGGACGACAACCAGTTTCTCCTCGTGCAATCGGGCATCACCCTCATTCGCGAACCCGAGACCATCCTTCCTTCATAACGTACCGTTATGAGCAGAAGTCATAGGCGCGGACATGGGTTAGGATTCAGTGTGAATCCCCCACCGGCTGGACATGGACTTCAAGCATGCGTTTACGTCATATCGAAGTGATTCAGGCGCTCCTGCAAACCGGACACCTGGGCACGGCCGCCGAGCTGCTGCAATTGCCGGTGGCCGAGGTGGAAACGATCCTGCGCGACGCCGAAAGCCAATCGGGCTTCATGCTCTTCGCCAGTGTTCGCGGACGCCTGCAAGCCACCCGCGAGGCCCGCGAGCTACAGCCGGCGATCGCCACCCTGTATGACGCCTTCGAACCCGTGCAACGCCTGGCCGACAGCCTGAAGCAATACCAGGCGCCGCCCTTGCGCATCATCGGCACCCCGCCCCTGGCCCAGCAACTGTTGCCGCAGAGCATCGCCGCCCTGCGCCGGCGCTTTCCCGACACCCCGTGCCACCTCGCCAGCCAGGCCACCCGCGACATGGTCAAGAGCCTGTTGCTGCGCGAAGGCGACCTGGGCCTGAGCCTGCACAACCCCGATCACCCCGATATCCAGTGCGTGGCCCTGGCCCAGGGCAAGCTGCAATTGCTGGCGCCCCACGGCTGGCTGCAACCGAAGCAGAAGTACATTTCCCTGCAGGACCTGGCGGGCCAGGCCATGGTCGGCCTGGAAGGCCAGGACCCGCTGAGCGTGGCCCTCGACAGCAAGCTGCAGAACCTGCGCCCGAGCCCGACCATCCACACCCGGGTGCAAACCCACCAGATGATGCGCAGCATGGTCGAGGCCGGCGAAGGCCTGGCGATTGTCGACCCCTTCACCGCCCTCGGGGCGCGTGAGGGCGGGCTGGACGTCTGCCCGCTGTCGCCACCGATCCCGGTCACCCTCTATGCCCTGACCCGCGGCGGCAGTCCATCCTCGCCAACCCTGGAGGCGCTGCTGGAAACTCTCACGGAAAAGGCTGAAGGGATGCTGGCCGGCTAGACCCTGGCTTCCCGAGCCAGCTCGTCGTTGAACAGCCGATACCAGAAAATCGCCACCTCGGCCGTGGTCGGATCGATCCCGCGGTATCGCAGGTGATCGATGCCGCCGACCACATAACCGCAGCGCTCGTACAAGCGGCAGGCCCCCAGGTTGTTGTTCTGGGTCTCGAGCATGATGCCCGGCAGTTTTTTCTTGCGGCTCCAGAACTGCGCCACATCCAGCAAGGCCTTGGCCACCCCGTGGCGTCGCGCCGGCGCATGCACCGCCAACTCGTCGATATGGGCGTAGCCGTTCCAGTTGGTGCTGACCACCACATGGCCGACCGGTTCGTCGTCCAGGTAGGCCATGAACACCGCGCTGTCCGCGGCATCGCGATAGCTGCTGAACTCTTCGGGGTCGATGCCGTAGCACTTGCGGTACGGGGTGATGGGGTGCAACGGCCACTTGGCCACCACCTGCTCGCTCTGTGCCTGGGCATAGGCGCTGACTTCGAAGCTGAAATCACTGCCCCAGACATACGCGGCGAAACCGTCGTCGGCAACGCGCACCGACAGGCCGGGGTACTTGGGATTGATCATTGGCTGCATAGCGGGAAACGTCCTCAAACCTTGATGCAATCGACGGTGTACTGCCGCCCATTGCCTTCGTCTTCATGCTGCAATCCATGCACATCCGCGACAAAGCCGGGAAAGCTGCTATCGAACGTACGGGCGAAAGCCAGGTAATCGATGATCGAGCGGGTCGACTCGGTGAAGCGCTCGCCCGGCATGATCAGGGGAATACCCGGCGGGTACGGCACCAGCATCACCGCCGCCACTCGCCCGGCGAGGGCATCGATGGACACGGCCTCGACCTCGCCCCGCACCAACTGATCGTAGGCGTCGGCGGGCTTCATCGCCACCTCCGGCAGCACGGTGTACATGCGCTTGAGGTGCTTGGCCGTGGCATTGCTGCGGTAGCAGGCATGCAACTGATCGCACAGATCGCGCAGGCCCATGCCCTGGTACCGCGCCATGTCCTGCTGGGCGATGCTCGGCAGGCAGGCGGCGAGGCTGACGTTGGCGTCGTAGTTGCGCTTGAACTCCAGCAACTCGGTCAGCAGGGTGCTCCACTTGCCTTTGGTGATGCCCATGGAAAACAGCACCAGGAACGAATACAGGCCGGTCTTTTCCACCACCAGGCCGCGTTCCCAGAGAAACTTGCTGACCACCGCCGCCGGGATCCCGCGCTCGCTCAGGGCACCGCCGGCGGTGAGCCCGGGCATTACCAGGGTGACCTTGATCGGGTCCAGCAGCACATAGTCGTCGGTGACCCCGGCGAACCCGTGCCACTCGCCTTCCGGCTCCAGCAGCCAGTCCGCGGTACTGACCCGGTCGATGCCTTCCACCCGCTCTGGCTGCCAGATGGAAAACCACCAGTCGTCGGCGGCGATGTGCTGGCGCAGGTTGGCCAGGGCCCGGCGAAAGCTCAGGGCCTCGTCGAACATTTCCTGCAGCAGCGAACGCCCCGCCGGCCCCTCCATCATCGCCGAGGCCACGTCCAGCGAGGCGATGATGCTGTACTGCGGCGAGGTGGAGATGTGCATCATGAAGGCTTCGTTGAAGCGGTCGCGGTCCAGCTGCCGGGCGCCGCCGTCCTGCACATGGATCATCGAGGCCTGGCTGAAGGCGGCCAGCAGCTTGTGGGTGGAATGGGTGGTGAACACCAGCGGGCTGTCGGCGCTGCGCGAGGTGCCCATGCCGTAACGCCCCTCGAAGAACTCATGGAAGGCCGCGTAGGCGTACCAGGCCTCGTCGAAATGCAGCACCTCGACGCTGTTACCCAGGCTCTGCTTGATCAGCTCGGCGTTGTAGCAAAGGCCGTCGTAGGTCGAGTTGGTGACCACCGCCAGCTTGACCTTGGGCGGCCGCCCCTGGGTCAGCGGGTTGGCGTCGATCTTGGCCTGGATCGACTCGCGGCTGAATTCGCTCAGGGGGATCGGGCCGATGATCCCCAGCTCGTTGCGCTCCGGACAGAGGAACAGCGGGATGGCGCCGGTCATGATGATCGAGTGCAGCACCGACTTGTGGCAGTTGCGATCCACCAGCACCAGGTCGTCGCGACCGACCATGGAGTGCCAGACGATCTTGTTGGCGGTCGAGGTGCCGTTGATCACGAAGAAGGTGTGGTCGGCGCCGAAATTGCGCGCCGCCCGCGCCTCGGCTTCCGCCAGGGGCCCGGTGTGATCGAGCAGCGAACCCAGCTCCGGGACCGACACCGACAGGTCCGAACGCAGGGTGTTTTCGCCGAAGAACTGGTGGAACGCCTGCCCCACCGGGCTTTTGCGATAGGCCACGCCACCGCCGTGCCCCGGGGTGTGCCAGGAATAGTTGGAATCGGCCGTGTGCTGCACCAGCGCCTTGAAAAATGGCGGCAACAGGCCATCGAGGTAATTGCGCGCCGCCCGCGCCACCTGGCGCGCCAGGAATGGCACGGTGTCTTCGAACAGGTAAAGAATGCCGCGCAACTGATTGAGCTCGCTCATGGCGTCGGCCGGGGCGTTTTCCAGGGTCACCTGCTCGCCCAGGGCGAAGATCGGCAGGTTCGGCGCGCGCACCCGGGCCAGGCGGATCAGTTCCACCATGTTCTGCAGCAAGTGGGTGTTTTCCCCGGCGCCTTCGGCGGCGATCAGCATGCAGGCCAGGCCGTGGTGGGTCGAGGCCACCAGGCGCCCTTCGGCGTAGTCCACCGCGGAAAAGATGCTGAAGCCTTCCTGCTCCAGTTCCCTGGCGATCCCCCGCACCCGGTCGCCGGCGACGGTGTCGGCCTTGATGTCGCGATGCACGATAAGGACGGGGAATTTCAGGTCTTTGTACATGGCACCAGGCATCCTGAGGCGGCGGACAAGGGTCCGCCAATCACCTCAGGGTAGAAGCTCGGGGGCCGGCGCGGAACCCCGTCAACGACCTCCTGTAACAAAAGGTCGCCCACGAACAACTACTGCTGCTGGGCCTTGGCCTCGGCCAGCTGGGTCCAGAGCGCCGGGGCACCGGCGGATTTGGCGATGATCTCGAGACGCACCTGGTGCTCGACCAGTTCGGCTTCGCTGGCACGAATGACCCGCCCGCGCGGGCGATCCGCCGACAGACGCCGGATTTCGCTGGCACTGTTGCCCGAACCTTCGCTGCCGTTGCCGTCCGAGGCGTTGCCGGCCAGGGACAGGCTGGTCTGGCCGCCGGTCATGGTCAGGTAGACGTCGGCGAGAATCTCCGAGTCGAGCAAGGCGCCGTGCAGTTCACGGCCGGAGTTGTCGACGTCATAGCGCTTGCACAAGGCATCGAGGCTGTTGCGCTGGCCGGGGTGGCGTTCCCGGGCCATCAACAGGGTGTCGAGGATGGTGCAGTGCTGGGTGATGTCGGCGCGGTCGTGCTGGCCCATCAGGGCGAATTCGTTGTTGATGAAGCCAACGTCGAACGCCGCGTTGTGGATGATCAGCTGCGCGCCCTGGATGAACTCGAAGAACTCGTCGGCGACTTCGGCGAAGCGCGGCTTGCCCACCAGGAACTCGTTGGTGATGCCGTGGACGCCGATCGCGCCCTCGTCACTCTCGCGATCCGGCTGCAGGTAGACGTGGAAATGCCGACCGGTCAGGCGCCGTCCCATCAACTCGACGCAACCGATTTCAATGATCCGGTGGCCGTCGGTCACCGGCATGCCGGTGGTTTCGGTATCGAGTACAACAGATCTGTTGGCCATCAGGGGTCAGTTCTCAACGGTGGAAGTCTTTCAAGGCGCGGGATTTTAGCACGCTCTCGCGGCATGGCACGCATGGCGGATTCGCCTGGCCCCGGCGTGCGCAGTTTTTAACAATCATTCGCAAAGCTCATGCAGTTCGCCGCGTGGCGGCTTGTTAGGGTGCCCGACGATATTTTCAACGGACCTCGCCCTGTTATGACCCCCTGCAAAACCCGCCTGACCTTGCTGCTCTGCGCCTGCCTGTTCGCCGACATCGGCCAGGCCACTAGCCTGGTGATCAGCACCGACATCACCATGAGCCTGGCCTTGAGCACAACCGAAGGCAGTTCGAAAGCCACCAGTTCCTTCAAGGACGACAAACTCGTGCTCGCCGCCAGGACCGATGCCGCGGCCTTTGTCGCCAGCGCCGGCGAGATCCGCGGCGCCCAGCTGGAAGCGGCCATGCGGCACATTCGCCAGACACTCGGCAACCCACGATACTCCGACCTGCAACTGGCCAGCGCCATCCTTACCCTTTGACCGTCCCGGAACAGGATCACTAATTCACCCCGCGCATTACGCGTTTCTTTAACTGAGCGAGGTCATTGCGCTACCGTACGGCCCACTCAGGCGGGCGGGGGCTGGCCCCCGGCCTTGCGCTCATTTCCAGGAAACCGCCCTCCCATGCTCGAGACTCGACAGATGCTCCCACTGCTGCTGGCCGCGGCCTTCATCAGTGGCTGTTCTTCCCTTCCGGCAACCGACAGCGACGCCGGGCCACGACCGTTGATCGTCGCCCATCGCGCCGGCGCCGCGGACTTTCCCGAGAACACCCTGCTGGCCATCGACAACGCCCTGCGCAACGGCGTCGACATGCTCTGGCTGACGGTGCAACTGAGCCGCGACGGCGTGCCGGTGCTGTATCGACCGGCGGACCTGAGCGCCAATACCCCGGCGTCCGGCACGGTCAGAGAGAAAACCCTGGCGCAGTTGCAAACACTGAATGCCGGCTGGAACTTCAAGCAGACCGCGGCCGATGGCCAGGTGACCTTTCCCTATCGCTCCCAGGCGGCGACCATCCCCTCATTGCAGCAGGCGCTAGCGGCGATCCCCGGCTCGGTGCCGGTCATTCTCGACATGAAAGCCCTGCCCGCTGCGCCCCAGGCCAAGGCGGTCGCCCAGGTGCTGGAGCAGCTGCATGCCTGGAACCGGGTGCTGATCTACTCCACCGATGCCAGCTACCAGCAGGCGTTCGCGCACTATCCGCAGGCGCGGCTGTTCGAGTCCCGGGACAACACCCGGGATCGATTGGCCAGCATCGCCCTGGCCCACAGCTGCACGGCGCCGCCGGCGCCAGACAGTTGGGTGGCCTTCGAGTACCAACGCCCGGTGCAACTGGTCGAGGCCTTCACCCTGGGCGAGGCCCGCTCCAAGGTCGATGCCCGGCTGTGGACGCCCGCCGCGGTGGACTGCTTCCAGTCCCGGGGCAAGGTGCGGATGCTGGCGATCGGGATCAATACGACCGAGGATTACCAGGCGGCCGCCTGCCTGAAGATGGACGCGGTGCTGGTGGATTCGCCCCGCGCGATGCGGGAAGTGAAGCAGCGGCTCGAACGGCCGCTGCGCTGCAACTGACTACAAGCTCAACGCATCAGGCCTGCTTGTAACCGCGCACCTCGTCGACGCCGCGGTTGGCCAGTTGGTCGGCCCGTTCGTTGCCGTGGTGGCCGGTATGGCCGCGCACCCATTTCCAGGTGACCTGATGGCGGTTGACCTGCTCATCGAGCTGCTGCCACAGGTCGGCGTTTTTCACCGGCTCCTTGGCCGCGGTTTTCCAGCCGCGCTTTTTCCAGTTGGCCATCCACTCGTTGATGCCCTTCATCACGTACTGCGAGTCGGTGACCAGCACCACCTGGCACTCGCGCTTGAGCTCTTCCAGGCCGCGGATCGCCGCCATCAGCTCCATGCGGTTGTTGGTGGTGTTGGCCTCGCCACCCCAGAGTTCCTTCTCCACGCCCTTGAACACCAGCAGTGCGCCCCAGCCTCCCGGGCCAGGATTGCCCTTGCAGGCGCCGTCGGTGAAGATTTCTACGCTATCGCTCATGCCAGACTTCCAATCGAAAATACCTGTGGCTTGCCGATCGTCGATCGACAACGCCCAAGCCGGGCAGGTTCGGCCCGGCTGAATTAAAGAGGGGGTTCGCTGTGCCGGCGGTTGACCTTGGCCATCGGCAGCGGCACCAGCTTGCCCATCGGCTCGCGGCGTACCTGGCGCACCGGGCGCAGGCCGACCACTATCTTGCGCGCCACCAGCAGGTAGAAGCCGCCGCCGGACAGTTGCCAGTCGCCGGCCTTGCGCTCCCAGCCGGCCAACCGAGCCTGCCAGGCCGCCGAGGCAAGCGGCGGACGATAGCACCCGAAGCGGCGTTTCTCCAGCGCGAAGCCCAGCAAGTTCAACCAGTCGGCGACCCGCGACGGGGAAATGCAGCGCGCCTTGCGCAAGGCGTCATGGGCGAACACATGCCGCAGGCCCCAGCTGCTCCAGGGATTGATACCGACGATCAACAGATGCCCGCCCGGTCGCACGGCGCTGGCGGCTTCGCGCAGCAGGCCGTGGGGCGACAGGCAGAAATCCAGGCCGTGCTGCAGCACCACCACATCGGCAGCATGCTCGCTAAGCGGCCAGGCCTGCTCCTCGCAGACGATCTCGACGCCGGGCAGCGGCGCACCCAGGCGGACATTGCGCTGCACCTGGGGCGCCGCCGGCGGGGTTTGCGCCGACGGGCCGTAATGCACCAGGTAGCCGCCGAAGAAGCGCCCCAGCTCGTCGTCGAGCATGCGCCGCTCTTCATCCAGCAGAAATTGCCCCAGTGGCCCGGACAGCCACTCACGGGCGGCACTGATCAGGGCCAGCCAGTCAGGATCGGCCTGAGCGAACGCTTTATCGGTCATTGCATTCTCCAACCCGCCAAGAAGTTCTAAGATGCGCCAATGTTTTCCGCTTGGCGACTCCAACGATGATACAGATCAGTGCCCTGCCCGCGTTCACCGATAACTACATCTGGTTGTTACAGGACCACAGCCATCAGCGTTGCGCAGTGGTCGACCCGGGTGACGCCGCGCCGGTGCAGGCCTGGCTCGCCGAGCATCCGGGCTGGGTGCTGAGCGATATCCTGGTGACCCATCACCACCACGACCATGTCGGCGGTGTCGAACAGCTGAAAAAAGCCAGCGGCGCCAAGGTCTGGGGCCCGGCCAACGAAAACATCCCGGGGCGCGACGTGGCCCTGAACGACAACGACCGCGCCAGCATCCTTGGCTGGGACTTCGACATCTACGCGGTGCCCGGGCACACCCTGGGGCATATTGCCTACTACCATCACGGCCTGCTGTTTTGCGGCGACACCCTGTTCGCCGCCGGTTGCGGGCGCCTGTTCGAGGGCACGCCGGAGCAGATGCACCATTCGCTGAGCCGCCTGGCCGCATTGCCCGCGGACACCCTGGTGTACTGCACTCACGAATACACCTTGAGCAACCTGCGTTTTGCCCAGGCGGTGGAACCGGATAACCCGGACATCGCCGAGCGCCTGCGCAAAGTCAGCGAACTGCGGGAAAACGGCCGCATGACCCTGCCCTCCACCCTGGCCCTGGAAAAGCTCACCAATCCTTTCCTGCGTACCGGTGAAACATCCGTTAAACAAAAAGCGGACGAACGGAATGGCCTCGATAACCGGGCTCAGAGTGCGGTTTTTGCTGCCTTGCGGGCTTGGAAAGATAAGTTCTAAGCAGGTTGCGGGTTGGTACGAAAATTCTGAATGGTTGACCGCACCGGGTGCGCTTTCTAGAATCGCCCGACATTTTTGCCCGGAACTTACTTCCAGCCAATGTCGTCATCTATTCGTAAATCCATCAATTCAGACGCATTGACGCGGTTGGCTCAAGCCATCGCGGTGGCTGTGTCCGCCACCCTGGCGGGCTGCCAAAGCACGAGCCACGTCCCACAAACCGACGCTTCGCACACCCAGAATTTCAACGCCCGCATCAAGCAGAAACCCATCTGGCTGAATGAAAAACCCAGCCCGCAATTGCCCCAGGACGTCTGGGAGCGCATGCGCGAAGGTTTCCAGTTGCAGGAAGGCATCGGCGTCAACCCGCGCATCGAACAGCAGCGCCTGTGGTTCGCCAGCAACCCCTCGTTTCTCGAGAATGCCAGCGAACGCGGCAGCCTCTATATTCATTACATCGTCGAACGCCTTGAAGAACGCAACATGCCGCTGGAGCTGGCCCTGCTGCCAGTGATCGAGAGCGCCTACAACCCGATGGCCTATTCCCGGGCCGACGCGGTAGGCCTCTGGCAGTTCATCCCGTCCACCGGGCGTTCCTTCAACCTGCGCCAGACCCGCTTCTACGATGGCCGTCGCGACATCACCGCCTCGACCACCGCGGCCATGGATTACCTGACCCGCCTGCACGACATGTTCAACGGCGACTGGCTGCTGGCCCTGGCGGCCTACAACGCTGGCGAAGGCACGGTCAGCCGGGCCATCGAGCGCAACGAGAAGCTCGGCCTGCCCACCGACTACTGGAACCTGCCGCTGCCGTCGGAAACCCAGGCCTACGTGCCCAAGCTGCTGGCCCTGTCCCAGGTGGTGCTGGCACCGGAAGCCTATGGCGTGAACCTGAACCCGATCGCCAACGAACCCTACTTCCAGGTCGTCGAGATCAACCAGCGCATGGACCTGTCCAAGGTCGCCGCGGTGGCCAATATCGACGAAGACGAGCTGTTCCAGCTCAACCCGGCCTTCAAGCAGCGCACTACCATCGACGGTCCCCAGCATCTGCTGGTGCCGACGTCCAAGGCGCAACTGCTGAGCGCCAGCCTGTCGACCATGAAACCCGAAGAGCTGATCAGCCAGCGTTCGTTCAAGCCGGTGTTCGAGGGTGCCGACAGTCGCGAAATGGCCCAGGCCAAGCGCAACTATCGGGTCAAGCGTGGCGATAACCTGTCGCAGATCGCCAAGGCCAACAAGGTCGACGTCAAGGACCTGCAACGCTGGAACAAACTCAGCGGCAAGCAGCTCAAGGTCGGCCAGACCCTGGTCATGCAGGACACCCGGGCCAAAGCCAGCAGCAAGACCAGCGCCAAGACGTCCGGCAAGAAGACCCTGGTCGCCCGCGCCGACAAGAAGTCGACCCAGTACAAGGTCAAGCAAGGCGATTCGCTGTACATGGTGGCCAAGCGCTTCAACGTCGAGATGCAGCACCTCAAGCGCTGGAATCCCCGCGCCGGCCAGGCCCTCAAGCCAGGCCAGATGCTGACCGTCTACCTGCCTCACTGATCTGCAGCTCCTGGCGCAGGCCCTCCTGCGCCAGCAAGATCGCCGCGACCGTACCGGTCGTTCGCAGCCTTCGGCAACGGTTACGGATTGCGCTGTATCCAGCGGCGACAAGCAAATGTCGTGACCAGCCCGGGGCGGCCTTTTTCCTGTCGATACAAGCTGTTACTGTACGGAGCACAAAGCCCAAGCCGCCTGGATCGGATCTCTGACTTGATGCGTCCCCTCCTCCTGCCCCTAATCAGTCTGGCCTTGAGCTTTCCCGCAAGCGCAACGATCACTGAAAGTCATGGTTACGCGCAGTTCGGCACGCTCAAGTACCCCGCCAAATTCACCCATTACGACTGGGTCAACCCCGCCGCGCCCAAAGGCGGGACCTTACGGGTCATGGCGTTTGGCACCTTCGACACCCTCAACCCCTACACCTTCAAGGGCAGCAGCCCGGTTTCCACGCCCAACTTCCTGCAATACGGGGTCAACGAGCTGAACGAGCCGCTGATGGTCGGCACCGGCCAGTACGCGCCGTCCGGCGACGAGCCGACTTCCAGCTACGGCCTGATCGCCCGCTCCGTCGAATACAGCGAAGACCGCAGCTGGGTGGTGTTCAACCTGCGCCCCGAGGCGCGCTTCCACGACGGCCAGCCAATCACCGCCTACGATGTGGCGTTTTCCTATCGGCTGCTACTCAAGGAAGGCCACCCGCAATACCGTACCAACCTGCAGGAAGTGCAGCGGGTGGACATCCTCGGCCCGCAGCGCATTCGTTTTGTCTTCAAGCGCTCCGGCAACCCGCTGCTGATCCTGCGCCTGGGCGAGTTGCCGGTGCTGCCGCAGCACTATTGGAAAGACCGCGACTTCAAGGCCACCACCTTCGAGCCGCCGCTGGGCAGCGGCCCCTACCGCATCACCCGGGTGCAACCGGGGCGCTCGCTGCTGTTCGAGCGGGTCAAGGACTATTGGGGCAAGGACCTGCCGGTCAATCGCGGCTTCAACAATTTCAACAAGGTCGCGGTGGAGTTCTACCGTGACAGCGACGTCGCCTTCGAAGCCTTCAAGGCCGGCGAATTCGACATCTACATCGAACACCAGGCGAAGAACTGGGCCAACGGCTACAACTTCCCCGCGGTCAATCGCGGCGACATCATCAAGGCCCAGGTGGCGCACCAGATCCCGACCCAGACCCAGGGCCTGTTCATGAACAGCCGCCGGGCAATCTTCGCCGAGCGCAAGGTGCGCGAAGCCCTGGGCCTGATGTTCGACTTCGAGTGGACCAACCGCACCCTGTTCAGCGGCGCCTACAAGCGCGCGACCAGCTACTACCCCAACAGCGAGTTCTCCGCCACGGGCCTGCCGGTCGGCCATGAATGGCTGCTGCTCTCGCCCTACCGCGAGCAGTTGCCCGCCAGCCTGTTCACCCAGCCCTTCAGCCTGCCGCAGACCGACGGCCGCGGCATCCCGCGGGCGACCCTGCGCCGAGCCCTGGGCCTGCTCGCCGAAGCCGGCTGGAAGCTCAACGGCCAGCGCCTGCTCGATAGCAACGGGCAGCCGCTGCGCTTCGAGCTGCTGTTGGTCAACCCGAACCTGGAACGGATCCTCCAGCCCTACGTCGAAAACCTGGCCAGCATCGGCATCGACGCGCGCCTGCGCACCGTGGACCGGGCGCAGTACAAGCAGCGCCTGGACCAGTTCGATTTCGACATGATCCTCATGACCCTGAACCAGACCCTGAGCCCGGGCCTGGAGCAATGGCAGTACTTCCACTCCAGCCAGGTCGGGGTCAAGGGCAGCAAGAACTATGCGGGCATCGACAATCCCATCGTCGATCACCTGCTGGAACACCTGCTCGCCGCGCAGAGCCGCGACGAGCAACTGGCCGCCGGTCGGGCCCTGGATCGGGTGCTGCTGTGGCAGCACTACATCATCCCCAACTGGTACCTCAACTATCATCGCCTGGCGTACCGCAACCGGTTCGCCTTCGTCACCACGCCGCCCTACCAACTGGGCCTGAGCGCCTGGTGGCTGAAGTCTCTGGAGAAAGCCCAATGATGCCCCTGCGTGCCCTGCTCCCGTGGGCCGGCGGCGTGCTGCTGGCGGGGATCGCCTGCCTCGCCCAGGCCGCCCCGCAACACGCCCTGACCCTGTACAACGAACCGCCGAAGTACCCGGCGAACTTCAAGCACTTCGCCTACGTCAACCCGGACGCACCCAAGGGCGGCACCTTCCGCGAGTCCGGCTTCGGCGGCTTCGACAGCCTCAACCCGTTCATCAACAAAGGCGTGCCGGCGGACAATATCGGCCTGATCTACGACACCCTGATGCGCCAGAGCCTGGACGAACCCTTCACCGAATACGGCCTGATCGCCGGGCAGATCGAGAAAGCCCCGGACAACAGCTGGGTGCGTTTCTACCTGCGCCCCGAGGCGCGCTTCCACGACGGCCATCCGATCCGCGCCGAAGACGTGGTGTTCAGCTTCCAGACCCTGATGCAGGCCGGCGCGCCGATGTACCGCGGCTACTACGCCGACGTCGAGGACGTGATCGCCGAAGACCCGCTCAAGGTGCTGTTCAAGTTCAAGCACAAGAACAACCGCGAGCTGCCGCTGATTCTCGGGCAACTGTCGATACTGCCCAAGCACTGGTGGGAACACCGCGACTTTTCCAAGGGCAACCTGGAAATCCCCCTCGGCAGCGGCCCGTACAAGGTGGTCGAGGTCAAGGCCGGACGCTCGGTGCGTTATGAGCGGGTCAAGGAGTACTGGGGCAAGGACCTGCCGATCAACCGCGGCCAGTTCAACTTCGACGTCATGGCCACCGACTATTTCCGCGACAACACCGTGGCCCTGGAAGCCCTCAAGGCCGGCCAGTTCGACTACTGGCTGGAGACCAGCGCGAAGAACTGGGCCAACGCCTACAACATCCCGGCCGTGAGCGAAGGCCGGCTGATCAAGGAGCAGATCCCCAACGGCAACCCCACCGGCATGCAGGGCTTCGTCTACAACATCCGCCGTCCGTTGTTCCAGGATGTGCGGGTGCGCAAGGCCCTGAGCCTGCTGCTGGACTTCGAGTGGACCAACAAGCAACTGTTCAACGGCGCCTACACCCGCACCCGCAGCTACTTCGAAAACTCGGAAATGGCCGCCACCGGCTTGCCCGACGCCGACGAGCTGCAGATCCTCGAACCGCTGCGCGGCAAGATCCCCGACCAGGTCTTCACTGAAGCCTTCCAGCCTTCGGTGTGCGACGGCAGCGGCATGATCCGCGCCCAGCAGCGCCATGCCTACCAGCTGCTGCAGGAAGCCGGCTGGCGCATCGTCGACGACAAGATGGTCGACGCCCAGGGCAAGCCGGTGGTGATCGAGTTCCTGCTGGCCCAGACCGAGTTCGAGCGCGTGCTGCTGCCGTTCAAGCGCAACCTCGCGGACCTGGGGATCGACCTGGTGATCCGCCGGGTCGACGTTTCCCAGTACATCAACCGCCTGCGCTCGCGGGACTTCGACATGGTGGTCGGCGGCTTCCCGCAATCGAGTTCGCCGGGCAACGAGCAGCGCGAATACTGGAAGTCCTCCAGCGCCGACAACCCCGGCAGCCGCAACTTCATCGGCCTCAAGGACCCGACCATCGACGCCCTGGTGGAAGACCTGATCAACGCCGACTCGCGCAAGAGCCTGGTGGCCCATGCCCGCGCCCTCGACCGGGTGCTGCAATGGGGCTACTACGTGATTCCCAACTGGCACATCAAGACCTGGCGCGTGGCCTATTGGGATCACATAGGCCACCCGAGCGTCTCGCCCAAGTACGACGTCGGCATCCAGACCTGGTGGATCAAGCCCGACGCCAAGCCGGCCGTGACCCCGGACACCCACTCGCAGGCCGCCCCCGACGGCGTGGAGCAATAAGATGCTGGCCTACATTCTGCGGCGACTGCTGCTGATCATCCCCACGCTGTTCGGCATCCTGCTGATCAACTTCGTGATCATCCAGGCCGCGCCCGGCGGCCCGGTGGAACAGATGATCGCCAAGCTCGAGGGTTTCGAAGGCGCCACCAGCCGGATCGCCGGCGGCGGCGCCGAAGTCTCGGTGGCCGGGTCCAGCTACCGCGGGGCCCAGGGCCTGGACCCGGCCCTGGTCAAGGAAATCGAGAAGATGTACGGCTTCGACAAGTCGGCGCCGGAACGCCTGTGGATCATGATCAAGAACTACGCCACCCTGGATTTCGGCGACAGCTTCTTCCGCGACGCCAAGGTGGTCGACCTGATCCGCGAAAAGCTCCCGGTGTCGATCTCCCTGGGGCTGTGGAGCACCCTGATCATGTACCTGGTGTCGATCCCCCTGGGGATCGCCAAGGCCACCCGCCACGGCAGCCACTTCGACGTCTGGACCAGCTCGGCGATCATCGTCGGCTACGCGATCCCGGCGTTCCTGTTCGCCATCCTGCTGATCGTGATGTTCGCCGGCGGCAGTTATTTCGACTGGTTCCCGCTGCGCGGCCTGACCTCGAACAACTTCGACCAGCTGAGCTGGGGCGGCAAGATCCTCGACTACTTCTGGCACCTGGCGCTGCCGGTGACCGCCCTGGTGATCGGCAACTTCGCCACCATGACCCTGCTGACCAAGAACAGCTTCCTCGACGAGATCAACAAGCAGTACGTGGTCACCGCCCGGGCCAAGGGCCTGACCAGGCGCCGCGTGCTCTACGGCCATGTGTTCCGCAACGCCATGCTGCTGGTGATCGCCGGTTTCCCCTCGGCCTTCATCGGCATCTTCTTTACCGGATCCTTGCTGGTGGAGGTGATCTTCTCCCTCGACGGCCTGGGCTTGATGAGCTTCGAGGCGGCGATCAACCGTGATTACCCGGTGGTGTTCGGCACCCTGTTCATCTTCACCCTGCTGGGGCTGGTGGTGAAACTGATCGGCGACCTGACCTACACCCTGGTCGACCCACGCATCGACTTCGAAAGCCGGGAGCATTGAGATGAACCTGTCCCCCCTCAATCGCCGGCGTTTCGAGCTGTTCAAGGCCAACAAGCGCGGCTGGTGGTCGCTGTGGCTGTTCCTGATCCTGTTTGGCGCAAGCCTGGGCGCCGAGCTGATCGCCAACGACAAGCCGCTGGTGGTGCACTACGACGACGGCTGGTACTTCCCGGCGCTCAAGCGCTACCCGGAAACCACCTTCGGCGGCGAGTTCCCCCTGGAGGCCAACTACAAGAGCCCGTACATTCGCGAACTGCTGGCGGCCAAGGACGCCTGGGTGCTGTGGGCGCCGATCCCGTTCAGCTACCAGAGCATCAACTACGACCTGAAAGTCCCGGCCCCCGCGCCGCCCTCGGCGGACAACCTGCTGGGCACCGACGACCAGGGCCGTGACGTGCTGGCGCGGGTGATCTACGGCTTCCGGGTCTCGGTGCTGTTCGCCCTGACCCTGACCGTGCTCAGTTCGATCATCGGCGTTATCGCCGGGGCGCTGCAGGGCTTCTATGGCGGCTGGGTCGACCTGGCCGGGCAGCGCTTCCTGGAGATCTGGTCCGGGCTGCCGGTGCTCTACCTGTTGATCATCCTCGCCAGCTTCGTGCAGCCGAACTTCTGGTGGCTGCTGGGGATCATGCTGCTGTTCTCCTGGATGAGCCTGGTGGACGTGGTGCGCGCCGAGTTCCTGCGCGGGCGCAACCTGGAATACGTGCGCGCCGCCCGCGCCCTGGGCATGCAGAACGGCGCGATCATGTTCCGCCATATCCTGCCCAACGCCATGGTCTCGACCATGACCTTCATGCCGTTCATCCTCACCGGCGCCATCGGCACCCTGACCGCCCTCGACTTCCTCGGCTTCGGCCTGCCCCCCGGCGCGCCGTCCCTGGGCGAACTGGTGGCCCAGGGCAAATCCAACCTGCAGGCGCCGTGGCTGGGCATCAGCGCCTTTGCCGTGCTGGCGATCATGTTGAGCCTGCTGGTATTTATCGGCGAGTCCGCTCGCGATGCCTTCGACCCGAGGAAATGAGATGAATCAGGACAATCTGATCGAAGTCCGCGACCTCGCCGTCGAGTTTGGCGTCGGCGCCCACACGCAACGGGTGGTCGAGGGCATCAGCTTCGATATCAAGCGCGGCGAAACCCTGGCCCTGGTGGGCGAAAGCGGTTCCGGCAAATCGGTGACCGCGCACTCGATCCTGCGCCTCTTGCCCTACCCGCTGGCCCGCCATCCGTCCGGCACCATCCAGTACGCCGGCCAGGACCTGCTGACCCAGAAAGAAAAAACCATCCGGCATATTCGCGGCAACCGCATCGCCATGATCTTCCAGGAGCCGATGACCTCGCTCAACCCGCTGCACAGCATCGAGAAGCAGATCAACGAGGTGCTGGGCCTGCACAAGGGCCTGATCGGCAAGGTCGCCACCCGGCGCACCCTGGAGCTGCTGGAACTGGTGGGCATCCCCGAGCCGCACAAGCGCCTCAAGGCCCTGCCCCACGAGCTGTCCGGCGGCCAGCGGCAACGGGTGATGATCGCCATGGCCCTGGCCAACGAGCCGGAACTGCTGATCGCCGACGAGCCGACCACCGCCCTCGACGTCACCGTGCAACTGAAGATCCTCGAACTGCTCAAGGAGCTGCAAGCGCGCCTGGGCATGGCCTTGCTGCTGATCAGCCACGACCTCAACCTGGTCCGGCGCATCGCCCACCGCGTCTGCGTGATGCAGCGCGGCTGCATCGTCGAACAGGCGTCCTGCGAAGAACTGTTCCGCGCGCCACAGCATCCCTACACCCGCGAACTGCTGGCGGCCGAACCCAGCGGCAAGCCGGCGAGCAACGTGGTCGGCCCGCCGCTGTTGCAGGTCGAGGACCTGAAGGTCTGGTTCCCGATCAAAAAAGGCCTGCTGCGCCACACCGTCGACCATGTGAAGGCGGTGGATGGCATCAACTTCAGCCTGCCCCAGGGCCAGACCCTGGGCATCGTCGGCGAAAGCGGCTCGGGCAAATCCACCCTGGGCCTGGCGATCCTGCGCCTGATCGCCAGCAAGGGCGCCATCCGCTTCGAAGGCCAGCAGCTGGACGGCCTGTCGCAGCAGCAGGTGCGGCCGTTGCGCCGGGAGATGCAGGTGGTGTTCCAGGACCCCTTCGGCAGCCTCAGCCCGCGCATGTGCGTGAGCCAGATCGTCGGCGAAGGCCTGCGCATCCACAAGATCGGCAGCGCCGCCGAACAGGAACAGGCGATCATCGAAGCGCTCAAGGAAGTGGGGCTGGATCCGGAAACCCGGCACCGCTACCCCCACGAGTTCTCCGGCGGCCAGCGCCAGCGTATCGCCATCGCCCGCGCCCTGGTGCTCAAGCCGGCGCTGATCCTGCTGGACGAGCCGACTTCGGCCCTCGACCGCACCGTGCAGCGCCAGGTGGTGGAGCTGCTGCGCAAGCTGCAGGCCAAGTACAACCTGACTTACCTGTTCATCAGCCACGACCTGGCGGTGGTCAAGGCCCTGAGCCACCAGTTGATGGTGGTCAAGCATGGCCAGGTGGTGGAACAGGGCGACGCGCAAGATATCTTCGCCGCGCCGCAGCATCCCTACACCCGACAGTTGCTGGAGGCCGCGTTCCTGGTGCCGGCCACCGAGTGACCGCCACAGGATAAAAAACCGCCCTTGGGCGGTTTTTTATCGGCTGGACTTTCTCCCCGTCCAGCCCACGCAGCTAGCGGCTACTCCTTGACCTGCGGCCCGCGGCCCGGTCTGCTCATGGTCTGGTCGGCGTCCGCCAGCAAGGTTTCCACATCGGTCGGCCGGGCCGGATCGAACTCGATCTGGCCGATGCTGAAACAGATGTCGTAAATGCACTGCTGGGTGGCGGTGCGCTCGTCGAGGATGGCCTGCAGGCGGGTGATGATCGCCAGCTTTTCCATCCGTTCCGAGCCGGTCAGCAGCACCGCGAAACGCTGGTACTCCAGATGCCCGACCACGTCGCTTTCGCGAAAGGCGATGCGCAGGCCGTCGGCGAAGGTCTTGAGCGCCGCCTCGCCTTCTTCCGCCCCATAAGCGCGGGCGATACGGTAGATGTCGTCAAGATCGAACAGCAGCAAGGTCGCCGGGCAGTTCAGGTCCTTGCAGGCCTGCAGCGCATCGCCGGCCAGCACCGCAAAGCCGTGCGAGTTGGGCAGCAGGGTCAGTTTATCGAGGTTGGCTACCTGCACCGCGGCCAGCTCCTGCTCGGCCCGGCGGTTCTGATCGCGCAACAGTTGCCGGGACGGGTCGTCCGCCTCCGGGGCTGGCACCTGGTTCGGTGCCTGGACAGGCTTGTCTGGGGAAAACATCGCACACTCCATTGGCGGGTATCACCTATAGAGCTTAGTTGCCGAGGCCTGCGACTGCCCCGCAACCAGCCCTCGCTGGGGCCCCCTGGCGTCAACTTCCGACCGCCGGGCAGGGTCCGCCCGCCTCGGCCCAGAGCTTGAACTGGCTGACGAACACGTCGTGGGGCACCGGTACCGGCGCGCGGTTGCCACCGGGGTTCCAGCCCCAGAGCACCAGCTTGTCTTCGCTGACATGCTTGATCAGCGCGGCAAAGTCGCGATCGCCGTTGCTGGCCTTGTCCTTGATCATCTGGCACAGGCGGTCGGCCGGCAGGCCAATCCAGGCCATCTTGTGCGCCGCCGGCGGCAGGCTCCAGTGCGGCGCCCCCGGTGGCATGTGCGGGCCGTAGCTGGCCGGCGGGTTGCTTGCGCCATGGCAGGTGGCGCACGGCAGCCCCGCCGCGCCCTTGCCGTCCAGGCCACGGACCACGGCCATGGCGTGGGGCGTGCCGGCGTCGAACTGCAAGGGCGCATCTCCGGGAATGTGGCAGTTTTGGCAGCGCGGGCTCTGGAACACCTTCTGCACCGTCGCGAACGCCGCCAGCGCCGGTTCATCGGCGGCGAAAAGGTCCGAGGCATAACCGCCCAGGCCGACCAGGATCAGCGAACCGAGGAGCAGGTGGCGTTTCATCTCACACCCCCGCCAGTTGCAGCGGCAGCTCGCGCAGGCGCTGGCCGGTCAGGGCGAACACCGCGTTGGCCACCGCCGGCGTCGTGGGCGGCACGCCTGCCTCGCCGATACCGCCGGGTTTCTCGCTGCTGGCGACTATGTGTACCTCGACCTCGGGCATCTCGTTCAGGCGCAACACCTGGAAGTCGTGATAGTTGGACTGCACCACCCGGCCGTCCTTGAAGGAAATGCGGCTGTGCAGGGCCATGCCCAGGCCGAAGGTGATGCCCGACTCCATCTGCGCGGCGATGCTTTGCGGGTTCACCGCGATACCGCAATCCACCGCACAGACCACGCGGTGCACGCGAATCCGCTCGGCCTCCTGGGACACCTCGGCCACCTGCGCCACATAGCTGCCGAAGGACTCGTGCACCGCAACGCCCAGGGCATGGCCATTGGGCACGGGCTTGCCCCAGCCGGCCTTCTCCACCGCCAGGTTGAGCACGCCCAGGTGCCGTGGGTGATCCTTGAGCAGGGTGCGGCGGTACTCCACCGGGTCCTTGCCCACCGCGGCGGCCATCTCGTCGATCAACGACTCGACGACGAACGCGGTGTGGGTATGGCCCACGGAACGCATCCACAGCACGGTGATGCCGGTCATCGGCGAATGCAGGTCGACCCGGTGGTTCGGCGTGCCCTTCAGGTAAGGCCCGTCCGCCAGGCCCTCGACCGAGGTGTTGTCGATGCCGTTCTTGACGAAGCTGGCCTCGAACGAGGTGCCGGCCATGATCGACTGCCCCACCAGCACATGCTGCCAGGCCAGCGGCATGCCCTTGGCATCCAGGCCGACCTGCGCCTGATGCAGGAAGGCCGAACGGAAGTAGCCGCCGCGCACGTCGTCTTCCCGCGACCAGACGGTTTTCACTGGGGCTGCGGCGGCCTTGGCCACCTCCACTGCTTCGCTGACGAAGTCCGAGGTCGGGTTGGCCCGGCGGCCGAAACCGCCGCCCAGAAATTGTGTGTGGATCTGTACCTGCTCCGGCTTGAGCCCGGTGATCTTCGACGCGACCATCTGGTCCAGGGTCTGGAACTGGGTGCCGGTCCAGATCTCGCACTTGTCGGCGCCGATGCGTACCGTGCAGTTGAGCGGTTCCATCGGCGCATGGGCCAGGTACGGCACGCTGTATTCGGCCTTGATCACCTGCGTCGCCTTGGCCATGCTCCCGGCCGCATCGCCGGCCTCGGCGGCCTTGGTCCCGGGGGTCAGCGCCAGTTTGCGAAAGCTCTGCATCAGGCTTTCGCTGCTCATGTTGGCGTTCGGCCCCAGGTCCCATTCGGCCTTGAGCGCATCGCGCCCCTGCTTGGCCGCCCAGTAATGCTCGGCGACCACCGCCACGCCCGTGGGTACCTGGAGCACCTTGATCACTCCGGGCACCGCCAGCGCCGCCTGGGGATCGAACGACTTGAGCGTGCCGCCGAATACCGGCGAACGCAGGACCACGGCGGTCAGCAGGCCGTCGAAATACATGTCCATGCCGAATTGCGCGCGGCCGGTGATTTTCTCCGGGGTGTCCAGGCGCTGGGTCGGCTTGCCGATCAGCCGCCAGTCCTTGGCCTCCTTCAAGCGCAACGAGGCCGGGTCCGGCACCGGCAGCTGCCCGGCGTCGTTGGCCAGGTCGCCGTAGCTCAGGCGCTGGTCGCCGGCCACCACCCAGCCCTGCTCGGTGTGCAGGGTCGAGGGCGCCACCTGCAGGCGCTTGGCCGCCGCCTCGATCAGCATCTGCCGGGCCGCGGCGCCGGCCTGGCGATAGCGGTCGAACTCCATCCAGGTCGAGGTCGAGCCGCCGGTGATCTGCATCCCGCCGAACGCCGGCAAGCCATACACCGCAGCGGCCGGCGCGTGCTCGACGCGAATCTTCGACCAGTCGGCATCCAGTTCCTCGGCGATCAGCATCGATAGCCCGGTCCAGATGCCCTGGCCCATTTCCGAATGACCGAGCACCACGGTGACCACTCCATCCGGGGCAATACGCAAGAACGCATTGGGTACGAACGCTTCGCTCGCCGCCCGGACAAAACGATTGGCTCCCGGGATGACGAACGCCACCACCAGCCCGCCGCCGAGCAGCGCGCCACCTTTGAGAAATCCACGACGCGATGCAGTGATCATGCCTTGCCCCTCTTAATGCCGACTCAGCCGATTTCAGCGGCGCGCTTGACCGCCGCGCGGATCCTTGGGTAGGTGCCGCAGCGGCAGATATTGCCGGACAACGCCTGGTCGATATCGCTGTCGGTGGGCGACGGGATCTTCGCCAGCAAGGCCGCGGCCGACATGATCTGCCCCGACTGGCAGTAACCGCACTGCACCACGTCCAGCTCGGCCCAGGCGCGCTGCACCGGGTGCGAGCCGTCCGCCGACAGGCCTTCGATGGTGAGGATTTTCTGCCCGTTGGCCACTGTCGCGGCCGGGGTCACGCAGGAACGCAGCGGCGCGCCGTCAACATGCACGGTGCAGGCGCCACATTGCGCCATGCCGCAGCCGAACTTGGTGCCGGTCAGGTGCGCCACATCGCGCAGCACCCAGAGCAGCGGCATGTCCGCGGGCACCTCGAGCTGCTGGTCCTTGCCATTGATATTGAGTGTCAACATGCGCAACTCCTCAGGCCGAGGGGGGACAGGATTCACGGGATCCTGGAGCGGCGTCGCTGTGGCCGAAGGCCTACGCGCGCCGCGAGGTTTTCCATACAGCTAAGCGCAGTTTGCCGAACAGGCCGGATTCTGCGACCACCGGTCACGCCCAACCGCCCTGAACGGGCGGCCAGGCCATGAGCGCAGCATCAGAAATCGGTGGAGGCCGACAGCGCCCGCCAGGTCGCGGTTTCCTGCTCGACGTAGGCGTTCTTCGCCGCGATGGCGCCCAGGGTGTCAGTGCCCAGGGGCAGGCGCAGCGGCGGTTGCTTGGCTTCGACCAGGGCGATCATCGCCTGCGCCAGTTTGTCCGGGTCGCCCGGCTGCTGCTGGTTATAGGCCTTGGCCTGCTGGCGTACCTGGCCAACGGTGGTCGTGTAGTCGGCGATCGAGGCCGGCGACTCCAGCAACGAATTGCCATCGAGAAAATCGGTGCGGAAAAAGCCCGGCTCGACCACCGTGACCTTCACGCCCAAAGGCGCCAGCTCGCTGTGCAGGGCCTCGCTCAAGCCTTCGACGGCGAACTTGGTCGAGCAGTAGACGCCATAGCCCGGCCCCGACTGATAGCCGCCGATCGATGAGATATTGATCACATGGCCGCTGCGGGCGGCGCGCATGTGCGGCAGCACCCCGCGGGTGACGTTGAGCAGGCCGAACACGTTGGTTTCATAGACCCGGCGGATCTCGTCGCCGCTGGCCTCCTCCACCGCGCCGAGCAGGCCAAAGCCGGCGTTGTTGACCAGCACATCGATCCGGCCGAAATGCTCGACGGCCATCTGCACCACGTCGCGGGCCTGGGCCTCGTCGGTGACATCCAGCTGCGCCGCCAGCAGGCCCGGCTGCGCGCCGAAACGCTCGCTGAGCGACTGGGCATTGCGCGCGGTGGCCACCACCGCATCGCCATGGGCCAGGGCCGCGGCGGTGATTTTCGCGCCGATGCCACGGGAAGCCCCGGTGATCAGCCAGACACGTTTGAAAGTCGTTTGCGAAGTCATGATCGATACCTTGTGAGAAGTGGGAGAGCACAAGGTACGCAAGCGCATTAGCTGGAAAAATGGCCTTGTGCTACAAGCACTATGAACCTCTCTTTCATAATGGACTTGCAATGAACCAGGACCCTTTCGACGGCCTGACCGAGTTTCTCGCCGTCGCCGAACACAAGAGCTTCACCCTCGCCGCTACCCAGCTGGGGGTCACCCCGACCGCCGTGAGCCATGCGGTGAAGACCCTGGAGCGGCGTACCGGGGTGCTGCTGTTCCAGCGCACCACCCGCCGCGTGGCCCTGACGGAAGCCGGCAGCAGCCTGTTCATCCGCCTGCGCCCGGCCGCCAGTGAAATCGGCGACGCCCTGGCGGTGCTGGGCAGCTACCGCGACCGGCCGATGGGCACCTTGCGCCTGACCGCGCCACGGCTGTCCGCCAAGCTGCTGATCGAACCCCTGGTCTTGCGCTATCGCGCGGCCTATCCCGAGGTCAGGCTGGAGATTTCCCTGGACGATGCCGCGGTCGACCTGGTCAGCGAGGGCTTCGATGCCGGTATGCGCCTGGGCGAGTCGATCGAAAAGGACATGGTCGCCGTGCGCCTGACCCCGGACCTGCAATGGTCGGTGGTGGGCTCCCCGGACTATTTCGCCCGGGCCGGCAGGCCGCAGACCCCGGAAGAACTGACCCGGCACCAGGGCATCGGCTTTCGCTTCCTCACCTCGGGCACGACCCATCGCTGGGAATTCCGGCGCAATGGGCGGGATTTCACCGTCGGCGTCGAGGGTGCGCTGGTGGTCAACGATCGGCACTTGCTGGTCGCCATGGCGCGGGGCGGACAGGGGCTGGCCTACGCCTGCGACTTCGAGGTGGCCGACGACCTGGCCAGCGGGCGCCTGGAGTCTGTGCTGCAACCGTTCGTCCCGCTGAGCTCGGGCCTGTATCTGTACTTTCCCAGCCGCACCCAGAGCCAGCCGAAACTGCGCGCCTTCATCGACATGGCCAACGCCTGGGTAGCCGAGCAAGGGCGGCGATCCTGAGCCGGATGCGCGGGCTCGATACCGCTCCTCGCCCGGCTGCGCTTTGTCGATCTACGGCAGTCCCGGCCGCCCCCGGGCTGGCTACGCTTGCTCAAGCGTGGACCATCCGCCGAGGAGAACCGTCATGTCGCTCATTCATCGCATCACCCCCTGCCTGTGGTTCGACCACCAGGCCGAAGCCGCCGCCCAGTTCTACTGTTCGGTCTTCGAGCACTCGCGCATCACCGCCCTCACCCACTACGGCAAGGCCGGCTTCGAGTTCCACGGCCGCCCCGAAGGCTCGGTGATGACCGTGTCCTTCGAGCTCGACGGGCAGACCTTCACCGGCCTCAACGGCGGCCCGGTGTTCCAGTTCAACGAAGCGGTCTCGCTGCAGGTCAACTGCCAGAACCAGGGCGAAATCGATCATTTCTGGAGCGCCCTGTCCTACGGCGGCGATCCCCAGGCCCAGCAGTGCGGCTGGCTCAAGGACAAGTTCGGACTGTCCTGGCAGATCGTGCCTTGCGCGCTCAACCACTGGATGACCGACCCCGACACGGCCAAGTCGCAGCGGGTGATGCAGGCCCTGCTGCAGATGAAAAAACTCGATATCGCCGCGCTGGAACGAGCCTTCGCCGGCGAGAGCTAATACACTCGGTGGCCGACGCTTGCCGATGGGATGCCTTTGATGAAGCCGAGCTTGAGCCACAGCCCCGATACCGCCCCGCAGTTCTGGCGCGATGCGGCGCTGCCCTTTATCGAGGCCCGCTCGATCGCCGACGGGCGCAAGGTCTGTTACGCCCGGCATGCCCACGAGCATTTTTCCATCGGCGCCATCACCGCCGGGCACAGCACCTACCTGCACGAGCAGGCGCAATTTCGCATCGGCGCCGGCACCGTGGTGCTGATGAACCCCGGCGAAGTGCACGCCTGCAACCCTATCGACGACCAGCCCTGGTCGTATCTCATGCTCTATGTCGACACCCCTTGGCTGACAGACCTGCAGCATCAGCTGGGGTTCAGCCAGGACCTGGGCTTTCGCGCCTTTTCCACGCCCCACAGCGACCACCCCGAACTCTATGCCGGGCTCAACCGTTTGTATGAGGTGCTGGTGGACGAACAGGCCGAGACGCTGCACAAGCACAGCGCCGCAGTGGCGTTTTTCAGCGACCTGCAGCAGCGCCTGAACCCGGCCAGCCGACCGCCGCGCGAGAGCAACCAGAAACTGCAACGGGCCGCCGACTACATTCGCCAACACTGCACCCGTTCGCTGAAGCTCGAGGAAATCTGCCAGGCCGCCGAGCTGTCGCCGTCCTACCTGATCCGCGCCTTCAAGCAGCACTACGGCATGACGCCCCACGCCTTCGTGGTCAACCAGCGGGTGCAGTTCGCCCAGTCCCGGTTGCGTGACGGCGAGCCGATCGCCGATGTGGCCCTGGAAGCCGGCTTCGCCGACCAGGCGCATTTCCAGCGCGCCTTCAAGCAGCATCTGGCGGCGACGCCGGGGCAGTATCGCGGGTGATTGGCAGACCTGACGCCCTCATCGCGAGCAAGCTCGCTCCTACAGAGGACGCGATCTCTGTAGGAGCGAGCTTGCTCGCGATAAAGCCAACGCCGATTCAAGGCAACAACAGATACACCGCGCTCGCCGCCAGCAGCGCCGCCATGCTGCGATTGAACAGACGCATGCCCTTCGGGTTGCTCAGGTACTGGCGCAAAAAAGTCCCGGCGTAGGCCCAGCAGGCAATCGACAGGTAGCAGATCACGAAGTACACCAGGGCGAACTGCCACACCAGCAGCGCCTCGCCATTGGCGGCGAACACGCCCATGCCGGCGACGCAGGCCAGCCAGGCCTTGGGATTGAGCCATTGCATGATCGCGCCGTACCAGGCCGACGGCGCCTTGGCCTGGCCATCGCTGCTCAGCCGGCCGTCGTCCACCGCCAGCTTCCAGGCCATGAACAGCAGGAAGGCCACCCCGAACAGCTGGATGCCCCGGGCGAGGAACGGCCATAGCCGCAACAGCTCATGCAAACCCAGGCCGATCAGCACCAGCAACAGGACAAAGCCCAGGGTCGCGCCACCGACATGCCGCAGGCTGGCGCGAAAGCCGAACTGCGCGCCGGAACTCAGGGCCACGATATTGACCGGGCCGGGGGTAATCGAAGAGGCTAGCGCGAAGGCCGCCATGGAAAACACTACGCTCATCACACACCTTCAAAGGATCAATCGGAGAGTCCGGTGACCAAGGTAAGTGCGCAGGCCGCCCCCTGTATTGAAGAAAAACACCCCCCTCGCTCACGGACAAATCCCATGCCCGACGCGCTCACCCTCGACGCCCGCCCGCGCTACAGCCTTGGCGCCCCGTACCCATTCGCGGCCCAGGCTGCGTCGCCCGACGAACCTGCCCGGAGCCTGGAACCATGAGCCAGATCGAACTGCACCCGGCCCAGCACGACGAGCTGGAATGCCTGGAAAACCTGATGCAGTTCTACCTGTACGAACTCAGCGAATGGCTGCCGATCAAGCTCGGCCGCCACGGTCTGTACGCCATCCAGCCGCAGGCCGAATCCTGGCGCCAGCCCGGCACCCGTCCCTGGCTGCTGCGGGTCGACGGCGAACTGGCGGGCTTTGCCATCGTCGACGAGCAGGTGCACTTTGCCGAGGTGCAGTACAACCTCGCCTACTTCTTCGTGGCCCGGCGCTTTCGCGGTCGCGGCATCGGCCGGCAGGTGGTGAGGCAACTGCTGGAACAGCTGCCCGGGCACTGGCAGATCGTCCACATCGATGACAACCGGCCGGCCCGGGATTTCTGGGCCCGGGTCATTCCCACGCTCGTCGGCGACGCCTACAGCTGTCATCCAATCACGGCAGACGGCTACCCCTGCACCCTGTATAAATTCCACACCCCGACATCGCCCGGGCAATGATCGAGGCCCGGAAAGCCTCGCCCAGCGCCCAGGCACCGGTATGCCCCCTGAGCCACGGCAGTCGGCTGATTAACGCAAAATGCCGCTCCAGAGCCCTGCGACCGTTGTTTAGCCGAGCGAAAAAATATCACGCGTGAGTCATTGAGCCGTAACGAAATCCCCTGTAATGTTCTCACGCGTGATACGTGCACAACGGAGTCACCCCATGAAAAAGACCCTCCCGGCCAGGCAGCCTGCTGACCTACCGGCTTCCTCAGAGAGTCGACAAGGAGAGCGCTCGAAACCTTCCAGCAGTAAGGCCTCCAGCAACAAGGCCCCCAGCAAGGCTTCCGCCAAGAAGCCGTCGAGCTTCTACATGAAGCAGATGCGCGCGGGCCTGAGTGCCGCTGGTTATGTGAAACACGAAACCTGGGTACTTCCGGAAAACCGGAGCGTGCTCAAGCACATTGAGAAGAAGCTGCGCCAACCCCTGATCGGCGGCGCACCGGTATTGGAGAATGACATGATCGCAGGTGAGAACTGGACCATCGACCGCCTCTTCGGCGCCTTGCAGGCCCTGGACGAAGTGACCTCGAACGAAATCGGCCTGAGCCTGATTCAAGGCGCCGAGCCAAGCATCAAGCTGGAAATGCACGACTTCGGCGGCCTGCCGATCTACATCGCGGTGGTCGGCGAGCAGATCATCGTCGACACCGTGCTGGTGGACCTGGAGTCGATCAACGACGTTGCCCGCTTCAATGACGCGGTGCTGCGCAGCCGGGAGATGTTCCCCCTCTCCTCGATCGGCATCGAGTCCATGCCCAACGGCCAGACCGTCTACAACATGTTCGGCGCCCTGAGCGCCAGCTCGAACCTGACCAACGTGGTGACCGAGGTCAAGACCCTGGTGGACAACGTCCAACGCGCCACCGAAGCCTTCGAAAGCTTCTTCAACTGATTGCCGAGAATCCGGAGTACACCTACATGACTCAGTCCATCTGGAACAAACTGTTCACCGCCCTGCGCGGCGGCGCCAACGAAGTCGGCGAAAGCATCGCCGACCAGCAGGCCCTGCGCATCCTCGACCAGGAAATCCGCGACGCCGACAACGCCCTGTCCAACGCCAAGCGCGAGCTGGTCACCATCATGGCCAAGCACAAGCTGTCCACTGAGCGGGTCAGCGAATTCACCGCGAAGATCGCCGACCTGGAATCCAAGGCCCTCGCCTCGCTGCAGGCCAACCGCGAAGACCTGGCCCTGGAAGTCGCCGAAGCCATCTCGACCCTGACCACCGGCCTGGAAGCGGAGCAGAAGCAAGCCAGCGAATTCGGCGCCTACGCCGAGAATATGCGCAAGGACATCGGCAAGGCCGAAGCGCGCATCCGCAGCCTGCGCCAGCAAGTGGACATGGCCAAGGCCCGGGAGAGCGTGCAGAAGGCCCAGGTCAGTGCCTCGATCGCCAGCGGCGGCGCCAACGGCAAGCTGGAAACCGCGGTCAACACCCTCAACCGCCTGCAAGCCAAGCAAGACCAGCGCGCGGCGGAAATGGAAGCCCAGGAGCAACTGGCCGATGCGAGCAATGGCAACGACCTGGAACGCCGCCTGCGCGAAGCCAACATCGTGCCGGACCAGGGCAGCGCCAACGCCATCCTCGAGCGCCTGAAAAAACAGAAGTCGGCCGAGTAAACAGCGCTGTTGCACCACTCAACCTGTAGGAGCGCAGCTTGCTCGCGATGGTCGTTAACGATGTCGCGTACTGCCTGGATGAGCGCGGCGCCCTCCAGTCCATCGCGAGCAAGCTGCGCTCCTACAGTGAATCGTCTGTGTTTTTTTCGGCCTCTTGGAGGGCCTCGATGGCCGTTGCAAATGGTTTCAAGACCCTGGCGGGCCTGGCTCTGGTAATGATCGCCGTGCAGGCGCTCAACAGCCTGAGCGGCTACAGCCTGAATCTCTTCGGCCTGATCCCGCGCACCCTGCAGGGTTTGCCGGGGATACTCGCCTCGCCCTTTCTCCACGGCTCCTTTACCCACCTGACCGCCAACCTGGTGCCCTTCCTGATCCTCGGCGCCATGGTGATCGCCGAAGGCCAGCAGCGCTTCGTGGTGGTCAGCCTGATCATCATCCTGCTCGGCGGCGCGCTGGTCTGGCTGTTCGGCTTCAGGGGCATCCACGTCGGCGCCAGCGCCTGGGTCTTCGGCCTGTGGGCCTACATCCTCACCCGCGCCTGGCTGCTGCGCAGCTGGAGCAGCCTGCTGGCCGCCGCGGTGACGATGTTTCTGTATTCCGGCCTGGTCCTGGGGTTCCTGCCACGGGCCGGGGTGTCCTTCGAAGGGCACATCTTTGGCGCCTTCGCGGGGTTTATCGCAGCAAAAATGCTTTTATCCGGCGCCAAGCCGATGTCTAATGCCGCGCGGCAATGAACCATGCCTTGCCCGGGCACGGCGCGCTGCATCACGGATAGATCTGCTCATCAGGAAATCAGGGATTCGATGTCGATTTTCATCTTGCTTCGGGTATACGCGGCCACCTTCTTCCAGCGCTTCGGCTGGATGGGCCTGGCCATCGCGCTCGGCGTGCATGCCGCGACCTCCTATCTCGGCCTGGTGGCCCTGGGCGAGCAGCACCTCACCGCGCCCGCGACCTTCATCTATTTCTATTTCACCACCACCCTGACCGTGGGTTATGGCGACCTGTCGCCGCAATCCGCCGCCGGCCGGGTGTTCGTCGCCGTGTGGGTGATGCTCGGCGGCATCGCGCTGCTGACCGCGGCCATCGGCAAGACCACCAGCAGCGTTATGGACCTATGGAGAAAAGGCATGAAAGGCAAAGGCGACTTCACCGGCAAGACCGGGCATACCGTGCTGGTCGGCTGGGAAGGCGCGTCCAGCGAGCGGGTGATCGAATTGCTGCTGCAGGACGAAACCTCCAACGACAACCTGATCGTCATCTGCGACGCCAGCCTCGACGAGAACCCGATGCAGGGCAAGGCCGCCTTCGTCAAGGGCGAAAGCCTGTCGTCCGCGGCCCTGCTGTTGCGCGCCGGGGTGCCCGGCGCCGAACGGGTACTGGTGCGCACCAGTTCCGACGACCTGACCCTGGCCAGTGTGCTGGCGATCAACCAGCTGCGCCCCGCCGGCCATGTGGTCGCCCACTTCAACGACAGCGAAATTGCCACCCTGGCCGCCTCCTACGCACCCAAGCTGGAGTGCACCTCGAGCATGGCCATCGAGATGCTGGTGCGCTCCTCCCAGGACCCGGGCTCCTCGGTGGTGATCAACGAACTGCTGTGCGTCGGCCAGGGCGCCACCCAATACGTCATGCGCCTGCCCGAGACTTACGAAGGCCGTTTCGCCGAGCTCTACGTACACCTCAAGGAACGCTACAACGCCACCCTGATCGGCTACCGCGCCCGCGGCGCGCAACACCCGCAGATCAACCCGCACAGCGATACGCGGATCCAGGGCGGCGAACTCTTCTACATCGCTTCCAGCCGCCTCAAGGACATCGACAATGGGATGGTTTAAACGCTTTCTGGGGCTCCAGGCCCCGGCCACCACAAGCTCGAGCTTCGCCACCGGCCCACTGGGCCTGAGCATGGGCGCGGGCATCCGCTTCGATGCCAGCCTCAAGCTGCTGCTCGCCGACAACAGCCGCGTGGCGATTCCCGGCGACCAGGCGGTCTACAGCGAAGGCCTGGTGGACCTGGGCCAGTCCGAATGGCTGTCGCGCTACTACCTGGACGACGAAGACTACTGGCTGCAGGTGCACACCAGCGGCGGCATCGACGGCCAGGTCAAATCGATCATCCTGTTCAACTACCTGAGCAACCAGGCCGTCAACAGCGAAGCCGAGCTGCGGCGCCTGGCCGGCCCGAACAGCCTGATCGGCCAGCCCACCTACAGCCTCGACGGCGTCGAGTACCTGCGCGAATGGGGCACCGAAGCCGGACAGACCGAGCTGGTGCCGCTGCGCGAGCAAGTGTCCAAGCCGGACGAGACCTTCGCCTTCGAAAGCCACTCGATGCTCTATGCCCGCGACACCGGCCTGACCAATCGCCGCGAGTTCCTGTTGTTTTCCGTGGAGCAATACGCCGACGGCAGCGTCAGCCTGGTGACCTCACTGGGCATTTCCCTGTACATGACCGACCTGCAAACCCTCTGACAAGGACCAGAACCCATGCTTGAAGCCCTTTCCATTTCCCTGAACAAATTCGCCGTGGTCGGTTTCCTGACCTACATCCTCGGCGCGGCCGTGCTGTTCGCCCTGTTCCAGTTCGTCTACACCCGCCTGACGCCGCACAAGGAGTTCCAGCTGATCCGCGAGGGCAACGTCTCCGCCGCTATCGCCCTGGGCGGCGCCATCATCGGTTTCGCCATTCCGGCGAGCAACGTCATCGCCTACTCCATCAGCCTGCTGGACTTCGCCGTCTGGGCGCTGATCGCCGCCGTGGTGCAACTGCTGGCGTTCCTGATGACCAGCCTGGTGCTCAAGGGCACTTCGCAGCGCATCCGCAACGGCGAAATTGCCGCCGGCATCTATGTCGCCGCCGTGGCCATCAGCGTCGGCCTGCTCAACGCCGCCTGCATGACCCCTTCGCAGAACTGATCGACCGCACGGAGCCCTCGATGAAACGAAGCCAATACGTTCAGCTCTCCCTGGCCGCCTCGGTGGCCCTGGCGATCTCGGGCTGCAACTCGGAGCCGGAGACCCTCGCGGTCCAGCAGAAATTCAACTTCCAGTCGGTGCAGGAATGCGTGGACGGCAAGATCGCCGTGGACGTCTGCTCCGATGCCTATATCAAGGCCATGGCGGAGCACCGCGCCCAGGCGCCGGTTTACGACAACCAGGCCGATTGCGATGCCGACTTCGTCGAAAACTGGTGCCAGGTGGATTCCAGCGGCAAGTTCGTGCCCAAGCTCGGCGGCTTTGAAATCAACGCCCAGGGCGCCTTCACCCGCGAACAGCTGGCAGCGGCCGGGGTCAGCCCCGAGGCTGGCCGCAGCTCGTCGTTCAGCAGCAATGACAGCGGCCTGCTCACCGGACTGCTGATCGGCAACCTGCTCAGCGGCGGCAACCGCAACTATTACTCCGAGCCGGTCTACCGCTATCGCGACGACCGCGGCAGCTATGCCAACTCGACGCTCAACCAGCGCATCGCCAGCGGCTCGACCTTCTCCAAGTCGCGCCAGGCGCAGTCGGGCAGCGGTTTCCGGACCACCACCCGGCCGATGTCCGTGTCCTCTTCTACCTCCCGCGGCGGCTTCGGCAGCCAGGCCAGCGCCCGCAGCGGCTGGGGCGGCTCCAGCTCCTCGAGCTGGAGTTCGGGACGCTCGAGCAGCTAAGGAACCGCGCCATGAAGAAGATCCTCTGCAACGAACGTCCGGACTGGCGACAGACCGCGCAAAAGCTCGGCTTCCTGTTCCACACCATCGACGGCGAAGCCTACTGGGACGAAAGCGCCTACTACCAGTTCAGCCTCAAGCAGATCGAGGACGACCTGGAAGACCCGACCACCGAGATCCATGAGATGTGCATGGACCTGGTGGACCGGGTGGTGCGCAGCGAGGCCCTGCTCGATCGCCTGAGCATTCCGCCGGCCTTCTACGACATGATCCGCACTTCATGGCTCGAGGGTCACCCGCACCTCTACGGCCGCCTGGACTTTTCCTACGACGGCCAGGGCCCGGCCAAGCTGCTGGAGCTCAACTACGACACCCCCACCAGCCTCTATGAAACCGCGGCGTTCCAATGGGGCTGGCTGGAGCAGAACATCGAGCGCGGCCTGCTGCCACGGCATGCCGACCAGTTCAACAGCATCGACACCCGGCTGCACCAGGCTTTCGCCCAGCTGGGGATCAAGCGCCCGTTCTATTTCGCCTCGATGAAGGATTCGGTGGAAGATCGCGCCACCACCGACTACCTGCGCCTGATCGCGGAAAAGGCCGGCATCGAGTCGCGGCACATCGACGTGGAAGACATCGGCCTCACCGCCGAAGGCCGCTTCGTCGACCTGCAGGACCGCTGGATCCCGCACCTGTTCAAGCTGCACGCCTGGGAGTTCATCTTCCACGAACCCTTCGGCGCGGCGATCGCCGCCAGCGACACGCAGTTCTTCGAGCCGGCGTGGAAATCCATCCTCTCCAACAAGGGCATCCTGCCGCTGCTCTGGGAAGCCCACCCGGGCCACCCGAACCTGCTGGAAACCCACCTGGACCCGCACCCGCAACGCGAGGTGCCCAAGGGCTGGGTACGCAAGCCGTTCTTTTCCCGCGAAGGCGCCAACATCGAGTTGCGCACCCCGCAGGACGAGGTGGTCAAGGAAGACGGCCCCTACACCGACGCGCCCTACATCCTGCAGTCCTTCGCCCCGCTGCCGCGCTTTGGCGACAGCTACACCCTGATCGGCTCCTGGGTCATCGGCGACCAGGCCGCCGGTATCGGCGTGCGTGAAGACGACAGCCTGATCACCAAGGACTCCAGCCGCTTCCTGCCGCACCTGATCCTCGACTGATATATCCGCCGGGGCGCGCAATGCGCCTCGGCCTGTTTCTCAACGGCTACAGCACAATAACTATCTCCAGCATTGTTATGGCCGTCATTCAGAACTGCCTTATATAACTTGCCCATCATTTATCTGAGTTTCGCTACAGACCTTGCTTAAAGCTGAACGAACATATGATTCGTGGCAATTTAATCTTGACTTGACAGGTGGCCCTGAGTAAATTGCGCGGGCCGGCCAAACCGGCCTTTTTTCAACTCACAAAAGAAGCCAATGGACACAGTATCTAGACGCTGCCTGGTCGATGCGCTTGCGCAAGGCTGGGCACTTAACCCAGAACATGACGGGACTCGACTTTTCGGTCGGGTGAGCTGCGCTAGAGCTTGACGCTCCTTCGTAACTTGCCTTCACCGGAGCCAGTCCGGTCGCGAGGCAACTGTTATGAACTTCAAATCCACTGTAATGCCCGGCGTACGCGCCTTTGCATCGACCATGCGGGTCAAGCCCTGCGCTGAGCGCGCGGCCGTTTCCCGGGTCGGCACCCTGTATTCCACCCCCTCCTCGCAAACCCGGCCGCGGGCCAACTGGCGCGTCTGCCCGGTCACCTGCCGGCTCCAGCAACGCTGGAGTTTCGACGACAGCCAGGACCCTCAGAGTCGGAGCCTGGCCGGCCTCCTCATGCAGGCCGGCCTGCTGCTGAGCCTATCCCGGGACTCGCACTTCTAGTTCAACCGAAGGCACTTTCAAGTCCTTCCTTAACGTTTTCCCTAATAAGGAATTCGGCAACTTCCTATTGCCTGCTTACAACTAAAAGTTGGTGGTCATTGTTATGGACGAAGCCAGTAGTAGATTCGTCGCCTGTTCATGTTCATTGAATAGGCGGCGAACGTTAAAACCAATAAAACGCAACTACCTGAATCGATCGCTTACTTGCGGCTCGACATACGTTCGCTCGTCTTTGAATAGGTGAGTGGTCTGTGTGTCGTGCCGCAAGCCTGCGGCAGGAGCACACGTAATGACTACGGTAAAAACCCGCACCGCCTCCTCGCAAAACTCCACCCGCGACGACACCCGGCTGTCGATGCGCGCCGCCCGCGAAGCGCAGAACAGCCTTGGCGTGACCCTGGACAACGTCAAGTCGAACGCCAACGGCCTGACCGAGCTCGACGCCGAAGGCCGCCTGCAGCGCGACGGCTTCAACGAAGTGGCCCACGACCGGCCGCCGCATGCCCTGGTGCAATTGCTGCAAGCCTTCAACAACCCGTTCATCTATGTGCTGATGACGCTGACCGCCATCAGCTTCTTCACCGACTTCTGGCTGCCCCTGCAAGCCGGCGAGGAAACCGACCTGACCGGGGTGATCATCGTCCTGGTCATGGTCCTGGCCAGCGGCCTGATGCGTTTCTGGCAGGAGTACCGCTCGGCCAAGGCCGCCGAGGCGCTCAAGGCCATGGTGCGGACCACCGCCACCGTGCTGCGCCGCGAGCAGATGGGCATGAAAGCCGCGCTGCGCGAAGTGCCGATGCGCGACCTGGTGGTCGGCGACATCGTGCAGTTGTCGGCCGGCGACATGATCCCCGCCGATATCCGCCTGATCGAATCCCGCGACCTGTTCATCAGCCAGGCGGTGCTGACCGGCGAGGCGCTGCCGGTGGAGAAGTACGACACCCTGGGCGCGGTGCAGGAGAAATCCGCCCATCGCACAGCGGCGGCTGACCAGCAGGACCTGCTCGACCTGCCGAACATCTGCTTCATGGGCACCAACGTGGTCAGCGGCACCGCCACCGCGGTGGTGGTGGCCACCGGGTCGCGCACCTACTTCGGCTCCCTGGCGCGTTCCATCGTCGGCTCGCGGACCCAGACCGCCTTCGACCGCGGGGTGAACAGCGTCAGCTGGCTGCTGATCCGCTTCATGCTGGTGATGGTGCCGGTGGTGCTGCTGATCAACGGTTTCACCAAGGGTGACTGGGCCGAAGCCTTCATGTTCGCCCTGGCGGTGGCCGTCGGCCTGACCCCGGAAATGCTGCCGATGATCGTCAGCGCCAACCTGGCCAAGGGCGCCGCGGCCATGGCCAAGCGCAAGGTGGTGGTCAAGCGCCTCAACGCGATCCAGAACTTCGGCGCCATGGACGTGCTATGCACCGACAAGACCGGCACCCTGACCCAGGACCGGATCATCCTCGAGCACCACGTCGATATCAGCGGCAGCCGCTGCGACCAGGTGCTGCAACTGGCCTGGCTCAACAGCTATCACCAGAGCGGCATGAAGAACCTGATGGACCGCGCGGTGGTGAGCTATGCCGAAAACAACCCGAAGTTCAGCGCGCCCGACGCCTGGAGCAAGGTCGATGAACTGCCGTTCGATTTCGTCCGCCGGCGCCTCTCGGTGATCCTCGCCGACGCCAGCGGCCATCACCTGCTGGTGTGCAAGGGCGCGGTCGAGGAAATGCTCGACACCGCCACCCGGGTGCGCCAGGACGGCGTCACCGTGGCCCTCGACGCCGGGCGCCGGGCGGCGCTGCTGGAGCTGGCCGAGGAATACAACCGCGACGGTTTCCGCGTGCTGCTGGTCGGCACCCGCGACCTGGCGCCGGGGCAGACCCGCCAGCAGTACAGCGCCAGCGACGAACGCGAGCTGATCATCGAAGGCTTCCTGACCTTCCTCGATCCACCCAAGGAAACCGCCGGCCCGGCCATCGCCGCGCTGCGCGAAAACGGCGTGACGGTGAAGGTGCTGACCGGCGACAACCCGATCGTCACCGCGAAGATCTGCCGCGAGGTCGGCCTGGAGGTCGGCCAGCCGCTGCTCGGGCGCGATATCGAGCACATGGACGACGCGGTACTCGCGCGCCTGGTGGAAGAACGCACGGTATTCGCCAAGCTCACCCCGCTGCAGAAATCCCGGGTACTCAAGGCCCTGCAGGCCAACGGGCACACCGTGGGCTTCCTCGGCGACGGCATCAACGACGCCCCGGCGCTGCGCGACGCCGACGTCGGTATCTCGGTGGACAGCGGCACCGACATCGCCAAGGAGTCGGCGGACATCATTCTCCTGGAAAAGAGCCTGATGGTCCTCGAAGAAGGTGTGATCAAGGGCCGCGAGACCTTCGGCAACATCATGAAGTACCTGAACATGACCGCCAGTTCCAACTTCGGCAACGTGTTCTCGGTGCTGGTGGCCAGTGCGTTCATTCCGTTCCTGCCGATGCTGGCGATCCACCTGCTGCTGCAGAACCTGATGTACGACATCTCCCAGCTGTCGCTGCCGTGGGACAAGATGGACAAGGAATTCCTGCGCAAGCCGCGCAAGTGGGACGCCAAGAACATCGGGCGCTTCATGCTGTGGATCGGGCCGACCTCGTCGATCTTCGACATCACCACCTACGCCCTGATGTGGTTCGTGTTCGCCGCCAACAGCGTGGAAATGGCCGCCCTGTTCCAGTCCGGCTGGTTCATCGAAGGCTTGCTCTCGCAAACCCTGGTGGTGCACATGCTGCGCACCCAGAAGATCCCGTTCATCCAGAGCACCGCGGCGCTGCCGGTGATGCTGATGACCGGCCTGGTGATGGCCCTGGGTATCTACGTGCCGTTCTCGCCGCTGGGTGCAATGGTCGGCCTGGTACCGCTGCCGTGGGAATACTTCCCTTGGCTGGTCGGCACCCTGCTGTGCTACTGCGTCGTCGCCCAGACCATGAAGACCCTCTATATCCGTCGCTTCAAGCAATGGTTCTGAGGAACTGAGCCGGGACCGCGTCATTGGCCGCAGCAAGACATGTTCATGCTCGGCGATGACGCGGTTCTTCCGACAGCCAGTGGCGCTCCAATCGCGGGCAAGTCGGATCGCCGCCCGCTCGCTCCTACGGTTTTGTGCCACCCGGAGAACAACCATGAAACCGATCGCCGAGCTGCTGGCCCGCGGCGAGCGCACCTTGCGCGCCCTGCTGGTGAGCACCCTGGAAGGTATCGCCACCCTGATCACCCTGGTCGGCATCCGCCTGTATGCCAAGGGCCTGTTGAGCCGCGTTGCCATTCGCCTGCTGCTGGGCTTTGCCAGCGCCCTTCATCGCCGCTGCATCCGCCTGCTGCGATCCGCCAAGCCATGAAACACACAAGGGAGAGTCCTCATGTCGGGAACTACTCTGCTGATCAACCTCGCTGGCTCCATCGCCCTGCTGCTGTGGGGCACCCAGATGATTTCCTCGTCGCTGCTGCGCGGCTTCGGCACCCAGCTGCGCCAGTGGCTGGGGCAGCACCTGAACAACCGCTGGATGGCCCTGCTGTCCGGCATCGCCATCACCGGGGTCCTGCAAAGCAGCACCGCGGTGAGCCTGATGGCCAGCTCCTTTACCGCCACCGGCACCCTGGGCCTGGCCCCCGCGCTGGCGGTGATGCTCGGGGCCAATATCGGCTCGACCCTGGTGGTGCAACTGCTCAGCGTCGATATCTCGATCCTCACGCCGCTGGTGCTGCTGGCGGGTTTTATCGTGTTCCGCCTGCGCGACGACTCGCGTTTTGAAAGCCTCGGCTGCGCGCTGATCGGCCTGGGGCTGATGCTGCTGGCCCTGCGCATGCTCGGCGGCACCCTGGGCGAAGTGGAAGGCACGCCGGTGTTCACCGCGCTGATGCGTGGCCTCGACGGCGACCTGCTGATCGCCCTGCTGGCGGCGGCGCTGCTGACCTGGCTGTGCCATTCCAGCGTCGCCGTGGTGCTGCTGGTGGCGTCCCTGGCCGCCACCGGGCTGCTGTCGTCGATGACCGCCATGGCCCTGGTGCTGGGGATCAATATCGGCGGCGCCCTGCCGTCGCTGTTCAACGCCGATTCCAGCGTCGCCCGGCGCCTGCCCCTGGGCAATCTTCTGGTGCGCCTGTGCGGTGCCGCCGTGCTGCTGCCGTGCCTGCCCTGGATCGCCCAGAGCGCGCCGGTCGCCGCCCTCGATGCCAGCCTGCAAGTGGTGTACCTGCACAGCCTGTTCAACCTGGTGCTGGCCCTGCTGTTCATCGGCCTGACCGGGCCCATGGCGACGCTGCTCAGCCGCCTGCTGCCGGAGCCGCCGCGCGACGTCGACCCGGGCATGCCGCACTACCTGGACGAAGCCGGCCTGGCGGTGGCCAATATCGGCCTGTCCAACGCCGCCCGCGAGGCCCTGCGCCTGGCCGACATGCTGTCGCTGATGCTCGACCGGGTGCTGCGCCTGTTCCAGGCCTCGACCCCGGCCGGCGCCGATGAGGTGCGGCGCATCGACCAGTCGCTGGACCTGCTCAGCGCGGCGATCCGCGCCTACCTGGCGGATATCGGCCAGGACGGCATCAGCGACCAGGACGCCGACCGTGCCCAGGAAATCCTGCTGTTCGTGATCAACCTGGAACACGCCGGCGACATCCTCTCCAGCAGCCTGACCCAGCTGGCGGCGCGCCGGCTGCGGCGTGGCGAGCAGTTCTCGGTGTTCGAGCTGGACTGCATCGAGCCCTTGCACCAGGCCGTGGTGGACAGCCTGAGCCTGGCGATCACCGTGTTCCTGCGCGAAGACCTGGCCAACGCCCACCAACTGGTGAACCGCAAGGAACTGGTCAGGCGGCTGGAAGCCGACGCCAGCCGCGAGCACTTTCGCAGCCTGCGCGAAGACCGCACGGCCTGGGCCGAGTCCGGCGACATCTTCCAGCGGGTGCTGCGCGACTACCGGCGCGTGCACCACCACATCGCGGCCCTGGCCTATCCGGCGCTGGAGCGGGCCGGCGAGCGCGACCTGGATAACGCCGAACTGGGCGAAATGCTGCTGGACAACCCGTTGAGCATCCAGCCGACGACGCAGGAGACCGCACGATGCGTGTCCTGATCTGCGCCGGGCGCCACTGCGCCGACGTCCAGCTGTGCCGGCGGGTGCTCGACGCCTTCCAGCGCCTGCATGAAGTGCAGGTGCTGATCCACGGCGGCAGCCAGTTCCTCGGCGCAGAAATAGAAGACTGGGGCCGGGAAATCGGCGCCGACATCGTGCGTTACCCGGCCAACTGGCAGCTGCACGGCAAGCTCGCCGAACGCCTGCGCAACGCCTTCATGCTGCGTGACAGCCGGCCCGACATGGTGATCGCCCTGCCCGGCGGCGACGACACCGAAGAGCTGGTGGCCCTGGCCAGGGCCGCAGGCATCCAGACCCTGTCAGTGAGCGACTGGCAATGACCCTTTTCCCCATCCCCACTCGACTACGCAGCGGCCCACACAGCGCGGCCGCTGCCCATGCCTTAGCGAGAACCGACATGTCCAAATACAGCCCTTCGCGCCACAACCGCTTTGCCAGCCTCACCCGCGACCTGCCCCCGGCGAAACGGCGCATGCTGCGGCGCAACCTGATGTTCGTCACCATCACCCTGAGCCTGATCGGCCTGCTGACCCTGGTCGCCAAGGCCAACGCCGCGGGCGGCGCCTATGTGGTGGACGATGGCGCGATCAACGCCCCGGGAGAGTGCAACCTGGATATCTGGTACCAGAGCCTGCGTCACCAGGGTTCCAACCATGGCGCGGTGATCTCCCCGGCCTGCACCTTCGCCGCCCTGCCCTGGTTGCAGGTGGGTGCCGCCATTGAGCGCAACCGTGAGGACGGCCACGGCGAAACCCAGCTGAGCCCGCAACTCAAGGCGCAACTGTGGAACCGCGAAGACCTGGGCCTGCAGCTGGCGCTGGCGTCGTCCGCGCATTTCGCCCTCAACCGCAACCACTCGTTCGACGGTGGCGACATCAGTCTGCCCCTGACTTATCAGCCCCTGGACAGGTTGCGCCTGAACCTCAACGCTGGCTGGGCACACGCCTATGACGACGGCCAGCAGAACCACCACTGGACCTGGGGCGGCGGCTTCGAATACGACCTGGGCGAACGCCTGACCCTGGTCGCCGAGCGTTACGGCCAGCGCGGCGGCGAGCAGGCCTGGCAAGCCGGGCCACGGCTGCACCTGGGGGCGAACCTGGACCTCGACCTGGTGCTCGGTGGCCAGTTGAACGAAGGCCGCGACCGCTGGCTGACCAGCGGCGCAACCTTGAGGTTCTAAATGGCTTCTGGCGGTGTGCCGCACAAGCTGCGCGAAGACAGCGTCTATAGGAGCGAAGCTTGCTCGCGAGGCGGTATGTCAGACATACCGCAGCGTATCTATCGCCAGCAATCGAGCGTCGACCGGCCGCTCCTACAGAAGCAGGACGCCGGTCTATCGGGTCAATGCCGCTTCAACGGATATCGCTGCGCCGATACAGGCTCAGGCCCAGCGCCAGCAGCGCGAGCATGCCGGCGCAGCTGCGGTTGATCCACAGCATCGCCCGCGCGGAGAAGGTACGCATGGCATAGCGCCCGCCAAAAGCGTAGGTCGCCATCATCACGCAATTGATCGCCGTGCTGACCAGCGCCAGGATCAGGTACTGCTGCGCCACCGGCTGGTCGGGGCGCACGAACTGCGGCAGGAAGGCCGAGAAAAACAGCAACCCCTTGGGGTTCGACAGCCCCACCAGCAATGAGCGCATGAAAGCCCCGCGCCCGCTGCTGGCAGCGCCGCTGCTCTGCGCGGCCAGCGCCGTTGTCGGCGCCTTCCACAGCACCCACGCCAGGTACAACAGGTATGCCGCACCGCCCCACTTGACGATGGAAAACAGCTGCTCGGAGGCTTGCAGCAACGCCCCCAGGCCGCAGCCCACCGCACCGATCAGCAACAGGTCGGACAGCATCGCGCCAGCCATGCCGCAACCGGCGATGCGCATGCCATGGGTGGCACCGTTATTGAGAGCCAGCAGCATCGACGGCCCCGGGGTCATCATCACCGCGCTGACGGTGACGACGTACAAAAACAATGTGGTGGCGTCCATCCGAACCCTCCGTAAAACCACAGGTACAACAGGTCGGCCAGCATACACCAGGCGCTTTCAGCCCGGCAGTGACGCGCCCCAGTCCGCCACCTGGCGGGCGCTGATGCTGACGCCGCCGCACACCACGATCACCACGTCCCGCGCCGCGGCGATGGCCGGGTGATCGAGGTAGGCCACCGCCAGCGAGACGCCGCAGGCCGGCTCCACCAATTGCCGCAGATCGTCGGCATAACGCACCACGCCGAGGATCGCCTCGGCATCCGACAACACCAGCGACTGATAGGGAAAACCCTGGATCTGCTGCAACGGCCAGGCCGCCACCTGGGCCGCGCCGAGGGAACTGGCGACGGTGTCGATCTTCGCCAGTTTGACCGGATGCCCGGCCGCCAGCCCCGCGGCAAAGGAAGCGCTGCCGGTGGTTTCGCAGGTGATGATCCGGAAGTCCTGGCGCTGGTGGTGCAGCAGGCCGGTGAGGATGCCGGCCAACAAGCCTCCACCGCCCACCGACGCCACTATCGTGTCGACCTGCGGACAGTCTTCGAGGATTTCATCGACCATGCTGCTGTGCCCTTGCCACAGCACCGGGTGGTCGAAGGCCGGCACGTATTCGCTGTCGGCAGCGCTGCTCAGTTGCAGCGCGCGTTCATTGGCTTCATCCCAGACCTGGCCATGCACCAGCACCTCGGCGCCGGTCCGGGCGATGCGTTCGCGGGTGGTTTGCGCGGTGGTCTGCGGCACCACGATGCAAGCTTGCAGGCCAAGGCTGGCCGCCGCCATCGCCGTGGCCAGCCCGGCATTGCCGCCGGAGGGACAGACCACGCGGCGCTTGCCCTGCCGCGCCGCCTGGGTACAGAGCAGGCCCAGGCCGCGCATCTTGAACGAGCCGCCGGGCTGCAGGTTTTCCAGCTTGAGCCAGATACGCCGGGTAGCCGTGGACAACCCGGGATGCAGGATCAGGGGGGTGCGGATATGCAGCATCATGGGCTCCTTGGACGAAGACGGGCGTCTTGCAACCATAGATGCTCAAGCTAGCCTATGCCGCCTCCCCCCTGGACGCTCGCCGGTCAGCGAATCGGCGGAATGCGGATATCGCCTTGGCGGCACTGGGTGCGCACACCCTTGCCACAGGCGCCGAACCCCAGGTTCTTGTCCAGGCAGACCCGCACTTCGGAGAGTTCCGGGCCGCTGCACAACACCGCTACGCCCTTCTCCGGAATGCCCGGGTTGGCCTGGCGGAACAACTGTTCGATCTCCCGGGCCTCGAAGTAATGCACGGTGGTCGAAGGTTCCAGCACCTGAGGAATCTTCACCTTGCCCAGGGCCTGGTCGGAGGTCTCCAGGTAGCCCATGGCGCCCAGCCCGCTGCAGGTGCCGTGCTTGCTCCATTCGTGCTCCATCAGCTTGGCGGTGGGGAACAGGGTCAGGCCCTTGGCCCGCTCTTCGGCGTTCAGCTGCGTCAAGGGCGGGCAGGACTGCGGCCAGCCGCCCTTGGCGTATTGCGGCCACAGGCCATGCAGGACAAAACCGTAGCCCTTGCCGGAGCACTGCTCGTTTTCCGGATGGGTCAGGCAAAAGGTCGGCGACCAGGACAGCGACAGCAGGTAGTAGTCGAACACCCCGGCGACCGAGTCGCGCTGCTGCCGCGCCTCTCGTGCCTGGCTGACCCCGACGGTGCAGATCATCAGCGCGGCCAGTGCCGCGGTTGCAAACAGTTTTCTCATAGACCCTCTCCTTGGGATGGGGCAGTGAATGAACGGCCCCGTAGTGACCTGGCCGGTAGCGGCCAGACACTCTTCTTGGCACGGGGCTGTTGCAGGAAGATGACAGGCCGGCTTCTCCGCGGGAGAAGCCGGTCGATACTAGCGAAGCGTTGTAGCAGACAGATCGGGTTGGCGCCATGGCCGACAGATTACGAACCGGTCATGGACTCGCGGTGAATACTAGCCTCTGTAGGAGCGAAGCTTGCTCGCGAGGCGTCGTATCAGGCACACCGCGTTACCCCAATCGCCGGCAATCGAGCGTCGACCGGCCGCTCCTACAGAAGCATCTGCGGGGTGAACGAAATAACGATCGTTGGCGCCAAGTGCGCAAGATCGTTCAAGCCATTTCCGTCGCGGGCTGGCACAGTCGGTTCCCGTTCCTTGATTGCAGGCTGTCATGTCCAGCGTTCTTCTTCCCCGCACCGCGTTCCTGCGCGGTGCCGTTGCCATCCTGCCGCTGTCCCTGGCCACCGCGCCCTGGGGGCTGCTGGCGGGTTCCATGGCCATCGAGGCCAACCTCACGCCCCTGCAAGGCCAGGGCTTGTCGAGCATCGTCTTCGCCGGCGCCGCGCAGCTGGTGGCGATCGGCATGCTCAAGGGCGGCGCGGGGATTTTCTCGATCCTGCTCACCACCCTGCTGCTGACCTCCCAGCACCTGCTGTACGGCATGAGCATGCGTTCGGTGATTGCGCCGCTGCCGGGGCGCTGGCGGGTCGGCCTGGGGTTCCTGCTCACCGATGAGCTGTTTGCCCTGACCAGCCAGCACGACAAGCAGCAGTTCGATCGCTGGTACGCCCTCGGCGTGGGCCTGACCTTCTACATCGCCTGGAACCTGTTCACCCTGGCCGGCATCGTCCTCGGGCGCGCTATTCCCGGGCTCGAGCACCTGGGCCTGGACTTCTCCATCGCCGCCACCTTTATCGCCCTGATCACGCCGCTGGTGCGCAACGTGCCGACCGTGGTCTGCGTGGCGGTGTCGCTGTTCTGCTCGGTGCTGTTCAGCTACTGGCAATGGGGCTCGGCCCTGGTGCTGTCGGGCCTGATGGGCATGACCGCGGGTTTTCTCTGCAACAAGTTCTACCGGGAGCGCACATGATGGTCTGGGCAGTGATTTTCGGCATGGGGTTGCTGGTATTTCTCAACCGCTATGTGTTTCTCGAACCGCGCCTGCCGGTGCGCCTGAGCAGCAACGCCCGGCAGTTCCTCGGTTTCGCCGTACCGGGCATGCTCACCGCGATCTGCGGGCCGATCGTGTTCATGCCCGAGCACCAGCTGAACCTGGCCTACGACAACCCGTACCTGATCAGCTCGCTGGTGGCCATCGTGCTGGTGATCTACACCCGCAACACCCTGGTCAGCATGCTGCTGAGCATGGCGTTCTTTTTCCTGCTGCGGTGGTGGTTGTAGGGACTCGCGGCGTGCCTGACGCATCGCTTCGCGCGCAAGCTGCGCTTCTACGGAAGCGGAAGCCGGCGTCCGCCGCCGCTTCGGCTTCTGTAGCGATGGCGGCGACGCGGTGTAACTGAACACACCGCCTCGCGAACCACCGACCGCTGACTCCCCCATTTAAGACGCCTTGGCTTCGCGCAACAGCTGCTGGATCACCTGCTCCTGCGTCTCGTAACTGCCTTCGCCGAAGTGGCTGTAGCGCACCTGGCCGCGGGCGTCGACAAAATAGTGGGCCGGCCAGTACTGGTTGTCGAAGGCACGCCAGATCGCGTAGTTGTTGTCGATGGCCACCGGGTAGCCGATGTCCAGCTTGCGCACCTGGGCCTTGACGTTGTCGATGACCTTTTCAAAGGCGTATTCCGGGGTGTGCACGCCGATCACCACCAGCCCGTCCTTGGCGTACTTTTTCGCCCAGGCGTTCACATACGGCAGGCTGCGCTTGCAGTTGATGCAGTCGTAGGTCCAGAAGTCCACCAGCACCACCTTGCCGCGCAAGGCTTCGGCGTCCAGCGGCGGCGAGTTCAGCCATTGCACCGCGCCACTCAGCGAAGGCATCGGGCCCTTGCTCGGCAGCGTCTCGGCGGGTGCCGCGCCAGCCTTGTCGATCAGGTAGTCGAGGGCCTTGGGCACGCTCTTCAGCAGGCCTTGCTCGAGGGCCGCGCCGCCTTGGGACGAGGTGCTGGCCAGCAGGCGGTCGTCCACCCCGCTGCCGATCGCCACGGCCGCCAGCAACGCCAGGCAACCGGCGGCGCGGCGCAGCCAAGCGGTGGCCGGCAGGGACGGCCTGAGCCGGTTGACCAGCCCTCTTCCGGCAAAGATCAGCAGCCCCAGGGACAGGGCACTGCCCAGGCCGTAGGCCAGCAACAACAGGCTGGTCTGGGCGCTCGCCCCTTGCAGCATTGCGCCGGTCAGGATCACCCCGAGAATCGGCCCGGCACAGGGCGCCCAGAGCAGACCGGTGGCCACCCCCAGCAACAACGCCGCCAAGGGCCCGGAGACCTTGCGCGCCCGATCGAGGCGCAGGCCGTCCAGGCGATTGCCCAGGTTGACCCAGGGCCGCGCCAGCCAGTTGCCGAAGCGGGTAAAGATCAGCGACAGCGCGAACAGCCCCAGCACAATCAGCGCCAGCTGGCGCCCGATGCCGTTGGCCCGGACGATCCAGTCGCTGCCGACCACCGCCAGGCTCGACACCAGGGCAAAGGTCAGCGCCATGCCGCCGAGGGTTAGCAGCACCGAGCCGCGCGAGCGGTCGGCCCGGGCGAACAGGAACGGCACCACCGGAAGAATGCAGGGGCTGAGGATGGTCAGGACCCCGCCGAGAAACGCTATGAGCAACATGGCATCACCTGTGATCGGTCAATGTCCCGCCCGCCATCGATGGCGGGCGTCTCCAGGGGTGGCAGGCCCGGTTCAGGCCTGGTTGTCGGCGCGCATCCCCTGCGGGGTGCGCTCGTAGCCGCCTTCGGCGAGCAGCGGCGCCGCTCGCTCTGGCTGGCCGCCCTGGCTCAAGGGCGCGAGCTGGAAGCAGGTCGTGCAGGACGCATCGGCGGCGCTGGCATCCACGGCCACGCCGGCCAGGGTCAAGGTCAGGGTAAGCAGGCAGGTTTTCAGGGTGTTCATGGGCTGATCCTCATGTTCAACAGGGACTACATGACAAGTGAGTGCACTCAGTTGCCGTCGTTACAGTTGTTGGCGAACTTGCGGTAATCCAGGGCCTGGGTGCGGCCCTGGGAATCGAGGTAAGTCATGCGGGCATTGACCACGCCGCAGCTCGGCTCGGCGTCTTCGGTCATCGACAAGACTTTCTGGATATCCAGCTGGGTGCCGTAGCTGTAGGTCTGGGCCTGTACCGTGCTTTCGGCACGGGCCGACAGGGTGCAGATATTCAGCGCGGCGAACAGGCAGGCAGCGTAGAGGGCGGTGCGTTGCATGATGGTTTCCTCGGGCGACAATGGGTTTTGGCAGCGAGGCCAGTGGCTGTGCCTCGATGGAGCCCATTGAATGCGCGCAAGGTATCGCGCCTGTGTCGGCAAACCGCCCTTGCGGTGTCCCTGCGTATCCACGCCGCCGGGGGATACACAGCGATACAAAGGCGTCGGAAAAACCCTGTTTTGCATCGCCGTGTATTCAGCCAGGCGCCAGATACACTGCAATACAAAGCGCCGCAGGCAGGCCCGCACGGGCCCTATAGACTAGGCAGCACGACCCTATACAGAGGCAACCCCATGGATCATGTCGATCACGTATTGATAGTCGATGACGACCGCGAGATCAGAGAGCTGGTAGGCAACTACCTGAAAAAGAACGGCCTGCGCACCACGGTAGTGGCTGACGGCCGGCAGATGCGCAGCTTCCTGGAAACCACCCCGGTGGACCTGATCGTGCTCGACATCATGCTGCCCGGCGACGACGGCCTGCTGCTGTGCCGCGAGCTGCGCGCCGGCAAGCACAAGGCCACGCCGGTGCTGATGCTCACCGCGCGCAACGACGAGACCGACCGCATCATCGGCCTGGAGATGGGCGCCGACGATTACCTGGTCAAGCCCTTCGCCGCCCGCGAGCTGCTGGCGCGGATCAATGCCGTGCTGCGGCGCACGCGCATGCTGCCGCCGAACCTGGTGGTCACCGAGAGCGGCCGCCTGCTGGGCTTCGGCCGCTGGCGCCTGGACACCACCGCGCGCCACCTGCTGGACCAGGACGGCACTCTGGTCGCCCTGAGCGGCGCCGAATACCGGCTGCTGCGGGTGTTCCTCGACCACCCGCAACGGGTGCTCAACCGCGACCAGTTGCTCAACCTGACCCAGGGCCGCGACGCCGACCTGTTCGACCGCTCCATCGACCTGCTGGTCAGCCGCCTGCGCCAGCGCCTGCTGGACGACGCTCGCGAACCGGCCTACATCAAGACCGTGCGCAGCGAGGGTTATGTGTTCTCGCTGCCGGTGGAGATCCTCGAGGCCGCGTCATGAAGCTTGCGTTGCACTGGCCGCGCACCCTCGCCTCGCGACTGTCGCTGATTTTCCTGATCGGCCTGGCGCTGGCCCAGGGCCTGTCGTTCGCCGCGCAGTCCTACGAGCGCTACCAGAGCGCGAAGATGACCATGCTCGGCAACCTGGAGAGCGACGTCGCCACCTCCATCGCCATCCTCGACCGCCTGCCCGCCGCCGAGCGCCCCGCCTGGCTGCCGCGCCTGCAGCGGCGCAACTATGGCTACCTGCTCAGCGCCGGCGAACCCGGCCAGCCCATGGACAGCGCCGATGTACCGGTCTCGGTGAACTCGATCAAGAACGCCATTGGCGGCGACTACCGCCTGACATTCAACACCATCCCCGGACCGCGCCAGCACTATCAGGCCCACCTGCAACTGGCCGACGGCAGCCCGCTGACCATCGACGTGCGCCCGGCGCTGACGCCGATGTCGCCCTGGCTGCCGGCGGTGCTGTTGGGGCAGTTGCTGGTGCTGATCCTCTGCGCCTGGCTGGCAGTACGTATCGCCGTGCGCCCGCTGACCCGGCTGGCCCAGGCGGTGGACAGCCTCGACCCCAACACCCACGGCGTGCACCTGGACGAAAAAGGCCCGATCGAAGTGGTGCACGCGGCCAAGGCCTTCAATGCCCTGCAGGCGCGGATCGGCGCCTACCTCAAGGAACGCATGCAACTACTGGCGGCGATCTCCCATGACCTGCAGACGCCGATCACCCGCATGAAACTGCGCGCCGAGTTCATGGACGACTCCGCCGAGAAGGACAAGCTGTGGAACGACCTGAGCGAAATGGAGCACCTGGTGCGCGAAGGCGTGGCCTATGCCCGCAGCATCCATGGCGCCACCGAGGCCAGTTGCCGCATCGACCTGGACGCGTTTCTCGACAGCCTGGTGTTCGACTACCAGGACACCGGCCAGGACGTCGAGCTGGCCGGCAAGAACGGCGCGCTGATCGACACCCGCCCCCACGCCCTGCGCCGGGTGCTGGTGAACCTGGTGGACAACGCGCTGAAGTTCTCTGGCGCGGCGCGGATCGAGGTCCAGGCCGAAGCGGGCGATCGCCTGTCGGTCAAGGTCCTGGACCGCGGCCCGGGGATCAGCGAAGAGCAACTGGCCGAAGTGCTCAAGCCGTTCTATCGGGTGGAAAGCTCGCGCAATCGCGACACCGGCGGCACCGGCCTGGGGCTGGCCATCGCCCAGCAACTGGCGGTGGCCCTGGGTGGTTCGCTGCGCCTGAGCAATCGCCAGGGCGGCGGCCTGTGCGCGGAACTGATCCTGGTCAGCAACAAGGCCAGCCTCTGATCGCCTCGCTACACAGGCATACATAACCGCCCCTCGCCGACACAGCCGATATACATGGCCTTGCAAAACTCCTGGGACGCGCCGCGACAGCGGCGCCCAACCTCAAGGAGCCTCTCATGCCCACTCAAACCCTCCCCTTGCGTTTCCACGGCTGGCGGCTGTTCAGCCTGCTGGCCGCCGCCGTACTGCTGATGACCGCGCTGGTGCTGCTGCTCGAGCCGAACCTGGTCGAGGCCACCCGCAGCGCCATCCGCGCCACCGCGCGTTCGTCCTTCGTGCTGTTTCTGCTGGCCTTCACTGCCTCGGCATTCGCCGTGCTGCTGCCCTCTCCCCTGAGCCAGACGCTGGTGCGCGAGCGCCGTTTCATCGGCCTGGCGTTCGCCTTCTCGCACCTGGTGCACGCGTTGCTGATCTACAGCTACGGGCAACTGAACCCGGAGTTCTGGCCCGGCCGCAGCACCCTGGGCAACCTGCCCGGGTCCGTGGGTTACCTGTTTATCCTGCTGCTGACCCTGACCTCGTTCAAAGGCCCGGCCTCGCTGCTCAGCCGTGTCGCCTGGAAACGCCTGCACACCACCGGCATGTGGGTGATCGCGACGATATTCGCCTACTCCAACTTCAAACGCATTCCGCTGAGCGCCTGGTACCTGCTGCCCTTCGCCATCACCTGCTCGGCCATGGCGATCAACCTGCTGGGCAAGCTGGCCCAGGCCAACAAACGCCGGCAACGCCAGGCCCTGAGCCCGCACTGAGCTGATGCCGCCCCGGTAGCCGCTGCCGCAGGCTGCGATCGACACCGCAGACGGCGCCGCTTTTGTAATGCCCCCCACTTTGCCCAGGAGATCCACCCCATGATCCTCACCCTTTCATCCGCCCTCGACGGGCTGCAACGCCAGCTCAATCGCCTGTCCCCCTGGGTCGCGCTCCTCAGCCTGCGCCTGTTGCTGGCCTGGGAGTTCTTCGAGTCGGGCCTGGAAAAATGGCGCGGGGAAAACTGGTTCCAGCAGATCCAGTCCGCCTTCCCCTTTCCCTTCGACCAATTGCCGGCGAGCCTGAACTGGCAGCTGTCGATGTGGGCCGAGCTGCTGTGCGCCCTGGCGTTGCTGCTGGGCCTGGGCACCCGCTGCGCCGCGCTGGTGCTGATCGTGGTCACTGTGGTCGCCACCGCCGCCGTGCACTGGCCGGCCGACTGGTCGAGCCTCAGTGAACTGGCCCAGGGCTACGCCATCAGCAACAAGGGCCACGGCAACTTCAAACTGCCGGTGATCTACCTGGCGGCGCTGCTGCCCCTGCTGTTCCAGGGCCCGGGCAAACTCAACCTGGATACATTGATCGGGCGCCTGCGCCACGGACGCTGATACCCCGGGGCAAAAAAGCCGCAGCTTGAGCTGCGGCTTTGGTGTTTCTGCGGAGTGGAAAGTTCGATAACAGGCGCATCTCCCTGTAGCCGCTGGCGCAGCCTGCGATCGGCGGCGTAGCCGTCGTAAAACCGGCTATCGCGTTCGAGCTGATACACCGCGTTGCCTGAGTTTGCGGCTGCTGCGCAGCCGAGCGCAGGCTGCGCCAGCGGCTACACAGGGCCGATAACACCTTGGTTGTGCAGCTGTCGCAGCAGGTTCTGGCCAGTTAATCGGGCGCCTGCGTCACGGGTGCTGATATCTAGGGGCAAAAAAAGCCGCAGCTTGAGCTGCGGCTTTGGTGTTTCTACGAAGTAGAAAGATCGATAACAGGCGCATCTCCCTGTAGCCGCTGGCGCAGCCTGCGATCGGTGGCGCAGCCGTCGTAAAACCGGTGATCGCATTCGATCTGATACACCGCGTTGCCTGGGTTTGCGGCCGCTGCGCAGCCAAGCTGCAGGCTGCGCCAGCGGCTACACAGGGCCGATAACACCTTGGTTGTGCAGCTGTCGCAGCAGGCTCTGGCCATTGGCGAGAAAGGTGTCGAGGTCGTCGATGCCCGCTTCCAGGGCCAGGCCTTGCAACTGGTCGCGACCATGGAGTTGGGGGAACGCCTCGATACGCTCCAGCAGGCGCCAGGCCAGCGGGCTGAGTTCAGAGAAGCGCACCCGGTAGTCGGCATCGCGGCGGATCAGCAGCAAAGTCGGCTCAGCCCCGGGCTCGCTGGGACGCCAGGTCGGGCCCAGGCGCTCCACCGGCCAGACGTAGGCCAGCGGCCAGGCCAGGGGCGACAGGCGCAAGGGCTGGGTCAGCAACCGTCGCGGGTCGCTGGCCGGCAGCGGTTCGGCCTCGGCCTGTTGCAGGGCCATTTCGATCCACTCGTAATGGCTCAGTTCGACCATGAAGGCCGGCCAACTGCCGTCCTGCAAACCGGCGGGCGTGGAAGCCATCCAGGCCACGAACTCGCCGGCGATCTCGCCGAACTTTGGCGTGGCACAGCGGTGCTCGCGCAGGAAAACCCGCAGCAGCCGGCGCCATTCCGTCTCACCGAGCACCGAACGCAGCACCGGAAAAGTACCGCTGAGCAACGACCGCAGGTTGTCGAACACCAGCTCGCGGTAAATCTCCACCCGCGCGCGGTCCATCCCGGCGGGCGGCGCCCGGTGCTCTGGGTCGCGCAGGTAGGCGGTCAGGGCCTGTTGCTGGGCGTCGAGGGCGATCATCGGCTTATCCATGGGCCAGCCTCCCCTGGGCCTGACAGGCGCTGGCCTGCAATTGGCGGATGCTGTCCAGCTCGCCCAGCAGCTCGGCGAATGGCGGGAAGTTGAAGTCCCGTTCCAGTAGCGTCGCCTGCACGCCGAACAACTCATAGGCCCGCGCCAGCAGCCCCCAGACCACCGGCTTGACCGGCCCGCCGTGGGTATCAATTTTCAGGCTTTCCGACTCGTCGTAATGCCCGGCCACATGCATCGCCACCACCCGCTCGGGCGGCAGGCCGGCAAGAAAGGCCTGGGGCTCGAACCCGTGGTTCACCGAGTTGACGTAGAGGTTGTTGACGTCCAGCAACAGATCGCAATCGGCTTCGGCCAGCACCGCGTTAGTGAAGGCCAGCTCGTCCATGTCCTGGCGCGGCGCAGCGTAGTACGAGACATTCTCCACCGCCAGGCGCCGACCCAGCACCTCCTGGGCCTGGCGGATGCGCGCCGCGACATGGCGCACCGCCTCTTCGGTGAACGGCAGCGGCAGCAGGTCGTAGAGGTGCCCGTCGTCGCCGCAGTAGCTCAGGTGTTCGCTGTACAGCGGCACATTAAAACGCTCGAGAAACTGCCGCACTTCCCGCAGGAACCCCAGGTCCAGCGGTGCCGGGCCGCCGAGGGACAACGACAGCCCGTGGCAGCTCAGCGGGTAACGCTCGGCCAGGGCGCGTAACGCGGCGCCATGGGCACCGCCGATGCCGATCCAGTTTTCCGGCGCCAGTTCCAGAAAGTCAAAAGCGCCCGCAGGCGCCGTATGCAATGAGTCGAGCAAGGCTCGACGCAAGCCAAGCCCCACGGTTGCCGAAACGGGCAGCCGCGGAGCCTGGACAGATAACACGCTGTGAGAGGGTTGCATGGGCCAGTCTCCTGGTTGCCCCGGAAAAAACCGGGGGGCACCCGGGTGCCCCCCGCCACCGCCGATCAGGACTCGATCGCCGCACCGCATTTGCCTTCGCCACATTTGCCTTCGGCCGAACCGGCCTTGGCCGCCAGGTACTGCTTGGCTTCGATCAGGCTGATGGCGCCATCGTGGTTGGCGTCGATCTTGTCGAACTCGGCGGCGCGCTCGGGGCGGCGGCGATGAACTCCTCGCGGGAGACCTTGCCGTCGTGGTTAGTGTCGGTCTTGGCGAACTTGTCTTCGCCGCACTTGCCTTCGGCCGGGGTCTTGACCCCGTCGGCCGCGGCCAGGGTGTAGCCCTGGGACAGCTCGGTCATGCTCAGCGCCGAAGCGGCGGTGGACAGGCCCAGGCCGCCGACCAGTGCCAGGCCGAGCGCGACGTTGGAAACATTGGAGAGTTTGAACATGCTGATACCCCTTCGATGGATTGATTAACGGTTCCCGCCACCGACACCGAGAAGCTCGGTGCTGGCGGGTGGGCGTAGTTAATCCTCGGGGTGTATCCGGGTTGTGTGCGCAACCGGCGCCAGGACAAGCAGGTGTATCAGCACCGGGCCGATACACACTCCGATACAAGGCCGTCGGCGGGCCGGCCGGTTGAGCCCTGGCTCAACTGGCCGAAGTGCAACGCGGGATGTCCTGCAGCGAACGGTAGACCGGCAGGCCCAATTGCTCGCCCATGGCGACCAGGGCATCGGCACGGGCGCAGGCCCCGCCGATCCGCAGCAGCGCGTCGCAACGTTGCAACTGCTGCCGCGCACGCGCCTGGAACTCGTCGGCAGCGCTCGAAGCGTCCGCCGCCAACCCCAGCCACTGGCCGAACACGGGGCTGTGCCCGGCCTCGAACAACTGCGCGGCCCAGTCATCCAGGCTGGCGACCTGCTGCGCCAGCGCCGTCGCATCGTCGGTTGCCGAGTACCGGGGCACGGCCACCAGGATCGTCAGGCGGCGCGGCGGCATCAGGCGCAGTTCCAGGTATTGCAGGAGCATGATGGTCTTGCCATCGACGATCTCGCCGCTTCGCACCATGTCCAGCGCCTGCTGGTAACCCAGTTCCAGCACCTCGATGTCCTCGCCCTCTTCCTCCAGGCCGCCACCGTCGCCGATACGGTCGTCGGGGGAGTATTCGCCGATGAAAAAGTGGATGCGCTCGGTGACCGAGCCGGGGCTCATGAAGGCTTCATAGACCTTCTCCACCGCGCCGACGCGGTAGCCGGTTTCCTCTTCGGCTTCCAGGCGGATGCGCTCCTCCGGGCTGGCATTGTCCAGCAGGCCGGCGGCGGTCTCGATCAGGTAGCCGCTGTGGTCGTTGACGTAGGTCGGCATGCGGAACTGGCGGATCAGCAGCACCGTGCGCCGCTCGCGGTTGTACAGCAGGATGGTCGCGCCATTGCCGCGGTCGTAGACCTCGCGGGTCTGCGCCTGCCAGCTGCCGTCGCGGCGCTGCAGGTCGAAGCTGTATTTCTTCAGCAGGTACCAGTTGTCGGAGAGCATCTCCTCGGCGGTGATGCGCACGGGTGCGGCTTGCATGGTCTTCCCTCTTGGCAATGGGGTGTCGTTCAACCCGTCACTGATGGGTGCCGATCGAGCGCCAGGCAGCCTCGGCCAGTTCCTGGCGATAGCTGCTCGGGCTGCTCTGGACCCGGCCGGACAACCAGGCGCGGCAGTAGTTTTCCGCCTGCCCGACGATCAGCGACGGCAGCAACTCGGCCGGTATTGGCGGTAACTCGTCGGCCCGGGTGTGGGCTGTCAGCCATTCGCGTAACTGGCGGTTGCGTAGTTTGTTGCGGTTGACCAGTTCTTCGGCGAACGGGCCCTTGGCGACCGCATATCGCGCCTGGAACTGGAACCGCGCCCATTCGGGCTGGGCATCGACCCAATCCACATAGCTGTGCACCAGCGCCTGCACGCCCTGCTCCAGGGTCTGGGCGTCGCTCATGTAGCGCTCGCGCAGGCCGGCCTGATCGTCCAGCGCGGCGAAAAACAGCGCGGCCACCAACCCTTCCTTGTTACCGAAGTGGTGATAGATCGCACCGACACTGGTATCGCAGGCCGCGCGGATCATTTCGATGGTGGTGGCTTCGATGCCCTGTTCGTTGAAGCACGCCAGGGCTCGGCGGAGGATGTCGCGTTTGAGTTCGGCCCTGCGGCCGGGGTAGCAGCGTTCAAGCAGATCGATCGTGTCCATTGCCCATCACAAAACCAAGGTCCAGGGAACAAGGCGCGCACGCCTCAGTGAATGGTTGCGCCAGCTTGACATATTTCGCGAAAGCCGAATATTGTTCTTTTACAGAATATTATTCTGTAAACCCCAAAAACAATCCCGCTACGAGGCATCACCATGAGTCAGGTTCTCAGCATGTTCAGCGCCGCCGGCCCGGAAAAATTCACTCAGATGGCCTGCCAGATGGCCCCCTACTTCAGCACCATCAATCCGTTGATCGCCGAGCTGAGCGCGGGACGTTCGGTGGTGCAGGTGCCATTTCGCAAGGAGATCACCAACCACCTGGGCACGGTGCACGCCATCGCCCTGTGCAACGCCGCCGAACTGGCGGCCGGGGTGATGACCGACGTGTCGATCCCGGCCGGCGCGCGCTGGATTCCCAAGGGCATGACCGTGGAATACCTGGCCAAGGCCAAGACTTCGGTGCGCGCGGTGGCCGATGGCGGCGCGGTGGACTGGAGCAGCAGCGGCGACAAGATTGTCGCGGTGGAAATCTACGATGAGGAAGACCTCAAGGTCTTCAGCGCGCGCATCACCATGAACGTGAAAACCGCCTGACGCAGAAACGACAACGCCCCTCATGGGAGGGGCGTTGGCGATGATGCGTTAAGTTCGCTTACACCTGGATCAGGTTGGCGATCTTCACGTCCGGATCGACATCGGCTTCGTAGTCGACGCCGTCGATCTCGAAACCGAACAGGCGCAGGAATTCCTGCTTGTAGCCGGCGAAGTCAGTCATCTGGTAGAGGTTTTCGCTGGTGACTTCATCCCACAGCTGCTTCACGCGGTCCTGGACGGCAGGTTCCAGTTCCTTGTAGTCGGCACGCAGGCGGCCTTCCTGGTCGATGATCGGGTTCGGGTTGTACAGGCTGTCCTTGTACAGACCGTAGACCTGTTCGATGCAACCTTCGTGACTGCCCTGCTCTTTCATGACCTTGAACAGCAGCGACAGGTACAGCGGCATGATCGGGATCGCCGAGCTGGCCTGGGTCACCACGGCCTTGAGCACCGATACCCGCGCGTCGCCTCCCAGGTCCGACAGTTCCTTGCGGATGCCGATGACTTTCTGGTCCAGGTCCTTCTTGGCTTCGCCGATGGAACCGTTCCAGTAGATGTCGTGGGTCAGCTTCTCGCCCAGGTAGGTGAAGGCGGTGGTTTTAGCGCCTTCGGCCAGGACGCCGGCTTCGTGCAGCGCGTCGATCCACATCTGCCAGTCTTCGCCGCCCATCACGGCTACGGTGCCGTCGATTTCTTCCTGGGTGGCTGGCTGCAGGGTGGTTTCCTTAACGATTTCCTTGTCGGTGTCGACACCGCGCAGGGTCACCGATTTGCCCAGCGGCTTGAGGGTCGAGCTCAGGACTTCGCCGGTTTTCGGGTGGGTACGGCGCGGAGCGGCCAGGCTGTAGACCACCAGGTCGATCTTGCCCAGGTCGCGCTTGATGGTTTCGATGGTCTGGCGCTTGACTTCGTCGGAGAAGGCGTCGCCGTTGATGCTCTTGGCGTACAGGCCTTTTTCTTCGGCGAACTTGTGGAAGGCCGCGGTGTTGTACCAGCCGGCGGTGCCGAGCTTGCCGTCAACGCTGCCGCGCTCGAAGAACACACCCAGGGTGTTGGCGCCGCAACCGAAGGCGGCGGTAATACGTGCGGCCAGGCCGTAGCCGGTGGAAGCGCCGAGCACCAGTACGTTCTTTGGCCCAGCGTCGATGGTGCCTTGTTCGGTGACGTAGTCGATCTGTTGCTTGACGTTGGCTTCGCAACCGACCGGGTGGGTCGTCACACAGATAAAGCCGCGAACGCGGGGTTTGATGACCATACACAATCTCCCAATTTCAATATGCCAAGAGCCAATACGGGCTGCAGCAGCGTCACTTGTTCAAGTCGTAGACGCTCGGAACGTCCTCGCGTCACGCCTTGGGTTTTCAATGAGTGCAGATTTGCCCGCCAGCATAAGTTCATTCCGGGGTTTGGGCCAGAAAACGCTGAGATTGCTCCATAGCCTGTACGGCCTGGGAAAAGCGGCGGTCATTTGTTCAAACGGTGGGCATCGTAGGCGTCCAGGGCCTGATAGGCGCTGTAGGTCGCCTGCGCCGCAACCAGGCCGGCCAGGCCGAAGGTGGGCACCAGGCCGAACCGGCCAAAGCCCTGGGGAATCGGAATGGCCTTGGCAATGGCATCCGCCAGCACCTCCCCCGCCACCGTGGTCGGCGCCATGCCGTGACCGCCAAACCCCACGGCATGCCACACGCCGTTGTCATCCTGGCCGATCTGTGCCATCTGCTGGCGGCCGTAGCTCATCAGCCCACCCCAGGAATACTCGATCTCGACGTCGGCCAGTTGCGGGTAGACCGTGATCAGGTCGGCTTTGAGCAAGCCGGCGATCGCCTGCGGGCCACGATTGAGGATGGAAATACGCCCACCCCAGAGAATCCGGCTGTCCGCCAGTGGGCGGTAATAGTCGAAGGCAAAGCGGGTGTCGTAAATGGCCGACTCGCAGTTGATCGCTTCCCGCAAACGCTCGCCCAGGGGTTCGGTCGCCACCACATAGGTGGCAATCGGCAGTGTCGCCCGCTCCACCGGCCGGTACAGCCCACGGGCGTAACCACCCGCGGCGAACACCACCTGTTCGGCCAGGACTTCACCACCCGCGGTCCTGACCAGGTACTTGCCGCCCTGCTGCTCGATCGCCAGGGCCGCGGAGTGCTCGTGGATATCGATGCCATACCCGGCCACAGCCGCCGCCACCCCGTAGACATACTTGAGCGGGTGGAAGTGAAAGGCATTGCTTTCGAACAAGGCGCCGAAATAGCGCTCGGTCTTGAGCTTTTCGCGCAACTCGCCTGGCGCCACGTACTGCCAGTCGACGCCGTAGACCTCCTTCATCAACTGCCGAGGTTTTTCCAGGCGCGCCGGGTCGTTGAACCAGTTGGCCAGCAGCACGCCCCTGTCGGTCAGGTCGCACTGGATACCGTATTGCCGGACGCGCTGGCGAATCAGCTCGACCGCGTCTATGGTCAGCCGGTAGAGCCGCCGCGCTTCCTCGCGGCCCAGGGTCTTGAGCAGCTCGGCATTGCCCAGGCAATAGCCGCCGAATACAAAACCGCCGTTGCGCCCCGAGGCGCCGTGCCCCACGGTGTGGGACTCCAGCACCACCACGTCGGTCACCCCGCGTTCGGCCAAGCCCAGCGCCGTGGAAAGCCCGGCCAGCCCGCCGCCCAGGATGCACACCCGGGTCTCCACCCGGCCGCCGAGCGCCGGATAAGCGGTCTTTTCAACCGTGGCCTGGTAATAACTTTCGAGAAAATCCTGACTCATCACTTGGCTCCGACCTGGGTCATTCGCACAGGAAGACCCGCATTCTCATTCATCGCCGATTCCAGCGGCGGGCAAGTCTCGGACTTGTTGCGAATCATCGAAAAGCTCATGTCATCGAACCTGACAAACCTGGAGCCACTGATGACTTTGTGCGCCAACCAGATCGCCAGGAACAGCACCAGGCCAATATAGGTGGCGGTCAGCCCGGCCCAATCGATCGAGTCGCCGAGCAGGGCTTGATAGTTCTGCCCCAGGGTGACGAACAGGCACAGGACAAAGGCGAAAATCGGCCCGAACGGAAAGAACCGCGACACATAAGGCAAGTTGCCCAGGTCATGGCCCTGGCGCACATAACCGCGACGAAACCGATAGTGGCTGACCGCGATGCCCAGCCAGGCGATAAAACCGAGCATGCCCGAGGTGTTGAGCAGCCAGTTATAGATCTGCCCCGGGCTGAAGATGAAGGTCAGGAAGCACAAGGCCGCCACCGTGGCCGTGGCCAGCAACGCCCACCGCGGGGTGCCGGATGCGCTCAAACGGGCGAAGATCGCCGGCGCCTTGCCCTCCAGGGCCAGGCTGTAGAGCATCCGCGAGGAGGCGTACATACCGGAGTTCCCGGCGGACAGCACCGAGGTCAGGATCACCGCGTTCATCACCACGGCCGCGCCGAGCATGTCGGCCCGTTCGAAGATCAGGGTGAAGGGGCTGACACGGATATCGGACACCCCATTCCTCAACAGGCTCGGGTCGTTGTAAGGAATCAACAGGCCGATGATCAGGATGGTCAGCACGTAGAACAGCAGGATCCGCCAGAAGATCTGCCGCACCGCGCGCGGCACGTTTTTCCCGGGGTCCCGGGTCTCGCCGGCGGCGATGCCGACGAACTCGGTGCCCTGGAACGAAAAACCCACGATCATCGCCACCCCGACCAGGGCCCCCAGGCCGCCGACAATCGGCGCATCGCCAATCGACCAGAGCCTGGGGCCGGCATTTTCGCCGCCGCTGAGAATGCCGAACAACATCAGAATGCCCACCGTGATAAACAGCAGGATAGTGATGACTTTAATCAGGGCGAACCAATATTCGGACTCACCGAACAAGCGCACCGAGGCCATATTAAGTGCAGTGATGATCAATAGAAAACCCGCACTCCAGATATACCCCGGCACCTCCGGAAACCAATAAGCCATGATGATCTGCGCGGCCACCAGATCGACCGCAATGGTCACCGCCCAGGCATACCAGTAGTTCCAGCCCAGGGCGAAGCCGAAACTTTCATCGACATACTTCGCGGCATAAGTCGAGAACGAACCGGTAACCGGCATGCAGGACGCCAGTTCACCGAGGCTGGTCATCAGGAAGAACACCATGGCGCCGATGACCACAAAGGCCAGCAGCGCGCCGCCCGGCCCGGACTGGGCAATGGTCGAGCCCGAGGCGACGAACAGCCCGGTACCGATGCTGCCGCCAATGGCGATCATGCTCAGGTGCCGGGGCGTCAGGGTTCTTTTCAGTCCGCCGGCGGTTTTCTCGCTGTGAAAATCGCCGGTCAGGTCGCACGCACCCGGCACTTTTGTGGAGTCTGTCATGGATCACCTTTTTATTATATTTAAGCCACCGATGAGTTAACTCACGCGGTATGGCAGTGTCCCTGGAGTGTTTTTCCTCCCCACTAAAGCCCACAAAAATACCGCTGACAAATGATTTTCCCGAATCACATCAGTCCCATACGGAATACGCCAACAGTTACAAAACCCAATAAGCAGAAACACTAAATACCCACAACTAAACATCTAACAAACCGTCAGGTTTAATTGGTTTTCGACGGCATAAAACAGAAAATCCCTACAGGCTAACAACTTGACTTAAAGAACATAGTGTTTGAATGACCACGCCCACGCCTGGCACCGGGCAATGCCCGCAGCGGCCCTGGAAAGAAGGAAAAGAAAGGGTCGTGCGCAGGCCCGTCGCGGTCCACTTCGCGTCCGCCTGGAGCGCGGCGCTGCCCCATCGACCGGCCGGCTAACTCTGCCAACCCACAAACCACTGCCCGAACGCCCGGGCCGGCAAGGGCGAGGAAAACAGCTGGCCCTGCCCCACGTCATAGCCCCGCGCCTGCAGGATGTCGCGCTGCGCGGGGTGTTCGATGCCCTCGGCGATGACCCGCAGGGACAGGCCCTTGCCGATGCCGATGACCGCCTCGCTCAAGGCGCGGCAGGAGGCGTCGTGCTCCAGCTCCTCGACGAAGCTCTGGTCCAGCTTCAGCTCGTTGATCGGCAAGCGCCGCAGATAGCCCAGGCTGGAATAGCCCGCGCCAAAGTTGTCGATGGCCAGGCGCACGCCCAGGGTATGCAAGTCCTGGAGGGTCTGCTCGGTGGTCGGGCTGCTGCACAGGAAAACGCCCTCCGTGACCTCCACGCACAGGTCCGCCGGCTGCAGGCCGCAACGCTGCAACTGGCGGGCAATCAGCGCCGCCAGGTTGAGATTGTGGAAGTTGATCGGCGACAGGTTGACCGAGATGGACGGCACCCTGATGCCCGATCGACGCCAGCGCGCCAGTTGCTCGCAGGCCTCGCACAGCACCCACTGGCTGAGGTAGTTGATCAACCCGCACTCCTCGGCCAGCGCGATGAATTGCGCGGGCGGGATATTGCCCAGGCGCGGATGCTCCCAGCGCGCCAGCGCCTCGACCCCGACCAGGCCGTTGCTGCGCAAGTCGATCTGCGGTTGATAGACCAGATGCAGGCCGTCGCTGGTCAGGGCCTGGCGCAGCGCCGTCTCCAGCTGCAGGCGCTGCTGGGCGAGTTGGTCCATCTCCTCGAGGAAGAACCTGAAACCGCCACGCTCGGTACGCTTGGCCTGGTACATGGCAATATCGGCGCAATGCAGCAGGCTTTCCATATCCTGGCCGTCGCTGGGGTACAGGCTGACGCCGACACTGGCCGAAGGCACCACGGCGGTCCCGGCAATATCGGCCGGGGCGCCCAGGGTCGGCATCAGGCGTTCGAGAAAGGTCGTGACCCGGGTAGCGTTCATCCGGGGCAGCACCAGCACGAACTCGTCGCTCGACAGCCGGCCGACGATGTCCGACTCGCGCAGCACGCTGCGCAGCCGTTGCGCCATGACCTGCAGCAGCTCATCGCCCGAGGCATGCCCCAGGGCCTCGTTGACCTGCTTGAAGCGGTCCAGGTCGACATACAGCACCGCCAGCTCGCCCTGCTCCAGGGCCACCTCGGCGATGCTGCGGTTGGCCTCGGCCAACAGGGAACTGCGATTGGGCAAGCCGGTCAGGGCATCGGACAAGGCCATGTGGCGGATCGACTGGCGCGCCTCCTCGCGCTCCAGGGCCAGCATGCACAGGTGGGTCCCGGTCATGATCAGATGGGCATGGGTGGTATCGGGCTTGCGGCTCTCGCGAAAGTACAGGGCAAAGGTCGCGCACACCCTGCCGGCGCTGTTGCGCAGCGGGATCGACCAACAGGCCCGCACCCCGGCCTGCCGTGCCAGCAAACGGTAATCGGCCCACAGCGGATCGGTGTCGATATCGGTGACCAGCACCGGCTCGCCACGAAAGGCCGCGGTGCCACAGGAGCCGGCGGCGGGCCCGATCGGCAGCCCCTCCATGGCTTGGGAATAGTCGGCCGGCAGGCCGGGACTGGCCAACGGGTGCAGCAACCCCTGCGGGTCCACGCCGAGGATCGAGACGATGACCTCCGGCGCCAGGCGCTCGATTTCCTGGCACAGCAGCGTCAACACGCGTGCCAGGGGCTGCTCTTGCAACAAGGCGCCGATGACCTTGTCCTGCAGCACTTCGGGCAGCCTGGAACGGGTGATGTCGGTGAACACGATGACGATGTTGCCGATCCGCCCGCCGGCGTCGAACACCGGCGCCGAGCAGACTTGCACCCACAGCCGCTGGCCGTTGCGCTTGCTGACCAGGCCGCAGGCTTCATGGGGCTGGCCACTGAGGATGCTCTCCAGTTGCAGCTCGTCGGCCCGGACCTGCCCCGGGGTATCGGCGACGAAGAACATCTGCGGCGAGCGCTCCAGCAATTCCTCGCGGGAATACCCCAGCAAGCGCACCAGCCCGTCGTTGATGTAGATCAGTCGGCCGTCGGCGTCGACGATGCAGGTGGCCGAGCTACTGGCATTGACCGACATCGACAGCAAGCGCTGCTCGATATCCTTCAGCCGCGTCTGGGTCACGTCCTTGAAAAAGGCGGCATACAAAATGCGCCCCTGCAGGGTGATCTTCGAGATCGCCATCGCGCCCCAGCGCTCTTCGCCATCCTTGCGCGTGATGCACACATCGCGGCTGGTGCCGATGATCTTGTTGACCCCGGTCTCGCCGTCGTTCCGCGAGCGGATGGGGATCGGCACCAGGGTGCTGACATCACTGCCCAGCACCTCGCACCGTGGACAGCCCCAGAAACGTTCGGCCGCCGCGTTGAAGAACACCACCTGGTTGCGATCGTCGATGATCACCACGGCATCGTTGGCCTGTTCCAGGGTCTGCACGAAAAAGTCCGCCGCCTCTTCTCCGGTCGTTGACCCGACGCTCATATCCATGGCCGCCACTGCATGCATGCCCTCACTGTCATCGTCCCTGATCACCGTGAAGCGCCATTAACCGCCCTCGAACTGGAGGGGCCCGTCCTCGAAGCAACACCCGATACGGCTCAGCAAGGCTGAGAAAAGCGTTTTTACCCGGGCGAGCAGGACATCAGGCCATAGGCGTGGACATGGATCTTTTAGGCCATCGACCTGAAATTAGAGAATAGCCGCGAAGTGGCAGGGCCATGGAAAACCGTGCGAACCGCGCCAAACTTCGGCAACGCCAGGTAGCCCGGGCGTCTGTCCATCGGCAAAAGCCCCGTCCGTCGCCCCGGGTGGCAACTTCATCTCTGGCCGGTTCGCCACTTGCGTTGCCCGATACGCTTGGCTTCTCATGGCGCCCCTGAGCAGCACGCGGACCTGCGTGTTTCTTTTCAGGTTCTTCAACCCAGGGCAACAGGAGTGGCGGTGAATAAATTCTCGGACATGAGCACCTTCGTCGCGGTCGTCGAGGCGGCCAGTTTTTCCGAAGCCGGGCGACGCCTGGGGACCACCAAGTCGCTGGTCAGCCAACGCATGCAGCAGCTGGAAAAGCGCCTGGGCGTGGTATTGCTGACCCGTGGCCGGCCGCTGAAGCTGACCGAGGCCGGCCAGCTGTTCTACGCCGATTGCACACGCATCCTGCTGGACCTGGCGCGCGCCGAAGAGTCGGTGCAGGACCACCAGGCCAGCCTCGGCGGCACCCTGCGCCTGGCGGCACCGATGGCCTTCACCCCGCGCTACCTGGCGCCGCTGCTGGCGCGCTTCGCCCTGCAATACCCGCAACTGTGCGTCGACATGGAAGCCCATGACCGGGTGGCCAACCTGCAGGATGGCCATTTCGACGTCGCCATCCGCCTGGGCAACCTCCACGACTCTTGCCTGGTGGCACGGCCACTGACCGAGAACCGCCACCTGATCTGCGTCAGCCCCGACTACCTGGCGCGCCAAGGCACTCCCGAGCACCCCGGCGACCTGCAGCGGCACGACGGGCTGATCTACTACAACCGCGAACCCAACGGCATGTGGAGCCTGCCCATGGACGGCGCGCAGCACTCGTTCCGCGTCCGCGTGCGCATGCGTACCGACTCCGGGCACCAGTTGCTCGAAGGCGCGCTGGCCGGCCTGGGACTGGCGATCCTGCCAACCTTCCTGGCCGCCGACGCCCTGCTCGACGGCAGGCTGGTGTCGGTGCTGGACGACTATGCGCCGTCCGGCGGGCAGATCTCGGCGGTGTACCTCAAGACCCTGAAAACCCCGCCCAAGGTCCAGGCGCTGATTCAATTTCTCGGCGAGGAAATCGGTCGCCCGGCGCCCTGGGACGCGGCGTTGATCGCTCGCGGGCTGCTGCCGGGCGGCGCCACCGCCTGAGCGCACAGGGCCCGCCGCCTGGTCAAGCAATACTGAACCAGCGGTTCACTTTACAGTGGCTGTCGCTCAACCCGAGCGCACCTTAGCCTCAGCTTCCATCTGACAGGCATTCGCCTGCTATGGGAGATGAGCGATGAGTCACCACCAACCAGAAAATCCTTCGCGCCGCAAACTGCTGGCCCAGACAGTCGCCGGCTCGGCGACCCTGGCCATCGGCTCCATGCTGGGCGCCGGCCCCGCTTTCGCGGCAGCCCCGCAAGGCGCCAACGGCAAGCGCGACGGCAGTGCCGGCAGCCCGGTAGACGTGCTGATCATCGGTGGCGGTTCGGCCGGCGCGGTCATGGCCCGGCGCCTGAGCGAACGCCGCGAGCGCAACGTGCTGCTGCTCGAAGCCGGCCACGTCTACAGCACCCGCGACTACCCGAAAGTGATCGCCAGCAGCGACAGCGTCGGCGGCGATGCCGGCAGCGACTGGGGCTACCAGACCCTGCCCGGCTATATCGGCCACCCGATCCACGCGATTCGCGGCAAGGTGCTGGGCGGCAGCTCGGCGGTCAACGGCGCGGTGGCGATCCGCGCCCGCAAGCAGGACCTGGTCAACTGGAACCTGCCCGGCTGGTCCTATGAAGAACTGCTGCCGTCGTTCAAGAAGCTGGAAAAACGCAACACCGGCAGCAACCAGCTGCACGGTCACGACGGCCCCCTGCCGGTGCACCAGCTGACCCGCAATGACATCAGCCCCATGCAGCGGGCCTTCGTCGACGCCACCGTCGCCAACGGTTTCCGCATGATTGACGACTTCGACGGCGCCGACGCCAAGGGTGTCGGTCCCTACCCGATGAACATCGTCGACGGCGTGCGGGTCAACACCGGCATCGCCTACCTCGACAACGCCGTGCGAGCCCGCGGCAACCTGCAGATCCGCGGCGACGTGCTGGTGGACAAGGTGCTGTTCGACGGCCGCCGCGCCACCGGCGTGCGCCTGGCCAGCGGCGAAGTCATCCATGCGAACGAAGTCATACTGTCCGCCGGCACCTACGGCAGCGCGGCTATCCTGCTGCGCTCGGGCATTGGCCCGCGCGAGCACCTGGCGTCGCTGTCGATCCCCCTGATCGCCGCCTTGCCCGTCGGCCAGCGGCTCAAGGACCACCCCTTCTACTACAACGCCTACGCCGCCCGCCCCGAGCTGATCGGCAATCAGTCCCCAGTGATCGGCGCCAAGCTCTGGACCCACAGCTCCACGGCGCAAAACGGCGACCTCGACCTGCACATCACCGCCACCCACCTGTTCCCCCACGACCAGAGCCCGACCCAGGTCGGTTTTGTCCTCGCCGTGGCCCTGACCCGCCCGCTGTCGGTGGGCAGCCTGAAACTGGCCAGCCGCGACCCGGCCCAGGCGCCGCTGATCGACCTCAACTTCCTGGCCCGGGCCGAGGACCGCGCCCGCCTGCTGGAAGGGGTGAAGCTGGCGCGCAAGATCGGCCAGACCGCGCCGCTCAAGGACCTGATCCACTTGGAACTGAACCCGGGCGCCCAGGCCACCAGCGACCAACAGATCGAGCAGTCGATGCTGGCCACCCTCGACACCTACCACCACCCCACCTCCACCGCCCCCATGGGCCCTGCCGGCGACCCCGGCGCGGTGGTCGACCTGGAAGGCCGGGTCCACGGCGTGCAGGGCCTGCGGGTAGTCGATGCGTCGATCTTCCCGGACGCCATCTCGGTCGCCACCAATATCACCACCATCGCCACCGCCGAATACATCGCGCGTCGCTACAGCTAATGTGGAGAACACTGCCATGACCACGCAAAACACCGCTGCCCAACACTGGATCGACGGCGCCTGGGTCGATTCGACCGAACACCGCGATTCCATCGACCCGGCCACCTCCAAGGTCATCGGCCACTACGCCGATGGCGGCGCCGCCGAGGCCGATGCGGCCATCGCCGCGGCCGTGCGCGCCTTCAACAGTGGCTGGAGCGACGACAGCGCGTTGCGCGCCCGGGTCCTCGACGAGCTGGCCGCCGCATTCGAGCGCCACAGCGAGGCGCTGATCGAGCAACTGGCGCTGGAGAACGGCAAGATCAAGCCCGAAGCCCGCTTCGAAGTCAGCATGGTGCCCTCCAAGCTGCGCTACTACGCGGCGCTGACCCGCACCGAACGCGGCCACAGCGGCACCCCGCGCCCCGACGTGCTGTCCATCGTGCTGCGCGAGCCGATGGGCGTGGCCGGCATCATCGTGCCGTGGAACTCGCCGGTGGTGCTGATGGTGCGCTCGCTGGCACCGGCCCTGGCCGCCGGCACCACGGTGGTGATCAAGATGCCGGCGCAGACCGCGCAGACCAACGCCCTGCTGGCCAGGGTCATGTCCGAGGCGCCTTCCCTGCCGCGCGGGGTGATCAACCTGTTCACCGAGTCCGGCGGCGAAGGCTCGCGCCGGCTGATCGCCTCGCCCCAGGTGCCGATCATCAGCTTCACCGGTTCCTCCGCCACCGGCCGCGCGATTTCCGCGGTGGGCGCTCAGTCGCTCAAGCGCTTCGGCCTGGAGCTGGGCGGCAAGACCCCGCACCTAGTGTTCGACGACGCCGACCTCGACGCCGCCCTGCCGGTCCTGGAAAAAGCCCTGACCGTGTTCGCCGGGCAGTTCTGCATGACCGGCTCGCGGCTGCTGGTGCAGCGCGGCATCGCCGAGCAACTGCGCGAGCGCCTGGCCGCACGCCTGCAAGCAGTGCGGGTCGGCCCGGCGTCCGACCCGCGCAGCGACATGGGCCCCTTGATCGACAAGGCCAACGTGCAGCGGGTCGATCAAACGGTTGAAGCGGCAATCGCCGCCGGCGCCAAGGTCATAGTGCGCGGCGGCCCCATCACCGAAGGCGAGCTGGCCAACGGCGCCTTCTACCGCCCGACCCTGCTGCAAGTCAGCGACTCGAAGCTGGACATCGTGCAACAGGAAACCTTCGGCCCGGTGCTGACCCTGCAAGTCTTCGATACAGAAGCCGAAGCCGTGGCCCTGGCCAACGACAGCGAATACGGCCTGGCGGCCGCCATCTGGACCCGCGACACCAAGCGCTCGCTGCGCGTGGCGCGCAAGGTGCAGGCCGGCACCGTGTGGATCAACGACTGGGCCAAGGTCTACGACGAATTCGAGGAAGGCGGTTATCGCCAGTCCGGCCTGGGCCGCCTGAACGGCGTCGCGGCGATCGACGATTTCATCGAATACAAACACATCAGCCTGTCCACCGCCGAGGCCTAGGCCAGACCGAGTTTGATGCGCTACGTACCTGTTTATCCTTAAAGAGGCTACATCAGCATGAAAGGCAAAATCGTACTCGAGGAACACGTCAGCACCGAGCTGAACAACAGCCTGTGGGATGCTTCCGGCGAAGCCACGCGCAATGGCCGGGCCTATATGGCGGATGTGGAAAGGCGCCTGCTGGACAGCGACCAGCGCATCGCCGATATGGACCGCAATGGCATCGACCTCGCCATCCTGTCCCTCACCTCCCCCGGTGCCCAGTCGCTGCTCGATCCACGCCAGGCCATCGCCTTCGCGCAACGCACCAACGAGCAGATCACCGAGCAGTTCGTCGCCCGCCACCCGCAACGCTTCAAGGCCTTCGCCACGGTGGCCCTGCAATCGCCCAGGGCCGCGGCGGACGAACTGGAACGTGCGGTAAAGGATTACGGCATGGTCGGGGCACTGATCAACGGCTACACCAACATCGGCAACGCCGATACCGCGCAGTACCTGGACGAACCGCCGGTATGGGAATTCTGGGAGCGCGTCGCGGCGCTCAACGTGCCGGTCTACCTGCACCCACGCGAACCGCTGCCAAGCCAACGGCGGATCTACGAGGGTTACCCATCCCTGGTCGGCTCGGCCTGGGGCTTCGCCCATGAAACCGCCACCCACGCGATCCGCCTGATGCTCAGTGGCCTGTTCGACCGCTTCCCCAACCTGACCCTCATCCTCGGCCACCTCGCCGAAGGCCTGCCACTGATGCTGCCGCGCCTGGAACACCGCCTGCACATGCAACGCGAAGGCGAAGGCCTGGGCAACGCGAAAAAACCGGTCAGCCACTACTTCAGCCACAACTTCTACCTGACCACCGCCGGCCACTTCCACACCAAGGGTTTGCTGGATGCCATCAGCGAAATTGGGGTCGATCGTGTGCTGTTTTCGGCGGATTACCCGTATGAAAGCATGGCGACGGCGAGTAACTGGTTTGATCAGGCGCTGATCAGTGAGAACGATAGGGAGAAGATTGGGCGGGGGAATGCGCAGCGCTTGTTTGGGTTGGAGTGACAAAAAACGGGGGGCGGGTATTTGGGTGGGGTGGGGCCTGGGTATCCGTGCTTTTAGTCGTTATGTCTTTGGCTGTCAGTGTGCTTTTGCGCGGATAGACACCCACCTCAACGCCAGCTTGAAAGTGGAACAACTGGCCATCTCAGCTAACGGTCGAAGTAAGAGTTCTGAATGGCTGCTATTAACAGGAACACCCCAAACTTGACCGTCGAAGCTGACATAAAGGCCGCCCAATAACGTAACAGGTCTCGATCAACTTAACGGCCGTGACACTTTTTGAACTTTGCGCCACTGCCGCACGGACACAGATCATTCCGCCCAGGCTTTTTGATATTCAAGGGAGGGATGACATTTTTCGGCTGATTGAGATTCACCGCCCGCGAGGGCCGAGCCATTCGCGCGGCATCTTCGTAGATATGGTCATTTTCTTCCGTTCGCACTGTCGGTATGTGGATCACGAAAGACTGCGCACGGTGGTAGGTCCCAGCGGCACTAACCTCTACTACAACACCGATGACATTAGCCGCCTTGACAGCCAACGCCGCTGCGCTGGCCTTGTCATTCACCCCAATCCAGTCAATTTGATGGCCGTGTTGTTGAAGCCAAACGAAGAACGGGTCGCCATCCCCGGACAGAATAAAGTAGCGCGCGGGATGTTGGTTCAGGGTTTGGCGAAGGTCGGACAACATATTAGCCAGATTACTCCGTCCTTCCCCTCCCAAATCACGGATATGGCTCTCTGCTGAAAGCCATCCGCTTGTTCGGGTCGCGTCGAGCGCTCCAAGCAACTTCAGCACCTCCTCTGGGAAGTCCTGCTTCGGTAAAGGCCTGCTTTCCCAGTCTTCACCCTCGAAACTCTTGTCGACGATGTCGCTCATGCCGTCCCAGATGAGGATGTCCACCTTGCCCCCCTTTAGCTGGTCGGCAATATCCTGATCAAAACGGTTCTTCTTCAGGTACGCCCCCAGATGGTCGAACTCATCGAAGATATGAGCTCGGCGTTTCCCCGCCACAGATTGCCGTACCTCCATGTAGTGGACGAACTCGCCTGGTGTGGGCAAGAATCGCTTGAGCACGAACAGGTCGTCGATAGACAGCGAAACGAAGGCATGCTTCCCAAGTAGCGGCTCAATCTGCGGCAGTTCCTTGCAGTACGCCGAGAAGGGAGAGAACGACTCGACCGTCAGCCCAATCGGCACCATCACACGGTAGTTGGAGCGGCGGACACGGCCGCACTCTTCGTATTTGCCGTCCACTAGGTGATAGAGCTGCACCTCATCCGCAGAATTAAGATAATTGAAAAAACGCTCACATTGCTTGTAGGCCTTGAGTACCAAGTCCTGCACGGACTGGGCATGGCGGCCGAAATCATGCGCTGGAGATGCGATGGTCGCGGCCGCGCCAGCCTTGGCTTCAACCAGGAACAGTACGTCATCGACCAGAATTAGGGTGTCGTTTTCGGACCACTTCTTGCTGGCAGGATCTTTGTAGTAGACCTCTTGGAATACTGCAGCACCGGGAAGCTGGGCGGTCAGGATGTCGGCGAAGGCAACTTCGCTCATCGTCTTCTGCCGATTTTCGAAGGTCTTCTTGTAGTCCGACTTTCTCTGAAGGAGGTTGTAGAGAAGTGCACGATACCCCGCATCGCGGGTGAAGCATGGATCGACGGCGTAGTAGTCCGATTCAAGCTGGATTAATGGTTTCTTCCGGGCGGGTAGTGTCCGGTAGGGTGTCCCCGCGAAATCACCCGCTGCAAAGAACTCAGTTTCTTCTCCACGTTGGTACGCTAGATCCCCCAGTAGTATCGACGGCAGCTTTGTGTGTCGACTCACATTGGCAATGCCGCCCCGAAACATGTCCTCCATCGCTTGCCTAGCAGATTCCGTTTGTTCGGAATTCGCCTCAAGCCATGCCTCCATAACTTGTTCTAGGGCCTTTCCCTGTGCCTTAGCGAATGCCTGTGCCGCTTCGAATTGGTTCATCATCACCGAGACAGCGCCGGCATGCCCAGAACGCGTGGCGTTAGCCATGGCCTGGAGACCTTCAGCAATATCGGCAGAGCTGACGCCGTATACTTCCTTCAAAACATCATCGTGAGGTGCCAGAACATAGCGGTAAAACTCGCCTTCCAGGACTTGGTAGCGGTTCCCGCGTAACATGACCCAGGTGGATTTCGCGCGGAATTCAATGTCAGCTGTGTCTGGGCCGAAGACACCATCTTTAGTGCCGGCTGATGAGACCACGGCGAAAAGCATTGCCTGCTCTCGCAGTTCGCTGGAAAGCTCAAACAGTTCGGCGCACTGGACTTCGTCAAATGTCACGTCCGCAGGGGCCACATCTGATGCTAGAACCGCGTGCACATACTCCAACAGGAATTGATTTTGGTTAATCAGATCAGACGGAGCATCCGCTTCGTGCTGCCTCTTCCCCTCAGCAATGCTTTGGTCTGACATCGCTTTCATCATGTACTGGGCGTAAATGTATCCGAGCAGATCATGCGGCGGCATTAAAACAATTAGCTCGCGCATACGGGCGGCGGTGGCCTCCATGCTCCTCAACAGAAAGCCAGCGACCTTTTTCCGTTCTTCTTCGTCCATAACTATTCAAGCCTGATTTGATGAATTCGAATTTGCCGAAGCGAGCCTCACTTGCTTGACGCAAGCAGTCGAATATGTGCGGCTACTGATTGTTCACGGTATCGCCGACCTCGATGCTCTACGTGTTGGCTGGAGGCTCCGTAATAGCCAACTCCGCAAGAATGCTAATTTGATTCATTTTACGCAGCGCAAAATTAGACCTATCTTCAATCAGGCCTCTACTTATGATGTAATCCATCTGCTCGCGCTTATTATGTTGCACCTCCATCAAGTTATCGGAGTAAAGCGCATCGTAACGTTCAGAATAGTAGCCACGGGAAGAGCCCAACTCGTACAAGGCAAGCAAACTCGCAAGCTCTTCAGCACTAAAATTGCCCTCCAAATACTCCATGTATTTCGCTCTAGACTGTAAATACCCCGAATTAAAAATATCTTTCATGCCATTCGAGAACCGATTGATATTCGTGCGCAGCCTAAATATTTCGCGAAGTTTTTCTGGATTACAGTTCGGAATAGAGTTATCCATTCCTAGGTAGCCCGAAAATTCTCTGTGCTTCTGGATTACATTGAGTGCTTCGCTGTACTCACGCGAACCGATACCGTAATTAGAAAGAACATTCTGTTTCACAGCATCAAATGTACCTGCGGGATCAGCCCATGCTTCGCGAGCCGGAAGGAGTTTGGCGATATATTCAAGATCACTTCTAGATAAAGATTTTGTGTACGTAGCTGTTGCATATTCTCCGTAGAGAAAATCTGAAAGCTCCTCTATTTTTTCCATTAACTCAGTAAGGGTCGTGTATGATTTGGTAAAGCGACGTAGTCCGATAATGGACTGATCCTTGAGGTGCTTAATGCCATCTTGAGAGTATGGATATCGGAAGGTTTCTCCGACTGGGTCCGTTGCAAAAAAATCCATTACGGTGGGTGTGCATTTATCAACCAACTCAGCATATCGCTTATCGCACTGCTTAGTCATATCCTCAAACAGATTCCACAAAACTTGGAGGTTATGTGTTTTGATAATTTTCTCGTCTGGAACAGATATTCCACTCCGAATATGACCAATGCGTCTCAACTGGGACTTGATGAAAAGTTCAATTCTATGGCGAGCGCAAAAAACTATCGGATAGATCAGAGTGTCTATAGTCCCTCCGTTGAATACTGCCTGACACAGATCGGTAACAGCTTCGTCAAAGCCATCAGAGTACGTTGAGTGATCTACCCATCCATTGTTGCCCACGCAAGCGTTAAACACGAAATCATCATCTGTATCAAAAGTCGGATTCTTCACTTTGGACTTCCCTCTAAGAGCGGGCAAAACCAAACTTATAAATATCTGGTCTGCGATTAATTTTGCGACTAAAATCAAATATCAGCAATCTTGCTTGGACGTTGTAACCGGTAAAAATCAGACTAAGACCTATTTGACTCCTCAACTCCGACCATGGAGAGAAAATGGTCATTACTAGCCGGTAACTTTCTACTCAAGTGGACCTTTCGAGGCCATTTTGGTGTTGTGCATCGGCGCTCGACAGGATGATTAGGTGTACGAGACCGCACCAAATCTAACCACCAGCCCGCTTAGGCGGGGTTTTCTATCATCTGAGAATTTTTATCTGAATAAACCGAACAACTTGGCATCGGTGGAGACTACAATTCGCCGATCAGTACTATGCCCTAATCAGCTCTGTTTTCTGGGTGTACTCTTTCAGCCAAAATACTCTCAAGCTCATCGACGCCTAGAGGATCCCAGTTGCCTTCTCTCGCCTCTCTGAATTTGGCAAGCATTCTGCGATACATGTCCAATGTTGGCATATGAGCGTTGAGGTCTCTGCCACTGAAGTCTTGGAACCGATCAAGCTGGTCGATCAGTATCGAACTGATGCTGATGTATTCAGCTTCATTGTTCCCATCAAAGCCTGGAAATCTTGGTGCTGCTGTAAAAGGCTGTGTTTCAGCTAGTAAAGAGCTTTTGTCTTCCTCGCTTAGCTCTGTGTATGAAGCTTCGATAAAGCTCCACATCTCCAAGATATCAAGTACTTCTCGCAGTTCAGGCGGCTCCTCCCCCGACTCAAAAGGAATACCTGGATATTTCCACGCTAGGCTCCACTCGTTCTCAGTATAGATAGCGGTGCGTAAAAAGTCTGGGTCAACCTCGCCGACAACGTCCAGCTTGTCGTACAACTCGCACAGCATCAGCGTTATCAGCCGTTCACCATTAGTCAGTTTCATTGAACTCCCTCACACATTTTCCCGTCGATCATCCGATATTTGTTTTATCTTAGGCAGAAACAAATTTACTGCTGCAAAAGCCTGTCGCCCCGCGAGCGTCACGTCTTCAAACGATTGGGCGGCTGCAATGACTCCTGCCTTTTGCAAAAGCTCTTCTGACAGCGTCATAGCAGGATTGGCGGTGCCGCCGTCAAAGAGATAGCTACTTTCATTTAACGTCGTGCAATAAGTAACAAGTTGTGCAGATATATTTCTGATATCAAGACCACGAAGATTACGTTGCATGCACGATGGGCCTATCGCAGAAACCGTCTGAAGCATCGCTCGTGTGGACTGGAGGAGTTGGTGGGATTCGGCCACGTATCGATGGTTAACCATTCGATCCCGCATGAGCTCCGCTTTGGAGGCCGACCTAGCTGAAGCCCGCGCTTCGACTCCTGCCCAGATGGCACTACCTATTGAAGCTATCGCAGATACTAACCCTAGCCACCATACGAATGTATCCACAATGCCTCCTGCAGTGAACCTCTCTAAAACCGCTGCAAGCAGCGCCATCCACTTTTATACATCCAACCGCAAAAATTCAAATGGTATCTGAGCAGTTCATGCCCCGAGCGTCTTACGGCATCCGCAGACAATTTAGCCCGCTTGAATCCACAGCCGTTAGCGGTCATTCACAACAAACCCGCGCCAGCACCCAAGAGTCTCTACTCACACCCTAAAGCTCCGGAGGTGACTGTCAGTTCAGGTCATTACGTGTTGCAACCTGACCTAAGAGCCCATATTGGTTTCATTCAATACGAGAGACGGAATGAGTCCGCGGGGGAGCAAAGATACGACTATTTACTCAAGTACACATCTGCTCAAATCAACGTCGTCACGGTCTTTCCTATTCCTCAAACGTTCCCGTACGCACCTCACTACTACGAACGTAGTGGGCAATCAACACCCCGCCAGGCGTGCTGGTCGAGCTCACCAAAGTGAAAGCCAATGCCTGTGCGTGTTCATCAAACAACCGCTTGCCCCGTCCCAATACGATAGGAAAGATCATCAGCCGCAACTCATCCACCAACCCGGCTGCAAGCAGTTGGCGCACCAGATCGCCGCTACCCTGGGTCAACAGGTTGGCGCCGTCCTGCTGTTTGAGGGCCTGTATGGCCTCGGCAAGGTTTCCTTGCAGCGCATGACTGTTGTGCCAATCAAGCGTATCGGGACTATGGGTGGCCACGTGCTTGGGCACGCGGTTGAACAGGTCGGCGATGGCGCTGTTGCTTGAGCCGGCCTGTATGTGCGGCCAATACCCGGCAAATATGTCGTAGGTACGTCGCCCCAGCAGCAAGTCGAACGGCTGCGAGAACAGCTCCTGCATGGCCCGGCCGAAGGCTTCATCGGCGTAGGGTACGACCCAGCCACCGAAGCGGAATTCGCCGCTGGTATCTTCTTCGGGCCCGCCGGGCGCCTGGATAACGCCATCCAGGCTCATGAAAGCGGCAACGATTAGCTTGCGCATGGTCTTCTCCTGGTTCGTCTGCGTAAAAGTGCTCAGGCAGGGAGCGCCGACGATCATTGCGACCCATCGGCTGCATTCCCTGAAAGATAGTCGAACCAGACTCTGGGAAATCGACAGTGCGATGCGGGGTAACCACCCTAAAAAACGCCGCTTCCCTGCCACCCAGAAACGGCGCTCTGCAACATCCCTCCACTAAACCTTCAGCTCCTCCCCTTCCCTCAAACCCAACCCCACATCATCGATCACCGCCTTGCCCATCTCCGCCAGAAAGTGCGCGGCCCAGGCGTAACGTTCGCCCTGCTCTTCCATCGCCGCATCCAGGGCGAGTTTCTTGGCGTAGTACAGCAGGGTCGAAGCGTGTTCCAGGGCTTGGTGCAGAGGCACGTCAGCGTTGACGCGAAACAGGGTTTGGTCGCCGTCGCCGCAAGGGCCGAAGGTGACGAAGCCGAGGGTTTTGACCGGGGTGGAGGTGCTCATAGTGCACCTCTTTTTACCCCGTTGAAGCGACCACGATTTGCGGCGGTTTTGATAGCGCACATGATTGAAACTCCCATATCAAAGTGAGAGCTGCCACGTTCGCGACCAAACGAATGGGTGGCAGCCGTGCGCGGATTGGTCGACCGGAGATACAGGAACCCGGCAGGGCCGAAGCCCTTCCACGCACAGCCGCCATTGCACGGAAATGCGAGCGCAAAAAAAGCGCCTGCATTCGTCAAGGGGGCGCTGTTGCGCCTGTATCAAAGTCGGGCGACCAAACCCGATCGCTGAGTTGGCAGCGACGATCAAAGGCTAGTCTCGGGCTTCTATACAGGGCAACGACAAAGGCGTGGCAGTTTATGTCTAACCCATCGTCTTGGAAATATCTGGAGTGCGGTCACTCAGGGCGGGCTGCGCTCTGCGCGGGGTATCGAGGAGGCGGCCTATCCGGCCATGGTCGCAACTGGAAACACAGTCATGCAGCCGCCCGCGCGAGACTGTCAGATTCAACGCTAGAAAAAAGCCAGATCAATGCCTCTCCAGCCCGGTGAACCTCTTCCTTCGTTCGTTCAACACTCAAAGCGTGCGCGTGCGCAACGGAAAGCCGTACGACTCGAACAGATCCCAGACGTCCTCGCGATCGAAGAGCCGCCACCCCAGTGTCGTGAAGCGCATCAGGTCATCTTCGCTGGGAAAGGAGTAGTAGGCCCCTGCGGATGGATCCTGAGGCGCCCCCGTCATGGGCTCGCCGCGCTCCAGGCGTCTGATTGCGTCCAGGATGAGGCCCGCGCCTGGTTGATAAAGTGCAAGGATGTGCCACAGCAAGGAGCGCTCCTTTTCGACCGTCACCCGCGCCGTCTCAATGATGCGCCCCACATCAATGCCGGGACTGTCTATCCAATGGAGCGTACAGCCGATCTCCGGGTCACCATTGAGCAGCGCCCGGAACGTCGCGAGAACGCCTCGATAGTGAGGCAAGAGGCCAGAGTGAAGGTTGAGGACGCCGCGTGACGGAATGACCAACGCGTCATTGGAGAGGATTTGACCAAAGCGGATTGAGACAAACAGATCCGCTCCCGCATCCCGCAGCATTTGCAGGCCCTGCGGTTCCCGCAAGCTGGGCAAGACCCGCACAGGTACCCCAAAGCGTTGCTGCAGCTCTGCAAAACCGAATCGATGCCCGCTGCCGACCTGGTCGCTCGATCCGCTCAACCCCGGAGCCAAGGCATTGAAGAGGTCCTGCTCGATCAATGCGAGTTGCCCGAGCATGCGCGGTACCTGCCTGCCCGCTCCCACTCTCTCCGAAAGGAAGATCCCCACTGTGCTCTCGTGGATCTCGGGCAACAGGAAGTTGAGCGTGAGATTGCTCTCCACGTCTCGGTTCACCAGAAAAGCGATACGCAACTTCAGACCTCCAACAGACTGACCTTGAGAGGCAGCGACGGTCAATTCAACCCAAGCGGATCGAGCCCATTCCCATTGCTTTTCCACGACGTAAGGACGCAAAGCCCGATCGGCTCAATCAATTCCCGCATCAGACCTAGCATAGTTGCTCTTTTGTCGTCGCTACGTCCTGCACTAGAGGCGCTCTATCAAGGTATTCGCAGCGTCCAGGCTGGGTTCGTCAGTGAGCAGCTTGGCACGCCAGCCAGGTATCTCACTCTCATCCACATCCAGGCGTTTGAGCCACTGATCGGCCGACCAGCCGAACAGGCGCAGTTCGCCGTCGTGGGAGCCACCGTGCAGCGAGCCCACGGTCTCGTAGCGGATGCCCTTGAGCACATGGTTCAGCAGTACGTAGGGGGCGGGTCGCGGGTCTTCGGCATCACCGCCGAGGTAGGGGTAGGCTCCGGCCTGGATCACCACGCCGGCACCGTAGTCGTAGAAAGCGAAATGGCTGGAGGGCAGTTGGGCGCGCAAAGCGTCCAGCCCCCCAACGAGGTCCAGGCGTTCCTGATCGAGTACGGTTAGCCAACTGACGGTCTTGATCCTGGTGGGTTTGAACTTCGGACGATTAGCCAACAATCCCGCAGTGCCGACATCCAGGCCAGGCATGCGCGCAGCCATAAAAGCCTCAGTCGGCTGATTATCGTCCCGGTTGGTTATTGAGAGGTTGTAGGCATGGCCAGCATAGCCCTGCTCTGGGTTCAGTCGCCGTGCAAAGTCTAGGAACAGTTGCAAGAATCTCAGCGGCTGCTGTTCCTGGTAGAGAAGTGGTACGGAGAATTCCAGAACGCTAAGGTCATCCCCTATCTTTGCTTCCCAAGCGGCTTGGCCAAAAATATCGAAGTACCAAGCACTCGCATCGTTAGATTGCTTGCCGCTGGTGTAGTAAAAGCTCAGCGGGTAATCCTCATCCATATTGGCCAGCATGTCGCGTAATGGCTTTGCATCACGGTACGCAGTCAGAGGCTTGCCCTCTGGCGGTTCCTCACGCCAAAGCCAGGTGAGATAAGGCTCGGCCAGTCGCTTGAAGTCGTCGAAGCACTGGCACAGCGCCTCGCGCACCAGAGGGGTATGGACCTCCTTGAAGTAGAGCGTGCCCCGTAGGCAGAGCACGGCGCCGATATAGTCCTCGGGGCCACCCTTCATTAGCAGGTTGCCGGGCACTTCCAGCAGATGAGGCTGTTTGGCCAGCTCCTCAGCCAAATTGAACTCCTGTTCCATAAGACTTCCTCCGAATTAATAGGCTGGGATCATGGGTCGAGGGGAGCGACCGCGCGTCAGGATAAACATCACTCCACCAGCGATAGCCGCAGCCCATCCCAGTTGCTCCACGGGAACCTTGGACTGCTGGTTTTCCTGGCTACAGTCGCAATCGGTAGATTTCATTTCGACGAGCTTGCGTTCATCGCCAGCAATCTTCTCGTAGGCTCTTGCCTGTTTTCTATCCGGTGGATCAGGCGAAAACTTCATCTCCACCACCTGCTTGATATTGTCCTGAGTCGGCGGTTTTTTCGGGTCTTTAACGATCACCACATCGGGCCGGCGAGCTTCGCCAACAATTTTTGCAATCTGCTGTACCTGCATCGTGTTAAGCAGCCAATCGCCCTCGGGGCCGTTTTCCAAGTCTGTCCATCCAAGAGTATCCAGAACTTTTCGTTCAAACTCGTGAGGTACATTGAGCTCGTACTTCTATCGCCCCAACAATGGCGCTACGCGACGACACCAATAAACAAATCGAGGTGATCGGGTAAGGACTCCTTGATGGCTACGGTTATCTGACTGACCTGCTCCTTGGTCAGTGGCAACTCACCATCAGCCTCTGCAGCGAGGCTTTCCCAGCCCAAGATGTCCATGACCTTCTGTTCAAATTCTGGAGCGACGTCCAGCTCATATTTTAATGACGTGTCATCAAAGCCATCGGGTAAAAAGCCGGTGAGGTACAGGTGCATAGACCGCATCCCAGTTTCTAGGCAAAAACGCTAATACAGATATCCAGATCACTCGGTATGGGTTTTCCAAGCACATTCTCAATCTGCCTGACTTGTGCTGCGGTTAACTCCATAACGCCATGTCTCACGCCCTCTTCGAGGGAGCCCCAGCCGACCAGATCAAGCACGGTCTGATTGAATTCCGGTGCTACGTCCAGTTCAAATTGCACAAATTCATTTTCGTGACCATCGGGGAAAAAGCCTGCAATACATAAATACATGAACTACTCCTAACGATTACTTTGGGGTTGTCCTACCCGGCTTAGCCGGTTTGGTCTGTTCCCCTGTCTCGGGGTCATACTCGCCTAGATGCTTACCCCGTTTGTCGTACATCTCAACAGTCCCATGCTGACTGTCCCATTCGTAAATTTTTCCTGAGCTATCCACCCAACGGTGCCGCTTCCCTCCGCCCCCTTGAATTGAGGCTTTCGATTTGGCCCATTTGGCATCAGGAAAGGCCGTCAGTCCTTTAGGGGCGGGATGATAGCTATGGTCCCCCGGAACACTCAGCGAAATATAAATCGGCTGAATACCCGTGTTGGGAAACCAGATGATCGCGTCTTGGTAGTCGGGGGGATGCACTGGGTTGACCAGTATCTTATCGGCCTGCTCAGTGGGAGGAAAAACCCAGGTCCCGGGCTTCAACGAGGCGCCTTCCAAGGCGGGGATTCCTAGCACAGCCTTTGGATCGGCTGCCGGGGTCCATATGACCTCTATCCCATTTCCAATGTCTGCTACGAGCTGATCGCCACGGCTCTTCGCTTCGATGACAGGCACCTGCTGCCACTCCGTCTTGGTCCCGGTATAGAACCCGTACACGCTCACAGAGCCATCCGGCAGGTGTTTTACGTTGACCCGTACACGGGTGTTCCCTTGGCTTAACTGCGCGTATTGCTCGGAGGTATAGAAGGCGCTGTCAGCTGACGTATCGTCAGGCAGCAGTAATGCCGCGAAACCCACAGCCGTGGAACCCGCCAAGGCCAGGGCGCCTCCCAGTCGGGCTGCGAGGGCTGAAGCACTCGCTGAACCACCAATCCATTGCAGTGGAGCAGCGCCTGCGGCTATCGGCGAGCCGGTGCCCAATACCGCAAAGGTGCCGTACTGTTTCAACGACTCGACGGGCACAAAACCACCGGGGTTGCTGTGGTTTATCACCCCATTGGGCAAGGTGCAGGACTTGGCGAAGACACAGCCAACAGGACCAGGTTTTGCCTCTGGTTTAGCTGGCAGGTCTTTGTATTCGGCCCAGCGCTGTTCACCAATATCGACAGGCTCCACGCCTCTATTGCGATAGCCCTTCGGGGCGTTGGGTACATAGCCGCTCATCCGTGTCCACTTCCACATCGTCCATAAAAAAGCCCCCATCAAGATGGGGGCAAGTTTGGTTGCAGTTGGCAACGGAACGTTACGCTAAGTGGCTAGAGCCGGGGTGTAGGAAGATTCTGAAATTGCTCGGTGCTGCTGCGCTACACGACATGCTCCGGCGGACTCAACCGCCCATCCAGCGCAAAGCGCTCCTGCAACACCAGCTCATACAACCCCGTGGCCAGCAAGGGGTTGATCAGCAGGTTCCAGCTATGGCGCGACACGCTGGAGGGGATCAGCACGAAGGGATGCTGTTCCAGCAGGCTGGCGCCGAAGGCTTGTTGGCTGTGGCTGGGGGTGCCGGGGATCAGCCAGTTGGGGTTGGGGATGTCTTCGGGGCGGACGGTGTGGACCCGCGACGGGTCCAGCACCCGGGCCGCGGTCAGGGTGTGGGGCAGGCAGTCGAGGGCCTTGAAGCCCTTGTGCACCGCCACTTCCAGGATCGCGGTCGAGGCGTCCAGGCTGGCGTACACCACTTGCACCCCCTTGGGGTTCCAGCGCCCGCCGCTGCCTTCGGCGCCAATGCCGCTGTTCCAGGTCGAGGCATGCCGGGCCTGGTCGAGGCGCCAGAAATGCAGGGCCGGGGCCAAGGGGTCGGTGAGCATCAGTAGACCCCGAACTCGAGCCGGTGCAGAAAGTCCGTCACCAGTTCATAGCCCACCGGGTTGGCCAGCAGGTCGATGGGGACTTCGCCATCCAGGCCCAGCGCCGGCTGGGTCATCCACTCTTCGGCCAGCGCCCGGGAGCCCAGCACCGCCTCGGCCTTTTCCAGCACTTGCGCGTAGTGCAAGGCGCGGGCGCTCTGTTCGGGGGTCAGGGCCTGGTCCTGGTTCTTCAGCCGCCGCGCCAGGGTGCGCTCGGAAAACCCGACGATCTTCGCCAGCACGTTGTAGCGCTTGAAGGCCTCGACCGACTCCACCAGCTCGATCACCGCGCCCAGGGAGAACCCCAGCTGGGTGGCCCTGAACACCGCCATCGGGTCATCGGCGTCAGTGCCCGGCAGCAGCCCGCGCACCATGGGCGAAGGCAGCGCATAGACCGCCGCCTCTTCGCGCAGCAGGTTGGCCTTGGGGCTACGGATGCGGCTGGCGGAGGGCTTGCGCGGTTCGACCTTGGCGATGGCCTTGGGCGCACTGCCCTTGGCCTTCTCAGCCTCGGCCGAAGGTTTCACGGTGGCTGTTTTCTTGGCGGCGGCGGTCATGATCATCTCCCGGCCTGATGACAGATGGCATTCACTTTAATGCCATTTGGCAAAATAAAGAACCACCAGCTTACCAACGGTCGTCAGGCCCCGGTGACGCTTCGCCGGCATGAGCCACGGCGCGGCTCAGCCATGCGCCCTCTCCAACGCCCCCTCGATATCCTCGGTGGCAACCGCAGTGCCCTCCAGCCACAGGCTGTTGTCGGCCAGGCGAATGCTCAGGCGGAGCGCCTCACGCTCTCCGGGATACTTGCGCAACAGCAGCTCCACCGCCGCCGTCGATGGCGAGCAGGACACCAGGTCCCACGGCCCGCCACTCAAGTCCAGCACGACCCGGCCATCGCGAGCATCCACCACCCTGGGCCCGTACACCCAATGGCTCATGCGCATTTCATGGGGCTCGACGCTGATCGTCAGGTGTTCATAACGCTTGGGGTCCATGACCGCTCCTTGGTAACTGCTCGCCGGTCGATGCTCGATAGCCGTCACGCGCAATGCAGGAATATCGCGTCATCGTTCTTCGCGCGCAAGCTGCGCTCCTACAGAAGCAGAGCCGCGCGGTGGTACGGGGGGACGATCGGTTGCGTGCTTCTCGTTCCCACCTCGCGGATTCGCTACTATGTCCGCCAGTTACCTGCCTTCTGCCCAGCCACTGCGGAGCCTCAATGCCCAACCCCAAGGACATCGCCAGCGATAGCGGCGCCCCGATGATTCCCGAGCAGCGTCGCGAGCTGATTCTGCGCCAGTTGCGCAAGCACCAGGTGTTGAGCGTGCATCAGTTGATGGAGATGTTCGACTGCTCGCACATGACCGTGCGTCGCGACATTGCCCTGCTGGAGCAGGAAGGCCGGGCCTATTCGGTGACCGGTGGGGTGCGTATCGCCAGCCAGTTGCACAGCGAGCCGAGCCACCAGAGCAAGGCGGTGGTCGAGCTGCCGCAGAAGCAGGCCATGGCGCGGCTGGCGGCGCGCCTGCTGCACGCGGACATGACGGTGTACCTTGACGCCGGCACCAGCACCCTGGAGATCGTGCCGTACATCAAGGCGCTGTCGGGCATGACCGTGGTGACCAATGACTTCGGTATCGTCCAGGCGCTGATGGAGGCGCCGCAGGTCACGGTGATCCACACCGGCGGCCAGCTCGACCACGACAACCATTCCTGCGTCGGCGGGCTGGCGGTGGCAACCCTGCGCCAGGTGGTGACCGATATCGCGTTTATGTCCACCAGCTCCTGGGATCTGCGTCGCGGCATCACCACGCCGTCGGCGTTGAAGGTCGAGGTCAAGCAAGTGGCGATGCAGTCGGCGTCCCAGGTGGTGCTGGTGGCCAGCAGTTCGAAGTACGGCACCTTCAGCATGTACCGCATCGCCGGGCTGGAGCAGTTCGACGTGATCATCAGCGACGACGACCTGGCCCAGGCCGCGGCGGACGGGATTCGCAAGCAAGGGGTGGAATTGCTGCTGCCGTCCGACTCGCAAGCGGTTGCCGCGAAAGACTGACAGCCGCTGCGCGGGTGCCGCTCACCGGTGCTGCTTTCTGAACCACAGCACGCAGGCGATATCCCGCAGGTCTTCGCCCAGCCCGTCGAGGGCCACCCGGGTAGTGCGGCGAATGCGCCGCAGCCACTCCACCACCGTGCACAGGCTGGCGAAAAAGAACAACAGCACGAACAACTGGCGCAGGCCAAAGCCCTGGTCCAGCCCCTGGGCGCGGAAGTGGTTCCACAGCCAGAGACCGCAGGCGGCGCTCAGCACCACCAGCAGCACGCTGGCGATATTGATCCACTGACCAAGAATGGTGGTGCGCCGGGCACGGCGGTATTCGCGTTCGATGCGCTCCAGGGTCACGGTGGGGATCTGTTCCCAATGCAGATCGCGCGGGCGACAAGGCGCGTCGTCCAGGCCCGACTGATCGACGAATATCGACTTTTCCATGCTCCCCGCTCCCATTGATGGCACCAGTGATGGCCCTGGCGACAGGGAGCCAATGTACCCGCAGCTGGGGAGCGAAGGCCGACACCTCCAGAAATGTTCAGATTCCCGCAGAATCGCGGTTTTCGGGCGGCGCGCGCTACCCCGTGGCGCCGCCCTGCCCGCCCCTCAGAAGGCTTTCCAGTCCCGCAGCCATTGCAGGCCGGCCGAGGTATCGCCGCGCGGCCGATACTCACAACCAACCCAGCCGTCGTAGCCCAGCTGATCCATCAGCCCGAACAGGTAGGGGTAGTTCAACTCGCCCAGGTCCGGCTCGTGGCGGTCCGGCACGCCGGCGATCTGGATATGGCCGATGCCGGCGAAGTCGCGGCGCAGCTTGGTCGCCAGGTCGCCCTCGACGATCTGGCAGTGGTAGCAGTCGAACTGCACCTTGAGGTTGCTCGCGCCGACTTCCTTGCAGATCGCCTGGGCCTGGTCCTGGCGGTTGAGGAAGAAGCCCGGCATGTCGCGGGTGTTGATCGGCTCCAGCAGCACCGTGACCCCGGCCTTGGCCGCCTGGGCGGTGGCGTAGGCCAGGTTCTCCAGGTACACCGCATGATGGCGTTCGCGCAGCTCTTCCGAGGGCAGCAGGCCGGCCATCACGTGGATGCGCGAGTTGCCCAGCACAGCGGCGTATTCCAGGGCGCGCTCGAAGCCGGCGCGGAATTCCGCCTCGCGCCCCGGCAGGGTCACGGTGCCCCGCTCGCCCGCCGCCCAGTCGCCGGGCGGCGCGTTGAACAGCGCCTGGACCAGGCCGTTGTCGCTCAGGCGCTGCTTGAGCTCCTGGGGGCTGTAGTCGTAGGGGAACAGGTATTCCACCGCTTCGAAACCGTCGGCCGCCGCGGCGGCGAAACGCTCGAGAAACCCGTGTTGCGGGTAGAGCATGCTTAGGTTGGCAGCAAAACGAGGCATGTTGGCTCCTAAAAACGGCTCAGACAAAAGGCCAGATCAGCAAGGTAATACAGAAACCCAGGGTACCGAGCAAGGTAGTGATGACGGTCCAGGTGCGCAGGCCGTCTGCCACGTTGAGCCCGGCGAGCTTGGTGAAGATCCAGTAGCCGGCGTCGTTGATATGCGACATCGCCAGCCCGCCACCGCCCATGGCCAGGCACAGCAGCGCCATGTGGTTGGGGGTCAGGTCAAGGGTGGCGATCAGCGGGCTGATGATCCCGGCGGTAGTCACCAGGGCCACGGTGGTCGAACCCTGCACCGCGCGCAGCAGCATGGTCAGCAAAAAGCCCAGGGCCAGCACCGGCAGGCCGGTGGTGCGCAGCAGGTCGGAGACCACCGCGCCGATCCCGGTGTCCACCAGCACCTTGCCGAACACCCCGCCGGCCCCGGCGATCAGGATCACCATGGCCACGCCCGGCAAAGCCGAGCCGATCACGTCCGACACCTGGTTGCGGCTCCAGCCACGGCGCGAACCCAGCAGCCAGGCGCACAGCAAGGTATCGATCAGCAGCGCCACCAGCGGCGCGCCGAGTACGGTCATGACACCGCGCAAGGTCGATTCGGCCGGCAGCAGCGAAGTGGCCAGGGTGCCCAGCAGGATCAGCACGATCGGCAGCAGGATCAGGCTGACGATCAGGGCGAAACCGGGCGCGGGTGCTGGCGGCAGCTTGGCGACTATGGCGCTGGTGGACTCTTCCAGGCCCATGTGGGACACGGCCACCGCGGCCTGTTGCGGGTCCTTGGCATTGCCGTTGGTCCAGGCCAGCAGGTCCTCGTTGGTCACGTGGGGGCCATAGACTTCGGCGCGAATGTCGTCGGTCATCGGGTAGAAGCGCCGGGTCATACGCCCGGCCACGCGGTAGCCGACGTAGCACAGGAAGGCGGTGATCGGCAGGCCGAACATCAGCACCCGGCCCAGGTCGGCGCCCAGCTGGCTGGCCGCGGCCACAGCGCCCGGATGGGGCGGCAGGAACGCATGCACGGTGAGCAACGCCGCGCACATCGGCAAGGCGAACACCAGCAGCGGCTTGCGCGCCCGGCGAGCGACGCCATAGGCCAGCGGCATAAGGATGATCACCCCGACTTCGAAGAACACCGGTACGCCGATGATGAACCCGGCGATGGTCAGCGCCAGCGGCGTGCGGCGGTTGCCGAAACGCTCGATCAGGGTCTTGGCCAGGGCCTCGGCGCCGCCGGACAGCTCGATGATCCGCCCGATCATCGCACCGAGGGCGATGATGATCGCGATATGGCCGAGGGTCTTGCCCATGCCGCCTTCGATGGTCGCCACCAGGTCGGCCGGTTTCACCCCGGCCACCAGCGCCACCAGGATGCTCACCAGCATCAGCGCGACAAAGGGCTGGAACTTGTACTTGAGCACCAGGAACAGCAGCAGCGCAATGCCCGCGCCGGCCGTCAACATCAGGATAAGCGGGCTCATTGCGCGGCCCCTCCCTCATAAGAGAAAGAAGCGCCGGTGAAGCCAAAACAGCTGCAGTCAGGGAACGTCATGCGGGGATGTCCTGTTGTTATTGTTTTTTAAAGGCAAGCCGGGGCCGTCGAGAGCCTGACGACGACTCCCGGGCGGTGCTTGCAATGTCGGTTTACAGTTTCGAGTTGCAGCAGCGCGCTACCTACCAATGCACGCCGAAGGTCTCGCGCAGCTCATCCAGGGCTGCCTGATCCAGCGGCGCCGGCTTGGGATTGCTCATCAGCCAGAGTCGCGCGGTTTCTTCCAGCTCTTCCAGGGCGTAGCTGGCCTTGGCCACCGAGCTTTCCCAGACCACCGGCCCCAGGCGTTCGAGCATCACCCCGCGCACGCTGTTGGCCAGTTGCGCCACCTGCTCGGCGACCCTGGGCGAACCCGGGCGCTGGTAGCCGATCAGCGGAATGTGCCCGACCTTCATCACCTGGTACGGCGTCAGCGGCGGCAGGATGTCGTCCGGCCTCCATACCCCGGCCAGGGTCAGCGCCACCAGGTGGGTGGAATGGGTGTGCACCACGCCGCCGACGCCCGGGTTGCGGTCATAGACCTGGCGATGCAGGGCCAGGGTCTTGGACGGCTTGTCGCCGGACACCCACTCCCCCGCCAGGTTGACCTTGGCGATGGCCGCCGGGTCGAGGCGGCCGAGGCAGACATCGGTCGGGGTGATCAGCCAGCCATCGTCGAGGCGCGCACTGATGTTGCCGGCGCTGCCCACGGTGTAGCCGCGCTGGTAGAGGCTGCGGCCGACGTCGCAGATCTCTTCGCGCAGGGCCTGTTCCTTGTTCGCCGCGGCGCTCATCGGCCACCTCCGGCCAGTTGCCTGAGGGCCTTGGCGAAGAAGTCACGGCTGCCGAAGTTGCCGGACTTCAAGGCCAGCGCCAGCGGCTCGGCGGCGTTGCTGAGGGTGGCCGGCACGCCCGGGTCGATCTGCGCGCCGATCTGCAACAAGTTGACCCCCAGCGCCTTGACCACCGCGCCAGAGGTTTCGCCACCGGCAATCACAAAACGGCGCACGCCGTTCTGGCGCAGGCCCGCGGCGATCTCGCCCAGGGCGTTCTCCACCAGCGCGCCGGCGCGTTCGACGCCGAGCTGCTGTTGCACCGCCTTGACCTCGGCCGGGGTGCTGGTGGCGTAGATCAGTACGGTTTCGTCACTGTCGCGGGCAAAGGCCAGGGCGTTCTCCACCACCGGTTCGCCGGCGGCCAGGGCCATGGGGTCGATGCGCAGGGCCGGACGGTCGGCCTCCAGCCAGGCAGCGACCTGGCCGATGGTGGCCACCGAGGCGCTGCCGGCCAGCACCACTTCGCCGCCTGCAACGGTCGGCAGCGACGCCGCGTCGAAGTCGCGCAGTTTGCCGGCGCGGCGGAAGTTGCCCGGCAGGCCCAGGGCCAGGCCGGAACCGCCGGTGAGCAGCGGCAGGTCGGCGCAGGCGCTGCCCAGGGTGTAGAGGTCCTGGTCGGACAGCGCGTCGGCGATGACCATGCCGACGCCCTGCGCGCGCAGTTCGACGATCTTCGCCCGCACCGCCTCGACGCCCCCGGCGATGCTGTCGTAGCGCAGCAGGCCGACTTTCAGTTGGGTCTGGGCCTGCAGCACGCGCACCAGGTTGGCGTCGGTCATCGGCGTCAGCGGGTGATGCTGCATGCCCGACTCGCTGAGCAACTGGTCCTGGACGAACAGGTGGCCGCGGAAAATGGTCCGGCCGTTTTCCGGGAACGCCGGGCACGCCAGGGTGAAATCACTGTTCAGGGTCTTGAGCAGGGCCTCGCTGACCTGGCCGATATTGCCGGCGGCGGTGGAATCGAAGGTCGAGCAGTACTTGAAGAAAATCTGCTCGCAGCCCTGTTCGCGCAGCCAGTCCAGGGCCGCGAGGGATTCCTCGACTGCGTCCTTGACCGGTGTGGTGCGCGACTTGAGGGCGATGACGATGGCGTCGGCATCCAGCCCGGCCGCCACTTCGCGGCTGGGGATGCCGATGCTTTGCACCGTGCGCATGCCGCCGCGCACCAGCATGTTGGCAAGGTCAGTGGCGCCGGTGAAGTCGTCGGCGATGCAGCCCAGCAACGGGCGTGCGGTGGAATGGGTCATGAAAGCTTCCTCAGACAGGCTCGTGCTTGGCGGTCGGCAGGTCGATGCCCGGGAAAATCTTGATCACCGCCGAGTCGTCCTCGCGGCCGAAACCGGCGCTGGAGGCCTGCATGAACATCTGGTGCGCGGTGGCCGACAGCGGCAGCGGGAATTTGCTGGCGCGGGCGGTATCCAGCACCAGGCCCAAGTCCTTGACGAAGATGTCCACCGCCGACAGCGGTGTGTAGTCGGCCTTGAGGATGTGCGGCACGCGGTTCTCGAACATCCAGGAGTTGCCGGCGCTGTGGGTAATCACTTCGTACAGGGCGTCGGCGTCCACCCCTTCACGCAGGCCCAGGGCCATGGCTTCGGCGGACGCGGCGATGTGCACCCCGGCCAGCAGCTGGTTGATGATCTTGACCTTGGAACCCAGGCCGTGGGCGTCGCCCAGGCGATAGACCTTGCCCGCCATGCCGGCGAGTATCGCTTCGGCCTTGGCGTAGGCGGCAGCCGGGCCGGAGGTCATCATGGTCATCTCGCCGGCGGCGGCCTTGGCCGCGCCGCCGGAGATCGGCGCATCGAGGTACAGCAGGCCCTGCTCGGCCAGGCGCTCGCCCAGCTCCACGGCGTAGGTCGGCGCCACGGTGGCGCAACCGATCACCAGGCTGCCGGCACCCAAGGCCGACACGGCGCCCTCTCCACCGAACAGCACGGTTTCGGTCTGCTCGGCGTTGACCACTACGGTGATGATCACATCACAGGCCTCGGCCATCCGCGCCGGCGATGCGCAGGCCACCCCGCCTTCGCTGGCGAACTGTTGGGTGACCGCTTCACGCACGTCACAGGCATGCACATTAAAACCTGCACGCAGCAGCGAGCGGGCAATGCCCAGGCCCATCGCGCCCAGGCCGACAACACCGACATTCTTGTTATTCATGGGGTACTCCAGGGGTGACAGCAGTCTGGTCCACGCCGGCAAGGCGCGGGCGGCGGGCCGCAGGATGAATGGGAGCACGGGCGGCGGGGGCGACAGGGTCGCCTGGCGGGTGAATCGAGACCTTGTCGGACATCGAGGGCCGTCCTGTGATTTGTTGTTATCAGGTTGTGGCCGATCATCTACCAATGAACAGATTATGTGAAGTATTTTTTCAATCTAACATTTATTAACATTGCCAACCATGAACACCAGACAGCTCGTGGCAGCCTTGCAGCCCGCGCAGAATCAAACGGACGAGCGGTAGCCCATTGCGACCAGCGCACTGATCTGCGTCAACCAGGCGTCTACACTCGAGACCGATGCTGTTAGGCGCAACATCACCGATCAGTGGTACCGCCCTTCATCGCCCGCCCATTGACGGTGGGCGTGGGACGGCGCTGTATGGTCAATCCGCAATGCTTGAACAAGGATATTCAACATGGCAAAGATCAATGTATTGGCTGGTGATTTTCTACAAGGGAATGGCGAGTACCGACAGGGCGTCTTCAAGCTGCCGACCGTGACCAACCCCTCGCCGGGTGTCGAGGTCAAAGCCTCCGCATTCAAACACCTGGAAATCGCGACACAGGACAGCATCACCAACAGGGACGCCATTGGCTACGGCATCGCCGGGGCCATGCTGCTGGGTCCGGTGGGTGCGCTTGCGGGCTACCTGATAGCCGGCAAGGAAACCGAGGTGACCTTCATCGGCACCTTCAAGGATGGGCGCAAACTGCTGGCGGCCACAGACAGCGAAACCTACCGGGATATCGAAAAACGACTGACAGCCTAGGGTCCGTCGCCTGCCCATGCCCACAACTTCGGGCATGGGCTTCTCCCCTTCCCTACACCGATCCGGCTTCGCCCGGCACAGTCCGGCGTTGCTGGCGTTTGCCTTCCAGCCAGATCACCAGCCCCAACAGGCTGCCGCCGGCGATCAGCAGGCTGACGAACCAGCCCAGGGTGTCCGCCAGTTGGGTGAAGAACAGCGTGTATAGCTGGATGATGAAGAAGGTCGCGCCATAGCCCACCAGCATGGAAAAGCGCAGGCGAATGCCCAGTGCCAGCAAGCCCAGGCTGAACGCCGCCCACAGCCCGTTGAACAGCACCAGTTCGCCGGACTCGGCCAGGTGCCACGGACCATCGATCAGGTCGTAGCTGCCGAACAACGACAGCAGCCACAACGACATCTGGGCCATGAACAGCCCGGCGGAAATCCACACCTTGGCAAAGCCGCGATAACGGGCCAGCGTCGAGGCCTCGCCCCACAGATGGACAAAGCCGAACAGCACCATGGCCAGGGCCGCGCCGAGGAAGCGCAGCGGGTAGTTCATGCCGAACCAGTAGGCGCCCCACCCCGACTCATAACCGCTGCGCCCGCCGAACCAGATAAAGAACAGCACGCTGCACAGGGTCAGCAGCAAGACGTTGTTCAGCACATAACTGAGCGCCAGCAACAGCAGCAGGTCCACCAGCAACAGCGCCGGCCAGTTGCCCGAGCCGTCGGAGTAGATCATGCCCAGCACCAGGCTCAGGCCGATCAGGGCAAAACCGCCGAGCAACTCCAGGGTCGCGCCGAGCAGCTTCAGCTGTTTGCCCAGCAGCCAGCGCCCGGCGACAAACAAGCCGACCATCAACAGGCCAAGGCCGCCCGCCAGTTTCGGCAAGGTGAACGTCAGGTGTTCATGCAGCAGGATCAGCAAGCCCGCCGCCAGGCTGATGGCGCCGAAGGTCAGGAACCAGCGCCCCAGGGAGCGCCAGTCCCAGCGGGTCTGCGGGTACAGCTGGGCGATCCGCGCGTGGGCCTGGGTGTCGATCAGGCCGTCGCGCAGCCATTGGTCCAGGGCGTTGTGCACCTGGCGATTACGGCGATCCGGGTTCATTGGCCAGCCTCCCCGGCGCGCAGCGCGGTGCGTTCGAACAACCAGCCCAGGAGCATGCCGAGGGCGCCGGCCACGGCAAAAAACACCGCGGCGCTCATTTGTTCCCAGGCGTACTCATAAAAGCGCGTGTACAGGTCGATGCCGAGGAACACCACGCCAAAACCGGTGAAGCTGGGGTGCTTGAAGCGCGCGCCGAGCACCAGCTGAACGATGGCGCCCAAGGTGAACAACAGGGTCCAGGTCAGGGTCTGCCGGTAAGCTTCCTCCAGGCTGAGGAACCACAGCGAACAGTTGAAGTACAACAATCCGAAGATCACATACAACCGCCCGAAGCCGCTGAAGCGGCGCAAGGCGTGATCCTCGGCGCGCTGGTGCCAGAGCCCCAGGAGCGCAGTCAACGCAGCAATCACGGCCATGGAGCGCGGGTCCTGGATGCCAAAATAGTACGTGCCGGAACCGCCATACCACTCCCACGAACCCAGGCCGTGGAAGACGCAAAGCAGGCCCAGCAGCAGCGGCCAGCGCAGGCGATAGCCATAGGCGGTGGCGATGCTCAGGGCGGCGCTGACCAGCAGCGCCAGGGACAGGTTGCCGAAGTCGCCGGTCTCGCTGTCGGAGCTGCCCAGCAACAGGCTGGCGCCCATCAGGATCAGGCCAATGGTCAGGATCGCCACCCCGGTGACCGGCATGCGCCGCGCCGGGTCGCGGGCCAGGCGCGCGCCGATCAGCCACAGCCCGGCACCGGCGGCGAAAAACAGCACCGCCCCCACCAGCACCGACTCGGCCAGCAGGCCAATGCCGCCCAGCACCGCCATGCCGATCAGCAGCACCGCGCCGATGCCCAGCCATTGCAGGACCGTGGACAAGCGGTGTTCGGGACGTTCGTACAGGGCGCCGAGCCGCTGCTGCGCCTCGGCATCGATCAGGCCACGGTGGCGCCAGTCGGCGATTTCGTGGAGCAACATCTGCTGGGTGGTTTTTCTCATGGCGCTCTTGGGGCTGGGGACATGGGGACCGGCTGCATACCGGCTATAGACTCGACAGCATAGCCAAGCGCTGCGCAGCCGTTTGTCTATCAAGACGCCCAGCGGACCGCCGCGCGGCACGCCGTGACCACAAAAAAGCTGATCCCAGCTCGTTACTGTATGAGCGAAGCTTGCTCGCGATAGCCGTTAACGATAACGCCCACTGACTGGGTAAACGCGGCGCTCTCACGTTCATCGCGAGCAAGCTCGTTCCTACAACCTCCTTAGCTGTTGGCGCGCGAACCTCGGCGGCAGCCCCTACTCCGCCGTCGTCGGATCGATGATTGACGTGACTCGCGATACCCGGTCCGCCGGAAAACCGCCTAGCCTGGCGTGCTCCCTGACGAGTTCCTCGTCCGGGGAGATATAGACACAATAGATCTTGTCGCCCGTGACGTAGCTATGCAGCCACTGCACTTGCGACCCCAGCTCACTGATAACCTTGCAGGATTTTTGCGAGATCTGTTGCAGATCCTGCGGCGTAAGCGCCCCGGCTTCCGGCATCTCGCGCTCGATGACGAACTTTGGCATGACAACCTCCACTTCGTGAATGGCCGGGGCACGCCGACAAACAGCGTTACCCCGTATATTGGCCGAGGCAGACAGCCCTCGGCGGATCGCCAACGGTCTGCTTGCCCGTTACCTGCCAAGCGCTGCCGCCAATAGCGGCGCGGCCTGTTCATCGGTCAACGCCGGGTGCACTTCCATGCGCAGCAGGTCGCTCCACTCAAGCACCCATTTCTGCATCAGCGCGAGATCGCTGGTTTCCGCGATCCCAAACCCCGTCATACCACCGACGGCATGCCAACGCCCCAGCATGCTCACCCCTGCGGGTGGCGCCCCACCCGTCTTGAGAAATCGCTCGATCGCACTGTTACGACGTTCGGGACTGATTGACCAGCTGACAATGAATAACATTTGCCACCTCCAGCGAAACTGGCGCCCGTTGTTCTGCGCGCGCACCTGGCAGGCACCTTGACCACGGCCACGCATCGGTATCGACCCGCATTCCGTCTGGTCTGAAACGATTGTCCCAAGGGAAGGAATAGCAGCCTTGCGCCCCCGCCGCATGACCGCCGATCCTGTTCCCGCCCCCAGCATGAAGCCACCGGTCAGCGGCCCAATTGCTCGCGCGCCCCAGGCCGCTTGAAAGCACGCTCGTTTGGCCCTGCGACACCCTCGTTGCAGCGTCGGAGGGCCGGTAGATAAAGCCTGATCCGGGGGCTATACCTATGCATAGCGGTCGGCCCTACACCTAAGGAAGGGGGAAAAGACCATGGACAACAGCAATGGCTCAGGTAACAACCTCGTCCTCTGGTTACCCGGTAGCGCCCTCATCCTCAGTCTGGTCGTCTCGACCTTCGCCCTCACTCGCGAGCCTTTCCTCGAACCACGCCCCATCGGCGCACAATTCCAGGCGCAACCACCGATAGAAGCCCGGTTGTGGCAGGACCCGTTCGATGCGCTCGAGCGTTATCGCAAAAAGTTCAAGGAGGGTAACAAGCCCCCAAGTAATGACTTTGAATGCAGCCCCCAGCTTGTAGTCAGCAAGCCATTGGTACTGGACGCCGAACTGCAGCAACCACCGCCAGAGCCTCCCCAACTCATAGTGGCGCTGGTCGAAGGCGGCCCCTATGCCGATGAAGTGGAGCTGCGCCGGCGCATTCGCTATGCAATCCTGGCCGGGTTCAAAAACTCGCGCATGGTGCCCGAGGACGAGCAGCACATCCGCTGCCTGGCCCTTGCCGACGACCTGTCAGGCACGCAGATAACGTCGCAAGCCGGTCAGCAAGGAAAGTCGAAGTACGCAGAAATCCCCTATGAAGCCTTCATCGCCAATCCATTCGACCCACCCAGGGACATGCAGGACAAACAGCGCCCATCCGCCCGGACCATACTGCTCTGGGTAAAGCAGGAGCATCTGGGCTCACACCCGCTACAACAACTCGAAGCCTTGCGCCTCACCCTGCAGAGCAGGCTTCATTCGGATTGCGGCCCGCCACAAACCTGCCCTGGTGTGTCCAACCAGACACTACTGAAGGTCATCGGCCCCTCCACCTCGAAAGTCTTGCTCGATATGTATCGGGACGAAGCCAACGGCCACGCCAAGCCCGATATCGAGATTTACTCCCCCCTGGCCACCGCTGATTACGCCACATTGATGCATGCCTTGGGCAAGCCCTCGCCCGGCGAAGCAATCTCCCAGCAGCAAACACCAGCGACGCCGAAACCCTCCATGAAACTGCTGCGTACTGTCAGCGACGACGGCGTCATGACACGCCTGCTGCTGGAGGAGCTGAAGCTGCGCCATGTGGATCCAGTCGCGGGTGTGCGATGCAGAGAAGGGGCACCGCAGCTAATCGGAACACATTGCGACACTGGCTGGCAGCGCCCCAGTCGCATCGCGCTGGTCTCCGAGTGGGACAGTTTCTACAGCCGCGCACTGAGCGAGAGCTTTAAATCGCAGGTTGCCCAGGATGCCGGCATCGACAGCAAAGACCAGGCGGCGGTCAATGACTGGGTATTGCGCTTCAGTTACCTGCGAGGCGTGGACGGGCGTTTGCCAGAGGAGGCCGCCAGCGGCAACAAGGCGCCTGGTAGCGATGACAATAAAAACAGCAAGGACAAGAACACCCTGGATCTGAGCCCGCTGGAAAAGTCCGACGGCAATTCCCAGCTCGATTACCTGCGCCGCCTCGCCGACCATATCGCGCGCGAGGACGAAGCCTATCGCCGCAAGGGCACCAGCGGTATCGGCGCCATCGGTGTGCTGGGGGCCGATACCTACGACAAGCTGCTGGTGCTGCAGGCCCTCAAGGGCCGGATGCCGAACAAAGTGTTTTTCTCCACCAACCTCGATGCGCGCATGCTCCAGCGTGGCCAGGCCCAGACCACGCGCAACCTGGTCCTGGCAGCACCCTACGGGCTCACGCTGACACGCGCCCTGCAACAGGATGTGCCGCCGTTTCGCGAGAGTCTGCAAAGTGCGGTATTCATCGCGATCCTGGCGGCGCAGTCCCCCCGGGCCTACGACGTCAAGCGGGCAAAGTTCGACTACAAATCGGAGCTGCTTTCGCCGGGCATCTATGAGGTGGGCATCAGCGGCTTCATCCCCCTGTCAAACAAGAAGAGCGCCGAACGCCCCAAGGATTGCGCGACACCCGGCCAGACCCGGCAAGCAACGCACGACCTCATGGCGTTGCGTTGCCTGCAGGATCCTTCGCCCCCTCCTTATCCCGAACTCTCTCAGTCGGTACGCGACAAGCTCGATGAAAGGCAGTCGTTTTTCTGGGCCGGGCCGCTGACGTTCATCCTGCTGGTAGTGGTGATCCTCCTTGGCTGGTGGTGGACCTATGCGCAATCCAGAGACAGCAAACTGCCAGCCTGGGTGCACAGTATCCCGCTGACGCTGTATGTGGTGTCCGGACTGTCGGCGTGGCTCGCCATGCGGTTCTGGCGCGTGGAGTTCATGTGGACCGCCTTCGTACTGATCCTGTTGGGCATCGTTTGCTCGGAACTTATCCGCCGTCATCAGCCCCAACCAGCGCAACCCGGACAGGTCCCCGCTCCTGCAAGCAGTGGCTTGTTCGACGCCTCGGCGTGGTACGTCGTGGTACCGATCGTGGTATTCGTTCTGGCCTTGCTGTGGATGTACCAGATCCGGCGTGTATTGACGGATGACGGGCTGGGTGAGCCGATGTTCCTGTTCGAGGGCATCAGCGCCTGGCCCACCTTGGCCCTGCGCCTGCTCGCCGTGGTCATCTCGATCACGGCGCTGGCCTGGGGTTGGCGCACCCTGCGCATCAACCGTGTCGAGATCGAAAAGGCCTACCACCTGGATCGACACATGAGCAGGCTGCAGATGAGCCTGTGGGGGCAGCTACTGCGCCTGGTCAACCGAGAAAGGGGCACAACGCCACATAGGTGGCGAGCCGCCCTGGGACGTTGCCTGTTCCTGATCCTGTTCCCGCTCTTAGTCAGCGAGCGCGACTGGCACACGCCGAAGAGACTGACGACCACAATCCAGTCATATGTTGCCGACAAGCGCAGGATCATTTTCGTCACGAGCTTCTGGAGAGAACACTGCGTGGCTGGCACCTTCGGCGCCCGAATGCTGCGCGCCCTCCTCGCCACCTGGATATTCGTCGTAATCACCAGCGCGCTCTTCGTGCTCTGGCCAATGGAAGGCGCGCCCATTCGGGGCGAGTCATCGATCTGGATGTTGAACTGGCTGCTGCCAACCCTGACCTTCCAGCTGTTGGTGTTCTGGGTAGTGGATGCCAACCTCCTGCTGACACGGTTCATCCGCAACCTGAGCACGCATTACGCGATCTGGCCAAAAGCACTGCGCAAGGAGCACTGGAGGGTTTTCGGCGTGCCTCTGCACCCCTGCATCGACGACTGGATGGACATGCAACTGATCGCCAAGCGCACGGCGACCGTCAATCGCCTGATCTATGCCCCCACGGTCGTCATGCTGATCCTGATTGCGTCACGCAACAGCGTGTTCGACAACTGGCCGACACCGCCCAGCATCGTCATTTCCTTCCTGCTGACAACATTGATCTTGCTCGCTTCCGCGCTGTCGCTGCGCCGTGCCGCGGAACAGGCACGTGGCGCAGCGTTACAGCGTCTGGATAACTACCGGCTGGAAACACCCGAGGACGCACCGATCTACAACAAGCTCGAACTGATCCGCGGACGCATCGTTGCCCTCAATACCGGAGCCTTCTCAAGTTACTCGCAAGAACCACTGGTGCGCGCCCTGCTGCTGTCGCTGACCGGCGTGGGCGGCTCACTGATTGTCGACGCATTGAATTACGCGAAGTTCTAGGCACCGGCGGTCAGGAACGAACGGGCCGATCAGCTGTTGACGGCCATCGTTCAGGCATGACCAACCCGGCAGCAGCCAATGAATGGCTATGCTTGATCTGTTGCTGGAAGCAATCCCGCCTCGCCGGTAACGGGCTACGACGGGCGTCCCCTTTCCGTCAACGCCCCCCCCAGCGCCGCGCGACATCGGCAAGGAGCGGTTCGAGATGCAACTGATCAGCGTAAACATCGACAAGCCGGAAGCCACCAACTTCATTTTCGGCCAGACCCACTTCATCAAGTCCGTCGAGGACATCCACGAAGCCCTGGTCGCCAGCGTGCCGAACATCGCTTTTGGCCTGGCCTTTTGCGAAGCCTCCGGCCAATGCCTGGTGCGCTGGTCCGGCAGCGATCCGACGATGATCGCGCTGGCGCAAAAGAACGCCCAGGCGATCGCCGCCGGCCACAGCTTTATCGTGTTTCTCGGCGACGGTTTTTATCCATTGAACGTGCTCAACACCCTGAAGATGGTGCCTGAGGTGTGCCGCATCTTCTGCGCGACCGCCAACCCGAGCCAGGTGATTCTCGCTGAAACGGCGCAGGGCCGGGCGGTGCTGGGGGTGGTGGATGGCTTCTGCGCCAAGGGCCTGGAAGGCGATGACGACATCCTGTGGCGCAAGAACCTGCTGCGGCAGATCGGCTACAAGCAGTGAGGGTCGCGCAAGATTGCCCTCCGCGCCGACCGGCTACTCGGACGGCGTGGTCCGGCAACTCTTGCGCTGACGGATCTCCTGCTCCGAAGGGCGCTCCTTGACGAACTCGAAGCGCGGCTCGCCCTCGTTGTAAGTGACCAGCCAGCCCCAGTCCAGCTCGGACTCATCCTGGCCCGGTTTCGGCGGCGCGGCCCACCACGGCTCTTTGCTGACGATCTGGCGCATGTCCTCCTCCCATTGATTCGGCCTCATCAACTATAACGTGCAGGCCCTGGGGCACTCGGATTTCGGCTGACCGGCGAACCTGCCGACAGGGCTGCCCCGAGCGTCACCGCGCCAGCGCCCATTCGGCCAGCGGCCGATAACGGCCCTTATGCGACTCGTACAGGGCGAAGTGCCGGGCACTCAGCTGAAAATCCGCAGGGGTCTGGGACTCGGGAACCGCTGCCCGATAGTCGCGCATCAAGGTCAAGTGCGGGCGAAATTCCCGCGGCGAATCGACCAGCCCAAGGGGCAGCAGCGCTTCCTGCAAGGCATACACCAGCTGACGCAACGCCAGCGGCGCCTGTGCCGGCGCCAGCAACAAGACCCCGGCCCGGCGCCAGACCTCCAGGCGGTCGAGCGGGACGTGTAGCGCCTCACCGGGCGTTCGCACGTTCGCCGCCGCGGCGCAGATCCGCGGAATCTGCGCCACGGTGACCGAGCCCAGGAACATCAGGGTCAAATGAAAGTTTTCCGCCGGCACCGGACGGCCGCTCCTGAGCCCCAGGGCGCTGCGCCACTGGGCAATGGCCCGGCGTTGGGCGGCGGTGCAGGGCAAGGCAAAGAACAGCCGCTTGAACGGCTCGCCCTGCTCGCGGGACTCATCATGCATGCCCTGTCCTCCCCGTTCGGTTCGGGCGAAGTGCTCACTGTCAGATCACTCCCCCACCGGCCCTCTGCGACTCGCCCACCGGGAATCTCAGGCCGGTTTAGCCCTTTCTTGAGTTCAGCATAAAGAAGGCAACAAGACGCCGCGCCTGTCGGCATTCGGTCATTTTTATCGGTTGTAATGCCCATTGACGTCCGCCCCACGCAAAGGAAGAGCCCGATGAGACTCGCGTCCTACAACGTTGAAAACCTGTTCAACCGCGCCAAGGCCATGAACCTGGAAGGCTGGGCCGAAGGCAAGCCGGTGCTGGAGCGTTTCGCCAAGCTCAACCAGCTGCTGGGCGAGCCCATCTACACCGACCAGGACAAGGCGCAGATGGTCAAGCTGCTGACCGAGCTGGGCCTGAGCAAGTCGGACCAGGGCCCGTTTGTGATCCTGCGGCAGAACCGCGGCAGCCTGGTCAAGCGGCCCAAGGTCGGCGGCCTGGAGATTGTCGCCAACGGCCGCACCGAGTGGGTCGGTTCGCTGGAGCTGATCGAGGCCCCGGTGGACCTGGAAGCGATGCGCAATACCGCGCGGGTGATGATCGACCTGCACGCCGATGTGCTGGCGGTGGTCGAGGCGGAAAGCCGCCCGGCCCTGCGCGACTTCAACACGGAAATCATCGGCGCCCTGGGCGGCCCGCTGTACCGGCATGTGATGCTGATCGACGGCAACGATACGCGGGGCATCGATGTCGGCCTGATGACCGCCGCAGGCTACCCCATCGGCCAGCTGCGCAGCCATGTCGACGACACCGCGGCCAACGGCGAGCTGATCTTTTCCCGCGATTGCGCGCAGTTCCATATCCCGCTGCCTTCTGGAAAACAAAAGGACAAGCATCTGATCGTCCTGGTCAACCACCTCAAGAGCAAAGGTTTCGGCGGCCTTGCGGCCTCGGCGAAAAAACGCCTGGCCCAGGCCGAGCGGGTCAAGCTCATCTACCAGGCGCTGGTGGCCCAGGGTGAGGCCTATATCGCGGTGGTCGGCGACTTCAACGACACCCCGGACAGCGCGCCGCTGGAGCCCTTGCTCAAGGGTACCGACCTCAAGGATGCCTTCGTCCATCCGGCCTTCGACGACGGCGGTTACCCCGGCACCTTCGACACCTGCAAAGCGGCGAACAAGATCGACTACCTGCTGCTCTCCCCCGCGCTGTTCGCCACCGTCACCGCCGGCGGTGTCTGGCGCAAGGGCATGTGGCCGGGCAGCCAGCCCAAGCGCTGGGAGGTCTACCCGCAGCTGGACAAGAAGGAAAACGCCGGCTCGGATCACGCGGCGGTGTGGGTCGACCTGGACCTGTAGGCCGCAAGGCCCCGCTCGCGAGCGGGGCCTGAGGGGGGGACTGGTCAGCCCTTGACGGTGGCGCTGGCGGCCTCGTGGATAAAGGCCGCGACCTCCGCCGCCCGCGAGGCCAGCGAGGCATGGGAACTGGCCAGGGTGAGGGTCTTTTGTGGGTTGAGCCGGGCCGCCATCATTTGCTGGTTGCGTGGATGGATCATGCGGTCGTCGCTGGAGATCTGGTACCAGGACGGTTTTTTCTTCCAGGCCGGCGCACTGATGGTATCGTCGAAGGTGCTGGCCAGCGGCGCCTTCTGGGTCACCGCCATGACCAGCGCTTCGTCGGCGCCCAGGTCCTGGCAGAAGCTCTCATGGAAGGCCGCTGGCTTGAGCCACAGGTAGCCGTCGCTGTCGGGCTCGAGGTTGGCCGCCGCCGCGGGCAGGTGCTGCTGGGTGATCCAGCCCGGGCTTTCCCCGGCATCCGGGGCGAAGGCGGCGATATACACCAGCCCGACCACGTTGGGCTGGTCGCCCACTTCGGTAATCACCGCGCCGCCGTAGGAATGCCCCACCAGCAACACCGGGCCATCGACCTGGGCAATCATCTTGCGGGTGCGCTCGACGTCATCGGCCAGCGACGTCAAGGGCATTTCCACCGCGCGGATCGCGCTGTAACCCTTGCGCGCCAGCTCGATGATCACCTTGCTCCAATGGGCCGCATCGCCCCAAAAACCGTGCACCAACACAATCGTAGGCTGACCACTCATGAGCTTGAATCCTCTGTCTGGATAAAGACCGCTCGCCGATGGCGGCGGTACTGCCGGGCCCTGGGCATTGCGGGGCAGGTCGCTCGTCAAGTGACAGGCAGGAGACGCCCTCCCCCGTGCTGGCTTATGCTCGGGCACGCTCATTATCGAAGGGGACGGTGCCGACCGACCATGACCGAAAAGCCGAAGACTGTGCAGAGACACCTGCCCCCAGCCGCCTCGCCAGCCGACCTCCGGCACCCGTCCGCCGATGTGTTTTTCGAAGTGTTCAGCCTGGCGCGGATGCATGGCGAGCTGCTGGGCGAGACGCTGCTGCAACCCGGCCAGCTGCTACAGCGAGCGGCGGGCGGCGCCTGCTTCCATGTGATCCAGGACGCCGGCTGCCAGCTCAGGCTCGACGGCAATAACCAAACCACCAGCCTGATGCCCGGGGACATCCTGTTCGTGCCCCACGGCCAGGCTCATCAACTGCACAGCACTGCGGATGCCAGCCCGGACCTGCCAGCGCGCATCACCAGCGGAGTCTTCCGGTTCGAGGGCGGGTGCGGCCAGGCCTTGAGCCAGGGTTTGCCCGGGGTGCTGCAAGTCAGCTGCCAGGGCGAGGACCCAAGCGACCTGATCGGCTCCCGTGAATGGCTGTCGCTGACGGTGGCGGCGATGCAGAAGGAAGTGCGCAACCCGTCGATCGGCAGCAGCATCATGCTGTCGCGGATCATCGACCTGATGTTTATCTGGGCCGTGCGCCATTGGCTGGCCCACGCCCCGCAAGGCATCAGCGGCTGGATCGCCGCCCTGCGCGACCCGCTGGTCGGCCAGGCGCTGGCGCTGCTGCACGCCGAACCGGGCGCGGCGTGGAGCGTCGAGCGCTTGGCCGGCCTGGTCAACCAGTCGCGCTCCAACCTGGCGCAACGCTTCACCCGCCTGGTGGGCCAATCGCCGATGCGCTACCTGATGCACTGGCGCATGCAACTGGCCAGTCAGCGCTTGCAGACCTCCAGCCTGCGCATTTCACGGATCGCCGAACAGCTGGGCTATGAATCCGAAGCCGCCTTCAGCCGGGCCTTTCGCCGCGAGTTCGGGGTCGCCCCCAGCGAATATCGCTCACGGGGTTGAGCGGATTTGCTGCCACCTTTCCGGTCCGGGACCTCAGCCCCGCCCTTGTAACGCCGCGACCAACGCCGCCGAGGCGTTGTACAACGGCACCCGGCCCTTGAGCAGGATCTGCGCGCTGCGCCGGTAGGCGGCCGCGTCGATGCGCATTGAGGCACCCTCCTCGCGCGCGGTGATCAAGGTGTCCAGCAACCCCGCCGGGTTTTCGATCGACACCGGGTATTCCGCCGTGGTGGCGCTCAGGGGCTTGGGCGTCTTGAGCAGTTCATAGGCCACGGTGCCTTGCGCCAGGCAGGCGGCGGCCAGGCAGCAGCCACCGGAGACGGCCAATGAAGGATGGGCGTTTTGCGGGGTGAAATACCGGGTGTTGATATCGCCCGCGCCCTGGGCCGGGCTGACGATGCAGATCTTCGGCAGGGTTTCGCTGCGTTGCAGCTCCTCGGCGCTCATCAAGGCGCCGCCGCGGTTGCGCAGTTGCATGCGCAAGCCGCCCTCGACCATCAAGCCAATCAACCGGGCCTTGAAGTCGGCATCGGCGTCCAGCTGTGCCGGGGTTTCCAGGCCGGTCTTGCCCAGGTCCGCGGCCTGGACGATGACCATTGGCACCGCCACGTCGAGGCAGGTGGCGCGCACGCCATTGAGCAGGTCGATGCGTTGCCCGGTGGGAAACAGCTGGCCGGTCTTGGCCCCCACCGGATCGCTGAGAAACAGGTCGACCCCGGGGAACACGCCATTGACCCCGGGAATGCGCGTATCGCTCAGCAGGCGACCGTTGCGGAACGCCAGGCGCGCGAGCATGGTGGTCTGGGTATTGCTGTTGAAGATCTCGATCTGCGCGCTGTCCTCGTCCGCGCTCAGCCAGCCACGCTCCAGGGCATACAGGGGCAAGGCCGCCGACATGTTGCCGCAGTTGACGCTCCAGTCGATCGCGCTTTTACCCGCCGCCAGCTGCGCCAGGGTGCTGACCATCCGCGACTCGCCGGGCTGGCGCTCGGCGATGAACACCTTGTTGCTGGTGGGCCCGCCACGGCCCAGGCCGGTGATCTGGTTATTGCCCGGCAGCTCGCCGCTCAACGGCACCCCCATCAGGTGGCGCAGCAGTTCTTCGACCAGCAACGGGTCCTCGGGCAGGGTTTCGCGAGCCAGGATCAAACCGGTGGAGGTACCACCGCGCGCATGCCACACAGGGAATTCAACGATGCCGGCGCGGATTTCGAGAAGGTCCAGTTCAAAAGGCATGATCGGGCTCGCAGTGATAGACGACAGGCAGCGATCATAAACCGCGGCCTGGGCGAGCGCAGCTTTCCAGGTCCAGGGCCGTGCGCGCCCTGCAGGGCAGCCAGGCAGATGAACGAACTTGAACTAGTATGGATTGCGTAAGGCCCGCGCCATCGGGCTGTCCCATGGCCGTGGCTGACCAAGGTGCTTCATAAGCGGTTGCGTGCGAGCTGAAGGCTTCCGGGAGGCGAATCATGCTCGATCAGATTGCGCTGGGCATGCTTATCTTCGCCGGAATAATCCTGTTCTACGGAATCATCGTCCTGCACGACATTCCCTACGAAATTGCCGTCCATCGGAACCATCCACATCAGGACGCCATTCACGCGGCAGGCTGGGTCAGTCTGTTCACGCTCCATGCCCTGTGGCCGTTCCTGTGGATCTGGGCCATGTTGTACCGCGAGGACCGGGGCTGGGGTTTCGCGACCGACAAGGCGCGGATGCAGGCCGAAAGAGATCTGGCCCAAGAACTGGCCGAGCTGCGACAGCGGATCGAGCGACTGGAAGGACAATCCCAGGCCGGACCCCGTCCGGAAGGGAAGCCGTGACCCATGGACCTGTTACTGATCCTGACCTACACCGCCATCTGTGTGGCCATCTTCAAGATCTTCCGTATCCCGCTGAACAAATGGACGGTGCCCACCGCCGTGCTGGGCGGCGTGGTATTGATCGGCGCGCTGATTTTCCTGATGAACTACAACCACCCCTATTCGGAAGTGGCGCGCTCCTACTTCGTCTCGGTGCCCGTGATCCCGGTCGTCACCGGCCGGGTGATCGAGGTGCCGGTCCAGGGCAACACGCCGCTGGAGCCGGGCGACGTGCTGTTTCGCATCGACCCCGAGCCTTTCGAGAACCGCCTCAAATCCCTCAAGGCCCAGCAGTTGGCGGCGCGGGGCGACCTGTACCGGATCAACGAGTTGATCAAGCGCAACTTCGGCACCCGCCGCGAGCAGGAAGCCGCGATTGCCCGGGTCGACGACCTGCAGGCTCAGATCGACAACGCCCAGTTCGAGCTGGACAGCACCGTGGTCCGCGCCCCGAGCAAAGGCTTCGTCACCCACGTGTCGCTGCGCCCGGGAATGATGGCGAGCAAGCTGCCGCTGCGCCCGTCGATGGTGTTCGTTCCGGACGAAGGCCAGTATTTTGCGGCCTGGATGCGCCAGAACAGCCTGCTGCGCCTGGTCCCGGGGGACGAGGCGGAAGTGGCGTTCGACGGTATCCCCGGCCGGGTGTTCAAGGGCCGGGTGAAGAATGTCATCACGGTGATCGGCGAAGGACAGGTACAGCCGTCCGGCACCCTGCTGAGCTACACCGGCTCACCGCCGCCGGGGCGGGTGCCAGTGGTCATTGAAATCACCGACCCGGACTACCTGCCCTACGCCAGACTCATGCCCGGTGGCGCCTATGGCCAGGCGGCGCTCTACAGCCAGCACTTCCACCATGTGGCGATCATGCGCAAGATCCTCCTGCGCATGTCGGCCTGGATGAACTACATCTTCCCGTTCCATTGAGGAGCCGGGATCGGGCCTGAGACTCGATGCGTTGCAAGTCCGGCTTGATTTCACCTACCGGTTGAGTGGCTGCTTTCACCTGTTGGCCTCGACAGAAAAAGCGGGTGGGCCGCTTGTTTCCCTTCTCTCTATACTGGCTTCCCTGAATGACAGTCAGAGCGCAAATGATGCCCGCCACAGCCGATAAAAATTCCCAGGTCATTTTGGTCTTGGCTCAACAAAGCGACTTGGACAATCTGGTAGCCATTCGAATCGAGGCCATGCGCGAAAGCCTGGAGCGGGTTGGGCGATTTGATCCAGTGCGCGCACGCGAGCGCTTTCTTAGCGGGTTTGAGGCCCGCAATACACGCTACATCGAGGTATCTGGAGAGAGGGTTGGTTTTGTCGTGGTCAAGCACCGGCGCACTGAACTCTTGCTCGACCACTTGTATGTGAGACCGACCGCGCAGGGATCAGGGATAGGCTCTGCTGTTCTCGCCCAGATTTTCAAAGAGGCGGATGTGGCTGGGCTCCCTATTAGAGTGGGTGCCCTTAAAGGCAGCGCTTCGAATCGTTTCTATACCCGCCATGGTTTTCACTTCATCGAAAGCGGTGAATTCGATAATTACTATGTTCGTCAGTGCATTCCGACGATGGGCCTAACGCGCTGATGTCCCCTGCTGCAAGGCTGTGCAAGCCTGCAAAACCTTCACTCTTCGCCGTTGACCGGCTACGCCACCCCATCTGCCCTCCAATGACCTGGTTATGTGGCATCGGCCAATGACTTTGCGTGCGTAGCAAAATCATCCTGTATCTGCTGGAACCCGCAGCGCAGGTAAAACGCGGCTCCCTGTGGTGTATCCGTGGATAGGCGCACCACACAAAATCGCTGAGCTGCGTGTTCCAAAAGCCGCTGCACCAGGGCTTTGCCCAGATTCCGGCCCCTTGCTGCACGCGCAACGTATAACCGCCTTAGCCTGCCGATATCCGGCCCGACATAGGGGTCACGAGTAAGGCCACCGATGGCAATCAGTTGCCCGTTGCGAAAGGCGCCCAACAGGCACTCACCCGATTGATCGAACCGATTCGACCCGTTCTCCCACTCTGCGACCAAGCGCGTGAGAAACCTGAAACCGTCCGCAACCGCCTCCGCTTCCAGTGCCAGGACTTGCGGAGAAAGCGCTGAGATCTGGCGTATCGCCAGTTCGTCCGTTGACATAATCATTCGATATCCTTGTGTGGGTGGGTATCGGCCAAAAGCGGTCATTGCCTAAACATTGGGCTGAGAGAGCAACCCACAGTACTGCGGCATAGCCGGAGCACTGCGGGGTTACTATGACAGCGCCTACACCGTCCCGAAGCGCACCTCCACCGACAGGCTGCCCAGGTTATCGCTCAGGCCAACCCCGTAACGCCGGTCCAGGTCGTCATTGATGCACAATTGCAACTCCCCCTGCTGGCCACGCGGCAGTTGCGCCTGGTTGCCGACCAGGAACGGCACGCCGCTGTTGCCGATACGCCCGATCAACGCTCCTTCCGGTTGACCGGGCAAGGTATAGCCGGGCTTGGCGATCAACTTTGGATTGCCCGCCGCGCTGACCATCCCGGTGGCAGGGTCGGCCGTCCACTGCCCACCGGTGCAAACCGCCAGTTGCCAGCTCTGCCCGTTGATCTGCACACCGGTGCCCTGCCAGGCCTGGTTGGCCTGCACCTGCACGGTACGCTTGAGCAGATCGCTGGCGACCACATCGGCGGCCAGGAAGGTCAGCGCGGTGATGGTCAAGGTCGGGTTGGCAGTGCCGGTGGTGGGGAACACTCCGGCGCCGACCAGGAACAGGTTGGGGTGGTCCCAACTGCGCTGGTCCTTGTCCACCACCGACTTGGTGCGGTCCGACCCCATGCGATAGGTGCCCATCAGGTGGCCAGCGCCGAAGAACGCGTATTTCTGGCCGTCGTACTCGAACACCGTTTGCGAGCCGGGCGCCAGCTTAGGATTCCGGTCGGTCAGCTCGGTGGCGGCCATCAGCTTGGTGATGATATGCGTGGCGGCCAGACGCGCCTGCTTGAAGCCCTCCTTGGTGTAGTCGGACAGTTCGTAGGTGATCTGTGGCCGAGGCAGGCCCAAGCCGTCGGTGAACTCAGTGCTCTTCTCCACCCGGCACAGCGCATTGTCGGGGTCTTTCTCCACCTGTTCGATCAAGAAGCCCAGGCGGAACTGGCGGGTCAGCACGCTGTTGAGCTGCTGCACCAGCGCCTGGCCGGACAACGCCAGCTTGTTGGGGTTAGCGCCGCCGTTGTTAGTGCCGTCGATGAAATCGCAGACCGTGTTGTACGGATCTTTCGCCGGCCAGTTCCAGCCCTCGTTGCCGATCTCGATACGCCAGGCGGCACGCTGGCTGCGGAACGGGCCATCGCGCATGTCCTCGATCCCCGAGGTGGACAGTGGCCCGCGGAACGGGAACAAAGGCTTGCCTTCGGGCATCAGGCCCCAGGCCAGGTACACCGGGTGGTCGGCCAACGCCTGGCCGACCTGCTTGCTGCTGTTGGCCACACCATTGGGGCTGTGCGGGCCGACCGAGTTGAGCAGCAGTTTCGGCGTTTCGATCGCGTGGGCGGCGATCACGTAGCGTTTACCCTGAGCCACGCCATTCTTGCGCGTGCGGTCGTTTTGGTACTGGATGTACTCGATGCCGGTGACGCCGCTGGCATCGACCTGCACCTTGCTCGCCACACTCTGGTAGAGGATACGCACGTTGCCGGTATCCAGCGCCTTGGCCATGGTCACGGTGGCGTCGTATTTGGCCTGGATCGGGCAGATCGGTGTGCAGCTGGTGTTGCCAGCGCACACCCGGCGGCCGTTGTCGCTTTGCGAGTTGCGCCCGGCCGGGGTCTGCCGGACGTTGAGGGTGACACCTGGGTACGGCTTGCCGTCGGGCGCCTTCTCCGGGCTCTGGTACACCGTGCTCGTGACGTTCTTGCCCAGGCCCTGGTCGACCAGCGACGGCGGGATGCCGTGCATGCTGTACTCATAGCCCTGCGGGAAGGTCACGCCCAGGTAGGTCTGCGAAGCGACATCGGCGGACACGCCCATCTCCTCCTCGGCACGGCAGTAGGAGGTCTGCAGGTCGTCGTAGCTGATCGGCCAGTCGACCCCGACGTTGTACGCAGTGCGCATGCGAAAGTCGTTGGGCAACAGGCGCAGGGCCGTGCCCATCCAGTGCCACATGGTGCCGCCGCCTACCCGCTCGTAGGTGCTGGCGAACAGTTGCGGCCCCTTCTGTACCAGATAGCTCTTCTGCACCTTGTTCGGGTCGGGGCTGCCGGCGGTGATCAAGTCCTGGATAGTCGCTCGCGGGGCGAACTGTGTGGCCGGGGTCTGCTCGGTCTGCTCGGGTGGGTATGGCGACTCAGGCAACTTGAGCACGTCGGTGTAGAAACGCTCCAGGTACTCGCTGCGGTTAGGCGGAGTCGCCGGACCCGACTCGAGCACCAGCACTTTCAAGCCGGCCAGGCCCAACTGATAGGCCATGACGCTGCCGGCCATACCGGCGCCCACGACGATCACATCGGCGGTTTCGATGTTCTGGGTTTGTAAATTGCTCATGGCTGCTGCCCTTCCTTGGCGTCGACACCGGTGAATTGCTTGAGAGTCGGTGGCTGCTCGGCCCAGTAACCGAAGTGGTACTGGCTGTAGCCCATGGGGTGGGATTGGGCGATCTTCCACGCCCAGCTTTCCTTGTAGGCCTGGTCGGAGACCACGCGGGTGTCCCCCTTGTGAGCGTTGCCTTGGTCATAAGGCTGGTACCAGCTGCCAAGCAGCCACAGCTTCATGATCGAACGGGCGCCCTGGGCGATCTGCGGGTTCGAGTTGCCGAGCACGGCGCTGGCGATTTCCGCAGGCGGTTGGATCTTGATGCTGGCGTACAGCTCCAGCAGGTTGCTGAACGCTGCGGTGCCCATGCCTTGCTGGGCAGTGGCGAAGAACAGCGGCGGCAGGTTGATCGGGTCGACGGACGGCGCGAGCAGTTTGGCTGACAGGCCAGTTAGCGCGGCGGACAGGTCGATGAAGCTCTTCAGGTTCGGGTCGCTCATGGCATCACTCCTTGGCGCCGGTGGATTGGGCACGTTCAAGCAGGAAGGTAAAATCGGCGAAACTAGTGCGCGGGGACTGGGTCACCCGGGTGGTCGCGTTGTTGTGGCACTCCATGCAGCTGGACGAGGCCTGTGGCGTGGTACCCTGGTTGTAGGTTTCCAGGGTGGCGTTGGCCAGAAAGTTCGGCGCTGGCGTACCCAGCGGGTTGGTTGGCGACGGTACTTGGCAATCATCGGCGGGGGCGGTCGGCCACTGGGTGCTGATCAACTGGTAGTTGGCCCAGACCGTGCCCTTGAGCGCGCCTTGCCACTGCGCATTGAGCTGGTGGGTCGCGGCAGTGAGCGGGATTTCCCGCACGATCTGCGAAGGCGTGGCTTTCTTCGACGGGTCCCACGGCTGCGCTGGAGGCTCGTTCACCGGGCGGCCGCTGGCCTGGGCGTCGTAGAACAGGTAGGGGCCCTTACGCTCGTTCATCGGCGTGGTCTTTTCCGGCACGTTGCGCACGTGCTCGAAGCTCGACCATACCCACTGCGGCGCGCGCTGGGTCTTGTGCACGATGTGCAGGCCGACCAGCCCGACCTTCTGCGCGCTGCACGACTCGGGGATCAGCGCACCCTTGTTCGGGTCGGCGTTGCCGGGGGTGTAGACCAAGGCGTCGACGGCGTGGAAGTCCTGCGGGTTGTCGTTGCCGCCGAGTACCTTCCAGGCCGACTTGACCATGATCGCGCCGACCTGCTTGTTTTTCTGCAAGCCGCAGGCGAAGGCGATGCGGTTGTCGGCCTTGCTCAGGAACGCTTGCTGGCCTTCCTTGCTGTAGAGACCATTGTTGACGATGTTGTCGAACATCGGCTGGTTGACCATGATCGCGTTGCGCGTGTAGGTGCCGTTCTGGTCCACCAGTGGGCCTGTCTTGAATGGCTGGATGAATTCGTCGAGCACACCGGCGACCTTGCCCATCTGTTGCAGTACGGGCAGGTCACCCTTGCCTTGGCAGGCCGCGGGTAGCGGCGCCTTCTGGTTCCAGGCTACCGGCTTCTGGCCTTGGGGCAGGAAAATCTCGTAGCTCTCCTTCCACGACTCCCAAACCGTCTGCCCCGGCGCGCCGATCTTCGCCGAGGTGTTGGCGCTGCCGTCGGCGCTTGCGGGCCAGTTCAGGGCGACGAAGGTCTGCCACGAAAGCACGTCGAAATCGTGTTGCAGGTTGTCCAGGGTAAAGGGGGGTTTAGGGATGACGTCGAAGGGAATCGCAGGTGACAGCACCGGCGGGCTGGCCGCATCGGCCATGGCGAGCGCGCTGGTGAAGCCAGCACCAAGGCACGCCAACCGTTTCAGGTTTTTTTTCATTATCGTCTCCTCAGCAGATAAAGCATCGGGAGGACGAGACGTACTGGCCCTTCATGGACCGAATGTTCAGCGTTATCCCTGACGCTAGGCTGCAGGCTAGCCGTTGCGCCAAAACCCTCAGAAATACCCGACTAACGGTAGGGATAAGCAGGAATCGTCGCGCAACGGCAGGCGCTCTCGGGCCGCCAAGGTGTTGGCGGCAATTGACGATGTTGGCCGAAAGCTGCCGCTCACGACTGGCAACTTTCGGCCACAAGCCGCCAATCACGGCGACTGGCAAGCGAACGCCGAAAAGCGCGGCTTCGCTAGCCCTTCTCGCCTCGACTGCCGATATTCGTCGCCATCACGGACATGACCACCGAACGGCCTCAAAACCTACCGTTTACTGAAGGCAAGACGAGCCGCGAAAAGCACGAAAATCATGCCAGTGGCGCGATCCATCCAGGTAATCACCTTCTCCCTGCGTAACATTTTGGCCAGCGGCTGGGTCGCGCCAATCAGGATGATCGACCAGAGCAATCCGATGGCGAGGTGAATGCCGACAAGGCCAAACGTCCAGGTAATCAATGGCTGACCTTGCGGAATGAATTGGGGGAGGAAAGAGACGTAGAAAATACCGATCTTGGGGTTCAGGACATTGCCCATCATCCCCTTGAAGAACCAGTTCGTCGTTGTCTTGTCAGTGCCGCCGGCAGGGGACAATGATTGGCGGGGCCGCAACAGCATGTTGAGCCCGAGCCAGGCCAGATAGGCCGCACCGCAGTATTTCAAGACATTGAACGCCAGCTCTGACACGGCAATCAGTGCCCCCAGTCCAAAAGCCACGGCTGCGCCCCACGACAGGCAGCCCGCACTGATGCCAAGGGCCGCGCGTAAAGCCTGCTGCTTTCCTTCCACAGTGGCCGTTCGCAATACCAGGGCGGTGTCGAGGCCGGGCGTCAGGGTCAATAGTGTCGCGGCAAACGTGAAGGCAATAAGGTTGTCGAGGAAAGGCATAGGTGGGTCTCAGCCAGATGTAGGCGAAAGATTATCCTTGAAAGGCAGCCGATTGAAATTCATGCCGATGCGCATCCCTTCCTGCACCTGGCCCATCAGCCCCTGACTACAAACCGCCCTATTCCCGCCGGCCAAAACTAAGCCCGCCGCGCCAACAACAACACCGAAGCAGCCCCCGACAACAGCACCGCGCAGCAGCGATTGAAGAGCTTCTTGCCCCGTGGCTCGGCGAACCAGCGGCGCAGGTGCAGGCCCATGTAGGCATAGGCGCTGATGGCGACCCACTCCAGGGCCAGGAACAGTGCGCCGAGCACCAGGAACTGGGCGGGAACCGGGGCTTGCGGGTCGACGAACTGCGGCAGGAAGGCGGTGAAGATCAATATCGCTTTCGGATTGCCAATAGCAATCAGGAACTCCTGCCGGGCCAAGGCCTGCAGGCCCAGTGGCGCGGTCTTGTTCTCGGCCTCGTCCTGGGTATCCGCCGTCCACAGCTGATACGCCAGGTACAGCAGGTAGCCGGCGCCGAGCATCTTGATCCCGTGGAACAGCAGTTCCGAAGCTTGCAGCACCACCGCCAGCCCGGCCGCCGCCAGGGCGATCATCAGGGCAAAGGCGGCCAGCCGCCCTACTCCCGCCAGGCAGGAAGCGCGGAAGCCATAGGTGGTGGCATTGCGGATCGACAGCAGGTTGTTCGGCCCTGGCGCCATGTTGAGGGCGAAACAGGCCGGGAGAAACAGCACCAGGGTGGCAAGGTTCATGGAGGAGTCCGTCGACTGATGGCTTGAATTCCACACCCGCCAACCGGGCGGGTGCGAGCCCACAAGCCTGCCCAATCCAGGGCATGCCGTCGAGATTTTTTGTCGATGCAGGCTGCGCCTACGCCTCCAGGGCCGCAAGCCCGGGCAGCAGCTTGTCCAGGGTCAGCGGGAACTCGCGCACCCGGATGCCGGTGGCGTTGTAGACGGCATTGGCTACCGCCGCCCCGGCCCCGCACACACCCAGCTCGCCAAGGCCCTTGATGCCCAGGGCGTTGGCCCTGGGATCGGGCTCTTCGAGGAACAGCACGTCCATCGCCGCGATATCGCCATTGACCGGTATCAGGTACTCGGCCAGGTCGTGGTTGACGAAATGGCCGTGGCGGGTGTCCAGCAGGGTCTGCTCCATCAGGGCCGCGCCGACGCCCCAGGCCATGCCGCCGAGGATCTGCGAGCGCGCGGTCTTGGGGTTGAGGATGCGCCCGGCACCGATCACCGCGAGCATGCGCCGCAGGCGGACTTCGCCGGTGTCGATGTCCACCGCGACTTCGACGAAGTGCGCGCCGTTGGAATGCTGGGAAAACTGCTTGTAGTCCTCCCCCATCGGCCCGACGCTGCCTTCGGCCTGCAACCCCGTGGGAGCCACTCGCAGCAGCAGATCGCTGAGGCGCTCCGAGCGCTCGCCGGTGCTGATACGGCCGTCGGCGAAGCGTACCGGCGCCTGGTTGTAAGGCGCGCCGGCGGCCTGGATGATCTGCTGCTTCAGGGCCTGGCAAGCGGCCTCCACCGCCGAGCTGGAGCTGGCCGCTCCCCAGGAGCCGCCGGAGCCCGAAGTCTGCGGGAAGCGGCTGTCACCCAGTTGCACCTGCACCGCCGACATCGGCACCCCCAGGCTGTGGGCGGCGACCTGGGTCAGGATGGTGTAGGTGCCGGTGCCGATATCGGTCATGTCCAGGCGCACCAGCACCCGCCCTGTCGGGCCCAGGCTCACCAGGGCCCTGGACAACCCCAGGTAATTGGGCCGGATCGCCGCGGCCATGCCCATGCCGATCAACTTGCGGCCCTCGCGCACGCTGCCGGGCTTAGGCTTGCGGCGGCTCCAGCCGAAGCGTTCGGCACCGGTGCGCATGCAGGCCAGCAGGTTGCGCGAGGCGAACGGCACGCCGAGTTCGGGGTCCAACTCCGGCTCATTGCGCACCCGCAGTTCGATGGGGTCCAGGCCCAGGCGTTCGGCCAGTTCGTCCATGGCGCTCTCGAAGGCGAGCATGCCCGGCGCTTCGCCCGGCGAGCGCATCCACTCGCCGCGATTGAGATCCACCGGCACCAGCCGATGGCGGGTCAGGCGATTCGGCGCGGCATACAGCGAGCGGGCAAACACCGCGGTCTGCTCGCAGAACTCTTCGAAACGCGAAGTGCTCGACCAGACGTCGTGCCCCAGGGCCGTCAGCTTACCGCTGCTGTCCGCCGCCAGCCTTACCCGGTGCTGCATGGCCGGGCGGTAACCGGCGTTGGCGAACATCTGCTGGCGGGTCAGGGCCACCTTCACCGGGCGCTTGAGCACCCGCGCGGCCAGCCCCGCCAGCACCGCGTCGGGATGGATGATCAGCTTGGCGCCAAAGCCGCCGCCAATATAAGGACTGACGATACGCACACGCGCCGGCTCGATGCCCAGGGTGTTGGCCAGCCCGCCACGGAAGTTCGCCAGGGTTTGCGCCGAGGTGTAGAGGGTCAGCTCTTCCCCGGACCAGACGGCGATAGAGGCATGGGGCTCCATTGGCACGTGGCTTTGGTACGGGGTGCTGTAGGTGCTGTCGAGCTTGACCGGCGCATTGGCGAACCCCGATTCAAAATCGCCGATGGCACTGTCGGTCTGGAAGCCGGCGTTGGTCCGCGGCGGGATGTAGGCCTGGGCCAGGCGGGAAGCAAGGTCGAAGTCGCCCTGCTCCGGCGAGTAGCGCACGCGAATCAGCCGAGCCGCCGCGCGCGAGGCCTCGAAGGTCGAGGCCACCACCAGCGCCACCGGTTCGTCGTAGTAGCGCACAGCGTCGCTCGCCAACACCGGCCGGGCCCGTGTGAACACCTCGCCCGTGGTCGGCGTCACCGCCGGGCCGAATGCCGCCTGGGCCGGTGCGTTGCGATGGGTCATGATATAGAGCACGCCCGGCGTGCGTTCGGCCTCGCGGGTGTCGATCGCGCTGATGCGGCCCCGGGCGATGGTCGCGCCGAGGATGTAGCCATAGGCGGTGTCGCCCATTTCCCGCTGCTCGTAGGCGTAGGTCGCGCGGCCGGTGACCTTCAGTCGGCCGTCGACCCGGTCCAGCGGTTGGCCGATCGGGCCGTTGGCGGCGGATGGGGTGGGTCCTGATGTGCTCATGCCAATGCTCGCTCTTGAGTCGCACTGGCCAGCATCTGGCGCAGGGTGCGTTTGGCCAGGGGGATCTTGAAATCGTTGCCGCCCTGCCCGCGCGCGCCGGCCAGGGCGGCCTCGGCGGCGCGCTGGTAAACCGCCATAGCGGATTGCTGGCCGAGCAACACCTGTTCCGCTGCCGTGGCCCGCCAGGGTTTGGGGGCGACGCCGCCGAGGGCGATGCGGGCCGTGCGCACCTGCCCCGCGCGGACTTCGAGCACCAGCGCCACGGCGACCAAAGCGAAGGCATAGGAAGCGCGATCGCGCACCTTGCGATACAGCTGCCGCCCCGGGGGTGGTGGCGGCAGCGTGATGGCCTCGATCATCTCGCCATGGGCCAGCCGGGTTTCGAGCTCGGGCGTGGTCCCGGGCAAGCGGTACAGCTCATCCAGGGCCAGGGAGCGGCGCTGGCCGTCGGGCAGGAGGGTTTCCACCCGCGCCTCCAAGGCAACCATGGCCACCGCCATGTCCGAGGGATGCACCGCGATACACGACTCGCTGGCGCCGAGAATCGCGTGCATGCGGTTGTGCCCCCGCAGGGCCGAACAGCCGCTGCCGGGCTCGCGCTTGTTGCAGGCCATGCCCGGGTCGTAGAAGTACGGGCAGCGCGTGCGTTGCAACAGGTTGCCCGCGGTCGACGCCTTGTTGCGGATCTGCCCCGACGCACCTGCCAGCAGCGCCTGGGACAGCAGCGGGTAGTGCTGGCGGACCCGGCTGTCGGCGGCCAGGTCGCTGTTGCACACCTGGGCGCCGATACGCAGGCCGCCGTCGGCGCTGTCCTCGATCGCGGCCAGGGGCAAGCGGCTGATATCGATCAGGTGGCTGGGCCGCTCGATGCCCAGCTTCATCAGGTCGATCAGGTTGGTGCCACCGGCGATAAAACGAGCCCCTGGCTGCGCGGCCATCAGGCTGACCGCCTGCTGTACGTCGCGCGCGCGCTCATAGCTGAAAGGCATCATCGGCTCAGGCCTCCTCGGCGGCGTCGCGGATGGCAGCGACGATATTCGGATAGGCCGCGCAGCGGCACAGATTGCCGCTCATGCGTTCACGGATCTCGCTGTCGCTCAGGCCGGCGGGCGGGCCTGTCAGGTCGTCGGTGACATGGCTCGGCCAGCCGGCGCGCACCTCCTGGAGCATGCCCACCGCCGAGCAGATCTGCCCCGGCGTGCAGTAGCCGCACTGGAAGGCGTCGCGGGCGATAAAGGCGGCTTGCATGGGGTGCAGCAGATCGCCATTGGCCAGCCCCTCGATGGTGGTGATCTCGTCGCCGTCATGCATCACCGCCAGGCTCAGGCAGGCGTTGATCCGGCGGCCATTCACCAGCACCGTGCAGGCGCCGCACTGGCCGTGGTCGCACCCCTTCTTCGAGCCGGTCATGCCCAGTTGATGGCGCAGCGCGTCGAGCAAGGTGGTGCGTGGGTCGGGGTCCAGCAGCTGGTCGCTGGCATTGATGCGTAGGGTGATCGCCTGGGACGACAATGGGCGGGAGGGGCTGGGCGGCGTCGGGGCGGGTTGGGCCAGCGCGCCGCTGCCCCCCACCCAAAGCAGGCTGGCGGCGGCCCCGGCTTGCAGCAGCGCGCGGCGCGACGGACGCGGAGAATCCAGGTCTTCCATGGTGCTCTCCTGAAATGAACGGCTGGACGCGAGTATCGCCAAGGGCGCGGCGCCGTTCTTTCAAGTATCAGGACGAGCTTGTCAGGATTCCGGACGCCTGCTGGCGGTAGCTGTTCGGAGTGGTCCCGGTGATCCGCCGGAAGGTCGAGGTGAAGTGGCTCTGGCTGGAGAACCCCAGCTCCAGCGCCATGGCGCTGATCGGCATGCTGCCGGCCCGCAGCAGGCTTTCGGCGCGGCGCACCCGGCGCTCGATCACATAGGCATAGGGCGCCATGCCGGTCTCGGCCTTGAAGTGACGGGCGAAGGTATCGACGGGCATGCCGGCAATCCGCGCCAGTTCGGTCAGCGAGAGGCTGCCGTCGATGCGCGCATCGACGTAGTCGCGCAAGCGCTTGAGCAGTTCCGGCCCCAGGCGTCCGCCGCCAGCGCTGGCGGTATCGACCCGGCCCAGGCGCAACCCCACCAGCGCCACCAGGTGTTCTATGTAGCTGGCTTCCAGGACCTGCCCACTGACCATCTCGGTACTGAGGGCAGAGAGCAGCGAGTGGATCACCCCATCGCCGCTGTTGATGCGCATGGGCAATTCGGCCAGCCGCGGGCAGCCGGGAAAATCCAGGGCTGTGTCGATCCACAGGGCGGTATAGATCAGGTCGGCATCGCGAAAGTAACCCTGGCGCTCGACCCCGGCCGGCACGAAGCTGATCGAGCCGGGACGGTCGCAGCCTTCGTAGGTGAGCGTTGAACTGCTGCGGATATGAGTCTTTGCCGTTGCCCCGCGCTCCGTGAGGATCACCACGTGCTGCGGCGCCGTCCAGCTGAGCTCGGCTTCGCGGCAGGCCCAGCGACGATGATCGATGGTCACCAGGCCGTCGAACAGCGACGCCGACTGCAGGACCGCGCCCTCGGCGCCGCGCGCGCGGATGCAGCCCGCGCCCACCCGAGGTTGCAGCAACCGGTTTGCGGATTCCCGTAACAGGGTCATGAGCCAGGCACCTCCGGAATACAGCGAGCAGCCAGCGTACTCCAACAGTCGCGGCCAGTTCCAGGCGGATGGCGCGCGGGGCACCTTGCCTGCTTGTCGCGCCACCCTGCCCGGCCAAACCGAACTGATTTACAATGCCATTCTTTTTTCTGGCTCAGAGGCTGGCGATTCGTGGATGCCCTGTCGCTTGTCTACAAGCACCTGACCGAGTGGGTAATCGCCCCTGTCACCGCGCAGTTTCTCGGCATTTTCAATCTGAACGGCCGGCTCGGGGTCTTGTTCCTGTGCGTGTCCTACGGCGTCGCCTATGGCCTGTTCCGTTTCCGAAAGCGCCGCGGCCTGAGCCACGCCCGGTCGTTCTGGCAATTCCTCGGCGGCGGTCGGGTGCACCTGCATCCCTCGGCGCTGCTGGATTACCGCTACTACTTCGTGCGCGCCATCCTCAAGGTTGCGCTGGTGTTGCCCATCGTCCATCTGGTCGACCCTTACATCCTGCGCTCCGGGGACTACCTGGCCTTTTTCAGCAACCTCTGGGGCGAGCGCCCGCGCCTGGGCCAGAACCTGGGGCTGGCGCTGCTCTACGGGCTGGGGGTGTTCCTGCTCAAGGACTTCCTCCATTACTGGGCGCACCGGGCGTTTCACTCGCGCTGGCTGTGGGCCTTCCACAAGGTCCATCACTCGGCGCCGGTACTGGTGCCAGCGACGGCGAGCCGGGTGCACTTCGTGGAAAAGATCGTCGAGAAGCTGAGCATCAGCCTCGGCCTGGGCCTCTACGCCGGCTGCTTCTGGTATGCCTGCGGCGGTGAGATCGGCCGCTACACCCTGTTCGGCGTGACCTACCTGATATTCATCTTCAACAGCCTGGCGGCCAACCTGCGGCACAGCCATGTCTGGCTGTCGTTCGGCCCGCGGCTGGAGCATGTGTTGAACAGCCCGGCCCAGCACCAGATCCATCACAGCGACGCGCCCCGTCACTTCAACCGCAACTTCGGCACCAACCTGTCCCTCTGGGACTGGATGTTCGGCACGCTCTACGTCACCTCCTCGACACCCGAGCCGCTGCGCTTCGGCACCGGCGAGCAGGACCAGCGGCGTTACCTGACGGTCTACAGCCTGATCGTCACGCCCTTCGTCGACACCACCCGCAAGCTCCTGGCGAAACGCCCGCGCGGGGTGACGCCCGAGACGCCCTGGTCATAAGCCTGGGCGACAGCTATTGCTCGAAGCGACTGCTGGCATCACGGTCGCGCTCGTAGCGCCTGGCGAGTGGAAACGCCGGCAGCCAGGACTCGCGACGAATAGTCCAGCTTTCATAGGTGGGCTTGAGTTGGTCGGGGGCGTCCAGGGCACCCAGGTTCACTTCGATTTCGTCGGCGCTGCGGGCGAACACCGACGAGCCGCAGTGCGGGCAGAAATACCGCCCGGCGTAGTCGCGGGTTTCGCCCTCGACGGTCACCGCGTCCTCGGGGAAGATCGCCGAGGCATGGAACAGCGCGCCATGGTGCTTGCGGCAGTCGAGGCAGTGGCACAAACCGACCCGGTATGGCGGCCCCGACGCCACGAACCGCACCTTGCCGCACAGGCAACCGCCAGTGAATCGTTGCATGCCGTACCTCCTCTTGGGTCAAGCGTTGGTGATGACTGGCCAAGGCCGCGTTCAGTCATGGCGTCGGCTTGGCGGGCGCTGGCAGGGTGCCAGCCCGAGGCGCCTCTTTCTGCGCCTTGCGCTGCACCTGATTGCGCCAGATCCGATAAGCGCGAATGCCGGCGCGTACCGAGGGGAACAACAATTGCTGCTCCAGCTCGCGCGCCAGGCCTGAACGCACCAGCATCCGCAGGAATGCCCCGTGCGGCCGGGCGATGCCCAGGATGATGCCGCGGGCCAGCAGGGTGTCGCGCAGCTCCCTGAGGGCCACGATGCCGCTGACGTCGATCGAAGTCACCGCCTCGGCGACCAGCAGCACGGCGCGGGGCTCGGGCTCGCGTTCGACCGCCTCGAGCAGGCGCGCCTTGAAGTAGTCGGCGTTGAAAAACAGGATCGCGTCATCGAAGCGATACACCACCAGCCCCGCCAGTGTGCGCGCCTGCGGATATTGGCTGATATCGACCTGGCCTTCGATCCCGCGCACCCAGCCCAGCACCGCGTCGGTGGGCTGATAGATGCTTTTGAGCAACCGCAGGATCGCCAGTAGCACCGCGACGATGATGCCCGGCAGCACCCCCACGCCAATCACCCCCAGGGTGGTCAGCACACACAGCCAGAACTCGAAACGGCTGAGCTTGCGGATGACCCGCATCGCCTGGATATCGATCAGCCCCCAGCCGGCCATCAACAGCACCGCCCCCAGCGCCGCCTGGGGGATCCAGGCCATGGGCGCGGTGAAGAACAGCAGGATCAGGGCAATCACCAGGGCGGCGATGATCCCCACCAACTGGCTCTTGCCGCCCACCATGCTGTTGACCGCCGTGCGCGAATCGGCGCCGCTGATGGCGAAACCGCTGGAGACCCCGGCGGCGATATTGGACACCCCCAGCGCCAGGAACTCATGGTTGGCGTTGACCGTATAACCGTTCCTCGCGGCGAAGCTGCGGGCCGTCAGCATCGCACTGCAAAAACTCACCGTGGCGATCGCCAGAGCATCGCGCAGCAGCCGTTTCAGTTCGCTCAGGTTGGTTTCGGGCCAGCTCAACTGCGGCATGCCCGAAGGGATCGGCCCCAGTACGGAGACCCCGTAACGGTCCAGGCGCAGCACCCCGACGCACAGGGTGGCGATAGCCACCGTCACCAGCGCCGCCGGCAACCTGGCAAAGCGCCGCGGCAGCCAGATCAGCAGCGCCAGGGCGCCCGCCCCGATGGCCAGGGTCGGTAGATGGGTTTCGCCAAGCCGCTGCAGCATGTTCAGCAGGCTGAGAATGAAACCGTCGCCTTCGATCTTGTAGCCCAGCACCTTGCCCAGTTGCCCGGCCAGCAGGCTCAGGCCGATGCCGTTCAGATAGCCGATCAGGATCGGCCGCGAGAAAAAGCTGGCAATGAACCCCGCCCGGGCAATGCCGGCGCCGATCAGCATCAGGCCGACCAGCACCGTGACAATCACCGCCAACTGCGCCAGGCGCTCGGGATCGCCCAGCGCCAGAGGGGCGATCGCCCCGGCGACCATGGCGCAGGTGGCCGCATCCGGCCCGACCATCAACTGCCGCGAACTGCCCACCAGGGCATAGACCATCATCGGCAAGACGCAGGCGTACAAGCCGTACTGGGGCGGCAGCCCGACGATCTGGGCGTAGGCGATGGCAATCGGGATCTGCACGGCGGCCACCGACAAACCGGCCTGCAGGTCGTACCTGAACCATTCGCGGCGGTATTGCAGGAGATTGGCCAAGCCTGGCAGCCAGCGGGCAAGCAGCATGGAGGCACCTTTGATCGAGGGCTTTGACGAAGGGTGATGGCGGGCGCAAAACGTCGGGCCCTGGATGAGAGGTAAGCAGAGTCGGTTTTCTTTGCGTGTTTTTCAACCACATATCGGCAGATCGATCGTCCCCTGATCTGGCAGACGCCGTGACAGACCGCAGCAAGCCCTCCGCCGCCAGCCCTCCCCCAAACGACAGAGCATGGCAGCCAATGCCCGCCTGCGGCATTAGCTGAGTATTCGCCAGCCGATTTGCCCATGCTCAGCCTGATCGAGTGAATCCCCGGTTGCCCTTTCCAGGTGACAACAGGGCGGGCGAGGTCGGGCACGACGGATTCACTGCCAGGCTCTGCTCGCTATTTTTTGCTGTTCCTGGGGTCGTCCGCCGGGTTGAGGTAGGTGATGCCCCAGGGGCCCGTGCCGTGGAGCTGGAGCACGGTTTCCTGTTTTTGCGTGGCGGCGTACATCGGCGTGCCGACGGGAATGATCAGGGTGTCACCCGGGTGATAGGCCTTGGCCTTGGCCGCGTCGAAGCTGTCGCCGGTGGCGAAGTAGAAGGTACCCGAGATCACGGTGACACGTTCGGTCACGGGGTGGGTATGCACGCCGACTTTCGTGTTGGCCGGCAGCATCAGGCGCATCGTGAAAGGCTCTGGTTTTTTCAGGTCGCCTTCAATCACCGAAATCATCACCCCGGGCCCTACCGAGGGCGCGGGTGTCCATTTCAGTTCGGCGGGGGTGGCGGCAATCAACCCTGTGCCCTCGGCCAGCGCGGCCGATGCCAGGAAGGTTGCGCTGAGAATGGCCAGTGAAACAGCGACGGCTTTGTGGGTGCTCATCGTGATGTCCTCGCGTTTGAGAGCGCTGGGTGAATCGCAGCAGCGGCCGACATAGCGTCAACGCAAAAGCACAGCGGCTGCGCGATCGAGTCATATAGGGTGACGATAGCCGAACGCCGATGCGCGGATATATCCATTGCGAACAGCCTTGATAGCGCACGGGCATGGACGCTGGACTCCTGCCGATCTGCGCCTGCCAGGCAAAAGACAAAATTGCCATGTGTTTCCCTCGTTCTTTCATACGTCGCAGTTCTCTCTGCCCATTCCCCCATGCCTGGAGTTCCCCCCCAATGCCCTCGCCCCGTCCCCTGCCCTCTGCCTTGCTGGGCCTGGCCCTTGTCTGTCCGGCCCTGGCCGAAGCCCAGGGCCTGGAGCTGGGGCAGGTGCTGATCGGCGCCGAGGAGCGCAGTGGCGAAGACGCATCGATCGAGGAAGCCAAGACCCGGCTGGCCCAGGTGCCCGGCGGCGGCAATGTGGTGGACCTGCGCCGCCCGCTGCAGGGCCGCGTGGCCAGCAACCAGGATGTGCTGGCCTACCAGCCGGGGGTCTATGCCCAGTCCGCGGGCAACGAAGGGGTGAAGATTTCGATCCGTGGTTCGGGGATCAACCGCGCGCCGGGCGCCCATGCCTCGGGGCTGTACACGATGCTCGACGGCCTGCCGCTGAGCGGCCCGGGCGGCACGCCCTATGAGTTGCTCGAGCCGCTGTGGCTGGACCGTGTGGAAGTGCTGCGCGGCGCCAACGGTTTCGACCGCGGCGCCCTGGCCCTGGGCGGCGCCATCGACTACATCAGCCACACCGGCTACGACGCGCCGAAGTTGCAGGTGCGCTACGCCACCGGCAGCCACGGTTATCAGCAGCGCCAGGTCAGCTCCGGGCAGGTGCTGGGCGACTTCGACTACTACCTGTCCCTGACCGACGCCCGCTCCGACGGCTACCAGGACCACAGCGCCAGCAAGAGCCAGGGGGTCATCGCCAATTTCGGTTATCGCTTCAACCCGAACCTGGAAACCCGCTTCTACATCCGCCATCGCCAGACCGACAACGACCTCGCCGGGCGGGTCACCAAAGGCTCCATCGAGCACGACCCACGGGCGGCCAACCCGGCCTACGTGACGCGTAACGACAGCCGCGACCAGCCGGGCAGCACCTTTATTGGCAACAAGACCACCTGGTACATCGACGACGATTCGAGTATCCAGACCGGCCTGGTCTACCACGACTACCCCATGGACCTGCGCGAAGGCCCCAACCGCCTGAAGGTGGCCTACACCGATGTCAGCGGCACCTTCGACTACAAGCGCCGCGACACCCTCTGGGGCCTGGAAAGCCACAGCACCCTGGGCCTGCGCGTGACCAAGCACCTGCCCAACTCAGGGGCCAGCGAATTGGTGCGTATCCCCAGCGGCAACACCGCCGGCTACGCGCCGGGCACCCACATGCGCAACTTCACCTACCAGGGTTCGGACAGCGTCCTGCATCTGGGCAATGACCTGGAAATCGCCGACGATCTGTGGCTGACCACCGGCCTGGCCGCCATCTACACCCGCCGCGAAAGCGCCGTGACCTACCCCGACGGCGGTGGCAAGACCAGCCTCGGCGACTGGGACTACGCGCCGCGCGTGGGCCTGCGCTACCAGCTGACCCCCGACCTGCAACTGTTCGGCAACCTCAGCCGCTCGGTCGAGGCGCCCCACCCCTGGTCGCTGATCTACAGCTCCAACATTCGCTTCCCGGCCGGCAGCGGCGCCGCCACCGGCACCCAGCGCGACCCGATCAAGCTACACAACCAGACCGCCACCACCCTGGAGCTCGGCGGTCGTGGCGACAGCGCCATCGGCCAATGGAGCCTGGCCTGGTACTACGCCCAGGTGCGCCACGAACTGCTCTCGGTCTTGCCGGACGCCAACGCCACCACCCCCTACGAGCTCAACGCCAGCCCCACCGTGCACCAGGGCGTGGAAGCCAGCCTGCAGAGCAAGCTGTGGTCAGGGAAAGACGGCGGCCAGCTGAGCCTGCGCCAGAGCTACACCTTCAGCGACTTCCACTACCGCGACGATGAACGTTTCGGCGACAACCGCCTGCCGGGCCTGCCGATGCACTACTACCAGGGCGAACTGCGCTACGACTGGCCCCAGGGCTTCTTCGCCGCGCTCAACACGCAACTGGTGTCCAAGGTGGCGGTGGACTACGCCAACAGCTATTACGCCGATCCCTACGCGCTGTTCGGCGCCACCCTGGGCTACAACGCGCCCAAGGGCGACTGGCAGACCTGGCTCGACCTGCGCAACCTGACCGACCAGCACTACGCCGCCACCGTCACCCCGGGCTACGACGACAAAGGCCTGGATGCCGCGCGCTCGACGCCGGGGGAAGGCATGGCGATGTATCTCGGGGTGTCGTGGAGCCTGCGTTAAGGCCGGGGCGGCCAGGCGTGGGCAGGCGATCCGGTTTGGCGGGCAGCCTGAAGCCACCCGGAAAAGCAGCGATATCAGCTCTCGGAGGACACCACGGACTCGGGACTGGATTCGGCAGCCAGCTTCAAGCGGTCGGCCTTGCTGATGTATTTGGGCTTGCTGCGCGGCGCCAGCTTGGCACTGGCCTTTTTCGCGTTGGCTTTTAATAGCTGATTGATTTTTTTACGACGGTTCATGGTCTTTCTACTCGGCCGGTAAGGTTTCGGATGATATCAGCTAACGATATCGGGCCGGATTCCTGTGCCGCGCACTGAATGCATAACCTTGGAGCCACGGGTTTCCCAAAGGCCGCAAGATGAGCGCTTTGGGTCGTTAGCGGTTGCATGGGAATGGTTGGTTCCGGCCAGAACCAACCATCCATGGATAGCCACACTCCTCTTATGCAGCCTGTCGACGCATGGTCAGGATGGCCGCTCCGAAACAGATGAAGGTCGAGCCCACCACCCGACTGACCCAGCGGGACAGCTCGGGCCGGGTCAGCACGCCCTTGGCCCGGGAGGCCAGTGCGGCATACAGGCTCAAGGACGCCACCGACAGCCCCATGAAGATCGAAGTGAGGATCAGGAACTGCGGCAGCAGCTGCGCGCCCTGATCAATGAATTGCGGGAACAGCGCGGTGAAGAACATCGTCGCCTTGGGGTTGGTCACCGCCGTCAGGAAGGCCGACTTGTACAGCTTCACGCGAGTGGGCCTGCTCTTCTTCACGTCATCCTGGATACCGTCCGCGAGCATCGGGCTCTTTTTGAACAACTGCCTGATCCCCAGATAGAACAGATAACCGGCGCCGATGATCTTCACTGCGTTGAACAGCAACTCGGAACTGGCAAGCAACGCCCCCAGCCCCAGCATCGCAGCCGCCGACAGGCAGAACAGGCCACTGGCATTGCCCAACGAGGACCACACCGCGCTGCGTTGGCCATGGGCGAGGCTGTTGTTGATCGCCATCAATGTCGCAGGCCCCGGGCTGGCGATGGCAATCGCGGCGACCAGGGTAAAAGCCAGAATCGAGTGAGGGTCCATTTTCAGACTCGTCGGAGGATGGGGGTTGCATATTACTGGATAGAACGGGTCAACAGGCGAGATCCCGCTCGGTTCCGCTTGGCTGGGAGGTATCGAATATCCGCTCCGGCCAGGAGCGGTCCAATCGCTCAAAACACTTAAAAACCACTGATTGCCAAAGTCATCAGACTCCGAAAATAGCTCACTCGGTCGAAGGGACGGATGCTTTGCTGCCCAAGCGGATGAGTTCATTGGAGAAACACAGGCCGACGATGATCAGTGCCGCTCCCGCGTACAGGCTTTCGCGCGGTACTTCATTGAGCACCACAAACGCCAGCAGCGCGGCGAACAGTGGTTCGGTCAGCTCCAGCGCTTGCACTTGGGATGGCTTGAGATACTCGATGGCCTTGGTGGTGCAGAAGAAGCCCAGGATCGTCGGCAGCGTGGCCAGCGCCAGCAGCGCGGCGATCGCCAGCGGCGACAGCTCGCCCATCGCGAAACCATCGGCCGCCGCCGGCATCAGCAGGTACAGGCTGCCAAAGAACAACAATTGTCGGGTGAAGTGCAGCCCCCCCGACACCCCCATACGCTTCATGGCAACCGAAAAGGCCCCATAGCCGCAGCCGGCCATGGAGGCGAGCGCAGCACCCTGCAGGGTAAAGCCTTGCTGCAAGTCGCCGCCGAAGATCACCGAGATCCCAGCGATAGCCAGTGCGGCGCCAACGGTAGCGTTCGCGGTGATGGCATCCTTGAGGAAAACGCGCCCCAGAATGATCGAGGAAATTGAGGCACTGGCCATCAGCACCACCACCACACCTGCCGCAGCGTAGTGTCGATAGGCGGACGTTTCGAAATGGAACAGCACAAAGATGCCAAGGAATGCGCAGATAGCCGCCTGAGTCCATTTGCTCGACGCCGCCGGACGCTTGAGGAAAAACAGTAAGATCGAGAGAAGCACGCAACCCAGTAGGGTCTTGATGACCGCGACACTGCTGGCGGTGAAACCATTACTCATGAGTACTTTGCTGAGTACACCGATCGTTGCGTTCAGTGCCGCAGCGGAGAGTGCAAATATGACGCCTTTGCTGAAAGTAGATGGCATTGATGACGATCCCTGTCGCTGAATGGTCGTTCGATAGAATGCCGCCCTACATCGACGGCGCAAAGTTTGAGGATACGAAGATCCCACCAACACTTACCTTAGGAAAGTCCATTTAATCGGGACTAACGACTTTGTCGCCTCAAAGGGAAAAGTCAAAGAGCCTAGCCCTTGGCTAGGCAATATGAGTTGACGAACGTTGCAGTGTGCTGCAAAGACTGACGTATGTCCGGTTTGGCTATTCCATGCCTGTTGGCAAATTGCTCGACCGCCGCTGTATCAAAACGCGTGGTCTGGATAAAGTCCAAGGCTTCGGGTTTTGTATTCAAAAACCACGCGACGGGAGGAATACTCAGTAGTAACTTCAGCAATCGGAGTGAAATGTAATGCCTGGGAGACTTTAAGCCCAAAGGTTGTGCCACCTGTACCAGGAGTTCTCGCAAGTTGGGAGTCTGGTCATCAAGCGCCAGCAGTTCCTGGCCCACCATGGCAGGATCGAAAGCACACACCGCCACCAGCTCAACCAGGTAATCCACGGTGACCAGCGGCAGCCAGTGCTCGGCGGTACCGGGCACTGCAGTCAGCTTTCTCTGCACAAGGTTGCGTATCAGTTCCACCAGCGGCTGACCGTCAAGGATATGCCCCGTGCGGCTGTGGCCACAGACCGTTGCAGGGTGGACAACGGTAATCTCCCCGCCCTTGGCGGACATGACCTCCAGGGTCGCAAAATGTGCCTCCAGCTTGCTCCCCTCGTAACCACCGACATGTCGGTAGACGGCAGGCCAATTCGTCAGCTGCGGATAACGAGGATCAATTCCGATGCGTTGCAGATGTTCATGATTTTTCAGCATGTAGCCGCCGATCATCACTAACCGGCTTTTTTGCTCAGCCGCCAACAGCGCCACGCGCTTTGCCCCTTCCACATTCACCGCACGAGACTGCTCCACTGAAAGCCCCCATGCGAAGTGAGCGCCTAGGTGGAATATGACTCTGGCGTGCCTTAGCACTTCTCGGTCAGCAAGACTCAGCCCGAGATTGTCCCGTTCCAGATCGCCAGCTACGGCAAATACCCGGCTTGCGCAACCTCCCAAATTATCGACTTGCTCCCGCAGTGCAGCTAGTCGCTCCGGGCGACGCATCAACACCCGAACGGTGTGACCTTTTGCACTCAGGTACGCCACCAAATGTTGACCGATGAAGCCGGTCCCCCCCGTGACAAAGCACTCCACGCTCATTTCCCTGTTCCTTGTTTAAGGTGAGAAATCAAGCGTAAACTATCGACCCAACTCTATAGTCAAGCGGTGTTTTCATGAAAATCGGCGAACTCGAGGCCCGCAGCGGCGCCAGCCGCCATACGCTGCGTTACTACGAGCAAATCGGTCTGATCTCATCGCTGCGGCAAACTAACAACTATCGCGTTTACACAACGCAAACTCTGCAGGATCTGGATTTTATCCAGCGCGCGCAAAGCATGGGGTTTTCCCTGGGGGAAATAGGCGAGATTCTGGATGCGCAGCGGAACAAGCTGATTGATTGTGCTGACGGCGCTAAGTTAATTGAAAAGAAGATGGCAGAAATCAAACAGAAAATCGCCAACCTCCAAAGTATTTATCGGTATCTGGATGAGGAGCGTGCAAACCTCGAAGCCAGTGCTGCCAAGCAACTTGAGCTTCAACAGCTGAACAACTCTTCCAACTGAACTGTCAGCATCTGGGAAACGGAAGTTGCAGCCTGCTTCCAGTTTCAAGCCCATCGCTTACGCATTTTCTAAAACCTTTGGCCAGGCCCTGGACAGTAAGCGTGCGCCCAAAAGACCTTGCGTGGTTAAACGGGCGCCCATCTATGCGGCAGCAACTCGATAATCTCGCTCGGCCGCTGCATCGGCAGTCGCGTGAGCACGCCCTTTAAATACGCATACGGAACATGGCCGTTAAGCCGTGCCGACTGGTTCAAACCCATAATCGCAGCCGCACGTTTGCCGCTGCGCAAGGAGCCCGCGAATAGCCAGTTTGAACGCCCGAAATCCCATGGCCGGATTTGATTTCCACATCAGTGAATTGCTCCGGATTTGCTAGACACTGCTTTGGGTCGATAGCTGCCGTTTGCGATGGGCTGCTCTCGGCCGGAAGCACGGAAGATGACTAAACGCATGAACCGGCTATCGACCCTGCGCGCAATGATGGCAAGATGACTCCTCTTGGAGAAAGTAGCATTCGGCGCGAGGCGAAACCGGATGTCATGCGCATAGGGATAAGGAATATGGCTTCGATTCAGGTGGATGGTGAGGACAAGACCGCAAAGATCAGCGACTGGGCGATTCGCTGGAGCGACAAGTACGAAGCCCTGGAACTGATCTGTCACTTCCCCTCTAAGAAAAAATACACCCGCCCGCTCAGTAACTGCCAAGTTTCGCCCACCCGCGAGTTGACCAATGTATTGCTGCACAAGCCCGGCAGCACGATCGTCACGCCCATTGCCAAAGCTACGATTTACGGCGAGCGATATGCCGTCGTGCACTACCAGGGCGCCGAAAAGCCCTATGTCTACAAGATGGACGGTATCGGCTTTACCGCCCCGACATCGATGAAGGAAACGCCGGTCTTCCGCTATTTCACTATCGTGGCGAATGCCCGACAGGATCACGCTGAGTCGAAGACTGATCGTGAAATTGCCGACAATGTGGTGCGCCAGCTAGGAAAACTGCCCGCCATCGCTGGCACTGCCTTGCAAGCCTATTGTACGGGGCGCAACGGCACGCTGGCGCCGGGTCAGGGGCTCATCTATCCGTTCGGGCTTAACGAGAGTCAGCTTAAGGCGGTCGAGCGGGCGTTCAGCGCGCAAATCAGCGTGATCGAAGGTCCGCCAGGGACCGGCAAGACCCAGACGATCCTCAACATCCTCGCCAATATTCTGTTACGTGGGCAGACGGTAGCGGTGCTGTCCAACAACAATGCTGCCGTGGAAAACGTCTACGAAAAGCTGGAGAAGTACGGCCTGGGCCACTTGGTCGCCAAGCTTGGCAACCAGGACAAACGTGAGGCCTTCTTCGCCGACCTGCCTGCGTGGCCATCAAGCGCGCCCGAGCCGGCACCGTCCCTAGATGAGATCCAGGCCTTGCTGACCCGCTTGAAGCAGCACCTGCAAGACCACAACAGGGCAGCACAACTGCAAATCGAGCTGGACGAGCTGGTCATTGAGCGGCGCTACCTGCAGCAGTGGCAGGCAGAAAGCGATGCGCAGGCCACAGGCTCGCTCGACAAGTACGGCCTGACACCGCGCAAGACTGCGGACCTCCTGGCCTACCTGGCTTACCTCGGCGAGCAGCGCATTCATCTCAAAGACCGCATCGAGCTACTGTTCAAATTCAGAATCTTTCGCACCAAGCCATTCGCCGAGGGCGAGGCGCGCATGGCCGTTTTCCATGCACTGCAGATGCATTACTACGACAAGTCGCTACGGGACAAGGAAGCGGAGCTGCGGGCGTGCCGTGAATCGTTGGCACGCGCGAATTTCACGGCCCTGCTGAAAGAACTGACAACAGCATCGATGCACCATCTGAAGCAGCATCTGCAACTTCAGGTACCGCCGTCGGACAGCTTCGATGCCAAAACTTACCGCAATCATTTCGATGCCTTCGTGCAGCGCTTCCCTATCCTGGGAAGCGGCACGCACTCCATCGTCAATTCGATCGCCCCCGGCGCGATCCTCGACTACGTGATCATCGACGAAGCCTCTCTCCAGGATATCGTGCCGGGCATCCTGCCGCTGGGCTGCGCGAAGAACCTGATCGTCGTTGGCGACAACCGCCAGTTGGCACACATCCCCGTGAAGCTGGGACTGCAGGCACCCACCGAGGCCTACGATTGCGAACGCTACAGCCTACTCGATTCGTGCATCAGCGTTTTCCAGGAGGCGCTGCCTAGGACCCTACTGAAAGAGCATTACCGTTGCCACCCTAGGATCATCCAGTTCTGCAACCAACAGTTCTACGACAACGCACTGCTGCCTATGACCGAGGACAAGGGCGAAGCCCCCTTGCGCCTGGTGGTTACAGCCAAGGGCAACCACGCCAGGAAGAACACCAACCTTCGGGAATTGGACTCCCTGCTGAAGGTGCTTGAGGACGAGGGGCAGCCCGTCGGAATGGACGGCGAAGGCCGCGGTTACATCGCCCCGTTCCGGGCGCAAGTCAACCTTTCCGACACGCACTTGCCGACGGATTTCGTCAAGGACACCGTGCACAAGTTTCAGGGGCGCGAATGCGACGAGATCGTCTTCTCCACCGTGCTGGACAAGAAGCGCTACAACCAGGCGCGAACACGCCTGGATTTCGTCGACGCCCCACGCATGATCAACGTGGCAGTTTCGCGGGCCAAACATCGCTTCACCCTGGTGACCGGCGACGAGGTGTTCACTGACAACAATGGCCACATCGCCGCGCTGATCCGCTACATCAGCTATTACGCGCAGGACGAGCAGATCGTACGCGCGCCGGTGGTGTCGGCATTCGACTTGCTGTACCGCGAGTACGACCAGTCTCTGGCACGCTTGGACGCCCGCCTGCGGCCCGAGGATTCACGCTACAAGTCCGAGCAGATCGTGGCACAGTTGCTGCGCGAAGCGCTGTCAGCCCCGGCGTGCCAGGCATTGAAGTACCACACACAGATCCAGCTGGATAAGCTTGCATCGCCGGGTAGCCTCGACTGGACGGAGCCCCAGCGGGCGTTCATGAGGCGCGCCAGTTGCGATTTCGTGATCTATTTCAAAGTGGGCAAGAAACCGATAGGGGTGATCGAGGTCGATGGCGGGTACCACGACCGCCCCGTGCAGGCAGCTCGGGACGCCATGAAAAATGAGATTTTGGCTAGAAGTGGCATTCCTATTCTGCGGCTGCGGACAGTTGAGAGTGACATTGAGCGGAGAGTTGGCGACTTTATCGGGCAGTGGGCTAGCCCTACGCATGGCGCATAAGCACTGGGTCAGAGGGCGTCAGTCGCTGATGGTAGCAATCGACTGTGGATTCAACCGGTCGATGCAACAGATTGACTCAAAGCGCCCACCCTGGACCGCGCTCAAGCCAGCAACTCGCTGATCCACCGAGCCTGCCGGGCGATGTCCTGGAGCTTCTCCTCGGGCACGGCCTGCCGGGCCCGGGCGAAGTGGGCCAGGGTCTTGTGTTTCAGGCGCAGCATGCGCTGCCACTTGGCCAGGAAGGCCGGGCTGCGGGCCTGCAGCTGCAGCGGGCCGAAGTACAGCTCCTCGGCGGTGTAGCTCACCGGCCCGGTGCGCTCGGCGACGATGATTTCATAGAAAAAGCGGTTTTCCCGCAGCACTTCCTCGCCGAGGATGCGGTAGCCATGCTCCATCAGCCATTGGCGCAGGGGCTGCTCGCCGCCGTTGGGCTGCAGGATCAGGCGTTCGTCGCCATTCAGGCGCGCCTTGCCGCTGTCGAGGATGTCGCGGATGGTCTCGCCGCCCATGCCGCAAATGCTGATCGCCGTGATCCCGTCTCCCGGCTCGATCGCCGCCAGGCCGTTGGCCAGGCGCACGCTGATGGCCGAGTCCAGGGCGTTTTCGCGCACGCTGCGTTGGGCCGCGTGGAACGGTGTCAACGCCACCTCGCCAGCCACCGCCGCGGCGATAAGGCCACGACGCAACAACGCCACCGGCAGGTAGCCGTGGTCCGAGCCGATATCGGCCAGGCGCGCACCCGCTGGCACATGCGCCGCCACGCGCTCCAGGCGCATGGACAATGTCTGTTGGTTCAACTGCCGCCCCTTTTCACCACGAACCTCCGGCGCCTGTGGCCGGATCGGGGCGCGATTCTGTCGGGCAATGGCGTGCATTTCAAATTTATGCGACCAGGGCCAGGGTTCGCGCCGTCCTGCCAGGCACCGCCCGCTAGCCGCCTCAGTCGTCGAAGCCGTAAAGGACCGCCGGGTTATCCGCCAGGATGCGCCGGCGCCAGGCGCCGTCCGTGGCCCAGTGGGACAGCAGGTCGAGCATGGCGCTGTCGCTCGGCCTCGGGTCGCGCCCCGGGTGCGGCCAGTTGCTTGCCCACAGGCAACGTTCCGGGTGGCTATTGATCAGCGTCTGGGCCAGTACGCCGACATCCTCGTACAGCGGCGCGCCGACCCGGGAGGTTTCGTAAGGAGCGGAAAGCTTGACCCAGGTATTGCCGCCGTCCAGCAAGCGCAACAGGGTCTGGAAGGCAGCATGGCCAACGGGGACCGGCTCGAGGAACTTGCCCACATGGTCGATGCTCAGCCTGCTCGGCAACGCCAGCAGACGCTCCTGATAACAAGGCAGGTCGCGGCCGTCGAGTTGCAGATTGATCACCCAGCCGAGTTCGGCAATACGCCAGGAAATCCTTTCCAGCGCGTCCCAGGGCAGCACCCCGCCCGCCCCCGGCACCATCATGAAACGTACGCCGCGCACACCTTGCTGATGCAGGCGGGACAGTTCGCTCCAGCGCGTTTCGGCCTTGATCACGGCGATGCCCCGCGCTGCCTGGCCGGCCTGGACCAGCGCATCCAGCAGGCAGGCATTGTCAAAGCCGTACCCCACTGGCTGGACCAGCACCGCGCGCTGCAGGCCCAGTTGCTGTTGCATCCGCGCGTAGTCGCTCCAGGTCGCGGTCGGGACCGGCGATGGCGCCGCAAAGCGCACGGGGTCGTACACGTGCACGTGGCAGTCGGTGGCGTGGCTGGGCAAGGTCATAGTCACGGGTACTCCTGGTTAGTGGGATTGCAGCCGGAATACATCCCGGGCGCGGTCCGCGCGCGCCAGGTTCACCGCCCCCTGCGGAACTCGTCCTGCGAGCAAGGCCTGGACCTGGCGCACGGTGTCCATGGCCTGATGCTCGCTGGCTTCGGGTGTCAGCCCACCGATGTGCGGGCTGGCAATGACCTTGGGATGGGCAGCCAGCAGCGGCCCGGGCATCTGGTCTGGCGCGCGGCCGACATCCAGCGCACAGCCACCAATCAGCCCCTGCTCCAGCGCCTCGAGCAGGGCAGCGTCGTCCACCAGTTCCCCGCGCGAGGCGTTGATGAAGAACGCGCCGGGGCGCATCGCGCGAAAGGCCTCGCGCCCGAACAGGTTGTAGGTCCGCTCGACCGCCGGCGCGAGGCAGACCACGTAATCGGCGGAGCCGACGGCCTGCTCGAACGACACCTGTTCGACGCCGGGCTCATCGACCCGGGCATTCGGGTCATTGACCCACACGCGCATCTGCAGCAGCCGAGCAATGTCGGCCAGGCACTTGCCAATGAAGCCGTAACCAATGATCCCCAGCGTCGCCCCGCGCAACTCCCGCCCCATGAGCACCTGTGGCGCCCTGCCCTGCCAGTAATCGGCGGCCGCACGGCTGATGCCCCGCGCCAGGTCGATCATCACGCCGATCACCCATTCGCTCACCGAGCGGTCGAACCCCGGCGTCGCATGGGTGACCAGCACGCCGTGACGGCTGGCGGCTTCAACATCGATGTTGCGGATGTCCACCGCCACCCGGCAGATCGCCGCAAGCTGTGGCAGGCGTTCGAACAATTCGGCGGGCGCGGCCGCCTCGCGGCTGGCGACAATGATCGAGCAGCCCTGTGCCCGATCGACCAGTTGCTCCAGCGACAGCGGATCGGGCGAGTCGTTGAGCCGGACATTGCCCAGGGCCTGAAGCTGCCTGAGCGGTTGCTCGGCGTAGTAATTGGCGCGCACGCCGGGGGCATGGGTCAGGAAGATCTCAGTCATGGTCACGCTCGCTTGTCGGCGCCGGGCCGGGCCACCGAATGTCGGGAAATCAGCATTGGCTGGAACACCAGATTGACAGCGGGCAGCTGTGGGTCGCGGGAACGCTCGACCGCGCGCTGGACCATGATGTCGGCCATCTCGGTCAGCGGCATGGCCACCGATGTCAGGCTGGGGTTGCTGAACGCGGCAATGGACAGGCCGTCCATGCCGACCACCGAGATGTCCTCGGGCACCCGCAGCCCCGCCTGGATGAGCCCGGACATCAGGCCCATGGCGAGCATGTCGTTGACGGTGACGACACCGGTCGGCCTGGGCGTCATCGCCGCCAGATCGGCCGCCATGGCGAATCCCAGGTCGGCAAGCTCCGAATCGCCGAACGTCTCGAGCACCGGCCCTTCGATGACTGTGGCACTGACCTGCGCGCCCTCCTGCGCGGCGCGCTCGCGAAAGCCCTCGATCTTCGCCGTACGGCTGATGGTCTTGCCGCTGGGCACCAGAAACGCCAGGCGCCGATGACCGTGTTCGATCAAGTGCGCGGCGGCGATATAGCCCGCCTGGAAGTTATCCGGCGACACATGGTCCACCCGCGAGTCGCCGTCCTCGGTGGTTTGCCGGTCGTAACTGACGACCGTCAGCCCACGCTGTACCGCGGCCTCCAGGTGACGCTCGTCGTCCTGGGACGAGACCACGATCACCGAACGCACGCCGAACGACAGCAGGTCATCGAACATCCCGGCCTCCTGCTGCTTGTCGCGGTGGGTGTTGCCCAGCAGCAGCCGGTAGGAAAACTGCACCCGGGCGGCGGCCTCGATCTTCAGGGCGATCTGCCCGTACATCGGGTTGGCGGTGGACGGAACCAGCAGGCCGAGCATTGGCGTATGGCCAGTCTTGAGCTGCCGAGCCACCCGGTTGGGCTGGTAGCCGAGCTTGAGAATCGCCGCTTCGACGCGAGCGAAGGTGTCGGCGCTGAGCTTGTCGGTGCGCTGGTTGAGCACATTGGACACAGAGCTGACCGAAACCCCCGCCAGAGCGGCCACATCGTGAATCGTTGTCATGTTTTGCATTAACCCATATTGAAAGTGCGCGGCAGCCACAGGGAAATCGATGGCACAAGGACAATCAGAATCAGCATGGCCGCCAGCAGGCAGAGGTATTTGACCATCCGCCGGGAAACCTCCTCGACCCGCGTGCCGGTCATCGCGCAGGTGGCGAACAGCCCCAGGCCGAACGGCGGCGAGAACAACCCCAGGCCCATGGCGATCACCGCGACGGTGCCGAAGTGAAATGGACTGACGCCCACCTGCACAGCGATCGGCACCAGCAGCGGGCCGAAGATGATCAGCGCCGGCGCGCCTTCGAGCACCGCGCCGAACACCACCATGATGATCACCGAGGTGATCATAAACGCCACGGGGCCATAGTCATGCGCCAAGGCCAGCATGAAGTCGGAAATGATCGCCGGAATCTGCAGGATCGTCAGGGCGAACGCCAGGCTGGAGGCGGCGGCGATGATGAACAGGATACCCGCGGCCATCGAGGCCGAGCGCACGAACAGCCTGGCGATGCCTTTGAACGTCAGCTCGCGGAAGGTCAGCCCGCCCACCAGTAGCGCGTAGACCACCGCGAACGCCGACACCTCGGTGGAGGTGGCCACGCCGGAGGTCACGCCCTTGCCGATCATCGTCACCATGATCAGCGCCACCAGCGCGCCCCCCAGCAGACGCACGACCGGCCGGCGCGAGGGGAAGGCCAGGTCGGGGTCGACCTTGCGTCCGAAGATCACCGCCAGGGTCGCCAGGCCCAGGGCGAGCATCACCGCCGGCACGATGCCGGCGAGGAACAGGCCGCCGATCGAAATGTTCGCGACAAAGCCCATGATGATCATGTTGATGCACGGCGGGATGGTTTCCGCCATCACCCCGGAGGCCGCCAGGACCGCCGCGGTCTCCGCCGGGTCCTGTCGGGTGCGGCGCACGGCGGGCACGACGATCCCGCCGACCGCGGCGATATCCGCCAGCTTCGAACCCGACACGCCGGAGAAAAATGCCGTGGCCAGGATGGCGATCAGGTTCATCGAGCCCCGTACCCGGCCGAAGAGCCGTACCAGCAGTTCGATCAGGCGCGAGGACATGCCGTTGGCTTCCATCAGCAGCCCCGCCAACACGAAAAACGGAATCGCCAGCAACACGAAGTGATCCATCCCGGCCATGACCTGCTGCGAGTAGATCACCATCGGCAGCGACGGATCGCCGATGAAGTACAGCAAGGCGCACAGGGCCAGGACGAAGGCAATCGGTACGCCCGCCAGCAGGCCGCCGAAGAAGCCGCCGACCAGCAGGCCCCAGGGTTGCAGGGCGTAAGCCTCGACCTGGGTGTTCCAGGCATACACCGAGCCGCCGACCAGCAGGCAGCCGAGCAACGTCAGCCAGGTGACGGGAGTGGCACCGTTGACGGCATTGGCAATGCCCACCGCCGTCATCAGCAGCGCACCGACGAACACCGGCAGCACATTCAGCCACTGCGGCAAGCCCATCGGGGTCACGACGTTGACCGAGTCTTGCAGCAACAGCCAGGACGAGAACGCCAGCCCCGCCGCCGTGCCCGCTACCAACCAGCCCCCGGTCTGCTGCGCGGCCTGTTGCCAGCCGGCGGGCAACAGCGCACGGAAGAAGTCCACCTGTACATGTTGTTTGCGGGCCAGCACCGTAGCGCCGCCGAGAAACACCAGCATGACCATCAGGCCACGGGCAACTTCCTCGGCCCAGTCCACCGGGTGATGCACGAAGTAGCGCAGGATCACCGAGACGAACACCACCGCCACGTTCAACGCCAGCACCACCGCGCACAGGCGTTCGACCCACCGACACAGCAGCGCCAGCAAGCCGCCACTGCCCGGCGTTGTGGCAAAGCCCCAGTCGTCGGCCATGGCGGCCGCTGCGTTGGTCTGCCCGGGATGTTCCTCTACCACTTGATCCGCGACAGCGAGAGCGTCGGATGAACTCATGGTGTCTGTCTCCTCTTGTTATGGGGGCTGGCCTGGATCACGCCCTGGCCGCGTCGATAAGTCCCAGCACCGACGCCATGGACGGCGTGGTCCGGGTGAACGGCAGCCAGAGTTTGTCGCGCATGAGGGTACGGATGCTGGCGCGCTCGGCGTCAGCCATGGGGAAGAAGGTCATGCCGCCCTTGCCCAGCGCGGCGATGGCTTCGGCGCCTTTGATCGCGGCCGCCCGGCGCTGGGACACGCTGGCCTCCCGGGCAGCCGCCATGAACACCGGTTGCAGGTCGGCAGGAATCTTCGCCAGCCCGCGCTTGCCGATCACGGCAATGCAAGGGCTGAACAAATGGTCGGTCTGCCAGCTGTGGCTCACCACTTCGTCGAGCTTGTTGGCCAGTACGCTGGCGGCATCGTGCTCGAAGCCTTCCACCACCCCCGTCTGGATGGCGGTGTAGACCTCATTGAAGGCAATGGGGGTCGGGATCGCACCCAGCAGCTTGAAGGTTTCGATGAACGCCTGGGTCGGCAGGACCCGCAGCTTGGTATTCCTGATGCTCTCGAGATCCTTGATCGGCGGCTTGGTATAGACGCTGCGCGCGCTGAAATGCGCGCCCCAGCCCACGACCGAGCAACCGGTGCGCTCGCGCAGCAGCCCGTTGTAGATCTCGCCGACGCCGCCATCCACGGAGCGGGCGACATGCTCGTAGCTGTCGAACAGGAACCCCAGGTCCAGCAGCGCCAGTTCCGGCAGGGCCGTGGCCCAGATCGAACTCCCGGAGACCATCAGGTCGATCGAGCCCAGGCGCACCTGTTGCACCACATCGGCCTCTTTGCCGAGTTGGCCGTTGGGGAAAAAATCGATACGGATACGGTCGCCCACGGACTGTTTCAGGTTCTCGGCCAGGCGTTGGTAGAACAGGTAGTGCGCCGAGTTCTCGTCCGCCGTCATGGTCGAGGACAAGCGCAATACCAAAGGGGCGGCACGGGCAATGGAAGGCAGGGCCAGCGCGCAGGCACTGAGGGCGGCACACTGCACGAAACGACGTCGGGTCAGAGGCATGAGGCTGTTCTCTTTTGTTGTTGTTTTGAGACATTTACACGGATTGAGTAAAACGTTTTACTAAATCGATTTACAAACTACCTCCAATGGCCCGGGTCTGGCAATGGAAATTTGCCCACGAAGCAGACATTGCCTTCGAGCAAAGCGTCCGACGGGCCACGGCGCGGCCGAAAACCGTCGCCGGTCCGGACACACGAACGGCTTCGTACCCTGCCACGGCTATCCGCGGGGACTCGCGGGCTACGTCGTGTATCCCACTGTATCTACCGCCCTCCCCGGTACACGCGCTTGCATCCGCCCCAGGATTCGGACACAGGCCAGATACGTCGCGGCCGTCAAATGCAACCCAGGTTGAAGGGGATCAGCCAGATCCTCACCCCCGGTTTGCAATCCAATGGAGAGATCAGCATGAAGATGACACTGCGCAACCACACAATCGGCGCGTCGGTCCTGGCCCTCACCCTGTTCGGCATCCTCGGCACGGCCCAGGCGCAGACGCCCGCAGCGGCGCAAACCGATGCGAGCAGCACCGGCACCACTTATGCCGCCCCTTCGCCGTTCGGCCCGCTGAAGCATGTCAACGCCGGGCTGCTGGATGTGGCATACGCCGAAACCGGCCCGGCCGATGGCCCGGTGGTGATTCTGCTGCACGGCTGGCCGTACGACATTCACAGCTTTGATGAGGTTGGGCCCTTGCTGGCGGCCAAGGGTTATCGGGTGCTGATGCCCTATGCCCGCGGCTACGGCGATACCCGTTTCCTGTCGGCGAAAACCCTGCGCAATGGCCAACCGGCCGCTCTGGCCAGTGACGTCATCGACTTCATGGATGCGCTGAAGATCAAGCAAGCAGTGCTTGGTGGTTATGACTGGGGCGCGCGTTCGGCGGATATCGTCTCGGCGCTGTGGCCGGAGCGGGTCAAGGCGCTGGTGTCAGTCAGCGGCTACCTGATCGGCAACCAGGCGGCCGGCCAGAACCCGCTGCCGCCCAAGGCGGAATTGCAGTGGTGGTACCAGTTCTATTTCGCCACTGATCGCGGTCGCGCAGGCTATGAGAAAAACACCCACGACTTCGCCAAGCTGATCTGGCAACTGGCCTCGCCGCAATGGAAATTCGACGACGCCACCTTCGAGCGCAGCGCCAAGGCCCTGGACAACCCCGACCACGTCGACATCACGGTGTTCAACTACCGCTGGCGCCTGGGGCTGGTTCAAGGCGAAAGCCGCTACGCCACCCTGGAACAGAAACTGGCCACCGCCCCAACCATCAGCGTGCCGACCATCACCCTCGAAGGCGATGCCAACGGCGCGCCGCACCCGAACCCCGCGGACTACGCCAAGCGCTTCACCGGCAAATACCAGTTCCGCCTGATCAGCGGCGGCATCGGCCACAACCTGCCGCAGGAAGACCCGCGGGCGTTCGCCCAGGCGGTGATCGATGCGGATCAGCTGTGAGGTCGGCCTGACTGTCCTGGGCAAAACATGGCGTGGGGAATGACTAGCGTTGAGTGAGCCGCGCCTCACCGATTAGCGGCCGTCTCACAGCAACGGCGAAAAGCTCGCCGGCAGGTAGATCGTCGAATGCATGTCGCGCAGTTGCGGACCTGAGTTTTCCGGCGGCCAGACGCCATCCTGTACGGCACGGGTGCGCACGTCCAGGCGCTGTTCGAGCGAGTAGTACGGCCAGATGTGCAAGTACCGAGGCAACTGACCGTCGGTGGCATAGAAGGCGGCATATACCGGCGAATATTGCTCGGCGGTTCTGGGGCCCAGCGCTTTTTTCCAGCCCCTCAGCGTGGGTGCCAGACCGGATGGCAGCAGATCGTAGATACGAAACTCGTAGAACGGCCCGTGCCGCCCGGCAGGCAGCGGCTGGAGAAAGGGAAACAACGAATAGTTTTCCACGCGCATCTCCATCAGATACGCCTCAATGCCAAACGCGTCGGCAGCCGCCAGATAACGCTCGCGCTCGACCTGGCGAGACGCCTCGTCGGCAAAGCCGCGCAACATCGCGATCTGATTCAGCGGGCCGACCTCCGATGCCCAGCACCCCATCAACTTCACGCCGGCGCCTTGCGCCAGCAGGCGCTGTTCCAGACACACCATGGCGATGGCGACAGTGCGCACGCGCACGGTGAACGTGATCAACTCGTACAGCTTCATGAATACCTCGGCTCAGGACCAGAGATGCGTGGATGATCCGCACCCACAACGAAAAATACATTGCGTCGCTGAACACCGGCGACAGCTCCCTCGACTCGAGCGCGCGGTCAAATATCCGGGCGGTTCTGCAACGCAGTTAGCTGTTCCAGCTTGCAACGCAGTTTGATGCTCAAGCGCGTCGACGCTGGAACACGCTGTCACCGTCAAGGTGATTGAGGTGGGTACAGCCCATCAGGTTCATGGTCAGTGCGAGTTCAGCCGTCAGCAGGTCCAATGCCCGTCCTGCTCCGGCTTCACCGGCCGCCGCCACCCCGTAAAGGGTGGATCGGCCCAGCAGCACGGCATCCGCACCCAAGGCGAGCGCTTTGACGATGTCGCTGCCACGGCGAATGCCGCCGTCGAGCAGCAGGCTGAGTTTGCCCCGTGCCTGCGGGGCGATGGCCGCCAGCGCGTCGAGACTACTCAGTGCACCGTCCAGCTGGCGACCACCGTGGTTGGACACCACCACGCCGTCGAGCCCAAGGGTGATGGCGCGCTCCACATCTGCCGGATGCAATACGCCCTTGAGCAACAGTCGCTCTCCCCACTGCTCACGCAAACGCGCCAACATGTCCCAGTCGAGCAAGGTATCCATCTGCTGGCCGATAAACGCCATCGATCCCAGGGGGTTACGCTCGCGCGGTGGCAAGTAGGGTTCGAGGTTGCCCATGCCGGGCAGCCCCGATGGCCACATCACCTGCTTGAGCCAGCGCGGGTGGCGGACCACATCCAGCTTGTTGCGCCATGTCAGCTGGCGCGACCTGGCAAAATTGCGCCGGTCCCATTGGCGATTACCCAGCACCATCGCATCACAGGTCAACACCAGGGTCCGGCAGCCTGCGTCGGCGGCCCGCTGCAGCAAATCGTTTTGCACCCGCGGATCGCGCATGGCGTACATCTGGAACCACAGGTCGACACCAGGCACCGCCGCGACAAGCTCTTCAAGCGAGGTATTGGACGCGGTACTCAGGCTGAAGGGCAGCCCCCGTGCCGTTGCCGCCCTGGCCAAGTGAATGTCGGCATCGCGGTGCAGCAGGCCGTTATAGCCCGTCGGCCCAATCAGCATCGGCATGGGCAACACCCGGCCGAGCACGGCGCGACAAGTGTCGGGCGCATGGCAGGGCACCATGGCCCTGGAATGCAGGCCAAAGGCGCTGAACGCCGCGAGATTATCCTTGAGCGTCAATTCGGCCTCCGCACCGCCGCTGAGGTACTCCCACACGAAGTAAGGCAAGCGCCGCCGGGCTATCTCGGCCAATTCGGCGATACTGTGAACGCGATCCAAGTCGCAGCCGGTATAAAAACGACGCATAGGCAATCCTTAAAGCGCGGCATAAAAACCGCGGTAAAAAAGTCCGGAAGGAGCGCTCCGGACGAAGGAAAAACAATGTTGAGGTTCAACCGTGCCGGATGCGCAGGCCGGCCTGGAAGCCGCGAACGACTTCCAGGGATTTCAGAACTTCCAGGTGTAGGTCGTGATCAGGCGATTTTCCTGATAGTCCACCCCCGACGCCCTGCCATTGCCATAGCGCGTCTTTACGTCAATCCGGCGCCACTCGAAACCTAAGTCCTTCAGGGGACCGCTTTGCACCACATAGCCGAGCACGATGTTGCGTTCACTTTCGACGTTCTGTTCGAGGCTATTGCTGCCCCGGTCGATACCGGTGCCGCGTATGTAACGCGTCATCAATTTCAACCCCGGCAACCCGACGCCCGCGAAGTTGTAGTCATAACGCAATTGCCAGGAGCTTTCGTTCGGCTTGACGAACGCCACTGTCGACCAGTTCACCAGGTAAGGCTGCGGCGCATAGCCATTGAGCGTCGGGAATGTCGACTCGCCGAGCATGCGCTGGTAGCCGACACCGAAGGCGTGGGCGCCTTTTTTCAGGGTGGTCATGACGCCATAGGAGCGGTTGTCGATATCGCCGTACAGCGCTTTGCCGTCTTCACTGTGATTGAAGTAACGAAGGTCTGTCTTCAAGCCGTAACCGGCACCCAGATCATGGTTATAGGTCAGCCCCAGGTAGTGTTGTTTATAGATATCCTCCAGTTGCCCGAAGAAATAAGTCCCGGACAAGTTTGGGGTAAATACATAGGTGGCACCCGCAAAGTTCAACCCATCACTGCGGCGTTTGATGTTGGGACCATTGAACAAGTACATCTTCTCGGTATTGGAAGACTCCCGGGAGCTGATTTCGGTAAAGCGACCGCCCGTCAGTGTCAGCTTTTCCACTTCCCTGGATTCGATCTGTACACCGTGATACGTGGTGATCAATTGCCGCGAATCGTCGATGTAGGCCACCGGCAACGTCGGACGAAGTTCACCTATCTTGAGTTCGGTTTTGTTGTAACGCACCTTGCCGGTCAGCGCCGCACGGCCATAGTCACGGACTTGTTCGCCCTTGCTGGCATCGTACGGAATGATGCTGTCCGGGCCCCGTCCACCGCCGCCGTCCAAGCGATAGGCGTACTGCGCCGAAAGGTCCAGGCCAAACTGCAGCGTGCCTTCGGTGTAACCCGAGATCGCGCGAAAATCGAAACCTTGGGTCCAACTGCCCACCCGGGATTGCGGCGCGTCATGCTGTTTGAAATCACGGTCAATGTAGAAGTTGCGCATCCCCAGACTGACTTGTCTGTCATCTACGAAGTCGGCATATACAACGACCGGCATGAAGATTCCCATCACGGCCACAGGAGTGACGCCACGGCTTACCCAGCGATTCTGAGACATCAAGCGTTCCTTCTTTTTTACATGCACAAAGGCACGGCTAGTGGAAGCAGATTAGTTCAGCAAAAGTTAAACTTAGGCAGTCAATCCGCAGTATTGTTTTTATAACCACTCACTGCAAAAAAAGGCGTAACACAGTCATTCGCCAGAACAGCGACAACTGCTTTCTTGTTATTCAATAAACTTAATGATCATGGAAGTCCTTATCGAAACTTCCGGGTTCCAGCCCTGTCAGGGAGTTGCTTTGGATGCATCTCCCAAGCGGTGGTAGGCGCGATTGAAATACACCAGGCCTTCCTGGCTTTCGCCATTACGGATACCCAGGACTTCGCAATAGAAAATTGTGTGCGATCCGACTTCATGAGCCTGGGCGATGCGGCAGTCAAAACTCACCAGTGCCTCATCGAGCAGTGGCGCCCCACTTTCCAGGGTGGTCCAGGATGCGCAGGAAAAGCGCTGCTCGGCATCGAGGTTGCGGTTGGAAAACGCCCCCGATACCTCCTGGTGCCCCGGCGTCAGGACGTTAACGCTCAGCACCCCATTACTCTTGAAATGCACATTGGAAAACGACGAGCGATTCATGCACACCAACAGTGTCGGCGGCTGGTCGGTCACGCTGCACACCGCCGAAGCGGTGAAGCCGAAACGACCCGCAGGGCCATCGGTGGTGATGATCGAAACCGCACCACCGAGCATTGCCATTGAGTTACGAAATCCCGTTGTATCGACCATGGTCTTACCCTCCGGTCTATCAGATATCCAGCACCAGCTTCTTGGATTTGGCTCGGGAACAGCACACCAGAATCTGGTCATTGGCGGATTTTTCGTCATCCGTGAGATACACGTCGCGGTGATCCGGTTCGCCTTCGATAACGTCGCACAAGCAGGTGCCGCAAACGCCCTGCTCACAGGACACTTCAATCCTGATGCCCACGGCAGCCAGTGCCTCGACAATGCTCTGGCCCTCGACCACCTGGACGGTCTTGCCACTACGCTGGGCAACCACTTCGAAGCCCGCGCCCGAGGTGTCGACTTCGACCTGGAAGTATTCGCGGTGCACATGATCGTCGGCGTAACCTGCTTCCAGGGCCTGGGCAATGATCCAGTCCATGAAGCCGGACGGTCCGCAGACATACAGGTGTACACCGGCCTGGGGGGTGCCCAGCACCCTGGACAGGTCGAGTTTCTGTTCGACGGCTTCGTCGTCGAAATGCGTGTGCAACCGGGAAGCAAACGCAGCGCTGCCCAACTCGTCGAGAAAGGCGCTGCGACTGCGCGAGCGGCCGCAATAGTGCAGTTCGAAATCGCTGCCGCGGGCATTCAATGCGTAGGCCATGGCGACCATCGGGGTAATGCCGATACCGCCACCGATCAGGATCGAGCGCCTGGCATCGCTGGCCAGCGGAAAGTGATTGCGCGGCAGGCTGATCTCGATCTCGCGCCCTTCTTGCAACCACTCATGCACCGCCACCGAACCGCCCCGCGAGGCGGGATCCTTGAGTACCCCCAAGCGATAGGCGCTGGCGTTGGCCGGATCGCCACACAGCGAATACTGACGAACCAGCCCAGCCTTGAGATGGATATCGACATGCGCGCCCGCCTCGAACGCGGGCAAGGGCTGTCCCGACGCATCGCTCAGATCCAGCACGACGACACCTTCGCCCTGCTCTTCGCGCTTGTGCACGATAACTTTCAATAATTGATCGCTCATACCGGACTGTCCCGAATTGGTTGTACGGGCGCGCACCTGGGCACGCCCTGCTGCTGTTGCAAAACGTGGCGCCAATGACCTCAGCGCATGAAGAGCCCGCCGTTCACGTCCCAGGTCGCCCCGGTGGTGAAGTAGGCGTCTTCGCTGGCCAGTTGCACGATCAGCCTGCCGATGAATGCGGCGTTGCCCAATTGCTTGACCGGAATCGCCTCTATCAGTTTTTCCAGGCGCTCGGGCGGCACGGCGGCACGTACCGCCGGCGACTCGACAGGGCCCGGGGCGATGGCGTTGACCGTGACACCGGAGGCCGCCAGCTCTTTGGCAAAGACCTTGGTCAAGGTGATGATTGCGCCCTTGGAGGCGGCGTAATGCGCGCCGGTCGCGGTGCCGCCGTTCTGCCCGGCCAGGGAGGCCATATTGATGATCCTCCCGTACCCCCGGGTCGCCAGATAGCTGCCGAACACTTGGCAGCCGACAAACGTGCCGCGCTGGTTAACGCTCACCACCCGATCGAACTCTTCCGGGCTGATCTGCATCACGGGCGTGGTCATGGTCATCGCGGCGTTGTTCACCACCACCTGCAACGCCCCCCAATGCGCGACGACAGCCGCCAGAGCGTCCTCGAAATCGACCTTGCTCGACACGTCGAGCTTGAGTGCCAGCACCCGTTCGCCAGTAGCGTCCAGCTCAGCGGCGGTGGCTTGCGCCGACTCCAGCGAGCGGTCGCTGATCACGACCCGGTAGCCGCTGTTCAGCAGTTGCTCGGCAATGCTCCTGCCCAGCCCCTGGGCCGCTCCGGTGACCAATGCAACCTGTGTCATGGCAGCGTCCTCAGAGGATGTAACCGATACCCGCGAGGGTATCGGTGGAGTTGATCAGTTGAATCAGCTTGCGCTGGATCTTGAAACTGTCACCGCTGAGCACCAGCTCGAATGTGACATCGGCGGTGTACTGCTTGAGCACATCCTTGCGGAACTCGCGCAGGTTCTGTGCGCAACGCACGGTGACCACCCCGTCTCGATCCGACAACAGGCGAAAGCGCGACTGACTGCGCACGGTGCGCGCCCGCGGGGTGGTCGAAATCGACTCGCCGCTGGTCAATCGGGCCACGCGCAACTGACGCATGTGGTGATCGTCGTAGGCGTAGTTCAGGGTGTTCTCGAAATCGGTTTCCAGCGGATCGATCGGGATGATGTAAGTCGCGTTCTCGGTCCACAGATCGAGCCATTCGACAAAATCGCCGTGATCGAGCATGTCCGCTTCCTGCCAAATGAAAGCGCTGACCTGGTTGAGCAATTGCAGATTGATCATGGTGTTCTCCATCGACTCAGGCCGACATCATCTTTTTCCACTGCTGGTAGCCAGCGCGCATGCCGGTCTCGGCACTCACATCGCTCACCCGCCCGTCTTCCGACTCCTTTTCGCCCGGCAGGCCGCGATTGAGCATGATCCACAGATCGGTGCCGGCACTGGCGCCGCGCTGTACGCGCTCCCATGCCTCGGAATCGTCCGGCGTGCCAAACCCCATCGGGCCCTGGAAGTGCTCATGCAGGCGCAGGCGATAACGGTTGGCCACGGCCGGGCCACCGTCCATGGTGATCACCGCGTGATGGATTTCGGTTTCGTCCACTGCGATGGGTTGCAGCACCCGGAAGAACGCCATGGAACAAGCGACGTTCGGGAACAGGTTGAGGTTGAAGCCCGAACCGCCTACCGCGCGTACGATACGGCGGACCGATTCCTCGTCCTGGCCTTCGGCGCGCAGTTGCGCGGCCAGATCCTCAAAGCGCGCCGGGATCGGCAAATCGAGATTGGCCTCCAGATCGACCAGGTCGGGGATCATCACCATCACGCTGTGGCCGTTGCCGAGGTCTTCGACGTAGCCCGGCCCTTTGACGAAATCGAACAGCTCCAGCGTCTGTTCATCCACGGACGACAGGAACGACTTGTGCACCAGCGGGAAGTGATAGGCATCGGTGGTGTTTTCCAGCTGGATTTTCCAGTTGCCGGGGAAGCGGAAGCGATGCTCGCCTCCCACCTTGACCGGGTAACCGGCGCCCTGCTTCATGAACAGGTCAATCCACTTCTTCGCCGGGCCGAGGAAGTCGACGAGGGGCTCGATATCATCCTTGAAGGTGGCGAAGATCATGCCGTTGTATTGCTCGACACGCAGGCCGACCAAAGGCAAGTCGGCCTTTTCCAGGCAATCGCCGTAACTTTCCGGGTGCGGCACACCACGCAGGCTGCCATCCAGGGCGTAGCTCCAGCCGTGATAAGGGCAGACGAAACTGTTGGTCTTGCCCTTCTTGTGTTCGCACACCGTTGCGCCACGATGGCGGCAGCGATTGAGCAACACATGCACGTCTTTCTTGCGGTCGCGTACGACGATTACCGGCTGCTTGCCGACGTAAGTGCTCTTGTAGCTGCCGGAATCGGGAATCTCGCTGGCATGCGCGACCCAGATCCAGGTGCTGTAGAAAATCTTGTCCAGTTCCTGCTCGAAGAGCTTGCCATCGGTGTACATCGACGTGTGAACACGGTCATGCAGAACCAGGTCGGAGGGGCTGGCGTCCAGCGTTACGGTGTTTATCAGGTTATTCACGATCACTCCTCGTCGGCAGGCGTCGCCGACTTCAAGAATTCCGGGTGTCACTCCCCGGATTGGCCAGGTACGGGCAGGTGGGCGGCGCTATTCCAGGTATCGACCGGGCGACTGAACAGGTTCTCGGTCTGAAAGTGCGCCATGCGCCACTGCCCCTGTTCCTGGGCGAACCGCACGCTGAGGCGAGCGCTGTTGAGGTGCGAGGCACCCGAGGCAAAGGTCGAGGCCTGCAACATCACCCAACTGGCATCCGCGGTCTCGCCGCTGACCCGGATCAGCTCCGAGGTCAGGAAATGCACGTTCAGCGAAAAGTGCGCAGGTTCGACCATGTAGGTCGCAAACATCGCTTTGATCGCCTCACGCCCGCGGTAACCGCCGAAGCTGTTCTGGTACCTGGCTCCCTTGCCTTCCCAGATCGCCTGCGCCGTGAACAGAGCGGCCAGCTCCTCGAGGGGGGAGCCCACGCCCAGTTCATCGCACAGGAACATGTAGCGGTTCATGCAGGCGCGAATGGCGTTCTCGCTTTCCAGCTGTTGGAGCCGCTGCTCCAGTGCGCGCAAATGCTCTTGTGATGACATGGCGACTGCTCTCGATTCAGCGCTGGATGATCAGTTCGCGACCGGTACGGGCCTCGACCTTGCAGTACTTCCAAAGTTTGTAGGGGCCATCGCCGACCTCCGTGGTGCGAAACAGATTGCAGGCGGCGTGGACGGTTTCGATGTCCGGCACATCGGCCAGCAGATACGTGGTCCAGGGCCAACCGGCGGAGGGGCCGACCATGCTCTGGTCATCGTCCATGTTGCCCAGCACAGTCACGCCAGGCAGATCGGCGATGCCGTTCCACATGACGCCGAACGCGGCCCATACCTCCAGCGCCTCGGGACGCGGAGCATCGAAGAAGTTCTGGTTGATGCCGATGCAGAACAGGACTCGCAGGGATTTTTTATCGGTCATGGGGTTCACCAATCAGTAGGGAAAATTACAGGTAGCCCGGCAGCGGCTTATTGCCGAAGAAAATCGCGCCGGCGTTCTGGTAAGTCATGTCGCCCATGAAGGCGTGCTGGGTAATGACCTGGGTGTCGTTGACGAAGCGCGACAGGGGGCTGGTACGGTACACCCCGCTCATACCCGAAAGCATTTGCGCGGTGCGCGCTACATCGGCCGAGACACGAGTGGCATGGGTCGAGGACAAGCGCAGCATATTGGTCTGCTCGACACTCACCGGATCGCCGGCCAGGACGCTGGCCCAGGCATCGTCGATCGCCTGGTAGAACCACGACCGCGCAGCGCGCAGCGCCGCTTCGGCCTTGGCCATTTCGACCTGAGCCAGCGGCCGGTCGGACAATGACGGCGCACCGGTCACGGAGATTCGGCCACTGGCCATGCCACTCAACTCGTCGAGGGCAGCGCGCGCAACGCCCAGGCCGACCACCGACAAGACCTGAGTGGCGAACGACAGGGACGGATAGCGGAAAAACGGCTCGTCAAGACTCGAAGGACCGCCGCGAACGAACGTCCACTCCTCAGGCACCACGACGCCTTCGACGACGACGTCATGGCTGCCGGTGCCGACCAGGCCGACGACGTTCCAGGTTTGCTCGATCCGCACCTTTTCCCGAGGCATCACCGCCAGCCGTGGAAGGCCGAGCATCTCGCCGTTCTTCGGGCTGATGCCCACCCCGATCAGCGACGCCCCCATGCAGCCGCTGGAAAATTTCCAGCGCCCGTTCACCTCCAGGCCACCTTCGACAAATGGCGCGGGCTGCGGTGGGAAGATCCCGCCGGCGAATACCACGTCAGGCGAGTCGGCGTAGATTTTCTGCAGGGTTTCCAGCGGTAGCGCCGCCAGATAAACCGGGCTCATGCCGAAGCTGGCGACCCAGCCGGCGGACCCATCGGCGATGGAGATGTCCTCGACCATCTGGCAAAACTCGGCCGGTGAGCGCTCGTCACCGCCGAAGCGCTTGGGCACCAGGGCACGATAGACGCCGAGCGTGCGGAACTGTTCGATGACATCCTGCGAGATGCATTTTTGCTGGTCGAATTCTTCATTCCGGGCACGCGTGCGAATCTCGACCAACAGATTCTGAAAGGCTTCATTCGCCGTGATCGGCACACGGCGCTGGTGATTCAGCTCGCTTGGCGCAGTCATGGGTTTCTCCATAGTAAGCATGACGATTTACTCTTCCAGGCGCCGGACCAGCTCGCGGGCGACTGCACACAGCAGTTCGTCCGCGCCATGGGCGGCAATGAGTTGCAGGCCTATCGGGAGCCCCGAAGCGCTTTCCAGAGGAATGCTCAGAGCCGGATGACCGGAAAGATTGAAAGCGCGCACCAGTGAGGTCATGCCCAGGGCGGCGCGAGTGTCGGCCGCATCGACGACCCGCAATGGGAAGTCGGGCATGGTCGGCATGGCCAGGATTGGGGTGATCGCCAGGGCTGCGTCCACTTCTGCGGTAAACGCGCGACGGGTGATTTCGGCTTCTTCAACGAACTTGGCCGTGGTCAGGCTGGCTGCGCGCAAACGGTCGGCGACATCGCTGCCGACCCGGCCGGTTTGCAGCAGATGACCGCACGCGGCCCAGGTTTCGGCGTTGATGATCGCCATCCCGGCGCCATACGCTGCGGACATACCAGGCAGCGTCTGCTCAAGCAGCTTGAAGTGCGAACGCCCCAGCGCCTGGTTAACCACCGCCTGGATCTGTTCGTGGACCTCCACCGCGACTACGCCGATAGCAAGATGCTCGGGCAGCGGGACGGGGGCGAACGTGGGATCGATGATGCCCATCGCTTCGATCAAGCGATCCATATCCCGCGCCAGGGGGCCTACGCAATCGAGGGTGCTGTGCGTCGGCATGACACCCTGGCGACTGATCCGGCCAAAGGTAGGCTTGAGGCCGAAAACCCCGCAGCACGCCGCGGGAATCCGTACCGAGCCCCCGGTATCGGTGCCCAGCGCGAAGTCGCAAAGCCCGCCCGCCACCGCCGCCGCCGAACCGCTGGAGGAGCCACCCGGTATATAGCCCGGGTAGCGCGGATTGGCTGCCGTGCCCGTCCAGGCGTTGAGGCCGGTAGTCCCGAAAGCCAGTTCATGCAGGCTGGTTTTGCCGGTGATCCGGCAGCCCGCACCCAGGAGCGCCCGGACCACTTGGGCATGCTCGCCGGCCGCCGGAGCATCGACCAGTGCGTTGCTTGAAGCACGGGTCGGATAGCCCGCGATATCGATGGTGTCCTTCACCATGACCGAAAGGCCATCTCCCCCTAAAGCTAAATCCTGGACAACGATCGACATGCTCTTTACCTGCTCTTTGTGTATCGCCAGAACGGATGCCCTCGGCATGAAAGCCTGGGTGAACGCTTAAATCTAAAATCATAATAATTACGTGAAATGTCAATTGAATTTTACCAAATAAAAAGATGTGTATTTTCGGTGCAGATTTTCACTTTTCGCACCAGTGACGTGCAGTTTGGTAACACCGGCATAGAGATAGGAAAAACCGGAAAACACAATATTTATCCTTATAAATCAATATGTTAATTACATATCAATAACGATTAACAACAAAACATTTGAAAAATATCGAGTTGACTCTTCCGTCAGAAAACCCAAAAACAAAAAAATAAAACCGTGAAAAAAACCACCTAAAAAACATAAAAAAACACTGATTTTTCAGTGTTCAAATTCTTGGTTTTCGGGGTCGATCAAGGCCTTTATTGATCCAGATCAAAGCCTTGCCCAGCATGGTGTGGTGCCGGTTTTATCCGTCTTCCAGATGCCCCTGTGACAGACCGCCGGAAGGCCTTGGCAGGATCGCCTCGACACTGCCCGCTCCGGGTATCGCCATGACGGGTTTGCGCCCTGCACCAAAAAATTTCTGGCATGCAACCTGCTTTTGCCCTCATCGCCTTCGATCGATAGCTCATGGTCGAGCGCCACCTCAATGGCTCGGTAACGCCCCAGGGGTGTCGCAGCAGTTCGCCCAAAAAAACAGGGCCGTACCTTGGGCCGTACTCGCACCACGTCGTGGTCGGGGCGGCTGACCATTAGCCTTTTGCCGCGTTGCAACTCTTCGGAGAAAGTCATGCTTTTCAGAAAAGCCGTGTCCACGTTGTTGTTGAGTGCCGTCTGCGCTGCCGCCCAGGCAGATGTGAAAATCGGGGTCATTACCTCCTCCACCGGGCCGATCGCACTGGTCGGGCTACCCCAGAAAAACACTATCCCCCTGCTGCCGGCCCAGGCTGGCGATCAGGCGGTGAAGTACATTTCTCTGGATGATGCGAGCGACCCGAGCGCTACGGTGAAGGCGCTGAAGAAGTTGATCGACGAAGAAAATGTCGACGCCATCATCGGCCCGAGCGGCTCGCCCAATGCCATGGGTGTGATCCAGTTCGTCGCCGAAGCTGGCGTGCCGCTGCTGGCCCCGGTTGGCACCGCCGCGGTGGTGCTGCCGATGACCGAGCAGAAGAAATGGGTATTCAAGACCACGCAGAACGATGACCTGATCGCCAAGGCGCTGTTCGAACACATGGCCAAGAAGGGCGTGAAGACACTCGGCTTCATCGGCACCGGTGACCCTTATGGCGAGAACTGGGCCAAGGTTGTGAGCGGCCTGGCGGCGCAGCACAACATCAAGGTCGTGGCCAACGAGCGCTTCCAGCGCCAGGACACGTCCGTCACCGGGCAGAGCCTGAAAATACTCGCCAGCCGTCCCGACGCGGTACTGGTCGCCGCGCCCGGCAGCTCGGCGGTGATGCCGCAGACCACACTGTTCGATCAGGGCTATCGCGGGCAGATCTACCAGACCCACGGCGCGGCACTGCCGGACTTCCTCAAGCTGGGCGGAAAAAAGGTCGAAGGCACCATTCTGGCTGCCAGCCTGATGCTCGTAATCGATGAAATCCCGGACAGCCACCCCTCGAAGAAAATCGCCAGCGACTACACCACGGCCTACGAAAAGCTCAATGGCAGCAAACCGGCGACCTTCGGCGGGAACACCTTCGACGCCGGCTTGCTGCTACAGCAGGCAATCCCGATTGCAGCCAAGAAAGGCGCACCCGGAACTCCCGAGTTTCGCGCGGCCCTGCGCGATGCACTCGAGCAAAGCCACGAACTGGCCGGCACCCAGGGTGTTTACAACATGACACCGCAAGACCACAGCGGCTTTGACGAACGCGGCCGCGAATTGATCGTGGTCAAGAACGGCACCTGGATGCTGCTGCAAGACCATTGATCGAAGCCTGGTTGCACGGCCCGCCGCACGCCCCGCTCGATTGCCGACGAGGCGATCCGCACCTGCACGCGGGCCTGATATTCAATCTGTAGACAAGAGCTCTCATTATGAATTTCCAGATAGCCATGCTGCTGGGCCAGGACGGCATGACCAACGGCGCGATCTATGCGCTGTTGGCCCTGTCGATCCTTCTGGTGTTCACCGTGACCCGGATCCTGTTGATCCCCCTGGGTGAATTCGTGACCTACGGCGCCTTGACCATGGCCACGTTGCAGAACGGCCACCCGACGGCCCTGGTCTGGCTGCTACTCGGCCTGACACTGATCGATTGCGCGCTCGACCTGTGGGGGGCGGCACGTGCGAGCCTTCGGCTTGCCGTACGCATTCTCTTCAAGCTCGGCTACGCGGGGCTGCTGGCGGTGCTGATCAACACCTTGCCATTGGCCGAGTTGCCGATGGCGGTCCAGGCACTGCTGACGCTGGCGCTGGTGGTACCATTGGGGCCGCAAATCTACCGCCTGGTGTTCCAACCGATCGCCTCGGCCAGTTCGCTGGTCCTGCTGATTGTGTCGATCGCCGTGCACGTCAGCATGACCGGTATGGCGCTATTGCTGTACGGCCCCGAAGGCGCCCGCACCAGGCCCTTCTCCGAAGCCGGGCTGGAACTCGGTCCGGTGACCTTCAATAGCCAGACCCTCTGGGTCCTGACCGTGTCCCTGGGGCTGATCGTCGGTTTGTACCTGTTCTTCGAGCGCACGCTTTATGGCAAGGCCTTGCGTGCCACCGCGATCAACCGCATGGGTGCCCGGCTGATGGGGATTTCCCCGACGCTCGCGGGCAAGTCGACCTTCCTGCTCGCCGCGCTGATCGGCACGCTTTCGGGGATCCTGATCGCGCCGATCACCACACTGTACTTCGACTCCGGTTTCGTCATCAGCCTCAAAGGTTTCGTCGGGGCGATCATTGGCGGGCTGGTCAGCTATCCGGTCGCCGCACTCGGCGCCCTGGCGGTGGGCCTGATCGAAGCCTTCTCCATGTTCTGGGCCAGCACCTATAAAGAAATCATCGTGTTCACGCTGATTATTCCGTTCCTGCTTTGGCGTTCATTCACCCGTCGTCATGTGGAGGAAGAAGAATGAATTCGCGCTACCTGTTACTTGCCTTGTTGCTGGCGGTGGGCATTGCGCCGCTGCTGTTGCCCCCCTACTACGTCACCCTGCTCAACTACATCGGCATGTACGCCATGGTGGTGCTGGGGCTGGTGCTGCTCACAGGCGTCGGCGGCATGACCAGTTTCGGCCAGGCCGCGTTCGTCGGGCTCGGTGCCTACACCTCGGCCTACCTGACCACCGCCGAACAATTGCCGGCCTGGCTGGCCTGGGCCGGAACGTCACCCTGGCTGACGCTGCTGGTGGGCGTGGTGCTCACCGCTTCGGTCGCGCTGATTCTCGGCGCGCTGACGCTCAAGCTGTCCGGGCATTACCTGCCGCTAGGGACGATTGCCTGGGGGCTTTCGCTGTACTACCTGTTCGGCACCCTGGAATCTCTGGGCGGCCATACCGGCGTCGGTGGCCTGCCGTCGATCTCGTTGTTCGGCCTGAAGCTGGACAAGGGCGAGAACATTTTCTACCTGATCTGGGCCCTGCTGTTGCTGGCGATCGTCATCACCCAGAACCTCCTCGACTCTCGCGAAGGCCGCGCCATCCGCGCCCTCAAGGGTGGCCAGGCAATGGCCGAATCGATGGGCGTCGACACCTTCCGTTCGAAGATGGTGATCTTCATCATTTCCGCGGTGTTCGCGGCGATTTCCGGCTGGCTCTATGCCCACACCCAACGCTTCGTCAATCCGACGCCATTCGGTTTGAACATGGGCATCGACTACCTGTTCATGGCCTTGATCGGCGGTGTCGGCAGCGTCTGGGGCGCCCTGCTCGGCGCGGGCATCCTGACCCTGCTCAAGCAGTGGTTGCAGGACTGGTTGCCGGCTCTGCTGGGGCATACCGGCAACTACGAAATCATCGTGTTCGGCATTCTGATCGTGGTCCTCATGCAGCGTGCGCCCGCCGGTCTCTGGCCATTGCTGGCGCGCCTGATACCGGCCCGCGCCAAGGTACGCCGCCAGGTCCACAGCACCGACGCCCCGGCTGTGCCGCTGGCACATCGGCGACGGCCTGAACATGGCGAACGAGTCCTTGAAGCGCGGCATGTGACCAAACGCTTCGGCGGGCTGGTGGCCAACAACGACATGAGCCTGGAAATCCGCTCCGGCGAAATCCTCGCGCTGATCGGCCCCAACGGCGCCGGCAAAAGCACCCTGTTCAACCAACTATCCGGTGTCGACACACCGAGCAGCGGCGATGTGCTGTTCATGGGCCAGAAGATCAATGGCCTGAATGCCCGGCAAGTGGCACGCATGGGCATGAGCCGCACCTTCCAGCACGTGAAACTGCTGGGCAACATGAGCGTGCTGGAGAACGTCGCCATTGGCGCGCATTTGCGTGGCAAGCAAGGCGTGCTGTCGGCGGCCCTGCACCTGGATCGTCGCGAGGAAGCCCGGTTGCTCGGCGAAGCCAGGCATCAACTGGAGCGCGTGGGCCTCGGCGACTACCTGTATGAAGAGGCCGGGAGCCTGGCCCTGGGCCAACAACGGATTCTGGAAGTTGCCCGCGCCTTGTGCGCCGCCCCGTACCTGCTGCTGCTCGACGAACCCGCGGCCGGCCTGCGTCTGAAAGAAAAGGAAGCCCTGGGCGTCCTGCTCAGCCGCCTGCGCAGCGAAGGCATGGCGATCCTGCTGGTCGAGCACGACATGGACTTCGTCATGGGCCTGGTCGACCGCGTGGTGGTCATGGAGTTCGGCCAGCGGATCGCCCAGGGATTGCCTGAAGACGTACAGAAGGATCCCGCGGTACTGGAAGCCTATCTGGGAGGAGCCGAATGATGAACATGCAAGTGGAACCGCACCTCACACCGCGCAACCAGGTCGACGACGCCGTGCTGGAGATCAAGGACCTGAGCGTGGCCTATGGCAAAGTCGAAGCGCTGAGCGACGCCAGCCTGACGGTGGGCAAGGGCCAGATCGTGACGGTGATTGGCCCCAATGGCGCCGGCAAGACCACCCTGCTTTCGGCAATCATGGGCGTGCTTGGCTCCCGGGGGCAGGTTCATTTCGATGGCAGCCTGGAAGCCTTGCCGGAAGTGGAAGTGATGGTCTCACGGGGCCTGGGACTGGTGCCGGAAAAACGCGAGCTGTTCACCAGCATGAGCGTGGCCGACAACTTGCTGCTCGGCGCCTTCCAGCGCCATCGCCGGGGCGACCGGCGCTACAGCGAGACGCTGGCCGAAATCTATGAGCTGTTCCCGCGTCTCTGGGAGCGCCGTGAACAACTGGCAGCGACATTGTCTGGCGGTGAACGACAAATGCTCGCCGTGGGTCGGGCACTGATGGCCAAGCCCAAGCTCCTGATGCTCGACGAACCGAGCCTGGGCCTGGCGCCGCTGATTACCCGGGAGATTTTCCGGATCATTACCGCCCTGCGCGAGCAAGGGGTATCGATTCTGCTGGTGGAGCAGAACGCGCGCGCCGCCCTGCGGGTGGCCGATTACGCCTATGTGCTGGAAACCGGCCAGATCGCCATACAGGGCCCGGCGCAGCAACTGGCCGACGATCCGCGCGTGATCGAAGCCTATCTGGGCCTGGCCAGCAAGCACCAGGAAATGCTCGCCAACTGACGGCTGCCCTGCCCCGGCGACCGAAGGGCGCCGGGCGCGTCGAGCACGGTCTTATCCGGCCTTTGAACATCTGGAGTCGCGATGAACGCTATCCCCCTACGCATCGGCATCGCCGGTGCCGGTGCTATCGGCTGCACCCTGGCAGCACGTCTGGCTGCTAGCGGCCACATGGTCAAGGTACTGGCCAGAGGAGAAACCCTGAGCGCCATCCGCCGTGACGGCATCCACCTGAACGACCTGGACGGCCACCACCATGTACGGGTCGACGCCAGCGACGACGCCGCCAGCCTCGGCGAGCAAGACCTGATTTTTCTCTGCGCCAAGGCACAAGCCCTGGCCACCCTGCTGCCGCAGTTGCAACCGATGATGACTGCCGAGACGGTGGTGATCCCGGTGGTCAACGGCGTGCCGTGGTGGTACTTCCACGGCGAGGGTGGACGCTACGCGGGGCAACAGGTGAACGCGGTCGATCCGCAGTCGATTCTCAGCCGGACCTTGGATCTGCGTCACGTGATCGGCTGCGTAGTGTTCATCACCGCACACTGCCCGGCCAGCGCCGTGGCCGAATCGCGCACCCCGCACCTGATGATTTTCGGCGAACCCGACAACCGTCTCAGCCCGCGCCTGGAGCGTGTGCGCGCACTGATTGAAAGTGTCGGAATAGAAGCGCGAGCCACCGACCGCATCCGCGACAACCTGTGGACCAAGATCATCGCCAACCTCACCTCCAACCCGCTCTCGGTGATTACCGGCGCCACCCTCGAGCAGCTTTACAGCCTGCCGGAGCTCCGCGACCTGGTCAGCAGTTGTCTGCACGAAGCCCTGCTGACGGCCGCCGCTTATGGCGCGCGCGTGAGCATCGATCCAAGGACCTTTCTCGAACTCGGCGCCGGCATGGGCGCCGTGCGCACCTCAATGCTGCAGGACTATGAGAAAGGCCGCCCTCTGGAGCTGGCCGCCATCGGCGATGCGGTGCTGGAGCTGGCCGATGGCATGGCGATCCCGATGCCCATCACTCGCCACCTCATTGCCCTGGCACGCTTTCGCGGCGAACAGGCCCGTCACTGACTCACTACAACCAGGACATCGACATGGACCAGACCCCATCGGCAACACCCCAGACGTGCAGCGACGAAGAATGGGCACTGCGCGTGCAACTTGCGCATTGCTACCACCTGGTGGATTTCTTTGGCTGGACCGAGACCATCTTCAACCATATTTCCGCACGCCTGCCCGGCCCGGCGCACCACTATCTGGTCAACCCGTTCGGCCTGAATTACACCGAAGTGACGCCGGCCAACCTGCTCAAGGTCGACCTGCACGGCAAGAAGCTCGAAGACTCGCCCTATGACGGCAACCCTGCCGGCTTCGCCCTGCACAGCGCAGTGCACGGTGCGCGCGCAGATATTCAGTGCCTGATCCACACGCACACCACGCCGATTTCGGCGATTGTCATGAAAAAGGCCGGTTTTGCTCATAACGACTTTTATGGGGCGCAACTCTACGGTCGGATCGGCTACCACACCTTCGAAGGCATCACGCTGTTTGATGACGAAAAAACCCGAATGATCGACAGCCTCGGCGACAAGCACATTCTGGTGCTGCGCAACCACGGCATTGCCGTCGGCGAAAGCAGTATCGCCAAGGCGTTCTTCCTGTTGTGGACGGTGCAGCGCGCCGCCGAAATCCAGTGCCAGGCCGGCGCCTTGGGCGGTGAAGACAATCCGCTGCCGGAGGCGATCAGCCGCAAGTGCGCCGAACTCACGGCCATGCTCATTCGGGACAGCGGTTTCGCGGTGAAATTCTTCGACGCCATGGTTCGCAAAATGTGCGCCGAACTCGGCCCGCGCTGGTAATCGCGAGAGCGCTCAGTGGCTGGTTCAAGGGTCCGTCAGGCGGCCAGCCGCCTGACGGAATCGATCGAGCCAATCAGCGGGCTCGCACCTGCGATTCGCAGCAGCGCCGAACAGCCCCAGGCGCGGCTCTGCATGCTCAACCGTACCCCGGCCTTCGCACTCCTACCCACCCTGTTTTAACCGATCAAGGGTGGCCGACACTTTCGTCAAAACCTCACACACGAGCGTCCGACCTGAAGGCCTTGCCCAAGGCACGCTGTGACCTGTCTGCTGGTTTTTTGCTGCGTGCGGCGCGACAATGGCGCCCGCTATCAACCCAGCTCACCAGAAAGACTACGCCAACCTTTATGACCACCCCGAAAAAGCGCCTGAGCCGATACAACCCCGCCAGTGAAGACTTCAAGAAGGAAGACTTTCCCTTCTACTGGCTGGCTCGCCTGCATGGCCGCTACTCCATGGCCATGGAGAAAGCGCTGAAAAAAATCGATATGGATATCCCGCGCTGGCGGATTCTGTTCATCCTCAAGGAAAATGGCGAATCAAGCATTTCGGAAATCTCCATCCATGCCATCGCAAAGCTCTCGACCATCACCAAAATTGTCTATCGCATGAAAGCCGATGGCCTGGTGGAGACCAACACTAGCGCCAGCGATGGGCGCGTGACTCAGGTCTCCCTCACCGATATCGGCCGCCATACCATCGAAGAAGTCCAGCACTGCACCAGCGATATCTTCCGCACCAGTTTCAAAGGCCTGACCGAGGCCCAGATCACCAAACTGAACGGAACCCTGGAAAAAATATTCAATAACCTGCCGGAAGACTGAACCGCAGCGAGCAAAACGCCAGGCCCGTAGCTTGAGTACCCGCTTATGGCCAATCCGCTGCATCGGCCGATTGAATCCACGGCCGAAACCAGCCCTTCTACCTCCCCAACACCGGCCGTTTATATGAGCGCCCTTGCGCTTCAAGGTGCGCCCTTGAATGACTGACACCTTCCAGGGCAACTGCCTGTGCGGCGCCATTGAATACCAGCGCTCGTCCCGCCCCAAAGCGCTTTCCCACTGGCCATTGCAGCCAGCGCCGTAAAAGCCATGGGTGGCATTCGCCCCTTAGGGCAGGTGCTGCGAAGCGATCTGCATATCGTTCAAAGTGCCAACCATCACGCTGGAAGGCGACGTCAACGGCCCCCGGCAAGAGCACGCACATCTACGGACAACTCAAGCCCGCCGCACCAACAGCAACACCGAAGCCGCCGCCGACAACAACGCCGCGCAGCAGCGGTTGAAGATCTTCTTGCCGCGCGGCTCGGCGAACCAGCGGCGCATGTGCAGACCCATGCAGGCGTAGGCGCTGATGGCTATCCATTCCAGCAGCAGGAACAAGGCGCCGAGCACCAGGAACTGGCCGGGGACCGGGGCCGCGGGGTCGACGAATTGCGGCAGGAAGGCGGTGAAGATCAGGATCGCCTTGGGGTTGCCGATGGCCACCAGGAACTCCTGCCGGGCCAGCGCGGCCAGCCCCAGGGGCGCGGTCTTTTTTTCGGTTTCGGCCTGGGTGTCGGCGCTCCAGAGCTGATACGCCAGGTACAGCAGGTACGCCGCGCCCAGGATCTTGATCGCATAGAACAGCAGTTCCGAGGCTTGCAGCACCACTGCCAGCCCGGCCGAGGCCAGGGCGATCATCAGGGCGAACGCGGCCAGTCGCCCGGCACCCGCCAGGCAGGAGGTGCGAAAACCGTAGGCCGTCGCGTTCCTGACCGACAACAGGTTGTTGGGCCCGGGCGCCATGTTCAGGGCGAAGCAGGCCGGGAGAAACAGCAACAGGGTGGCGAGGTTCATCGAGGGCTTCTCTGCAAGGAGTCGAACGGGTCGGGCTTGCAACATATAAGAGCATCGGGGCGCAGTACAACCCGCCCCCGCGACCCGGCCCGTGCTAAAACCGCCACCGCCCGCCGCGCTGTTCTACGCTGCACACATCCAGCCCCGGCTTGACTCGTCCCCCCGCGCAAGGAGCGCCCCCATGGCCGATTTCTACAACACCCAGACGCTCGACGGTTTCACCATGAAGCTGTGGCGCGGCGAACGCATGTGCCTGATCGGTTTCGATGTCGACACCCCTCCCCCCGACCTGGTGGGGTTCGCCATCGAATGCCGGTTTCCCGGCAGCACCGACTTCAAGCCCCTGCCCAACCGCATCGCCTTCGCCTACGACGAGCCAACCCACAGCGCGGTCGATGGCCAGCGCAAGTTTTCCTCGCTGGAAGCGCCCTTCCAGAAGTTTCGCTGGGTTCACGTCCCCCATGAGGTCGACCAAGGCACCTTCACCTACCGGGGCCGGATGATGCACATGGCCAACGACGGCCAGCTGGTTCCCGGCACGGCCATCGAACTGGCGATCGACCTCGACCCCATCAGCTACGAAGGCATCCTCGACATTGGTTTCACCCGGGGCTTTACCTCCTCGCAGGCCTTCCGCGACCGGGTGCCCGCGGGCGTCAAGGTCGATGTGTATGGCAAGAGCCTGATTCCATCGAAAACCAAGGACGGGCTCGACCACCCGAAGACCGAGACAGCCATGTACCAGTGGCTCGGCTTCGAGGCGGTGTCGATGATTTTCGCGGTGCTGGATGAAGTCCTACGGCAGCCGGACACCACCCTCGATGTCTTCGCCTACGACTTCAACGAACCGGACATCCTCGCCAGACTGGAGGCGCTGGGTAGTCGCCTGCGCATCATTATCGACGACGCCGGCGATCACGCCGCCCCCGACAGCTGCGAGACCCGGGCCGCCAGCCGCCTGGTGGCCTCGGCCGGCGCGGACCGGGTTCGACGCAGCCACTTCCATGGCCTGCAGCATCACAAGGTGCTGATCGCCCGGCGCAACGGCAAGCCTTACCAGGTGCTGTGCGGCTCCACCAACTTCAGCTTCCGCGGCTGCTATGTGCAGAACAACAATGCGCTGTTGTTCAAGCACCTCGAGGTAGCGGACCTGTTCGGCCGGGTCTTCGACGCCAGCTTCAGCGATCCGAAAAACTTCGAGGCCAGCGACCTGGCGCAGAAATGGCACGTGATCGAAACCGGCACCGCAACGACCGCCGGCCCGCGCCTGCATTTCTGTTTCTCGCCACACAGCGGCAGCGACCTGTCGCTCAGCCCGATCGGCGGCGCGATCGACCAGGCCAGCCGCTCGGTGCTGTTCAACATCGCCTTCCTCAACCAGATCACCAGCGGCCCCCTGTACGAGTCGATCAGCCGCCTCTACAAGCGTCCGGTGTTCAACTATGGCGTGACCGACAAGGCCTCGGGCATGGATGTGATCAAGCCCGATGGCACATCGGCCGAGGTGGATTTCGCCTATCTCGCCAAGTACGCACCGGAACCTTTTCGCAGCGAGTGGTCCGGCGGCACCGGTATTTCGGTACACAACAAGTTCGTCGTCACCGACTTCAACCTGCCGAGCGCCAAGGTCTTCACCGGTTCCTCGAACCTGTCCATTTCGGGGGAAGAAAAAAACGGCGATCACCTGGTCCTGATCGAGGACCAGAAAATCGCCGTGGTCTATGCCATCCAGGCCCTGCTGATATTCGATCACCTGCACTTTCGCAGCGTGATGCAAAAAGCCTTCACCAGCGCCGATGAGACCCAGGGGAAGCAGCCACCGCCACTGTTGCTGAAAAAACCCACGGCGATCTCGGGCCAGCCCGCCTGGTTCGAGGCGTACTACGTCGCAGGCTCGCAGAAACAGGGCGACCGGCAGTTGTTCTCTCACTAAGGGCGCGAACTGTCGAAAGGTGCCAGGAAGGCCTCATGCCCTGCTGGCGCCTGCGCGGGTCAAACCGAGAAGATCATGCAGCCGATCGCACCGGCCTCGTGGTAGATGGCGTGGCCGCTGTTCTCCACCGTGAAACCGCGCAACGAGCGTTTGGCCACGTCGCTATAGGCCAGGGAAACCACCCAGCGGGCCTCGACAGGCTCGGTGTATTTGGCGATTTTCTCGATATCCTTGCGGGTTTCCGCCAACAGTTTGTTGCCAGCATTGGTGGCGCTCTCGACTTTCACCTCGATGGCATAGATCTCGACACCCTGGCTGGCCAGTACATCCAGGTGCAGGGTGCCGTTCGGCGGTGGGTAAGGCGCTTCGCGAGTGCACCCCAGGTGGGCTGCGCGCAGCAGCATCAGAAACTCGACCTGGAACCAGACTTCCCAGGCCGCGCCGGTACTGATGGCGGCCTCGATGCGCGAGTGGTCACTGAGGATGATGTGGCTGAGTTCGGTGTTTTTCATCGGGCGTTCCCTCTAATGGTTGGTAGAGAGAGGAACGAGCCGACGGCGCCGTTGTGAATGTCGAGGGCGAATCTGGATCGACGGCATAAACCGCCAGCCGGAAAATCCCGGCCGCGCGGGAGATCGGCAGCCCCGCATCAAGCCAGAATCAGCCCGCGGTAAAACGCTACAAGGACCGCTCGAACACCCCCGCTTCTTCCAGCATGTGCACCAGCGCTTGCGGCCAGACGGTGGCCTCGGTGGCTCGCAGATCATCGGCGGACCACCAATGATGATCGGCCATCACCTGGGCCTCGGATGAGGTCCAGCCGGCACGAGAGAGCGGCTGGTCTGGCGCGTGCACCACAAAATATTGCTCGACGGAGGTCACCCATTCGCCACAGGGCAGTTGCATGGGGAACCGGCGACCGGCCACTGGCTCTCCCACCGCGCTGACCTGAATACCGGTTTCCTCGTGCAGTTCACGAATCGCCGCGACCTGGAAGGTTTCGTCCCCTTCAAGCCCGCCACCGGGCGTGGCCCAATAGTCATCCCCCGCCAGCGCTCCTTCCTTGTGCAGGAAGCGGAACAGCAGGACCTTTCGCGAAGGGTTGATGACCAGCAATCTTGCCGATTTTCGTTCACGCATCGGTATCTCCCTGAAGTGTTGTTCTGATGTGTTTGTCGACGCGTCTCACAACGGCAGCGAGCGGTCCTGAATCACCCGTTTCATCACCAGGGTCGAGGTCAGGCGCTGGACGTTGGGCAGCTTGGACAGGCGATCATCGTAAAGCTGCTGGAAGGCCGGCAGGTCGCGGGTGATGACGTGCAGCAGGTAATCCGGCTCGCCAAACAGCCGTTGCGCCTCGACGACCTGCGGGATCGGCAGCAGCGCCGCTTCGAAGGCGGCCACCGCCTGGTGATCGCCCTCACGCAGCGTGGCAAAGACCATCGCCGAAAACGTCAGGCCCAGGGCGCTGGGCGACAACTGGGCGCGATAGCCCTGGATCACCCCCGACTCCTCCAGCGCCCGCACGCGACGATGGCACGGCGACAGGCTGAGGCCGACCCGTTCCGCCAGCTCGGTCACCGACAAACGCCCGTCCGCCTGCAGCTCGGCAAGAATCTTCTGATCAATTCTGTCCATCTGGAAGGATCTACCCCAAAAGCTTATTCGGACTGGAATAATAGAGAAAATATTCTCACCGCACTCCATTAATCTTTCCGCAAACCTGATCTTTGCGAGAAAGAAGCATGCCCTCCCCGATTAACACCACCGTCGACCGCCCAGAAACAGCATTCGCCCAGCAGCACAAGGCAAGACGGCCATGAGCCTGAGTATTTTCGCGGCGTTCTGGGCAGTGTCGTTTCTATTTGTGATCACCCCCGGGGCGGATTGGGCCTACGCGATATCGGCCGGCCTGTTCGGGCGAGTGGTGATACCCGCGGTGGCCGGCCTGTTGATCGGGCATCTGCTGGCGACGCTGATAGTGGCCACCGGGGTCGGCGGGCTGATCGCCAGCAATCCCCTGGCCCTCTCGCTGCTGACCCTTGGCGGGGCTGGCTATCTGCTCTGGCTGGGGATCAATATGCTGCGCAACCCGTCCGTGCCCCGCGCCGGGGAGGCCCAAGCCTCTGCGTCCTGGGCTCGCTGGACCCTCAAGGGGGCCTGCGTCAGTGGCCTCAACCCCAAGGTGTTCCTGCTGTTCCTGGCCTTGCTGCCACAATTCACCGACCCGCTGGCCGCCTGGCCGGTGCCGCTGCAAATCGTCGCGCTGGGGCTGCTGCATGCCTTCAGCTGCGCGGTGATCTACCTGCTGGTGGGCTTTGCTTCCCGCGCCGTGTTGCAGACGCGCCCGGTGGCCGCGCAAGCGGTCAGCCGGCTCTCGGGGGCGCTGATGATCATCATCGCGGTGCTGCTGTTCGTCGAGCAGATCCTGCGCTGAACCGGTATGTTCCACGGGTATCCAAAAGGCTCGAAACCGCACTCCCCCGAATACGCAAAAGGACCAGGAACCGCAATGAAAAGCTTCCGACAGCGCGCCGCCGAAGGGCTTCAGGCAGGCGACCGCTTCACCCTCTCCCGCTGTTTTTCAGAGGCGAATATCCAGGGCTTCGCCACGCTGTCCCGCGACTACAACCCGGTGCATTTCGATGCCGAGTTCGCCGCGGCCCGGCGCTTCAGGGCGCCGGTTTCCCATGGCCTGCTGACCGCCAGCCTGCTCACCGAAATCGGCGGGCAGATCGGCTGGCTGGCCTCGGCCATGAGCTTCCAGTTCAAGCAGCCGGTGTACGCCGGCGACACCATCACCTGCCACTGGGTCATCCAGGCGCTTGACGAACAAGGCCGGGCTACGGCGGCCATCAGCATGACCAACGAAGACGGCATCACCGTCCTGGAAGGCCAGACCAGCGGCCTGGTGCCAGGGCCGAAGGAGCGGGCAATCCTGATGCGCATGCTGGCCGAGGGCGACCCGAGCAATGGCGCGGCGGGTGCGGGGGAATGATGGGCGTTGGGCGAACCGCGCGTCTGGCTCGCCCGTATCGATGTTCGGCCCGGGCTCACTCTTGCCGGATAATATCGACCGAGATCTCCCGCGCCGGAATCGGCCCTTTGTTCTCAAGCCAGTGCGTGGTGTCCCGGTCCTCGGGCCACCCCACTCCCGGGCCATAGTCCGTGTCGCCGCCCTCGCGATGGTCAGTGATGGTGCCTTCCAGTATGTAGACGACGCCTGGCCGGTCTTTATGGTTGTGGATCGGCCCGAATACGCCTCCAGGCTCGATGGTCACCAGGCGCATTCTGAGTTGGCGCCCGGCCATGCCCTCGATTTCGGGACCCAGGTCAATGGTTGCCAGTACCTGCACTGCAACCCCTTTGGTTTCCGGTGCCACCTGTTCATTGCTCATGCTGCTCTCCTCCCTGTACCTACAGGGCCTCACTAGCAGTAGACACCCCGAAAAGGCGAGCGCTGCCGACAGGCGACAAAGGGTCGGAAGCAGGCGTTCAATGGGGACCAGGATGGATCGACATCCTGCTCTCGGCTTCAGGCCCCACACTGGCAACACACATTCCATTCCCGGCGCGGTCGGCCCCGCTATTCGCCTTTAACTGGCGATGCAAAACCGGCACAATCGCCGGCTTTTTTCGCGACAGGAAGCGCCCATGCAACGGATTGTAATTCTGGGTAATGCCGGGAGCGGCAAATCCACCCTCGCCCGTGCCCTCGGCAAGCGCCGGAACCTGCCTGTGGTCCACCTGGACACGCTGTTCTGGGAGCCCGGTTGGGTCGAACCCGACGCCGAGCAGTTCCGCGAACGGGTCCGCGCGGCGCTAGCACCGGCTGCCTGGGTGTGTGAAGGCAACTATGCCCGGCGGACCTTCGACCTTCGCCTGCCCCGTGCCGATCTGATCATCTGGCTCGATACGCCACGGCTCACCTGTTTCACCCGGGTGATCATACGCAGCATCATGAACCGTCCCCGGCCTGACCTTGCCGCAGGCTGCACGGAAAAGCTCGATCGGGCATTCCTGACCTTCCTGCGCTTCGTATGGACTTTCGATCGCGGCTACCGCCCGGGTATCGAGGCGGTACGCCTGGCCATAGGTCCGCAGATTCCCACGCTGCACTTGCGCGGCCGCCGGCAGATTGCCGCGTTTCTCGATAGCCTGCCGGCGACACCTGAAGCCTGCCTGGAGTGAATGCAGGATCTCCCTCCCGGTGCAACGTCCGGTTGAATCCACGCCAGTCACGCCTGACGGCTTACCACCCTTTGCAATCGTTCGCTGGTGCCCAGGAAATCAGGGACGATTCAACATTTGACTTGCCAAAGGAGGGAATATCCCTTGCTGCCCCCTTGGAGGGATTGGCTATATAAATAAACGCACATCGATATTATGAAACGCCATTTTCGAACTATACGTAATACATTCGCAATCACTTTCACGGAGGAACTTGATCGTTAATAAAAAACATGACCATGCGCTTAAATTGCTCGCTTCGTTCGCAGGGACGAGCTAAAGCCCGCCCCTGAGTTCAATCGTTAGCTATATATCATCTCTCGGGATAGTCGAAGGGAATTGCTATGAACAGATCATTGGATGTTGTTCACTTGAGTAGCGTGACGTGCGAAGACGTTGAATTGCTATACAAGGAAAAGGCGAGGCATCTTCATGAGAAAATTGATGCGACCAGGGATGCTTATTTTGGATTCATCTTCCCGATAAATCGCACTGATCTTTCTGCGGTTTCAGAAGCATTCGAGTTGGATTACCAAGTTGCGCAGCTGATCTATAAGAAAAGCAAGGAGTTTTCCACCTTTAAAGTTCCGGGCAGAAAGTTCGGCCAGCTTACCAATCATATATACGGTGCGTCCGTACTCGCCCTGAGAGGGAAAAGCCTTGATACAGGTCTAGAGTCGGTCTCTGATCGCAGTATTAACGAACTTGCTGCCGCAAATGAGGATGTAATCCTGGAGATTGCAGGCGTGAGAGCATCCTGGTTCGGAAGAATATTCTTTCCTGCGCAAGCATTTTCAAATGCAATTTCTGTTTTTGGCGGCAACGTAAGTCCGGAAGCGCTTTTTGCTCTGGCCAAGGACTACGGTTATGCAAGTGTCGCGGGCAGTCGCAATACGATCAGGGGCGATTTCGGTATTGCCCTGTGGCTGACTCTACTTGCCCGGGCGCCTTGAGCTTTATGCTGACAAGTGGCGCCTAACACCTTGAATAAAGCGCTTCACGGACAATCCTTACTAGGAAACCCTCAGGAATCACAACAAGGGTTCGAGGAAGCGCTTTTACACTCTCTCGGCTTCGAGCAGCCAGTGGCGAGCGTCGCTTCTGGGCGAAAGCCAGTGTTAACGAACAGCAATAGTCAGCCATTCGACATCCCCGACACCGGTTGCTTAAATGGGCGCCTTTCCGTTTCAAGGTACGCCCTTAAATGACTGACACCTTCCAGGGCTGCTGCCTTTGCGGTGCCGTCAAATACCAGCTCTCGTCGCGCCCCAAGGCACTTTCCCACTGCCATTGCAGCCAGTGCCGGAAAAGCCATGGAGCGGCATTCGCCAGCTATGGCAGTGTGTTGCGCAGCGATCTGCGCATCGTGCAGGGTGCCGGGAGCCTCCAGTCCTATCGATCGTCCGAAACGGTGTTGCGCCAGTTTTGCGGCCAGTGCGGTTCGTCGCTGTTCTGGTCCAGAGGCCAGGGCGAATACGCCGACTGGATCTCGATCGCCCTGGGCACTCTGGATACACCCTTCACCGCGGATAAACAGAAACACATTCAGGTGGCGTTCAAGGCTTCGTGGTACGAAATCCAGGACAATTGGCCGCAAGAACCATGACTGCGATAAGGCAAACACGGATGGCAACCGACGCAAGGCACACCCAAACGCATCCACTCCGCCAGACGGCCCCAGGGCCAGGCGCGATACCCTCTAAGCTGAATAGAACAGCACTGCGAACACGCCTCTACCGTCTTGATACAGGGGAACCGGAATGACCAGAACAGCAGTACGCCCATACTCGTCATGGATCCTGTTTTCCCTGCTCGCCATCAACCTGGCGCTGATCGCGGGATGTTCAAGCAAAGCCGCCAAGTATCGTTATTCGACCGCCAGCATCGGCTCGAACTGTTACGCCAAAGCGCTGCCCACTTCCGGCGAGGGTGGCCTGGCCTGGGGTTCCACCCTGGGCATGGCGCGCCAGAAATCCCTGAATAACTGCATCCGATATGCCGGCCGCTCCGGCGGCACGCCCGGCACCTGCAAAGTGGTGTTGGCGGAGTGCAAAAAATAGCAGTGCAAAAGAAATAACAGGGAGCTTGCGAAGCAGGCCGCTCGGTTCTCAGGGTATTCGTTTATCTGGATGCCCTACCCTCATCAGGTCGACAACATGGAGGTTGATATGGGGAACGCGGTAAACAAACGCGTCGTGGTCATTGGCGCAGGCATAGTGGGCGCGTCCCTGGCGTATCACCTGGCGGGCAGAGGCGCGAAGGTCATTCTGGTGGAGGCTGAAGACATAGCGTCCGGGGTGACGGGACGCTCATTCGCCTGGATCAACACCGCCCACGACGGGCCCGATCCCATCGCCTCATTGCGCGGTGCGGCGATCCAGGAATACCGCCGGCTCGAAACCGAGCTGCCTGGCCTGAAGGTGCGCTGGACCGGTGCCCTGTCTTACGGCACAAACCCGAGTGAAGCGCTGCACGCCTCGGGCCACCCGCCTTCGGCAACCCAGCTGTCGCGCTCACAGATCCTCGACCTCGAGCCAAACCTCAAGCATCCCCCGCAGCAGGCCATGTACGCCGCCGAAGAAGGCGCGCTGGACGCCGTGCAAGCAACCCAGGCGTTGATCGCCGGCGCCCAGGCTCATGGCGCGCAGGTGCTCACCCAGACGCGGGTGCTCGGCTTTACCACCCAGGGTGCGCGGGTGACGGGCGTCGCAACCGCAAGGGGCCGTATCGAGGCCGACGTTGTCGTGCTGGCCGCCGGGACGGGTATCAAGCAGCTGACCGAGCTGCTGAACCTGCCCCTGCCAATAGCGGCCTCCCCGGCCATATTGATCCGCTACGCCTCACCACCCGACCTCGTGCGCACTCTTATCTCCAGCCCGGAAATGGAAGTGCGGCAAGGCCCGGACGGCACGCTGCTGGCGGCGGAAGACTACCTGGACGACGCGTTGGAAAACCAGCCAGCCGCGATAGCGCTGCGCACCGCCCAGGCCATCCGGAACGAGCTCCACGGGGTTGCGTCCATCGAGCTGGAGTCGGCCTGTGTCGGGCTCAGGCCCATGCCGGTCGATGGCACGCCCATCATCGGCTATCTGCCCGATATCGGCGATGTGTATGTGTGTGCGATGCACCCTGGCGTCACGCTGGCGGCGATAGTCGGCCGCCTGGCCAGCGAGGAGATCATCGACGACACGGCATCCCCTGCCCTTGCCCTCTGCCGTCCCGGGCGATTTTTCCAGGCATAGGGACCATGACCGACCGCGAGCAACTCCATCGAGAGGGTTATGTGCTGCTGCGCCAAGCGATCCCGGCCGAGTGGCTGGGTGAGCTGCGTGCCGTGTTCGACGCAGGCGTGATGCCGTCGAACCAATGGCCTGTGCCCCGTGGCATGGACTGGCGCCATTCGCTGCTGGACGCGGATTCGACGGTTCAGGCGGTGTGTCGCCTGCCGCAGGTGCTGGCGGTGGTGGGCGAGTTGATCGGGGAACGCTTCTTCCTCTCCCAGGTGGAAGGTCGCGAGCCCCTAGCCGGTGGCGGCCATCAGCAACTGCACCGCGACCTGTCGGCCCAGCGGCCAGGCGACATAGCCAACGCCCTGGCTTTTTTCGACGACTATGGCCCCGGGAACGGCGCCACCCGAATCGTCCCCGGCAGCCATCGCCCCGGGCCGGGAGAGCCGCCATTGGACTTCACCGACGAGTCGCGGTCCGTGCAGCTTTCAGGCTCCGCCGGGGACATCCTGGTGTTCGATGTCGATCTGCTGCACGCGGGCTGCCTGAACCCGAGCGGCGCACGCCGTCGCTCGCTCCTGATCAGCTATTTTTCCGAACCGCTCTATGCCTCGCACCTGAAAACCCTGGGCCTGCGCAATATCCGGATGGACACGAGCGAGCGCTTCGATCCGGCGGACTTTGCCCTCGACCGGGTCTAGTCCGCTCGACGCCGCGCCTCCCCTCAAGGGCCATGAAGCACTGAACGATTATCCATACCGGATGGCATAATCCCCCATCGTTCATAACGGGGACGGATAAATGACCACTGAAAGCTACGACCTGCTCGCGATCTTCGCCGCCGTGGCCCAGGAGCGCAGCTTCACCCGCGCCGCCGCCAGGCTCGGCATGTCGCAGCCGGCCTTGAGCCGGGCCATGCGCCAATTGGAAGAACGCCTGGGCGTCAGGCTGCTGGCGCGCACCACCCGCAGCGTCTCCCCCACCGAAGCCGGCGAACACCTGCTGCGGGTGGTCTCCCCCCGGTTCGAGGAAATCAACGACGAGCTGGCCTTGCTCAGCAAGTTCCGCGACAAACCGGCGGGCAAACTGCGCATCACCGCTGGCGAGCATTCGGCGATCACGGTCCTGCAACCGGCGCTGGAGAAGCTGCTGCCCGAGCATCCCGACCTCAACATCGAGATCATCGTCGACTACGGACTGACCGATATCGTCGCGGAAGGCTTCGACGCCGGCGTGCGCCTGGGTGAGCAGGTGGCCAAGGACATGATCGCGGTGCGCATCGGCCCCGATATGCGCATGGCGGTGGTTGGCTCCCCGGAATACTTCGTCCGCTACCCCAAGCCAAAAGTGCCGAGCGACCTGATGCAGCACAACTGCATCAACCTGCGCATGCCGACCTACGGCGGCATCTTCTCCTGGGAGTTCGAGAAAAAGGGCCAGGCACTGAAGGTGCGGGTCGAGGGCCAGCTGGTGTTCAACAACATCGCCATGCGCCTGGACGCCGCCCTCAAGGGGCTGGGGCTGGCCTATATGCCGGAAGACCTGGTGCTGGCCCATGTCGAGCAGGGTCGCTTGATTCGCGTGCTGGCGGACTGGTGCGAACCCTTCTCCGGCTACCACCTCTACTACCCCAGCCGGCGCCAGAGCTCACCGGCCTTCACCCTGCTGCGCGACGCCCTGCGTTACGCGAACTGATGCCCTGAGCGGGGGCCGCCTCATGGCCGCCCGGCGCTTGCCGCCAGGTGTTTTCCCAACGCCTCGCCGGCCCGCTTGGCGGCATCGGCCTCGCCCTGCTCGGCCAGCACCCGGACCAGTTGCCGCAGTTGCCCGACGCTCAGCCCTACCCTGATGCTGGCGGCCATGTGCGAACGCAGTTGCGGCTCCGCGCCGGGGGTGGCGGCCAGCGCGCCGACCGTGGCCAGCTCACGACTTTGCCAGTCCAGGTTGTCACGCTCGAAGATGTCGCCGAACAGATGGGCCTGCAGGTACTGGTTGATCACCGGGGCGAAGTCGAACAGCGGCCCCTGGACCGGCGCGCCGGAAATCCGCGTCTGGTTGGCCTTGCCCGCCGCCAGCAGCTCATCGCCCGTGGGAATGCCGGCGCTGGGCTCGCGCCCGGGAACGTCCTCGATGCCGCGTTGCTTGCGCGCCTCGAGCACTTTCATCAGCTCGCCAAGGGCATTGAGGCTGCGCGGAAAGCCGGCGTAGGCATAGAGCTGCACCAGGATTTCCCTGGCCTCGCTGACGGTCAGCCCGGCATCCAGCCCCTGGTTCAAGGCGGCATTGAGCCGCGGCATATTGCTGGTGGCCATGGCCGCCGCGATCAACGGGATGGCCTGCTGCTTGTGGGACAGCGTCTCGGAAGCGGTGGGTACGGAGGACATGGCTTGAGGCTCCCTAGGGTTCTGCGCGGCGTGGCTCGGCGTCATCGCCAGGTTAAGGCTCAGCAGCGCGAAGGCCACTGTCATCCCTCCGGGCCTGCACCGCTTAACGGGCGTTGTATTGGTCATCACTGACTTTCTCCAGCCATTGCACGCTCTTGCCATCCACCGCGCCGGTCACCGCCAGATGGGTCATGGCGCTCGTCGCCGCGGCTCCGTGCCAGTGCTTGACGCCCGGCGGGCAGACGATCACGTCTCCCGGATGGATTTCCTGCACCGGCTTGCCCCACTCCTGCGTCAGGCCCACGCCGGAAACCACCACCAGGCGCTGCCCCGCGGGATGGGTATGCCAGGCCGAGCGCGCGCCCGGCTCGAAGGTCACGTAGGCGCCGGAGGCATTGATCGGGCTGCTGGCGGGAAACAGCGGATCGACGCGCACCCGCCCGGAAAAGTAATCCTCCGGGCCCGCGACCGAAGCCTGGCTACCTGCACGACTGATCTGCTGGGTGGCGAAAGGCTCGCTGGGGTTTTCAGCCTGGCCGGCCGCGTCAGCCAAGGGCGCCGCGGCGCATACCGCGAGCCCCAACAGGGTCTTGTTCATGATGAGAATTCCTCGTTGGTCGAGCCTATTGAAATGGCGAGCCGTTGCGGCGATCACAGCGTCCTGGCGTAGAACGCCGTCAGCTTGCTGATGGCCGCGTCCACATACTGGGGCACCCAGTAGGTTTCGATATGGGTGGCGCCGTCGATCTTGAACAGCTCCTTGTCCTGGGTGCCGGTGGCCTTGGCGAACGCATCCTCGGTCATGTAGAGGCTGTCGGCCTTGCTGCCGGCGATCATCAGCAAGGGCTGTCGGATCAGTTCGATCTGCTGGGTGGCGTCGAAGCGCATCAGGTCCAGCAGGCTGCTGGTGGTGTATTTGAAGGTCGAGTTGGGGTGCGCGTGGGTTTTCCAGTAGTACTCGTAGCCCTGCCGATACAGCGCGAAGGGCAATTGGGCGATCTGTTCGTCGGTCAGGTTGGCATCCCCCGAATACAGCACTTCGCCGCCGGCCGCTTCCTGGGCACGGGCCGCCGAAGCCTGCTGCAGGCGTTGCTGGATGTTGTCCAGTTGCGAGTCGTTGTAGCCATTACGACGAACCCGCCCGGAGTTGAACAGGCTCACCGTCGCAATCGACTTGAAGCGTTTGTCGGTTTGCGCCGCGGCCAACGAATAACCACCGCCGCCGCAGATGCCGAGCAGACCCAGGCGCGTGTTATCGACGCCGGGATAGCCGGCGATGAAATCCGCCATGCCATGGATGTCCTCGATGCGGTACGCGGGCTTGTCCACGCTGCGCGGCTGGCCGCCACTGGCGCCCTGATAGGCCGCATCCGCGGCGATGGTGATGTAGCCCTGGTCGGCCAGGCGCTGGGCATACAGGCCGGCGACCTGCTCCTTGACCCCGCCATTGGGGTGCGCCACCACCACGACCGGGTATCGCTTCGCCGGGTCGTAGTTCGCCGGGGTGTAGACGTTGGCGGAAATGTCCAGGCCATTGAGCTTGTAGCTGACCGGATGGATGTTGACCTTGCCCGGCTCGTTCTTGCTAATCGCACCCTCGTACACCAGGGTGAACGGATTCTGCTTGTAGTCCGCGGCCTCGGCGGCCGACATCCCGACCATCGCGGCCATAAGCGTGGCCTTCAGCGTTTGCTTCATTTGAATACTCCTGCCCTGCTTTTGAAGAACACGGCAGCCAGCCGCCGTGCCCATAGTCAATCCAGAGACTTCTCTGCAAGAAACCTCGAAACCAGGTCCGCGATCTCGACATTGTTGAGATCCGAGAACGGGAAGTGGCTGTTGCCCTTGATCCCGATCTCCGGCAAGTGGATCAGCCTGGCGTCACCGCCATGCCGGTTCACCGCGTCGCGCCACAGGCGCGCCATCTCGAGCCGGGCGCGCCAGCTGTCCTGGGCCGGCAAACGCACCGGCTGGGCGGGGATGTTGTCGCCATAGAGGATCAGGATAGGAATGCGCGTCAGCGCCTCGAACTGCGCCTGGCTCACGACCTGCGCGGCGACGGTGTCGAACGCGCTGGGAATCGGCGCCGGCGCCTCGCCCTCGGGAAACACGAAGCTGCTGCCCGGCTCGAACGCGACGATGGCCCGCACGTTGCGGCTCTTGATCGCCGTCAGCCAGCCCGGCCCGCCCCCCTGGGAATGGGTGAACAGAATGGCCGGACCGGTCTTCTCCAGCAGCGCCGACACACCATCGGACACCACCTCGATGTCGTAAGGGCCGGTGTTGGGAGTCATCGAACGGAAGAACTGCTCCTGCGCCGCCCGCCCCGGCGGGAACTGGCTGCCCGCGAAGGTCTCGGGCCACAGGCCGATGCGGAACTGGTTGAACCACAGCTGCTCGTCCGCCACTGGCTTGATCGTCGCTTCGACCAGGCTACGCCCCGCATCGCCACGGCGCGGCTGGTCGATCAGGTAGGTGGAGAAACCGCGACGCAGGAAGATGTTCTGGAAACCTTCACGCCCATCGGCCGTGGTCTCCCAGGACTTCGCCGACTGCCCCGCGCCGTGCCACATGACAATCGGCAGCGGGCGCGCGTTAACCGGCTTCTGGTAGAAGGCATACACATGGTCGCCGTGGTAGGTCTGGCCATTGGGATTCATCGGGTTGTAGGGATCGAAGGTGCCCGGCTGAGTGTGCACGCCACCGCCCGCGATCAGGCTGCCCTGATCCTCGATCACCAGCGGACCGCGCTCGCTCGCCTCAACAACCGCGCCGCTGCACAGGGCAAAACAGAGGGTGCCCGCCCTGGCGGCGGCGGGCATGTACTTGCGGATCAGGTGCTGGGTCATGGAGGGCTCTCGATTGGAAATCGCAGACCCCCAACTTACCCCTCGGCCATTGATTGATAAATGGCACGGATTGGATAGAACTGATACCAGAAACGCATAGGTAGACTAATTGCCCCGCCCACCGCCAAATGACCATTCCTCAGCCTCAGTGGTGGTAATCACCACCATCACATCCTCGGCATCGATGCCTGGCGCCCGGCCCAACCGCACGCTCGCCAGCTCGGGTCGACGCACGTCGACATACCTCCTTCATCACTGGCGTTTTTTCTGTCATTGGGGGGGTGTTTAACAACACTTATCAATGGATCCATTAAAAACGAAGACAACAGCTATCAGTCCGATAATCGCCCATAAATCAACCTCAAACCTGGACTTTATCGTTGACACCAAAACACCGCAGCCCCTCTAATGGATCCATTAAATAAAAACAATCACTCCCCAGGAGAGCCCTCCATGTACCCCAAGAACACTTGGTACGTTGCCTGCACCCCCGATGAAATCGCCGACAAGCCCCTGGGCCGACAGATCTGCGGGGAGAAGATGGTGTTTTACCGTGGCCTGGAGGGCCGGGTCGCGGCGGTCGAGGACTTCTGCCCCCATCGCGGCGCGCCGCTGTCGTTGGGGTATGTGGAAAGCGGCAACCTGGTGTGCGGTTATCACGGGCTGGTGATGGGCTGCGATGGCAAGACCGTGGCAATGCCCGGGCAACGGGTGCGCGGCTTCCCGTGCAACAAGACCTTTGCCGTGGTCGAGCGCTACGGCTTTATCTGGGTCTGGCCCGGCGATCAGGCGTTAGCCGATCCGGCGCTGATCCATCATCTGGAATGGGCGGTCAGCGATAAGTGGGCCTACGGTGGCGGGCTGTTCCATATCCAGTGCGACTACCGGCTGATGATCGACAACCTGATGGACCTGACCCACGAAACCTACGTCCACGCCTCCAGCATCGGCCAGAAGGAAATCGACGAGGCGCCGCCGACCACCACGGTCGAAGGTGACGAGGTGGTCACCGCGCGGCATATGCAAAACATCATGGCCCCGCCGTTCTGGCGCATGGCCCTGCGCGGCAACGGCCTGGCCGACGACGTGCCGGTGGACCGCTGGCAGATCTGCCGCTTCACCCCGCCCAGCCATGTGCTGATCGAAGTCGGCGTGGCCCACGCCGGCCAGGGCGGCTACAACGCGCCGGCGCAGTTCAAGGCGTCGAGCATAGTGGTGGATTTCATCACCCCGCAGAGCGACACCTCGATCTGGTACTTCTGGGGCATGGCGCGCAACTTCAACCCACGGGACGAGGCGCTGACCGCGAGCATTCGCGAGGGCCAGGGCAAGATTTTCAGCGAAGACCTGGAGATGCTCGAACGCCAGCAACAGAACCTGCTGGCCCACCCCACGCGCAACCTGCTCAAGCTGAATATTGACGCCGGTGGCGTGCAGTCGCGGCGGGTGCTGGAGCGCCTGATCGCCCAGGAACGCGCCGGCGAAGCACAACTGATCGCCACGGCCACGGCCTGAGCCCTGCGCGGCGCTACGCCGGCAGTGCACCGGTGCCGCGCCCAGCCCTTTCCCCAGCCTTTTACCCAAGAAAAGAAACAGAAGTGACCGCCCTGGGCGGCAGCACTCGGAGGACCGACAATGATCGATGTGGTGGTGGTATCCCGTAACGACGAAGCCCAGGACATCTGCAGCTACGAGCTGGCCAGTGCCGATGACCGCCCGCTGCCGGGCTTCAGCGCCGGCGCGCATATCGATGTGCACCTGCCCGGCGGCTTGATCCGCCAATACTCCCTGTGCAACCACCCCGAAGAACGCCATCGCTACCTGATCGGCGTGCTCAAGGACCCGGCCTCCCGCGGCGGCTCGCTGGCCATGCACGAGCAGATCCACCCCGGCACGCGGCTGCACATCAGCGAGCCGCGCAACCTGTTTGCGTTGGCCCATGAAGCCCGGCGCAGCCTGCTGTTCGCCGGCGGCATCGGCATCACCCCGATCCTGTGCATGGCCGAACGCCTGGCCCACAGCGGCGCCGATTTCGAGCTGCATTACTGCGCCCGCTCCAGCGAGCGCGCGGCCTTTGTCCAACGCCTGCGCGATTCATCCTTCGCCGAGCGGGTGTTCCTGCATTTCGACCAGGAACCCGAGACGGTGCTGGACGCGGCCAAGGTCCTGGCCGCGCCGCGCAACGATGTTCATGTCTATGTGTGCGGCCCCGGCGGCTTTATGCAGCACGTGCTGGACACGGCCAAGGCCGCGGGCTGGCGGGAGGACTGCCTGCACCGCGAGTACTTCGCCGCCACCCCCGTCGACACCCGCGCCGACGGCAGTTTCTCGGTCAAGGTCGCCAGCAGCGGCCGGGTCTTTGAAGTGCCGGCGGACCAGAGCGTGGTACAGGTCCTGGAAAGCCATGGCATCGACATTGCCATGTCCTGCGAACAAGGGATTTGCGGCACCTGCCTGACCCGGGTACTGGAAGGTGTGCCGGAGCACCGCGACCTGTTCCTCACCGAGGACGAACAGGCGCGCAACGACCAGTTCACCCCCTGCTGCTCGCGCTCGAAAACGCCGCTGCTGGTGCTGGATATCTGAGGGGATTCAGGCGGGGCGGAGAATGACCTTCATCCGCTCGTCCGCCGCTGCGCTGCTGAAGATCTCGGCATAACGCAAGGTCGCGTTGGCATGCTCGCGCATGATCGCCTCAGCCCGCGCGCCCTGGCGATTGACCAGGGCATCGAACACCGAATGGTGCTGCATATGGGCGTAGTTGAAGCGTCGGTATTCGCGGGCCATGTCCTGGCGATCCACCGCCAGCGCGGTCACCGAGGCGAACGGCAGATGATCGTTGCGCGCCAGGGCATCGGCGATCGCCGGGTTGTGGCTGCCTTCGACAATCACCTGGTGAAAACGCATGTTGAGGTCGTGATAGACCTCCAGGTCGTCCTCGGTCACATAACCCTTGGCAAACAATTGGTCGCCCTGGGCCAGGCACAACTCCAGGGCCGCCCGCGCCGCCTCCGACAAGCCGCGCTCGGCGGTCTGGCGCGCCGCCAGCCCTTCGAGCACCCCCCGCACCTCGACCGCGCCGGCGATGTCCTCGGCACTCACCGAACGCACCTGGAACCCCCGCCCGCCAAACCGCACCAGCAAGCCTTCCTGCTCCAGGGTACGGAACGCCATGCGCACCGGCATCCGCGACACCCCGAACAACTCCGCGGTCGGAATCTCCATCAGCCGCTCTCCCGCCGCCAACTCGCCCGAGGCGATCATCTTGCGCAACGCGACCAGCACCAATTGACCGGGCTTACTCATCCAGGCAACTTCCAGAAAACGTGGGCGGCCATAGTACCGCAAGCCTTGCGCCGGCGGCATGCGGATAGCGGCGTGCCGACGGTGGCGACCTCACAGGCCTGATCGCGGGCAAACCTCGCTCCTACGGAAGACACACCTCCCCTGTAGCCGCTGCCGCAGGCTGCGATAAGGCCGCAGGCCTTCAGCGATCTCAAGACCGTGCGCCCCCTTCGGGGTCGATCGCAGCCTCGCAGGCTCGGCAGCGGCTACAGGAAACACACCCACCCCAGGCCGGCCGGCAGGCCGCCGTCTTGCTTTTGCTTTTGATCTGAACGCCCCGTTAACCGCGATGGCCGAACGAAGGCATTGAGCCGTGGGTAACCCGGCAGGGATGCCGGGTTAGCCGCCACAGGCCATGGATGGCCTGTGGCGGCGGCCCACGGATCAATGCCTTCGTTCGGGCATGCCGAGCCTAGGCGAGGCACCGAGTGGTGGGGCGAAGCGTTTTTGGTTCCTTTTTAGGCGTTTGTAAAAAGGGACTCGCCGTAAGGGCGAAACCATAAGCAGCCGTGGCCGCAGAAACGGATATGTACCCCGCCCAACATCACCAGCGAAACCACTACCGCCATCGCGGGCAATTCGAGCGTTAACCGACCGCTCCCGCCCGCGACAACGCCGCAAAACTCAAAACGACAACGGATAACTCACAATCACCCGAGTCTGATCAAAGTCACTGTTGAAACTGCGCCGGTTAGTGGCGTTATTCACCCGCACACTAAGGTTCTTCAGGCTGCCACTCTGAAAGGTATACCCCACCTCCGTATCCCGCTCCCACTCCTTGCCATTGCTCCCGGCCTTGGTCGTGGCATTCTCGCCATGCCCATAGCGCACCATGGCCAACAACCCCGGCACGCCCATGGCGGCGAAGTTGTAGTCATAACGCAGCTGCCAGGAACGCTCGTCGGCGTTGCTGAAGTTACCGTTGAACATATCGTTGCCCAGGGTCCGGCCGCTGCTGCCGTACACCGATATCCACGGGCTGTCGCCACTGACCTTCTGCAAACCCAGGTACAGGGTATGGCCAGCGGTAGAGGCCGAGAGCAAGGCATAGGCGGTGCGGCTCCGGATCTCGCCGATGCGCGCCTGGCCGTCATCCTTGTCGATGAAATACCCGAGGTTCGCCCCCAGCACCCAGTCGCCCACCGGCTGCTTGTGCAGCAGGTTGAAGTAGCTCTGCTGGTAGATGTCTTCCAGCTGCGCATGCCAGGCGCCGATCAAGGTGCGCTGCTGGTTGAAACGGTACTCGGCGCCGGCATAGGTGAAGCCATCGGACGTGACCCCGGGCGCGGCCCAGGCCGAGAGGTCCTGCATGTCCGAGGAGTTGCGCAGGCTCACCGAACGGTACTGCCCGGCCTGCAACCCCAGCCCGGCGATTTCCCGCGAATCGAGCATCACCCCACGGAAGGTCTGCGGCAGCAGCCGGCCATCGTCGTAGCGCAACAGCGGAATGTCCGGCAGCAACTCGCCAACCTTCAATTCAGTGGCGGAAATGCGCATTTTCGCCGCCACGCCGGCGCGGCCGTAGTTGTCCGCCGCGCGCCCGTCATCATGCACCGGCAGCAGCTCGGAACCACTGGTGCCGCGCCCGCTGTCGAGCTTGACGCCGAACATGGCAATGCCGTCCAGGCCGAACCCGACGATGCCCGGGGTGTAGCCGGAATTGAACTTGAGGATAAAACCCTGGGCCCATTCCTCGACCTTGCTCTTGGCCGCACCCGGGTCGCGAAAATCCCGATTGAAGTAATAGTTGCGCAGCACCAAATCGGTCTTGGCATCTTCGAAAAAACCGCCGTCTTCGGCCCAGGCCGGCAGGCCCGTGCCCAGTGCCAGTGAAGCCGCGGCCAGCGAGCGCGCGAGGATGCAGTGAGGGGTGTTCATTATTATTGTTCTCCGCTTTGCATAGGCGCAGCCGTTCCCCGACAGGCCACTCCAGGCCCGCCTTTTATCGGCTGCAAAAATGCCCGGTCTCTCTTTTGGGAAAGACCGGGCGATATCCTCAGCTCAAGGCATCAGAAGGGATAACGACGCGCCGAGTGCTGCACGCTGATCCAGTGATCGCGGGTGAACTCGTCGATCGCCCAGTCGCCGTTGAAGCGCCCGAGCCCCGAGTTCTTTTCCCCACCGAAGGGCGCGTTGGCCTCGTCGTTCACCGGGATGTCGTTGATATGGGTCATGCCCGCGCGAATCCGCCGGGCGAAGTTCACCCCGCGCTCCAGGTTGCGGCTGAACACCGCGCTGGACAGGCCGAATTCGCTGGCGTTGGCCAGTTCCAGGGCGTGGGCCTCGTCCCGCGCCCGCAGCAGCCCCACCAGCGGGCCGAAGATTTCGTTACGCGCCAGGTCCATGTCGACTGTGACTTCGCCGTAGACATGGGGCGCCAGCAGATTGCCCTGGGCCCCGCCCTCGTAGAGCGGCTCGGCGCCTTCGCGGCGGGCCAGCTCGATCTTCTCCCGCAGGCCTTGCAACTGCCGCGCATTGATCACCGGGCCGATCACCGTCTCGATCGATTGCGGATCGCCGACCTTGAGCCCCTTGACCCGCTCGACGAAGCGCGCGGCGAAGGCGTCGTAGAGACTGTCGTCGACAATGATCCGGTTGACCGCCATGCAGATCTGCCCCTGGTGCAGGAACTTGCCGAACACCGCCGCGCTCACCGCCTGTTCGAGGTCGGCGTCGGCCAGGACCACGAACGGGCTGTTGCCGCCCAGCTCCAGGGCCACGTGCTTGAGGTGCGCGCCACCGCTGGCGATCCGGCCGATACCGCGGCCGACCGGGGTGGAGCCGGTGAAGGTGATCAGTGAGGGCACCGGGTGCTCGACAAAGGCATCGCCAATCTCGCTGCCCGCCCCCACCACTACGCTGAGCACGCCCGCCGGCAGGCCGGCCTCCTCGAAGATCTTCGCCAGCAGCAGGCCGCCGCAGACCGGCGTATCGCTGGCCGGCTTGACCACCACCGCGTTGCCCAGGGCCAGCGCCGGGGCGATCGAGCGCTGGGTCAGGTGCAGCGGGAAGTTCCACGGGCTGATGACCCCGACCACCCCCAGGGCGCTGCGGTAGACCCGGCTCTCCTTGCCCGGCACATCGGACTCGACGATGCGGCCGTGGACCCGCGCCGGGAACGATGCCGACTCCAGGGCGATGGCCCGCGCCGCCCCCCATTCCAATTGCGCCTTGAGCCGGGTGCTGCCGGACTCGCGAATGATCCAGTCGACGATCTCCTCGCGGCGCCGGTCGAACACCGCCACCACCTGATGCAGCACCGCCGCCCGCGCCGAAGGCCCGAGCGCCGCCCAGTGCGGCTGCACCGCGGCGGCCTTGGCATAGGCGGCATCCAGGTCGGCGCGGTTGGCCTGGGCCACTTCCAGCAGCAGCGCGCCGTCGAACGGGTTGCTCACCGCCAGGGTTTTGCCGGCCGCGCCGGCGCGCCATTCCCCGGCGATGGGTTGCAAGTGCAGATCGCTGTAGACAGCTGTGGACTCACTCATGACAAAACTCCTTGAGAACAGGATTCACAGGAAAGAGGGGCTCGCGACTCAGGGCGCCGAACCGGGTTTACGTGGCTATGCATGACTGCCTCCGGTGGCTGCCCGCGCCTCGATCAAGCGCAGCAGCCCCAGCAGGGTTTCGGTGTGCGGCACGGCGATGCCGGCCTGGCGCGCCCTGGCCAGGACCTCGCCATTGATCGCGCCGATTTCCGTGGGCCGGCCGGCCAGCACGTCTTGCAACATGGACGGTTTGTGCGCCCGGTGGTGGGCGATGGCATAGGCCACGCTGTCCAGGCAGCGCCGCGCATCCGTGGCCACCCCCACCGACTGCGCGACGCCGAGCACCTCCAGCACGATGGCCCGGGCCAGCGCCGTGCCTTGCGGCACGGCCTCCAGTTGCCCCACCGTGCAGCCGGTGACAGCGCACAGGCTGTTCAAGGCCGCGTTGAACGCCACCTTCTCCCAGATCGAGGTCCAGACCTGCGGGTCCACCGCGCAGTGCAACCCCGCCGCCTCCAGCACCGCGGCAACCTGGGTGCTGGCCTGGCGCTCGACGCCCTCCAGCGACAGCAACCGGACCACGCCCTGGCCATGGGAGCGGACATGGGCCGGCCCGGCCATATCGGCGGGCCAGGTGGTCATGCCGATCATCACCTGCTGCGGGGCGACGTGGCGGCACAGCGCTTCGGCGTTACCCAAGCCGTTCTGCAGGGTCAGCACCCGCGTGTGCTCGCCGATATGGCCGGCAATACTGCGCAGCGCACTGTCGGTGTGCTGGGCCTTGGTGAAGACCAGCAACAGGTCGGGCTGGCCCGTCACCTGCTCCGGCCGGCAGGCGCTCAGGCCGCCAATGCACCGGTCGCCGTCGTCGGTGTCCAGGCGCAAGCCCTGGCGGCGGATCGCCTCCAGGTGCGTGTCGTTGATGTCCAGCAGCGTGACGCTCTGCCCGCTTTCCGCCAGCAGGCCGCCGAACAGCGAGCCCATGGCGCCCGCCCCGAGAATGCTGATGTTCATCGAACCTCCTTATGGCTGTGAGGGTTGATCGGCGAGGCTCTCTTTGTGGGCCCGGGTCAATCCAGGCGCCCGCCGGGGAATATGTCGGCGCACCAGCACCAGGGCGATCAGCGCCAGCACCATCACCGTCCCCAGCAGCGTCAGGTAACCGTGGGCGCCGCCCTGGGTGATCACCGTGGCGCCGACGAAGGCGCTGAGGATCGCGCCCATGCGCCCGAACGCCAGGGCCGATGCGGTGCCGGTGGCGCGCACCGCGGTGGGATAGATAAAGGCGCACAGCGCATAGAGGGTGGACTGCACGGCGTTGACGAACAGGCCATGCACGCCAAAGCCGAAGATCAGCAGGCTGGTGTTCTGGTTGACGTCCACGACCTGCATGGCGAAGGCACTGGCCGCGCCGCCCGCGCAGCAGATCAGCAGCGGCCAGAACGAGCCCCAGCGCGTCATGGCGACCGCGCAGAGCAGCGCGCCGATCACCCCGCCCAGGTTGTAGGCGGTGAGGCCGGAACCGGCCAGCGCCAGCGACAAGCCTTCGGACAAGAGCATGGTCGGCAGCCAGCTGAAGGCGCTGTAGACCGCGGTCAGGCACATGAAGAACGCCACCCAGACCGCCACGGTGTCGCGCCCGTAGCCGGGGGCGAACAAGGCACGGAAGCCGCCCTGCTGCTCGCTCTTCTGCTCCAGCGCATCGGTGTAGCGCACGCCTTCGGGCATCGGTCGGCCCATGCGTCCCAGCAGCGCAGTCAACTCGCCCCAACGCTGCGGCCGGCGCGCCAGGAAACGCGGCGACTCCGGCAGCGTCGCCAACAGCAACAGGCCCAGCACGATGGGCAGGCTGCCGCCGATAAAGAACAGCGTGCGCCAGCCGTACAGCGGCAGTACGTGGGAGGCGAACAATCCCGCCAGCATCCCGCCCAGGGGCACACAGACGATGGTCGCGGTGACCGCCAGGGTACGCCGGCGCGCCGGGGTGAACTCGGCGGTCATGGTGGTGGCGCTGGGCAGCGCGCCACCGATGCCGAGCCCGGCGATAAAGCGCAACGCCGCCACGGTCAACGCATCCGGCGCCAGGCCGATGGCGCAGGTCGCGGTGCCGAACAGGATCACGCTGGCGATGACCGCCATGCGCCGGCCGAAACGGTCGGCGAACAGGCCCGCGCAAGCGCTGCCGATGCCCATGCCGATCAGCCCGGCGGCCACCGCGGGGGCGAAGGCCTCGCGGGTGATCCCCCATTCCTTGATCATCAGCGGTATGGCAAACCCGATGAGCTGGCCGTCGAAACCGTCCATCACGATCGACAGCGCGGCCAGCAACACCACGATCTTCTGCATCCCGGTATAGGGCCCGTCGTCGAGCAAGGTGCCGATGTCGGCACTGCCGGAAACCGGGCTCGACCGCTGGGGCCCAGCCTCCATCACTTCACTGACCGAAGTCGTGTTCATAGCCACCTCTTTTTATTGTTGTGGTGTACGCACAAGGTACGCTTGGCATTGCCGGATCTTCAGCCCGGCGCCGGGAGCCCGGACTTTGAGAATCAGGGCTCGATGGTCAGGGTCGGCACCTCGATCAGTACCGGGCGATTGCCGGCCAGGGCCGCGCTGAAGGCGGCGGCAAACTCGGCGCGGGTCGCGGCATGCACCGAATGCACGCCATAACCCTGGCCGATGGCGCAGAAGTCCAGGCCGGGAACGTCCAGCCCCGGCGCATCGCTGACCTGCAGCACATCGGCGAACCAGCGCAGCGCGCCGTAGGTGCCGTTCTTGAGGATGATGAACACCACCGGGATGCCGTACTGGGCGGCGGTCCACAGCGCGGTGATGCCGTAGTTGGCCGAGCCGTCGCCGATGATCGCCACCACCCGCCGCCCGGGAGTCGCCAGTTGCACGCCAACCGCGGCCGGCAAGCCGAAACCCAGACCGCCGGCGGCGGGAAAGAAGTAGCTGCCGGGCTCACTCATCTCCACCCGCTGCCAGAACGCGCTCACCGTGGAGGTGGATTCCTTGACGTAGATCGCGTCCCGCGGCGCCAGCTGGTTGATCAGGTCGAACACCGTTTCCGGGCGCAGCAGGCCGCCTTCCTCGCGCACCGGCGCCGGCAGCGGCAAGGCGCTCGGCAGCGGCCGTTCGCTCTGCGGCAGCACCTCGACCAGGGCTTCGAGGGTCAGGGCGATATCGCCCACCAGCGCATCGCCCATGGGCGCCCGCGCCGCCTCGCCCGGGTCGCAGGTCAGGTGCACCAGCTCACAGTCCGCCGGCAGGTAATCGCCCGGGGCGTATTGGTGGTAGCGGAACACCGGGGCGCCCACCACCAGGATCAAATCGTGCTCGGCCAGGCAGCGGCTGATCCCGGCGATGGCCGCCGGCAGCACGCCACGGAAACACGGGTGGCGGGTGGGGAACGGGCAGCGCGAAGCGGAAGGCGCGACCCAGGCCGGCATCCGCAGTTTTTCCGCCAGTTGCACCGCCAGGCCGTTGCTGCCACTGCCGTCGACATCCGGGCCGAGCACCAGCACCGGGCTACGTGCCGCCGCCAGGCGCTCGGCCAGCCCTTGCAGTTGCGCCACCGAGGGCAGGCCGGCGCTGGCCACCTGGCGCCGCGCCAGATGCTCGACCCCGGCCGGCGCCGCGCAGGCCCAGTCGTCATAGGGAATCGACACATACACCGGCCCGCGTGGCGCCAGGCTGGCCATATGGATCGCCTGGCTCAGGGTGCGCGGCACGTCCTGGGCCGAGGCCGGCTCGTGGCTCCACTTGACCAGGGGCTTGGGCAGCTGCGCCGCATCGACATTGGCCAGCATCGCTTCCACGCCGACCATCGCGCGCACCTGCTGGCCGGCGGTGATCACCAGCGGGCTGTGGGAGTACCAGGCATTGGTCAGCGCGCCCATGCCGTTGCCGGTGCCGGCGGCGGCATGCAGGTTGACGAAGGTCGGCTTGCCGGTGGCCAGGGCATAACCGTCGGCCATGCCGACCACCGCGCCTTCGTGCAGGCCGAGGATGTAGCGGAAGTCCTCGGGAAAACCCTTGAGAAACGGCAGCTCGTTGGAGCCAGGGTTGCCGAAGATGGTGGTCAGGCCTTGCTCGCGAAGAATCTCGTAGGACGCAGAGTGAACGGTTTTCATAAGGACCCTTGTTGTTAGGTTTCGGGTTACTCTTGCAGCCGCTAAGAAATTGATCAAATCGATACTATCTCTATCAAAAATAAAACCTATCTATGTCCATAACAGCAGCAGAGGCGGTATGAGTCACATCGATCTGAACCTGATCCGCACCTTCGTCACCCTTTACGAAGCCCGCAGCGTGACCCTGGCGGCCGAGCGTCTGTTCGTCACCCAGCCCTCGGTCAGCTATGGCCTGGCGCGCCTGCGCGAGCTGTTCGACGACGCCCTGTTCAGCCGCACCCGCGACGGCATCCAGCCGACCTTTGTCGCCGAGCAGCTGTACGGCCCCTTGCGCGAATCCCTGACCCGCATCGAAAGCGCCGTGCAGAGCTGCCGCCAGTTCGACCCGGCGAGCACCGAGCGGCGCTTTCGCATCGCCCTCTCCGACCTCGGCGAAATCGGCTTCCTGCCGCTGATCCTGGCGCGCCTGAACCAGGACGCGCCGCTGGCCGAAGTCGAGGTCCTGCCGCTGCAGGTGGACCAGGTCGGCGAATGGCTGGCCAGCGGCAAGGTCGATGCCGCGATCTGCCGCCAGCCGGTCCCCGGCGTGCGCAGCCGGGTGCTGATGCACGAGCGTTATGTGTGCCTGCTGAGCACCGGCCATCCGCGCATCGACCAGCAGTTGAGCCTCGAACAGTTCCTCGCCGAACGGCACGTCGCCGTGACCCGCACCAGCGGCCACGGCAATGTCGAAGACGTACTGAAAAACATGCACGTGGAACGGCGCATCAGCCTGCATGTGCCGCACTTCTCGGTGCTGCCGAAAATCATTCCCGGCACCGACCTGCTGGCGGTGCTGCCGGCGCAGATCGCCCGGCTGTTCATCCACGAGGGCGAGCTGAAGATGCTCGAACTGCCGTTCCCGGTGGCCGAGTTCGCCGTGTCCCTGAACTGGCACCCCAACAGCGACAGCTCCGCCGCCCTGCGCTGGTTCTGCGACACCGTCGCCGACGCCATCATCAGCGGCCAGGGCCAGGGCTAGGCGCTGGCCATCGCCGGCTGCGCCTGGGCCCGGGCCGGCTTGAGCAGCAACAGGCAGCCGGCGGCGATCACGAACACGCTGGCAAACACCCCGTACAGATGCAGCGGCTGCCAGCCGCCATCCAGCAGGAAGCCGGCCACGGTCGGCGAGAGAATCGCGCCGATGCGGCCGATGCCGATGCCCCAGCCGACGCCCGTGGCACGCACCGAGGCGTCGTAGACCACCGGCGACAGCGCGTAGAGGCCGGCCACGCAACCGTTGGCAAACAGACCGATCAGCAGCCCCAGGCCGAGCGCCGCGGCGATCGACGAGGCCGAGCCGACAAACAGCACCAGCAGGCCGGCGGTGATCAGCATGAATAGCGCCAGCACCCGGCCCAGCGGCCAGCGCGAGGCCAGGCCGCCGATCAGCGCCGCGCCGAAGATCCCGCCGACGCTGAGCAGCACCCCGCCGGTGATCCCCTGCTGCGCCGACAGCCCGGCGGCCACCAGCAGTTTCGGGGTCCAGCTCATGACGAAGTAGAAGCCGAACATCACCAGGAAAAACAGCAGCCAGATCAGCAAGGTGGTGCGGCGCATGGCCGGCGCCAGCAACTGGCCGAAACAGCTGGGCGCGCCGGCTTGCCTGGGCACCTCTGGCGGTAACTGTTCAAGCTCAGGTTGCTCCAGGCGCCCGGCCAGGCGATTGACCCGCACCAGGGCATTGGCCGGGCGGCGGGCAAGCAGGAAGTCCAGGGATTCGGGCAGCCACAGCAGCACCAGGGGAATCACCAGCCAAGTCACCGCGCCGCCGAACAGGAACACCGAGCGCCAGCCCCAATGGCCCAGCAACCACACCGCAAGCAGCCCGCCCAGGGTGGCGCCCAGGGCATAACCGGTGGATTGCAGGCTGACCGCCAGGCCGCGCCAGCGCTTGCTCGAATACTCGCTGGCGATCACGTTGCTGCTGGCCAGGATGCCGCCGATACCGAGGCCCGTCAGGCCGCGCAGCAGCGCCAGTTGCAGGGGAGTCTGGCTCAGGGCCGAGAGCAGCATGCCGAGCCCGGACAGCGCCAGGCAGAACAGGATCAATGGCCGCCTGCCAAACCGGTCGGCCCAGGGCGCGATAAACAGCGAGCCCGCCGCCATGCCGAACAGCCCGGCGCTGAGCAGCAGGCCGACCTGCGCACCGTTCAGCCCCCACTCGGCCGAGACCGAGGCCGCAGTGAAGGCCATCACCAGCACATCGAAACCGTCGATCATGTTCAAGACCATGCAGATGCCGATGGCCAGGCATTGGAAGGTGCTCATCGGGCCGCTGTCCACGCGGCTCTTCAGGTCGAGCGTCATGAACGCACCTCCACGCCGCCTGCCGGCGACAGCGAGAGGGAAAACAGCGGCGTGCACACAGACAGACGGCGGACGGAACCCGGGCAGTTCCGCGCCCTTGATAAGCCATTCATGACGAGACCCTTCTTGTAGTTTTTATCGGGGGACGGTCGGGAGGGGCCCGCCATCGCCAGGTGGCTAATCAACCATCCAATGGATCCATTAACAAGAGGTGAAATCTAGAGAATCCATGGAAAATTGGCTGAAATACCTGGAGAAATGCTCAGGTATTTTTATTTAAAAGACGAAAATCAATGACTTAATCAAACACCAATTGACTGATATTTGCGGGCGATTATCGACCAGACTCATAAGGCGCAGGCTGTTGAGGATCCTGTGGCCGTGAATGGCTACAGGACCCAGAAACAATGGATCCAATAAATCAAAACCCTGAAGGCAGATGCTCAGCTTCTCATCAATGGACTGACAATCCGCCTCAAGGGCTGTGACCTTATCTTCCAACGCCCTGCCCCGGGGTCAGCCGCCACATTTTGTAAAGCATCCCCGGCCACGGATTGGCGAAATGATTACTGCGCCGGTGGGACATCTGCTAAAACGCGGTTTTTATCCGTACGCGGTGCCACAGCCCATGTCCTCCTTATTCCTCTCGCGCTGGCGACCTCGCTGGTGGTCGCTGCTTGGCATGGCTGCCCTGTTGATAGGCCTGCCGGTGGGCTGCCAGGTGCTGGAACACAAGGAACGCGAACTGGTGTTTCGCGTCGAGCCGGGCAATGCCAGTTGGTATCGCGGCCTGCCGGCCGGAGTACGCGAACTGCAGTTCAAGGGCGACAGCCTCAAGCCCGAGCAGAACATTCATGCCTGGTGGTGGCCTGCCCAGCGGGCCGATGCGCCGGCCGTCCTTTATCTGCATGGGGTGCGCTGGAACCTCACCGGGCAGCTGTTCCGCATCGAGCAACTGCACGCCCTGGGGTTCTCGGTGCTGGCCATCGACTATCGCGGCTTCGGCCAGAGCCTGGGTGAGCCACCGTCGGAAACCAGCGTCTATGAGGACGCGCGGATCGCCTGGGAGCAATTGCAAAGGCTGCAACCCGACGCCGGCAAACGCCTGATCTACGGCCATTCCCTGGGCGGCGCGGTGGCGGTGGAACTGGCCGCGCAACTGGGGCAACAGGCGGCCAGCGACGGCGCGCCGATTCCAGCCCGCGGCTTGATCGTCGAATCCTCGTTCACCTCCCTGGCCGCTATCGCCGCCGAGCTGGGCAATACCTCGCTGCCGGTGCGCTGGCTGCTGTCCCAGAAGTTCGACTCCCTCGACAAGATCGCCCATATCGGCATGCCGCTGCTGATCGTCCACGGCCTGGACGACCGCTACGTGCCGGCGCGCTTCAGCCAGCAATTGTTCGACGCCGCGCGACAGCCCAAGCAACTGCTGCTGGTTCCCGGAGCCACCCACAACAACAGCATGCGCCTGGCCGGCGAGCGCTACCGCCAGGCCCTGAACACCTTGTTGCATGCCCGGCCGGCGAAGGTCGCCACCGCGGAACCGGCCCGCGTGCCGACCAGTTGAACCACGAACCGGCACCGTTGCCGTTACGCCCTCCTGCATCAGCCGGATGAGCTCGTCCTTAGACAACCTGTAACAACTCCGGCTGGCCCAGGCAGCGCTTAAATGAGATGGTCTCCTGTTGATTGTTTTGGAGGCATGTCATGACTACATTTCAATTCATCGCAGGCATGGTCTTTTGTCTGGCGGGACTGGGCGTGAGGGCCTACCTGACCGTGCAGCATCCCGGGGAAGAAAAGGCCTGGCGCTCGTCCAGTGTGCGAAAGTCCGCCAAGTAAGCCTTGCCCCCGCCCCTGAATACCGCTGATGGCCTCCCGGCCGGCCCCGCCTGGATCAGGTGGAGGCCCATGGAAAATGCCCGTATCGCGCGATACGGGCATTTTTTTCAGCCCAGGGCATCAGTCATTCCGCCTGATGCCGGCCCGCAACAATGGCAAAATAGCCGCCGCCCATACCCGAGACCGTCCCATGCCAGCCACCCCCACCCTCACCGCCCGCGAAATCTGCCAGGTGCTCAGAGAACTGGCCCTCGGCACCCGCACCCTGGGCCCATCGAGCCAGCGCGTATTGGCGGCGGACGATAGCTGGCAGGTGCGGCTCGACATCGAAGGCTGGACCCTGACCCTGGTCAACCATGGCCAGACCCTGAGCCACTGCGAGCAATGCCGCTCGCCGGATGGCCGGGTCGAAACGCTCGACGCCTGGCAGCGCTACGGCACCGACCCGGTCAAACTGCTGAGCATCTGGGAACACCAGCAGTTGCAGCGCCTGCTGCAGGCGTTGTGATCCACCTTCATTACACCCAGGCCAATCCCTCCGTCCGTCCGCCCAAGCCACCGGAACCCGTGTCGTTCATCGGGATAATGGGAATCGGCCATGGCGTTTTTGCCAGGCCTCTATACTCATTTTCGACGAGGCGCGCACCGGCACTGCGAGCCTCATGAGCGCAGTTCCGCCGTGAACATGAAGTCGCCAGCGGCAAAGGATTGCGAGGGGTGTGGCGCCATACGCGTCACCTGGCCTGATGCTGCAAGGAAGGTGCATTCATGAACACGATCCGACAGGATGTGGCAACACTCGGCTCCGGATGGGACAACAAGGTCTTGCTCAACTACGCGCTGGCCATGCGCGAGCTGGACAAACTACCGATCACCAACCGCAACAGCTGGAAGTTCCTCGGCGCCATCCACGGCTTCGATCGGCAGTTGTGGGTCGAGGTGAATGTCCTGGGCGATTCCGATCCGGTGCCCAAGGACCTGACCAACTTTACCTACGGCAGCCAGTGCCAGCACGGCAGCTGGTACTTCCTGTCCTGGCACCGCGGTTACCTGGCGGCCTTCGAGGCGATTGTCGCGGCCAAGGTCAAGGAACTGACGGGTGACGACTGGGCGCTGCCGTACTGGAACTACCTCAATAGCAAAAACCCGGATGCGCGGCGGGCCCCGGAGGCATTCCTGGCGGACACCCTGCCTGACGGCAGCCCCAACCCGCTGAAGAAATACCCTCGCCGGCAGGGCTTTACCACGCTGCGGCCGAACTCCCTCGATGCCTTCAGCCTGGCGGCAATGCAGGAGAACGATTTCCAGGTCGGCAATGACGGCAGCATCGGCTTCGGCGGCGGGGTCACCGGCAATTTCGCCCAGTTCGCCCGCTGGACCGGCGACCTGGAGAACAACCCGCACAACACCGTGCATCGTCTGATCGGCGGGGGCGAAGGCTTCATGGCCGACCCGTACCTCGCCGCCCTGGACCCGATCTTCTGGTTGCACCATTGCAACGTCGACCGGCTATGGGAGGCCTGGATGAACACCCCGGGCAAGACCATGGTCCGCGATCCGCGCTGGCTCGACGGTCCGGCCGACCGCCGTTTCATCATGCCGACGGTCGGTGGCAGTGACCCTGGCATGAAATTCACCGGCCGCGACACGTTGAAAGATGGCAAATTGCATCCGCGCTATGCCGACTTGAGCATCGGCACGGGCGTGAAACCAGGAGTAGAGGCCGTGACACGGGTCAAGATGGGTGCGCCGGAACAACAGAACATCGAACCGATCGGTGCCAACCGTTCGGTGGTCACGGTCGGCGGCGCGCCGGTACGCACCCAGGTCGACCTCGACCGCCAGGCCACCAGCACCGGCATCGCCGCGATGGGCGCGACGGACCTGGGCCAGCCGGTGACCCGGCTCTACCTGGCGCTGGAATCGGTGCGCGGCTCCGCGCCCTCGCCGCAGCTTGCGGTGTACATCAACCTGCCGAAAGACAGCGACCCGCAGCAGCATCCCGAGTGCCATGCCGGCAGCCTGACGCTGTTCGGGCTGAACGTCGCCTCGCGGCCAGACGGTGGCCATGGCGGCCACGGGCTCGGCTATACGATCGACATCACCGACCTGGCCCAGCGGCTGACCGATGCCGGCGATTTCGATCCCGACTATCTGCGGGTGACCCTGGTCCCAGGCGAGCAGGTATCGGCGGATAAACCGGTGACCGTGGAGCGGATCAGCGTGCTCAAGCGCAGTGGTATCGTCAGCTGAGTAACGCCCCATGCAACCCGGACCGGTCTTGCTCAGCTTCACCCGGGCGCCCTGGCCGTTGCTGTTCGCGACGGCCGGGCTGGGCCTGGCCCTGTGTCTCTACACCGCCGGGCACAGCACCCTGCCCGCCTTCTGCGGTTCCGCGCTGTCCATCGTTGCCAGTTGGCCCGCCGTGCTGGAGGCCGAGCTGGCCCTGAACCCGGCGCAGCGCATGCTGGCCGACTGGGCCCTGATGCTGCTGGCGATGATGCCGCCGCTGCTGGCGATGCCACTCATGCATGTCTGGCGTTCCAGCCTGCCGCGCCGGCGCATTCGCGCGGCGCTCGGTTTCCTGCTCGGCTACAGCGCCTTATGGCTGGCCGCCGGTCCGCTGCTGATGGTGCTCGCCTTGTTGCTGCAACTGAGTGTCGCCGACGCGGCGCTGGCCACGGCGCTGCTGGTTGCCCTGTTGTGGAGTGCCAGCCCCTGGCAACGCGCGGCGCTCAACCGCGGCCACCGCACGCGCCGGATCGGCCTCTTCGGCTGGGCCGCCGACCGCGATTGCCTGGTCTTCGGCGCAAGCCATGGGGCCTGGTGTATCGCCTCATGCTGGGCCTGGATGCTGGTGCCGCTGCTGGGCGGGGCCTGGCACATTCCGCTGATGCTGGTGGCCGGGGCCATCATGCTGGTCGAACGCCTGGCACCGGGCGATCGGCCGCGCTGGCACTGGCCGGTGATGCTCCCCCGGCTCGATCTCTGGCTCCTGACTACGCGCAAGGTGGCGCACTCCCATGACTAGACGGACCTGCCTGGCGATCGGCGTGAGCACGCTGACGCCGTTGCCAAACCAGACACTGCGCTTCGCCTACCTGGACGGCGCCGTGCTCGCCGCCCGTTCGATCGGCGACTGGGCGCTGCGCTCGGGCTTCGGCGCCGACAACGTCAGGATCGTCGACGACGGCCCCATAGACGGCCAGGGCAATCCGGTCACCCGCGAACGGGTGCAACAAGCGGTGGATGAGCTGTTTCCCTCGGGCGCCGAAGTGGTCGAGCAATTGATCCTGGCGTTTTGCGGCCACGGCCTGACCGACGCGAATATCGGCTCGATCTCCTGGCTGTTCAGCGACTCGCTGCGCCAGAAGTACCGCGTCCTGGCCGACTCGTTCTACACCGAGTTGCTGCTGCACGGCGTGCAGCGCATCACCCTGATCACCGATGCCTGCCGCGAGGCGCCGAAGAATCTTGACCTGACGCGACTGGATCCGGTGCGCGGAATCGTCGTGCAAGGCACGCAAGTGGAAAACCCCAGGTTCGACCGCCTGGCCGCCTGCCAGGACGGGCAACTGGGTTACATGGTGTCCGAACCGATGTCCGGCGCTCCGGGCAAATGCGTGTTCTCCGGGGTGATCGCCGATGCGCTGTGGGGCATCGAGCCGACCGCCATCAGCAATGGCCTGATCACCACCGCGACCCTCGGCATGTGCGTGCGCTCGCGCACCACCGAGCGGGCGAAAGAGTATCGCCTCAAGCTCAACCCGCAATGCCTGGTCGATCCGGAACCGGCCGTGCTCTACAACACCGCCCAGCCGTTGCCGGGCCCCGCCGGGTTGCAGCCCTGGCCGGCCGCGGGCAACGCCGCCACCATGGGCCCGGCCGCCGGCCCGACGGATTCCGCCGAGCACAATCTGGAGCGGGTACACAGCGACGCGGCCTTTCGCGAGCGTATGCTCGGCGCCGATTTCGGGCTCAAGCAGCATGACCTGGCGGTTCCCGCCGACCAGATGATCAGCATTCCCGACTCCAGCAAGGAGCTGCTGCAGGATCTGGTGGTGCTCCGCCAGCAGAGCCCGCGTTTTCCCGAGAAGAAACAGAAGGTCAAGGCGCTGGTCCAGCGCCTGGAAGCGGATGCCGCCGCCGATATGCGCAAGTCCGCGGCCACCGAGGTTCGCCGCCGAATGAAGCAGATCGGCGACCCCGGCGAGGCCAACCTGATCGTCTACGGCGAGGGCGCGAAGCTCCTGTCCCGGGCTCCGATCGAGCGACTGGACAGCACCTCACTGTTCGAAACGTTCCGCGCCACCAGCGATCCCCAGGGGATGCCGGTCCTGGTGGCGCTGGCCGATGGCACCTTCACCCCGGTGGTGCCTTATGCGGGTCAGTACACCGTGGTGATGCCCAGCCCCCTCGGCGATATTTTCCAGGCCTATGGCATGCCCAAGGCCCCCGACAGATACCTGGCGATGCTCGGCGCGATCGACGATTTCGCCGCTGGCCGGCTACAGGCCGAAGACATCGACCAGTTCGCCGCTGGCGTGTGCCATAAAAAGCATGCCGACCCCATGCTGGGTGTGATCTGCGCCTACCTGTACCGCGCCGTTGCCGACTACGACAGCATCCGGCGCCTGGCGTATTTTTATGCCGCCCAGGGCCAGCCGGTGCCTTTCGACATTGCCTTGCTCGGGGCGATGCGGGTGACCCAGGAGGCAGACGGCACCCCACGCTTGCAGATACCGGCCGTCAAGGCGCGCGCGCTGCGACCCAAGGCGGCCAAGGCCCCTGATTATGTCCGGCGCGCGACACCCGCCGTGCAGGCCTGGATCGGCGGGCGTTGCCCCTGGCTGGGGCTGGGCTGGGACTATGTCAACGACCCGCGGCCGGAATGGGCCGCACTGGTCGAAGGGCTGGCCGAGCATGCCAGATTGGTGCGGCACAGCGGATCCACGGTGCTGCCGGGCAAGGTGGCGCGCAAGCTGGCAAAAGCCTGGCACCTGCGATCATCGGCCCGGGAAGACCTGACGCGACCCGCGGTAGCCCGCCAGGTACCCGCCAAGGAAACGAACCGACCCTCGCAACGGTCTGAACAGTGATGGCATTGAGAATGGGGCCGCACCACAAAGCCCCGCTATTCACAATGGAGGTCTCGTCATGAGCGCCCTGACAATCGAAGGCTGGTGCAAGGCCAGCGATGGGCAAAAATCCACGCCGCTGGGAGAGATCCATTTCTACGTCGATGGTCCCCTGCACCTGCGCCTGGAAGAAGCCGAGGAACGCCTGCAGAAAACCCATGAACAGGAGGCCATGGTCGACGTCGACATGGACACCATGGAGCTGATCATGCCCGAGGGGTACAGCCCCCTGTCCGACTGCCGGATGCGCGTCTATTTGCAGCACGGTCGCGGCCAGTTCCATCTGGTGGGGCACCGAGCCAGCGATGGCAGCCTGATCTACAGCAACGCGGTGCTGATCGACCAGTTGCTGTAGCAAAGCGGCTTTTGCACCAGCGCCATTTCGTCCGGGCGTAATCGCTCCCGAGGCTCACCAGAGGCCGGGAACCAAGCGCCAGCGCACCCGCTGGCAATAGTCGGCATAACCGGGCAACTCGGCCTGCAACAGCTGGTCCTCCCATAACGTGCGCAGGACCAGCAGCGCCGCAGCCAGCGCCGCGGGAACCAGCGCCCAGAACGACCCCAGCGCCAGCGCCATGCCGAAGAACAGGCCCAGCGCGGCGAGATATCCGGGATGCCGCACGAAACGGTAGGGCCCGCTATCGATGACCCGCTGGTGCCGCTCGGACTGGATGCGCACGCCCGGCTCGAAGAATGGGTTCACCGCCTGCGCCCAGCCGGTCACCGCGATGCCCGCCAGCACCGCGAGATACCCCGCCAGCACCACCCAGGCCGGCACAGCCGAGCCATGCAGCCGCCCGGCATCGAGTGCGGCGACCGGCAGCACCGCCGCCATCGCCGGCAAGATGATCGCCAGCAGCTTTTTGTCCCAGCTTTGGGTACCCACCTGGACCCGGCTGCGCGCGCGGTAGATCACCGGATTGACCCGGGCGAGCACCAGGGCCGAAACGCCAAAGCCCAGGGTCATGACGGCGAGGAAGATCCAGCCGGGCCACCAGGCGAGCGTGCCGGCCGGCAGGAAAATCAATCCCAGCAGCGCCAGCGGCAGGCCGATCCCACAGGCGATGGCCGTGCGGAGCGACATCGGGTCCGGATCCCGAGGTGTGGAAGGGTTTTGCATACGTTTCTCCCTATGGCGAGAGGCGACGGTATCGCGCTTCAAGAGATCGGCATTGGATGCAGCCAAGCCCGAAGCATAGAACACAGGCGCAGCCCCCCTGCCCAACCCGGCGCCGAGACGCACAGCTGCGCTCGGTCGCTCAACCCTATCGGCAGCTTGGCAACTCGCTTTCACATCCGTATATTCGAATAACCATATATTCAAGCCAATGACTGTTTAACGTCATGGCTCCCCCCTCTGCCCGGAAGCCCCGATGAAAATCCTCTTCATGTGCACCGCCAACAGCTGCCGCAGCGTTCTTTGCGAAGCCCTGTTCAACCATCTGGCGCCGGCCGCTCATCATGCGGTGAGTTCGGGCAGCTTCCCCGGCGGCACGCTCAACGCCCGCGCCCTGGCCACCCTGGAACAAGCCGGTGTCAGCACCGCCGGCCTGTACAGCAAAGGTTCGGAGGTCTTCGCCGACAGCCCGCCCGATATCGTCATCACCGTCTGCGACAAGGCCAGTGGCGAGCCCTGCCCGGTGTATTTCGGCCCGGCGCTGAAAAGCCACTGGGGGCTGGAGGACCCTTCCGAGGTCCAGGGCGATGAGCAGGCAATCCAGGCCGCCTTCGAGCAGACCGTGGAGAAAATCCGCCAGCGTTTCGCCGCCTTCTTCGCCCTGGACCTTGACCACCTTTCACCCGCCGAGCTGAAAAATGCCCTCGACCGCATCGGAGCGCTGTGATGAGCGACGACCGCAAGCCCAGCGAAGAACCGCTGTCCGCCCTTGACCTTGAACTGCTGCAAGCCTTGGCGCCGGAGCATCTGGAACCCCCGGCAACAGCCGCGCATAAACCGCGCATCCTGCTGCTCTACGGCTCCACCCGCGAGCGCTCGTTCAGCCGCCTGCTGACCCGGGAAGCCGCGCGCATTCTCGAGTTCCTCGGCGCCGAAACCTACATCTTCGACCCCAGCGGCCTGCCCCTGCCGGACGATGCGCCGGTGGATCACCCCAAGGTCCGGGAACTGCGCGAACGGGTGCTGTGGTCCGAGGGCCAGGTCTGGTGCTCGCCGGAACGCCATGGCGCCATGTCGGCGGTGTTCAAGGCGCAGATCGACTGGATCCCCCTGACCCTCGGCGCGGTACGCCCGACCCAGGGCAAGACCCTGGCGGTGATGCAGGTCTGCGGCGGCTCGCAGTCGTTCAACACGGTCAACCAGCTGCGCGTACTGGGCCGCTGGATGCGCATGTTCACCATCCCCAACCAGTCCTCGGTGCCCAAGGCCTTTCTCGAATTCGATGATAACGACCGCATGAAGGCCTCGCCCTTCTACGACCGGGTGGTGGATGTGATGGAAGAACTGATGAAGTTCACCCTGCTCCTGCGCGGCCGCGCCGACCTGCTGGTGGACCGCTACTCGGAACGCAAGGAAAGCGCCGCCGCGCTGTCCAGCCGGGTCAATCAGCGTTCGATCTAGGTTCACGGAATTCCAGCGCAAGAGACCGAGTGCAGCGCCAGGCATTGCTGGTTAATCTCTGGCAACGCCCTTGGTCCAGGACTCTCCATGCCCGATCCGTTTCTTGAGGCCCGCGCCTTTCTGGCCGGGCTTGACCCCGACTGGGCTCGTCACGTCGAGGCGGTCGGCCCTTGCCTGCACCAGGCCAAGCCGGCCCGCGAACCCTGCGAGGCGCTGGTGCGGGCGATTGCCTATCAGCAACTGCATGCTCGCGCCGGCGATGCGATTCTCGGGCGCTTCCTGGGGTTGTATGGGCAAACCTTCCCCTCCCCCGAGCAGATCCTCGCCACCGATTTCGAGGCATTGCGCGCCTGTGGTTTTTCCGCCGGCAAGATCGCCACCATCCGAGGCATCGCCGCGGCGACCCTGAGCGGTGTGGTGCCGGATTACCAGGCGGCCCGGGCCATGGACGACGAGGCGCTGATCGAGCGCTTGACCCGCCTGCGCGGCATCGGTCGCTGGACCGTGGAGATGCTGCTGATCTACAGCCTGGAACGCCTGGACATCCTGCCCGCCGACGACTTCGGCGTGCGCGAGGGCTACCGGCGCCTGAAGGGCCTGGAACAGCAGCCGACCCGCAGGCAGATGATCGAGATCGGCCTGTCCTTGCGCCCGCATCGCACGGTGGCGGCCTGGTATCTGTGGCGGGTGCCGGCGCGCTGACGGGTGTGTTCATCGCGCAGGTGCAGGCAGGTACAGCGGCTACAGGAGGGACGGATGAACACCGAAAAAAGCTGGGTTTTGCTCGATGCCCAGGGCAACACCTTTCTCAGCGAACAATCGGGCACCCTCGGCGGCCACCGTGGCAGCCGGGTCTACGGGCGGCTGGATTGCCCGGCCGCCCTGCGCGCCATTGCCCGCGGCGGTTATGTCCGCCAGCGGGTGTTCTTTGCCGACGAGGCCAGCGCCCGCAGCGCCGGTTATCGACCCTGCGCCCGCTGCCTGCCGCAAGCCTACGCCGCCTGGCGCGCGCTCACAGCCCCGACTTGAGGCGGCTGAAGGCGCGGATCAACGCACGGTTGAAGGCCTTGCCGTTGTCGTTCTTGCTGTACAGCGAGGCCCGCACCTCGGGGGTCGGGTAGGTGCCTGGGTCGTTGCGGATCGCCGGATCGACCAGGGCATCCGCTGCGCTGATGGCATTGGCGTAATGGATGGTGTCGGTGATCGGCGCGATCACCTGCGGGGTCATCAGGTAATCCATCAACGCCAGCCCGGCCTCGGGGTGCGGTGCGTCCTTGGGGATGACCATGGCGTCGAACCAGATCAGCGTGCCCTCCCTGGGGATGCGATAGCGCAAGGTGAAGGGCTTGTGCGCCGCCTCGGCCTGCCCGGCGGCGATCGCCACGTTGCCGTTCCACGACATGGCCACGCAGGTGTTGCCGTTGGCCAGGTCGCTGATGTTCAGGTCGTTGTCGAAGTAGCGGATATAGGGCCGGATCTTCGCCAGTTGCTGCTCGGCGAGTTTCAAGTCGTCGAGGTTCTGCCGGTTGATGTCCAGGCCCAGGTACTTCATCACCGCGGCGAACACCTCGTTGGGATCGTTGAGCAGGCTGACCCCGCAGTCGGCGAATTTCGCCACCACCGCCGGATCGAACAGCATCGCCCAGCTGTCCCGCGGCGCCTGCGCCAGGCGCTGGCTGACCGCCTGCTCCTGATAACCGACACCGGTGGTGCCCCAGGCATAGATCCCGGCATAACGGTTGCCTGGGTCGAACACCGCCATATGCTGGCGGAACTCCTCGCCGACCCCGGCCAGGTGCGGCAGGCGCTGCTTGTCCAGCGGCTGGAGCGCGCCGCTGGCGATGGCCCGGGACAGGTGCTGGCCGGCGGTCAGCACCAGGTCGTAGCCGCTGCGCCCGGTGAGCAGCTTGGTCTCCACGGTCTCCAGGGAATCGAAGTGATCGACCACCACCCGGATGCCGGTCTGGCGCTCGAAGTTGTCCAGGGTGTCCGGGGCCAGGTACTCGCCCCAGATGTACAGATTGACCGTGGGTTCGGCCTCGTCGGCCGCCTGGGCGCACAACGGCGCCAGCACCAGCAGCAACGCGCGGCCCAGCCTGTGCAGGTTCATGTTCAGCCCTCTTCGCCGGTGCGCCGGGGAGCCGCGTATTGCGGCATGGTGATGCAGGCGACGTTGCCGCCGCCGAGGAGGATTTCCCGCGAATTGTCGATACCGACGATGCGGTGCCGGGGGAAGAGTTCGGCCAGGGTGGCCAACGCCGTTTTGTCGTTGCGGTCGCCGAACAGCGGCACCACGATCGCGCTGTTGCCGGCGTAGTAGTTGATGTACGAGGCACAGATCCGCGTGCCGGCCTGGCGCGCATGGGTGCTGTCCAGCTGGTCCAGGCCTTCGGCTTCGGCGGCGGTCCATTCCAGCACGTCCGGCTGCGGCAGCTTGTGCACCACCAGCTCGCGGCCACGGCTGTCGCGGGTGCTGCGCAGGATGTCGTAGGCCTCCTGGTAGATTTCCCACTGCGGGTCGTCGCGGTTGTCGGTCCATTGCAGCACCACTTCGCCGGGGCGCACGAAACACGCCAGGTCGTCGACATGGCCGTCGGTCTCGTCGAACTTGCAGCCGCGCGGCAGCCAGATCACCTGCTCCGCGCCCAGGTAGTCGGTGAGGCGCCGGGTGACCTCGGCCTTGCCCAGGTGCTGGTTGCGATTGCGGTTGAGCAGGCACTGCTCGGTGGTGAGGATACTGCCCTGGCCATCGCTCTGGATGCCGCCCAGCTCGGCGATCAGCGGCGCGCGATAGCGGTCGAGGTTTTCGATCTCGAGGATCTTGGCGGCGATCTGGTCGTCCTTGTCCCAGGGGTAATACAGGCCGCCGTCGAGGCCGCCATAGGCGTTGAACTCGAAGTCGACGCCGCGCACTTCGCCGCTCTGGTCGTTGACCACGAAGCACGGCCCGCTGTCGCGGAACCAGGTGTCGTTGCAGGTCATTTCCACCACCCGCACCTGCGGCGGCAACAGCCGGCGGGCATTGGCGAACTGGGCGGCGGAAGCACAGACGGTGACCGGTTCGCTCTGGGCAATCGCGGTGACGATCCGCACCCAGACCTTCTGCGCCGGCTTGGCGCCGTTGCGCCAGACGTCGGTGCGCTCCGGCCAGCCGAGCCAGCAACCGGCCTTGGTTTCGAATTCGCCGGGCAGGCGGAAACCATCGTGTTTAGGAGTGGTGTCGAGCAATCGGGCCATGGGGCAAACCTCGTCGGTGCTGGGGAATGGCCACCAAACTAGCGCCGCGCCGGGTCAAGGCACCAACGATGAATATTGCGCGACAGTTGAATTCAACTCATCAATCGCTCAACTGATCGGTGAACCAGTCCAGCAACTGCATCAGCGCCGGGCGCTCCAGGCGCACCCGCTCGCACACCAGGGCGTACTGCCCCAGGGCGGTCATGCTGGCGGCGTTGAAGGGCCGCACCAGTCGGCCATTGAGCAGGTCTTCCTGGGCCGTCAGGTTATCGCCCATGGCCACGCCCTGCCCTTGCGCCGCCGCTTCCAGCGCCAGCCCGGCGTGGGCGAAATACAACTGGCGCGCCGGGCGCAAATCGCCGGCATGGCTGGTCAGCCAGGCGGTCCAGGTCTTGCCGTCCTGATCGTCGTGCAACAGGCAATGGCGGGCCAGGTCCCGCGGGCTTTTCAGGGTGCCCTGGTTGAACAGCCCGGGGCTGCACACAGGGAAGAACTGCAGGCTCGGCAACGGTCGCACGAAGTAGGCGCTGCTGTCCTGCGGGCCGCTGCCGTAGGTGATCGCCAGGTCGATGTCCTCGCCCGGCACGCTGGCGTCGATCGGCTGTTCATAGAGATGCAGGGTGATATGCGGGTAACGCGCGGAAAAGTCCGCCAGCCGGCTCATCAGCCATTTCTGCGCCAGCTCGGCGGTCACCGCCAGGCGCAGCACCGCCAGGGAAGACGGATCGCGCAGCTCGTCGCAGGCTTCGCCGATCAGCTCGAAAGCCTGCTGCAGGCTCTGCATCAGCCGCCCGGCCGCCAGGGTCGGGCGGATCTGCCGGCCCTCGCGGACGAACAACGACACCCCGAGTTGCTCTTCGAGCTGGCGGATCTGATGGCTCACCGCGCTGTCGGTGACACACAGCTCGGCCGCCGCCCGACCAAAATGCGCATGCCGCGCCGCGCACTCGAAAGTCCGTAATGCCGCCAGGGAAGGCAGACGTCGCATATCCAAGCCCCCGAAATGAAGGCGTCCATGCTGCCGCGACGCAGCGCCAGCGTCCAGCGCCCCGTAGGAGCGAGGCCTGCCTGCGACAAGCCCGCAAGAGCGCTGCACATCTCAAGGCCCCATCGCCAGCAAGCTGGCTCCTACAAGGATCGTGCAAACCGCCTCTCCTACAAGTAAAGGCGTTGCGTCAGTTCATCCCCAGCCAGTTCGGCAGCGCCAGGGAAATGAACGGCACGTAGGTCACCAGGATCAGGAACGCCAGCAGGATCATCAGCCACGGCAACGCCGCGCGGATGGTCTGGCCGAGTGTCAGGCCGGTCACCGCCGAGGTGACGAACAGGTTCAGGCCCACCGGCGGATGCACCAGGCCGATCTCCATGTTGACCACCATGACAATCCCCAGGTGGATCGGGTCGATGCCCAGCTTCATGGCGATCGGGAAGAAGATCGGCGCCAGGATCAGCACGATGGCCGAAGGCTCCATGAAACTGCCCGCCACCAGCAGCACCACGTTGACCATCAGCAGGAAACCGATGGGCGACAGCCCGGCGTCCATGACGAAGGTGGTGATCTGCTGCGGGATCTGCTCGGTGGTCAGCACATGGGCGAAGAGCATGGCGTTGGCGATGATGAACATCAGCATGATCGACAGCCGGCCCGACTCCACCAGCACTTTCGGGCAGTCGCGCAGGCGCATGTCCTTGTAGACGAACAGCGCGACGAAGGCCGAATACACCGCCGCCACCGCCGCCGCCTCGGTCGGGGTGAACAGGCCGCTGTAGATGCCGCCGAGGATGATCACCAGCAACAGCAGGCCCCAGAAGGCGCGGCGCGCGGTGCTCAGCCATTGGCGGAAGGACACCCGCGGTTGCGCCGGCAGCTTCTTGATCCGCGCGACGATGTAGATCACCACCATCAGGATCACGCCCAGCAGCAGCCCCGGCACCACACCCGCCATGAACAGCTTGCCGACCGAGGTTTCGGTGGCCGCCGAGTACACCACCATCACGATCGACGGCGGGATCAGGATGCCCAGGGTCCCGGCGTTGCAGATGATCCCGGCGCCGAACTCCCGTGGGTAACCGGAACGCACCATGCCGGCCACCGCGATCGAACCCACCGCCGCCACGGTCGCCGGCGACGAACCGGACAGCGCCGCGAACAGCATGCAGGCCAGCACCGCAGCAATCGCCAGGCCGCCACGGATATGCCCGACGCAGGCGTTGGCGAAATCGATCAGGCGTTGCGCCACCCCGCCGGTGGTCATGAAGGCCCCGGACAGCAGGAAGAACGGGATCGCCAGCAAGGTATAGGCTTCGGAGGTTTCGAACAGCTTGATCGCCAGGGAGCTCAGGGAGTCCGGGCTGAACAGCAGGATCGAGGTGGCGCCGGCCAGGCCCAGGGAAATGGCGATCGGCACGCCGAGGAACATGAACACGAACAGCATCAGAAACAGGCAGAGAATGGCCATCAGTGCTGATCCTCATGGTGACTGGCAAGCTTGCTGGCCTCGGCCGCCTCATCGGCCAGGCCCAGGTTGATCTGCCCGCGCATGAGGATGCGCCACATGATTTCCAGGTAGCGGATCAGCACCAGGGCAAAACCGAAGGGCACGATCATCGCGATGTGCGACAGGTGGATGCCGAACTGGTCCAGGTCCTCGGCTTCGATGCCGGCCTGGATCAGCGCCATCAGCCACTTGAAGCTGGCGACCATGAACAGCCCGGCGTAGACCATGCAGCACAGGCAGGCGATCACCGCCAGCAGGCGCTGGGCCGGGCGCGAGGCCAGCTTGACCAGCGCGTCCACCCCCAGGTGCCCGGCGGTGCGCACGCCGTAGGAAATGCCGAAGAAGATCAGCCAGCCAAACAGCATCTTGGTCAGCGCCACGCTCCAGACCATGTCCTGGGCCAGCTCCATGAGGAAGTCGCCGATCCCCAGGAACAGCGCGCTGCCCCCTTCCCAGGCATCGCCGATGGCGTAGAACAGCGGGTAGAGGTTGTTGAGCACCACGTAGACGAAAGTCACCAGCGTCATGGCCGCCAGCAGGAAGGCGATGAACGCCTCTTCAAAATGTTCCCAGAACCGCCTCAGCCTGTGCATTGAGGTTCTCCGCGAAAGTGCCAGTGGAGTGCAGCCCGATAGCGGCTGCCGATGGGCCGCTGCGAGCGCAGCGGCCGGGATCCAGGTCGTTACTGCGCCTGGTTGGCGGCTTCGGCGGCCTGGATCAGGTCGGCGCCGATATCGCCCTCGAACTTCTTCCACACCGGGCGCATGGCCTCGCGCCACTCGTTGCGCTGCTCGGGAGTCAGGGCGACGATTTCGCTGGTCTTGGCGTCAATGATCTTCTGCCGCGACGTCTGGTTCAGGGCTTCGGCCTGCTTGTTCACTTCCACCGAGACCTCGGCCATGATTTTTTCCAGCTCGCCGCGCACATCCGCTGGCAGGCCGGTCCAGAACTTGGCGTTGGTGATCACCATGTAGTCGATCAGGCCGTGGTCGGTCTCGGTGAAGTACTTCTGCACCTCATGGACCTTCTGGCTTTCATAGTTCGACCAGGTGTTCTCGGTGCCATTAACCACGCCGGTCTGCAGGCCCTGGTAGACCTCGGCGAAGCTCATCTTGCGCGGGTTGGCGCGCACCGCCTTGAACTGCTCCTCAAGCACGCTGGAAGCCTGCACGCGGAACTTCAGGCCGCGGGCGTCCTTGGGTTCCACCAGTTTCTTGTTGGCCGACAGCTGCTTGAGACCGTTGTGCCAATAGGCCAGGCCGAGGATGCCCTTGTCCCGCATGGCGGTCAGCAGCTGCTTGCCCTCGGCGTGCTGGAAGCGGTCGACGGCGGCGAGGTTGTCGAACAGGAATGGCAGGTCGTAGATCTGCACCTTCTTGGTGTACTGCTCGAACTTGGCCAGGGACGGCGCGAGCAACTGCACGTCACCCAGCAGCAGCGCCTCCATTTCCTTGCCGTCGCCGAACAGCGAGGAGTTCGGATACACCTCGACCTTGACCCGGCCCGGCAGGCGTTCCTCGGCGAGCTTCTTGAACAGCAGGGCGCCCTGGCCCTTGGGGGTGTTTTCCGCCACCACGTGGGCGAACTTGATCACGATAGGGTCGGCGGCCTGCGCAAGACCGGCGCCCAGCAATGCGGCGGCACAGAACAACGCCCGGGAGAGCTTGAACATGGACTTCACCTTCTTATTGTTGTGGTTGATCGCAGAGTGCCTAAGGGCACGCGTATTGAGAATTTTGAATTTTTGATACCTGCGTTCGGCGCAGACGAACACGCTTCAGGCAAGAAAGGGCACAAGACTGCGCCTTGCTACCGTCCTAAAAGATTTGATCTACTGCGACCACCTTTTCAAATGGCCAGGACGCTATGTTTAACACCAAAGTAACTCTGCCTACCGGCGAAACACTTTGCATGCAAGGCAGCGATGGAAAGACATCGGCAGCTTTTCAGAAAGCCTTGGAAAAAGCCCACCCAAGGGTTAAAGAGAAACCTATTGAGTGCAGCTGCAAAGCTACACCCAAGGTCCATTTAACAATTCGAAAAACGACCAGAGCTAACGGTACGACGTGGTTTCATATCGTACGTTTCGCTGATAGTGCGTCGAACCATATCGGTTGTTTTTTTTACAAACCTGAAAAGAATAAGTGCGGCTTGAATGGTTACACCGACGAAGTTATCTCTAACACAGAGAATGGAGTGAAAGTCGCGCTGGACTATCCATTGGTGTGGAAGGCCGGGGCAGGAGGTAATGCCCCTCGAAGACAATCCCCTCTTATTCCTACGCACCCATCTTCTTCTCGCTTGAAAAGTATGTCTGCGCTGGGTTTTCTCAATTTGCTCTGGGAGAGGGCTGGACTCAATAGTTGGTCCCCCCAACTCAGCGGAAGTCGCAATGACTATAGAGTCATCAACCTTCTGCACAGGACTGCTGAGACCATCACAGTGGGCTCCCATACTCTCAGCGATCACTTCTTAGCCTTACCGGAAAAGCCGGGTGACTGGGAAAAAAATCGGCTGAATGAGTTACATAAAAACCAAGTCAACCCTAAGGATAGTCATGAAAGGCGTCTGAGCGTAATTGTCACGCTGTTGGATAATGTCGAAGACTATAAACTCGTCTGTACTAGCGCAAAAAGACTGAAATTGACACTAAAAATTGAGCTGGCCCTTGCCGATAGCCTGAAAGTGCCAGGTGGCATTTCAGCTCAAGCGCTGACCGCCGCCAACCTATACCAGCAAGCCTCGGATGCCTATCGTGAGCAAGCAAGAAAACAACCACGAAATCAACAGAAGCCATCCGAAACACAGACAGCCCTTGAATCGAAAAGCGAAGAGTTTGAACAAGCTAAAAAGAACTGGGATAGATCTCCGAAGGCTATCGTATGCTGCTTGGCATATCTGAAACCTATATCCAATGGATATATCAACGCTGAAGTACTCGACGCTGCAATCATGCCTGTTACTGCCGACTGGATACCTTACGCCAGTAGCTATGAGCGCCTGATCGCCGAGATGCTAGTGGAGAAAGAACGGACTTTCCGCAAACCCCTTCGATACGATGCCAGCCTTCACACAGTTTTCCCCGACTTCGAGCTCCTCGATACAACTCCCAATCCATACCCAATGGAAGTATTTGGTCGAAGCGACGAAAAATATGAGGCACGCAAAGCAGAAAAAATCATCTATTACAACGCTGAGTACTCAACCGAAAATTGGTGGTACTGGATAGCTAATGGTGAGGGAAAACATCTTCAGATTCCCCCCTTACCTTGAAGAGAGCCGGACTTTGCTTTCACTCCTTCAGCGCCAGCAAGCGCTGGGCCCGCAGCAGCACCGGCGCGTCGACCATCTGGCCGTCGATCTGGTAGGCGCCGGCGCCGTGGCTGCCGGCGTCCACCACCCGTTGCGCCCAGGCCAGGTCTTCGGCGCTGGGGGCCAGGGCCTGGTGGATCACCGGCACCTGTTTCGGGTGGATGCACAAAGCGCCGGCAAAACCCATTTCATAGGCGTGGCGAATGGACTGGCGCAAACCCTCGGGGTCGTCGATGGCCGGGTGCACGCCATCCAATGGCGGCACCAGGCCGGCGGCGCGCGAATGCAGGATCAGCGCCAGCCGCGCCTGGTCGAGGGCGAACTGCGCCGCCGCCGAACCGCTGCACAGGTTGAGGTCCAGCGCCAGGTCCAGGCCGCCGAAAGACAGGCGCTGCACCGCAGGAGCCCGGGCGATTTCCGCCAAAGCCAAGAGCCCGCGCGCGCTTTCGATGATCGGCCAGATCTGCTTGCCGGTGGCCGCCACGGCCGCCACCTGGGCGGCGCTTTCGACCTTGGGCAGCAGGATGCCGACCACCCCGGCCTGGGCTTTGCAGAACCCCAGGTCGGCGGCATGTTCGGCATGTTCCGGGGCATTGACCCGCACCCACAACCGGACCTGGGGCTGGCTGTTGAGGAACTGGCCGAGGTTGTCCCGGGCCTGGCGCTTGAGCGGCTCTTCCACCGCATCCTCGAAATCGACGATCACCGCGTCGGCGCCGCTGGCCAGGGCCTTGCCGAAACGCTCGGGACGGCTGCCCGGGACGAACAAGGCAGAGCGGGCAATAGGGTTGGACATGTTGAATTCCTTGTAAGTGATGCGAGGTCCGCGGACCGGATTATCTGTGCCTTGACGGCGCATGCTTGCCCGCGAGAGGCCCTTGAGGGCGATGCCGATCTCAAGGGCCCCTTCGCCAGCAAGCTTGGCTCCTACAGAGGGGCCACCCACGTCAACGGACCTATCCGTGCCAGCCCCTGTAGGAACGAGGGGTTTCAGATCACGCCATTGGCCTGCAGCTGCTCGATGGCATCGCTGGACAGGCCCAGTTCGGCGAGGATCGCGCCGCTGTGCTGGCCCAGCCCGGGAACGCCGTCCATGCGCGGTTCGAACGCGGCATTGCGCGCCGGCGGCAGCAGCGACGGCAGCTTGCCGGCCGGGCTGTCGACCTCGCGCCAGCCGTCGCGGGCCTTGAGCTGCGGGTGCTGCCACACGCCCTGCATGTCGTTGACCCGGGCGCTGGCGATCTGCGCCTGCTCCAGCCGCTCGATCACCGCCTCCACCGTCAGCCGGGCGAAGCTGTCGACGATGATCTGCCGCAGCGCCTCGCGATTGGCCGAGCGCTTGAAGTTGGCCGAGAAGCGTTCGTCACCGGCCAGCTCCGGCATCAGCAGCACCTTGTCGCAGAACGCCGCCCATTCGCGCTCGTTCTGCAGGCCGAGCATCACCGTGCCGCCATCCCCCGCCGGGAACGGCCCGTAGGGGTAGATGGTCGAGTGCGCCGCGCCGGCCCGGGGCGGTGGCGGCGCGCCGTCGAAGGCGTAGTACATCGGGTAGCCCATCCACTCCACCAGGCTTTCCAGCATGCTCACGTCGATGCGGCTGCCCTGCCCGGTCCTGCCGCGCAGCAACAGCGCCGAGAGGATGCCGCTGTAGGCGTACATGCCGGCGGCGATGTCGGCGATCGAGCAGCCGGCCTTGGCCAGTTGCTCCTCGCCCGGGCCGCCGGTCACCGACAGGAACCCACCCTCGCTCTGGATCAGCAGGTCGTAGGCCTTTTTCTTCTCATAGGGGCCGCCCTCGCCATACCCGGAAATGTCGCAGACGATCAGCCGCGGAAAGCGTTCATGCAGCGCCTCGAACGACAGGCCCATGCGCGCCGCCGCGCCCGGCGCGAGGTTCTGCACCAGCACGTCGGCCTGGGCCAGCAGGCGTTCAAGAATGTCGCCGGCGGCGTCCTGCTTGAGGTCCAGGGTCAGGCTTTCCTTGGAACGGTTGGTCCAGACGAAATGCGAGGCCAGGCCGCGCACGCGCTCGTCGTAGCCACGGGCAAAATCGCCGCTGCCGGGGCGCTCGACCTTGATCACCCGGGCGCCCAGGTCGGCCAGTTGGCGGGTGCAGAACGGCGCGGCGATGGCGTGTTCCAGGCTGACCACGGTGATGCCGTCCAGCGGCCGGGGTTGTGCGGTATTGAGTGTCATAAGGCGTCCTCGGGGCGGGCTCAGAGCAATTCGTTCAGTCGCGCGGTGTCGCGCAGATTCCATACCTGGCGGATCAGGGCCGCGCCCTGCTCCGGGGTACGCGCGCCGGAGAAGCGCAGCAGGCGCTGGAACTTGTCCGCCAACTCGGCCCGCGACAGGCCGTTGCCCGGATCGCCCTTGGGCTCGTCGATGGCACCGTGCAGGGTGCGGCCATCGTCGGTGCTGACCACTACACGGCCCAGCCAACGCTGCGGATAGGCACGATCGACCTCGGGGTCGAGGAGCATCGACACCTTGTCGCGAAACGCCGCCACCGCCGGGTCGTTCAGCGCCAGCTCATGGAACTCCGGAAGCCCGGCCTTGCCATGCACGGCGATCAGGCCGAGCACGGTGCCCATGGAGAACTTGGCCTGGTGCACGGTCTGCGGCACGCTCACCCGCCCCAGCACATCGATGGCGCCCTGGTGCACGCGGGTTTCCACGCTGACGATCTGCCCATGGCTCAGGCCTTCGCCCTGCATCAGCGCCAGCAAGGCGTCGGCGGCCGGGTGGGTATGGCGGCAGGAGGCGTGGAACTTGAACGAGGTTTCCAGCAAGGCCCAGCGACTGCCCAGACGGTCGGACAGGCGCGCCGGCTCGGCATCCCGGGACATACCCGCGGCCATGCCCTGCTCGCCTTCGAGAATATTGCGCGCGCCGGTCAGTCCGTCGCGGGTCAGGTAGGCGGCGAGCAGCCCGTCGGCCGCGGCCTTGGCCGTGTGCAGCTGCTTGGAGTCCGCGGCGTCGCGCAAAAACTCCCAGAGGCCGGCGGCCTGGGTCCCGGCGCTGCCCAGCAGGTTGATGAATTGCGCCTGGTCGAAGTCCATCAACTTGCCCACCGCCACCGCCGCGGCGAGTGTGCCGACGGTGGCCGTGGTGTGGAAGATCCGGTAATGGGAACGCCCCATGAACTCGCCAATGCGAATCCCCGCCTCGTAGCCGGCCACCGCCGCCAGCAGCAGCTCCTGGCCGGACTTGCCCAGGTCCTGGGCCGCCGCCAACGCGGCCGGGAACACCACGGTGGCCGGGTGCAATACCGAGCTGTTGTGCAGGTCGTCCTGCTCCACCAGATGGGAAGACGCGGCGTTCACCAGGGCGGCGAAATAGGCCGAGCTGCCGCGGCCGTTGACCAGGATCCGCGCCGGACCATCGGCTGGGCCCATCTGCTGGGCGTAACGCTCGAACAACGGGATCGGATGCGCGCCCTGGCTGGCCAGGGCCGAGCCGAGCCAGTCGAGGAACAGCTCTTCGGTGCGCGCCAGCACGCTGTCGGGCAACTGCGGGTAACTCAGGCCGGCAAGGAACCCGGCCAAGGCTTGGGTATGGCTCATGCTCGGCTCCTCAGAAGCTGCGCGGCAGTTCGAGCAGGTGCTCGGCCACATAGGACAGGATCAGGTTGGTGGAGATCGGCGCCACCTGGTACAGGCGGGTCTCGCGGAACTTGCGCTCGACGTCGTATTCGCAGGCGAAGCCGAAACCGCCATGGGTCTGCAGGCAGGCGTTGGCCGCCTCCCACGAGGCCTTGGCCGCCAGGTACTTGGCCATGTTGGCGCTGGCCCCGGCGTTGCCGCCGCTGTCGTATTCCTCACAGGCGCGCCAACGCATCAGGTCGGCGGCCTCGATCTCGACATGGGCTTCGGCGATGGGGAACTGCACGCCCTGGTTCTGCCCGATGGGCCGGCCGAACACCACGCGGTCGCGGGCGTACTGGCTGGCCTTTTCGATAAACCAGCGGCCGTCGCCGATGCACTCGGCGGCAATCAGCGTGCGCTCGGCGTTGAGGCCGTCGAGGATGTACTTGAAGCCCTTGCCCTCCTCGCCGATCAGGCTGTCGGCGGGGATTTCCAGGTTGTCGAAGAACAGCTCGTTGGTCTCGTGGTTGACCATGTTGGCGATCGGCTGCACGGTCAGGCCGTGGCCGATGGCCTCACGCAGGTCGACCAGGAAGATCGACATGCCTTCGGATTTCTTCTTGACCTCGGCCAGCGGCGTGGTGCGCGCCAACAGGATCATCAGGTCGGAATGCTGGATCCGCGAGATCCACACCTTCTGCCCGTTGATCAGGTACTTGTCGCCATGCTTGATCGCGGTGGTCTTGATCTTGGTGGTGTCGGTGCCGGTGGTGGGCTCGGTGACGCCCATCGATTGCAGGCGCAGTTCGCCGCTGGCGAGCTTGGGCAGGTAGAAACGCTTCTGCGCTTCGCTGCCGTGCCGCAGCAGGGTGAACATGTTGTACATCTGCCCGTGCACGGTGCCGGAGTTGCCGCCGCAGCGGTTCACCTCCTCCAGGATCACCGAGGCTTCGGCCAGGCCCAGGCCCGAGCCGCCGTATTCGGCCGGGATCATCGCCGCCAGCCAGCCGGCGTCGGTCAGGGCCTTGACGAAGCGTTCCGGGAAACCTTTTTCTTCATCGATCTTGCGCCAGTAGGCGGCATCGAACTCGGCGCACAGGGCGCGCACGCCTTCACGGATGGCATTCAATTCTTCGTTGCTGTTGGGGTTCATCGAACGGCTCTCCGCCTGTGGTTATTGTGCTGGGATGGGGTCATTCCGGGATGGCGTCGAACAGCACTTCGCCGCGCTGGGCCAGGCCGGCGTCGTTGCCGGCCCAGAGCTCGGCGACGCCGGGGCGGACGATGCGCCCGCCGACCTCGAACGACTGCGGCGCGATCAAGGGCCGCAGGCCGCGATAAGAAAACCGCCGCAGCCGGGCTCCGGGGTGGGCGCGGCAGAAAGCGCGCAGGCTGAGGGTGGCGATCAATGGGCCGTGGACCACCAGCCCCGGATAACCTTCGGTCGCGGTGACGTAGGGAAAGTCGTAATGGATGCGATGGCCGTTGAAGGTCACGGCGCTGTAGCGGAACAACAGGGTCGGGCTGGGTTCGACGGTTTCGCGCCAGTCGCCCTGGATCAGCGGCTCGCCGCTGGCCTGCTTGGGCGGGGTCGGTTCGCGGTAGACGATGTCCTGTTCCTCGCGAATCGCCAGGCGACCGTCCTGGGAATACTCATGGCGTACCGTGACGAACAACAGCGCGCCGGTGCGCCCGGTCTTTTCCTCGACCTGGCTGATGGTCGACACGCACTGCGCCTCGAACCCAGCACGCAGCGGCTCGAAGAACTCCAGCCGGCCACCGGCCCACATGCGGTTGCGATTGGCCGCCGGCGGCAGGAAGCCGCCACGGGCCGGATGGCCGTCGCCACCCAGGGCGCTTTCGGCCAGGGGCTCCTGGAAAAAGCACCATTGCCACAGCGGCGGCAAGGCCGCGCCAGGGGCCGGCACGGGTTCGCCAAAGGTCGCGGCGATGCGCTTGAGCAGGTTGTCGCTGAGCAGGTCTCGGGCTTGCTGGCTACGGCCTGTCCAGGCGCTGGGGTCGGTCACGCTCATCGGGTCGGGTCCTGTTGCGGTGGTGGTGAGCCCGATCATGCAAGCCGCTGCGCGTTCTGAGAATTTGCATTTCAATAAACCGGCGTTCGGTTATGCTGAACGCAGCTTTGCCCCTCTTCCCTCCCAGGAGCCGCCCATGCATTTCGATCTGGCCGACCTGCGCCTGTTTATCCATATCGCCGAATCGCCGAGCCTGACCCAGGGCGCCAAGCGCGCCTTTCTCTCGCCGGCGGCGGCCAGCGCGCGGATCAAGGCCCTGGAAAGCCAACTCGAGACCCGCCTGCTGTACCGCGACAGCCGCGGCGTCGAAGTCACTCCGGCGGGCGAGCGCCTGTTACAGCATGCGCGGCTGATCATGCGCCAGGTGGACTACCTGAAAAGCGAGTTCACCCAGTACGGCGGCGATTCCACCGGGCATATGCGCATCTTCGCCAACACCACGGCGGTGACCGAGTTCCTCCCGGAGATCCTCGCCGGCTTTCTGTCGAAACGCCCGGGGGTCACGGTGGACCTGCAGGAACGCCTGTCCCGCGACATCGTGCGTGGCGTGCTCGACGGCACCGCCGACATGGGCATCATCGCCGGCCCGGTGGAGGCCAGCGGCCTGCAGGTCCTGCATTTCAGCACCGACCACCTGGTGCTGATCCTGCCGGTCGACCACCCGCTGGCGACGCAGCCGGCGGTGACCCTGGAGCAGACCCTGGCCTACCAGCACATCGGCCTGCACGAAGGCAGCACCTTGCTGAGTTTTTTGCGCGAACACGTGGAGCGCACTGGCAAGCAGCTGTCGCTGCGGATCCAGGTGTCGAGCTTCGAAGCGATCTGCCGCATGGTCGAGGCCGGCGTGGGCATCGGCATCATTCCCGAATCGGCCGCGATCCGGCACAGCCACACCATGCAGCTGGTGACGGTGAAACTCGACGAGGCCTGGGCGGTGCGCGAGCGCAGCATCATTGTCCGTGAGCTGGAGGCCCTGCCTGGCAGCGTGCGGGCGCTGATCGCCACCCTGATGCCCGAGGCCTGATCGCTCGGAGGCCAATCTGCCTCCTGGCGCAAAACCCTCTGCGACACCGCCGCCCGTTGACCTGAATCAAGGGCCCGGCGCCTGACAGGTGTGAATGTTCAGGCAAACCTCTGCACCTTCACGGAGACTTGCCCATGACCAGCACCGCCCTCCATACGCCCGCCCTGGCTGCCTTCGCCCGGTACAAAGGCGAACACTGGATAGACGCCCTCAACGACGGCAGCCCGGTGCTGATCCGCCCGTTGCGCGCCGAAGACCGCGAGCGGGAAAAGGCCTTTATCGAGAACCTCTCGCCGACCACCCGGCACCACCGCTTCCTGGGTGAGGTGAAAGAAGTCGGCGAGGCCCTGCTCAGCCAGTTGATGGATGTCGATGGCTGCGAGCGCGTGGCTTACGTGGCCCTGGTCCACGACAACGGCTCGCTGCGGGAAATCGGCATCAGCCGCTATGCCACCATCGGCGCCGACGCGGACACCTGTGAGTTCGCCGTCACCGTGGCCGACGAATGGCAGCACAAGGGCCTGGACGCCTTGCTGATGCGCCATCTGGTCGACCGGGCCAAGGACCAGGGCTTCAAGCAGATGTACTCCCTGGATTGCCCGGCCAATCACCGCATGCGCGAACTGGCCGCGACCCTGGGTTTCCACCGCGCCATCGACCCGGACGACGCGACCCAGGTCCGTTACCACCTGGCGCTGTAGGCCGGCTTCAGCCCGCCGCCCCGCCACACTGCGCGCAAAACCGCGCGCCGGCGGCCAGCGTGTTGCCGCACTGGCGGCACGCGGCGGGTTGCAGCGAGGTCCCGCACTGCTGGCAAAAACGCGCCTTGGCCGCGTTGCTCGCCCCGCAGTCCGGACACAGCGGGCCGCCCGCGGGCGGCGCTGCGCCACCGGAGTGCCGGCCATGTCCGCCACCATGCCTGTCACCCTGGTGCCCGCCCTGGGAGCCGCCATGCCCACGGCCACGATGACCGCCCAGCAAACGTTCGAAAAAGCTCATGTCGATCACTCCTGATAAAGAGAGTCGCCAGTAAAAAGCCTGAAGTAGCTATAGGGTCAACCCGGCGCCGACCAGCGCCCATGGCGAACGCTCCAGCCGACAGCGGCTAGGCTGACGGTCATAGCCCATGGATCATCGGAGGTCGTCATGCAACTCGAAGGTTCCTGCCATTGCGGCGCTGTCCACTTCAGCCTGGACAGCGCCCACCCTTACCCCTATCAACGCTGCTACTGCTCGATCTGCCGCAAGACCCAGGGCGGCGGCGGGTATGCGATCAACCTCGGCGGCGACGCCGCCAGCCTGAAAGTCCGCGGCCGCCAGCACATCTCGATCTACCACGCGCTGCTCAGGGAACCCGGCAAACGTGCCCGACGCAGCAGCGCCGAACGGCATTTCTGCAGCCGCTGCAGCTCCGGGTTGTGGCTGTTCAGCCCAGAGTGGCCGGAGCTGATCCATCCCTTCGCCTCGGCCATTGATACGCCGCTGCCGATACCGCCGGAACACACCCACCTGATGCTCGACTCCAGGGCGCCCTGGGTGGAAATCGACTGGCATCCCCACGACCTGCAATTCGCCCACTACCCCGAGGAATCCATTGCTCAGTGGCATGAGCGCCTGGACCTGGAACGCTAAGCGCCGGGCATTCACAGTCTTTGACAGTTTTGCGACAAAGCTGCCAAAGATTGCCCGCGCCCGCGTCCCTAGCATGAGCGCATCCATTTCCCCACGGGTGCGTCATGTACGGTCGGTTCTTCACGCTCTTCATTGGTGTGCTGCTCGGCGGCCTCAGCTGCCAGGGCACGCCGCCCCCGAAGCCCAGCGTCGAACCGCCGCCTGAAATCGCCACGCCACCCGAGACCGCCCTCCGCGCCAAGCCGGCCCCTGTCGCCCCGGCGCGCAAGGTCGCCCAGCGCCCGCGCGATGGCCTGGGCAGTTCCTATTCCAAAGCCAACGACCACTCCCACACCCTGCTGAGTTTCTAGCCGCGATGAAGACCTCGATCCGTCCGAAAACCTTGTGCCTGTCCCTTGCGTCGCTACCTCTGGCTTCGCTGTGCCTGCTGACGCCCTGCGGCCCGCTCTACGCCGCGGACTGGCAGTACCAGCTGCAAGCCGGCGTGGCCAGCCTGCCGCGCTACAGCGGCAGCGACGAACGCAGCGTCGTCCCGATCCTGGGCGGCGCAATCGTCAGCCCCTACGGGGTTTTCCTCAATACCGAACAGGGCCTTGGCTGGGGCAATGAATGGGGCGACCTGGCGTTCAGCGCCTGGGTCGGCCCCAGCGCGGCACGCAAGGACCGCAAGCACGGCTACAAGGGTTCGGACCATCTCGACGGCATGGGCTCGATCAAGTCCCGCGCGCAGTTTGGCGCTCACCTGGGCTACACCCTGGGCACCGTGGAGCTCGGGGCCACGCTGCAGCACGCGCTGAAGAAGAACGATGATCACGACACTGGCTCGGCCTACAACCACCTGCAGTTGAGCATCGGCAGCACGCTGTATGAGGGCCGGTACGGGCGCCTCGAGGGCAGCCTCAACAGCCAGTTCGGCGACGGCGACTACCTGCGCACCTGGTATGGCGTCAGCAGCGCCCAGGCCGGCAGGACCCGCTTCGGCGCCTATCGGCCCAAGGGCGGTTTTCTCAGCCGGGGCGGCGACCTGACCTGGACCGTGCCGGTCGACGAACAGATGAACGTATCGACGGTGCTGGCGCTGCAGTACCTGGGGCGGGAGGCGGCGGACAGCCCGATTGTCGAGCGGCGGCTGCAGACGTCGCTGGCGACCACGCTGGAGTACAGCTTTTAAGCGGTGTTGGCCGTTCTGACGTTATCGCGCGCAAGCTGCCTGGGCTATTCGACCTGCGCCCAGGTCATGCGAAACGACGCGCCGCCCCATTGCGAATCCGTCACCTCGACTTGGCCGCCGTGGGACTGCGACACCCGCCGCACCAGCGCCAGGCCAAGGCCGAAGCCGCCGGTGCGGCGGTCGCGGCTGGCGTCGAGCCGGGAGAACGGCTCGAAGATCTTCGCCCGCCCTGCCACCGGCACGCCCGGGCCGTCGTCGTTGACCTGGACCTCATAACCCTGCCCGACCTGCACCAGGGACACCTCGACGCGCCGTTCGGCGTAGCGAATGGCATTGCGCAGCAGGTTGATCACCGCCCGCGCCATGAACCGCGGTTCGATACTGATGTACTCGACCTCACAGGCCCGGATCGCCATCTGCACCCCCGCCACTTCCGCCTCCAGGGCGACACTGCCGACCACGCTGTCGAGCCAGTTGCGGGCCTGGATGGTCTCGCGGTTGATCACCGTGGCGCCGTGTTCCAGGCTGGCGTAGGTCAGCAGTTCGGAAACCATTTCCTCCAGCTCGCCGAGGTCGGCGTACATGTCGGCGATCAGCTCGCGGCTCTGCCGCGGGTCGGACTGCTTGAGCTGGTCGAGCTCGAACGACAAGCGGGCGATGGGCGTGCGCAACTCATGGGACACCGCGTTGGTCAGCTCGCGCTGATTGGCGATCAGGCCTTCGATGCGGCTGGCCATCTGGTTGAAGTGCTGCGCCAGGTCGCGCACGTTGGAGCGCCGCGGCAGGCGGATGCGCGAGCCCAGGTCGTTATTGCCGAAGCGCTGGGCCGCCAGGCGGATCAGCTCCAGGTCGCGCCAATGCGGGCGTACCCAGAAATACAGGACCAGCGCCAGGCTGGCCCCGAGAAAGGCATAGGCCCAGAAATACAGCCACTTGGGCTCTTCCGGCAGGCGGATGCTCAGCAACTGCGGGCCGCCGTCGAGGTTGGCGATGAACTCGCTGAAGTCGCCGCGCACCACCAGTTTGTTCTCGGCCAGCAGCTGGCGTTCGCGCTCGGACAGGCCCAGCTCATCCGCCTGCAACAGCCTCAGGCGCATGCCGTAGTGTTGTTGCAGCTCGGCCAGCCGCTGCTCGCGCGCCGCCCCCGTGACCGGCGACAGTTGGTTGACCAGGCTGTATCCCGGCCCGCGCATGGCCTCGCGGTTGTAGGTTTCGTTGGCGTCCGGCAACAGCTCGGAAAAGGTGTAGTTGACCGCCCAGATGGCCCCCGCCAGCCCCAGGGCCAGGATGATGTACAGACGCAGAAACAGCCGCAGCATCTAGAGCTCCCAGGCGAATGGATTGAACAGGTAGCCCTTGCCCCAGATGGTCTTGATGCACACCGGCTCCCGGGGATTGTCATTGAGCTTGCTGCGCAGCTTGCTGATATACACGTCGACGCTGCGGTTGAGCCCGTCGAAGGCGATGCCGCGCATGCGGTTGAGGATGTCGTCGCGGGAGAGGATCTTGCCCGCCGAACTGGCCAGCAGCCACAGCAGCTCGAACTCCATGGTAGTCAGCTCGATCAGCTCGCCGGCCAGGCGCACTTCCCGGCAACTGCGGTCGAGGGTCAGGCTGCCGAACTCCAGCGCGCCGCGCACCGTCGGTTCCGGCACCTGGCGCCGTTGCAGGGCGCGCAGGCGGGCCAGCAGCACCGGCGGCTTGATCGGTTTGATCACGTAGTCGTCGGCGCCGGACTCAAGACCGAGGATATGGTCCAGGTCGTCTTCCTTGGCAGTGAGAATGACGATGGGCGTGTCCGCCACATTGCGGATCTCCCGGCACACGTGCAGGCCGCTCTGGCCCGGCAGCATCAGGTCGAGGACGACGATTTTCGGCTTGAACTCGAGAAAGGCCGCCAGCGCCACATCGCCACGATGTACCGTCAGGACCTCGAAACCGTGTTGGGACAGGAAGTGCGCGATCAGCCCGGCGAGCTTCTCGTCATCTTCCACCAGCAATACTTTGCCAAGACCCGGGTTATCCATAAATACCAGTCTGAGTGCGCACAATTGGGGCGCGCATTATAGGCGGCATCGGATAAGTCTGAGACCAGGGCAGACAGCAAAAACCGGCCCAGATGGCCGGTTTTCAATGATGTTTCATGCTTTTAAGAGTTTTTTACAATTTGCCCGTAGTTTTGAACCGACTTGGGCCGTTTTACAGAGTAGGCACGCCGCTGTGGAAGCGGAACTCCACGTCCGGCGACTCGATCAGTTCACGCTCGGCGGCGCGCACCTTCTCGATCACCTGGGCGATGTCCTTGGCGTCGCCGTACTGATAGGCCAGCTTCAGGTAACCCTGGAAGTGCCGGGCCTCGCTTTTCAGCAGGCCGAAGTAGAACTTGCCCAGCTCTTCGTCCAGGTGCGGTACCAGCGCCTCGAAACGCTCGCAGCTGCGGGCCTCGATAAAGGCGCCGACCACCAGGGTGTCCACCAGCTTCACCGGTTCGTGGCTGCGCACCACCTTGCGCAGGCCCGAGGCATAACGCCCAGCCGACAACTGGCGCAGTTCGATCTTGCGCCGCTTCATCAGGCGCATGACCTGTTCGTGGTGCACCAGTTCCTCCCGGGCCAGGCGCGACATCATGTTGATCAGGTCGACATGGGAGTGGTACTTGGCGATCAGGCTCAGGGCCGTGCTGGCCGCCTTGAACTCGCAGTTCTTGTGGTCGATCAGCAGGGTTTCCTGATCCGCCAGGGCCGCCTGAACCCAGGCATCCGGCGTGGGGCAGCCGAGGAACTCGTGAATTTCCGGCAGGTTCATGGTCGTTCGTCCTTCAGGGCAGCCTTCAAGGAAATGAGCGCGCAAGGCAGGACGGTGGCGACTTCAGGGATCGATAACATGGGGCTCACGGCATAAGGGTTCACGGCGAAGGGCGCCGATTATACCGGCCGCGCCACAGACCACCAGCCGCGGCGCTTGATGTGCGTCAACAGCCACGGCGACGCGCAGCAACTATAGTTGTGCAACATAGCCTTCATCCCTCTCTGGAGATCCCGACCATGCAAGCCATCCGCAGCATCCTGGTGGTCATCGAGCCCGAGCATTCCGAAAGCCTCGCGCTCAAGCGCGCCAAGCTGATCGCCGGGGTGACCCAGGCCCATCTGCACCTGCTGGTGTGCGACAAGAAGCACGAGCATTCGGCGCTGTTGAGTGTGCTCAAGAGCAGCCTGCTGAGCGAGGGCTACAGCGTGACCACCGAGCAGGCCTGGAACGACAGCCTGCACAGCACCATCATCGACGTGCAGCAGGCCGAAGGCTGTGGCCTGGTGATCAAGCAGCACTTTGCCGACAACCCGCTGAAAAAGGCCCTGCTCACCCCCGCCGACTGGAAACTGCTGCGCTACTGCCCAAGCCCGGTGCTGCTGGTGAAAACCGCCAAGCCCTGGACCGGCGGCGTGATCCTGGCGGCCATCGATGTCGGCAACACCGACGGCGAGCACCGTACCCTGCATGCCAGCATCATCGACCATGGTTTCGACATCGCCAGCCTGGCCAAGGCGCAGTTGCATGTGATCAGCGCCCATCCGTCGCCGATGCTGTCGGCGTCCGACCCGGTGTTCCAGCTCAAGGAAACCATCGAGGCGCGCTACCGCGAGCAGTGCAAGGCGTTCCAGGCCGAGTTCGACATCGACGATACCCACCTGCATATAGAGGAAGGCCCGGCGGACGTGCTGATCCCGCACACCGCCCATGAGCTGCAGGCGGCGCTGACAATCATCGGCACCGTGGCGCGCACCGGGATTTCCGGGGCGCTGATCGGCAACACCGCGGAAGTGGTGCTCGATGCCCTGGAAAGCGACGTGCTGGTGCTCAAGCCGGAGGACATCATGGACCACCTGGAAGAGGTGGCCGGCAAGCATTGAGGGATGGGTTAGCAGAGAAAACGCTATCGCGGGCAAGTCGGATCGCCGCCCGCTCGCTCCTACAGATGAATGTGTGCTTCTGTAGGAGCGAGGCTTGCCCGCGATGCTTTTAGCGGTCAGGCGCCAAAGGCGTCCTTGAGGAACCCCGGGGCGATATAACGCTGGTAGTGGGCTTCCGACAGGAGGAAAAACTCCCGATCGATGGCATCGCGCAATTCCGGCAGTTCCCAGTCGCGAAACTCCGGCAGCAACACCATCCCATAGGCTTCCAGCTGGTTGATCACCCGCGCCCCGCGGGCGATCAGCTGATAGGCCCAGCAATATTCCGACTGATGCGGCACGAAGCGGATCTTGCGCTGCTCCAGTTGCTCGCGCAGCCGCTGGGGGTCGAAGACTTCCAGCTTGGCCGCCATCACCTGCACCAGCAATTGCTCGAGACGCAGCCACACCGCGTGCTTTTCTTCCTCGTTGTAGCCGTTCCAGTGGATCACTTCATGGTGGAAACGCTTGCAGCCACGGCACACCAGGTCACCGTAGACAGTGGAGCAGAGGCCGACGCAGGGGGTCTTGATGGTCTGATTGGGCATAAGTAGGCAATTGGCGGAAAAAAGCGAAACAGGTCCGCATGTTAGCCCTTTGTCTAACATTGATCACCCCTCAAACTTCGGGGGCGAACTTACCTTAATTTTTTTTTTGCCGTAGAATCAGCCAGCCTTTTTAGGCGCCAATGTCCGTTAGAAGCTGTTTTCAAAGCGTCACGAGCACAGTCGTTCCTTCAGAGCGGTGTTGGCGATGGGTCTTTCCAGCGGGGAAAGCCCAGCGCCAACCCTCATCAGCTCCCGTTCTGCAGGCGTAAAACTTTGAAAGCAGCTTCTGTAAGGAATTGCCGGTAATTCTGGCTAAGCGACCCACAACGTCACGCAGCGCATGAGTACGGCAATTTCGGGATGAGCGTCCCGGACACCCATTTGGGACCACTGATGAGGGTAATACTGTGCTTGAAGCCTACCGCAAACATATCGAAGAGCGTGCAGCCCTGGGTATCGTTCCCCAGCCGCTAAACGCCGAACAAACTGCAGGCCTGGTCGAGCTGCTGAAGAATCCCCCCGCTGGCGAAGAAGCCTTCCTCGTTGACCTGATCACCAATCGCGTTCCGCCAGGAGTCGACGAAGCCGCCTATGTGAAGGCCGGTTTCCTCTCCGCGCTGGCCAAAGGCGAAGCCAAATCCCCTCTGCTGGACAAGAAGCGCGCCGTTGAACTGCTGGGCACCATGCAGGGCGGCTACAACATCGTGACCCTGGTCGAGCTGCTGGACGACGCCGAGCTGGCGCCGGTCGCGGCCGCACAGCTCAAGCACACCCTGCTGATGTTCGATGCCTTCCACGACGTCGCGGAAAAAGCCAAGAACGGCAACGTTCACGCCCAGGGCGTACTGCAATCCTGGGCCGACGGCGAGTGGTTCAAGAACCGCCCGGTACTGGCCGACAAGATCAGCCTGCGCGTGTTCAAGGTGACGGGCGAAACCAACACCGACGACCTGTCCCCTGCCCCCGATGCCTGGTCCCGTCCTGACATCCCGCTGCACGCCCTGGCCATGCTGAAAATGGCCCGTGACGGCATCGTTCCGGACGAGCAAGGCAAGACCGGCCCGATGAAGCAGATCGAGGAAATGCGCGGCCAGGGCTTCCCGATCGCCTACGTCGGCGACGTGGTCGGTACCGGTTCGTCCCGTAAATCGGCAACCAACTCCGTGCTGTGGTTCTTCGGCGACGACGTTCCTTACGTGCCGAACAAGCGCGCAGGTGGCTTCTGCTTCGGCAGCAAGATCGCACCGATCTTCTACAACACCATGGAAGACGCCGGCGCCCTGCCGATCGAATTCGACGTGTCGAAGATGAACATGGGCGACGTGATCGACCTGTACCCGCACGCCGGTAAAGTCACCAAGCACAACAGCGACGAAGTCCTGGCCACCTTCGAAATGAAGACCCCGGTCCTGCTCGACGAAGTCCGTGCCGGCGGCCGTATCCCGCTGATCATCGGCCGTGGCTTGACCGAGAAGGCCCGTACCGAACTGGGCCTGCCACCTTCGGACCTGTTCAAGAAGCCGGAAGCGCCGGCCGAAAGCACCAAGGGCTTCACCCTGGCGCAGAAAATGGTCGGCAAGGCGTGCGGCGTGACTGGCGTGCGTCCAGGCACCTACTGCGAACCGAAGATGACCACCGTCGGCTCCCAGGACACCACTGGCCCGATGACCCGTGACGAACTGAAGGACCTGGCTTGCCTGGGCTTCTCCACCGATCTGGTGATGCAGTCGTTCTGCCACACCGCGGCCTATCCGAAGCCGATCGACGTCACCACCCACCACACCCTGCCTGACTTCATCATGACCCGTGGCGGCGTGTCCCTGCGTCCGGGCGACGGCATCATCCACAGCTGGCTGAACCGCATGCTGCTGCCGGACACCGTCGGCACCGGTGGCGACTCCCACACCCGTTTCCCGATCGGCATCTCGTTCCCGGCCGGTTCCGGCCTGGTGGCCTTCGCCGCCGCCACCGGCGTCATGCCGCTGGACATGCCGGAATCGATCCTGGTCCGTTTCAAGGGCAAGCTGCAGCCTGGCGTCACCCTGCGTGACCTGGTCCATGCCATCCCTTACTACGCGATCCAGAAAGGCCTGCTGACCGTCGAGAAGAAAGGCAAGAAGAACGCCTTCTCCGGCCGCATCCTGGAGATCGAAGGTCTGGAAACCCTGACCGTCGAGCAAGCCTTCGAACTGTCCGACGCCTCGGCCGAACGTTCGGCTGCCGGTTGCACCATCAAGCTGTCCAAAGAGTCGATCGCCGAATACCTGCAGTCGAACATCACCCTGCTGCGCTGGATGATCGGCGAAGGCTACGGCGATGCCCGTACCCTGGAGCGTCGCGCCCAGGCGATGGAAGCCTGGCTGGCCAACCCTGAGCTGCTGGAAGCCGACAAGGACGCCGAGTACGCCGAAGTCATCGAGATCGACCTGGCCGACGTCAAGGAGCCTGTGCTCTGCGCGCCGAACGACCCGGACGACGCTCGCCTGCTCTCCAGCGTCGCTGGCGAGAAGATCGACGAAGTGTTCATCGGTTCCTGCATGACCAACATCGGTCACTTCCGCGCTGCCGGCAAGCTGCTGGATCAGGTCAAGGGCCAGCTGCCAACCCGTCTGTGGCTGTCGCCGCCGACCAAGATGGACGCTCACCAACTGACCGAAGAAGGCTACTACGGCATCTACGGCAAGGCTGGCGCGCGCATGGAAATGCCGGGCTGCTCGCTGTGCATGGGTAACCAGGCCCGCGTCGAACCGAACTCCACCGTGGTTTCGACTTCGACCCGTAACTTCCCGAACCGTCTGGGTGACGGCGCGAACGTCTACCTGGCTTCGGCCGAGCTGGCGTCCGTTGCGTCCATCCTGGGTCGCCTGCCGACCGTCGAGGAGTACATGGAATACGCCGGCAAGATCGACAGCATGGCCGCGGACGTGTACCGCTACCTGAGCTTCGACCAGATCGCCGAGTTCCGTGAGGCTGCCGCAAACGCCAAGATTCCGGTGGTTCAAGCCTAAGGCTGCAAGGCAATGAAGAACGCCGCGTATCCCACGACGATACGCGGCGTTTTTTTATCCCGGCGATCCGCTCGCTAGTCGCTCTGGCGGCAGAACGCCAGGCGTCTTTACCTACCAGATCTGGTAGTTGTTAGCCCTCCCCCGCCCTTGCTAAAAATCACGCCACTGCCAACGGCGCCCGGCACTCGCCCGAATGTCGAACGCTGCCTGCTTGCAACGGCCTTGGGATGACAGCTGTCAACCCGCGCCGATCGTTCGAAGCGCTCACACGACTATAAAAACATTCCGCGCACGACAGCTGGATCTCAGCTGCCGCGGATTCTTTCGCCCCGTCAAAAGCAACAAATGGAGGTGTGTTATGTGGCGTAACCATTGTGTGATCGAGAACGCGTTCAACGACTACCCCGGGCACGTCGAACAACCGGGCAACGACCCGCAGCGCAAGACTCATGTGCGCGATCGCAGCTTCGCGGCGATCGAGGGCAGCGGGCATTTTCTCGACCTGGAATCGAGAACCGCCGCCGACGGCGTGCACCGCGCCCGGCTCGCCCAGTTGCTGCCGAGCGCCCGCGCAGCCCGCGAGCCAGCCACCGCTGTGGAACCCATCACCCGCCTGCGCTTTGCCTGAAGCTGTCCCCTGCCCCTTGGCCAGAGACGGCCAGAACACTCAAGGAAAAGAGTTATGCGCATGCTCGCCAGCGGTTTTGCCGGGGACGTCTTTTGCCCTTATCGGCCAGGCCAGTGCCTTTGCGGCACCCCGCCACACAGTGACATAGCACCGCAGGCCAGCCTTGGCCATGAGCCCCCTCCACGCCTACCACCGCCCCAATTGCCGGCCCCGCACCCGGATGGCCTGGTGCAGAGCGCCGGATCAGGGCAACTGCGGGGTTTTCTATGAATTTCATGAATGTTGACAGCGTATTGCCCTGGACTAGATTCCCTGACGTGCAAGGAATCAAGGCGAACGCCATGGAGAAACGACAGGATTTCATGCACTGGTGGAACGACCTGCGCATGGAGATGCTCAAGCAACAGGAGAGCGCACAGGTCTTTGCGCTGCTGGAACGGGAGGTCCGGTCCCTGGGGTTTGATTTTTACGCTTACGGAGTCAGGCATTCGATCCCCTTCACCCGCCCGAAAATCGACATCTATGGCTCTTATCCGCCAGCCTGGGTGGAGCGTTACCAGCAACAGAACTACGCCGCGATCGACCCGACGATCCTCAACGGCCTGCGCTCCACGGAAATGGTGGTCTGGAGCGACGCCTTGTTCGGCAAAGGCTCGGTGTTGTGGGGCGAGGCCCGGGAATGGGGCTTGCGGGTGGGCGCCACCTTGCCCATCCACACGCCCGACAGCGCCCTGAGCGTGTTGTCGGTGGCCCGTGAATGCACGGCGATCAGCGCCGTGGAACTGGAAGAAATCCGCCTGCGCCTGCGCTGCATCATCGAACTGGCGACCGTGCGCCTCGGCGAACTCGGGCACCCCAGCAGCCAGGCCGAACAGCTGGAGCTGAGCGCGCGCGAGCGGGAAATCCTGCAATGGACGGCCGACGGCAAGAGTTCCGGGGAGATTGCCCTGATCCTGGGCATCTCGGTGAATACCGTGAACTTTCACCTCAAGGTCATCCAGAAGAAATTCGGCGCGGCCAACAAGACCCTGGCCGCCGCCTACGCCGCCGTCCTGGGGCTGATCTGACGCTTCACCCGACGATAAGGATATCGCCCCATGATCACTGTGATTTCACGGCATGAAAGCCAGCTTTCGCCGGCCCTGCGCGACGACCTCGGCCGCTATCGCCATGCGGTCTTCATCAAGCAATTGGGTTGGCGACTGCCCTCCAGCGCCAGCCAGTGCGGGCAGGAACTCGATCAGTTCGATCACGCCGACACCCGCTACACCCTGGCGCTGGACAGCGAGGAAAAGATCCACGGCTGCGCCCGGCTGCTGCCGACCACCCAGCCCTATCTGCTGGCGGAGGTGTTCGGTTTTCTCTGCGACCGGCCCTTGCCGCGCCAGCACGACACCTGGGAAATCTCGCGTTTCGCCGCCTCGGCGCTGGAAGGCGGCAAGCTGCCGATGCGGGTGTTCTGGCACACCCTGCACACCGCCTGGGCCCTGGGGGCGAACTCGGTGGTGGCGGTGACCACGCCGGCGCTGGAGCGTTATTTCCTGCGCCATGGCGTGGCGCTGAGCCGGCTCGGCCAGCCACAACGGGTCAACCGCGACCACTTGCTGGCCCTGGACTTTGCGGCCTACCAGAAAAACGGCCGCGCCACGCTTTATACGCAGTCAGCGGCCGTGGCTTCGCTGAATCAGGCATTTCTGCGCGGCAACCCACCACCAACGTGCGGTGGGCCGCCGCCGGGTCAGGCGCTCAGGGAGTAGACCAGCGCGGTGATCGCCACCAGGCCGACCAGGGTGACGAACACGTTGGAAGCCTGGCCGCGGTAGCGGGCCATGGCCGGCACCTTGCGGATGGCGTACATCGGCATCAGGAACAGGATGGCCGCGATGACCGGGCCACCCAGGGTTTCGATCATCCCGAGGATGCTCGGGTTGAGCGTGGCGACGATCCAGCACACCACCAGCATGAAGGCCGCGGTCATGCGGTCCAGGGCCTTGGCGCCCGGGCGACGGCCGCTTTTCACGATCAGCCCCTTGAGGCCTTCACTGGCGCCGATGTAGTGGCCCAGGAACGACTTGGCGATGGCCACGAACGCGATCAACGGCGCGGCGAAGGCGATGGTCGGGTTGCTGAAGTGGTTGGCCAGGTACGACAGGATCGACAGGTTCTGCGCCTTGGCTTCGGCCAGTTGGGCCGGCGACAGGGTCAGCACGCAGCTGAAGACGAAGAACAGCACCATCGCCACCATCAGCAGGTGGGCGCGGGACAGGATCTGCGAGCTGCGCTCTTCGGCGTGGGCGCCATACCGGCGCTTCTGGTCCACGGCAAAGGCCGAGATGATCGGCGAGTGGTTGAACGAGAACACCATGACCGGGATCGCCAGCCACAGGGTGTGCAGGAACGCCGAAGGCTCAGGCAGGGTACTGGCGGTGCTGAGGATGCCGCCGTTCCAGTGCGGAATCAGGAACACCGCGAGGAACAGCAAGGCGACGATGAACGGGTAGACCATCAGGCTCATGGCCTTGACGATCACCTGCTCGCCGCAGCGCACCACGGCCAGCAGGCCGAGGATCAGCACCAGCGACAGCACGGCGCGCGGTGGCGGCATGATGTGCAGCTGGTGCTCCATGAAGCTGCCCACGGTGTTGGTCAGGGCCACACTGTAGATCAGCAGGATCGGGAAGATGGCGAAGAAGTACAGCAAGGTGATCAGGGCGCCGGCCTTGATCCCGAAATGCTCTTCCACCACTTCGGTGATGTCCGCGCCGTCACGCCCGGAAAGCACGAAGCGGGTCAGGCCACGGTGGGCGAAGAAGGTCATCGGGAACGCCAGCAGCGCCAGGACCAGCAGCGGCCAGAAGCCGCCCAGGCCGGCGTTGATCGGTAAAAACAGGGTGCCCGCGCCGATGGCGGTGCCGAACAGGCCCAGCATCCAGGTAGTGTCTTGGCGATTCCAGCTAGCTAGGGTCGCTGGGGCTGCCGCTTCAAAGCGTTGATCAACGCTGTTGGCCTGATCATTCATCCGGTGGGATCTCCACATTCCGGTCATTTGCCACTCGGCCAGGGCGCGTCGGAGTACCCGACAGACAGAGCCCTCGCCGAAACAGGGGCGCGATTGTCCGGGATTACTCACCAGAAGCAAAGACTTAGCTGAGGAACGGTTTGCCGGTGCAGATGTCTGGAGCGCGGTTTTGCGGGGTCAGGCACAAGGTTTCATTGATCTGTGGCAAGCGCTGCTCCCGGGGTTCGACTGGCCTGCGTGCCGGGCGCGCGGATCATCATCCCCATCGGCATGCCCCTGAAGACAGCAGGTGTGCCCATCAAACGCAGAAGCCAGGGCAAGGCCCTGGCTTCTGGTTGGTTGCAACGAGGCGGTCCGGTTCAAGGTTTGCCGCCATGGGCAAACGCTAGATCTGCGCTTCCTCTTCCTTCAACGCCGCCTGCACCAGGGGGTGCAGCGCCGCGCCGGGGTGTGTCACCTCCCAGGCGGTCAACTCTCTGCGCATGGCCGGCGTCCAGAAGCTTTTCAGGTGCTGACGCACGCTACGCACTGCCTGGGCCTTGTCCGGCTCGCTGGCGAAGAACTGGGCAATCTGGTTGGCCATCTTGATCAGGCTTTCGCTGCTCATCGGCGCACCTCGGCTTTCTCGGCGTGACGACGCTCCCGCAGCAGGCGCCCCTGTTCATCACTGAACGCCTGATAACGCTTCTGCCATTCGGAAGGCTGGTTGACCCGCACCACCTCTACCGCCGTCACCTTGTATTCCGGGCAGTTGGTGGCCCAGTCGGAGTTGTCGGTGGTGATCACGTTGGCGCCCGATTCCGGGAAGTGGAAGGTGGTGTAGACCACCCCCGGCGCCACCCGCTCGCTGACCTTGGCCCGCAGCACTGTCTGCCCGGCGCGACTGCCGATACCGACCCAGTCGCCATCGACGATGCCGCGGTTCTCGGCGTCGGTCGGGTGGATTTCCAGGCGGTCCTCCTCGTGCCAGGCCACGTTGTCGGTGCGCCGGGTCTGGGCGCCGACGTTGTACTGGCTGAGGATGCGCCCGGTGGTCAGCAGCAACGGGTAGCGGCTGTTGACCTTCTCCTCGGTGGGCACGTAGCCGGTGAGCATGAAGCGGCCCTTGCCGCGCACGAATTCATCGATGTGCATGGTCGGCGTGCCGTCCGGAGCGGCATCGTTGCACGGCCATTGCAGGCTGCCGTGCCGGTCCAGCTCGGTGTAGCTGACGCGGTGGAAGGTCGGCGTCAGGCGCGCGATCTCATCCATGATCTCCGACGGGTGGTTGTACTGCATTTTGTAGCCCAGGGCCTCGGCCAGGGCGATGGTGGCTTCCCAGTCGGCCTTGCCGGCCAGCGGCTCCATCACCTTGCGCACCCGCGAGATACGGCGCTCGGCGTTGGTGAAGGTGCCGTCCTTCTCGAGGAAGGAGCTGCCCGGCAGGAACACATGGGCGAACTTGGCCGTCTCGTTGAGGAAGATGTCCTGCACCACCACGCACTCCATGGCCGTCAGGGCGGCGGTCACGTGCTGGGTGTTGGGGTCGCTCTGGGCAATGTCCTCGCCCTGGCAGTAGAGCGCCTTGAAGGTGCCGTCCAGGGCCGCCTCGAACATATTGGGAATGCGCAGGCCCGGGTCGGGTTGCAGGGTCACGTTCCAGGCCTGTTCGAACTCGGCGCGCACCGCCTCGTTGGAAATATGCCGATAGCCAGGCAGCTCGTGGGGGAAGGACCCCATGTCGCAGGAGCCCTGGACGTTGTTCTGCCCGCGCAGCGGGTTGACCCCGACACCCTCGCGGCCGATGTTGCCGGTGACCATCGCCAGGTTGGCGATGCCCATCACCGAGGTGCTGCCCTGGCTGTGCTCGGTGACGCCCAGGCCGTAGTAGATGGCCGCATTGCCCCCGGTGGCGTAAAGCCGCGCGGCGTCGCGGATCTGCCTGGCGGGCACGCCGCAGATCGGCCCCAGGACCTCGGGGGAGTTTTCCGCCAGGCTGACGAAATCGCGCCAGCGGGCGAAGTCCGCCGCTTCGCAGCGCTGATCGACGAAAAGCTGGTTGACCAGGCCCTCGGTGACGATCACATGGGCCAATGCGTTGAGCATCGCCACGTTGGTGCCCGGACGCAGCTGCAAATGCAGGTCGGCACGGGCATGGGGCGAATCCACCAGGTCGATGCGCCGTGGGTCGATGACGATCAGCCGCGCGCCCTGGCGCAGGCGGCGCTTGAGCTGGGAGCCGAATACCGGGTGCGCGTCGGTAGGGTTGGCACCCATCACCAGGATGACGTCGGCCTGCATCACCGAGTCGAAACTCTGGGTGCCAGCGGATTCGCCCAGCGTCTGCTTGAGGCCGTAGCCGGTGGGCGAATGGCAGACCCGGGCGCAGGTGTCGACGTTGTTGTTGCCAAAGGCGGTGCGCACCAGCTTCTGCACCAGGTAGGTCTCTTCGTTGGTGCAACGGCTGGAGGTGATGCCGCCGATCGAGTCGCGCCCGTATTTCAGCTGGATGCGGCGCAACTCGCTGGCCGCGTAGGTGACCGCCTCTTCCCAGCTGACTTCCTGCCACGGATCGCTGATGTGCTTGCGGATCATCGGCTTGGTGATGCGGTCCGGGTGGGTGGCGTAGCCCCAGGCGAAGCGGCCCTTGACGCAGGAATGGCCGTGGTTGGCCTGGCCGTTCTTGTCCGGGACCATGCGCACCAGTTGCTCGCCTTTCATTTCCGCGCGGAAAGAGCAGCCCACGCCACAGTAGGCGCAGGTGGTGATGACGCTGCGCTCGGGCTGGCCGATTTCCACCACGCTCTTTTCCATCAGGGTGGCGGTCGGGCAGGCCTGCACGCAGGCGCCGCAGGACACGCACTCGGAGTCGAGGAAATTGTCGCCGCCGGCCGCCGCCACCCGGGAATCGAAGCCGCGCCCGCTGATGGTCAGGGCGAAGGTGCCCTGGGTTTCCTCGCAGGCACGCACGCAGCGGTTGCAGACGATGCACTTGCTCGGGTCGTAGTCGAAATAGGGGTTGGAGACATCCTTCTGTTCGTCCAGGTGGTTGGCGCCCTCATAGCCGTAGCGCACTTCCCGCAGGCCCACCTGCCCCGCCACCGTCTGCAACTCGCAATTGCCGTTGGCCGAGCAGGTCAGGCAGTCCAGCGGGTGGTCGGAGATATACAGCTCCATCACGTTGCGCCGCAGGCTGGCGAGCTTGGAAGTCTGGGTGTGGACGACCATGCCCTCGGTCACAGGCGTAGTGCAGGAGGCCGGATAGCCGCGCATGCCCTCGATCTCCACCAGGCACATGCGGCAGGAGCCAAAGGCTTCCAGGCTGTCGGTGGCGCAGAGTTTGGGGATAGTGGTGCCGAGCAACGCCGCGGCGCGCATCACCGAGGTGCCGGAAGCGACACTGATTTCCCGGCCGTCGATGGTCAGGCTGACCTGTACCGCGCTTTCGCGGGCCGGGGTGCCGAGGTCGATATCACTGGTAGGGTCGAAGATATTGATCATTGGTCGGCCTCCGTGGTCGCCAGACCGAAGTCGGCGGGAAAGTGCTTGAGGGCGCTGGCGACAGGGTAGGAAGTCATCCCGCCCAGGGCACAGAGCGAGCCGTATTGCAGGGTGTCGCAAAGGTCTTGCAGCAGCAGCGCCTGTTCCTCACGGGCCGCGGCGTCGGTGCTGGCGATCAAACGGTCCACCACCTCCACTCCACGGGTCGAGCCGATCCGGCACGGCGTGCACTTGCCGCAGGACTCCTCGGCGCAGAACTGCAAGGCGAAACGGGCCATGTGGGCCATGTCCAGGCTGTCGTCGGCGACCACCACGCCGCCGTGGCCGAGCATCGCGCCCATGGCGGCGAACGCTTCGTAGTCCAGCGGCGTATCGAACTGCGCGGGGGGCACCCAGGCCCCCAGCGGCCCACCCACTTGCGCCGCCTTCAGTGGCCGGCCGCTGGCGGTACCCCCGCCATAACCTTCCACCAGCTCACGCAGGCTCAGGCCGAAGGCGCGTTCCACCAGGCCCGCCTGGCGGACGTTGCCGGCCAGCTGGAACGGCATGGTGCCCAGGGAACGCCCCATGCCGAAGTCGCGATAGAACTGCGCGCCCTTCTCCAGGATGATCGGCACCGAAGCCAGGGTCAGCACGTTGTGCACCAGCGTTGGCAAGCCGAACAGGCCCTGCAGGGCCGGCAGCGGCGGCTTGGCGCGAACCGTGCCGCGCTTGCCCTCGAGGGACTCCAGCAGCGCCGTTTCCTCACCGCAGATGTAGGCGCCGGCCCCGACCCGCACCTCCAGGTCGAAGGGGCGGCCGCTACCGCCGACATTCGCCCCCAGGTAACCGGCTTCGCGGGCGATGCGCAGGGCCTCGTTCAGGGTGCCGATGGCGTCCGGGTATTCCGAGCGCACGTAGATATAGCCCTTGCTGGCCCCCACCGCGATGCCGGCGATGATCATGCCTTCGATCAGCAGGAAGGGGTCGCCTTCCATCAGCATGCGGTCGGCGAAGGTGCCAGAGTCGCCTTCATCGGCGTTACAGACCACGTATTTCTGGGCACCCGCGGCTTCGCGCACGGTGCGCCACTTGATCCCCGCCGGAAAGGCCGCGCCTCCCCGGCCGCGCAGGCCGGAGTCGAGCACGCTGGCGACCACCTGCGCGCCCTCCATCTGGATGGCCCGGGCCAGGCCCTGGAAACCGCCCTGGGCGCGGTAGTCGTCCAGGGACAGCGGTTGAGTGATGCCGGCCCGAGCGAACAGCAGGCGCTGCTGGCTCTGCAGATAAGGGATCTGCTCCACCGGCCCCAGGGCCAACGGATGGCTGCCGGGGTCGCCCGCCAGGGCGTCGAGCAGGCTCGGCACGTCCTCCGGAGTGAGGGGGCCGAAACCCAGCCGGCCGTCGGCGCTGTCCACTTCCAGCAGCGGCTCCAGCCAATAGAGGCCACGGGAGCTGGTGCGGCGCAGCTCCAACGGCAATTGTCGACGCTCGGCCTCACGCACCAGCGCCACGGCCACCTTGTCCGCGCCCACGGCACGGGCCACCGAATCGCGGGGGATATAGAGCTTCAGCATGCGCCATCCTCCAGGCAGCCACTCACCAGCTGGCGCAGGCGCTCGGGGGTGATCCGGGCGTGCAGTTCGCCGTCCAGTTCCAGGGCCGGCGAACAGGCGCAGGCCCCCAGGCAATAGACCGGTCGCAAGTTGATACTGCCATCGGCCGTGGTGCCATGGTCGTCCAGCAACAGTTGTTCGCGCAGCTGCGCGGCCAGGCCTTCGGCGCCCCGGCTCTGGCAGGACTCGGCCCGGCACAGGCGCAGGGTATGGCGCGCGGGCGGCGTGGTACGGAAATCGTGGTAGAAGCTGATCACGCCGTGCACTTCAGCCAGGCTGAGGTTGAGGGCATGGGCGATCTCGGGGATGGCGGTGTCGGGGATGTACCCGCAACCGTCCTGAATGGCGTGGAGAATGGGCAACAAGGCACCGGGAGTGTCCTTTTCGCGCTCCAATACGCTGTGAATCAGAGGCAGGTGAAGCGTGTCATCAGACATAAACGTACCTCGGCATCTCGAACGACATCGCTATATAGCGGTAGCCGTCCGGAGTCTTCGGCTGCAGCGCCCGGCCACGTCACGGAGGCGTGGATCCTCGGTCGCCATTCTTGCTCTCCGGCCAAGTGTCTTGGCGCACCGGGTCCGGGGCATCCTGGAAGCTTGCCCATCGCCATGGTCCGGCGATTGCACCCAGGCGACCCATCGTGTCCTGAAAGCGACCTGCTGGTCAGGAGCGCTGACCCGCACCCGTTCAAGACACTCAAGCAAGCTCAGCGTAGTCCACAGGCCCCATCGATTACCCGCCCGCCCGGCTCGTTGATGCAGCGCTTTAATAGGCCGAGCCGGACCGGCGAGCGCTTCGGTCTTTGTTCGTTTCCTATGCCCCACGTCCAGATAGCAAACTGAATCGCCAAATAGACATGTAATCCTTTGAAACCGGCCACTTCATGCAAACGACTAGCACGTAGTCGAAATGCCAAACAGCCCACGAGAAACGAGCCATCCGCTCATTCTTCTTAAGTATGCATCCTGCAACGTGTTTGGCACCGAAAGAAACTCGCCCCCCGAATAGCCTCATAAAGCCCAGTATTCTTGGGGGCCATCCTGTTTTATCCGGCGACTTCCGTATTCTTCCCACCCGTTGCCTTGGGTGCCATATCTCTCACCCCCTCACATGCACCCCTTCATGACTCACAATGCATCCGAACGGCCGAGGCTTTTATAAAAGTAAAAACCCGGCAACAACATCAGCGTCGCCATGATGCAAATGATCGAAATGGAATCAGGCACGAAAGGCAGTTGCGCGACGACGAATGCGGCAACGGCTCCCACCGCCTGGTATCCCACGTTCATCGTCGCGTTCAAGGTCCCGCGGTCGGAATTGCCGCAATGCGCGTTCGCTCCCGAGAGGATATGCGCGGACAACAACTGGCGACAGGCGTTGTAGACGAACCAGGCCGCACAGGCGGCCCACAAGCCCAGGGTGGAAGCTGCAAGACTCAGGACGGCGATACCGTTGATCCCAAGCACCACGTAGAACGTCTTCGCTCGCCTGCCTGCCAACGCCGTCAGGCACCATGCCCCCAGCACAGCCCCGGCTCCGCCGAAAAACAGCGCCATGGACGACTCGCCGTCGTCCAGCAGCCGTTGAAAATATGACGGCATCCATGAAATCAATGCGAAATAGGCAAAGCCCTGAAACCAGTACAACAAGGCATAGCTGCGTAATACCCCATCATCCAGATAAAGCCTCGCGGCACCTTGCCTGACACCGGCCGCCTCCGCCCGCGCGGGGGCATAGCGGCGATAGTATGAAAAGTAGCTGATCACTCCCAGGCCAAGGCTGGCCATGGCGAACGCCAGAAAAACGTAATGCCATCTCGCCGCGGTAGAGAAGCCTATCCCCAGCGGCAGAATGACCAGTCCCGCCAATGAAGCGGCGGTGCTGACCAGCGCGGTGACTCGCCGACGCGCCTGGCCGGCATAGACATCCGCGATCACCGCATACAGGCTCGCCCCTATCAGGGGCATGCACAGACCTGTCAGGCCCCGCGAGACAATGGCGGCGCTGCCGTTCTCGGCAAAGAACATGAGGAGAAAGCAGGCAGCACTCATGCAGAGCCCCAGTTGCAGGCTCAGGGGCCGACCGACTTTATCGATGAACCGCCCGACGAACAGGTTGCCAATCAATGCCATCAAGGGAAACGCAGCCAGCAACAGCCCCATTGAACAGGCGTCCAGGGAAAACCCGTCACGCACGCCCAGCAATAACACCGGCATGATGAGGAGATTGCCAACGACCAGGAACTGAGCCCAAAACAATACGAACGCAATCAATCAGATGCCTGCCCCATTCCGTGGCCAAGTGCCCGCAGCCACAGCATTTATCCCTGCGCGTCGTGGTGCGGACGAACGGTTACCAACCCGGACAGCCGTTCGAGACACTCAGACAAAGAAGTACGGGAGGTGTCTAGGTAAACGTGCGGACAGTCCGGTACTTCATAGGGGTCATCGACACCGGTAAAGCCACTTAGCTCGCCCCTGCGTGCTTTCCTGTAAAGCCCCTTCGGGTCCCGGCTTTCGCAGACATGAAGCGGGGCGCTGACATGCACTTCCTGAAAGCGCTCCACCCCGATAATGCTCCTGGCCAGCTCCCGATCCCGCCGATAGGGAGAAATGAAAGCCGCCATGACGACCAGCCCGGCATCGTTCATCAGCCGCGCGACTTCCGCCACCCGCCGTATATTCTCAGTCCTACCCTGACTGTCGAAACCCAGGTCGCGGCACAGGCCATGACGGACATTGTCGCCATCGAGGACGCAGCAATGAATGCGTTTGGCGACCAGCAAGCTCTCCAGGTTGAAGGCCAGCGTGCTCTTGCCCGCGGCGCTCAATCCGGTGAACCACAGTGTCAAAGGGCGTTGCGCCGACAATATCGCCCGCATCTCGGGCGTTACCGAGCTGCCGTGCCAGGTCAGGTTCTGAGCGAGCATCTGTCTATCCGCCATCAGTGCCGATCCCAGAATGCAGAAAACTCGAACATCTGCCCCGTAGCCGGCAGACATTCTTGCTCCCCTTCATAAATGAAACTGCCGACGGCAAATGTACCTTCCGGGGTCCGCGCGAACACCGCCTCGCGAAAACCAGAGCGCGCAAAACAGCGCCTTATGTGGTCTGCGGCCGCTTCCCCATCGTCGAATTCATTGAGGCTTCGGGTCCACACGACCCGGGCCCCGGGACGGCAAAACCCCGGCAACGCACCTATCAGCCTCTGCACATGCTCGTTGCGTACATTGCCGAATACTCCGCACACCATGACCAGCTCGACCTTGGGCAAATCCCGGTAGGTGGAAAACAACGTCGCATCCGCGCAGCGAAACCGCACGCTGTCGCCCCACCCCTGAGCGGCGAATGCTCTTCGGCCCTGGTCAACCAACGCCTGATCGAACTCGATCAAGGTCGCGTCCACCGCTTTGCCCGCCTGCACCGACGACAAGGCCTGCAATAGATCACGCCCATCGCCTGCGCACAGACTCAATATCTGCACATGCGGTGACGCCATCGAGTCGATCGCCTCCGCGACCTGCCGACTGACTTCCACAAGTCGTGCTTGCAGTGGCGAAAAATCCCGGTAGTTCTCATGCCAACTTTGCCAATTCACAGCGAGCTCCTTTTGCTGGATTGATCGGTACGATCAGACCTGTATCAGATATAGGCAGATTGCCCTTTGACCACTTGATGAAGCTCCTTCAACTCGCCCAGCAAGCGCTTGACGAGAGCCAAAGGGATCATGTTGGGACCGTCGCTCAGCGCCGCGGCGGGGTCCGGGTGGGTTTCCATAAAGATGCCATCCACGCCCGCCGCCACTGCCGCCTTGGCCAGCCTCGGCGCGTACCTGGCGTCCCCACCGGAACTATCACCCAAAGCGCCGGGGCGCTGAACGGAATGCGTGGCGTCGAATACCAATGGTTGCGCCCTCTGCATCAACTGCTGCATCCCTCGAAAATCGTTGACCAGGTAGTTGTAGCCAAATGAGCTGCCGCGCTCGCATACCAACAAGTCGCTATTACCAAAGGACAGGATCTTGTCGACGGCACTGATCATTTCCGTCGGACTCAGGAACTGGCCCTTCTTGATGTTTATCGGTTTACCGGCAGCGGCTACCCGCCTCAGGAATTCGGTCTGTCTCACCAGAAAGGCCGGGGTCTGCAACACATCGACGACGTCGGCTATCTCGTCGAGGTTGGTGTACTCGTGCACGTCGCTCAGGACCTTCAAGCCAAAGCGGGTCTTGACCGCCTGCAGGATGCTCAGCGACTGGTCCAGAGCCAGCCCGGTGAAACTGTCCTTGGAGGTTCGGTTCGCCTTCACGAAACTCGCCTTGAATACGATATCAATCCCGCAGGCCTGGCGAACTTGCGCCAGTTCTTCGGCAATCCGGAACGTGACGCTTTCATTTTCGACCACGCAGGGACCGGCAAAGATAAACAGTTCGTTCTCACGAATCCCTTGGCGACGCTCAGGAAACAGCTTATGCAGCACTTCATAGCTCATGAAAGTTCTCGCTCGGTTCGTTCCAGCCACGCTGGGCGGTGCCGTAGCATTGCAACGCCACGGCTATTCGCGACATGTCCACGCTTGCCGCCTCTTTCGAGACGTAAGCGGCGTTGTAGTCCTTGCCCTGCAGCGCCTTGTCCAGCAGGCCACGAACCTCGTATCGACGCGGGTCCCGGGGTTTCACATAGTCGCTATAACGCTGGCTCGCATCCGTACCTCCGAGCCTGGCCCTGATCTCGTCCAGGGTGCGAATGAAGGGTTGTTCCTGCTCCAGGATCAGGGTTTCAACGTCCAAGACCTGCGCATACTTACGCTGCAGTCGCAGGGTGTTCAGATAGGCCTGGTTGAACACTTGATCGTTGACAGGGCTGTCGGGATAAAAGGCTTTTTCCCATGACGCCAGGCATTGCACCGGCGAACGCAAGACCAGCACGAGCAAGACTTTTTCGGCCTGGAAAATATCGATAGCCTTGCGAACCGGGTCGTAGTCCGCCTCCTCCAGGCGGTAGGGGCCAAATGCCTCCTTGACCACAACGCGCCTCCCTGCATAACGCTCCAGTCGCGTCTCGCTCGACGTCCCGCTGAGGGCGCAGCGGATCTGATGCTTCAAGGGTTGGAAAAAACCCACGAAGTCGCTGTGCGACAAAGCGTTGAAGACAAAAGTAGTCCCGCTCCTACAAGGACCGACGACCAGCACGAGGTCATACACTGGCAACAACCTCTCGGATCTTGCTAAGCAGCGTCTCTCGCTCCTCGAATTGCCACTCAAGACGCTTTACCGGGAGGGGGTCGAGCAAGGCATTGCTGTCAAAGCTCAGCGACTTCGAATACCCAAGCCACTTCGGGCGCTGTGGATCGACAGGCGTCAACAACTGCCCTGCTATCACCTTCCGATCGTCACTCTCGCCCGCCAGCCTGCTCTGGCAGTCGGGCAATACGATAAGTTTGGGCAGCACCGGCCACGTCTCTATCTGCGAGGGCTCACACAGTTGCGAGACCCTTACCTTCTTCTTCCTGCCGCCAGAGGGCTGAACCAGCCGCAGCTCCTCGAACCACCCCAATACATGGAACGCCCCGGCAATCGGTATGAGGAGCAAACGGTCATTGGTGATGTACCGGGCACCCTCGGCCTTCAGCGATTCCAACAAGCAAGTAGTCTTGCCCTGCCCCTTCTCTCCGACATAACAAATGGCTCTACCGGCCAACGAAAAAGCGGAGGCATGCAGCACGGCACCGCCGGTGTTTTCTATTTCAGTGATCAGCAGTTGTTTGATGACCCGCTGAACATCCTTGATCAAGGCCTCCTCGGTCACATAAACAATCTCGATCTGGGTGCCGGAAATGCTGAATAGCGTTCCATTCAGAGGATTGAATATGTCGCGCCTTGACGGGGAGTACTGTTTTATCTTGCCAAAACGAAAGTCCGAAACAGCGTCATCCAACAAGAACGTCATGGGCTGCCAATCGGGTCCGACCTGAGTAAAAACCCCTTGGCGCAACACAATTGTGTAATGAGGTTGGCCAGCAGGTTGCTTCAACTGCAGGAACGGCAGCAGATAATCCTTAAGGACGCCTTCGAATAGTTCGGCATCCTGCTGGCCCGTACAGCAGACCCTCAAGTCGACCAAACCATAGTAATTCAAATCGAACTCACGCCAGCCTGTATTTCTCAAAGTATTCGTCCTTGGCCTTTAAAAACGATTCAAGTGATCGAGAAGTGCAATAAAGTTGGTCATTGCAAATGGGCACACCGACAAAGACGCTGTCACCCGAAGCCAGTCTCACCCTGACTTCCCCATGGATCTTTGTGGCTCGAGCCCCGCCGATATAATCGAGCGTTTGAACAATCGCGCGAGCACAAGAATAACTGGAGAGATTCGCAATCGAGTGATAGCGCTGCATCTTCCACCATTTAAAATATTCATCCTGGCTCAGTTCCTCCCTGAGCAAGTCAAACAGTTGCGCGCTCACATATTTATCTTGAGTCTCACGATGATACCTATAGAGCTGCGCATTGGAAAATCCGTCGAACACGCACTCTTCTCGAACATCGTAGAACACTTGCTCCTGTATATTGTGCGCCCCAAAAATATAATCGATATCAGGTTTCTGATAAGACAAGCGGTTATAGTCGTTCTGTACGCCGACGCCAATGGTGAAAGCATCGATAGTCGATTCGACATACCAACCCAACCGAGTGCAGGGATTCGTCACCAGGATGATATTTTTCCCACGCATCAACTCCAGATAACGATCGATAATCTTCTTGTTGTCGGCAAACAAATCATTTTTACTGCCCTGCGCAGCAGTTTTGGTACCGGCGATAAAAAGAACGGTATGGCTATTAGCTATGGAGGCCCGATCGAAGGATATCTTCCAGTTCTGCGCCAGATGATCTTGAAAGCTGCATTCCAGCCGACAGGCTTGTTCATGGCTTTCAACATAGAACACCACCTCCCAGTTTTCGCAGCTTCCCAGCAATGACATCAGAGACTGTCCGACCTGACCGGTACCTCCGATCACGCAAAGACGGCCGGCATTCGACTTCGGTGTGTTGATCCACATGTGCACATCGTCCTTGTTGTTTAACCCGTACCCCGGACACCAGACACCAGACACCATCAACTAGCGGACAGCATTGATCGTCCCCAGCCATTCCAATAGCGGCGGAACATGGGATGCTTCATGGGCTTGCAGGTTTTTACGGCATCGGCTGAACACGTGCGCCGGTATCGCGGACCTCACCATGCCGGCCACTTCGATCAGGCCGCGAGAAACGACTACAACGAGCTGGTATCTCTGCGCCAGCGTCCAGAGGTAATCCCAGTCGATGCCTCCGGCGACCAGCACTCTGAGTGCATCCACGAAGGGATAAACAGCCGCCCCCTCTAGAATGTTCGATACGCTACAGGCCCTCTGGAGCAATGAACAAACATAGAGTTCGCGGCAAAGCCCGGGGTAAGCATTGCCGGCGACCCTGGCATTTCGTGTCCGCCTCCAGACATCCAGTTCATCGCCCCCCGGCAGCACGGAAAACTCCAGATCGATATAGGCAATCACCATCGGCTGCCCCGACAGATAAATAACCGTATATTCGGAAAGTATTTCCTGATGGACTTGCAAAGCCTCTACTTTCGCCACCTTGATATACGGTCGGATATCCTGCTCGTTCCGCCATGCGGCCATGGACTTCGACGCCCATGGCTGTACATATAAGGACTGTCCATCGGGCGACAACTTGTTTTTGCTGACCTGAGCCTGGAAAAAACCCTGGTTTTCAAACACGTCAAGCGCAAGAGGCAACTGATCACGTCTGACGATCAAATCCACATCGGAGATAAAGCGATGGGCCGCGCGACTACGGTAGTTATAAATAAAGTCCACACCTTTATAAGGCATGACGTCAACATTGCGAGACTTGAGAGCCTTGAATACCGGCTCCAGCATTGAACGCCTGACGGCGGTCACTGCAACCAGCGCATGATAAAGTTTCGCCAATTTGAAAAGCCGACAACTTTCAACGAATGGAAAAATACTGTCGACAAACGACACCATCTTCGTCTTGTGCATGAACTGCACAACAAGCTCCTGATTTTCATTCAACCAGAGCCTGTCGATACAGCTCAGAAGATATTTGACATAACCTCTTGTTTCATCCTCATCTATCGACGCCATACCGGCGGACAAGGCCAACAGCAGCATATTATTTGCTCGTTCATCCACGATCATATATGCCTGCTTGCGTATTGACTCGATAAACGAATGGCAAAAGATAAAATACAACAGCAGCCATCGATTGCTTAAAAGCCATAAAACGCTCGGAAAGCAAACCGCTCGACGCTTCCTTGTGTTTGGAACCACGCATTACAGATCCTTCTGACTCACCCCAGGGCTGTCACAAATATTTCATAAACCAGAATGTTCCGACCAATGCATTCAATGAATACTTACAATGCAATCCACGCATGCGCACGCAATGACGCTTCTTGCCTCAAGCTCATCCAACTTGTCGAAAAACCGAAAATGAGCACCGGATGAACCCGCTCCATCGTTTGAGTCTGCGCACCGCCGTGGGCTGCCTGGATCCCTGGGCTTTGCAGACAAGCCGCACAGCGCATTGACAGTACCTGACCCCCAGCCCCAAGATCGGCGCCATGAATCTCTTCCCGTGCCATCTCACCCGCACGACCACCACGACCGCTTCCGGCGGGTCGTGTGGTCGCTGCATGAGCTGACAACAGCACAGTCGAACCCAAGGCCCCGCCAGCAATGGACGGGGCCTTTTGTTTCTCCGTCCAGCTGGCCCACAGGAGAAACACCATGCCGTCACCCCAGGCCCAGCGCCCCGCCCTGCTGATCGTCGACATGCAGGTCGGCCTGTTTCACGGACCAGAGCAGCCCTTCGAGGGGCAGCGCGTGCTCGACAATATCAACCAGTTGATCCACCGCGCCCGGCAGGCCGGCGCGCCGGTGATCGCCGTGCGCCATACCGGCCCGCAAGGTTCGCCCATCGCCGCCGGCAGCGCGCCGTGGCAACTGCTGCCGCAATTGCAGCTCGAGGCCAGCGACCGGCGGCTGGACAAAACCCGCCCCAATTGTTTTGTCGGCACCGGGCTGGCCGAACACCTGCGGGCGGCGCAGGTCGATGAGCTGGTGATCGTCGGCATGAAAACCCAGTACTGCATCGACGCCACCTGCCGCGCCACCCTGGACCTGGGGTTCGCCGCCGTACTGGCGGAGGATGCCCATACCTGCATGGACACCCCGGCGCTCCCGGCCCGGGCGATCATCGACCACCACAATGCGACCCTGGACGGCGCCTTTGTCCGGCGAGTGAAAACTGCTGATATTCGCTTCTGAATGCCCTCCTTGTAGGAGCAGTGTCAGGCACGCCGCTGCTTCTGTAGGAGCCAAGCTTGCTGGCGATCAGGCCCTCGAGAACGGCGACGCTCTCCAGGCCGCGGTCGCGGGAAAAACCCGCGACCGCGCCTTGCCAAAGCGCCCTGCAATCCGCAATCTTGAGCGCTTGAGTGGTTTATCACGGTACAGCAGCTCCCTGAGCCGTACGCCGGTTGCCATCGCTGCGCCGTACGCCGTCCGTCCCTCTTCAGTCCTTCAGGAGACACGCATGCCCGCCACCGTTCTGGTCCTCGTCGAAACCATCAATGACTACCTGTGGATTCTGGAAAACCAGGGCTTCCACCTGATCCTCGCGCCGACGCCCAGCGAACGGGCGGCCGCCATCAAGGCCCATGCCGGGCAGATCAACGCGGTGCTCACCCGTGGTCCGCTGGGCCTGAGCGCCGAAGAAATCGCCGCCTTGGCGCACCTGGAAATCATCTGTGTGATCGGCGCCGGCTACGAGCAGGTCGACCTGCAGGCGGCGAGCAACCGTGGCATAGCGGTGAGCAACGGCGCCGGGGTCAACGCCTCGTCGGTGGCCGACCATGCCATGGCCCTGTTGCTGTCGCTGGTGCGTGACATCCCCCGTGCCGATGCCGCCGTGCGGCGCGGCGAATGGCCGAAAGTCATGCGCCCGTCCCTGGCCGGCAAGCGCCTGGGTGTCCTCGGCCTCGGCGCCGTCGGCCTGGCCATCGCCAAGCGCTGCGCCAACGGCTTCGACATGAGCGTCAGCTACCACAACCGGCAGATCCGCAGCGACGTGCCCTACAGCTTCTGCCCGACCCCGACCGAACTGGCGCGGCACTCGGACTTCCTGGTGGTCGCCACGCCTGGCGGCATAGGCACTCGCCAGCTGATCGACAAAGCCGTGCTGCAGGCCCTGGGGCCGGAGGGTTTCCTGGTGAACATCGCCCGCGCCAGCGTGGTGAATACCGCCGACCTGCTGCAGGCCCTGGAGCAACGCAGCATCGCCGGCGCAGCCCTGGACGTATTCGACGACGAACCGCGGGTACCGGACGCCTTGAAGACCCTGAACAATGTGGTGCTGACGCCCCACGTCGCCGGGCTGTCGCCGGAAGCGACCCAGGCCACCGTGGAGCTGGTGGGCAAGAACCTCGTCGCCCACTTCAGCGGCCAGCCGCTGTTGACCCCCATCGCCCTGCCTGCCCCGAACTGAATCAGGCGCCGTGGCCACAGACGCCACGCAGGCCATGCCCCGCGCTGGGCGCCTTCGGCGCTAGGCAGAAACAGTGCCGTGCGCCGCTCCGGTCGGAATGCTCATTCAGGCCCGGCGAACTGGACTAGAGTGAAGCCGGGCCCATTCAAACGCTTGTATCAAAAGCAATGATTGCCCGGCAACACGCTCACCTATAAAGGCCTGCGGCGATTGTGGCGCTCAGGTGGGCGCATTAGATTAGCCAATAATCTCTGGCCTCCAGAATAAGCAGAAGGGATAAGCATGGCGCTTACTGACCAGTCCACCCGTACTCGCTCCGGCGAGGAACTCGATGCCAACCTGATCGATCCGTACCTCAAGGCGCATATTCCGGGCCTGACCGGCACCCCGCAGATCAGCCAGTTTCCGGGCGGCGCTTCGAACCTGACCTACCTGCTGGAATACCCGGGACAGGAATTCGTCCTGCGCCGCCCGCCCTTCGGCCACAAGGCCAAGTCGGCCCACGACATGGGCCGCGAATACCGCATCCTCAACCAGCTCAAGGACGGCTTTCCGTATTGCCCGAAAGCCTATGTGCACTGCACCGACGAATCGGTGATCGGCGCCGAGTTCTATGTGATGGAGCGGGTCAAGGGCATCATCCTGCGCTCCGACCTGCCGCCGGAGCTGGGTTTCGACGCGGCCAGGACCGAAGCCCTGTGCAAGAGCTTCATCGACAAGTTCGTCGAGCTGCACCGCGTCGACTACAAGGCCTGCGGCCTGAGCGACCTGGGCAAGCCCGAAGGTTACGTGCAACGCCAGATCAAGGGCTGGAGCGACCGCTACGAGAAAGCCCTGACCCCGGATGCGCCCAAGTGGGAAGCGGTCAAGGCCTGGCTCAACGACAAGATGCCGGCCGATCACCCGACCTCCAGCATCGTGCACAACGACTACCGCTTCGACAACGTGATCCTCGACCCGGCCAACCCGATGCAGATCATCGGCGTGCTGGACTGGGAACTGACCACCCTCGGCGATCCGCTGATGGACCTGGGCAACACCCTGGCCTACTGGATCGAAGCGGGCGACCCGGCGCCGGTGCAACTGATGCGCCGCCAGCCGAGCAACGCCCCGGGCATGCTGACTCGCCAGCAGTTCGTCGACTATTACGCCGAACGCGCCGGCATCCAGATTGGCAATTTCGACTTCTACTACACCTACGGCCTGTTCCGCCTGGCCGGCATCGTGCAACAGATCTACTACCGCTTCTTCCATGGCCAGACCCAGGACAAACGCTTCGCGCAGTTCATTCACATGAACAAGTTGCTGGAGCAGATGAGCCTGCAAGTCATCAAGAAATCCAGCCTCTGATCGTCCCGACGCGCCAGGCACACAATAAGGAAAAACCATGTCCAAGACTCAGTTGTTCGACCTCGACGGCAAGATCGCTTTCGTCTCCGGCGCCAGCCGCGGCATCGGTGAAGCCATCGCCAAGCTACTGGCCCAGCAAGGCGCCCATGTGATCGTCTCGAGCCGCAAGCTCGAAGGCTGCCAGCATGTGGCCGACGCCATCGTCGCCGCCGGCGGCAAGGCCACCGCCATCGCCTGCCATATCGGCGAGATGGAGCAGATCAGCCAGGTGTTCGCCGGCATCCGCGAACAGTTCGGGCGCCTGGACATCCTGGTCAACAACGCCGCCACCAACCCGCAGTTCTGCAACGTGCTGGACACTGACCTGGGCGCCTTCCAGAAGACCGTCGACGTGAACATCCGCGGCTACTTCTTCATGTCGGTGGAAGCCGGCAAGCTGATGCGCGACAACGGCGGCGGCAGCATCATCAACGTGGCCTCGATCAACGGCGTGTCCCCCGGCATCTTCCAGGGCATCTACTCGGTGAGCAAGGCCGCGGTGATCAACATGACCAAGGTCTTCGCCAAGGAATGCGCGCAGTTCGGCATCCGCTGCAACGCCCTGCTACCGGGCCTGACCGACACCAAGTTCGCCTCGGCGCTGGTGAAGAACGACGCCATCCTCAAGACCGCCCTGGCGCAGATCCCCCTCAAGCGCGTGGCCGACCCGAGCGAAATGGCCGGCGCCGTGCTCTACCTGGCCAGCGATGCCTCGAGCTACACCACGGGCATATCGCTGAACGTGGACGGCGGTTTCCTGTCCTGATCGACCTTCGCCGTACAACAAAGGCAGCCTTCGGGCTGCCTTTTTATTGCCCGGTACCCACACCTCGCCCCAACCTTTCTCAAACAGAAAACCAAGCCTGTCACAGTTCTGGTATCAAGCTCGTAGCACTCTATAAATATTTTGTTACAAGCTCATTTGTCATGCTATAACCCTCTCGCAGTTATTTTTCTGCAACACCACTCATATGAAAACCATTGTTTGAAAACAGCGGAGATTGATGTGTGCCTTAAAGAAAAACAACTTGAGGATCAACAACTGACCATTCGTTGATTATCGACTTCCCAATATGTACCACCTAGTGAGTATCAAGCGATACAGTAACGATAACCGAGACTGAACTTGCTATTGCTCAGTAAAAAACAATAAGCACACCACGTGCTTCTAAACAGCACCTTTGTTTCAGCCCATCATTTAAGCCCTGCCTATTACAAGAGATCGAAACATCAGTTTCGACCAAGGACATATCTCAAGGAAAAGGAACATGGACGTAGCAGGTATCGATTCAGACAAACGCAGCAACCGCTTAAAACCAGCTTCCCTGAGCCCTGTCGCAATGGCCATCGCCTTGTGGCTGGGTCAGGGCCAGATGGCTCTGGCAGATAATCCGCCCACCGGCTCGCCCTATACACCCCAGGTCTTGGAGGCTGCATTCAGGAAAGCCGCTGCGTCGTTCGCGCCGGGTACCGCCGTGTATACCAACTTGCGTTTTGGTGTAGGCAATACCCTGGACCTGGCAGCCAAAGAGTTTGCCGCACAATCGACAAAGTTCGACTCGCTGCTCCAGCAGAACTACGAGTTGCAGACGGAAAACCTGTCGATCAGTGCAATGCTCGGCGATACGAGCAAGCCACTTGATTACAACAACAATCTGGATCGTTATAAAAGCCGCCTGTTCAGCAACTCCGGCCGTTATACCCAGAACATATTCGACTTCGCCCAAGCGATTATTGCCAACCTGCCGGCGGCCCAACCTTATACCTATATAGAGCCGGGCGTGGCCACGGACCTGCACAAACAACTCAATGCCGGACAGTCATGGTCCGCCGCGACCGGCAACTGGAGCAATAACGCGCAAACCTGGAAGACTCCGGAAGCCCAGGTCAACTCCGGCCTGGACCGGACCAACGCCTATTACGCCTATGCCCTGGGTATCACCGGGAAAGGGGTAAACGTCGGCGTGCTGGACTCGGGCATCCTCAGTGAACATTCGGAATTCCAGGGCAAGAACGCCACAGGCGAAAACCGTGTGCAGGCGGTCACCTCTACCGGCGAATACTACGCAACCCATCCGCGCTATCGGTTGGAGGTGCCGGCCGGCGAGTTCCACAAAGGTGAGCACTTCAGTATTGCGGGTGAGTACGACCCGAGCTTCAACGACGGCCACGGCACGGAAATGTCCGGAGTACTGGCGGCCAGTCGCAATGGTACCGGCATGCACGGCATCGCCTTCGACGCCAATCTGTTCGTGGCCAACACCGGCGGCAGCGACAACGACCGTTATCAAGGCTCCAACGACCTCGACTACAACGCCTTCATGGCCAGCTACGACGCGCTGGCGGCGAAAAAAGTGTCGATCGTCAACCAGAGCTGGGGGCAGAACTCGCGTAATGACGTAGAGAACCACTTCGGCACTGTCGGCGACAGCCCGGAGGCTATCCTCAGGGACATGACCGCCGCCTACCGGCCGTTCTGGGACAAGGCCCACGCGGGCCAGAAGACCTGGATGGATGCCATGGCCGACGCCGGCCGGCAGTACTCGTTCATCCAGATCATCTCCGCCGGCAACGACAGCCATGGCGCCAACCCGGACACCAACGCCAACCTCCCCTATTTCAAGCCGGACCTGGAATCCAAGTGGCTGTCCATCACCGGTTATGACGAGAGCGGCGCCCAGGTCTACAACCGCTGCGGCACTTCCAAGTGGTGGTGCGTCATGGGGGTTTCCGGCATTCCGTCCGCAGGACCGGAAGGCGAGATCATCCCCAACGCCAACGGCACCTCGGCGGCCGCCCCCAGCGTTTCCGGCGCACTGGCCCTGGTGATCCAGCGCTTTCCCTACATGACCGCGAGCCAGGCCCGCGATGTCTTGCTGACCACCTCCACCCTGCAAACCCCGGACGGCCCCGACACCCCGGTCGGCGACCGGACGGGCGGACGCACCTACGACAACCTGCAACCGGTGCACGACGCCGCTCCCGGCACCCCGCAGGTGCCAGGGGTGGTCAACGGCTGGGGCCTGCCCAACCTGAAAAAGGCCATGCAGGGCCCGGGACAGTTCGTCGGTGCACTGGCCGTGGCGCTGCCCGCCGGCACCCGCGATATCTGGGCCAACGACATCTCCGACGAAGCGATCCGTGCCCGACGCAGCGAAGACGCCGCCGAACAGGCCACCTGGAGCGCGATCAAGCAGCACAAAGGCTGGGTCAACGGTCTACCGGCCGGGGCCTCGGCGGACGATCAATTCCAGTACCAGATCGGCATGGCCCGGGAACAGGCAACGCTGACCCGCGGCCTGGACCCGCTGACCGGCCAGACCTATGTCGGCAGCCTGACAAAGTCCGGGGATGGGGAACTGGTACTCGACGGTCAAAGCAGCTATTCGGGCAGTACCTGGGTCCGTGGCGGCAAGCTCTCGGTGGACGGCAGATTGACCTCCAGCGTGACGGTCGATGGCAGCGCCGTGGGCACCGTCGATGCCAATAACCAGGTGGTCACCCGTATCGGCGGCACCCTGGCGGGTAACGGCAGCATCGGCACCCTGCTGGTGAACAACGGCGGTACCGTGGCCCCCGGCCATTCGGTCGGCACCCTGCACACCGGCGACGTCACGTTCAACCCGGGTTCGGTGTACGCGGTGGAAGTCGCCGCCAACGGGCAGACCGACACCCTCCAGAGCACGGGCGTGGCTACTCTCAACGGCGGACAGGTCACCCTCTCCATGGAAAACAGCCCCAACCTGCTGTCTGCGGCCCAGGCCAGCAGCTACCTGGGCCAGCAGTTCAACATCCTCAGCGCCAGCCAGGGTATCAACGGCCAGTTCGCTTCCGTCGCCCCCAGTTTCTTGTTCCTCGACACCCGCCTGAACTACCAGCCGAACCAGCTGAACCTGGGCATCTACCGCAACCAGACCGCGTTCGCCAGCGTAGCCTTGACCCGTAACGAGCGTGCCGTCGCCAGCGCCATCGACACATTGAGCGCAGGTAATCCGGTGTACGAGAGCATCCTGGCCTCCGACTCGGCGGAACTGGCGCGACAAGCCTTCAACCAGCTCGATGGCCAGGTGCACTCCGACATCGCCGCTGCGCAGATCGCTGACAGCCGTTACCTGCGTGACGCAGTCAACGGCCGCCTGCAACAGGCTCAGGTCCTGGATACCGATATGGATATCCAGGCCAGCAGCAATGGTGGCTGGGTACAATTGCTCGGCGGCCACAGGCAAGTCGACGCCGATCACAACGCCACGCGCTACAACACTTCCACCACCGGCGTCCTGCTCGGCCTGGACACCGACGTCGGCGATGGCTGGCGCGTCGGTGCGGCAACCGGCTACACCAGGACCGATCTGAACGGAGCCTCCAGGACTTCCGCCGACAGCGACAACTATCACCTGTCGATCTATGGCGGCAAACGTTTCGACAGCATCGCCCTGCGCCTCGGCGGAGCCACCACCTGGCACCGCTTCGACACTTCCCGTGACGTGGCGTACGGCAACCAGTCGAGCCATGAAAAAGCCAACTACAACGCGCGTACCGATCAGGTGTTCGGCGAAATCGGCTACACCCGGTGGGCGGCTTTCGAGCCCTTCGCCAACCTCAGCTACATCAACTTCCAGAATGACTCGTTCAAGGAACGCGGCGGGGCAGCAGCCTTGCATGGCAGCAAGCAAAGCCAGGACGCCACGCTCTCGACCCTTGGCCTGCGAGGTCATACGCAATTGCCGGTGAGCGCCACCCGCTCGGTGACCTTGCGTGGCGAGCTGGGCTGGGAACACCAGTACGGCGACCTGGATCGTGAAACCTCATTGAAATTTGCCGGCAGTGCGGCGGCCTTTGCGGTGAACGGCGTGCCGGTGTCTCGCGATGGCGCGGTGGTCAAGGCCGCTGCGGAAATGGCCATGAGCAAAGACACCCTGGTGTCGCTGAACTACACCGGGCTGGTGTCCGACCATGGCGGTGGCAGCTCGGTCAACCTGGGGTTCACCTTCCAGTTCTGACCCTGTCCAGGTGATCGGCCCATGGGTGCAATGACTGTTCATTGCACCCTTTTTTATTTACGCCCTTCGGCTTTTCCCGGCCGGGTTGCCGAGCAGCAGCGGCGCGTCGCTGAAAATTTATTCCATAGATTGCAATTACGGAATTTTTATTCCATAAAGAGCATTCCTTACAACAACAATTCTGCAAGGGGTCGGCGATGGGTGAACTGGGAATAGGCTTGATCGGCACGGGCTTCATGGGCCGGGCCCATGCGTTGGCGTTCCGTAATGTCAGCGCGGTGTTCGAGTTGCCGGTGCGCCTGCACCTGGCGGCGCTGGCCGATGCCGATCGCCAGCGCGCCGAACGTTGCGCCGCGGCCTGGGGTTTTGCCCAGGCCCACGGCGACTGGCAACGGTTGATCGACGACCCCAGGGTCGACCTGGTGGCGATCACCACACCCAATCACCTGCACTTCCCCATGGCCATGGCCGCCCTGAAGGCCGGCAAGGCGGTGTATTGCGAAAAGCCCCTGGCGGTCAGCGTCGAACAGGCGCAGCAAATGCAGCACGCGGCCCAGGCCGCCGGGGTAGTCACCCGGGTCGGCTACAACTACCAGCACAACCCGATGATCGTGCAGGCCAAGGCGCTGATCGACAGCGGCGAACTGGGACAGATCGTCAGCTTCCAGGGCGAGTTCAGCGAAGACTTCATGGCCGACCCGGCCTCGCCCTTCTCCTGGCGCTGCGACCCGCAGCACGCCGGCGGCGCCCTGGCCGACCTGGGCAGCCACCTGCTGGCCATGGCGCGTTATCTGCTGGGCGAGGTCGAGGCGGTCTGCGCCGACAGCCAGACCGTGCACCACCAGCGCCCGGCCAGCGCCGGCAGCCAGGAGCAGCGCCCGATCACCGTGGACGACCAGGCCCATGCCCTGCTGCGTTTCGCCAGCGGTGCCCGCGGGACCTTCAGCAGCAGCTGGCTCAAGCATGGCTACAAGAACCACCTGAGTTTCGAGATCAGCGGCACCCGCGGCACCCTGGCCTTCGACCAGGAGCGTCTCAACGAACTGCGCCTGTACCGTGCCGGTGATAGCGGCTTTCAACGCCTGCTGGCCGGGCCCGCCCTGCCCGGCTACGCCGCCTTCAGCCCGGCCCCGGGGCATCAACTGGGCTACAACGAGCTCAAGACCCTGGAGGTGCATGAGCTGATCATGGCGCTGGGCGGCCAGGGGCAAGGCGGGACGGATTTCGCCGAGGCCTGGCAGGTCGAGCGCCTGGCGGCGGCGATTCGCCTTGCCGCCGCCGAACAGCGCTGGGTGACCCTGTAGCCGCTGCTGAGCCAAGGCGAAGCTGCAAAAAGGTCCGCAGGAGCTTGCTTGGCGGCCTCAGGATCGCGGCGTCTGCTGCGCAGCCGTTCGCAGCCTGCGGCAGCGGCTACAAGGGTAATACCGCTAGACGTGCGGCCAACGCCTTGGCCTGGCTGGCCACGTCGGTCACCGCGGTGCTTTCCCACCACATGCCGCGCAACGGCGGGCCCATGGCGAACAGCCGGCGGGCAACCTGCCCTTCGGCATCCACCACCGCGCCACCGCTGTCGGCCCAAATCCCCAGGGCCAGCGGCCCCGGCGTGATCAGGCCACGGGCCAGCAGTTGCTGCGGCAACGGCCGGGCGACCCGGCGCCAGTCGTATTCGATGCCGCTGGAGTTGATCAGCGCATCCCCCGCGACCCAGCGGGTTTGCGCTTCGCCACGGCGACGGATGCCAATCGCCAGACGCCCATCCGCCGAAGGCTCCAGGCCCTTGAACGAGGCCGCCTGGATGCGCAACCGCCCTTCCCCGTGCAAACGCGCCACCAGCTCGGCGCTCAGCGGCGGCGAACGGTGGTGATGGCTTTCCCACCACGGCCGCACATGGCGCACGAACTGCCGGCGCTGCACGTCCGTGGCCTGGCTCCACAAGCGCCCGATATGGGCGCGCACCGTGTCCAGCGGCGCCTGCCAGTCCACGCCCTCCGCCAGCGCCTGGCGACATTGCCGACGCAACTCGCGCAGCAACTGGCGCGGGCTGCGCAGGCTGGGATCCTCGGCGAGGAAGTCGACCCAGGCCGGTGGCTGGCGCCGCACATGGGGCAACAGGCCGTGGCGCGAGAACACCTCGATCGGCCCGCGATGCCCGGCCTGCTCCAGGGACACCACGGCGTCGACCATGGTCAGCCCGGAGCCGATGATCAGCACCGTGGCCTGCGGGTCGAGCCGGCTCATGGCCGAAACGTCCCAGGGGTCCAGCGCGGCGGCGTTGAGGCCGCTGGATTCGGTCTGCGGCGTACGTGCCGCCGGGAACATGCCGGTGGCCAGCACGGCAAAGGCACCGCGTAGTTGCTGACCGTCGTTGAGGGTCAGCCAGGCACCCTCGGCATCGGCCTGCAAGTCCACCACCTCGGCGCGCACATGCGCCACCGTCGAGCCCTGCGAGGCGCCCATCGCCTGGGCCTCGGCCAGCCGCTGCTGGACATACAGGCCGAAGATTCCGCGCGGAGGAAACAGCTCGCTGATGGGCACGGGCTGCTGCTTCGATTCCGGCCAGCCGCCGGCGGCGATGTAATCGGTCAGCCATTGAGTCAGGTCGTCGGCGTTGTCCGGGTCGACGCTCATGCGCGCGGCGTTGCCGTTCAGGGTGTGGCCCAGTTCGACGGCGCTGTAGGCCTCGCCGCGCCCCAGCTCGCTGCGCGGCTCGATCACCAGCACCTGGCGCCGGCCCGGCAGGCGCAGCAGTTGGGCGGCGAGCAAGGCGCCACTCAGGCCGCCACCGACGATCAGCACATCGGCATCACGGGTGGCGCCGCTCGCCTGTCCGTTGGGTGTTTGGCTCATGGGGTTCTCACGGGTCAGTGCCTGCCTAGGTAGAAGTCATGCAGATCGCCCCGGGCCAGCAGTTCATCGGCCGTGCCGGACCAGGCCACGCGCCCGGTGTCGAGCACGTAGGCCCTGGAGGCGTACTTGAGCGCCACATTAATGTTTTGTTCAGCGATCAGGAAGCTCACCCGCGCCTCGCGATTGAGTTGCGCGACAATTTCGAAAATCTCCTGGACGATGATCGGCGCCAGCCCCATGGACGGCTCGTCCAGCAGCACCAGGCGCGGCCGGGTCATCAGCGCGCGGCCGAGGGCAACCATCTGCTGCTCGCCGCCCGAGGTCAGGCCGGCGCGGGTGCCGCGCCTGGTCTTCAGGCGCGGGAACCAGGCGTAGATACGTTCCAGGTCGGCGGCCAGTTCCCGGCGGCTCAAGCCACGGACAAAACCGCCGCTGCGCAGGTTGTCCTCCACCGTCAACTGCGGGAACACATGGCGCCCCTCCAGCACATGGACCATGCCCTGGCGCACCCGCTGGCTGGGATCGACGCCGGCACTGTCCTGGCCGAGAAAGGCGATCGAGCCACGGCTGACCTCGGCCCGCTCGGCGCGCAGCAGCCCGGAGATCGCCTTGAGGCTGGTGCTCTTGCCGGCGCCGTTGGCCCCCAGCAAGGCGACTATGCCACCCTCGGGCACGCTCAGGGAGACCCCGGCCACCGCGAGAATCGCACCGTCGTAGATCACCTCGATATCGCGCACCTGCAACAGGTCGTCGGCCGTGGCGGCCGGAGCGGTCTGGCTCATGCTTCATTCATCCCCGGTGCAGCTGCGTGGCGTGAGGTTCTTCTCCTTGGCGAAGGCTGCCGACTTCTCGTCGATCAGCGGCCGCAGCAAGGCGCGGTCGGCGGCGATCCAGTCGCTGATCAGGGTCCAGTGGGCGCCGTCCCACTGCTGCACCCGCGCCGAACCGCCGCCCTCGTGATCGCGGCAGGACAGCTTGAGGTTCTGCATCAACCCCAGGTAACCCATGTCCTTGAGCCGGGCGTCGTCGATGTTCAGGTGCTCCAGGCCCCAGCGGCCTTCTTCGCCATTGAGCGGGCGCTGGCCGAACTTGCCCTGGGCGGTGCGGATCGCCTCGACCGCCACCGCGGCGTTCACCAGCCCGGAGTTGTAGTACACGCTGCCGAAGTTCTTCAGGTCCGCAAGGTCGCTCTTGCCCTGGTCGAGGATGTGTTGCTTGAGGCGCCGGTGGATCTCGAAATCGCTTCCCGCAGGATAAGGCGTCAACGCCAGGTAGCCTTTGGCCGCCGCGCCGGCCGGCAATACATCTTCGCTGGAGCTGGCCCAGATGTCGCCGATGATGTGGTCCACCGGGAAGCCGAAGCGCGCGGCGGTCTTCACCGCCACCGGGGTCGAGACGCCCCAGGTGCGCAGGAACACCCAGTCGGGGTTCTGCTGGCGCACCTGGCGCCATTGCGCCGACTGCTCGTTACCCGGATCGGCCACCGGAATCTGGATGTTCTCGAAGCCGTACTTCTGCGCCAGCAGTTTCAGCGGGCCGAGGGTTTCCCGGCCATAGGCCGAATCGTGGTAGACCGTGGCGATCTTCTTGCCCTTGAGCTTGTCGAAGCCGCCCTCGCGCTCGGCGATGTAGTTCACCAGGGTCGACGCCTCGCTGTAGAAGGTCAGCATCACCGGAAAGTTATAGGGAAACAGCGTGCCGTCGGTGGCTTCGGTACGGCCGTAACCCAGGGTGATCAGCGGGATCTTGTCGACCTCGGCACGCTCGCTCAGGGCATAGGCCGCCGGTGCGCCGTTGGGCTGGTAGACCGCCACCGGCGCGCCATCCAGGCCGTTCTTGAAGCGCTCGTAGCACTCGATGCCCTTCTCCGCCGTCCACTCGGTCTCGCACTCCTGCCAGACCAGCTTGACCCCGTTGATCCCGCCTTCCACCTGATTGATGTAGTTCAGGTAGTCGATCATGCCGGCCCACACCTGCACCCCGCTGGAGGCATAGGCGCCGACCCGGTAAGTGGCCAGCGGAAAGAACTGCTGGTCCGCCGCGGCCTGCGCCACGGGCGCCGCGCCGCCGAGGATCGCCAGCGCCACCGCGACGCCGGCCAGGGAACGTTTCAAGGATGCACGCATATCTTCTCTCTACTCAGGAGTGGAATTCAGAAGCGCAGCGGCCAGTGACCCAGCCGTTGACGGAGATTGCCCAACAGCCGGACCAGGCCCTCCGGCTCCTTGATCAGGAACAGGATGATCAGCACGCCGAAGATGATTTTCTGCAGGTTCTGCAACTGCCCGGCATCCACCGCACCACCCGACAGGGCTTGCCCGGCGTGGCTCAACAGGATCGGCAGCAGGCTGATAAAGGCCGCGCCGACGAAGTTGCCGGCCACGCTGCCCATGCCGCCGATAATGATGATGAACAGGATCTGGAACGAACGATTGATATCGAAGCTGCTGGCGCTGGCGGTGCCCAGGTAGGCGAAGGCCCACAGGGCGCCGGCGATGCCCAGGTAGAAGGAACTGACGGCGAACGCCAGGCGCTTGTAGCGCGCCACCGGAATGCCGATCACCGCCGCCGCGGTGTCCATGTCGCGAATCGCCATCCAGTTGCGCCCGACCTGGCTGCGCACCAGGTTCAGCGCGACCCAGGTCAACAGCAGCACGCAGGCCAGGGTCAGCAGGTAACGCCCGACCGGGGTATTGAGGTCATGGCCGAACAGGCTCAGCCGGGGCGCCGAAATGGTCCCCGAGGAGCCGTAGTTGTAGAACCAGGGAAACTTGACGAACAGCCACTCCAGGAAGAATTGCGCCGCCAGGGTGGTGACCATCAGGTAGAAGCCCTTGATCCGCGAACTGGGCAGGCCGAACAGCCAGCCCACCGCCGCGCTGATCAAGCCGCCGCCGAGCAGCGCCAGGGGCAGGCCCAGCTCCGGCAGGCGCAGCAGGAAGCCATAAGTGGCGAAGGCCCCGACCGCCATGAAGCCGGCGGCGCCGACCGAGGTCTGGCCGGTGTAACCGGTGAGCAGGTTGAGGCCGAGCCCGGCCAGGGACAGCACCAGGAACGGGATCAGAATGGCGTTGAGCCAATAGTCGTTGCCCACCAGGGGCACGCCGACCAGGGCCAGCAACAGCAGGCCGCCCAGGCCCCAGGGCAGGCGGCGCGGGATCAACAGCACAGGCGCGGTGGCCTGGGTCAGGGGAATGGACATGGGTTCAGACTCGCTCGATGGCGCGCTCGCCGAACAGGCCGGCGGGACGGATATAAAGGAAGGCCAGGGCCAGCACATAGGCGAACCAGGGGGTGATGCCGCCGCCGATCAGCGGGCCGATGTAGACCTCGGCCAGATTCTCCGCGGCGCCGACGATCAGCCCGCCGACTATCGCCCCGCCGATCGAGGTGAAGCCGCCGATGATCAGCACCGGCAAAGCCTTGAGCACCACCAGCGACAGCGAGAACTGCACGCCCTGGCGCGCGCCCCAGAGCAGCCCGGCCACCAGCCCGACAATGCCGGCCACCGCCCAGACGATCTGCCAGATGCGGTTGAGGTTGATGCCGATCGACAGCGCGGCCGTGGTGTCGTCGGCCACCGCCCGCAGCGACACACCGATCCGGGTCTTGTTGAACAGCAGCGCCAGCACCGTCACCAGCACCACCGCCGTGGTCGCGGCGATCAGGTCGAACTGGCTGAGCATCAGCGGCCCGAGGAACAGCGGCACGTCGTCGATGCCCAGGTCCAGCGCCCTGACCTGGGAGCCCATGAGCCCCTGAGCCAAGCCTTCGATGATGAACGACAGGCCCAGGGTGGCCATGAACAGGGTGATCTGCGAACGATTGACCAATGGCCGCAGCACCAGCCGCTCGATCAGCCAGGCGCCGGCGATCATCACCAGCACCGTCGCCAGCAGCGCCAGGACAAAGGGCACGCCCTGGTCGTGCAGGCTGACGAAGGTCAGTGCGGCGAACAGCAACATCGCGCCCTGGGCGAAATTGAACACGCCGCTGGCCTTGTAGATCAGCACGAAGCCGATGGCCACCAGCGAATACAGGGTGCCGGCCAGCAGGCCGCCGAGCAGGGTTTCGAAGAAAAAGCTCATCAGTGCACCGCCCCCAGGTAGGCGGCGATCACCTCGGGGTCGGCCTGCACTTCGGCCGGGGTGCCGTCGCCGACCTTGCGCCCGTAGTCCAGCACCACCACATGGTCGGACAGGTCCATGACCACGTTCATATCGTGCTCGATCAGCACCACCGTGGTGCCGAGGTCGCGGTTGATGTCGGCGATGAAACGCGCCATGTCCTGTTTTTCCTCGGCGTTCATCCCGGCCATGGGCTCGTCCAGCAGCAACAGGCTGGGCCCGGCGATCAGGGCCCGGCCCAGCTCGACGCGCTTTTGCAGGCCGTAGGACAGGTTGCCCACCGGCACATCGCGCTGCGCCTGCAACTCGAGGAACTCGAGAATGCCCTGGGCCAGTTGCCGATGGGCCTCGGCCTCGCGCCGCGCCCGGGGCAGCCCCAGGGCCTGTTCGATAAAGCGGGCGCGGGTGTGCCGCGACAGGCCGCTGAGCAGGTTGTCGATCACGCTCATCTTCTTGAACAGCGCGTTGTTCTGGAAGGTGCGGCCGATACCCCGGCGCGCGGCCTGCAAGGGGTCGATGCGCTGGAACGCCTCGCGGTCGAAGACAATCGAGCCGGCGTCGAAGCGATAGACGCCATTGAGGATATTGAGCAAGGAGCTCTTGCCGGCGCCGTTGGGCCCGATCAGCGCGCAGATCTCGCCGCGCGCGACCGCGAAGGACAGCTGGTTGATCGCCTTCACCCCCTTGAACGACAGGGAGATGGCATTGACTTGCAGGATGGGGTCGGCGGCGCTCATGCGATATTCCGTTTGAATTCGGCCAGCCACACCGGCGCCGAAGGTGTCGAGGGGTTGCCGGGGGCCTGCCAGATGTAATCCAGGCGCTGGAACCCCAGGAGCCGGCGCACCCGGTTCTTCAGCAGCCGTTGCAGGGGGCGGTGCGGCTGGGCAATGGCCCAGTCGCACAGGCGGCGGCGCCAACTGCCCACGGGCGCCAGGCGGCTTTCGATGTCGTCGGCCAGGCGTTGCAGGCAAGGCCCCGAGAGCAGCAGGCCGCTGGGGGCGACATCGCGGCGGTCGCGGCTGGCCGAACCGCGGCTTTCCGGGAAGGCCAGGCTATGGCCGCTGTGCAGCCACTGGTGCAGCAAGACCCTCAGGCCTTCCGGCCAGTGCGTGCCCTCCTCGCTCCACAGCTGCGCGGCATGGGCCGGATGCCGCCAGTGGTTCTGGCGCTGGGGCTTTTCCCGGCTGCCGAGCAGGTCGCCGAAGGCCAGCACCGGCTGGCGCGAACCCTGCGGCAGACGCGGAACAGGCTGATGGGCAATCAACAATTGCGGGGCAATACTGTTTTCACCGGCCGCGACCCAACGCAGCAACTGCTGGCGCGAATGCACGAAGGCATGGCTGGGGCGCAGGTTCCACAGGGCCTGGCGCAGGGCTTGCGGGTCGAGTTCGTCGCTCAGGGTCAGCACCTGGCCGCCCACCCGTTGCGCGGCCAGGGCCAGGAGCAGCAGGTTGGGCTCGAACAGGCCGCTCAACGCCAGTCGCGAGCCTTCGTCGAAACCCTGTTGGCGCAGGCCGTCGGCCAGGCGCTCGACATCCCGCGCGGCGTCGATCCAGCGCCAGTTGTACCAATGGCCGTGGCGCTTGTGACGCAACGCGCTGGCCAGCGGGCTGACCTGCGCCCAGTGCTGCAACAGCTCCAGGGCCGCGGGCAGCAGCACAGTATTTTCCGGTGTTCGCGCGTCCGCCGGGGGCGAACGCTTGAGTTCATGCACGCTCATGGACTGACCTCGATTCCTTGGGCAAAAGCGTGCGGTGGTCCGCTGGCTGGTTTTTTGGCTTGCACTGCACCTGTAGCCGCTGCCGCAGGCTGCGATCGACCGACAGGTCGTGACGATCACACTGACGCTGAAGGTCCTTCGGACCTATCGCAGCCTGTGGCAGCGGCTACAGGGACGGTATCCGGATGGAGGCCACCTGCTGCTCCTGGCGATGCCAGGCCGCCAGATCGCGATAAGCACTGCCCGGATGGTTCTGCGGCAAGCGCGGCCCGGCGCCGAACAGTTTCTCGCGCAAGGTGCCGGGGGCGTATTCGGTCTTGTACACGCCGCGCTTCTGCAACTCGGGGACCAGCAGTTCGACGGCATCGACAAAGGTTTCGTGGGTCAGCGCGTAGGCCAGGTTGAAGCCGTCCACATCGGTGTCCTCGACCCACTCCTGGAGCAGGTCGGCCACGGTTTCCGGGCTGCCGACGAACAGCGGGCCGAAGCCGCCGATGCCGACCCAGTCCGCCAGCTCATGGGGCGTCCAGACCTTGTTCGGGTCGGCCGTGGAGAAGGCCTCCACCGCCGACTGGATGGCGTTGGTGTGCACATGCTTGAGCGGCTCATCAGGCTTGAACTGGCTGAAGTCGATGCCGGTCCAGCCGGAAATCAGCGCCATGGCGCCCTCGTAGCTGACCCAGGACTTGTACTCCTCGAACTTGGCCCTGGCCTTGGCGTCGGTCTCGCCGAGGATCACCGTCTGCAGGTTGAAGATCAGGATCTGCGCCGGATCGCGCCCGGCCTCGGCGGCGCGGCGGCGGATATCGGCCACGGTCTTCTTCAGCAGCACCTTGGACGGCGCGGCGACAAACACGCACTCGGCCTGTTCGGCGGCGAACTGCTTGCCACGGCTCGACGCCCCGGCCTGGTAGAGCACCGGGGTGCGTTGCGGCGAAGGCTCGCAGAGGTGGATGCCCGGCACCTGGAAGTGTGGGCCGACGTGGCGGATCTCATGGATCTTGCTCGGGTCGCTGAAGATCCGCCGTTCCCGGTCGCGCAGCACCGCGCCCTCTTCCCAGCTGCCTTCCCAGAGCTTGTAGCAAACCTCCAGGTATTCCTCGGCGTAGTCGTAGCGAGCGTCGTGCTCGGTCTGGGCTTTCTGCCCCAGGTTCTTCGCCCCGCTTTCCAGGTAGGAGGTGACGATGTTCCAGCCAGCGCGGCCGCGGGTCAGGTGGTCGAGTGTGGAAAGACGCCGGGCGAAGGGATAGGGATGCTCGAACGACAGCGACGCGGTCAGGCCGAAGCCCAGGTGCTCGGTGACCAGGGCCATGGGCGGGATCAGTTGCAGCGGGTCGTTGACCGGCACCTGGGCCGCCTGGCGGATCGCCGCCTCGCCGTTGCCCTGGTAGACGTCGTAGATGCCCAGCACATCGGCGATAAACAGGCCATCGAACTTGCCGCGTTCGAGGATCCGTGCCAGGTCGGTCCAGTATTCGAGGTCCTTGTATTGCCAGGAGCGATCCCGGGGGTGGGCCCACAGGCCCGGCGACTGATGGCCGACACAGTTCATGTCGAACGCGTTGAGACGGATTTCCCGGGCCATCAAACCGCACTCCTGAAACTGGGCGGCACCACGCCGTTGAGGCGGTAGTTGCCGATCAACGGGTATTTCCAGCGCAAGGGCTCACCCTGCGCGGCGGGCAGCGGGCTGCGCCGGCCGGTCAGCTCGAACTCGGCGTTGCTCACCGCGAGCAAGGCCTCGCGGCTGGCGATGGCCGCCTCGGCCTGGGCCACGCCGATTTCGGCGACGTCGTGCTCCCTGGCGAGCAGCGATTGCGCCCGTTCCTGCAAGGCGGCGGCGACTTCGATACGGATCAGCAGGTCGCCAAAGCGGCTGATCACATAAGGGTCGTCGCTGGCTCGGGCCAGGCCGCTGCCGGGCCAGGGTTTGGCCTGCTCACGGACAAACTTGAGGGTCGATTGCAGCAGCTCGCGGGCGCGGCGCAGGTCGTCGTGGCTGTGCTCGGCCTGTTCATCGGCGGGTGTTTCATGGGCGGTGGCTTGGCTCAATGCGTTCATGGGCGATTCCTCAGTTCCAGGCGTGGCGGGCCGGCTTGACGCCGTTGAGCAGGAAGTTGCCGATCAGGTGGTATTTCCAGCGCGCCGGGTCGTGCAGGGTGTGGGTCCGCGCGTTGCGCCAGTAGCGGTCGAGGTTGTACTTGCCCAGCACCGAGCGGGTGCCGGCCAGCTCGAACAGCTTGCTGCTGGCGAGCAAGGCGCTTTGTGCCGACAGCACCTTGGCTTGCGCCACCACCACCGAGGCCTGGGCCACGCTGTCTTCGTTGGGTTCGCGCAGTGCCCGGTCGATGGCCAGGCCGGCTTTTTCCAGGATCGCCTCGGTGCCGTGCACCCGCCATTCCAGGTCACCGATGGCGGCGATAGTGAACGGGTCCTGCCAGCCATGATCCTGGCCACTGTCGATCCAGGGACGCGACTGGCGCGCGTGGCGCTTGGCTTCTTCCAGGGCGCCGACTGCCAGGCCGGTGTCCACCGCCGCCTGGATGATCTGCGAGATCGGCCCGTCGGCGGTGGGTTCGTCGAACGCGCGATGGGCCGGGATCACCGCGCTCAGCGGCACCTGCACCGCGTCGAGGGTGACGCCGCCGCTGGCGGTGGTGCGCTGGCCGAAACCGTCCCAGCTGTCGATCACCGTCAGGCCGGGGTTGTCCCGCTCGATAAAGGCGATGAACGCCTTGTTCTCTTCGTCGACCGCCACCGCCGGCACGATGTGGGCGAACAAGGCACCGGTGCAGTAGAACTTCTCGCCGTCGATCCGCGCGCCGTCGCCGTTGAAACGAATGCGGGTCTCGAAGGCGCCGGCATGCTTGCTGCCGGCTTCGGAGAACGCATTGCCGAAGCGATAACCCTGCAGCACCTTGGCGAAGTAATAGCGCTTCTGCTCCTCGCTGGCGGTCTGCAGCAGGATGTCGAGCACACCCAGGTGGTTCTGCGGCAGCTGGCCAAGGGACGAGTCGGCGGCGGAAATGATCTTGATCACCTCCGCCACCGTCACGTAGGACACCCCGGCGCCCCCGTAAGCCTTGGGAATGGTGATGCCCCACAGGCCGCTGGCGGAGAACTCATCCAGCTCGGCGAACGGCAGGCGCCGCTCGCGATCGCGCACGCTGGCCTCGACGGCGAAACGTTCGGCCAGGGTCCGGGCGACGGCGATGGCCTCGGCGTCGGAGTGGATGATGTGGGCGGTTCGGGTGGGTTGAGCAGTGGCTGTCATGGCCGACTCCAGGTCCTGTCGAATGCGGAAGATCCGTTCTGACCTGGAGATTGCAGAAGTCGTGCCGAAGACTATAAGTCTTATAAATCAATAAGTTGATTTACACTCATAAGAAATAGCATCAATTGAAAACAGGCAAAATGTTCAAGCACTGTTGCCCAGGCAACAGTGCTCAGATCACCACGTTGCGCACAAAACGCACCGCCACCGCCCCATCGTTGCGATAGGCATGCGGCAGGTTGCTGGCGAACATGAAGAACTCGCCGCTGTCCAGGCGCCGCTCCTGTTCACCCAGGACCAGGGTCAGGCAACCCTCGAAGACATACAGCTGCTCGCTCCAGCCTTCGGCGTCCGGTTCCGACAGGTATTGCTCGCCCGGCTCCAGGCGCCACTCCCACAGCTCCACTTCGCGGCAGGCGTTGGCCTTGGCCAGCAGCACCGCCTTGCTCCCGGGAATCAGCCCGGCCCAGGCCAGCTCGTTGATCCGGCTCGGGTCGCGGGCATCGGGGGCCTGGATCAGGTCGCTGAAGGCCACGTCCAGGGCTTCGGCCACCCGGTCCAGGGTGCTGAGGCTGACATTCTTCTCACCGGCCTCGATGGCCACCAGCATGCGCCGGCTGACCCCGGACTTTTCCGCCAGGGCGCTCTGGCTCAGCTCGGCGGCGTGGCGCAGGCGCCGGACGTTGTGACTGACATGCTGCAGCACGGAAGCGCGCTGCCCAGGATCTTTGTGCACTATATTGCTCACTGTATGGGTTTGCGCAGTATACTGCCCAACTTCGCGGCGCATTGTGCGGCCGCCCCGGGTAGCACGCAAGGGCATGACGTCGGTGAACTCCTGCAAATCTTCTTCCTTCTTCCTCAAACTGAGCAAAGCCGAGTGCGCGCTGGTGCTGATCACCATGGTCTGGGGCGGCACCTTTCTCACGGTGCAGCACGCCATGACCGTCAGCGGCCCGATGTTCTTTGTCGGCCTGCGGTTCGCCGCGGCGGCCTGCATCGTCGGGCTGTTCTCCCTGCGCAGCCTGCGCGGGCTGACCCTGTTCGAACTCAAGGCCGGGGTCTTCATCGGCACCGCCATCATGCTTGGCTACGGCCTGCAGACCGTGGGCCTGCAAACCATTCCCAGCAGCCAGTCGGCCTTTATCACCGCGCTGTACGTGCCCTTCGTGCCGCTGCTGCAATGGCTGTTCATGGGCAAGCGCCCGGGGCTGATGCCGAGCATCGGCATCATGCTGGCCTTCACCGGCCTGATGCTGCTCTCCGGGCCCAGCGGCGCCGCGCTGGACTTCAGCCCGGGGGAAATCGCCACCCTGATCAGCACCGTGGCCATCGCCGCGGAAATCATCCTGATCAGCACCTATGCCGGCCAGGTCGATGTGCGCCGGGTCACAGTAGTACAACTGGCCGCGACCTCGGTGCTGTCGTTCCTGATGGTAGTGCCGACCCAGGAAGCCATCCCGGACTTTTCCTGGCTGCTGCTGGCCAGCGCCCTGGGCCTGGGCGCCGCCAGCGCGGCGATCCAGGTAGCGATGAACTGGGCGCAGAAAAGCGTCTCGCCGACCCGCGCCACCCTGATCTACGCCGGCGAACCGGTATGGGCCGGGCTGGTCGGGCGCATCGCCGGCGAACGCCTGCCGGCCCTGGCCCTGCTGGGCGGCGCGCTGATCGTCGCGGCGGTGATCGTCAGCGAGTTGAAGACCAAGGGTAAGAGCGGCGAAGTGGTCGAGGCGGATCGGCTGGATGAGACCGCGGACTCGCAACGCTGAGCTAGCGCGGCAACGATTGGAGGATGGCCGCCAGCTCCTGCCGGGACAGCTGGCCGGCCTGTATGGCGGCGACAATGTCTTCTCGCGTCATGGTTTTATCCGGGACCTGCTCGGGATCGATATTCCACAACCACAAGGGGCTGATCCGCTCCTGTCCCGGCCAGAAGGCCTTGGGCAAGGCTTCCTGGGCAATGACGCCCTTGTGATAGAAGTACACCAGGTAACGGCCATGGCCCTCGGCAAAGCCGGTGTCGTAATAGAGCACGGTGCCGGCGGGCAAGGCCGCCGCTGTTTGCCCCTCGATCGACAAGGGTTCCAGGGTCTTGAAGCGGCTCATGCCGGCAGTGGGCCCGGCCAGGGTCAGCCACAGCCAGACGATCCAGCCGCCGAAGGCCATCAACAGCAGGCTGGCGAGGGTTTTGCGGGTAAAGGGTCCGAGGGTCATAAAGGGCCTGTCTGCTTCCTTTCAAGCGGGTCCGTTGCCGAGGGGCGCGACCATAACACCGCGCGCAGCGCTTTGTTGTCATTCACCCCGGGCAAACTGCCAGGGCTTTCGGCCAAGCCGGTTCTTATCCCCTGCCTTGACGGCTGGCCGAAGGGGTTTTGTAGGATCCTGCCACAGCTTCAAGGTTGGTGATCACAGAGTCGGCACGTATGATGCATCACAATTTCCCGCAGATTAGAAGCCTATGTCCCTGATAGTTCTACTGCTTCTGCCTTTTATCGGCAGCTGTCTGGCGGCCTTGCTGCCGCACAACGCACGTAACACCGAGTCCCTGCTGGCAGGCCTGGTCGCCTTGGCCGGTAGCGTGGCGGTGGCCTCGATGTACCCGCAGATCGCCCATGGCGGCGTGATCCGTGAAGAGTTCAACTGGCTGCCCAGCCTGGGCCTGAACTTCGTCCTGCGCATGGACGGCTTCGCCTGGCTGTTCTCCATGCTGGTGCTGGCCATCGGTACCCTGGTGTCGCTGTACGCGCGTTACTACATGTCGCCGGAAGACCCGGTGCCGCGCTTCTTCGCGTTTTTCCTGGCCTTCATGGGCGCCATGCTCGGCCTGGTGATTTCCGGCAACCTGATCCAGATCGTGTTCTTCTGGGAACTGACCAGCCTGTTCTCCTTCCTGCTGATCGGCTACTGGCACCACCGCTCCGATGCCCGGCGCGGGGCCTACATGGCGCTGATGGTCACCGGCGCGGGGGGCTTGTGCCTGCTGGCGGGGGTCATGCTGCTCGGCCATGTGGTCGGCAGCTACGACCTGGACCAGGTCCTGGCTGCCGGAGATCTCATCCGAGCCCATGCCCTCTACCCCATTCTCCTGCCGCTGATCCTGATCGGCGCCCTCAGCAAAAGCGCGCAATTCCCCTTCCACTTCTGGCTGCCCCACGCCATGGCCGCGCCGACACCGGTCTCGGCCTACCTGCACTCGGCGACCATGGTCAAGGCCGGGGTGTTCCTCCTCGCCCGCCTCTGGCCGTCGCTGTCCGGCAGCGAAGAATGGTTCTGGATCGTCGGCGGCGCCGGGGCCGCGACCCTGGTGCTGGGCGCCTACTGCGCGATGTTCCAGAACGACCTCAAGGGCCTGCTGGCCTACTCGACCATCAGCCACCTGGGCCTGATCACCCTGCTGCTGGGCCTGAACAGCCCGCTGGCCGCGGTGGCCGCGGTGTTCCATATCCTCAACCACGCCACCTTCAAGGCCTCGCTGTTCATGGCCGCCGGCATCATCGACCACGAAAGCGGCACCCGCGACATCCGCAAGCTCAACGGCCTGATCAAGCTGATGCCGTTCACCGCGACCCTGGCCATGGTTGCCAGCGCCTCCATGGCCGGCGTGCCGCTGCTCAACGGCTTCCTGTCGAAAGAGATGTTCTTCGCCGAGACGGTGTTCATCAATTCCACCGCCTGGGTCGAGGCCTCCCTGCCGGTGATCGCCACCATCGCCGGGACCTTCAGCGTCGCCTACTCCCTGCGCTTCACCGTGGATGTGTTCTTCGGCAAACCGGCCGAAGACCTGCCGCACACGCCCCACGAGCCGCCACGCTGGATGCGCGCGCCAGTGGAACTGCTGGTGTTCACCTGCCTGCTGGTGGGGATCTTCCCGGCGCAGATGGTCGGCCCGCTGCTGGCCGCGGCCGCCCAGCCGGTGGTCGGCGGCACCCTGCCGGAGTACAGCCTGGCGATCTGGCACGGCCTGAATGCGCCGATGATCATGAGCCTGATCGCCATGTCCTGCGGCATCGTGCTCTACCTGCTGTTGCGTGCCCCGCTGGTGCGCGGTGATTTCGCCTATCCGCCGCTGATCGGCCGCTTCAACGGCAAGCGCCTGTTCGAACGCAGCCTGGTGAGCATGATGCGCCTGGCCCGGCGCCTGGAAGGGCGGATCAGCACCCAGCGCCTGCAGACCCAGCTGTTCCTGCTGGTGCTGGTGGCGGTGCTGGCCGGCCTGATCCCGATGCTCTACAGCAGCCTGAGCTGGGGCGACCGGCCGAAGATCCCGGGCTCCATCGTCTTCGTCACCCTCTGGCTGCTGGCCATCGCCTGCGCCCTGGGTGCCGCCTGGCAAGCCAAGTACCACCGTCTGGCAGCCCTGACCATGGTCAGCGTCTGCGGGCTGATGACCTGCGTGACCTTCGTCTGGTTCTCCGCGCCGGACCTGGCCCTGACCCAGTTGGTGGTGGAAGTGGTGACCACGGTACTGATCCTGCTCGGCCTGCGCTGGCTGCCCCGGCGGATCGAGGATGTTTCGCCGCTGCCCAGCAGCCTGCCCAAGGCCCGTGCCCGCCGCCTGCGCGACCTGCTGCTGTCGATCGCCGTCGGCCTGGGCATGGCCGTGCTGTCCTACGCCATGCTGACCCGCCAGACCCCCAACGACATTTCCTCGTTCTACCTCAGCCGCGCCCTGCCGGAAGGCGGCGGCAGCAATGTGGTGAATGTGATGCTGGTGGACTTCCGCGGCTTCGACACCCTGGGCGAGATCACCGTGCTGGTGGCCGTGGCCCTGACCGTGTTCGCCCTGCTGCGACGCTTCCGCCCGCCCAAGGAAAGCATGCAGCTGCCGGCCCAGCAGCGCCTGCTGGCGCCCGACGTGGTCACCGACCTGGTCAACCCGCGCCAGGCCAGCGACACCGCCCTGGGCTTCATGATGGTGCCGGCGGTGCTGGTGCGCCTGCTGCTGCCGATCGCCCTGGTAGTGTCGTTCTACCTGTTCATGCGCGGCCACAACCTGCCGGGCGGCGGTTTCGTCGCCGGCCTGGTGATGTCGGTGGCGTTCATCCTGCAATACATGGTCGCCGGCACCCAGTGGGTCGAGGCCCAGATGAGCCTGCGGCCGCTGCGCTGGATGGGCACCGGCCTGCTGTTCGCCACCCTGACCGGACTCGGCGCCCTGGCGTTCGGCTACCCGTTCCTGACCACCCATACCCTGCACCTGGACCTGCCGCTGCTGGGCGATATCCATATCGCCAGCGCGCTGTTCTTCGACATCGGCGTGTACGCCGTGGTGGTCGGCTCGACCCTGCTGATCCTCACCGCGCTGGCGCACCAGTCGGTGCGTGCCCAAGTCAAACCCCAAGCCAAGCCAGGAGCCGCCTGATGGAAGAAGTCATTGCAATCGCCATTGGTGTGCTGGCGGCCTCCGGCGTCTGGCTGGTGCTGCGGCCACGGACCTTCCAGGTGGTGATGGGCCTGTGCCTGCTGTCCTACGGGGTCAACCTGTTCATCTTCAGCATGGGCAGCCTGTTCATCGGCAAGGAGCCGATCATCAAGGACGGCGTGCCCCAGGACCTGCTGCACTACACCGACCCGCTGCCCCAGGCGCTGGTACTCACGGCGATCGTCATCAGCTTCGCCATGACCGCGCTGTTCCTGGTGGTGCTGCTGGCGTCCAGGGGCCTGACCGGCACCGACCATGTGGATGGCCGGGAGCCCAAGGAATGAACCTGATGCCGCACCTGATCGTCGCGCCCATCCTGCTGCCGCTGCTGACCGCCGCGGTGATGCTGATGCTCGGCGAGAAACATCGCCCGCTCAAAGCCAGGATCAACCTGTTCTCCAGCATGCTCGGCCTGGGCATCTCCGTGCTGTTGCTGTGCTGGACCCAGCAGACCGGCGTGCCCGGTTCCGTCGGCGTGTACCTGCCGGGCAACTGGCAGGTGCCGTTCGGCATCGTGCTGGTGGTCGATCGTCTGTCGGCGCTGATGCTGGTGCTCACCGGAATCATTGGCGTCAGCGCCCTGCTGTTCGCCATGGCCCGCTGGGACCGCGCCGGGGCCAGTTTCCACGCGCTGTTCCAGATCCAGCTGATGGGCCTGTACGGTGCCTTCCTGACCGCCGACCTGTTCAACCTGTTCGTGTTCTTCGAAGTGCTGCTGGCCGCCTCCTACGGCCTGATGCTGCACGGCTCGGGGCGGGCGCGGGTGTCCGCCGGCCTGCACTACGTGGCGATCAACCTGCTGGCCTCGTCGCTGTTCCTGATCGGCGCGGCGCTGATCTACGGCGTCACCGGCACCCTGAACATGGCCGACCTGGCGCTGAAGATCCCGCTGGTGCCGGAAGCCGACCGTGGCCTGCTGCACGCCGGCGCGGCGATCCTGGCCACCGCGTTCCTGGCCAAGGCCGGCATGTGGCCGCTGAACTTCTGGCTGGTGCCGGCCTACTCCTCGGCCAGCGCGCCGGTGGCGGCGATGTTCGCGATCATGACCAAGGTCGGCGTCTACACCCTGCTGCGCCTGTGGACCCTGCTGTTCTCCGGCCAGGCCGGGGCCTCGGCCTACTTCGGCGGCGACTGGCTGATCTACGGCGGCATGGCGACCATCGTCGGCGCGGCCCTGGCGATCCTCGCCGCGCAACGCCTGGAGCGCATGGCCAGCCTGAGCATCCTGGTCTCGGCCGGGATACTCCTGGCGGCGATCGGCTTCGCCCAGCCCAGGCTGATTGCCGGCGCACTGTTCTACCTGGTCAGCTCGACCCTGGCCCTGAGCGCGCTGTTTTTGCTGGCCGAACTGATCGAGCGTTCGCGTTCGGCCAACGAGATCCCCCTGGAGGATGAAGTCGAAACCCTGCCCCGGCCCCAGGAGTCGCTGCAACCGCCACCGGGCACCAACCTGGACGACGAGCGCAAAGCCGTGGTCGGCCAAGTGATTCCCTGGACCATGGCCTTCCTCGGCCTGAGTTTCATCGCCTGCGCGCTGCTGATCATCGGCATGCCGCCGCTGTCGGGTTTCATCGGCAAGCTGAGCCTGATCGGCGCCCTGCTCAACCCGCTGGGGCTGGGCCAGGCCACGGATGCGCCGCTGTCCGGCGCCGCCTGGGGCCTGCTGGCCTTGCTGATCCTCTCAGGCCTGGCGTCGCTGATCGCCTTTTCGCGCCTGGGCATCCGGCGCTTCTGGGCCCCGGAAGAGCGGCCCTCGCCACTGCTGCGGCGCTTCGAGTGCGTGCCGATCATCGCCCTGCTCGGGCTGTGCATGCTACTGACCGTCAAGGCCGAGCCGCTGCTGCGCTTTACCCAGGCCGCCGCCGACAGCCTCAACGATCCGCAGCAATATGTGATGGCCGTGCTCGGCACCCGGGCGGTCCCCAGCCCCGAAGCCCAGGCGGCGTTGCAGGAGGTGCAGCCATGAAGCGCCTGTTCCCCGCCCCCTGGTTGTCGCTGGCGCTGTGGCTGCTGTGGCTGGTGCTGAACCTGTCCGTCAGCCCCGGTAACCTGCTGCTCGGCGCGCTGCTGGGGTTCTGCGCGCCCTTGATGATGCGGCCGCTGCGCCCGCTGCCGATCCGCATCCGCCGCCCCGCGACCATCCTGCGCCTGTTGCTGGTGGTCGGTCGCGATGTGCTGCTGTCGAACCTGGCCGTGGCCTGGGGCGTGCTCAACGCAGGGCGCCGTCCGCCGCGCTCGCGCTTCGTCAAGATCCCCCTGGAGCTGCGCGACGCCAACGGCCTGGCCGCGCTCTCGACCATCACCACGGTGGTGCCGGGCACGGTGTGGTCCGAGCTGTCCCTGGACCGCAGCATCCTGCTGCTGCATGTGTTCGACCTGGACGACGAAGCGGCTTTCATCCAGCACTTCAAGACGACCTACGAGCGTCCGTTGATGGAGATCTTCGAATGAGTGCCCTGCTCACGAACGCAATCCTGTTCAGCCTGTTCCTGTTTTCCGTGGCCATGGTCCTGACCCTGGTCCGGCTGTTCAAGGGCCCCTCGGCCCAGGACCGGGTCCTGGCCCTGGACTACCTGTACATCCTGGCGATGCTGATGATGCTGGTGCTGGGCATCCGCTACGCCAGCGACACCTACTTCGAGGCGGCGCTGCTGATCGCCCTGTTCGGCTTTGTCGGCTCCTTCGCCCTGGCCAAATTCCTCCTGCGTGGCGAGGTGATCGAATGAATGCCGTCAGTGAACTGTCGTGGTGGATCGAGATACCGGTGGCGATCCTGCTGGTGCTCAGCAGTAGCTTCGCGCTGATCGGCGCCCTGGGCATGCTGCGCATGAAGGATTACTTCCAGCGCATGCACCCGCCGGCCCTGGCCTCGACCCTGGGCGCCTGGTGCGTGGCCCTGGCGTCGATCCTGTATTTCTCGGGGATGAAATCGGGGCCGGTGCTGCACGCCTGGCTGATCCCGATCCTGCTGTCGATCACCGTGCCGGTGACCACCCTGCTGCTGGCGCGGGCGGCGCTGTTCCGCAAGCGCATGGCCGGCCACGATGTACCGGCGGAGGTCAGCAGCCGACGCAGCGAAAGCGGCAGCTAGCTAACAACTCAGTTCCAGGCCACCACCAACAACCCCGCCCCCAGCACCACGCACAGCGGCGAATAGAACAGCGTGTCCAGCCGGGCGAACCTGGACCCGCTGACCTCCTTGAAGAACCCCACCAGGTTCGAGTCGCCGATGGCCCGGGCGAACATCAGCAAGGCCATCGCGCTGATCACCCATTGCAGCGCCGGGTGGCTCACCGTCGGCAGGTACAGGCCCACCCGCAGGCACACCAGCATCGCGATCAGCAGCAAGCCCACCGCCACCAGCAAGGTGGCGAACCCCGAGGGCTTGAACGCCGGCTCCAGCTCGCCCGGCCTCCTGCCCGGCACCTGGGGGATCACCGCGTCGCTGCCACGCTTGCCGCCGGCGGCCCAGTACAGGTGGATCAGGCTGATCAGCAGAAAGGCTCCGGCCATCCCTTGCGCGATCAAAACATTCATATGCAAACGTCCATGGCAAAAAAATGTCGCTGAAGAATGGACCCACCCGCACGTTTTTGTAAGTACGTTCGTCGCCTGCGATGGTAAAGTGCCGCCCCATGAAATTAACCCGAACCGATCGCTCGCTCGTTGCCTGGATGCTCTATTGCTGCGTCCTGTTCAACGTGTTCGCCTGCAGCATCGGCCACGGGCAAATGGTCGGCCAGCAGCTCAACGGGATCGGCGGCCAGTTCTGTACGGTGGACCCGCGCACCCAGGCGCCGGCCTCCTCCAACCCGGTCGACGAATCGCTGCCGACCCTGTCCAAGGCCTTCGGTTGCCCGCTGTGTTCCACCGGCGGCATGGGCCCGGCGTTCAACTCCAGCCTGACCCTGGCGATCCTGCCGCAGCACCACAGCCCGCCGCTGGCGCCGCGCGCCACCGCCGACGTCCCCACCCGCTTCACCTGGCCCGCGGCCCACCCGCGCGCGCCACCCGCCTTCGCCTGAGTCTTTCGCCCTTGTCATCAGCCCGCCCCGTGCCTTAACCCACGGTGTTTGTTCGTGGGCTGCTTCCTAGCCAAGCATTCAGGATCTACCGATGAAACACATTCCCCTGCTGGCCAGCCTGTGTGGCTGCCTGTCCGTCAGCGCCTGGGCGCAATCCAGCGTCGACCTGGCGCCGATCACCATCGACGGCGAGCAACCCGCCGAACCCGGCCTGGCCCTCGACCAGTCCAGCGGCATGGCCTCGCGCCTGGGCCTGAGCGTCCGCGAAACCCCGGCCTCGGTGGCCGTGGCCAACCGCAACGATATCGAGCGGCGCGGCGCGCAGAACTTCCAGGACGCCGCCAACACCCTGCCCGGGGTCAATGCCAGCGCCCCGCCGGGATTCGGCGGTTTTGTCTCCTACCGTGGTTTCAGCAATAGCCAGATCACCCAGATGTTCAACGGCATCAACGTGTCCAGCGGTCTGGCGCGACCGGTGGACGCCTGGATCTATGACCGGGTCGAACTGCTCGGCGGCCCCTCTTCGCTGGTCAACGGTGCAGGCTCCGTGGGTGGTTCGCTGAACTACATGACCAAGCTGGCCGACCGCCAGGAGCGGGCCATCGAGGGCCGGGTCAGCTACGGCAGCTACGACACCACGCAAACCGCCTTCGGCCTCAACCACGCCCTCAGCGAGGCCGGCGACGAGGTGCAGCACTACGCCCGCCTCGACGTCAGCCACAACACCAGCAACGGCTACATCGACCGCCAGGAACGCGATGCCTGGAGCCTGGCGTTTTCCCTGCTCAGCGACCTGACGCCGAACCTGTCCCACACCCTGGCCGTGGAATACCAGGACGAACACGAGGACAGCCCGTACTGGGGCACCCCGGTGCTCAACCCCAAGGCCGGCGAGTTGAAGATCGACAAGCACAACCGCTTCAACAACTACAACGTCGAGGACGGCCGCTACGAGCAGCGCACGATCTGGGTGCGCTCGATCGTCGACTACCGGATCAACGACAGCACCAACCTGCGCAACACCCTCTATCACCTGGACAGCCAGCGCGATTACCGCAACCTGGAAACCTACCAGTACAACGCCGACAACAGCGCGGTGAACCGCTCCACGGCCTATCAGGTGCGGCACCAGGGCGAGCAGAACGGCAACCAGTTCGAGCTGCGCCACGACAGCTCGCTCTTCGGCCTCGACACAACCTGGTCCGGCGGCTTCGAGTACAAGGTCAACCGCACCACCAACTCGCCGCTGAACGTCAAGGCGGCCAACAGCGTCGACCCGAACAACTACCAGCCGGGGCATTTCTACGACCTGCCGGGCACCCGCCAGGGCTTTGTCGCCGACAAGACCAACGAGGTCACCACCCAGGCGCTGTTCGTCGAGAATCGCCTGGCCCTGACCGACCGCCTGACCCTGCTCAGCGGCCTGCGCTACGACCACATCGACCTGGACGTGACCAACCATCGCCAAGTGACGGCGAGCAACCCGCGGCACCTCAAGCGCAGCTGGGAGCCGGTCACCGGCCGGGTCGGCCTGACTTACCAGTTCCTGCCCAGTGCCAACGTCTACGTGCAATACAGCACTGCCGCCGAACAGCCCAACAGCGCCACCCAGGACTTCGATGTCTCCACGGGCAAGCAATGGGAAGTGGGCAGCAAGTTCGATTACCTGGACGGCCGCGGCTCGGCGACCCTGGCGGCCTACCGCATCGAGCGCAAGGACTTCGCGGTGACCGACCCGCTGGATCCGACCCTGAGCATCCCGGTGGGCCAGCAGACCTCCAGGGGCATCGAGGTGGCCAGCTCGCTGCGGGTCACCCCGAAGCTGCTGCTCGAGGGCAACTTCGCCTGGGTCGATGCGCAGTACGACGCGTTCACCGAGAAGAACGCCGCGGGCGTGGTGGTGTCCCGCAAGGGCAATACCCCGACCAACGTGCCGGACCGGGTCGGCAACCTGTGGCTGACCTATGACCTGGCGCCGCAGTGGCAGACCGGGGTGGATGCGCGTTATGTGGCCTCGGTGTACGCCGACACGGCCAACACCATGACTGTGCCCTCCTACACCCTGTACGGCACCTTCCTGACCTACCAGCTCGACAGCCACACCTCGATCACCGGGCGGGTGCGCAACCTGACCAACGAGGTCTACGCCGAGTTCGCCCATGTGTCGCCGGCTTACTACCTGGGTACGCCGCGGACCTTCGAGCTGGCAGTGCAAAGCCGCTTCTAAAGGCATCGCGAGCAAGACGGATCGCCGCCCGCTCGCTCCTACAACGACCGTATGAACGACACATCCCTTGTAGGAGCGAGGCTTGCCCGCGATAGCGATCTCAGCCTCGCCACAGCGTCTTCAGTCGAGACTGGCGCTGACCTTGTCCGCCACATCCCCGGGCAACCACGCCCGCCACACGTCCGGATGCGCCTTGAGGAATGCCCGCGCCGCCTCCCGGGGCGGCGTGTGCTTCTCGCTCATCTCGGCCAGGGCCTTGTTCAGCGCTTCGATTGGCAAATCGACCTTGCTAAAGAACTCGGCGATCTGCGGGTACTGCTGCTGGAACGGCGTGGACACGCCAATCGACAGCTTCGAGGCCAGCGAGCGCGTGGGGCGTGGGTTGGGGTGCTCGGCGTCGGTTAGGGTTTTCCAGGCCTCGGCATCGAACGGCGGCTCTTCCAGCTGGATCAGCTTGAAGCGCCCGAGCAACGGGGTCGGCGACCAGTAGTAGAACAGGACCGGCTGGCCGCGACGGATCGATGAAGTGATCTCGGCGTCCAGCGCCGCGCCGGAACCGCTGCGGAAATTCACATAGCTGTCGGTCAGGCCATAGGCCTTGAGCTTCTGCTTGTTCACCACTTCCGAGGTCCAGCCGATGGGGCTGTTGAGAAAACGCCCCTTGCCCGGGCTTTCCGGGTCCTTGAATACGTCCTTGTAGCGTTTGAGGTCCGTGACGCTGCGCAGTCCCGGCGCCAGCGGCTTGATGCCCTTGGCCGGATCGCCCTTGACCACGTATTCCGGCACCCACCAGCCTTCGGTCGCGCCCTTCACCGTGTCGCCCAGGGCCGCCACCTTGCCCTCGGCCTCGGCCTTGACCCACACCGGGCTACGTCCGGCCCACTCTTCGCCGATGACCTGGATATCGTTATTGGCCAGCGCGGTTTCCAGGGTGATGGTGGTGCCCGGCAAGGTGTCGGTCGGCAGGCCGTAACCCTTCTCGACGATGGTGCGCAGGATATCGGTGATCAGGCTGCCGCTTTCCCAGTTCAGGTCGGCGAAGTGGATCGGCGCCTGTGCCGGCTGTACCGACGGTGCCGCCGAGGCGCCGGCGGGCGCCAGCAAAATACCCAAGCCAAGCAGCGCGCCGCCCAGCAGTGTCCGCAGTCCTTTCATGCCTGTGCCCCTTTGGCTGTTCACAGCGTTGCAGGATGGTCTCGCGGTTTGGGACCGCAAGCCTCTGACTAATTGAGTCATCTGACTGTAGTAGAGGTTCCTGCTTTCGACGGGGACTTCAGTTTTCGCCCTGCTCCTGCAGGCGCTGCAACTCGCGGCGCACCATGCTGGCGTATGCCGCCGGCTGCAGGACATACAGCTGCGAGGCCACCCAGGCCAGCCAGGCACCTTGCAGCACGGCCTTGCGTTCGAACAGGCGCTGGGCCTCGGCGCGGGCGCGCGCAAGATGCTGCTGGTGGAATTCGGCGCGGCTCACTCGCTGGCCTTGAAGCTCACCAGTTCACCCTTGCGCCATTTGGCGGCCTTGCCGGTCACGGCTTTCAGGGTCTTGGTCAGGCCTTCCTGCAACTGCTGGTTGGCGGCGAATACCGTCACCACGCTGTGGCCTTCCTTGAACAGGATGGCGTGGCCGTCGGCGGTGCTGACAAAGGCGTATTCGCCCAGGCCGTAGACGGCCAGCTTGATCTCGCGAAACCGGATTTCGAACTTGCCGCCCTCACGGCTGGGCAGGACCGCGGCGCGGAAATGGTCGCCGACCTTGAGTTCCAGGCGCGGCTTGTCGTCCACGACCAGCGCCGTCTCGGTGTCGATTTCGGCGACGTAAATGCCTTCCGGCGTCTGTTCGGTGATGTAGACGAAACGCGACTGGAACTGTTTGACCAACTTTGCGCGCAAGTCGCCCAGGACGAACAACGCGTGCATATCAAGATTACTTACTGCCAAGGAAAGATCCCCGAAACTGAAAATGACTCTGCCCGCATAAACGACGGACAGCAGAAAAAGGCGGCCGAACCGGCGCCGTGACTCCACATGAAAACAATCCGAAAAAGCACCACCCGCCAACGCGTAGGCGCAAACACCGGAGCGCCCCTCCCCAGAAAAACCGGAAGGACTACCGGACCGTTTGGCCCGCATCAAGCGCAGAAGAAGTGGTTCCAGCCCGCCGAGAAAGCTGCGCACTCACTGTCGATCGGAAAACCTCACGATCCTTTCGTCACCCTTAATGGGACGGGAGTGCTGCAGGTAAACATCAATCTCTGACTGCCGGGGCAATTCTAGAGCAACTTTATGTATTCAGAGCAACCCATGCGTTAGCAAATCGCTGAAAAAACCTCTTTCACCCTGCCGGTCAGCCACTTGCGTGACTTAACTCAGCCATCGACCGGCAACAACTGCCATACTGCCGCGACCTTGAAGCCGGCCACCGGCCAGGCTTCACCAGCATAATTTCCAGGGGAAAGTCGGACGTGACGGAATTCGATATAGGCGAGTTTTTCATCCATGGCGAGGCCCGGGATGTCGAGGGCGAGTTCCAGGCCGTGATCGTGATGCGCGCCAAGCCACCGCTGCGCACCGTGCGCTGCCACCAGGTGGAAAAGGACCGCTGGTTCAAGACCGCGGAACTGGCCGAAGCCGCCGCCAAGGACGCCGCCCGCGCCCTCAAGCAGGCCGTCGACCAGGGCGCCCTGAACCTCTGAACGGCAATAAAGGATTGCCGCGCCCGACCGACATATTGGCGAGCCTTCCGATAAAGAGCGCCATGATGATCGACCTCAACCCACCGGCCCGCCTGCCTTCCCTGGCCGAGTTCGCCCTGCCCGGCGCGGCGGCCAGCGAAAGCCCGGCGAGCGATCCGTTTGACCTGCGCACCGCGATCACCCGAGCGGCCAATGCCGCGCCCGACGGCGTGCTCGAAGCGAAAAAGAAACGCATCAAGCTGCTGCGCAAACAGATCGAACAACTGCAGCAACGGCTGCGCAAGGCCAACGAGCACCTGGCGATGGTGCAAAGCGCCGCCCGGCATCGTACAACCGACGCGCACATGCAGGCATTGTCCGCCGCCCGGGCCCAGGCGCAGGCCGCCAGCAGCGCCTTGTCGATGGCCCAGGTGGCGCTGTTCCAGGCCGAAAGCGCGGTGATCGGCAGCGAGGTCTGAAGGCGCGGGTGCCTGCGCCGTCAGGCCGAACGACTGAACAGCGGGTGCCCGACCCTGTCCCGCGCCAGCTGGGCCAGCCACGATGCCTGGCACTCCAGGGCTTCGTCGCGGCTGGCGAACGGCGCGCCGCGGCGCTCGCCATTGACCAGCACGACCCAGCACACATTCAGCCCGACCGCGCGAAAGGTGGCCGGTACACCGCTACCAATCATCACTGCGACATCGACTTTGCTTTGCATGAGGACTTCTCCTGGTAACTAGTTAGCTAGCTAACAATGTCGCTCATACTAATGAGTTCCCATGCTGGGAAAAAGCCATCCCTGGCACAGCTCCGTTGCAGGGCCGGTAACAATGACCAGCCCGCTCGGGCTCAGCCGCGCGCGGCCTCGACGGCCTGTTCCGGTTTGTAACCCAGGCGCAGACCGCCCCAATGCCGGCCCTTGACCCTGATCGGCACCGACAAATCGTGCATCAGCTCGCCGGTATCGCGGGTGTAGGTTTGCAGCAACAGCGGCTGCTGGTGGCTGCCGCAGCGGATGCCGGTGCGGTCCTCGAACTTGCGCTTGGTGCGGTTGTGCAGGGTATCCACCTGCGGGTCGCCGGTCAGCGGCCGGGAAAACGCCTGGTTGTGGGTCGGCACATAGCCCTGGGGCGTGCAGGCGATGGCGAACACCAGGCCTTCGTGACGCGCCAGCAACGGCTCCTGGATCGCCGGCAGCACCTGATCGGCGTAACGGTCGAAGCGGGTCTGGTATTTCACCGGCTGGGTATTGGCGATCGGCTGGTAACTGCGGTCGAACAGGTCGTCGAGGCTGATGCGGTTGGCCGCAAGATCCGCCTCGAACTGCTCGGCGATGCGCCGGGCGCCTTCCTGGGCCAGGTCGTAGATACGCTGGTGGTAGTCATCCAGGCCGACCTCGGCCAGGCGTTCGCTGATGATCTCCGCCTGCCCTTCCATCTGCACCGCTGCCTCGGCCAGGCGGCGGGTCTGCTGGTCGCTCACCGCCAGGTCGCCGCGCACCTGCTCCACGGCATGGAACAGGCTGTCCAGTTGCTGGCGGTTGGTCTCGGCGCCGCGGGCGATCTCGCCGACCTGGCTTTCCACCCCGGCCGCCAGCCGGGCGATGTTCTGCAGATGCTGGCCGGTGGACTCGACCTGCTCGACCCCGGTGTTCAGGTCGCTGGACAGCTGGCGGATCTGCTCCACCACCTGGGCCGTGCGCTGCTGGATATCGCCGACCATCACCCCGACCTCGTCGGTGGCGGTGGCCGTGCGCCCGGCCAGGCCGCGCACTTCATCGGCCACCACGGCGAACCCGCGGCCATGCTCACCGGCCCGCGCCGCCTCGATGGCGGCATTCAGCGCCAGCAGGTTGGTCTGGCTGGCGATCGACTGGATCACCAGCGCCACCCGCTGGATGTCTTCGCTGCGCTGGCTCAGGGCTTCGATCAGTTGCCGGCTGTCGTTGGCGCTTTGGCTGAGGCGGTGCATGCGGGTGATCGATTCGCCCAGCACGGTGCTGCCTTCGGCGCTGCTGCGATGGGCTTCGCTGGCGGCGCTCAGGGCCTGCTGGCTGAGCTGCGCGGCCAGTTGCTCGGTGTGGATCATCGCCTCGGCGCTGCTGACGATGCGCGCCGCCGAGTCCAGCTGCGACTGCACCCGCCCGGCCAGTTGCCGGACCGAATAGGCCACGCCGGCGGCCGACAGCGCGTTATGGCTGGTGCTGCAGGACAGGTCGCGCGTCAGCGCGGCGATCTCGCGGTTATCGACGCTGCTCGCCGGCGCTGCTGCCTTGGACCTGCGCAAGAGCGGCAGCCAGACGATCAGCAGCATCAGCGGCACGGCGAGGTAGAAAGAAAGCAGCCCCTGGGACAGGACGTACAGCACTAGCAGCAAGGTGCTGCTTTGCAGGGTTGGAACCTGCCAGCGCCGGGTGCTTTGGACTACTGACAGCGGTTGCGCCATGGCAGCCGGCGAAGATCCGTCTTGCGTCATCTGGATTACCCCACGCTTTTCTAATTATTTGGCCTGCATTGAACGCCACTAAAAAGCCATTATCCATGGTCCATTAGTCGCAGCTTTGCAGCAGATCAATAGAAATGCGCGGGCTTTAAAGACACCCACAAACGACTCGCGGGCAAGCCTCCGATCCCAGGCGTCTCGACGACCTTGGGATGGGGCTTGCCCGCGAGGGGAAGAAGTCTTGGCGATCAGGCCTGACGCTGGTGCTTGTCGATCTGCTCGTGACGTTCCTGAGCTTCGATGCAGTACTTGGTGGTCGGGCTGATCAGCAGGCGTTTCAGGCCGATCGGCTCGCCGCTGTCGTCGCACCAGCCGAAGCTGTCGTCGCCGATACGGCCCAGGGCCTGCTCCAGCTGCGGCAGCATGCGCTGGTCGCGGTCGATAGCGTTGACCAGCCAGGTCCGCTCTTCCTCTACGGAAGCCGCGTCGGCAGGGTCGGCCGGGGTGTCCAGGCTCTCAATGGCGATTCGGTTCTGTTCGATGCGCTCGTGGGTTTCGACCTTCATGGCCTGCAACAGCTCAGTGAAAAAAGCCAGCTGCTCGGCGTTCATGTAGTCATCCGCCGGCATGGCCAGCAACTTTTCCTTTGTCATTGATTTCTCTATAAAAAATACGTGCATTAAGGCGAATTAAAGCTGTTTTCCGTGCCCCCTTTCGGGGCATCGGAAAGGCGCCATACATTCCAAGCGCCACCCGGCACTCAATTTACGAGGGGCGGCAGTCTAAGGCCGGTTCGAGGCGTCAGCAACTGAAATGACATCAGATTTGTCTGATAAGCCCTGAAAGCCCGCCAGGGCTGGCTTTGGCGGCGGTTATCGGAGTGCGTTTATAACAAGAAATTCCATCGCCCGGGGTCTTTTAGAAGACAAACGGCAGCGGCAGGCCCGAAAAAGGCCTGCCGCTGCCGTGGAGTATGGCTCTTCTGTAGGAGCGAGGCTTGCCCGCGATGGACGTCCAGGCGCCGCATGCATCAGATGCTAAGCGTTATCGTTGACGTCCATCGCGAGCAAGTCGGATCGCCGCCCGTTCGCTCCTACAAGAAAGCAGAGAAGTCAGCGCTTGAGCTTGCGCTTGTTGCGGTACTGGTCGATGACCACCGCCACCACGATGATCAGGCCCTTGATGATGTCCTGGATATAGGCATCGACGCCGACGAAGGTGAACCCGCTGGCCATCACCCCGAGGATCAGCGCGCCGATCACGGTGCCGGTGATGCGCCCCACGCCGCCGGCCAGGCTGGTGCCGCCGATCACCGCCGCGGCGATGGCGTCCAGTTCATAGGACATGCCCATGCCCGCCTGCCCGGTCGCCGCCCGCGCCGAGGCCACCACCCCGGCCAGCCCCGCCAGCAGTCCGGCGATGCTGTAGACGATCACCAGGTGGCGCTTGACGTTGATCCCTGAGGTCCGCGCCGCCTGCATGTTGCCGCCGATGGCATAGGTGTACTTGCCGTACTTGGTGTAGCGCAGGGCGATATGGAAGATCACCGCCACCACCAGGAAGATGATCACCGGCATGGCGCCGTGGCCGATGGCCGTGTAGGAATCCGAGAGCATGCTGATCGGCTGGCCTTCGGTGTAATAGCGCGCCAGGCCACGCGCCGAGACCATCATGCCGAGGGTGGCGATAAAGGGCGGGATGCCGGTGATGGCAATGATGCTGCCGTTGATCGCCCCCGCCAGCAGCCCTACCCCCAGCCCGGCCACCACCGGGATCCACACCGGCAGGTCGGTCAGCGACGGGAACACCGCGCGGGTGAAGTCCGAGGTCTGCGCCAGGCTGGCGGCGATCATCGCCGACAGCGCCAGCACCGAGCCGGACGACAGGTCGATGCCGGTGGTGATGATCACCTGAGTCACGCCAATGGCCAGCAGGCCGATGATCGACACCTGGAGGATCATCAGCACCAGGCGCTGGGAGTTCATCAGGAAGCTCTGGTCGCGCACGATCCAGCCGAACAGCTCGAACACCAGGCCGATGCCGATCAGCACCAGGAAGATGCTCAGCTCGGTGGGCAGGCGCCGGCGCGTTCTGGCTGGCGCCGCCGCGGGTTTGTTTTCCAGTATCGCGTTCATAAGCCTTCACCTTCTTCTTGTATGGCCGGCGGCGAACACACCTCGCCGATGGCCTTGATACGTTTGCCGGCTAGTGGACCAGGGACATCCCGGAAGCCAGTTGCATGACCTTCTCCTGGGTCGCTTCGCCGCGGTCGAGGGTGCCCATCAGTTCGCCCTCGTGCATGACCATCACCCGGTCGCTCATGCCCAGCACTTCCGGCAACTCCGAAGAGATCATGATCACCGCCATGCCTTCGCCGGCGAGGTAGGCGATCAGCCGGTAGATCTCGGCCTTGGCGCCGACGTCGATGCCACGGGTCGGTTCGTCGAGGATCAGCACCCGCGGGTTGGTCATCAGCCAGCGCGCGAGCAAGGCCTTCTGCTGGTTGCCGCCCGACAGGGTGTCGATGCACTGCTCCAGCGACGGGGTCTTGACCCGCAGCTTCTTGCACATGTCCTCGCACAGGGCGCGCAGGGCCTTCTGCTGGATGAAACCGTTGCCGGCATAGTGCGGCAGCACCGCCATCTCCATGTTTTCCAGGACCGACAGGCAGGGAAACAGGCCGCTGAGCTTGCGGTCCTCGGTCAACAGGGCAAACCCCTTCTCGATGGCCATGTGCGGATCGCTGATGCGCACTGGCTGGCCGTCAAGGCGGATCTCGCCGCCGTCGCTGGGGGTGATGCCGAAAATCGTCTCGGCCACATTGGTGCGCCCCGAGCCCATCAGCCCGGCGATGCCAAGGATCTCCCCGGCGTGCAGGTCGAAGGACACGCCCTCGAACACCCCGTCCAGGCGCAGGTCGCGCACCGACATCAGCAGCTCGCCTATGGGCTTCTCGCGCACCGGAAACAGCTGGCTCAGTTCGCGGCCGACCATCATCGAGATCAGGCTGTCGCCGTCCATGCTGTCGGCCCGTTGCAGGCCGATGTAGGCGCCGTCGCGGAACACCGCCACTTCATCGGCGATGGCGAACACTTCGTTCATCTTGTGGGTGATATAGATGATGCCCTTACCCTGGGCCTTGAGGTCGGCGATGATCGAGAACAGGTGCGCCACCTCTTTCTCGGTAATGGCCGAGGTCGGCTCGTCCATGATCAGGATGTCGGAGTCGTAGGACACCGCCTTGGCGATCTCCACCATCTGCCGCTCGGCGATGCTCAGGTTGCCCACCTGCTCCTCGGGGTCGAGGTTGATCCGCAGGCGTTCCAGCAGCAGTGCGGTGCAGCGGTGCATCTCGCGGTGATCGACCATGTGCAGGCCGTTGAGCTGCTCGCGGCCGATCCAGATGTTCTCGGCGATGCTCATGTGCGGCATCAGGTTGAGTTCCTGGTGGATCATCGCGATCCCCGCCTGCAAGGCCGCCAGCGGCGTCTCGAAATTCACCCGCTGGCCCTTGAGGCGCAGCTCGCCGGCGTCCGGCTGGTAGATCCCGGCGATGATTTTCATCAGGGTCGACTTGCCCGCGCCGTTCTCCCCCATCAGCGCCAGCACCGTGCCGGGACGCACCCGCAGCTGCACATCGGACAGGGCGACAACCCCGGGGAAACCCTTGCTGACGTTGATGACTTCCAGCAGGTAAGGCTGCTGCTCGGACACAGACTGGGCAGACTGAGCGGCGGGCTGCATAGCCGCCGTCGGGATGCTCGAAGCAGTCGCTGAAGCGAACATGATCAGGTACTCCATCCGCGGGGCAGCTGGGCCACCCCGCCGGCTTATGGTTGTTGATGGAACGGACGGGCTGTTTGAACCGGGCTTATTTGAACTGGGCGACGTTTTCCGGGGTGATCAGGCGATACGGCACCCACACCGCCTGCTCCACCGGCTCGTGCTTGGCCATTTTCACCGCGGTGTCGATCGAGCCGTCGGCCTGGCCCTTGGCATCCTGGAACACCGAGACCGCCAGGTCGCCCTTCTGCACCGCGCGCAGGCCATCGGGCGTGCCGTCGACCCCGGCGATCAGCACGCTGCCCTTCTCCACCCCGGCCTGTTTCAGCGCCATGGCGGCGCCGATGGCCATTTCATCGTTGTTGGCCACCACCGCATCGAACTGGCGGCCCTGGGTCAACCAGTCGTTGACCAGGGTCATGGCCTTGTCCCGCAGCCAGATCCCGGTCTGTTCCTGCTCGACCTTGATCCCCGGGTACTTGGCCAGCACTTCCTTGACGCCCTTGGTGCGGTTGGTGGTGGAGTTGTTCGCCAGGTCGCCCAGCAGGATCACCACCTCGCCCTTGCCGCCCATCTTGTCGGCCAGGTACTGCATCTGCATCTGCCCGGCCTCCAGGTCATTGGAGGCCACGGTGACCACGCCCTTGGGCAGGTTCAGGTCGTCCGGCCGGCGGTTGACGTAGACCAGCGGAATCCCGGCCTTGACCGCCGCTTCGGTGATCTTGCGGGTCGCCGCGGTGTCCACCGGGTTGACCACGATGGCGTCGACCTTCTGGCTGATAAAGCTTTCCACCTGGCTCAGCTGCTTGACCACATCGGCCCGGGCATCCTCGAACTGCAGCGTAACGCCGTCCGGCAGCGACTTGGCTTTCTGGTCCATGGATTCACGCAGGTAGGTCAGCCAGGTGTCGTCGAACTGCGACATGCTCACGCCGATCTTCAGGTCGGCGAACGCCGTGCCGCTGCCCAGCAGCAGGGACAGGGCAAGCGTGGCGAAACGGGTCTTGGTCTTCATGAAAGGTCTTTCTCCACATTCTTGTAGGTTTTATGGATAAGGCGCAGAAACCACTCAGTGAGGCAGACGCACGATCGGCGCGCCGGGCATGCAGCACACCAGCGCGCCCTTGCGTTCGACGCAAAGCAGGCGGACCAGGGACTGGACGACAGAGGCATGCCGGGGTGTTTGGCGAGGTGTTCGACTAGAGAGTGGACGCCAGCGCGGCAATGCGCGGCGAAGCAGGTGCACAACGGAACTGAAGGTTTTCATCGACGGTACCTGTTTTGTTTTTGTTGGCGGGTTTCACTCGGTTCAAGGCGGATCTGAAATCGGCCCGTGACGCTGGCGAAACCCTGCTAGTCGGCAACCTGGAAATGACTTTATTAGAAAATAATTTCTATATCAACTCATTTTAGAATTTTATTCCAAATTCATTCTGCAGCCGGAAATCGGCCATTTCCACCACCTGGCGCTGGCGCCAGCTCAGGCGCGCGGCGTCCAGCACGCGGGTGGTGGCCAGGGCCTCGGCCGCGGTCACCGGCAGCGGCCCCTGCCCTTGCAGCGCCACCTGCCACTGTTTATAGAACTGCAACCAGTCGCCCCGCTCGGAAGCCACCCGCTCACGGATCTCGCCCTGCTCGAACCAGCCCCAGCGCCGGTGTTCCTCGACGCCCCAGCGCTCGCCCTCGGTCTGCGGCGACAGGCCGGCGACCAGCGCCTGCTCCTGGCCGTCCAGGCCCTCGACCGTATAACTGCCGGCCGAACCGCTGACCCGGAACCGTGGCCCCTGGCAATTCTGCAGACAACTACCGGACACATGTGAAACCACGCCATTGGCGTGGCTCAGGGCGAGGAAAAACCCGTGGTCGCAGGTCGGCGCCTGGGGGGCGTACTGCAACTCGGCGTAGACCCGGGTCACCGGGCCGAACAGCTGCAAGGCCTGGTCCACCAGATGGCTGCCGAGGTCGCGCAGAAACCCACCGCCGCTGGTATTGCCCACGGCCTGCGGCACATAGCGCTCGACCCGCGACTCGAAACGGCTGACGCTGCCCAGGGCACCGCTGGCGATCAGCTTGCGTAGGGTGAGGAAGTCCGAGTCCCAGCGCCGGTTCATGTACACACTCAGCGGCACCCGACGGGTTTGCGCGGCCTCGATCAGCGCCTTGGCCTGTTCGAGGTCGCTGGCGAAGGGTTTGTCGCTGACCACCGGGACACCGCGCTCGATGGCTTCCAGCACCAGCGCCGCACGGCCCTCCAGCGGGGTGGAAATCACCAACCCGTCGATCCCGGCCGCGACCAGTTGCTCGATGCTGTCGAAGGCCCGCACCCCGGGGTGCTCCGCCGCCAGCAGCTGCCGGCGCTCGGCCGACAGGGTGACCACGCCGACGAAGGTCGCGCCGGGCAGGCTGGCAATCAGCGGCGCGTGAAAATGTCGGCCACCATGGCCGTAACCCACCAAACCAATGCGCATCGCAAAGCCCTCCTTATATAGAACCCGATGTAGCCCTGTAGCCCTGTAGCCCTGTAGCCCTGTAGCCCTGTAGCCCTGTAGCCGCTGGCGCAGCCTGCGATCGACCACGCAGTGGTCGCAACCACGGCGCATGCGGTCTTTCAGCTCCCTGCGCGTCAGCAGGTTTTGCGAGGACGTTGTCCTCGATCGCAGGCTGCGCCAGCGGCTACAGGTGGCTGCGTTTGTGTCAGCAGCACAGTTCGCTGCTGACCCGCTCCAGCATCATCCGGTTGGATTCGTCCGGGCGGTCTTCCCAGGCGAACACCGAGACCGTGGCGATGCCGTCGAACTGGATTTCACGCAGGGTATCGAAGAACGCCGTCCAGTCCACCTCGCCCTGGCCGATGTCCAGGTGCTGGTGCACGGTGGCGGTGACGCCCGGCGGGTTGACGATATAGCGCAGGCTCGACGACGCCTTGTGGTTATAGGTGTCGGCGATGATCAGGTGGCTGAGCTTGCTGCCCGCGTACTTGAGCATCGAGGCGATGTCGCCCTTGCCGTCGTCGTAAAAGAAGGTGTGCGGCGCCGCGTACAGGTAGTTGATCCAGTCCCGGTCGAAGCCGCGGATGATGTCCACCGACTCGTTGTTGCGCTCGCAGAAATCATAGGGGTGGGCCTGGATATCCAGCTTGATGCCCTCGCGCTCGAACTCCGGAATCAACTCGTCCATGGAGCGCATGAACTGGTTCTCGCACACCAGCGGGTTGTCCGACTGGCCGGTGAACTCGCTGTTGACCAGCTCGCAGTCCATTTCCACGGCGATCTGGATCGCCCGCTTCCAGTTGCGCACCGCCGCCACGCGCAAACCTTCGTCGGCGGCGGCCCAGTGGTACATCGGCAACAGCGAAGAGAGCTGCACGCCGCTGTCGCTGAGGGCCTTGCGAAATTCCTTGATCCGCGCCCGGTCGACCCGTGGCGCCTTGTAGAACGGCAGGAAATCCTCACGCGGCGACAGCTCGATGTACTGATAACCCAATTCGGCGGCCTTGTCGGTCATCTGGCCCAGCGGCAGGTGGCGGTACATGTAGGGGTCCAGTGCGATGCGCATTTTATTGTTCTCCCCGAATCTGAAGTGGTGACCTGTAGCCGCTGCCGCAGGCTGCGATCGCGACCAAAGGGCGCGTAGGACCTCAAGATCGCTGAAGGCCTTCGGCCTTATCGCAGCCTTCGGCAGCGGCTACAAAGTTGCTGTGTCCCCTGTAGGAGCGAAGCTTGCTCGCGATGGAGTCGGATGCGCCGCGTTGTTCCAGACAGACCGCATCATCGTTAACGTCCATCGCGGGCAACCGGCCGCTCCTACAGAATCAGCCATAGAACGCCGGGCGCGGCGGTTGTTCGACCTTGACGATCTGCCCGCTGTTCTGCGCCTCGATGCAGGCATCGGCGGCCACCGCCGCGGCATAGCCGTCCCAGGCCGAAGGGCCACCGACCTGCCCGGCCCGCACTCCGTCGATAAAGGCCTGCAGCTCGATGTCATAGGCAGCGATAAAGCGGTCCTTCCAGTCCATCAGGATCGTGTTGGACAGCTTGGCCTCGCTGCGCAGTTGCACCTGGGACGGCTCAGGCAACCTGGCGATGCCGGTTTCGCCCACCACTTCGCACTGGATGTCGTAACCGTACTGGCAGTTGACGAACACCTCGACGTCGATGCGCGTGCCCTTGGCGGTTTCCAGCAGCACCACCTGCGGGTCGCGCAGGTGCGCCAACGCCTTGCTCGACTTGCGCGGGAACACCACCTGCACCGACACATAGTCGTCGGCCAGCAGCCAGCGCAGCACGTCCAGCTCATGGATCAGGGTGTCGGTGATCGCCATGTCGGTCTTGTAGTTCTCGCCGACCCGCGGGTTGCGGTGGGCGCAGTGCAGCATCAGCGGCTCGCCGATCCGGCCGCTGTCGATCACCGCCTTCAGCGCGCGGTAGCCAGAATCGTAGGGGCGCATGAAGCCCACCTGGACCAGGCGCTTGCCGTGGGCCACCTCGGCCTCGACGATCTTGCGGCAGCCGGCGGCGGTCACCGCCAGCGGCTTCTCGCAGAACACCGGCTTGCCGGCGGCGATGGCGGCCAGGACGAACTCTTCATGGCTCGGCCCCCAGGAGGTGACCAGCACCGCCTCGACTTCCGGCGCCTTGATCAGCGCCTGGCCATCGGGATAGACCTCGGCGGCGATCTTCAGCTCGGCCACCACCTTCGCCGCCTGCGCAAGATTGATATCGGTGACCGCCACCACCTGGCTGCCCAGCAGGGTCTGGCTGCAACGACGGATATGGTCCTGGCCGATGGCCCCGGTACCGATGACGCCCAGTTTCAAAGACATGAATGCACTCCTGTTTTTTGTTCGAGCAATAGGTTGTTCGAGCCTGTTGTTATTCGAGCGATCAGTACTGCCGGGCCTTGGCCAGGCGTTCGTTGAGTTGTTTGGCCACCGCGTCGGTACGGGCGCTGGTGGACACCTGCGCCACCCCGACCCGCCACCAGGACAGGTACTTGTGGATCATGGTCTTGGGCAGGACCTTGATATCGATCAGGGTCGACACCGTCTGGGTCCGCGCATCGGCCAGGGCCGCCTGCAGCTCTGCCACGGTCTTGACCTTGTAGGTCTTGCAGCCATAGGCCGCCGCGCTCATGGCGAAGTCCACCGGCACGAAGCCGCCGTCGAGCTTGCCGGTCTCGGGGTTGCGGAAACGGAACTCGGTGCCGAAGCTGTCCATGCCGTGTTCCATCTGCAGGTTGTTGATGCAGCCGAAGGTCATGTTGTCGAGCAGCACCACGTTGATCTTGCGCCGCTCCTGGATCGAGGTGGCCAGCTCCGAATGCAGCATCAGGTAGGAGCCGTCGCCCACCAGGGCGTAGACCTCGCGCTGGGGCTCGGCGAGCTTGACCCCCAGGGCCGCGTTGACCTCGTAGCCCATGCAGGAATAGCCGTACTCGACGTGGTAGGTGTTGACCCCCTTGCTGCGCCAGCTGCGTTGCAGGTCGCCGGGCAGGCTGCCCGCGGCGGCGACTATCACCGCGTCGTCGGCCAGGGTCTGGTTGAGCACCCCCAGCACCCGGCTCTGAGTCAGGCAGGAACCGGTCAGCTCGATGAATTCGCGCAGCACCGCCGGGTCCATATGGTCGTTTATCTCCGGGACAAAGTCGTCGGCGTGGTATTCGACCTGATAGACCCGGTCCACCTCCGCGTCCAGCTGCGCCCGCGCCTGACCGATCTGTTCGCCCCAGGCGGCCTGGTAGTCGCTGCGCGCCAGGGCTTCGGCCAACCCGTTCAGGCCTTCCCGGGCATCCGCCAGCAGCTGCACGCCGTCGAGCTTCAGCGCATCGCAGGGGCAGATATTGAGGTTGAGAAACTGCACATCGGCGCGGAACAGCGACTTCGAGGCGGTGGTGAAATCGCTGTAGCGGGTGCCGATGCCGATGATCAGGTCCGCCTCTTTCGCCAGCAGGTTGGCCGCCAGGCAACCGGTCTCGCCGATGCCGCCGACATTCAGCGGGTGGCTGGAGACCACCGCGCTCTTGCCGGCCTGGGTCTCGGCGAAGGGAATGCCGAAGCTTTCGGCAAACGCCAGCAGCGCCTCGTTGGCCCCAGAGTATTTGACCCCGCCGCCACAGACGATCAGCGGTTTGCGCTTGCCGGCAAAGGCCGCCACGGCATCCTCGAGCATGGCCGCGGTGGCCGGCCGGCGTTCGATACGGTGCACGCGTTTCTGCAGGAAGTAATCCGGGTAATCGTAGGCCTCGGCCTGCACATCCTGGGGCAAGGCCAGGGTCACCGCGCCGGTTTCCGCCGGGTCGGTGAGCACGCGCATGGCGTGGATCGCCGCGGTCATCAACTGCTCGGGGCGGTTGATGCGGTCCCAGTATTTGCTCACCGCCTTGAAGGCATCGTTGGTGCTGATGCTCAGGTCGTGGAACTGCTCGATCTGTTGCAGCACCGGGTCGGGCTGGCGGCTGGCGTAGACATCGCCGGGCAGCAGCAACAAGGGAATGCGGTTGGCGGTGGCGGTCGCCGCGGCGGTCAGCATGTTCGCCGCCCCCGGGCCCACCGACGAGGTGCAGGCGTAGATCTTGCGCCGCAGGTGCTGCTTGGCGAAACCGATGGCGGCGTGGGCCATGCCCTGCTCGTTGCGGCCCTGATGCACCAGCAGCTCGCCGCTGTCCTGCTCCAGGGCCTGGCCCAGGCCGAGCACGTTGCCGTGGCCGAAGATGGTGAAGATCCCGGCGACGAACTTGCTCTGCACCCCATCGATCTCGACGTACTGGTTGTCGAGGAATTTCACCAGGGCCTGGGCCATGGTCAGTCGTGTCGTAGTCATATCTGCACCTTTGAATAGGGTGAAGGTTGCTGCTCTGTAGCCGCTACCGCAGGCTGCGATCGCGACCGAAGGGCGCGCAAGGCCTCAAAATCGCTGAAGGCCTGCGGCCTTATCGCAGCCTGCGGCAGCGGCTACAGGGAACGGTGTTATGCCAGGGCCTGCTTGAGATGGTCGATGCTGGCGCCGATCGCCCGCTGGATATCCGCCAGCCCATGCACGCTGTCGGCGAAGGGTTCGAACGACAGGTGGCCGCTGTAGCCGCGCTCGAGCAGGGTCTCGATCTGCGCCGCGTTGCCGAGGATGTCGCCCTCGCCCACCAGCACCCGGTGGCCGTCGCGGATGCTCGCCAGGGGCGCCTCGCGGTCCTCGACCCCGGAGATATGCACCAGCCCGGTCAGCTCGGGGAAGAATTCCTGCTCGCCGGCCAGGTGATGGTGAAAGGTGTCGTGCACCAGGCGAAACACATCCAGCCCGCCGCTGGCGCGGATCGCCTCCACCGCGGTGCGCTTGCGCCGCAGAGAACATTCCTCGAAACCCAGGGGCTCGATAAAACCGAGAATCCCATGCTCGCGCAGGATCGGCGCCAACTCCGTCAAGGCGGTGCGCAAACCGGCGCCGCGCTCGGCTTCGCTGCGCGCATCGGCGCGGTCGTTCAGCGGGCACATCACCAGGCCGCGGGCGCCGCAATCGCGGGCATAGGCGGCAAGCTTCAGGGCCTGGGCGCGACGCTCGTCGTTCCAGACATCGAAGGGGTACAGCGCATTGATCGACAGCACCTGGATGCCGTGGGCCGCGCACAACTGGCGCACCTGCTGCGGCGGCGTGCCGTCTTCGATCTCCACGCCCGCAAGGTCATTGCGGATCTCGATGGCATCGGCTTTCAGGGTCACCGCCAGCTCGATGAACGCCGGCAGGCTCAAACGTGGGGCAACCATACGATTCAGGGCGAAACGCAGGGGCTGGTTCATTATTCTTGTTCTCCAGAGCAACGGGTTGCAGGGCTTTACTTGGCGGTCGGCATGCTGAACTCGGGGCCCTTGGCGATGCTGTCCGGCCAGCGCTGCATCACGCTCTTGTAGCGGCTGTAGAAGCGCAGGCCTTCCTCGCCATAGGCATGGTGGTCGCCGAACAGCGAGCGCTTCCAGCCGCCGAAGGAATGCCAGGCCATGGGTACCGGAATCGGCACGTTGATGCCGACCATGCCAACCTTGATGCTGCGGGCGAAGGCCCGGGCCACGCCGCCGTCGCGGGTGAAGCAGGACACGCCGTTGCCGAATTCATGGGCGTTGATCAGCGCCACCGCGCTGGCGAAATCCGGCACCCGGACGATGCCCAGCACCGGGCCGAAGATTTCCTCCTGGTAGATGCTCATCTCGGTCGTCACACCGTCGAACAGGGTCGCGCCGACAAAAAAGCCCTGCTCTGCCCCCGGCACCTTGAAGCCGCGGCCGTCCACCAGCAGTTGCGCGCCCTGGGCCACGCCCTGGTCGATAAAACCTTCGACCTTGGCCTTGTGCTCGGCGGTCACCAGCGGCCCCATGTCGCTGTCGCCCTGCATGCCGTTGCCGATTTTCAGCTGGTCGATGCGCGGCCGCAGTTTCTCGATCAGTCGGTCGCCCACCTCGCCCACCGCCACGGCGATGGAGATCGCCATGCAGCGCTCGCCAGCCGAGCCGTAGGCCGCGCCGATCAGCGCATCGGCGGCCTGGTCGAGGTCAGCATCGGGCATCACGATCATATGGTTCTTCGCCCCGCCCAGGGCCTGCACGCGCTTGCCGCGGGAGGTGGCCTGGCGGTGGATGTACTCGGCGATCGGCGTCGAGCCGACAAAGGAAATCGCTTCGATGTCCGGGTGCTGCAACAGCCCGTCCACCGCCGCCTTGTCGCCCTGGACCACGTTGAACACACCATCGGGCAGCCCGGCTTGCGTCAGCAGGCGCGCCATCAGCAGGCTGGCGGACGGGTCGCGCTCGGACGGCTTGAGGATGAAGCAGTTACCGCTGACCAGGGCCAGCGGGATCATCCACAGCGGCACCATCACCGGGAAGTTGAACGGGGTGACCCCGGCGCACACGCCCAGGGGCTGGCGCAGGTTCCAGTTGTCGATGCCGCCGCCGATGTTGTCGCTGAAGTCAGTTTTCAGCAGGCTCGGCGCGCCACAGGCGAACTCGACGATCTCGATGCCGCGGGTCACTTCGCCATGGGCGTCGGACAGCACCTTGCCGTGCTCGCGGGTGATGATCTCGGCCAGCTCGTGGTGGTGTTGGTCCAGCAGTTCCTTGAACTTGAACATCACCCGCGAACGGCGCAGCGCCGACTGCTCGGACCAGGCCGGGAAGGCCTTCATCGCCGAAGCGACGGCCTCGTCCACGGTCTTCTGGCTGGCCAGGGCGACCTGGGCCTGCACGCGGCCGGTGGCCGGGTTGAACACGTTGGCAAAGCGCTCGCCGCTGTCTTGCACCTGACCGTCGATGTAATGGCCGATTACCGGGGCGTCACTCATTGTTCTTGTTCTCCGTTCGAATGTTGGAATTCAGATGCTGGAAATCACAGATCCAGCAGCCAGCTGTGCCGCGGATCGTTATGGAACTGCCAGACCCGCTTGGGCCCGGCCATGACGTTCAGGTAATAGGACTCGTAGCCATAGGGCACGCTGACCGGGTGGTAACCCCTGGGCACCACCACCAGGTCGCCGTGCTCCACGGCCATGGCCTCGTCAATGCTGCGGTCGTCGGTGTAGACCCGCTGGAACACGAAACCCTGGGGCGGGTTGACCTGGTGGTAATAGGTCTCTTCGAGAAAGCTCTGGTGCGGCAGGTCGTCGGTGTCGTGCTTGTGCGGCGGGTAGCTGGAGGAGTGCCCGGACGGCGTGCGCACCTCCACCACCAGCAGCGAATGGGCCGGCTCGCTGTCCGGCAGGATGTCGCAGACATACCGGGTGTTGGCGCCCTTGCCGCGCACGCTGCGCTTCATGTTCTCGGGAAGGATCAACCGGGGGCCGAGGCCGTTGGTGGCGGAGCTTTTTGCAGTAGCGCCGGGCGCGGCGCAGACGGCGATCTGCACATCGCTCAGGGCGGTGACCTGGGCCTGGCTGCCGGGCGGCAGGTAGACGGCGAAGGGCGACTTGTCCTCGAACACCGATTGCCGGTCGCCGAGGTTGTCCCAGCCGAACGCGCCCTGCCCCGGCGCCTCGCCCTGGACGCCGATACGCCCGCTGAGCAGTACCAGGCACAACTCCCGGTCGCCGGCATTGACCGGCAGGCTTTCGCCGAGGCTCAGGCGGTAGGCGGCGAACCCGACGTACTGCAACCGGCCCTCGGCCAACTGCACCATGGTCCGGCCCTTGGCCGCGCTTTTTACCAGCAGGCTCATTGTCCAGTCCTCTCATCAAGCAGCGCGCGCAAGGTGTCATAACCCTTCTTCGCGTAGACATAACTCGGCGCCACCGCCGGGTCCTGCTCGGCCTCCACCACCAGCCAGCCCTGGTAATCGGCGGCCAGCAGCTCGTCCAGCAGCGCGGCGAAATCGATGTCTCCATCCCCCGGCACGGTGAAGGTGCCGTTGATGATGCAGTCGGGAAAACTCCACAGGTTGTTGCGCGCCAGCTGCACCACCGGCTTGCGCACATCCTTGAAGTGCACGTGGCAGATGCGCCCGATGTGCTTGCGCAGCACTTGCAGCGGTTCGCCGCCGCCCATGTAGCAGTGGCCCGAGTCGAACAGCAGGCCGACTTCGCTGCCGGTCAGGCTCATCAACTGGTCGATGTCCGCCGGCGATTCGACGTAGGCGCCCATATGGTGGTGGTACGCCAGGCGCACGCCCTGGGACAGGGTGAAACGCGCAAGCTCAGTGAGCTTGTCGGCGTATTCCTGCCAGGCCTGCTGGCTGTGAAAACGCGGACGCTCCACCAGGGGAATGCGCTGGCCCTGGATCGAGTCGGCGACCTCGCCGTAGACCAGCACCGTGGCGCCGTTCTGCGCCAGCAACTGCACATGGCTGGCGATGGCGTCGATCTCCTCGGCCACCGAGCGCCGGGCCAGGCGGCTGGAATACCAGCCCGAGACCAGCGCCAGGTCATAAGGCCGCAGCACATCGCCGACGCCCTTGGCATCCTTGGGGAACTTGCCGTTGAGCTCGAAGCCTTCATAACCGATTTCCTTGCCCTCGCTCAGCGCCGTGCTCAACGGCGTTTCGCCGCCGAGGGACGGCAGGTCGTCGTTGCTCCAGGAAATCGGGTTGATGCCAATTCGGATTGCGGGCATGGCTGCACCTTTTATTGTTTTCTAAAGCAGTTCTGAAAAATCCCACCCGTAGCCGCTGTAGCCGCTGCCGAGCCTGCGAGGCTGCGATCGAGCTGGGCGGCATCCCGACGCAGCGCTCGCAAAACCTGACAACGCGTAGTGTCAGGTACAACGCTTGCGGTGGCTGCGCCACCGATCGCAGCCTCGCTACGCTCGGCAGCGGCTACAGGGATTTGTGCCAGGTTTACGTTCGGGTTTGCGTTTGGGGTCGGGCCGTGCGCCAGGCGTCGATCAGTTCGACGAAGGTCGCCTGCACCCGGCGGATCAGGGTTTCGTCGTCGATCTCGCTGGCCAACCAGGCCCGGCTCGGTTCATGGAAAATCGTCCGGCCCACGGCGAAGCCGCGGCAGGTGCGGCTGTTGCCGGCCTGACGGAAACCCTCGGCCAGGGTCGCCGCCGGGGCGTTGAGGCCCAGCAGCACCACGCCACGGCAATAGGGGTCGCGCTCCTCGATCAGCTCGTCGAGCCGCTGCCACTGCTCGGCGCTCTGCGCCTCGATCTTCCACCAGGCCGGGAAAATGCCCAGGTTGTACAGGCGCTTGAGAGCGCGGTAGAGCACGTCCGGGTGAGTCGAGGGGTGGTCCTTGGGCGGAATGATTTCCAGCAGCAGCTCATGGCCGCTGACCTGGGATGCCTGGTACAGGCCCTTGATCTGCGCTTCCTGCTCCAGGCGCAGCAACGGCTCGTCGTCCGGGTGGTATTGCACCAGGCACTTGATGATCTGCTCCTGGGGCCAGGCGATCAGGTTGCTGCCGATCGAGCGCCCGTGTTCGAAAGCCAGCGGCCGCGAGCCCTGGACTTCCACCGGCCGCGCCACCCACCAGCCACGGCCGGTGGCGGCGTTCAACGAGTCCTGGCCGAAACGCTGGTCCGCCAGCAGGCCGACATCGGCTTCGATGCCCTGCGCGCGCAAGTCGGCCTCGACCCGCTCCACAGCCTGGATAAACAGCTGCTTGAGCTGGCCGATGGCCCTGAGCTCGCGCCCGCCCTTCTGCGCCAGTTCCACCAGTTGCCCGCGATGGTCGAAAGCAAAAATGAACAGCTGCTTCCAGGCCTTGCGCGGCACGCTGACCTGATGCAGGCGCTGCAAGGTCGCGTCCTGGTCCGGCCGGGTGATGGGCACCGGGCTGTTGAACAGGTAATCCAGCTCGGCGCGGGTCGGCATCGCCGGCGCGCAGGCGTGGCGCGACACCACCAGCCCGCCGCAGGCATTGGCCAGCTGGCAGCAGCGCTCGTCGCTGGCATCCTCCAGCCAGCCACTGAGGAAGCCGGACATAAAGGCATCGCCCGCCCCCAGCACATTGAGCACTTCGACCCGCACCCCGGGGTAGATCGCGCCGTCTTCCAGGCGCGCCGGGATCGCCCCGTGGATCACCGTGCAGCCCTGGGGGCCGAGCTTGACCACCAGGGTCGCGGCGGTCAGCGAACGCACGGTGCGCAAGGCGCTGAGTAGATCGTCGCTGCCGCCGGCGATGAGGAATTCTTCTTCGGTGCCGACGATCAGGTCGAAGCGCGGCAAGATCTTCTGCACATGGGCGCTGACGTTCTGGTCGGCGACAAACCGGGTCTCGCCGTCGGCCTTGCCCGCCAGGCCCCAGAGCACCGGACGGTAGTCGATGTCGAGCACGCGCTTGACGTCGTGCCGCTCGGCGTACTCCAGGGCCTGCAGGCTGGCCTGGTACACGCCGTCGGTGGAGAAATGGGTGCCAGTGATCAGCAAGGCCTTGCTGGAGGCGATAAAGGCTTCATTGATGTCCTCGGCGCGCAGGGCCATGTCGGCGCAGTTCTCGCGGTAGAACACCAGGGGGAAGGTCTCGCGGTCCTTGAGCCCGAGCAGGACCAGGGCGGTCAGGCGCTGCGGGTCGATCTTGATCGCGCTGACGTCGCAGCCTTCGCGGGCCAGGGATTCCACCAGGAAGCGCCCCATGTGATCGTCGCCGACCCGGCTCAGCATCGCCGAGCGCAAGCCCAGGCGCGCGGTGCCGAAGGCGATGTTGGCGGACGAGCCGCCGAGGTATTTGGCGAAGCTTGTGACATCTTCCAGCCGGGCCCCGACCTGCTGTGCGTAAAGGTCGACGCCCAGGCGTCCGAGGCAGATCAGATCCAATTGACGCCCACTGGCAAAACGAGTCTGGCCCATGCTGGCTCCTGTTATTTTTATCAGCCTGCGCGTGGCACCGAGGAAGGCGCCGAACGCTCTTGGTGGATGCAGACTAAATCGTTCACCGGCACCAATCAATATTTTTTCTATAAATTTTTTACGTGGAATATTTTTTCCAATAAACTTTTTCAAGGCCGCTCCAGGCAGCCTGCATCGTTTCAGCAAGCGCCCCGTGGCCGCGCGGCTCAAGATTTTCCCCGCACCGACCCTGTAGACTGCGCACAGCCCACCTATTGTCAGGGAGTGGATCAACCAGCCCGCTCCCATTAAGTACAAGCCAGTAAGCACAGAAGGATTGCCTATGTCCCGCACCGATCAGCCGGCCACGACCGAGAGCCCGCAAGACAGCGACCTCGCCAGCCCCCCGATCAATGCCGAGCGCCTGCTGCAGCTGATCACCCAGGAATACGAAAGCCTGCCGCGCCAGCTCAAGCGCATCGCCAGCTACATGAGCCAGCAGAGCGACCGGATCATGGTCGACCGCATCAGCGACATCGCCGGCGAATGCGAGGTGCACCCCTCGGCCATCGTGCGCTTCTCCCAGCGCTTCGGCTTCAGCGGCTTCAGCGAAATGCAGGCGCTGTTTCGCGAGGCCTACACCCACAAGACCACCCCGGTACAGAACTACCAGCAGCGCATCCGCAGCATGATCGCCAACAAGTCGCAGAAGGCCAGCGGCGGCGACCTGGCGCGCGAGTGCATCAACGCCACCCTGTCGGGCATCGAGCGCCTGGGCCTGGAGCTGGACGACGCGGCCTTCGACAAGGCCGTGGACCTGGTGGTCAACGCCGACAACATCTACGTGGTCGGGGTGCGCCGCTCCTTCGCCGTGGCCGACTACCTGGTGTACAACCTGCAGCACACCAACAAGCGCATCCACCTGGTGTCGGGCCTGGGCGGCAGCTACCGCGAGCAGATGCGCAGCATCCGCCCCAACGACCTGGTGATCGCCATCAGCTTCACCCCCTATGCCAAGGAAACCCAGCACTGCCTGCGGATCGCCCAGCACCACCAGGCCAAGACGCTGATCATCACCGACAGCAACCTGTCGCCCCTGGCCAAGCGTGCCAACAGCGTGCTGCTGGTCAACGAAGGCAGCTCCTTCGCCTTCCGTTCTTTGAGCGCGACCTTGTGCCTGTGCCAGGCGCTGTTCATCGCCGTGGCCTACCGCCTGGAACTGAAGGTCGACGAGATTCACGAGCAGGCGGGGTTCGAGGACTGAGCCTCACCCCGCCGCGTGCGTATGCGCCTGCAACGCCCCCGGCACGCCGGTACGCAGCAGGCCGCCCTCTTCGACCCAGGCCAGGGTCTGCTGGTGGGCCCGTTGCAGCAGTTGCTCGGTCTGGCTGAAGTCGAACACCGAAATGCCCAGCGGACACAAGGGCGCGACCACATGGATCGCCGCCTGTGGCGAATGGAGCTCAATGTCCCGCACCAGCTGGCGCATGCTCATCAGGTTCAGGGTATGCAAGGCCAGGGCGATCAACCCGCTTGGCGGTCGTGGGCAGGCGCAACCGAATCCCGTCGGCACCACGATGACCCGGGTCGCGCCCAGCGACACCGCCGCGGCGATCGGGGTGTTACTGGCAACACCACCGTCGACCAGCAGCTTGTCGCCGATCTGCACCCACGGAAACACCAGCGGAATCGCGGCACTGGCCAGCAGGGCCTGCTCGACGCTGCCGCTGGACAACAGCTCTTCGGCCCCGGTGAGCAGGTTGGTGGTGACGATATGCAGGGGCAGTTCGGTGTCTTCGATGCGGCTCACCGGCAGCGCCCGGCGCACCAGGCTCGCCAGCGCCGACGAGGGCAACAGGCAGCCACGACGCCTGAGCAAGGAAGACAGCGCATCAATCAAGGAAAACGGAAACACGTCGGCCTTGCGCAAGCCACGCCAGAAATCGGCCAGTTCGGCGACACCGCGGGCATTGGGCCTGGCGGCAAAGTAGGCGCCATTGAGGGCACCGACCGACGCGCCGACCACCAGGTCGAACACCACATGCTTTTCCAGCAGCGCCCGCAGCATCCCCACCTGGACAGCCCCAAGGCTGCCGCCACCGGCAAGGACAAGGGCAGTTCGGGTCGGATGCATAGCGCTTCTCCTGCCGATGTTCAGCCATTGCTCCCTAAACAATAGCGCTGCCGCACTCCGCTACCAGGGTCTGTACGAAAAGTCGGCGAGCGAAGGTCAGGCAAGGCGCAACGACCAACGGGAGTAACAGCCGAAGGCTGGCCCGGAGGGTGAGCGTAGCGAATCAAAACAGGCGAGGAACGGCTGGGGTCGCATTCGACTTTAGGGGCCTAAATGAGCATTCCGATCGGACTCGCGCACGAGCCTGTTTCTGCGTAACGCCGCAGGCGTCTAGCGCGCAGCATGGCCTGCGTAGCGCCGAAGGCGCCCAGCGCGCAGCCACTTTTCGTACAGAGCCTAGGCCGTCTGGCGGCTCCCGCGCCATGACCTGCTTTTCATCCGAAAGACCGGCACCGGGTACGTCGCTCACCTACGCTGGGTAACGGATGCTCCACAGCACACTCGTGCTTGCGCCGTTCAATCAAGTGCTGGTCATGGGCATCAGGACAAGTCCCTCGCAGTGCCAGGGAAGTTTGAGGTTCAAACTCACGCAAGGAGCGCATCATGACCGACAAAGCATACGCAATTCTTCTGTATTCCGAAGACGAGGATAATGGCTACCTCTACTTCCCCATTAAACGCGCCAATCTCGTGTATGGCGGCATGCCGCAGTTTTTCGGCGGCACCAAGAATGCGGGAGAAACGGATCACGACACTATCGCCCGAGAGATGAAAGAGGAAAGCGACGGTAAAATCACCTTGGGCGCCGGTGGCTTGACGTCGATATACAAGTCCAGGGTCGGCAACAATAACTACAGCTTTTATGTAGCCGAGAACTACCAGGGAAAGAACTTCCTGGGCAGCCTGACCAATAGCGAGATGAGCAGTATCCAGCAGTTCTTCGTTCAAATCGGGCAGGAAGACGATGTCGAGGACCTGCTGAAATCACTCAAGATCGTTCCGACCGCGGAGTTTATCGAGTCGGAAACCTATGAGGCGTTCAACAAGGCAATCGCCTGGAGTGAGAAATAAACAAGCGCAGTGAGATGCACGGCGTTTTATCGAGCCTGTCAAACCGAAACAGTCGAACTGGCTCAATACTGTTTCGGACACTTAAACCCGCAGCGCAATATCAGGCTGCGGGTTTTCAACCATTATCAACGGTATATAGATAGAAGTACTTGGCGGGCCTTGTACAACATCCGACGCTTATAACCAGCCTCATGTTTTCAGATCGCTCGCGAACGTTGCGCCGACAGCCATCCGAAAACTTTCACCCTCGTCTTATTGCACCTGGAATAGCCGTCATCGATGATTGACAGCAATCACCAGCCCCCGATAGCCAACCCCGGACATTTGCCGCTAAATTAGCCGCGGCCCTCCCCCTGTCTCGTTGTTCCGCACAAGGAAATGCTCAATGAAACTCATCGGTATGCTCGATTCACCCTATGTTCGCCGTGTCGCCATTACCCTCAAGCGCCTGGAGATCCCGTTCGAGCATGAGGCGTTGTCGGTGTTTCGCACTTTCGAGCAGTTCCAGCGCATCAACCCGGTGGTCAAGGCGCCGACCCTGATCTGCGACGACGGCACGGTGCTGATGGATTCGTGCCTGATCATCGACTACCTGGAAGCCCTGGCCGGCCGCAGCCTGTTGCCGGCGGCGCCCCAGGCGCGGGCCCACGACCTGCGGCTGATCGGCCTGGCGCTGGCGGCGTGCGAGAAGTCGGTGCAGATCTACTACGAGTACCAGCTGCGCCCCGCCGAGAAGCGGCACGAACCGTGGCTGGAGCGGGTTCGCGGGCAGCTGGCGGCGGCTTATGGCGAGCTGGAAAACGAACTGGAGAAACGCCCGCTGGCCACCGATGGCGATATCGATCAGGCCGGTATCAGCCTGGCCGTGGCCTGGAGCTTTACCCAGCTGCTGGTGGCCGAGCACCTGGATGCCGCGCGGTTTCCAAGGGTCAAGGCGTTTGCGGAGTATGCCGAAGGGTTGGCGTTGTTTGTCAGCACGCCGATGCTTTGAAGCCACGCGCGGTGTTTTAGCGACACCGCGTTATCGTTCACGTTAATCGCGGGCAAGTCGGATCGCCGACTTGCCCGCGAAGGAACTCAAGAGCAACGCGGTGCTCAAGCAACACCGCGTCAACCCCGCCTCAGGCCAGCGCCACCTGCAACGGCGCCACCGCCTGCAAGCCGAAACGCTCGGCAAGGAACGGCGTGATATCCAGCGGCAACGCCTCCTCATTCACCAACCGATCCAGCAGCACCCCGGTGATCGCCGAGGTCAGGATGCCGGTGCGGAAGTGCCCGCAGGCATTGAGGTAACCCTCTACCCCGCACATCGGCCCGAGGATCGGTAGTTCATCCGGCGAGCCCGGGCGCAGGCCGGCCCAGCAGCGCTTGAGGTTGACCTGTTCGAGCTGCGGCACGCAGCGCACCGCGCCCTGCACCAGGCCCTGGATTTCCCGGTAGGTGGTGCTGATGTCGAAGCCCTTGTCCTCGGTGGTGCTGCCGATCAGGATCTCGCCGTTGTCCTTCTGCGCCATGTAGCAGTCGCTGGTGGTCAGGCAACCGTTGAGCAGTTGCGGCATGCGCTCGGTGAGCAGGATCTGGCCCTTGACCGGTTTTACCGGAATGCTCGCGCCGGTGGCTTGCAGGCTCAGCTCGGCGGCCCAGGCGCCGGCGGCGTTGATCAGGGTGTCGCAATGGAACAGCCCCGCCTCCGCCGTCTGCACGCCGCTGATCCGGCTGCCCTGGTGCAGCACCCCGGTGACGTTGGTGTTGAAGTACATGTCCACGCCGTTCTGCCGCGCACCTTCGGTGTAGGCGTCGGCCAGGCGGAACGGGTTGACCTGGTGGTCGCAGAGGAATTCCAGGGCGCCCTGGGCGTGATGGCTGACGTTCGGCTCCGCCTGGCGCAGCGCCGCCTGGTCGAGCCAGCGCACCTGATGGGACAGGTGCGGGATGCAGGCCACGATGTGCTCGGCGTAGAGCCGGTCCTCGTCGTCGTAGATCACGAACTTCAGCCCGGTGCGCTCGAACTTGAAGTCCATGCCGTGGCGCTCGCGCAGCTCTTCATGCAGTTGCGGGTACAAGCCGTTGGATTGCAGGGCGAAGTCGAAGAACGACTGCGGCAGGATATGCGGCGTGCTGGAGTCCACCAGCACCGCCGAACCCTGGGCCTGGCGCTTGTTGCGCGCCGACATCATGCGAAAGAAGATCACCCCGCAGCCCAGCCCCACCGACTCGCCGATGGCCCACAGGCCGCCGGCCGAGGCACGTGTGGCATTGCCCGGACGCTTGGCGTCGATCAACGCCACCCGCAGGTTCTTGCGCTTGGACAACTGGTACGCGCAGGAAGCGCCGATCACACCGCCGCCGGCGATGACCACGTCGTAGAACTTACTCATGATTCACAGCATCCTTGCTCGGTTGAGGGAAGGCAGAAAAAGGAATCGGGTCCAGGGGGAAACGCGGGCGCAGCCAGCCCACGTCCTGGCGCCCGGTGGCCTGGCGCAGGCGGTCGCTGCAATAGCCCACGCACATGCGGCCCTGGCAGTCGCCCATGCTCACCCGGGTGCGCATCTTCAGGCTGGCCATGTCCTGCACGCCCTGCTCCAGGGCGCGGTCGATATCGCCACGGGTGGCGTGTTCGCAACGGCAGATCAGGGTGTCGGCGGCCGGCAGTTCGATCTGCCCGGTGCCGCGTTCGGTGTAGCGGTCCACCGCGGCGCGGAAACGCGTGATGGAGGCCAGTTTGTTCTGGTACTTCTGGCGCCGCGCCAGGGCCTCCTCGTTGCTCAGCACATCGCGCTGCATCAGGATCGACAGCGCGGCGATGCGCCCGGTGAGCATCGCTGCCTCGCCGCCGCGAATCCCGCCCATGTCGCCGGCCAGGTGAATGTGCGGCTCGCTGCTTTGCTGCCAGACGTTGGCCGTGGCGCGCAGGTAGCCGTCATGGCTGAAGCCGTGGTTGAGGCCCATCTGCTGGCTGAGCTGGGTGCGCGGGATAAAGCCGTAGCCCACCGCCAGGGTCTGCGCGGCGACCTGTTGCAGGCGGCTCAGGTCCGGCTCCCAGCGCGCCGAGTACGGCGCCACGCTGACGCTTTCCAGGCCGCCCGCGCCCTGGGCCTCGACCACGCCCCAGCCGTAATGCACAGGAATGCGGTGCAACTTGAGGTAGGCGAGCATGCTCAGGCCGTCGAGGAACAGCTGCGGCTTGTTCAGCAGCGCCAGGCTTTCCTTGGCGATCCGGCCAAAGGTGCAGGCCTCGTAGACCGCCGCTACATTCGCGCCACTGGCGTGCAGTTGGCAGGCCACCAGCGGCAGCAACGGCCCGCTGCCGGCGATCACCACCGGCCCGCGCGGCTTGACCACGCCGCTCTTGATCTGCAACTGCAAGCCGCCCAGCAGCATCACCCCGGGCAAGGTCCAACCGGGAAACGGCACGCTGCGTTCATGGCAACCGGCGGCCAGCAGCAACTGCGGATAGGCCACTTCCTGCAACTGCTCGTCGGCATCCAGCAGGACCAGGCTGCCCTTGCCTTCGGCCCCCACCACCCGGTGGTTGAGGCGCACATCGATCATCTGTTCACAGTCGGAAAAGGCGCCGTGCAGTTTCGCCAGGGCCTCGCAATAACGCGGCCCCAGATAGTCCAACTGCACGCCGTCGCGCAGCGGTCCGCGATAGACCACGCCGCCCAGGCGCGAGGCCTCGTCGATCAGGGTACTGCGCACCCCGTGCTCGGCCAATTCGATGGCCGCGGCCATGCCCGCGGGGCCGCCGCCGACGATCAGTGGGTTGAGGCTCATAGCACCTCCTGCGCGGCAATGATGCGGTTGACTTCGGTCTGTACCTGCATGCCTGGCCGCACCTGGGTCTGGCAGGCCCGGCGCTTGTGCCGGCCGTCGATCTGCACCAGGCAGCAATGGCACACGCCCATACCGCAATAGGCGCCGGCCAGCTGACCGTGGTCGTTGCGCGCCACCTGACGCAGTCCGAGGGACTGGATGACGCTGAGTACGGTTTCACCAATCGCCGCCGTCACCGGCTGGCCATTGAGGCTGATGGTCATATCCGCCTGTTGCAGCGGCTGGATATCGAAGGTTCGTTCGGTATGGCGCATCAGGAAATTCGTCCTTGAGTGAAGAGGAATGCCAGCGTCCTGCTGTGCATCGGCGTGAACCTGGTCATCGACCCTGATCACGGTTGCGCGACGCCAGCTCCTCGGGGCTGAACACCGGGCCAATCTAGTAGGTTTGTCGAACAACAACATTGATCTGGGCCAAGCAAAGCGCAAGGCTCTGGAATGCGCCTTGCGCCGCCCTGCCCTAACTGGAAAACACGTAGCGGCCCTTGACCTTGCGCGGCCCGATAAAAGCGAAATCCGGAAAGATCAGATTGCGCACGTACATCGCGAAAAACACCACCCCCAAGGTAATGGCCGCGCCGATCAGGGTCCCCAACGGGTCCTCGGTATAACCTTCGAACAACCGCGGGAATTGTGACAGGGTCAGAAGGGCATAGAAGGTGTAGGCGTTCGCCGAAGGTTTATGGAAGCCCCAGGCAAACAGCAGCGGCACCACCCCACCCAAGAGCGCGAATACCCAGGCAGCCTTGGGGCCGATGGCCGAGCCGAGGAAGAACCCGGCCACCGCGCCGACCACCGCCTGCAGCAACATCACCGCCAGCAGGAGCTGGATTTTGCGCCGGTGCCGGGCATAGAGCGCGGGGTCGGAATAGGCCGCGATCCAGAACGCCAGCAGCCGCTCCTTGATCCCGCTGCCGGCGAACGCGGCAAAGGTTTCGCCCTTGGAGCGCCCGGCCTCGAGGCTGGCGATGACTTGGCGCTTGGCTTGCTGTTTGTCCATCCGTCCTGTCCCCGAAAGTGGCCCCCGGCGGCGCCGTGCCGGCAACGCTAGTAGAGGCGCCCGGGGCTGTCCAATCGGTGTCTGCGCGGGTTATTTGCGCTTGTAGCTTTTGCTGCCGCTCGGGGTCAGGCAATAGACCCCGCCCCGCGGGCCGGTGCAGAAACTGCCACTGCCACAGGAGCAGCCGTCGCTGCTGCGCAACAGGCTTTGCGGACGCGCCGCCTGGCCCGGGTCGCCGTAGCGCGCGGCGCAGTTTTGCTTGGAGCTGCTGATGGAGCCGTCGTTGCACAAAAACAGCTCGCCGTCGCAACCGGCGATCCCGCCCTTCTTGCCGGAGCAGGGTTGATTGGCGGCGAACGCCGGGGCCGCCGCCAGCAGTAACAGGCAGACGCCCAGGGCTTTCCAGTCGAGGTCATGAGGTCGGTGCATTGCGTAGCGTCCCTGCCAGCCAGTAATAGCTGGATGATATCAACGAATGCCCGACCCGGCCCGCCTGCTACCCTGCGTTGGCCAGGGCACTGGCGCGAAGATGAAAGATTTTTTAGAAAGCCCGCGGCCATTTCTTGGCAAAATGCCGGCCTGTGTCATGAAATCCCAATCAGGTAAGCCCCTATGACCCGCATTCTGACCATCGAAGACGATGCCGTAACAGCCCGCGAAATCGTGGCCGAACTGAGCAGCCACGGGCTGGACGTGGATTGGGTCGATAACGGTCGCGAAGGCCTGGTACGCGCCGTCAGCGGCGACTACGACCTGATCACCCTCGACCGCATGCTGCCCGAGCTGGACGGCCTGGCCATCGTCACCACCCTGCGCACCATCGGCGTGTCGACGCCGATCCTGATGATCAGCGCCCTGTCCGACGTCGACGAACGCGTGCGCGGCCTGCGCGCCGGCGGCGACGACTACCTGACCAAACCCTTCGCCTCCGACGAAATGGCGGCCCGGGTCGAGGTGCTGCTGCGGCGCAAGAGCACGGTGCAGGAGTTCGAGACCAGCCTGCGGGTCGCCGACCTGGAGCTGAACCTGATCAGCCGCGAAGCGACCCGCGCCGACCAGTTGCTGAGCCTGTTGCCCACCGAATACAAGCTGCTGGAATTCCTCATGCGCAACACCGGCCAGATCCTCTCGCGGATGATGATTTTCGAGGAGGTCTGGGGTTATCACTTCGACCCGGGCACCAACCTGATCGACGTGCATATCGGCCGTCTGCGCAAGAAGATCGATCCGCCCGGCATGACCCCGCTGATCCGCACCGTGCGAGGCTCGGGTTATGTCATTGCTGAACCCCTCTAAGGGCTGGCGCTCCTCCAGCAGCCGCCTGCTGGCGCTCTACAGTTCGCTGTTCGTGGCCTGGAGCTGCATCCTCATGGGCGTCATGTACTACGAGGTGTCCGGGTATCTGGAAAGCCTGGCCAAGCACTCGCTGATGCAGCGCCAGCACCTGTTCGCGCGCTTCCAGGGCGAGCAGCTGGAAGAGGCCCTGACCACCAGCATGACCTTCGACATGCGCGCCATCGACGCCTATGGCCTGTTCGACGAGCGCCGCCACTACCTCAGCGGGCCGATCCGCGAGATCCCCGACGACCTGCCGCTGGACGGGCAGATCCATGAGCTCAAGAGCTGCATCGACTCCGACGACCCCAACCTGCCCCGCGACAGTTGCGATGCGGTGGCCACCTACACCCGTGATGGCCGCTGGCTGATCCTGGTGCGCGACAACGGCTCGCTGTTCGCGGTGACGCGGATCATCCTCCACGCGCTGCTGTGGGGCGTGTCGCTGACCATCATTCCCGGGGCCGCCGGCTGGCACCTGCTCCGGCGCCGGCCGCTGCGGCGCATTCGCGCCCTGCAGGCCAGCGCCGAGGCGATAGTCGCCGGCGACATGACCCACCGCCTGCCGCTGTCCAACCGCCGCGACGAGCTGGACATGCTGGCGGCCATCGTCAACGCCATGCTCGACCGCATCGAGCGGCTGATGAACGAGGTCAAGGGCGTGTGCGACAACATCGCCCACGACCTGCGCACCCCGCTGACCCGCCTGCGCGCCCAGCTGTACCGCATGCAGCAACAGGCGGTCGAGGGCACACCCGAAGCCTTGCAGCTGGACCAGGTGCTGGCCGAGGCCGACCGGCTGATGGCGCGTTTTCGCGGCTTGCTGCGGATTTCCGAGATCGAGGATCACCAGCGCCGCTCGGGGTTTGTCGAGCTCGACCCGCTGCCGCTGCTGCGCGAGCTGTATGACTTTTATTTGCCGCTGGCCGAGGAAGGCCAACTGACCCTGACCCTGGATGTGCCCGCCACGCTGCCGAGCCTGACCGGCGACCGCGCCCTGCTGTTCGAGGCCCTGGCCAATCTGTTGAGCAACTCGATCAAGTTCACCCCGCCGGGCGGCGAGGTGATTCTGCGCGGTGTCGAGGACGGCGGCTGCACGCGCCTGGAAGTCCTCGACTCCGGCCCCGGCATTCCCGAGGCCGAGCGTAAGGCGGTGTTCCAGCGCTTCTACCGGGTCGACGACAGCAACTCCCACGGCGGCTTTGGCCTGGGCCTCTCCATCGTCGCCGCCATCGTCAGCCTGCACGGCTTCAAGCTCGACGTCGGCAGCAGCGACCGCGGCGGCGCGCGCCTGAGCCTCGATTGCCGGCCGAGCCTGATCGCCAAGGGCTGAAGCGCAGCTACCCACGCCACTCCCCTACGAAGAGCATGTCGGCGGGGGTCAGGACAGATGCAGCAGGCTGATGGAGTTGCTGCGCAACTCGTACCGCAGCTCCTCGATCATCGCCAGCACGTCCGCCTCAGTCTCAAGCAGCCGCGGGTCGATGCCGGTGACCACCAGGTCGACCCGGCCGCTTTGCGGTTCGTAGATCCGCAGGGTGAAGGTGGAGTCGGAGCCGGTGCTGAAGGCACAGGCCAGGGGCGCGAAGCCCTGTTCGATGTAGCGGCGCAACTGCGCCCGGGAAATCACCCAGGCCTTCCTCAGCGGCGACGCCATAACAGGCCGGCCAGCAGGCCGATCCCAGCGAGGATGGCGACGCTGGCCATGGGTTTGTCACGGACAAAGCGGGAGACGCTGTCCAGCGCATCGCCATAGGTTTCCTGCCATTGCCCGGCGGCCTGGCGGGCCGCCCCTTCCAGGCGCATCTGCTGATCGTCCAGCAGCTCGCCTACCACGCCCTGGGCCTTGCCGGCCGCCGTGCCCACCGCGCCTTTGATCTGTTCGCTACGCATCGTGCATTCCTTCAGCTGATGATGTTCGGTGCATGGCCCGTGTCAGCCACGGCACCGCACCTCACCCAGCCTAAGAAACCCCGTCACGCCGCAAAAGCGCCATTTGTACTGGTGGCACTGGTGCATTTGCACCTGTCAGCGCTGAGCCTTGCCACGGCGCTCGCCGCTGAACAGCCCGCGCTCGCGAGCCCAGACAATGGCCTCGGCGCGGCTGTGCACCGCCAGCTTGGAATACACCGTGGCCACGTGATTGCGCACCGTGCTGGGCGCCAGCTGCAGGCGCGCGGCGATCTCCTTGTCGGCCAGGCCCTCGCAGATCAGCCCCAGCACATCGCGCTCGCGGGCGGTCAGGTCGGTAAAGGACGCACTGGGCTGCTCGGCCTGGTTGGCGCTGCGCACATTGGCCAGCTTTTCGATCAGGGTCTGGCTGAACCACGAGGCATCGCGCATCACCTCCTCGATCGCCGACACCAGCTCCAGCTCGGAGCGCTTGCGCTCGGTGATGTCCATCAGCACCAGCAGGTAGCTGGGCTTGCCCTGGATATCCACGGTGTCGGCCGAGACCACGCAGTCGAGCAGTTCGCCACCCTTCTTCGCCACCCGAAGGTCGACGTTGCGCACATCGGCGCTTTTCTCCAGGGCGCCGAACAGGCTGGCGCAGGCCTGCGGGCTGGCGATGAAACCGACTTCTTCCACGGTCTTGCCCAGTAGCTCCTCGGCGGCATAACCGGTGCTGTCGAGAAAGGCCTCGTTGACGTCGACGATCTGCTGGCTGTCGGCGCCGCAGACCAGGGTCGGCACCGGCGTCAGGCGAAACGCCTTGGCAAAGCGCTCCTCGCTCTGGCGCAGGGCCGTCTCGGCCTTGCGCCGCGGCTCCAGGTCCATGAAGGAAAACAGCATGCAGTCTTCTTCGTTGATATCCAGCGGCTGGCCGGCAACGATCACCAGCTTGCTGCCGCCTTCGGGCAGGCGCAGTTCGGCCTGCATCTGCGGGATGGTCGCGCCCTGGTTCAGGCGTTCGATGGCCAGGTCCTTGCGCTCGGCGCCCTCCAGCACATCCACTTCGTACACCGAGCGGCCGATCACCTGGTCGCGGGCATAACCGGTCATTTCCAGGAAGCCCTGGTTGACCTTGATGTAGCGCAGGTCGCTGAGGCGGCAGATCACCGCCGGCGCCGGGTTGGAATTGAAGGTCTTCTCGAAGCGCTGTTCGGCGCTGGCCCACTCGGTGGCGTCGCTGAGGATTAGCACCAGGGATTCCACCTCGCCGGCGCGGTCGGTGAGGATCATGCTGCGCACCCGATGCACCCAGGTACGTTCTTCCTCACCCTCGCCGCTGCGCACCTCCACCACCACATCGCTGAAAGTCTCCCCGGCGGCGACCCTATTGATGGGGTAGCTGTCCAGGGCCAGCGGGTGGTTGTTGCGATAACGCAGGGCGAAACGCTCGGCGTATTGCTGGTCGTCAGCGCCCAGCTCGGCGATCTCCTCGACCCCGTGCATGGCCAGCGCCGCCTCGTTGGCCCAGACGATGCGCCGGTCCGCCTCGAGCAGGATGACCCCGTCGGACAGTCCGGAAATGATCTGCTGCAACTGCCGGCGATTGGTTTCGGTGGCGAGTAGGTCCTGGCTCATGGCGACTCCTCAAAGGCCCGGCGCCACTGGCGTGACGTCGAAAAAAGGCGGGCAGAAACTACGACCACGGCGCATCGCCATCGTGCCCTGGAGCTAATACCCCCTTACCGCCGAAGCGCATCCCTGTAGCCGCTGGCGCAGCCTGCGATAGACCCGAAGGATCTCTGGCGCCAGCAGGATCGCCACGAGCGTGCCGCTCGATCGCAGCCTGCGGCAGCGGCTACACAGGCATTGAGCAGGAGCGGAATATCGAGGGGGCGATATGGCGTGGCTCAGGAAATGCCCAGGGCCTTCAGGCGTCGGTACAGGGTGCGCTCGCTCAGGCCCAGGGCCTTGGCCAGTTCGCTGCGCGAGCCTTCGAACACTTCCAGGGCGTGGGCCAGTTGTTCCAGGTCCTTGCCCGCGCGGCGCCGGCTCGGCGGCGTTGTCGCGGCGGCGCTACCCTCGCGCAATTCCTCGGGCAAATCCTCGACGCGGATCACCCCGTCGTCGCTGAACAGCCGCGCCCGTTCGAGGATATTGCGCAGCTCGCGGATATTGCCCGGGTAGGCATACAGACCCAGGCGCTCCAGTGCTTGCGGTGCGACCCGCGGCACGGCGCCCGGCGCCAGGCGTTGCAGCAGGCTGTCGATCAGCAGCGGCAGGTCGTCGCTGCGCTCGCGCAGGGCCGGCAGACGGATCGGGAAGGCGCTGATGCGGTAGTACAGGTCCTGGCGGAAGGTGCCGGCGGCGACCATTTCCTTGAGCGGCTTGTGGGTCGCCGAGACCAGGCGGAAGTCCGAATGCACGGTGCGCAGGCTGCCCACCGGGCGAAAGCTGCCAGACTCGATCAGCCGCAGCAGCTTGACCTGCATCGCCAGCGGCACTTCACCGATCTCGTCGAGAAACAAGGTGCCGCCATGGGCCGCCTCGGCCAGGCCGATCTTGCGTTGCAGGGCGCCGGTAAAGGCCCCCTTCTCGTAGCCGAACAGTTCGCTCTCCAGCAGCGACTCGGTCAGACCGGTGCAATCGACCACCACCAGCGGCCCGCCGGCACGTGGGCTGCCGTCATGCAGGGCGCGAGCGAACAGCTCCTTGCCGGTGCCGGATTCGCCCTGCAGCAGCACCGGGATCTGCGACGGCGCCGCCCGCTGCAGGGCACTCAAGGCCGCATTGAAGGCCGGTGAACGCCCCACCAGCCCCTTCTGCTGCGGTTGCACCGAAGCCACCGCCACCGAACTCAGGCGCTCGACGTAAGCCACCACCTGCCCCGTGTCGCCGAGGATCGGCCGCAACTCGACGTCCACATGCTCCGGCCCGCGCGGGGTGTGATGGATATGCAGCAGGCGCTCCGGCAGGCGGGTCTCGAAGGCCTTGCGCATCGGGCAATGCTCGCCGGCCTGGTCGCACGGCACCGCGAACTGGTGGGACACCCGATAGCACTTGGCGCCGACATGGGGCTTGCCCTCGACACCGAACTGGCGCTGGTAGGCGGTGTTGGCGGCGAGGATGTTGTAGTCGGTGTCTAACAGGATCGTCGGCTGCGCGTCATGCTCCAGATAGGACATCAGGGCTAACATTTCAGGATTGGCGAGGGCATTCGGGGTCTGGGGCATGGCAACTCCTGGGCATTGCGCGGCAGCTTAAACCATGGGCCCGGGTTCTGCCATTTTCTGCCAGAAACTGCCAATCGACTGCCACCCACAATTGACAGTGACAGCCAGAACGCCCACCCCAGGCCTTTGAATTCAATGAATGGGCGGTAAAAGCAGCGCGCGCCGGTTGGCACGCTTATTGACAGTCCAAGGGTCTGTACGAAAAGTCGGCGAGCGAAGGTCAGGCAAGGCAAAAACAGGCGAGGAAGCGGAGTGTAGGGGCCTACATGAGCATTCCGAGCCTGTTTTTAACGCAGCATGACCGAGCGCAGCCACTTTTCGTACAGAGCCTAGGGACGACTGCCAGTCCCGGCCGGCGTCACCCTATTGCTCGGAGAACCCCATGATCATCGGCGCATCGCTGTGCGTAGAAGCCTTTTTTGACAGCCAGACGTGGACCATCAGCTACCTGGTGATGGACCTCGACACCCGGCGCTGCGCGCTGATCGACAGCGTGCTGGACTACGACCCCAAGTCCGGCCGCACCCGCACCGAGTCCGCCGACAAACTGATTGCCCGGGTGCGTGAACTGGACGCCCAGGTCGACTGGATCCTCGAAACCCACGTGCACGCCGATCACCTGTCCGCCGCGGCCTACCTCAAGGCCCAGCTCGGCGCCCGGGTGGCAATCGGCAACCAGATCACCGTGGTGCAACAGGTGTTCGGCCGGCTGTTCAACGAAGGCCAGGGCTTTGCCCGCGACGGCAGCCAGTTCGACGTGCTGCTCGAAGACGACAGCCGCTTCGCCATCGGCAACCTCCAGGCCCGCGCCCTGCACACCCCCGGCCATACCCCGGCGTGCATGACCTACCTGGTACAGGTTGGTGAAGAGACCGTGGCCTTTGTCGGCGACACCCTGTTCATGCCCGACTACGGCACTGCCCGCTGCGACTTCCCCGGCGCCGACGCGCGCACCCTGTACCGCTCCATCGGCAAGATCCTCGCCCTGCCAGCGCAGACCCGGCTGTTCATGTGCCACGACTACCTGCCCAACGGCCGCGAGCTGCAATACATGACCACGGTCGCCGAACAGCGCGCCCACAATATCCATATCCATGAAGGGATCGACGAAGACGCCTTTGTGCGCATGCGCGAAGCCCGCGACGCCACCCTGGAAATGCCGGTGCTGATCCTGCCGTCGGTGCAGGTCAACATGCGCAGCGGCCAGTTCCCCGAGCCCGACGACAACGGCGTGAGCTACCTGAAGATCCCGCTGAACGCCCTTTAACACCTATAACGCCACTCCACCAGGAGACGCTGCCATGCGCCCCATTTCCCCCATCCCACGAGCCGTCAACGGCAGCCACCAGGTGCTGATCGTCGGCGGCGGCGCGGCCGGCATTGCCACCGCGTCCAGCCTGATCAGCCGCGAACCGCACCTGGACGTCGCCATCATCGACCCGGCCGACACCCACTATTACCAGCCCGGCTGGACCCTGGTCGGCGCCGGGGTGTTCCGCGCCGAAGATACCGCCCGCAGCATGGCCTCGCTGATCCCCAAGGGGGTGAAGTGGATTCAGGCGGCGGTGAGCAGCTTCGAGCCGGAGCACAACGCCCTGCTGCTCAACGACGGGCGCGTGCTGGGTTATGACCAGTTGATCGTCTGCCCCGGCCTCAAGCTCGACTGGAACGCCATCGACGGCCTGAGCGAAACCCTGGGCAAGCATGGCGTGACCTCCAACTACCGCTACGACCTGGCGCCCTACACCTGGCAACTGGCGCAGAACCTCAAGCAGGGCCAGGCGCTGTTCAGCCAGCCGCCGATGCCGATCAAATGCGCCGGCGCGCCGCAGAAGGCCATGTACCTGTCCTGCGATCACTGGCTGCGCAACGGCCGGCTGGGGCAGATCAACACCCGTTTCCTGAATGCCGGCGGCGTGCTGTTCGGCGTACCGGACTATGTGCCGGCGCTGATGGAATACGTGAAGAAATACGACATCGCCCTGGATTTCGGCCACAACCTGGTGGCGGTGGACGGCCCCGGTAAGCGGGCGACCTTCGTGCGCAACGGTGCCGATGGCCAGCAGGAACGCATCGAACTGCCCTTCGACATGCTGCACGTGGTGCCGCCGCAGACCGCCCCGGACTTTATCCGCAACAGCCCGCTGGCCGACGCCGCCGGCTGGATCGACGTCGACCCGTACAGCCTGCGGCACAAGCGCTACAGCAACATCCACGGCCTGGGCGACGGGACCAATACCAGCAACGCGAAAACCGCGGCGGCGGCGCGCAAGCAGGCGCCGGTGGTGGCCACCAACGTGCTGGTGAACCTCAAGCGCCTGCCGACCCGGGCGCAATACGACGGCTACGGCTCCTGCCCGCTGACCGTGGAGCGCGGCAAGATCGTCCTCGCCGAATTCACCTACGGCGGCAAGGTCGCGCCGAGCTTTCCGGCCTGGCTGCTGGACGGTCGCCAGCCGACCCGCCGCGCCTGGTGGCTGAAGGAACGCATCCTGCCGCCGCTGTACTGGCGCGGCATGCTCAAGGGCCATGAGTGGCTGGCGCGGCCGAGCCTGGTGACGGACCTGCCGGAATCATGAGTGAGTACAGCTTGCTGGGCGCCGGCCTCGGCGCACTGATCGGAGCGATCCTGGCATTGACCGGGGCCGGCGGCGGGATTCTCGCGGTGCCGCTGCTGGTGTTTGGCCTCGGCCTGAGCATGGTCGAGGCCGCGCCCATCGGCCTGCTCGCGGTGGGCCTGGCGGCCGCCGTGGGTGCGGTGCTGGGGCTGCGCGAGGGCATCGTGCGTTACCGCGCCGCCGGCTTCGTCGCCGCCATCGGCATCCTCATGGCGCCCGTGGGCCTGTGGCTGGCCCACCGCCTGCCGAACCTGCCTCTGGCCCTGCTGTTTTCCGCGGTGCTGCTGTACGCCTGCGGGCGCATCCTGCTCAAGGCCACCCGCGAACTGCGCCACGGCCAGCCAGCGCCCCGCGCGGCCTTCCAGCCCTGCGTACTCAACCCCTTGCAGGGCCGGCTGCGCTGGACCCTGCCCTGCGCCCGCGCGCTGACCGTCACCGGCCTGCTCTCGGGGCTACTCTCCGGGTTGCTCGGGGTCGGCGGCGGCTTCGTGATCATCCCAGCGCTGACCCGCTACACCAACCTGGACAGCAAAAGCATCGTCGCCACCTCCCTGGCGGTGATCGCCCTGGTGTCCGCCGGCAGCGTGATCACCGCCAGCCTCAGCGGCGTGATGCACTGGGCGGTGGGCGCGCCCTTCGCCATTGGCGCAGTGCTGGGGCTGATCGCCGGCCGGCAGGTCGCCCGCTACCTGGCGGGGCCGCGGTTGCAGCAGTTGTTTGCCTTGGTGGGGATGCTGGCGGCGGTGATGCTCAGCCTGGGGGCGCTAGGAGCCTGGCACTGAGCTCATGAGCTCGCTCCCACTGCAGGAGCGAGCTTGCTCGCGATAGCGCCCACTCAAACGACAAAAACATCCTGGCAATAAACCGTTCCTACAACCAAATCAGCCACTGCGTCGCCGCTTGCAGAATCCTCCTAAATCCCTGCCCCGCCATTCCCGGTACGGTTTCCAGCGCCCCTTTCGCCTGAACCAGGACCCGCCATGGCCAGCAACGGACCCGGGCCGATGCCCAGTGTTTTACGGCCCGCCAATCCCAACCAGAGCCCCGCTGAACGCGCCGCCGAAACCGAAGAGCCCAGCTACGGCGAACAGCTCTGGGCGCAGTACGAGAAATACGCCAAAGAGCCTGCGCCACCGCCTGAAAAGGTCCAGGTAGCGCTGCGCATTGGCGTGTTCTTTGATGGCACCGGCAACAACGCCAGCAACTCGGCCATGGGCCAGCTGTGTGGCGCCCAGCATCCTATTGAGGACAAGGATCTCGATGGCAGTTGCAAGCCGTATATGAGGGATCCGGAGAGTAGTTATGGAAATGATGTGAGCAACGTCAAAAGGCTGAGGGAGCTGTACTACTCCCCGCAGAAAGCCGAAGGCGAAGGCCTGCAAAGACGCGCCTATCGCTCAATCTATGTCGAGGGGATCGGAACGCGGACTGGCGAGAAGGACAGCCTGATTACCTCGGGTACAGGACGTGGCGATACGGGAATATCAGGGTGTGTGCAGAGGGCATTCCGTGAAATCGAGGAACGTATTGTTTTCTTCTTCGAGCAAAATCCCGAATCCGAAATCTCATCTCTGACTTTTGACGCTTTCGGCTTTAGCCGAGGCGCCGCCGCAGCCCGGCACTTTGCCAATGAAGTCGTACGCTGGCTGGGTCCGCTCGAACTGATTCTGCACAGTCATTCCGACGCTTTTTGCCCTAGCTTCAATCGACAGTACGGTAACGATGTTGATATGGGATTTATCGGCCTGTTCGACACAGTGCCGTCGGTTGCCGGCTTGAGCAATCTGGGCAACGTGCGCAGCGCCATTGCCCCGGGCATCAAGCTGCACCTCGACCGCCGCTACTTTCGCTCAGTGGTCCAACTGGTCGCTCGCGACGAGTACCGGGCTAACTTTGCCCTGAGCCGGGTCAAGCCCGACCACCTCGAGATTGCCCTGCCCGGCGCGCACTCGGATATCGGCGGAGGCTATTTGGATGAGGCGCAGGAATGTGTGCTGGTCAGCCCGATGCAGGCACTGGAGGTGCCTATCAATACCGACGTGACACAGACCTCAATTTACCGGGAAGCGGTCCAGGCGAGAAAACGCTGGCTGAGCGAGGGCTGGCCCGCACAATGGCTGGAGATCGTCACGCCGGAACCGCTGTTGCTACCGCAGGATTCACAGGACCGTCTCGGCTTACAAAAAAAACGGGTATATGCCGGCGTACAGCTCAAGAGACCGATGAGCAACAGACTATCGAGGGTGTATCTCCATGTGATGTATGAGTTGGCCAAGGAGAACGGCGTGCGCTTCAACGTTATTGACGAGCAGGATCCGGACTATGCCATTCCCCTAGAACTTCAGGCCCTTTGTGACAGATTCGTCGCCGGTGACTACAGTACGACTCCAACCGAGGAAACCATGCTCAAGCTGCGTTACATCCATCTCTCGGCCCACTGGAACCACCCGCTTGGCAAACAGGATGGAGGTAGCCTTAAAGTCGTCTATATCAATGCTCCCACGGTGGATGCCGTGCGCGTGCAACATCCTCACGTACCTGACTGGACGCTTTGGTAATGAGAGCATTCATCGCCCTGCTGGGCACACTGCTGTTAAGTGGCTGCCAAGCCGCAGACCCACTTTCCGGAAAAAATGATCCCAAGGCCCCCTGGTGGGATCTCGGATTTACCGAGCCCTACTACATGAAAGTCTGGGTTGAAGAAAGCGCAGTAGAGGATATCCGCGGAAAACTAGTTCGTCGTATAGGAGGGGGGACTGCAGCAGGCGGCGATCCTGGTTTCAAAAAAGAATGGGCCAGAGGCTGGGATGGCGTGGGAGGTGATGGTTATCCCGCAGTAGGCGCCGACCTACCCAAACGCATTTTCGTGCGCTGGCAGTCGGTCGTAGAACCACAAACCTATCGGGTATGGATCGATATCCCGGAAGAGGCCCGACAGCTGATGCGCACTGCAACCAACCGACGTTGCCCGGCGACTCCAAAGCAAACCGCAAGCTATATGGCCTCAGTCAATCTGGGGCTGGCCCCGGGAGGCATTGTTCAGGTTTGGGTCAGAGACGAATGCCGTCATCCGATCAAAATCGCCCGTGCCCAGGCGGAGATTGAACCGCTGGGACCGCACCTCGGTAAATCAAACGGGCACTATTACCCCCTCTCCGAAAACTCCAAACGCTACATAGAGAAATATGGCATTCCCTATGGCAGTTGGTAGGCAGGTCCCTTCTGATATCGAAGCGCGCTGCTCACCAATCACGTCCCCTCACGTACCTGACTGGACGCTTTGGTAATGAGAATGTTCATCGCCCTGCTGGGCGCACTGCTGTTGACTGGCTGTCAGACCGACCCACTATCCGGAAAAAACGACCCCAAAGATCCCTGGTGGGAGCTTGGCTTCATCGAACCGTACTACATGAAGGTCTGGGTCGAGGACAGTGCTGTTGAGGACATCAACGGCAAACTATTCACTCGTACTGGTGGCGGCTCCGCTGCGGGTGGCGACCTCGGTTACGAAAAAGAGTGGGCCAGAGGCTGGGGGGATAGCGTTGGAGGCAGTGGATGGTCAGTAGTTGGCGCAGACCTTCCCAAGCGAATTTACGTGCGTTGGCAATCCATCGTAGAGCCACAGACTTATCGCGCCTGGGTCGATATCCCGGAAGAAGCCCGAAAAATCATGTGGACCTCGACTAACCGACGCTGCCCGGAGACTCCGCATCAGACTGCACGCTATATGGCATCGGTCTATTTAGGCCTGGCCCCTGGCGGCATCGTTCAGGTGTGGGTAAGGGATGAATGCCGTCACCCTGTCAAAGTAGCCCGGGCCCAAGCAGAAGTTGAGCCATTGGGACCGGACCAAGGAAAAAACAATGGGCGTTACGCCTATAAGGTCAGCGAGAAGTCCAAACGTTATATAGAGAAATACGGAATTCCCTATGGCAGTTGGTAAACAACTCCCCCTCACACACCTGACTGGACGCCTTGGTAATGAGAGTACTCATCGCCCAGTTGACGCGCTGATGCTCTGCGGCATACCGCAACTCTCACAGGCAACTCCCCAACTGACAGCCCCCCTCCTCTAACCACCTCAGACATATCGCACCACCACCCCAAAGACTAAACCCCACTCACCCTTCCCTCGCACAAGGTGCCCCTCCCATGAACATCGACTGGCTGCACTTCACGCCTTGGAGCGCCCTCGCCGGTGGCGCGCTGATTGGTCTGGCCGCCGGTCTGTTTGTCATGGCCAACGGGCGTATCGCCGGGATCAGCGGTTTGCTGGGCAGCCTGTTGCAACCGGGCAGCGAAGGCTGGAGTGAGAAGGCCCTGTTCCTGTCGGGCCTGCTGCTGGCGCCGTTGTTCTGGGGGCTGTTCCAGGTGTTGCCGGCGATCGAGTTTCAAAGCGGCATAGCCGGCCTGATCGGCGCCGGGCTGTTGGTGGGCCTGGGTACGCGCTACAGCGCGGGCTGCACCAGTGGTCATGGGGTCTGTGGCATCTCCCGATGGTCGCCGCGCTCATTGGTCGCCACCCTGAGTTTTATGCTGACCGGCTTTATCACCGTCTGGCTGCTGCGCCACGGGATGGGGCTATGAACGGGAAGTCTGTGAAAATGCGCAAGGTCACGGCTTTTATCGCCGGCCTGGTGTTTGGCCTCGGCCTGCTGCTGTCGGGCATGGCCAACCCGACCAAGGTCCTGGGCTTTCTCGATCTGGCGGGCCAGTGGGACCCGTCCCTGGCCCTGGTGATGCTCGGCGCCATCGGCGCTGCCTGGTGGCCGTTCCACTGGGCCATCAAACAGCCCAATGCTCTGCTCGGCGCGAGCATGCAATTGCCCACCCGCCGCGACATCGACCGCCGCCTGATCGGTGGCAGCCTGCTGTTCGGCGTCGGCTGGGGCATCGCCGGCATCTGCCCGGGGCCGGGACTGACCCTGCTGCTCACGCCCCATTGGCAGGCCTGGGTATTTGTCCTGGCCATGCTGGCGGGCATGCTGCTGTTTCAGTGGCTGGAAGCACGCCGCACGCACTAAGCCCTTGGCGAACCAGACCCACCAAGGCTAGTGTCCAGACCTGCCCTTCAAAGGACTCCTCCACATGGACTGTGAAATCCGCCCCGCCCACACGCAGGACGCCGACGCCATCAGCCGCCTGATCATCGCCGCCCTGCAGACCAGCAACGCCCGGGACTACCCCGCCGCGGTAATCGCCCAGGTGCAGGAAAACTTCAGCCCGCACGCCGTGCGCCGGCTATTGAGCAAACGCCAGGTCTGGGTGGCACAAGCGGCCGGCGAAATTGTCGGCACCGCCAGCCTCGACGGCCATGTAGTGCGCTCGGTCTTCGTCGCCCCGGATAGACAAGGCCAGGGCATCGGCCGCCAACTGATGGCCGAGCTCGAACGCCAGGCCCTGGGCGCCGGCCTCACCCAGCTGACGGTGCCCGCCTCGATCACCGCCGAAGGCTTCTACGCCAACCTGGGCTTTCGCACCCTGCGCGAACAACACCACGGCGAAGAACGCACCCTGATCATGCAACGCGAGCTTTGCCCAGCGACGCACACCCTGTAGCCGCTGCCGAGCCCGCGAGGCTGCGATCGGCTGCGCAGCAGTCGCAAAACCTGCAAATACGATCTATCTGAATAGACACCAAGCCGACCGACAACACCTCAAGGCAAAGCCTCAAACCGCCCACTCCCCTTATTCCACTGAAACCCCGGCAACCTGCAGTCGCTCAAACTGAGCCGCAGGCTCTGCCCCTCGGCCTGCACCTGCAACATATCCACCCCTTGATACAGACAACCCGGCGCCGCCAGCGTCAGGGTCTGCAGCGGTTTGCCGCTGGCCTTGTCCACCACCTCGATCGCCGTTATCCGCTGGTCATTGCCCTGCATCGGCACCTGGAAATACCAGCGTTTGGTGGACGCGCTCTGCAACAGCGTGGTGTTCGGCTGCGGCCACGAACGGTCCGAGTCCACCAGCGCCACCAGCTTCAGTCTGATGGGCAAGGTCTTGCCAGTGCGATAACTGGTCCAACTGCCGCGCACCTGCTCGCTCTGGCGGCTGACCATCAGGTCGTTGAACTGCAAGCGCGCCACCGGCAGGCCCTGCTCGTCCAGCTCGTCCATGGCCAGCACCTTGTTGCTGAAACTGAAGGTCGGCTTGAGGCGGATCGGCGTGCGATAGCGCTGGTAGGCATAGGTCCCCTGGTACAGCGCGTTCTGGCTGCCCAGTGTCAGCACAATGGCCTGCTTGCCCAAGGTGCCCTGATACACCCCATGGGCCGCTTGCGCCGGCACAAGCCACGACACCAGCAGCACCGCCGCCAACCCACGAAAAACATTAACCCGCCGCATCAGAAACGCCCCTCGAGAGACTGAATGAATTCCAGCCGGTCAGGGCTGATCACGCGGTAATAGTCCCTACGCTGGGTGCCCGCACTGAAGTTGATAAAGTCCTGCTTGCTGAACTCCATCTGCCCGCCGGCAAAGCGCACCGTGCCCTCGGCGGCCAACTGCTCCAGCTGCGGATGGCGCAGATACGCCTGGGTCTGTGGGTGGTACAGGTAATACTGGGTCGGCGCGCACAGCACACTGCCGTACGGGCCGTTCAAGCTGTAGCCCTGCACCTGGAAATCGAGGGTGGAATCGGCATCGAAATGCTCGAAGGTCAGGGTGCGGGTCCCGGTCGGAGCCATGCACCACTGCCCGCCCACCTCCTGCACCACCTCGCCGGTGGCCCGGCTCAGCACCCGGATGTTGTCCACCCGCCCCCTGTCCTCCCCGGCATTGCGCACGGCATGCACACTGAAGTAGAACTGCTGGTCGGCCGCCGGCTGCAACAGCTCACCGTCAAAGGCCTCGCGCTGACTCCCGCCAAAACGCATCACCCGCTGCAACTGCAACGGCTGCTGTACGCCCGTGCGCAAATCGACCAAGGCCCCCTGCAACGCCTCAGCCCCCTCGGCAAAGGGCTGCAACGACACAGCCGCCGCCGGCAACGTCGGGTTATCCATGATATTGATCAACAGCCCCCTGTCCGGACGATACGGCGTGAGCTCCAAAGGCATCGGCAAGCGCTCGGCCCCGCTAAACCAATAGCCGGACATCCCGCCGCCGTATTGCGAGTCATACACCAGCGCCAGCTCCACCGGCGTATCGCCGAGCGTGCCGCGATAAGTGGTGACCGGGTTGGCGCTGGCCGTGGACACACTCAGCGCCAAACCCACTAAAAGCGCCGGCGCCAACCGGAAGAGAAAATGCCGCAAGCGAGACACACCACCCCGCTTCCCTATCCCTACTCGCCTCCCGCCATCAACGGACTGGGTCATGCCTGCGCTCCTTGCAATGGATAAAAGGCGCGCAGAATAGCAAAGTCTTACGCCCTGTAGCCGCTGCCGAGCCCGCGAGGCTGCGATGGGGCGCGCAGCGCCCCCAAACCGGCACACCCCGATTATCCAGCTACACCTCAACGACTGAATGGCGCCATGGCCTGGACCTGCGGTAACCGCTACGGAGTGTTAGCAACCATCTCGCTTGCGGCAAGGATCAACGACTCAGCCTCGCCCTACCCACAATCGAGACCTTTCCTACAGCCCTGCCGTTGTTCCTAATCCACCCCACACCTATAGTTTTCACGTCTGCTGATTTCGATCAGCGACAGGGTTTCGCAGCCCTACAGATACGATTAATCTAAGCCCACCATAAAAACACTGGTCGCCCACCGCGTCCTGAGTTTGCTTTCTTTATGGCGGCTGTGTGCGGGAGATCTTCGGATCTGCCGAGTTCTCGTATCTTCGGTCTGCGAACCCGCGCATAGCTGCCACCCAATTCGATTCGCAGCGAATGGCAGCTGTATTTTCCGATACGAGGAGCAATGCCATGAAGACTCAAGATGAGCCTCAACGCTTTATCCCGCTGACGCCAATCGCCAGCGACACGCCTGTACTGTTTATCGATAGCCATGCGCCTTTAGCGGATCTACATGCATGCGCCAGCGAGCGTTTGCGCACCACCCTCGACTACCTGAACTTGATGGCCTGCATTACGTTGCGAGATTCCAGCGACAAGGACATTGGCACCGTGACCAATACCGCCCGGTTGTTGCTGCAGGATGTGCGGGATGTGTTGGCAGTGATTGAGACTCGTGCTTTTAGCCAACAGCAAGCCTAATACCAGTCAGTTAAGAAAAAATGTCGTTTCTCTCTCCAAGGAGAAACGACATTGTTGTGGCCTCCGGCATATCTGTCCTCACGAGTGAAACCGTGCGAACAGCTTAACTGGTTGGCATCAGGCTCTTTGCCGGCTTTTTAATTGTCCGAAATAGCCCTGTTCCATCCAAGAATCCACCTGGTAGCTTGGTTACTTCAGAAGCCTCAGGCATCCTCCTGTTCGACGACACTCAATCTCATGGACTCATCCGACAATGAATAGAGGGACAGGCGGGAGACCATAAACGCTCCTTCGGCAGCAGGAGTGGTCATTTGCTTCTGCGGTCTGTGTTCCACGTCCAGCCAGCTAACGCCTATAGGATTCCCAATCAGTATCAAAAGGTGCTTGCACTGGGTAAGCGTCCCCCCAGACCCGCCCTAACAAGATAGTTTGTCATGTACCAACGAAACTCTTCTCCCGAGTCGCTCAAGGTCCTGATCGTGCAGGAACGCCTGCAACCGGCGACCTCACCAGCCTCTCCTAAACACTAGTGTTTTAATCACGCGAGCGGCGGATACAATGCTCCTTTTTTGCATCAGCAAGGGCCAAAAGCAAAATGCCATTTCTAGATTGGGTCAACAAAAACCAAGCCAAAGAAATCCCGCTTGAGGTGCCTTATCACCTACTAAAGCGAGAGAAAACCTACGGCGACACTCAAGCCGCTAGCAAGAACCTCATCATACAAGGTGACAACCTCTTAGCCTTGAAATCGCTGATCCCATTCTACGCCGGTCAGGTGAAATGCATTTTCATCGACCCTCCGTACAACACAAAAAGCGCATTCGAACACTACGACGACAACCTAGAGCATAGTCAGTGGTTGTCGATGATGTATCCGCGCCTAGTACTCCTACGCGAGTTGCTTGCCGAAGACGGTAGCATCTGGGTAACTATTGACGACAACGAAGCTCACTACCTCAAAGTTCTCATGGACGAAGTATTCGGCAGGAAAAACTTCGTTGCCTCCTTCGCTTGGGAAAAAGATAAAGGTCGCCGAAACGATACAGATGTTTCTAGCGCTCACGATCACGTCATTTTGTTTGCACGCCAGAGGGATGTATGGAGCAAGACAAGAAATCTACTCGACAGAACTGAAGAGCAAAATGCTCGATACAAAAACCCAGACAAGGATCCAAGAGGCCCATGGTTACAGGGAGACAACGGAACCGCCAAAAGCGGTAGTGCCGCGCAGAGATACCCGATAACCCTGCCATCCGGGCGTGTAGTGACGCCCCCCTCAGGCAACTACTGGCGATTCTCACAGGAAAGCCTAAGGCTAGCCCTAGCCGAAAACCGAGTCTACTTTGGAAAGGATGGGGACCGGCTGCCTATTATCAAACGTTATCTGACTGATGTTCAGGATGGAGTTGTCCCTCGAACTTGGTGGCCCGCCGAAGATGCGGGGTCCAACCAGTCGGCAAAACGAGACCATCTTCGTAAACTCCTACCAGAAATAGAGCCATTCTCTACCCCTAAACCAGAAGAGCTTGTTCACTTAGTCCTCCGAATTGCTACTAATCCAGGTGACCTCGTGCTGGATTCATTTTTGGGGTCTGGTACTTCTGCCGCAGTTGCTCACAAGATAGGCCGACGCTACATCGGCATCGAAATGGGAGATCACGCACGAACGCACTGTGTACCACGCCTCGAAAAAGTCATCGAGGGCGAATTAGGCGGTATCAGTCATACCGTTAACTGGAATGGGGGGGGGGCTTCTCCTTCTTTACTCTGGGCGAACCTGCTTTCGACGAGCAAGGCCAACTCACCAGTTCTGTGCGCTTTGGCACTCTTGCGGCATACATCTGGCACCTTGAAACAGGAGCTCCCGGTCAGCAGGATTTCAACTCTCTACTATTGGGTGAACATCACGGAACCAGCTATTTTCTCCTCTACAATGGCATCCTCGGTGACCGACGCCCCGCAGGCGGCAATGTCCTAACAAATGCAGTCGTTGCAATGTTACGAGATCTACAACCGAACCCTGGCCCCATTGTGGTTTATGGAGAAACCACCCGCCTAGGCTCAGCACGCATGAATGCCGAAGACATCACCTTCAAACAAATTCCCTACGACGTAAAGATGCGCTGAGAGCCGACTATGTTCAAACTAAAAAAGTACCAAAACGACGCCTTAGACGCTCTGAGTGATTTTTTTGATAGGACACGTAAGGTTTCTATTCAAGAAGCCTACAAACATGTACTGCAGCGGCAACAGCGCACTGAAGCTTACCAAGAGATTTTTTCTAACGTCCCTAGCGTCTGCTTACGCGTTCCAACTGGTGGCGGCAAGACTCTACTAGCAGCTCACGCCGTGGCACTTGCTGGTAAATCAGTTCTCGACAGTGATGCCCCTATTGCGCTGTGGCTCACGCCTTCAGATACCATCCGGACTCAAACACTTGAAGCCCTCTCAAATGCCCGCCATCCGTATCGTCAAGCCCTGGCCTACTATTTCGGAGATCGCATACGTATCTGCGATCTCGAAAGTTTACAGACAGTAGGCCCACACGATATAGGTAAAGCTTGCATCGTCGTTGTGGCGACTATACAGGCCCTCAATGTTAGTGATACTAGCAAGCGAAACGTTTATTCATTTTTTGAAGAGCTTGGTGAACACTTCCGTGACTTACCTGCTCCACTGATAGCCAATCTTGAAAAGGTTACTGAGGGCGATCTGCAGAACCAGAAGTTCCTGACCACCAAGGACCTTGGCAGAGTTAAGTGGTCAGTTGCAAACTGGCTGCATTTACACCGTCCACTAGTCATCGTGGATGAAGCACACAACAATCGCACCGACCGTTTTTTCAAAACACTGGGCCGGTTACACCCAAGTTGCGTAGTCGAAATGACTGCAACCCCAGTCCCAGGCAACAACGTTCTCTACCACGTGTCCGCCCAAGAACTTCGTGCGGAGCAGATGATCAAGTTGCCTATTGTCCTAGCTGAACATCCAGAAGGATGGCGAGAGTGCCTACGTGACTCGATCCTAACGCGAGATAGTCTTGAACTTGCGGCTCTAAAAGAAGACGACTACGTTCGCCCAATTGTGCTTATCCAAGCCATGCCAAAAGGTGGTGAAGCAACGGTTGACGTTGTAAAGCAACACTTAATCGAGCAGGAAAATATCTCTCCCGAACAAGTTGCAATTGCTACTGGCGCCCAAAAAGAACTAGATGGAGTTGATTTATTCGATCCAGACTGCAAGGTTCGATACATAATAACTATCGAAGCTTTAAAAGAAGGCTGGGACTGCTCCTTCGCCTACGTGCTATCCAGCCTCCAATCGGTGAACTCCTCCAAAGATGTCGAGCAGTTACTGGGGCGTGTACTCCGCATGCCATATGCAACTGATCGCAACCAAGCATCCTTAAACAAAGCCTATGCCCACATCGTGGCAACAAACTTTGCAGAGGCTGCCAGCAATCTTCGCGATCGCTTAGTTCAGAACATGGGTTTTGAGCGATTGGATACCGCCGGCATTATTGTTCCTCAGCAGTCTCTTCCCTTGGCTGGCGGCTCCGATGGCATAGCGCAGATTATTGGCCAGACCACTACTCCCTCAATACCTGACTGTCATGTCGAGCTACCGTCAGTACCTGAAACTTATAATTGGCCGGAAGACTTGAAAGCGCAGGTTGAAATTCGTCCTACATCACAAGGCGCAACCCTGGTGCTCAAAGGCAACGTGGATAACGAGATTCTGAAACAAGCGGAAACGTTTATTACTGCGTCCCTCCCCCCAAAAGCCAAAGCAGCTAAGGAAAAGGTAGCTCAGCAATTTGCTGATCATCGGGCGGTTCGAAATGCATTACGAGCTCCGGCGCAGTTAGGGATCTTATTCTCACCAATTCCTCAGCTGTGCCTAAAACTGGATGGTTACCTTGAAGTTGTCGAGAAAGAAACCCTGGCGGAGTTAGGCGACTGGAACTTACTGGACTATCCCGTGCAACTTGCAGGCTTCGCCATTCACGAAACAGTCAACTCCTTCGAGATTGATATGCAGGGGGAGAAAGTCAAGTTCCGCCACATTGATGCCCAACAGCTAAAATTGAACGAGGTAACTAGCCATATCAGCCTACAAGACCTAGTGCGATGGCTGGATATACAAGTGCGCAAACCATTCCTGCCTCAGCCACAGGTGCTAGCCTATCTAACAAAGTTGCTTTCCCACCTTATGAGTGATGTTGGCCTGGGCTTAACCGCGCTGGTTCGTGCTAGATTTCAGCTGGCCGATGCCATCAAGAATGAAATAGAGCGTCTGCGTAAACAAGCTATGGAGAAAGGATTCCAAAGGCGACTCTTTGACATGTCCGTACCGACGCTAGAGGAGGTGGCGCAGTACAGTTTCTCATTCGACGCCGGAAGATATCCAGCACGGAACATTTATCAAGGCAGCTACGAATTCAACAAGCACTTCTATCCCGTTATCCATGACCTTCGGGAAAAAACGCCAGCTGGTAATACCTCAGAGGAATTCCGATGCGCGATGGCGATTGATGCTCACCCCAAGGTTAAGCACTGGGTTCGCAACATTGAACGCCAAGAGAGCTGCTCATTCTGGTTACCAACCGCATCTGACTACTTTTACCCAGACTTCATAGCAGAGCTGGAAGATGGCCGTATTCTAGTTGTGGAGTACAAAGGTGAGCCCTACAAGACGAACGACGACTCCAAAGAGAAACAACAGATTGGGCATCAGTGGGAAAAGACTAGCAATGGCCTCTGCCTCTTCCTATTTGCTGTTGAACGAGATGACCTGGGTCGAGATGTCTTCAAACAACTGGCAGATAAGTTAGTGTAGACATTAATCTATTTCGATTAATTCTTGCGCCCAGAGAATGAGCTTCGCCCGCAGGCAATGCCTTATTCAAACGCTGAAAACAAACGGGACGGCTGCAAACCTGTCCCGTTTCACTAAAGCCTCAAATATCCTCCGTCAGCGCCGCCGTCCAAATCCGCTTAAGCGGCAGCTCCGATTTGATGCCCTCATCCAACCGGTCGTAATACATAAACAGCTGATCCAACAGATCATCCTGGTTCCACAACCGCAAGCGGAAAAAGCTGGACGCCAGCTCCTTCTGCACATTCCCACGATAACCACCCCAAGCGACAAACAGCCCCTGACTAGCGTTGAACTTGCTCATCGCCCCCAGCAGCTTGTCTACGGTCGGACGATCCACTAATCCAGTACCCGACTTCACTTCAACGCAAATCGCCTGCCCGCCAAAGCCCATCACGCCGTTACTGGCCAACACATCAACACCACCATCGGCCCCCTCCGGGCTTTGCCAGACGCTGAAACCTTGCGCCCGCAAAATTGCCGCTACCAGAGTGGTCAGGCGATGGCCTTTAAAACGTCGTTCGATCAGTCGGACGATATGGTCCTTGCCGGTCCGCTCCAGATCGGTTTCGGCTTCCTCGACCGCCACCTCATCAGAGGCGGTAGCCGTATCACAGACCAATTGCTGCAAGGTCTCGGGCTGCCAGCCATTTCTATGCATAGAGCGAATGCGCTCTTCGGCGTTATTACGCTGGATTCGGCAAATGGTCATAAACGCGCCGAAGCTGTAGAGCAGATCCTGGGAGAAATTGGAGCGGGGAATTGCTTCGCCAATCCATTCAACCGCTCGCCAGTGGAAAAATGGATCGGGGCCACCGACGGCAAATTGATAGTCGCCGACCAGCTTGCCGATATACACCACCGGTTGGGTTTTGAGTGGTAATACGATTAGATCCCCCGCCTGCATGCGCTGAGCGAAAGGCCAGATCTGGCTGCTCCAGTTTTGTAGTGTTCTTGGTTTCGCCTCTGGGTAACGCGCTGCCAGTTCGGTCTGTATTTGGTCGCGTTGCTTGAACGCACTTAAATCCACATCCAGCCCATCCCACGTCACATAGACGCGGCGTTCACTGATGAACTTGTCTTCGAACTCCCCTGCGGACCCCGCTCGGACCAGCCATACGGCCATTGGTGTTTCTCCCTGTCTGCTGATTCAGAGCCGATGTCGAACTGCCATGCCCTTTTAGTGGGTAAAGCTGATACCGGACGATTGAGTCGAGCGCAAGTGCCAGAGGCTCAGTCATCGTCCAGAACTAGCTGCATTCGGGCTACTTGGTCGCTTACTTGATCGCCTACTTGGTCGCTTTGGCTGAGACCGGCCGAGGCTCGATTGTCCGCGACGGGCTTGAAAGGCTGCGTTTATCCAATCAATGCACGGTTATCGTTGACGTTCATCGCGAGCAAGCTTCGCTCCTACAGTGGATCACCTTCGCCTAGCTGATCGGCATTAGTACCCCAGGTTTGCTAATCCGCAGCCTCCCAAGGCTGTGCAATACACGCATCACGCCAACGAGCTCCCCAACAACCCCAACTTCTCCGGATTCCGCATGATAAAGACGCGGTTCACCCGCCCCCCCGCGTCATACCCAAAACTCACCACCGCCACCACCTCCCCGTCCCCCTTCAACACCACCCCACGCCCACCATTGATCTCCACCTCCTGCCACTGATACTCCCGCCAGTACCGGCTCAACGACTCCCCCACAAACGCCAACACCGCCTCCACCCCATACAACGTCTCGCGAATGGCGCTGGCTTTACCACCGCCGTCGGCGCACAGCTCGACGTCTTCGGAGAGCATGGCGGCCAGGCTTTGGGTCGAGCCGCTGGTGATGGCGCTGTGGAAGGCGCTCAGCAGTTGTTGCTGGCGTGAGGGTTCCGGCTGGTAGCGCGCTTGGGTGTTGCCCAGGCTGGCTTTGGCGCGGGACACCAGTTTGCGGCAGGTGGCTTCCTGGACGCCGAGGGTTTGCGCAACTTGGGGGTAGTCCAGGTCGAAGATGTCGTACAGCAGGTAGGCGGCGCGTTCCTTGGGGGTCAGGCGTTCGAGCAGCAGCAGGAAGGCGGTGGACAGCGACGAGGCCAGTTCATGGTTCTGTTCGGGGGAGTCGTGATGCAGGCTGTGGATCGGTTCCGGCAGCCAGGTGCCGACGTAGTCCAGGCGCGAGCGCTGGGCCGAGCGCAGCAGGTCGATGCAGTGCCGGGTGCAGGCGGTGGTCAGCCAGGCGGCCGGGGTAGCGATGGAGGCCTTGTCGGCCTCCAGCCATTTGATGAACAGGTCCTGCACCACGTCCTCGGCTTCGGCGCGCGAGCCAAGGAGGCGGTAGGCCAGGCCCAGCAGGAAGCTGCGACGGCTTTCGAACACCGTCGTTTCATCGATTCGATCCATCCTCAGTGCCTCGACACCTGCAAGCGATTCCACAGGTTGATCATGCCGATATCGGCCGTCAAGGCGGCGATCTGCGCTTCGCTGAAGTGTTCGCGCAGGGCGGCGCGCAACGAGCCGAAGTCGGTGTCTTCACGCAGCACGGTGAGGGCTTCGGTCCAGGCCAGGGCGGCGCGTTCGGCGGCGCTGAAATCGCTGACATGGCGCCAGACCACCAGGCGGTCCAGGCTCTCGTTGCTTTCGCCGTCTTCACGGGCTTCGCGGGTGTGCATCTTCACGCAGAAGCCGCACTGGTTGATCTGCGAGGCGCGCAGCACCACCAGGTGGTGCAGCTTGCGCGCAAGGCCGTGGGCGTCGATCAGGCCGTGGACCTGGCCCAGGCTTTCGAAGATTTCGGGGATGGTTTGCAGCAGGTTGACGGCTTGGGTCGGGTGGCTGGATGACATGGGGTGGCTCCGTTAATTGAGGGATACACCGACATGACGGGCCAGGTGGGTGGTTTGTGACGGGGGAGCGGAAAAATAATTCGGGCTCCGATAAGGCGGCTCAAACCGCCTGAGGATTCAGCGCATAAAACTCATGCAGCTTGGCCTGCAACAGCTTCTTGTCCGGCAGTTGTGTCTGATACTCGGCGATCAAGGCGGGCGACAGTGAGCGGCTAAGGGCGTACTCGACCACCTCGTCGTCCTTGCTGGCACAGAGCAGCACGCCCAGGGCCGGGTTCTCATGGGGTTTGCGCACCTGGCGGTCCAGCGCTTCCAGGTAGAAATCCAGCTTGCCCAGGTATTCCGGCTCGAAGCTCCCGACCTTGAGCTCGATGGCCACCAGACAATTCAAGCCGCGATGGAACAGCAGTAGATCCAGCACAAAATCGCGCCCGCCAACCTGCAAGGGATAGCGCGAAGCGACAAAGCAGAAGTCGCGGCCCATTTCGATCAGAAAGTCTTTCAGTTGCTGCACTAACCCACTGTGCAGGTCGGCTTCGCTATGCCCCTGGGCCAGGTCGAGAAACTCCACCACATAGGCGTCCTTGAACACCCTCAACGCCTCGGGATGCAATTGTCTCAACGCTGTCGAGACTTTTGCCGGTTGGGTCAGTGAGCGCTCGAAAAGGGCCGATTTGATCTGGCGCTCCAGTTCCCGGGTTGACCATTGTTCCTGGATCGTCATGCGTAGGTAGAACTCGCGCTCTTCTGGCCGCTTGCCTTGCGCAAGAATGATCAGGTTCTGGGTCCAGGGTAATTGTGTCAGCAGTGCTGACACTTTCTCCTCGCCTCGATAAACCTCATAGAACTGCCGCATGCGGAACAGGTTACGCCGGGTAAAACCCCGCAACCCCGGCTGCTGCCGCGCAAGATAATCCGCCAGTTGCTGAACCACTCCATCGCCCCACTCCGCCGCCTCGATCTTGCGGCTGATATAGGCGCCGACCTGCCAATACAGCTCCACCAGTTCGGTGTTCACCGCCCGCATCGCCCGTTGGCGCGCGGCGGCGATCATTTGCGCCACTTCGTTGAAGGCCGCATCGGTGGATGGCAGTGCTTGATTCATAAAATGGGTCCTGCCTGAAGGATGTAGTCCACCATCATCAGGCGGCCCTCAATCAACGTGCAGTCAGCCGCTTCTCCTTCTATTGAGCGAAATTTCCTGGATTGAGCAACGCCGACAGCGCTGTCACCCCGGCATACACTCAAAATCCCGCACGCTCGCCACCTGCTTCCCCTCCCCGTCGTACAACCGCGCCCTCACCTCAGTCCCCAAGGTCGACTCCACCAGCTTGTAATGCTCCCCCGCCTTGAAGCTCGGGTAGCTCACCTGCCCGCGGCAATCGACCTGGTTGGAGTCGCCGCCGACTTCTTCGAACAGGGTCACGTCCAGGCGATGGGCGCCGGGTTGGACTTCGAAGTAGCGGCCGTCGTCGACGTTCTTGCCGTCGACGCGTTCGGCCATCAGGTCGCTGGAGCCCTCTTCTTCGAGGCTGATCCAGGCTTCGTTGGGATCGGCCTTGGGCATCGGGCCGGCGCAGGCGGAGAGCAGCAGCACCAGGCTCAGGGCGGGAATCAGCAGCAGCGGTTTGGCGTTCATGGCAGGTACCTCGGCAGTAAAAAAATCGACACAGGGCGGAGCGGAAAAAGCGCTCGCGCCGATTGCCATCCAGCTTGTCGAGGCCCCCGCCACAGGACAAATGAATCCCCGTGAAAGGAAATTCAGGCCCAACCTAAAACTTCCTTCACCTGGCTGAAAGCCGCGTGTTAGGTGGGTCGCGGCAGGCTGCCGAGGTTCGTTTTCCCTCGGAGGTCCACCGCATGCTCGGGCTGGTCAAGACCGCTCTGCTCAAGCCCTACACGTTTATCGTGCTGGCGATTTTTATCTGCATCATCGGGCCGCTGGCGGCCCTGCGTACGCCCACCGATGTGTTCCCCGATATCGGCATTCCGGTGGTGGCGGTGGTCTGGCAGTACACCGGCCTGTCGCCGGACGCCATGGCCGGCCGGGTGATCTACACCTACGAGCGCTCCCTGAGCACCACGGTCAACGACATCGAGCACATCGAGTCGCAATCCTTGCCGGGCATGGGCATCGTCAAGATCTTCTTCCAGCCGGGGGTGGATATACGCACCGCCAACGCCCAGGTCACGGCGGTGTCGCAAACCGTGCTCAAGCAGATGCCGCCGGGCATCACCCCGCCGCTGATCCTCAACTACAGCGCCTCGACGGTGCCGATCCTGCAGATGGCCTTCTCCAGCCCGACCCTGTCGGAAGCCAGGATCCGCGACCTGGTGCAGAACAATATCCGCCTGCCCCTGAGCTCGGTGCCGGGGCTGGCGATGCCGACGCCCATGGGCGGCAAGCAGCGGCAGATCACCCTCGACCTGGACCCGCAGGCGCTGGCGGCCAAGGGCCTGTCAGCGCAGGACGTGGGCAACGCCCTGGCGGCGCAGAACCAGATCATCCCGGTGGGCACCGCCAAGCTCGGCGCCAGCGAGTACACGGTGCTGCTGAACAACAGCCCGACGGCCATCGACGAGCTCAACGACCTGCCGATCAAGACTGTCGACGGTGCGCTGATCACCATTGGCCAGGTGGCCCATGTGCGCGACGGCTCGCCGCCGCAGAGCAATATCGTGCGGGTCGACGGCCACCGCGCGGTGCTGATGCCGGCGCTGAAGAACGGCAATATCTCCACCCTGTCGATCGTCGATGGCATCCGCCAGATGCTGCCGCGCATCGATGAAACCCTGCCGCCGGCGCTGAAGACTTCGCTGTTGGGCGACGCCTCGGTGTTCGTCAAGCAGTCGGTGGGCAGCGTGGCCCGGGAAGGCATCATCGCCGCGCTGCTGACCAGCGCGATGATCCTGCTGTTCCTCGGCAGCTGGCGCTCGACCCTGATCATCGCCGCCTCGATCCCCCTGGCGGTGCTCGCGGCCATCGCCCTGCTCGCCGCCAGCGGCCAGACCCTGAATGTCATGACCCTCGGCGGGCTGGCGCTGGCGGTGGGGATTTTGGTGGACGACGCCACGGTGACCATCGAGAACATCAACTGGCACCTGGAACAGGGCAAGGCGGTGAAGACCGCGATCCTCGACGGCGCCAAACAGATCGTCGGCCCGGCGTTCGTTTCGCTGCTGTGCATCTGCATTGTCTTCGTGCCGATGTTCCTGTTGCAGGGCATCGCCGGCTACCTGTTCCGCCCCATGGCGCTGGCGGTGATCTTCGCCATGGCCAGCTCGTTCATCCTCTCGCGGACCCTGGTGCCGACCCTGGCCATGTACCTGCTCAAGCCCCATGTGCCGGAGCCGGGCCCGGGGCATCACCCGGAAGACGCCTTCATCAACCACCACGAGGGCGAACAGCACGCCCGGCCACGGCATGCCCTGGTGCGCGGGTTGCTGGGGTTCCAGCAGGGGTTCGAGCGGCGCTTCTCCAACGTGCGCGACACCTACCACGGCCTGCTGACCCTGGCCCTGGCCAACCGCAAGCGCTTCCTGCTCGGTTTTCTCGCCTGCGTGCTGGCCTCCTTCGCCCTGCTGCCGAGCCTCGGCCAGGACTTCTTCCCGGCCACCGATGCCGGTGCGCTGGCCCTGCATGTGCGCCTGCCCCTGGGCACGCGGATCGAGGAAAGCGCGGCGGCCTTCGACCGCATCGAGGCGCGGATTCGCGAGGTGATTCCGCCGGAGCAGCTGGACAGCGTGATCGACAATATCGGCATCCCCCTGAGCGGCATCGACATGGCCTACAGCAGCAGCGGCACCATCGGCCCGCAGGATGGCGACATCCAGGTGACCCTCAAGCCCGGCCACGCGCCGACCGCCGACTACGTGAAGCGATTGCGCGAAGCCCTGCCGGAGAGTTTTCCCGGCAGCCAGTTCGCCTTCCTGCCAGCGGACATCAGCAGCCAGATCCTCAACTTCGGCGCGCCGGCGCCGCTGGATGTGAAAATCTCCGGGCCCGACAGCGCCGCCAACCGCGCCTATGCCCTGGAACTGCAACGGCGCCTGCAACATGTGCCGGGCATCGCCGACCTGCGTATCCAGCAGTCCACCGGCTACCCCTCGCTGGCGGTCAAGGTCGACCGCCTGCGGGCCAATGGCCTGGGGATTACCGAGCGCGACGTGACCAACAGCATGGTGGCCTCCTTGGCTGGTAGCTCCCAGGTGGCGCCGACCTTCTGGCTCAACCCGCAGAACGGCGTGTCTTATTCCATCGTCGCCGCCACCCCGCAGTACCGCCTGGACAGCTTGCCGTCCCTGGAGGCGCTGCCGGTGACCGGCAGCAACGGCCAGTCGCAGATCCTCGGCGGCCTGGCCAGCATCTCGCGGGTGGACAGCCCGGCGGTGGTCACCCACTACAACATCCAGCCGACCCTGGACCTCTACGCCAACGTCCAGGGCCGCGACCTGGGCGGCGTGGCCCGGGATATCCAGCACGTCCTCGACGACAGCCAGGCGCTGCGGCCCAAGGGCGCGACCATCAGCCTGCACGGGCAGATCGATGCCCTGCACGAAGCCTTCAGCGGCCTGAGCCTGGGCCTGCTGGGCGCGGTGGTGCTGATCTACCTGCTGATCGTGGTCAACTTCCAGTCCTGGCTCGACCCGTTCGTGATCATCACCGCGCTACCGGCGGCCCTGGCCGGCATCGTCTGGATGCTGTTCTTGAGTGGCACCTCGCTGTCGGTGCCGGCGCTGACCGGGGCCATCCTCTGCATGGGCGTGGCCACGGCCAACTCGATCCTGGTGGTGAGCTTCTGCCGCGAACGCCTGGCGGAACACGGCGATGCCCTGAAGGCCGCGCGGGAGGCCGGCTACACGCGCTTTCGCCCGGTGTGCATGACCGCCCTGGCGATGATCATCGGCATGCTGCCCCTGGCCCTGTCCGAGGAGCAGAACGCGCCCCTGGGCCGCGCCGTGATCGGCGGCCTGATCCTCGCCACCACCGCCACCCTGTTGTTCGTTCCCGTGGTGTTCAGCCTGGTCCACGGGCGTCACCCCACTCGCGCTGTCGCTGGAGAAAGTACCCATGTCGCCTGAACACACCCCCTCGCGCAAACGCCTGCTGTGGCTCGGCATCGGCGGCCTGACCCTGGCCGCCCTGCTGGTGGCCAACGGCCTGGCCGCGCGCACCCGCCATGAACGCGCGGTGGCCGCCTGGACCGAAACCGCCGCCGTGCCCCAGGTCCTGGTGTTGCAGCCGCAGCAGAACCGCCAGGGCGACACCCTGCGCCTGCCGGCGCACCTGGAAGCCTGGAGCAAGGCGCCGATCCATGCCCGGGTCAGCGGCTACCTGAAAAGCTGGAACAGCGACATAGGCACCAGGGTCGAGGCCGGGCAAGTCCTCGCCGAAATCGACAGCCCCGACCTCGACCAGCAACTGGCCCAGGCCCATGCCCGGCTGGTGCAGGAACAGGCCAATGCGCGGCTGGCGCAGACCACCGCCGTGCGCTGGCAGAACCTGTTGGCCAGCCACTCGGTGTCGCGCCAGGAGGCCGATGAAAAAACCTCCAACGCCGCGGCCGCCAAGGCCAATGCCGAAGCAGCCGCTGCCGATTACGCGCGGCTCTCGGCCCTGGAGGACTACAAGACCATCCGCGCGCCCTTCGCCGGCACCATCACCGCGCGCCACACCGATATCGGCCAGTTGATCAAGGCCGACAACGACAGCGATCCGCAGCTGTTCGATCTGGCCGACACCCGCAAGCTGCGGCTCTACGTGCCGGTGCCGCAGAACTACGCCAGCGTGATCCGCCCCGGCCTCAGCGCCGAGCTGACGGTACCGGAACACCCCGGCCAGCACTTCAGTGCGCGGCTGATCGGCGACTCCACCGCCATCGATCAGCGCTCCGGCACCCTGCTCGCCCAGTTCGTCGCCGACAACCCCGACGGCGCGCTGCTGCCCGGCGACTATGCCGAGGCCGCCCTGGCCCTGCCCGCCGACACCCGGGGCGTAAGCATCCCGGCCAGCGCCTTGATCTTCCGCGCCCAGGGCACCCAGGTGGCGCTGCTCGACGAGCACAACCACGTGCACCTGCGGGACATCCATATCGGCCTCGACCTCGGCGCGCGGCTGGTGATCGACCAGGGCCTGCAAGCCGCCGACCGGGTGATCGACAACCCGCCCGATGCCCTGCGCGAAGGCGACCTGGTGCAACTGGCCGACGCCGGAGGTGAACATGCGCCCAAGGCTTGAACCGCTTGCGGTGTTGCTGGTGCTGGCCCTGCAAGGCTGCTCCCTGGCGCCCGGCTATCAGGTGCCAACCGTGGAACTGCCGGCCCACTACCGCGAACAGACCAGCGACGGCCCCTGGCATCCGGCGCAACCGGCGGATCAGCTGGCCAGCCAGTGGTGGCGGCTGTACCAGGACCCGCGCCTGGATGACCTGCAACAACGCCTGCTCAAGGCCAACCCGGACCTGGCGGCGGCGCTGGCGCACTTCGACGCGGCCCAGGCCTATGCCAGCCAGCTGCATGCCGGGCTGTTCCCGCAAATCAGCGCCAGCGGCCAGTCGCTGCGCCAGCGCCAGTCGGACCACCGGCCGTTGCGCGGCGGCAGCCAGCCTTCGGTGTACAACAGCAACAGCGCCGGTTTCTCGCTGAGCTTCGACCCGGACCTGTGGGGGCGGATTCGTAACCAGGTGGCCGCCGGCGACGCCCAGGCCGAAGCCTCGGCCGACGACCTGGCGGTGGCGCGCCTGAGCCTGCAACAGCAGCTGGCGGCGCTCTATGTGCAGCTCAATGGCCTGGATGCGCAGCGCGCGATCCTCAGCCAGTCCCTGGACGATTACGCCCAGGCCCTGCAACTGACCCGCAGCCGCTACCAGGGGCAGATCGCCTCGGAGTTGGACCTGACCCGCGCGCAAAACCAGCTGGCCAGCGCCGAGGCCGAACTGGACGAAGTGCGCGGGCAACGTAATCTCACCGAACACGCGATCGGCGAACTGGTGGGCGAACCGGCCAGCCAGTTCCAGCTGCCCGCCACCCAGCAGACCCTGGCCGTGCCCAGCGTGCCGCAACAACTACCCAGCGCCCTGCTGCAACGCCGCCCGGACATCGCCGCCGCCGAACGCCGGGTGTTCGCCGCCAACGCCAACATCGGCGTGGCCCGGGCCGCCTGGTACCCGGACTTCAGCCTCACCGGCCTGCTCGGCGGGCAGACCCAGGGCAGCGGCAACCTGCTGGCAGCGGGCAATCGCTACTGGGCGCTGGGGCCTCTGGTCAACCTGCCGATCTTCGACGGCGGCCGCCTGAGCGCCAACGAACGCCAGGCCCACGCCGAATTCGAGGAAGCCGCCGCCCATTACCGCGGCCAGGTGCTGCGGGCGGTACGTGAAGTGGAAGACAACCTGGGGCAACTGCGGGATTTGCAGCAGGAGGCCCTGGACCAGCAAGCGGCGGTGAATGCCGCCGAGCATACGCAGGCCCTGGCGATGAACAGTTATCAGGCGGGGGCGGTGAGTTATCTGGAGGTGGTGACGGCGCAGACCGCGGCGTTGCAGGCGCAGCGGGGGTTGCAGGCGCTGCAGACGCGGCGGTTGCAGGCGAGTGTGGGGTTGGTGGTGGCGTTGGGTGGGGGGTGGAAAAGTGGGGGCCTGATGCCAGAGGCAGGGCTATAGAAAGCTCGATGCTCCTGTGTACATATCCGTTTCTGTGGTTACGGCCACTTAGGGTTCCGCCCTTACGGCGGCTCACTTTTGAAGAGCGCAAAAGTAAGCAAAACGCTCTTGCCCCACCACTCGGTGCCTCGCTAAGGCTCGGCATGCCCTCACTCCGGCATTGATCCGTGGG